>JBMOOS010000001.1:0-25631 GCA_049324415.1 Pseudomonadota bacterium
CCGTGGAAGCAGGCGTCGCCCAGGGCTGGGAGGGCCTCGTCGGCCCCCGCGGCGCGATGATCGGCATGACCGGCTTCGGCCTCTCCGCCCCCGCCGACGCCCTCTTCAAATATTTCGGCTTCACGCCCGAGCAGGTGGCGAAGGCCGTCCGCGCGCGCCTTGCATGAGGAAGGAAGACCATGGCCCGCATCACCTTAAGACAGCTTCTCGACCACGCGGCAGAGCATGGCTATGCCGTTCCCGCCTTCAACATCAACAATATGGAGCAAGTGCTCGCCATCATGGAGGCGGCGCAAGCGGTGGATGCGCCGGTCATCCTGCAAGCCAGCCGCGGCGCCCGCGCCTATGCCGGCGATATCATGCTCGCAAAAATGGTGGAGGCGGCGGAAGCGCTGCACCCCGCCATTCCCATTTGTCTTCACCAGGACCATGGCAATGGCGAGGCGACCTGCCTATCGGCGATCCAAGCGGGGTTCACCAGCGTGATGATGGATGGCTCCTTGATGGAGGACGGCAAGACCCCGGCTTCCTATGCCTATAATGTGGCGATCACCGCCAAGGTCGCGCACATGGCGCATCTTGTGGGGGTGTCGGTGGAGGGCGAGCTGGGCTGCCTGGGCTCCCTCGAGACCGGTGAAGGGGAGCAGGAAGACGGCCACGGCGCCGAAGGGGCCTTGGCGAAGTCCCAGCTTCTCACCGACCCCGAGCAAGCCGTCGATTTCGTCGCGCGGACTGGCGTCGACGCCCTTGCCATCGCCATGGGCACCTCGCACGGCGCCTATAAATTTTCCCGCAAGCCGGATGGCGACATCCTCGCCATGGAGGTGGCGCAAGCGATCCATGCCCGCCTTCCCGACGTGCATCTGGTGATGCACGGCTCCTCCAGCGTGCCGCAGGAGTTGCAGGCGCTTTTCAACGCCCATGGCGGCGCCATGCCCCAGACCTGGGGGGTGCCGGTCGCGGAAATCCAGCGCGGCATCAAGCATGGCGTGCGCAAGGTCAATATCGACACCGACTGCCGTCTTGCCATGGCCGCGCAGTTTCGCCGGGTCGCCATGGAAAACAAGGCCGAATTCGACCCGCGTAAATTCTTGACGCCGGCGCGGGGCGCCATGCAGGCGCTGTGCACGGCGCGCTTCACGCAATTCGGCGCTGCCGGCCAGGCATCGAAAATCAAGCCGCTTTCCCTCGCGGCGATGGCGGCGCGTTATCGCGCGGTGGCGGCGCATCCAAAATCCACCGCGCCACAGGCAGCGGCATGAAGCTTAGATAAGGAGAGACAAAAATGGCGACAAAAACCTATGACGCGGGCGTCAAGGCCTATCGCGAGACCTATTGGGCGCCGGACTATACGCCGGCGGACAGCGATCTTTTGGCGTGTTTCAAGATCACCCCGCAGCCCGGCGTGCCGCGCGAGGAAGCGGCCGCCGCCGTCGCCGCCGAATCCTCGACCGGCACCTGGACCACGGTGTGGACCGACCTGTTGACCGACCTCGATTATTACAAGGGTCGCGCCTACGCCATCGAGGACGTGCCCGGGGACGAGAGCTGCTTTTACGCTTTTGTCGCTTACCCCATCGACCTTTTCGAGGAAGGCTCGGTGGTCAATGTCTTGACTTCGCTCGTCGGCAATGTCTTCGGCTTCAAGGCGATCCGCGCCCTGCGCCTCGAGGACGTGCGCTTTCCCCTCCACTATGTGTTGACCTGCGGCGGGCCGCCCAATGGCATCGCCGTCGAGCGCGACAAGCTCAACAAATACGGCCGGCCGCTTCTGGGCTGCACGATTAAACCTAAACTGGGGCTGTCAGCGAAGAATTACGGCCGCGCCGTCTATGAATGCCTGCGCGGCGGCCTCGACTTCACCAAGGACGATGAAAACATCAATTCCCAGCCTTTCATGCGTTGGCGCCAGCGTTTCGAGTTCGTCGCCGAGGCGGTCAAAAAGGCGGAAGCGGAAACCGGCGAGCGCAAGGGCCATTATCTCAACGTCACCGCGCCGACGGTCGAGGAGATGTACAAGCGCGCCGTCTTCGCCAAGGACCTCGGCATGCCGATCATCATGCACGATTTCCTTACCGCCGGCTTTACCGCCAACACCTCGCTCGCCAACTGGTGCCGCGACAATGGCATGCTGCTGCACATCCATCGCGCGATGCACGCGGTCATCGACCGCAACCCCCATCACGGCATCCATTTCCGGGTGCTCGCCAAATGTCTGCGCCTGTCGGGCGGCGACCATCTTCATTCCGGCACCGTGGTTGGCAAGCTGGAGGGCGACCGCGCCGCGACCTTGGGCTGGATCGATGTCATGCGGGAAAAATTCATTCCCGAAAACCGGGCGCGCGGCATTTTCTTCGACCAGGACTTCGGCCACATGCCGGGCATGCTGCCGGTGGCCTCGGGCGGGATCCATGTCTGGCACATGCCAGCCCTGGTAGCGATTTTCGGCGACGATGCGGTGTTGCAGTTCGGCGGCGGCACCCTCGGCCACCCTTGGGGCAACGCCGCCGGCGCGGCGGCCAACCGGGTGGCGGCGGAGGCTTGCGTCAAGGCGCGCAACGAAGGCCGCGCGCTGGAGCGCGAGGGGCGCGCCATCTTAAGCGAGGCGGCCAAGCATGCGCCGGAGCTTGCCGCCGCCATGGAGACCTGGAAGGAAATCAAGTTCGAATTCGACGTGGTGGACAAGCTCGACGCCGTCGCCAGTTGAAGCATTGAGAATGGAAAGGCAAAGCCCATGACCCTCGAAATCCGCGATTACCCCTCCCGCGCCGGCGTTGCGGCGTCGAAAAAGCTCGGCACTTTTTCCTATCTTCCAGCGTTGGACGCGGCGGCGATCCGTGGCCAGGTGGCCTATATGCTGAGCAAGGGCTGGAGCTGCGCCATCGAGCATGTGGAGCCTGCGCGGGCGGCCATCGATTATTGGTATATGTGGAAGCTGCCGCTGTTTGGCGAGCGCGAGGTGGATGCGGTGATGAGCGCGCTCAACGCCTGCCGCAACGCCAATCCCGGCCACCATATCCGTCTTGTCGGCTATGACAGCAGGCGCCAGACCCAAGGGCTCGCGATGGTAGTCTATCGCGGCGAGGGACCACGAGAGCAAAATGCGCTTTAAAAGAATCGTCATTTTGCTTGAGGTTTGTCTTTGTCGCATTTTCCAGGGCCAACCGTATCCGTTTGCGGCGGACCACTAGATTTCCTCCTCCGGCTCCTGATCGAGGCCGGCCTGACGGGCATAGTCCCGCATATCGAACCAGCCGCGCGAGAACAGGATGCTGTCGCTCTCGTCGAGATCCCATTCTTCCCAACCGCTGATTTCGAGCGGCTTTCCTGTCGCGGAATGAGTGCCGGTGAAAGTCCACGGATAAAGGACATGCCTGCCCGAGCAGCGGACCCCATCACAGCGCAGCAAGAGATCGGGCACGTCGTTGAAGAAGTCGGCCGCCAGCCGCATGACACCTTCCTGTCCGGTGTAGGTCTCGCCGGCGTTCACGACGATCGATCCGCTTTCGGCGAAGAAACCTGCGACGGCGGCTGGCGAATGGCTGTTCCACGCGGCAGTATAGTCCGCCACCAGTCTGGCGATGCGGTTGACCTCATGGCTCATGGCCGATGCTCCCTTCGCATGCAGATCGCGAGGCTATGCGATTGTTGCTGGGCGCGCCGCCCGCACCGACGCAATTTCACGCCCGCATGCCCAGCATTTCACCGCGAATGGGCGATACTTCGCCATCACTGTCGATCGCGAGCAGTTTGGCTTCTGGTGTGCCGCTGCGCAGGCGCGCCAGCCAGTCTTCCGGATCATATTCGACGCCGACCGGATTCCTTTCGAGCGCACCGCTCTGAAAATAGGCAGTGCAGTCAGCCTTGCTCGACAGGCAGTCGACGGTGAATTCCATCTGGTTGCCATCGGGGTCGGCGTAATAGAGCGAGGCGCTCATCCCGTGGTTGACGCACCAGTAAGGCATGATCCCCTTGGCCTTGAGTTCGGCGTAATTCTCCAGCAACTCGGTAAGCGAACCATATTCCCACGCGACATGATCAACCCCGACCATGCCGCGATCGTCCTTCCCGCCCGCCCCTTCGGGCCGGATGACATTAAGGTCGGCAAGGGCGAAGCGGTGGTGTTCGTGATCGAAGGTGAGAAACGCGAGCGCTTCGTTGCGATACTGTATCCGTGCGTCGAATACGGTTGCGTACCAGTCGAGCATCTCTGCGAACCGGCGGGTGCGATAAACCACATGGGCGAGTTGTTTGGGGGTAACGGGCATTGCGGGCCGCCTTTCCAAATTCGACCCCGTCAAAGGGGCCTGTCAGTCATGCTTTGCGTGTGGCCGGTTTCATTCATAAGACGAAGAGCCTTCTCGCCGAGAAGGACGGTAAAGGAGGTCTTGCCCTCAAGCCACGGCGCGGCGGTCGTTTGCATCCACCGGCCATATGTAGCAGCGTCATGGTGGCCTCGTCACCCGGAAAGTGACCACGGGCGCGCTATTGCGCGTCATTTCAATCTGAGTCGGTGAACGTGGCTCTGGAGGTCTCGATTTGCCGCGTTTCCAAATTGCAAAAGCCTAGGCATTTTTTGCTGAAAACGTTCCAGGTCCGGGCCCTCGTGGTCCGCCCCAAACGGATAAATCCATCCGTTTGGGAAAAGGGGACCACTTAGTTATTTGAATCTGTGATGCGATTTCTCCAACAGATGGGAACCATCCGTTGGAATCGCACCACTAGTCGACCCGGTCACGATGGAAATTGCGGGCCGCCAGGACAAGATGCGCCGCGCCCCACGCAAAAGCGCCAAGGGACAAGAGCAGCGCGTAGCGTAACCCGTCCGCGCCGCCATAACGGGGCATCAAGGCATCGCTCATGGCACCGACGAAGAAAGGGCCCATGCCTTGGCCAATGAGGGCGCCAACGAAAAACTGGATGGCGGTCGCAAGGGCGCGCACATTTGGTTCGGCCACGGATTGGATCGCGGCGAGACCGGGCGCTGTGCCAGCGGTGACTGTGAGCCCCGCTAAGAAAATGAAGGCCATGGCGATGTGTGTTGAGGCAAGAAGAAAAGCAATTGCGTAAAAAGGTATGCTGAGGGCAAAGGAGCCCGCGACAATCCACATTTCCCAACGCCGGTCGCGACGGATGAGAAGCGGAGCAAGGAGCGCCCCCACCGTCATGCCAAGGACGCCGCCGCTGCCGAAGGCCAGACCGAAGAACATCCCGGTCTCGGAAGTGGACATGCCGTGGGCGCGGATGAAAAAAGCGGGGGTCCAGTGCAACAGGCCATAATAGGCAAAAAAGCCGATGGAAAAACCAAGCATCAGATGGATGTAGGTGGGGCGGCGCAGGAGGCGCTGAACGGCAGCGCGGACATCGATATGTCCCACCGCATGTCGGGTGTCGGCATCGAAAAAACGGCCGCGCGGCGGCTCTTGCAACCACCCTTTGATGATAAGGGCCAAAAGGACGCCGGGAAGCCCCAAGGCGACGAATGCCATCTGCCAGCCATAGGCATCGGCGACCACGCCGGCGAGGATAAGCCCGAACATCACCCCCAAATTTCCGCCGGCATGGAAAAGCCCGATGGCGAAGGCGCGGCGTTGCTTGGGAAAATAATCGGAAATGATGGAATAGGAGGTGGGCGTGCCACCGGATTCGCCAATACCGACCAAAGTGCGGGCAAGAAACATTTGCGTAAAATTGCTGGCCAGCCCGCACAGGGCGGTCGCCAGGCTCCACAAGCCCACGCAAACGGAGAGCAGCGTTACCCGCGGCCTGGTGTCGGCAAGCCGGGCGAGGGGAAGACCCATGATGGCGTAAAAAAGGGCAAAGCCAAAGCCGCCCAGAAGGCCCAGTTGGGTATCAGTGAGAACGATATCTTGTTTGATATCCTGCGCTAGAATGGCAAAAAGGGCCCTGTCCATGTAGTTAAAGAAACTAACAAATCCCAGTATGGAAAGAACGAATAGATTATAATATTGCGATGCCCCATGGGGTTGGGGGAGGGAGTTTGCGTGATTTGAATTCATGTGAAAATGCAAGCCCTCTTTCCAAAGCTCTCACATGCGGAGGGCGTGCATAAAAATGATGGAACCTCAGTATCTAAAGCTTGCGCGAACGCCCAGGGTTCTTGGCCTGGAGATGGCGACAAAATTTTGCGTCAAGAAGGAGGTCGTCAGCGCAAACCCACGGCCCATTTGCGCCCGTTCATCCCAAAGATTGTCGATGAATAGGCTAAGCCCCCAATTCTCGCCTTGAAGTCCACCTTGAATGTTCCCGATGTTATAGCCTTTGACAAAGGCGCCATTGGATGTGGCGGATATGAGCCTCGTTGCCTGTGATCCGGAAAACTGATGCTCAAAGCGGATATAGGCGTTGTAGCTTTCAAGGGGCCAATCATATTGGATAAAATCCGACAGCGTCCATTTTGGGGTGTTGGGCATGACAGCGCCTTCAATGGCATCGGCGGACGAGCGGGTGAGCTCGCTGTCGGTAAAGCCGGTATTAAGCCCCAGGGAAAGATTCGTGCTGGGTTGGGCGGTAAGGGAAAGCTCAAAGCCCAGGATGCGCCCATCGCCGCCATTGCCTTGAAAGCCGGTGGAGCCGCCTGTGACGGGCGAAATCTCGAATTGGTTGAGCTGGACATCGTTCCAGTCATTGTAAAAGCCAGCGGCGTTCACGATGAGGCGTTTGTCAAACCAGGCGCTTTTTAACCCGACTTCATAGCTTTTAAGATCGTCGGAGTTAAAGCTCGGCTTGCCCACCTGAAATATTTTGAAGGTCGAGTTCAAGCCCCCTGAGCGAAAGCCCTCGGAATAGGTGGCATAGACCATGGCATCCGGGGTTATTTTGTAGGCAATCGAGGCTTTCAGCACCACATCGGACTCATCCACCTCGCCTGCGAAACTGCCCGTAACCCCTCTGAAAATGCTCGTCCCCACGGTGTTTTGCGCCAGCGAGACCCGCTCGTCGAACCAGCGCGCGCCGACGGTCGCTTCCAGGCCATCGACAAGCTCATAGGATAATTCGCCATAGAGGGCGATTTGCTTGAAATTGTCCTCGGAATCGAGGGTGGCCAGCACCCCTGTCGCAGGGACGGGCGGAAAAGTCGGGAAAAAATTATTGATGACGGGCGCGTCCGTGGGGCCTACCCCCAGGGCTAATCCCGAGGTTTGTTTTTTGTCGCGAAAGAAGACCCCGAATATATAGTTTATCGACTTATCCCAATTGGAGACGATGCGCGATTCATGAGCGAAGGTTTTGATGTTGATGCCGATATCATAGGGCTGCTCCACAGCTTGCGGCGCGCCGAACAAGCCAAGCAAGACATTGGTCAAATCAAATTGCTGCAGCAGATCCCGGTTCTGCTTTTGATAAGACGTCACCGAGGTGACGTCGGCAAAGCCGAGGTCGGCGGAAAGGGTGCCCGATATCAGATATAATTTTGTGTCAACCCGGTTGTCTTCCGCATCGGCTATCTGCAGACCGCCAAGCCTGATATCGACAAGATCAAAGTCGCCTTTTTTAAAGGAATCGACAATGCCGATAAGTTCCAAATTGACGCTTTGTGAAAGATCGATGCCCAGGGTTGACCGGAAGTGATATTTCTTGGTGGTGTTGGCGTCATCCTCGTTGCGCTTGAGATTTTGAATGAACCCATCGTTGTTTTCATAGGTTCCAACAAACCGGATCGCCGCCCGCTCGCTCAGCAAAGGGGCGTTGACGGCGCTGCGCAATTGGTAATTCATGCCCCCTTTTCGGGTGACGGAAAGCCCCAGATCGCTTTTGAACTCGTAGTCCTCGGCGTTGGGCTTGGCCAGGTTGAGAATAATCGCACCGCCCATGGCGCCCTCGCCATAGAGCGTGCCTTGGGGACCTTTCAGAACTTCCACGCGATCGACATCATAGACCGCGAGATCGGTGAGCACCGAGGTCCCGGAGAGGGGAACATCATTGAGGTAAACGCCGATGGTGCTGACCGATGAGCCTGGACCAATATCCGTTCCGGCAATATTCGATACCCCGCGCATGGCGATGCGCTTGGACCCAGACCCTTGATCGCGAAAGCTGATGCCAGGGATTTGCAGCACATAGTCTTCAAAGCCCGCAGCGCCAGCGCGTTCCAACTGGCGGCCGGAAAAAACTTGGAGGGAGTTCGCAACGTCCTCAACCCTTTCCGCGCGTCGGGCTGCCGTCACGACAATTTCTTCAATCTGGCTGATGGTGCCTTGGTCCTCGCCGGGCTCAGCCTCATCTTGTGCGTAAGCGGCAATCGAGTTTTGCGCAAAAATGCCCAGAAACAGGCAATAAAAGCTACGCGCCTTACTCATTCTGCCTCCCCCCAATAGTTCACCTATACTCAACAAAAGCTTCTCATTTTACGCAGCAACACTACTCCCGGCAGTTTCAACTCTGCCTTATATGTTATAATTCCCAAGCGACTTGGCGTGGCGAGACTCTCGTGTTTCTCAAGCTCACCATTTTTTCTCCCATGCTCATATGCATCTTCGCCTCTGGGATTGGCGGCTGAAAATATTTAGCTTAAGCCTTGTGGCAACGATTAAATACCAGTACATGTTTATCAATCAATTGATTGCTTGAATGTTAGCGAAACGGCCTTCCGATGTCAACACGCTCGCCAAAACACGCCTTATTTGAAACCTTTGCCTTCGTTGCCAAAGCCTTGGCGCACGCCCATCGTCTCGAATTGCTGGAGCAAGTGGCGCAAGGCGAACGACCGGTGGAGGCGCTGGCCAAGGCGGCAGGACTTACCATCGCCAACGCCTCGCAGCACTTATTGCTATTGCGGCGGGCGGGCCTCATCGTCTCGCGGCGGGACGGCAAAAAAGTGCTCTATCACTTAAGCGGCGATGATGTTCTTGAATTATTGTCGGCGCTGCGCGGCGTGGCTAAGAAGAATGCCGCCCAGGCGCGGCAAATCATCACTGATTATTTCGCCGCGCGTGATTCCCTGGAACCCATATCGCGGGCGGAGTTGATCAAGCGCATGCGCAAAAAGTCGGTGACCATTTTGGACGTGCGCCCGGAGGATGAGTATGCGCTGGGCCATATTCCGACCGCGCTCAATATTCCGTTTCTATCGTTGGAGCGCCGCTTAAAGGAGCTTCCCCGCGACCGGGATATCATTGCTTATTGCCGGGGGCCTTATTGCATGCTGTCCTTCGAAGCCGTCTCCTTGTTGCGGCGTAAAGGGTTTCGTGTTCAGCGCTTGGAATACGGCTTTCCGGAGTGGCAGGCCGCTGACCGCAAGGCCTAAAAGTCCGTTTCGAAACTCCCCTGGGCATTGCGCCTTCGCCACATTCCAAGATATTGGATATGCGCATGGTTCTGCCTGGCAATTTGGGAACCAATTGGCGCAAGCCTATCATGGGCATGCAGCTATAGGGCACGTGCAGGAGGGCGTTATGACCAAGACCATGAAAGCAATCGTTGCCCGCGAGCGGGACGGCGTCGTCGAGGGCCGGTTGGAGGAGGTGCCGCTTGCCGACCTGCCGGATGCGCCAGTCTTGGTCGATATCGCCTTTTCCACCCTCAATTACAAGGACGGCCTGGCGGTGACCGGGCAGACCAGGATTGCCCGCCGCCTTCCCATGATATGCGGCATCGACTTGGCTGGCACGGTCGCCGAAAGCCGCGACCCCGCCTTCGCGCCTGGCGACAAGGTTGTGGTCAATGGCTTCGGCCTTTCCGAAACCCATTGGGGCGGTTACGCCCAAAAGCAACGCTTGCGCAGTGAGTGGCTGGTGCGCTTGCCGGCCGCTTTTTCCGCCGAGCAGGCGATGGCCATCGGCACCGCCGGCTACACTGCCATGCTGTGCGTGCTGGCGCTGAAAGACCATGGCCTGGCGCCAGGGGACGGGCCGGTCCTGGTGACGGGCGCTTCCGGCGGGGTCGGTTCGCTCGCGGTGATGCTGCTGGCCAAGCTGGGCTATGAGGTGGTGGCGGCCAGTGGCCGGGCGGTGGAGAACGCGACCTTCCTGAAAAACCTAGGCGCGGCGCGGGTGATTGAGCGTAATGCACTCGCCCGCGCCGCCAAGCCGCTTGAGGCCGAGACCTGGGCCGGCGTTATCGACAGCGTGGGCGGCGAAACCCTCGCTACAGCGCTTGCCCAGATGAAATACGAAGGCGTGGTTGCCGCTTGCGGTCTTGCTGGGGGCGCGGGGCTGGCAACCACCGTCATCCCCTTCATCCTGCGCGGCGTCACCTTGCGCGGCATCGATTCGGTGATGGCCTCGATGGACCGTCGCCAGCGGGCGTGGAACGCCTTGGCGGAGCTTCTCGATCCCATGCGCCTGCGCGCCATCTATCGCGTGGCGCCGATGAGCGAGGTGCCCCGGCTGGCGCAAGATATCCTTGCCGGCAGGGTCCGCGGGCGCATCGTCATCGACGTCAACGCATAGGACGGCTAGTGGTGCGATTCCAACAGATGGTTCCCATCTGTTGGAATCGCACCACAGATTCACTAACTTAAGTGGTCCACTTTTCCCAAACGGATGGATTGATCCGTTTAGGGCGGACCACTAGGCCGCCTTGCGGGCTTGCGCGTTCTTACCCCAGCGTCGCCGCTGGCCTTGCGGCTTGGCTGGACGGCGCGCCTCGTCACGGCGGCTGGCCTTGCCACCCTTCGCCGGCGTGCTTTCCCGCGGCGCCAGGGCGAGCGGCTTGAAATCAGGCGTCGGGGCAACCCATAGGCGCTGGCGGGTCAGCTTTTCGATATCCTTCAAATAACCGCGCTCGCTGGCATCGCACAGGGCGATGGCGATGCCCTCGGCGCCGGCGCGGGCAGTGCGGCCAATGCGGTGGACATAGCTTTCCGCTTCGTTGGGCAGCTCGAAGTTGATGACATGGCTGATGCCATCGACATCGATGCCGCGCGCCGCGATATCGGTGGCGACAAGAACCCGCGCCGTGCCGTCGCGAAAGGCCGCGAGCGCCCGTTGGCGGGCGGGCTGCGACTTGTTGCCATGGAGGGCTTCGGCCGGGATGGCGGAGCGCGCCAGCGTCTCGCACACCTTGTTGGCGCCGCGCTTGGTGCGGGTGAAGACGATGACGCGGGTCATCGCCGGGTCGCGCAAAAGATGCACCAGGATGGCCCGCTTGTCGGTGCCGTTGACGTGCATCACCGATTGGGCGATGCGCGCGACGGTGCGGGCTGGCGGCGTCACCTCGACCCGGACCGGGGCATCGAGCATGTCCGCGGCAAGGCGGCCGATTTCCTCAGGCATGGTGGCGGAAAACAGCATCGATTGGCGCTGGCGGGGCAGGGCGGCGACGATTTTGCGCACGTCGCGGATGAAGCCCATATCGAGCATGCGGTCGGCCTCGTCGAGGACGAGGTGGCGCACTTGGCCAAGCCGTATCTTGCGTTGCTGGATGAGGTCGAGAAGGCGGCCCGGGGTTGCCACCACAAGGTCGACGCCGCGCGCCAGACGGGCGATTTGCCGGTTGATGGGAATGCCGCCGCACACCACGCCATGGCTGAACGGCAGATGGCGGCCGTAAACCCCGATGGCCTCGCCGATCTGCACCGCGAGTTCCCGGGTCGGCGCGAGAATCAAGGCTTTTACGCCGGACCCGGCGAGCGGCGCCATGGCATTGAGCTGGTCGAGGATGGGCAAAAGGAAGGCGGCGGTCTTGCCGGTGCCGGTCTGGGCGATGCCGAGAAGGTCGCGCCCGGCGCGGATCTGCGGGATGGCCTGGGCCTGGATCGGGGTTGGCTGCGTGTAGCCTTCGCCGGCGAGCGCTTTCAAGAGCGGCGCCGCAAGGCCAAGGGAAGCAAAGTCGGGGGTCGTCACGGAATCAGGGGTCTTCACAATATAAAGTCCTTTGCGCCAGCAAACGCTGCGCTCATGGATGAGACGCCGACGCATGGTGGGGCGTGTCGCCACATTCCACGCGCACAGGAACAGACGGGGGTTGTCGATGAGTGTGCCCGGTTTCGATGCCGCGTTGGTAGCGACGTCTTGCGCGAAGCGGGCTAAGACGCGCGCTTCATGGCCGACTTTTGCCTGCCTGTCAAGTCGCCGCTAGAGGGGTGGCGGAAGATTATGCTCGACAGCGATAAATTTTGAACTTAAAATAATTTCTGCTTTCATGAAAGCCGACGGTCCCGCCATCAAGAGACCGGAGAGATAAAAATCCTTTGCGTAAAAGTTTGGGGAGGATCGGCCATGACCAGCCTTGCATTTCGTGCGGCGTGCCTTGGCGGCGCCGCCTTTTATCTCGGCCTTGGTGTTGAAGTCCCTGCCGCGGCGCAGGACGAGGATATCAGCGCCATGGAGGAAATCATCGTCACCGCGTCAAAGCGGGGGGCACAAAGCCTGCAGGACGCGCCCATCGCCATCCAGGCCTTTAACGAAGACATGATCGAGGATCTGGGGGCGGTGGAGTTCACCGACCTAGCTGCCTATGTGCCCAGTCTGGTGTTTCAGGATTTAGGCCCCGGCGACCGCGAATACATCATCCGCGGCATCAATTCGCGCGGCACCGCGACCACCGGCGTTTATTATGACGAAGCGGTGATCACCGCCAACAACAAGCAAGACGGCGGCGGCCGCCAGGCGGATATCGAGCTTCACGACATGGAACGGGTCGAGATTCTGAAAGGGCCTCAAGGAACGCTCTACGGCGCTTCGTCCCAGTCCGGCACCATCCGTTTTCTGCCCCGCATGCCGAACCTTAGCGCTTTCGAGGGCCGCGTCGAAGGCACCGCCTCGTCTACGGAGAAGGGGACAGGCAATTATCAAGTGAACGCGATGCTCAACGCGCCCGTCATCCAGGATAAGCTGGCGCTGCGCGCCGTCGGCTGGGTGACCCGCGAGGGCGGGTTCATCGACAATGCCCGCCTTGGCCTCAAAAACATCAACAGCAATGACGTGGATGGCATACGCTTGGCCTTGCGTTTCGCGCCGAGCGAGCGCCTGGCGCTCACTGGCGCCTTCGTTTTTCAAGAGCGCGACGTGGGCGGCAGCTCCCGGTTCAACCTGGGCGCCTTGCAGCCGGCTTATCGCCAGTTCCTGATCGGTTTCGATTTTCCGGTCTTTCCCGTTGCCGACCTTTCGAGCCAGGATTTCACGGTCAACGCCTGGAACGAAAATTTGAAGCTCTATTCCATCAAGGCGGAATATGACGCGGGCTTTGGCGATATTCTGCTGACGAGCAATTATTTCACTCGCGCCATTCAATACCGCTTCGATTCAACGCAAATTCTTCTCTTTTTCGCTGACGCTTTCGAGCTTCCGATTTTGGCAACGCCCGCCTTGACCTTCGAGCCGCAAAGCCGTGACCAATGGTCCAATGAAATCCGCTTTTCCTCCAAATTCGCGGGACCCTTCAATTTTGTCGCCGGCGCCTTTTACATGGCGGAAAAAGCCGATTTCGAAGTTCAAGTGGTCGCCGCCAACGAACTGGGCTTTCCGAGCGGGCCGTTCGATCCGGCAACGGACTTTTTCATCGGCCCGCCCGGCGCGGCGATTTTCGGACGGCAGAAGACAGACGATTTCGACCAGTTCGCCTTTTTCGGCGAAGCGGTCTACGACCTTAGCGAGCGGCTGCAATTTCTTGCCGGCATCCGCTATTTCGAGGCCGAGATCACCTCGGCGGCGCGTCAGACCAAGCCTTTTTTCGGGTTTCCTCCCAGCGATAATCCGGCCTTTGCCGTGCCGCCGACGACGCAAAGCAAGACCACCTTCAGGTTCGGCGTCAATTATCGCCTGAATGAGGACGCGCTGTTATATGCCTTGGCCTCGTCTGGCTTTCGGATAGGCGGCACCAACGATAACGCGATCAATCCGGGCAATGTCGAAGTGCCGCTGACCTTCGACCCCGATTCCCTATGGAACTATGAAGCGGGATGGAAAACCAGTTGGCTCGGCCAGCGCTTGACCTTCAACGGCGCGGTTTACTTCATCCGCTGGGACAATATGCAGGTCGGCGACTTCAACCCTTCATCGCCATTTAATTTCGTCCAGAACGCCGGCAAGGCGTCGGTGGACGGCATCGAGGCCGAGATGCGCGCCCGGCCCATGTCCGGGCTTGACCTCTATCTTGGCGCATCCTGGCAGAATGCGCGGCTGACGCAAGATTTCCCCGCAGGAGAAGTCCTCGGCCTCAAGGGCGACAGGGTCCCCAATGTGGCGAAATTCCAAGCCAGCGCCAGCGCCCAATATAGCTGGCCGCTGATGGCCGATATGAATGGCGTGGCGCGGATGGATTTCAGCTACCTCGGCGACCGGGACACGCTGTTCCGCGCCGCTGATTCCTTGAATGTCCGGCTGCAAGGCTATGCCCTCATCAACGCCAAGATCGGGGTCGAGGGTGAACGCTGGCAGGCCAATCTCTTCGTGCGCAATCTGACCGATAAGCGGGCGCAGGTGGATGCCATCAATTCCAGCCAGGACCCGCTTGCCTATGTCACCGTGCGGCCGCGCACCTTCGGCGTCAACTTATCGACCCGCTTTTGATAGAAATGGCGGCGGCGGACAATCCGGTCCGCCGCCGTACCCAACAAAGGTCCGCCATGCCCGCACCCGTCATCGCTGCCCGAAAACCCACGCTGGTCACCCTCAAGCCAGGCCGGCCGGTTTTCTGGTGCGCTTGCGGGCGCTCGGCCAAGCAACCCTTTTGCGACGGCAGTCACAAGGGCACCGGCTTTGAGCCTGTGAAACTCGTGCCGGACGCCGATGGCGAAGCGCTGTTGTGCGCGTGCAAGCAAACCCGCAATCCGCCCTTTTGCGATGGCAGCCACAATAACCTATCCAAGGGTTATGCGGCGGCCGAGCCCGACGCGCCTGACGTCCGGCTGGTGACCGCCGAGGAGCGGCGGCCAGGGGTTTTCACGGCGCAACTGGACAATGGCTGCTTTGTCGCCCGTTTAGGCGCCGCCGCCTTCGCCCATCATGGCCCCTTGGCGCTGGCACCGGTCATGGATCGGGCGGCGGGGGCTCAGCATTTGGCCTTTTACAGCGCCCACATGGCGCCGGGGCGCTCGCCGGTCATCGGTTTTGCAAGCGCCGATGTCGCGCTCTTCATTGTCGATGGCGTGCTTGAGGTCATCATTTCCGGCCGCTCTTTCACCGCCGGGCCGCAGAGCGGTGTTCTCGTGCGGCCGGGCGAGGCCTTTTTTCTGGAAAATGCCGGGGACCATACGGTTAAGGTCGCCATCGCTGTTTGCCCCGGGCCCGGGGCGATGACACTGGGCAAGGCCATGGCTGGCGGTTTCGACGTCACAGTCGCGACCCGGGTGGTCGCCGCAAAGCTTGAAAAGCGTGAAGCGATGGCCGACCGTTTCTACCAGCTGTTGCTCGACCAGCGCTTTTCAGGCTGTCTTGTCACCCAATTCATCGGCGAGATCCCCCGCTCGCGGGCGGCGCATCACCGCCATCTTTACGAGGAAGCGATCCTCATTTTACAAGGCGAGGGTTTCCTGTGGACCGATACGGCAAAGGCGGCGGTAAAGCCCGGCGACATGATTTTCCTCCCCATGCGGCAAGCCCATAGCCTGGAATGCACCAGCGCCGACGGCATGCGCCTCATGGGGGTGTTCTACCCGTCCGGCTCGCCGGCCATCAACTATTGACGAAAGCGCTGCCATGGCCTTAGCCGTTCATGAAAAATGGACCTCGCGCTGGGGTTTTCTCTTCGCCGCCATGGGCACCGCCATTGGCCTTGGCAATCTGTGGCGCTTTCCCTTCATCGCCGGGCAATATGGCGGCGGCGCCTTCGTCCTTGTCTATCTTGGCTTTGTGTTCCTTTTGTGCATGCCGATCATGATCGGCGAGTTGATGATAGGCCGACTGGGAGGGGGGAGCGCCCTTGGCTCGATGCGGCGCCTCATCGCCCAGGCAAAAGCAAGCGCCCTTTGGCAAGCCATCGGCTGGCTTAGCTTGCTTATCCCCTTTGTCGGGCTGAGCTACTACAGCGTGGTCGCCGGCTGGGCCTTTTTTTACGGCGCCGAGGCCGCGCTCGGCGATTTCAGCGGCCTCGACGGGACGGGCTCGGCGGCGCTGTTCGCGCGCTTTACCGCCCAGCCGGCGATGATGCTTCTGGTGCACAGCCTGTTCATGGCGGCGACGATTTTTATCGTCGGGCGGGGCGTCGCCGCCGGCATCGAAAGCGCCGCCAAGCGCTTGATGCCGGCCTTGTTCATTCTCCTTCTTGGCCTTGTCATCTACAATATTTTCGCCGGTGGCTTTGGCGAGGCTTTCGCCTTTCTGTTCACCCCCGATTTTGGCAAGCTCAGCCGCGCCGGCGTCATGGCGGCGATGGGCCAGGCGTTTTTCTCGGTCGCCATCGGGGCGGGCGCGATGATGGTCTTCGGCGCTTATCTGGGGCCGCGCGAATCGCTGCCTCGCTCCGCCGCCATCATCATTGGCGCCGATACCGCTATTGCCCTTCTTGCCGGCCTTGCCATTTTCCCCATTTTGTTCGCCAATGACTTGGCGCTGGCCAGCGGCCCGCCCCTCATCTTCATCACCCTGCCCGTGGGTTTCGGCCAGATGCCGGGCGGGCAAGGGGTGGGGCTTGTCTTTTTCGTGCTGCTGTTCTTCGCCGCCTTCACCACCGCCATCGGCATGCTCGAGCCGGTGGTGTGCTGGCTGGAGGAACGGCTTTCCTGGCGGCGCGGCGCATTGAGCCTTATGGCCGGCGGCGCGGCCTGGGCACTGGGGGTGTTGCCGCTATTGTCCTATAACCTGCTTCAAGATCTCCGGCCGCTGGCCTTCATGAAGGCGCTGGCGGCAAAATCGATTTTTGAAAGCTTCGATTTCGTCATCGCCACGCTTCTCCTTCCGGTGAACGGCTTGCTGATCGCCCTGTTCGCCGGCTGGGTCATCGCCCGCCAGCAAAGCGTCAACGAATTGCGTCTCGGCAAAACCTCCTATGGCTATTGGCGTATCGCCGTGCGCGTCCTTGCCCCCATCGCCGTGCTGGCGATTTTATGGCATGGCCTTAATGACTAGAGCACGTTCATCTCAAACAGAATCGGTGAACCTGCTCTAGAGTCTAGATTTGTCGCGTTTTAAAACCTGCAAAACCGCTCACACTTTTGCTGAAAACGCTCTAACCGGAGAAAGGACAGGGCATTGTTCGACGTTGAAGCCTGGCGCCGCCAGTTTCCCATCTTCGCGCGGCTGGTCTATATCAACAGTTGCTCCTATGGCGCCTTGGCGGCCAGCGTCAAGGCGGCGATGGCTTGCTATCTCGACGACCGCGATGCACAAGGTGCGGATTGGGACAAGTGGGTCGCCATGAACGAAGCCTTGCGCGCCGCCTATGCCCGTCTCCTCAATGCCGACGCCCGGGAAATCGCGGTCACCGCCTCGGCCTCCGCCGGCATCAACGCGGTGGCGAGCGCCCTCGATTTTTCCGGCCCGCGCAGCAAGGTGGTGGTGAGCGATTTCGAGTTTCCCACCGCGGCGCAGATCTGGCACGCGCAAGAGCGCCGCGGCGCCCGCGTCGTCCATGCCGCGCCCGCCGCCGATGGCACGGCGATCCCCTTGTCCGCCTTCGAGCGCTTGATCGACGGTGAAACCGCTTTGGTGTGCGTCTCCCATGTCTGTTATCGCAACGGCGCCCGGATCGATGTCGAGGAAGTCGCCAAGCTCGCCCATGAGCGTGGCGCGCTCGTCATGGTGGACAGCTTCCAGGCCTTGGGGACCTTTCCCATCGACGTGAAGGCGCTGGGGGTCGATTTCCTGATCGGCGGGGCGCTCAAATATCTCCTGGGCACCGCCGGGGTCGCCTTGCTCTATGTCCGCGGCAAGCTGATCGAGCGGCTGGTGCCGACGGCCTCCGGCTGGTTCGCCCAGGCCGATATCGCGGCAATGGATATCACCGCCAACCGCCCGTCGCCCACCGCCAGCCGCTTCGAGGCGGGAACCCCGCCCGTGCCCAGCCTTTATGGCGCGCTGGCCGGCCTCGCCATCATCGAAAAAATCGGCCCCTTGGCCATTCGCAACCATGTGCTGGCGCTGCACGATGAACTCATCGCCGGGCTTGACGATCTGGGGGCGCATCTTGCCACCCCGCGCGAGGCGGCGGCGCGGGGGGCGATGCTGGCGGTGAAATCAAGCGATGCCAAGGCCCTGGTCGCCGCCTTGGCGGGCGAGGGCATCATCACCTCGCATCGCGACGGCAATGTCCGCTTCTCGCCGCATCTTTACAACAACGCGGACGATATCGCGGCGGTCATCGCGGCGCTTCACAAGCGGCGCGGCTTGCTGGCGTGAAGGTCAAGCGCCGGCCCCCTGACCTGGTAGAGCATCAAGGCGGTGGCGATGGCGATATTGAGCGATTCCATCGCCGGCGTCATGGGGATGGCGACTTTCTGGTCGCATGCGGCCAGAAGCGCGGGCGAGAGCCCGGTGGTTTCATTGCCCATGAGGAGGATGAGCGGTTCGCCATAAACCCCCTGGCGATAGTCGGTGGCGGCGGTCATGGCAGTCCCCGTCACCTGGCCGGGCCAGGCGGACCGCCAGCTAGGGAAGTCGGCAACCGTCATGCGGGCGAGCGCGACATGGACCAGCCCGCCCATGCTGGCGCGCACCGCTTCCGGGGCGTAGGGGTCGCAGGTCTCGCCCAGCAGCATGATCCCATCGCCGCCGACGGCGGCCGCTGTGCGGATGATGGCGCCGAGGTTGCCGGGGTCGCGGATGCCTTCAAGGGCGACCCACAAGCCGCCCTTGGGGCGCTCGTGCCAGCGCTGGGGAAAAGCGGCGATGACGGCCTGCGGGTTATCCCGCCCGCCCAGGCGCGCCATCACCGCCGCCGGGACCTGGGCGCAGTCGATGCCATGCTTTTGGGCGGCGGCGACCAGGTCGGCGTTTTCCGCCACCGCGTCGGCGCGCAGGACAAGGGTTTCGGGAAGCCAGCCTTTGTCCAGCGCGGCGGCGATATGGCGCCGGCCTTCGGCGATGAACAGACCGGTGCGCGCCCGGTGTTTGCGCGCGTCAAGGGCGCGCAGCCTTTTCACCGTTTCGTTGGCGGCGCTGGTGATGGGGCGTGGCGGCGTTAAGGGCATGGCGTTTCAATCGGCATAATCGCGCCAATGGGCGATGATGTGGCTGGCGCTGCGCAAGGCGAGGGCGTGGTTGGTGAAATTGGGATTGACCGCGCCGCCGGTGGGAAACAGCCCCGGCCCGGCGATGACGAGATTGCCGATGTCATGGCTGCGGCCGAAGGAATCGGCAACCGAGGCGTGCGGGTCATCGCCCATGATGGTGCCACCCATCAAATGGGCGCTCGCGAGCGGCCCCGCCCAAGCGTCCCTCGCCCCGGCGGCCTTGAAAATGCCAAGGCCTTCTTGCCTTGCATGCTCCCAAACACCAAGGGCGTCGCGCGAAAAGCGATGGTGAAGGCGGGGGAGACGGGTGCCGCCAGGGCCTTGGCGGGCATCGAGCGCGACGCGGTTTTCAGGGTCCGGCAATTCCTCCCCCATCGCCAGCATGCCGCCGTAATGGCGCACCGCCTGGCGCATGAAGCGGTCCAGCTCCTCGCCGTAAAGCGCGGCGCGGGCGGTGGCGATGCCGATGAGGTCATTGGGCTTGACGGCGGGGGCGATGAGCCATTGATAGCTGCCAAAGCCTTGCGCGCGATCCGCCTTGCCATAGCCGTCGCGGCAGGTGAGCTGCGCCCCGGTGACGCCCATATGGGGCTCGGTCTCCTCCGCGAACAAGCCGGCGATGGTGATAAGGCTATGGGTCATCAGATAGCGCCCCACCGCCCCTGAGGAGTTGGCCGCGCCTTGTGGCCAGGCGGCGCATGCCGAATTCAACAGGATCGTGGGGTTATGCACCACCGAGGCGGCGAGGATGACAAGGTCGGCGGCTTGCGTCTTTTCCGCCCCGTCCAAGACATAGGAAACCCCCGCCGCGCGGGTTTTGGAGCGGGGCAAAAGGCGGGTCACATAGGCGCCGGCGATGAAGTGGGCGCCGGCGTCCTCGGCTGCGAGCTTGTAGGTGACCAAGGGGTTGGCAAGGGCGCCGATGGGACAGCCGGCGTCGCACCAGCCGTCATAAAGACAGGCGGGCCGGCCTGCATAATCCTGCGAATTGATCGCCATCGGCGCCGGCGCGGTGCGCAGGCCCAAGGCTTCAAATCCCTTGGCGATGACCTTGGCCTGGGCGAAGAGGCGCAAGGGCGGCATGGGATAAGCAGCGCCGGGCGGCCGCCAGACTTCCGCCGCTTCGTCGCCGGCAATGCCGACCTCTTCCTGGATGCGGTCGTAATAGGGGCGAAGGTCGTCATAAGCGATCGGCCAGTCAAGGCCGCGGCCATGAAGGCTGCGCACCTTGAAGTCCTCCTCGTGCAGGCGCGGCCAAGTGCCGTAATGGTGGAGCGCGGCGCCACCGAAGCCCCAGCCGGCGTTGAAATGATAGGTGATGGGGTGTTCCCCGCCGCTGGCGACAAAAGGCCCGCCCCAGCGCAAGCGTCGGGCGTAAAGCTGGGACGAGACAAGGTCGCCTTGTCGCCAGGCGGGGCCGGCTTCCAGAACCACCACCGCCTTGCCGGCGGCGGCGAGCGTGGCGGCGAAAAGACAGCCGGCGGCGCCGGCGCCGACGATGACGGCATCGACCTTTTCCGGCAAACGTTCAAGCGCCGCCATCCTCACCACTCCCTTTCCGGCTCGATATGGCCCATGACGGGCACCCCAAGGCGGGCCATGCCGGCGCGGGTGCCGTAAACGACGTCCACCGCGTCGGCGCGCAGGGCGAAATAGAGGGCAAAGTCGCTCTTGGCGATAGCGCCCACCAAGCGCTGCGCTTGCGCCGGGTCAAGGAGGGGAAGGGCTTTGCCGAACGCGTCCCTGGCTGCGATGTCGAGCTTGGCCAGCGCCGCGTGGTAAAAATCAGCAAATGGCGGGGCGATGTCGAGATAGCGCAGCATCAGCATGGCGTCTTGCGGCGGCCCGGAAATCTGCTGGTCCACATAATGGGCCATGCCGGCGGCCGCCGCGCCAGGGACGAGGGCCTCGCCAAAGGCTTCCAATATTTTTACTTCTTCCCCCGACAGCGTGCGCATCTCGGCGCCTTGCGCCCTGGCTTGCGCCGGCGTCAACAGACAAGGAGCGCCGCCCAGGGTGAAGGCGAGAAGGCCGATGCCCCCGGTCAGGATGTCCCTGCGCTCGAACATGGCCGCCTCCCTCAAACCTCGCGCAGTGCCTGGGCGAACGCCGCGCCCTCCTCGTCGGCGAGCGCCGCCGTGCGCAAGCGCCGCACCTTGTCGGCGATACCATCGCCGTCCCCCCATTGGTCGAGCTTTTCCATGATGGCGTTGAAGTGGCGCATCCCCCGTTCATGGGTCTTACCATAGCCTTTGACGAGGCCCTGGCACTGAGCGACCTCGACGGCGAGGTCGTAATTTTCATGGGCCAGCCGGATGATGCGGTCGAGCCAGCGGTCGATGGCCGCCATCTCCACCCCATGGCGATAGGTGGCGCGGCGCAGGGGGCGCAGCATGGCGATGGCGCGCAGCAGGAAAAAGCCGGAAAGGGCTGTGGTCGTTATCCGCCGCCCGCGCTTGAAGAGAGAGCGCAGGAAGCCCATGCGGGCGATAAGCGCGCCCAAGGGGCGGGGCAGGGTGTCGCGCAGCTCCTCGAGCCGTGGGTGCATGAATTCGCTGGTGATAACGATGTGGCCGGGACCGGCGCGCACCTCCTCGCGCACCCTTTTGAAGCGCGCGGCGCGGGTTTTCAAATCGGCGACGCGGATGGTGTCCTCATAGCTCATCCACAACGCGAGATGGCGCGCCGCCACGCGCGTCAGCCGGTAGGAAAGCGCCTTGTCATCGGCTTGGAGCACGGGCTTTAAACGCTCGGCATAGTCGGACACATAGCGCCGGTCCTGATAGTCGGCGAGCCGGCGCGCGCCGTCGAGGAGCACGCCGTGCACCTGGTGGGGAAAGTCGCGACGCAGCCGCTGGACCAGATGCTCCGCCCCCTTGGCGCCAAAGGCGGCGGGCCTTGCCGGCGGCGGGCTTTCCTTGGGCGTATCAGAGCGGGCGAGGTCATGGCCCATGGCGAAACCGGCAAGGTTGTTATCGACCGAGCGGGCGCTAGCGCGGATGACGTCTTCAAAAGCGGCGCGCGGGAAGGGAAGGGCGCCAGCGCCGGCGAGCGCGCCTAGAAGTACCGCCGAGATGGCGCAGCCCGCCTCGCTGGCGGCGGCATTCATGTCGAAGGCGATCAGGCGCCGGGCATGGGCGTGCGCCGCCTTGGCGACGGCTTGGGCATCGGCGATGCCGTCGCCCAGCGCCGCCTTCTCGGCAATCGCATAGTCGCGATGGGTGGAGGCGATGAGGGTCGTCCGCGCAGGCGTCACGAAGCCGCGCAGGATGGCGCGGCCCGCCTCCATCCATTCGGCGGCGATGACGATGTCCACATCGCCGGGCATCGGCATCAGGGCCAAGACCGGCGGCTTTCCCCGCTCTTGCGCAAGGTCGCGGGAAAAAAGCTCGACGCAATAGACGGTCGCCCCCGTGCGCTGGGCGACGCCGGGCACCGAGGTCGATTGCGCGATATAGCCTTGCGCTTCGGCGACGGCGACAATCCAGCCGGCAAGCACGCCGCCCCCCTGGCCGCCAAGGGCGGTGATGGCGATGGAGATGGGGCGGGGGGCGGACATGGGCAAAGGGGGGTTACAAGGCACGCGCCAGGCGCCGCCGCTCCGCCATGTTCTGCGCCATGCCAATGAGGGCGCGGCGCGCCGCCGCCTTCACCCGGTCCCAGGCGGTGGGGTTGTGGATGATGCGGGCCTCGTAAAAGGAGGGGCACAACACGGCGGCGTGGGCGACTTCGCCGCAATGGCCGCAGCCAACGCAATCATTGTTGACATGGGCCACCGGGTCGGCGCGCAACGGGTCGGGATTGGGCCTGACGGTGAGCGACGGGCAACCCGAGAGGCGAATGCAGGAATGATCGCCGGTGCAGGTGTCGGGATCGACCCCGAAGCGGGTGGTGACGACACGGCGGCCTTCAGCCATCATTCGCCGCTGGATGGGGCTTTCCCGGCGCTGCCTGTTGAGCATGCATTCCGCGGTGGCGATGATGACCTTGGGGCCTTTTTCCCGCGAGGTGATGGCGTCCTTTAAAATATCGCGCATGGCGGCAAGGTCATAGCTGCGCACCGTCTTCAGCCATGTGACGCCCAGCCCCTTCACCGCGTCGGCGATGGCGTGGCGGGTCGATTTCGTGGGGTTATCGCCGCGCGACGACAGCAAATCCTGGCCGCCGGTGGCGGCGGAGTAGTTGTTGTCGATGATGACCAGCACATTGTCCGACTTGTTGAAGACCGCGTTGCCGACGCCGCTGGTCAGGCCATTGTGCCAGAAGCCGCCGTCGCCCATGACCGCGACCGCGCGCTTGCCGGCGCTCACCCCGAAGGCCGACGCCCCCGCCGCCCCCAGGCCGTAGCCCATGGTGGTGTTGCCGATGTTGAACGGCGGCAGGATGGAGAACAGATGGCAGCCGATGTCGCACGAAACGTGGAACTTGCCGATGTCCCTTTCCACCAGCTTCATGGCGGTGAACACCGGCCGCTCGGGGCAGCCGGTGCAAAAGCCGGCGGGGCGGGCCGGCACCGCCGCGGCGAGGTCGGCGGGCGGCGCGGGCATCGTCTTCACCGGCGCTTGCTCAAGCAGCGCTGGCGCGTGCTGGGCAAGGAAGTTTTCAAGCCCCTCCAGCATCACCGCGCCGGTATATTCGCCGGCCATCGGGAGCACTTCCTTGCCCACCACCCTGGTGTGAAGATCGGCTTTGCGCAGCAAGGTGTTGATGGCTTGCTCAAGATAGTCGGGCTGGCCTTCCTCGATGAGCAGCACCGCTCTTTTATCGGCGCAAAAGCCGGTGACTTCCTCCGGGACCAGGGGATAGGTGACGTTGAGGCAATAGATGGGAAGCTCGGTGGCGCCAAAGGCATCGCTAAGGCGCAAAAGCGCGAGCGCCTGGATGAGCGTGTTGTAAAGACCGCCCTGGACGATGACGCCGATGTCGCCATGGGCGCCGCCAAGGAATTCGTTCAATTTGCGTTCGCGGATGAAGGCGACTGCCTTCGGCCAGCGGGCGGCGATTTTTTCCCGCTCATGGGCGAAGTTGGCCGGCGGCAGGACGATGCGGGAGGTGTCGCGCACCGGCGCCTCCATGGCCTCGCGCAAGGTGAAGGCAGGCCGCCGGTTGTCCTTGGCGGTGAAATGGCCATGGACATGGCAGGCGCGGATGCGCAGCTCCAGCATCACCGGCGTGTTCGAGGCTTCCGACAACTCAAAGCCGGTCTCCACCGCGGCGACGATGGCGGCAAGATTGGGGCGGGGGTCGAGAAGCCACATCTGCGACTTCATGGCGAAGGCGTGGCTGCGCTCCTGCATGATGGAGGAGCCTTCGCCATAGTCCTCGCCAACGATGATAAGGGCGCCGCCGGTGACGCCGCCCGAGGCGACGTTGGCGAGCGCGTCGGAGGCGACGTTGGTGCCCACCGTCGATTTCCACGTCACCGCGCCGCGCAAGGGATAATTGACCGAGGCCGCCAGCATCGCCGCCGCCGCCGCCTCCGAGGCCGAGGCCTCGAAATGAACCCCGAGCTCGCCGAGAATGGCTTGCGCGTCTGAAAGCACGTCCATGAGGTGGGAAATCGGCGCTCCCTGATAGCCGCCGACATAAGCCACCCCCGATTGCAGCAGCGCCTTGGTGACGGCAAGGATGGCCTCGCCGGCGAAATCGGCGCCGGCGCCAAGGCGCAGCTTTTCCACCTCGGCGGTAAAAGAGCGTTCAGCCATTGCGTGCGTCTCTCATGCCGGCGCCAGGGCAATGACCCGCAACGGGCTGCCCGAGCCTTCCTCGATCTTCAACGGGGCGGCAAGGACAAGCGCGCCGGTCGCCGGCACCTGGTCGAGATTGGTCATGCACTGAAGGCCGTATTTGCCGGCCCCATGCATGTAATGATGGCAGGGATATTGCGGGTCGAAGCGAAAGGCCTGGCCGGCGTCGGTGCCGACGCATTCGGTGCCAAAGCCCAGGACGTCGCGCGCCTCGATCATCCACAGCACCGCCTCGGCGTCGGGGCCGGGGGAATGGGCGCCGTCTTCCCTCAGGTTGGTGTAATTGTCGGGATCGGCGATCTTGCGCCAGTCGGAGCGCATGAACAGCCACGCCCCGGCGGGGATCCGGCCATGGCGCGCTTCCCAGGCCTCGAGAAAGGCGCGGGTGAGAATGAAGCCCTTGTCGGCGGCCACTTCGCGGCTGCAATCGACGACGCACACCGGGGCGATGAAGTGGCGTATGTCGATGCTGTCGACGGCGTTGTTGGCAAGGTCCTTGCCCGTCACCCAATGGATCGGGGCGTCGAAATGGGTGCCGCTATGCTCGCTCACCGTGAAGTTGTTCCAATACCAGGCGGGTCCCGCCGCGTCATAGCGCGAGATCTGCTGCTTGACAAAGGGCGAGGCCTGGCCGAATTCCGGCGGCAGGGTGATGGTGGGATAATCGGGCCGCAAGGTTTCCGTAAGGTCGATGAGCCTGATCCCGCCCGCCGCCAGCGCGGCCATCAGATCGGCAAGTATCGTGGTCGTCATGCGCTGCCTCCTCCCCACGCCATGCTTGCCAGTATGGCGGATGCCTTTCCTTCAGTCTA
>JBMOOS010000002.1:0-21941 GCA_049324415.1 Pseudomonadota bacterium
AAGATGTTGGGGTCGAAAATGATGTCCTCGGCGGGAAAACCCACCTCTTGCGTCAAGATGCGGTAGGCGCGCGCGCAGATCGCCACCTTGCGCTCCACCGTGTCGGCCTGCCCTTGCTCGTCAAAGGCCATCACCACCACCGCGGCGCCATAGCGGCGCACCAGGCGGGCCTCGGCCTTGAAGGCGGCCTCCCCTTCCTTCAGCGAGATGGAATTGACGATCGCCTTGCCGGCGATGCATTTCAGCCCCGCCTCGATGACGCTCC
This sequence comes from Pseudomonadota bacterium, assembly GCA_049324415.1. Classification (GTDB taxonomy): domain Bacteria; phylum Pseudomonadota; class Alphaproteobacteria; order Sphingomonadales; family CAKZYD01; genus JBMOOS01. The sequence goes on from JBMOOS010000002.1 coordinate 266, forward strand.
ATTTCGAGGAATCGACCATGATCGGCACCCGGGCGATGTCGGGCTCGGCGGCGATCAATTTGAGGAAGGTCTCCATCGCCTTCTCGGCGTCGAGAAGGCCTTCGTCCATGTTGACGTCGATGACTTGCGCGCCGTTCTCCACCTGCTCGCGGGCAACGCCAAGGGCGGCGTCGTAATCGCCCGCCATGATCAGCTTCTTGAACTTGGCCGAGCCGGTGACGTTGGTGCGCTCGCCGATATTGATGAAGGACGCAACGGTGGAGCCGGCGGGCGCTGGCGCCAAGCTGGCGGCGCCTTGATAGGCGGTGTTTTGCGCGGCGGCGGTCATGCAAAGGTCACCGCTTCCAGGCCGGCAAGCCGCAGCGCCGGTCCTATCGCCGGGACGCGGCGCGGCGCGATGCCATCGACGGCTTGGGCAAGGGCGCGGATATGGGCCGGCGTCGTGCCGCAGCAACCGCCAACGATATTGACCTCGCCTTTTTCCGCCCAGCCGCGCACCAGCGCCGCCGTCGTTTCCGGGGTCTCGTCATAATGCCCAAGGTCGTTGGGAAGGCCGGCATTGGGATAGGCCATGATGAGGGTGTCGGCGCGCTGCGCAAGGGTCGTCACATGAGGCCCCAACTCGCGCGCCCCGAAGGAGCAGTTGAGCCCGACGCTAAGGGGCCGCGCATGGCGCACCGAATGCCAGAAGGCCTCCGGGGTCTGGCCCGAAAGATTGCGCCCCGCCATGTCGGTGATGGTGAGCGAGATCATCACCGGGATCGCTTCACCGCGCGCGTCCTCGGCCTCGGCCAAGGCAAGGAGCGCCGCCTTGGCATTGAGCGTGTCAAAAATGGTCTCCACCAGGATGAAGTCGACGCCGCCTTCGAGAAGGCCGTCGATCTGCTCACGATAGACGGCTTTCATCTGGTCGAAGCTGACTTCGCGAAACCCGGGGTTGTTGACGTCGGGCGAGAGGGAAAGGGTCTTGTTGGTGGGCCCCATGGCGCCCGCGACGAAGCGGGGTTTGGCCGGGTCGCGCGCCGTCCAGTCGTCGGCGGCGCAGCGCAGGATGCGCGCGGCCGCCTTGTTGATGTCATGCGATAATGCCTCCATGCCGTAATCGGCCTGGGAAATGGCGTTGGCGTTGAAGGTGTTGGTGGCGATGAGGTCGGCGCCGGCGGCTAGATAGGCCTCGGCGATCTCCTGCACGATGTCCGGCCGCGACAGGTTGAGAAGATCGTTGTTGCCGCGCTGATCGCGTTCACAATCGGCAAAGCGGGCGCCGCGAGTGCCGGCTTCGTCGAGGCGGTAGGCCTGCACCATGGTGCCATAGGGCCCATCCTTGACGAGGATGCGGCGCGCGGCCTCGCGGCGGAAAAGCTGGGCCTTGGCTTGGCGATCGGTCATCGAATTGTCCTTCAGGCGACGGCGCTGCGGGCGCTGGCCAGCGTGGCACGCAGGCCCAGCATGTGGCAGATGCCATAAGCCAGCTCGGCGCGGTTGAGGGTGTAGAAATGAAATTCCCGCACTCCGCCGTCATAAAGCCGGCGGCATTGCTCGGCGGCGAGCGTCGCGGCGACGAGGTTGCGGGTCGCCGGGCGCTCATCAAGGCCTTCGAACAAATCCGCCATCCACGCCGGCACCGACGCGCCGCAGCGCCCGGCGAAAGTCTTCAGCTGCTTGAAATTGGTCACCGGCAGGATGCCGGGCACCAGGGGGACGCCGATGCCGGCGGCGGCGGCGCGGTCGAGGAAGCGGAAATAAAGGTCGGGCTCGAAGAAAAACTGGCTGATGGCGCGATTGGCGCCAGCGTCGATCTTGGCTTTCAGATAGTCGATGTCGCGGGCGAGGGATACCGCTTCGGGATGGCCTTCGGGATAGCAGCCCACAGAGATATCGAAGTCGCCAATGGCGCGGATGCCGGCGACCAGCGCGGCGGCGTTGGCATAACCTTGAGGGTGCGGGGTGAACCCCTTGGCGCCGTCCGGCGGGTCGCCGCGCAAGGCAACGATATGGCGCACCCCCGCCGACCAATAGCCGCGCACCACCGCGTCAACCTCCGCTTCCGAAGCGCCGACGCAGGTCAAATGCGCCGCTGGCGTCAATTGGGTTTCCCGCAGGATGCGCTCGACCGTCTTATGGGTGCGCGCCCGCGTCGAGCCGCCGGCGCCATAGGTCACCGAAACAAAGCGCGGGCGCAGCGGCGCCAGCGTGGTCACCGCCGACCACAGGCTTTCCTCCATCGCCGGGGTCTTGGGCGGGAAAAATTCAAAGGAAACCGCGATGTCTCCAGCATGGTCCACGAACAAGGAAGGACGGCGGCTGCGCGGCAGATGGTCGTTGTTAGTAGGCGCCATGGCTTTCCTTTCCATTACCCCGTCGGTTGCCCCGTCTGGCCAGTCAGGCGGCATCGCGCACCGCAAGGCCGGCCTTGCCCGCCTGCCACAGGGTGACGGTGAGCGCGCCGCCTTTAAGATGGGTGGCGACCTTGCCTTGAAGCCCGGCGGCGGCGCACCAGGCGAGGACCTCGCCATCGGCAAAGCCAAGCCGGCGATGGGCATGCTGGCTGCGCAGAAATTCCAGGTCATGGGGGGCAAAGTCGACCACCAGCAGCCGGCCGCCTGGGCGCAGCGCACGCGCCGCCTCGGCGATGGCGGCGGCCGGGTCGTCGGCGAAGTGGAGGACCTGGTGGAAAAGGACGACGTCGAAGGACCCATCGGCGACAGCAAGGGCATACATGTCGCCATGGCGCACATGACACTGCACCAGCCCCGCCTTGGTGAGCCGCGCCCGGGCGATGGCCAGCATCTCGCGGGAGCGGTCGATGCCGACCCCCCGGCGGACGCGCGGGCCCAGGATTTCCAGCATCCGCCCCGTGCCGGTGCCGATGTCGAGGAGGTCATCGATGGCGGCATCCTCGAGGGCGCCCAGCACCGCCGCCTCGACTTCGCCTTCGGCGACATGGAGCGAGCGAATACGGTCCCAGTCCGCGGCATTGGCCCGGAAATAGGCTTCCGCCGCCGCCGCCCGCTCGGCCTTGATCTCGCCAAGGCGCTCAAGGTCGCGGGCGAATTCGGCATCTTCCTTGGGCAACAAGGCCACCAGGGTGCGGGCGATGCGGCCGCCGCGGGCGCGGTCCGACAGGCGATAAAAGGCCCACGCCCCCTCCTGCAAGCGCTCGATCAGCCCTGCGTCGGCGAGAAGCTTCAAATGCCGCGAGACGCGCGGCTGGCTTTGGCGCAAGACGCGCACCAATTCCGAAACCGTCAACTCGCCCTCTGCAAGCAGCCCCAGGATGCGCAAGCGCGTTGCCTCGCCCGCCGCTTTCAAGGCGCCTAAAAGGTCTTGCATGGCAGTTTCGGCATCGGGCCGCCCTTCATTTTTCGCTTTAAATGTATATATAAAGATATGTTTATATCCAGTAAAGGGGCATTGTCGCGATACTGGAAAAAAACCTTTCAGGGTGTTTCCATGCGCTTTGCGGTTGGCCAGCGGCGTTCATAGCCCTTAAACAAGAGCAACGGATTGATCGGACTTGGGATGACACGGGTGATGCGCGGCTTTTTCTCCGCCCCACGCTTGCTTATCTTTGCCAGCGCTTTATCAGGGCTTGCCGCCTGCGCCACCAAGCCGCCGGCAAGCGAGGTCTATGCCCACGCGGAATACGCCAGCCGCAACGACCCCTTGGAGCCGCTCAATCGCGCCACCTATAATTTTTCCAACGCCCTCGATGCCCTCACCTTAAGGCCGCTCGCCAAGGGCTATCGCGCGGTGGTGCCGGATGTTGCCCGGGTCCGCATCACCCATGCCCTCGACAACGCCGAGGAGCCGTGGAACTTCGTCAACCTCCTGCTCCAGGGCAAATTCACCTTCGCCGGCGAGACCCTGGGCCGCTTCGTCATCAATTCGACGGTGGGCGTCGCCGGCCTCTGGGACCATGCCAGCACCCTTGGCCTTCCCATGCATGAAGAAGACCTCGGGCAGACCTTCGCCAGTTGGGGCATTCCCGAAGGGCCCTATCTTTACCTGCCCCTCCTTGGCCCTTCCAACCCGCGCGATTTCGTCGGCCTTGTCGGCCAGCTCTTTGGCGACCCGGTTACCGTCACCCTCGAGCGCCACCGACTCAACAACGCACGCTACAGCCTTACTGGCATGCAGATTCTCGATGCCCGGACCACCGCCCTCGACAGCTTCGACCGCTTGCGGGTGGAAAGCGCCGACCCTTATGCGGCGATTCGCTCGGCCTATCGGCAGAACCGCGCCTTCGCCATCTCCGACGGCGCCTTGACAAGCGAGGACGACCCCTTCGCCGAGGACGCCTTCGACGCGCCGGACGCCGAACAGCCTTCCCCACCTCAACCGCCGCCTGAATAGGCGGGATCTTCCCTCCTCCGCTTGCCGCTCCCGCCTTGCAACGGCGCAAGCGGAAAGCCTGGCGCCCGCGGCCTCCCTTGGTCGCCGTCCATCCGGTTGACAGAGTGCCCGCGATCCAACAAAACCCGCGGGCGTGACAAAAAACCCGCAAGCCAAGGAGCGCGCCATGCCCCAACTCGTTCTCTTGCGCCACGGCCAGAGCCAATGGAATCTGGAGAACCGCTTCACCGGCTGGTGGGACGTCAATCTTTCCGAGGCCGGCGTCATCGAGGCCCAGGAAGCGGGCCGCGCCCTGGCCAGGGCGGGCTTCGAGTTCGACCTTGCCTTTACCTCGGTCCTCACCCGCGCCATCAAGACCCTCAACCTTGCCCTTGAGGAGATGGGGGCGCTTTGGCTGCCCACCGTCAAGGCCTGGGAGCTCAACGAGCGCCACTATGGCGGCCTCACCGGCTACAACAAAAAAGAGATGGCGGCCAAGGTCGGCGATGAGCAGGTCTTCATCTGGCGCCGCTCCTTCGACGTGCCGCCGCCGGAGTTGACGCCAGGCAGCAAATATGACGTCTCCGGCGATCCGCGCTATGCCGGCCTTGACAAAGGCCGCGTGCCACAAACCGAAAGCCTGAAGGACACCATCGCCCGCGTCCTTCCCTATTGGCAGAGCGAAATCGTGCCGGCCCTGCGCGCCGGCCGCCGGCTCATCGTCGCCGCCCACGGCAATTCCTTGCGGGCGCTGGTGAAGCATCTCGACGCCATCAGCGACGCTGACATCCCGCAACTGGAAATCCCCACGGGAAAGCCGCTCGTCTACGCCCTTGACGACGACTTGCGGCCCCTCAAACGTTATTATCTCGATGGAAACGATGCTTAGAGACCGTTCATCTCAATCAGAGTCGTTGAACGTGCTCTAGCGCTGCGCGCGACAACGCTTGTTAGGCTTCCTTTACCCTCGCCGGCTAAGCTTGCGCCGATGGCCAATACCCTTCCCCCTTTGCAGCCGGCATCGCCGGTGTCCTGGCGTCATTGGCTTCTGGCGCGGCCACGGCGCGTCCTTACCGTTGGCTTCATGCTCACGCTTCTCATGGCGGCGGGCGCCTTGCGCCTTGGCTTTTCCCACGATTATCGGGTATTTTTCGACGCCGCCAACCCCGAGCTTGCCGCCCATGAAGCGCTGGAAGCCCGCTTCACCCAATCGGACAGCGTCAATTTCGTTTTGCATGCACATGATGGGGATTTTCTCCAGGCCGACCGGCTTGAAGCGCTGGCGGCGCTCACCAAGGCGGCCTGGCAAATCCCCCATGTCATCCGGGTCGAATCGCTGACCAACTTCCAAAACAGCTATGCCGAGGGCGAAGACCTCGTGGTCGCCCCGCTTTATACCGGCGCCCTCAATGAAGACACGTTGGCACGCATGAAGACGGCCATCGCCGACAATGCGGGCATCAAAGACCGCCTGCTCAGCGCCGACGGGCGCACGGCGCAAGTCATCGCCACCCTGCAATTGCCGCAAGCGCGCGACAATCTTCTGCCCGCCATCGCCGAAGCCGTCAACGCGATCCGCGCCAACTTCGCAGCGGCTCATCCGGACATGCGTATCGCCGTCACCGGCGTCGCCATGCTGAGCTACACCTTCTTCGACATCACCCAGCGCGACATGGCGTTCCTGTTCCCCGTGATGGTGGTTTTTCTCGGGCTGCTGATGGCCCTGTTCTTTCGCTCGAGCCTCGCCAGCATCATCGCCCTTTCCATCATGGCCCTGTCGATCGCTGCCGCCATGGGCCTTGGTGGCTGGCTGGGACTAAAGCTCACGCCCGCGTCCGGCCAAGCGCCCATCATCGTGCTGACCGTCGCCATCGCCGATTCGATCCATCTCATCGTCACGGTGATGCGGCTCATGCGCCGGGGCATGGCCAAACCGGACGCCATCGCCGAAGCCTTGCGGGTCAATTTCCAGCCCATCCTTCTAACCAGCCTCACCACCGCGCTCGGCTTCCTAAGCTTTAATTTTTCCGACACCCCGCCGTTTCGCGACCTTGGCAATATCGCCGCCGCCGGCACTTTGCTCGCGCTTTTTTATTCGCTCACCATTTTGCCCGTCCTTCTCGTGCTCGTCCCCTTCCGGGTGGCCATGCAAAAACCGCGCGCGGAAAAGCTGCAAGCGGCTTTCGTCGGCTTTGTCATCGCCAAGCGAAAAGCTGTGCTTGTGGCCTCGCTGCTCGCCCTGATCGGCCTTGGCGCATTGATTCCAAGACTTGTCATCAACGATAATTTCATCGAATGGATCAGCCGCGGCGAGCGCTTCCGCGATGACGCCGACTTCATCAACGCCCATCTGCCAGGCATTTACGCGGTGCAGTTTTCCTTAGGCGCCAACAGCGAGGGCGGCATCGCCGAACCTTTTTACCTCGCCACGCTCGCGGCCTTTGCCGACTGGCTCGGCCGCCAGGAAGAGGTCGCGCAAGTCTATTCCTTCGACCAAGTCATGCGCCGCCTCAACCGCAACATGCACGGCGACGATCCGGCCTATGACCGGCTGCCCGCGAGCCGCGAATTGGCGGCGCAATATCTGCTTCTTTATGAAATGTCGCTGCCCTATGGCCTCGACCTTAACAACCAGATCGATGTGCGCAAATCGGCGACCCGGGTTGTCGTCATGCTGCACAATGTCTCCTCGGCGCGGATGGAGGCGTTCAAGACCCGCGCCGAAGCCTGGCTCGCCCGCGAGGCGCCGACGCTCATCGCTTCCCCCGCCACCGGCACCAATATCGTCTTTGCCCATTTGACCCAGTCCAACATGCGCGCCATGTTCGTCGGCACGCTCACCGCCTTCCTCCTCATCGCCGCGGTGATGGCGCTCGCCCTGCGCAGCGTCACATTCGGCCTTCTCTCCCTGGTGCCCAACATCACGCCGGCGGTGATGGCTTTTGGCGCCTGGTCGCTGATCCATGCCGAGATCGGCCTTTACGCCGCCTTCGTCACCGCGACCGCGCTTGGCCTCATCGTCGATACCACGGTGCACTTCTTCTCGAAATTCTTGCGAGCGCGGCGGGAAGAAGGCTTGACACCGGAAGAGGCGGTGCGCGCGGTCTTCGCCAGCACTGGCCCGGCGATGTGGATCGCCGCCCTGGCGCTGGTGGCGGGTTTTCTCGTCCTTACCGCATCCAAATTCGCCATCATCGCGCTGATGGCGGGCATGGTGGCGCTCACCATAAGCTTTGGCCTTGTTGCCGATTTCACCCTTACCCCCGCGCTTCTCCTGGCGGTGGAAGGGGCAAGCGGCAGCCCGGCGCGCGCGACAACGCCCAGCTCCCCTATTCTGACCGATGCAGGGGGCGTTGGCCGCCGGCGGCGCCAACCGCCCTGGAACAAGGCCGTTTCCAAATAAAATTACGGGCGCGGGCTCGCCCTTTGCGCCGCCTGCTGCAAGACGGCGAGCAGGCGGTCGAGCTGGCGCCGCTCCCCTTCCCCCAAGCCCGCCAGCAAGCGCTGCTCGTAGGCAAGGGCAAGCGGCGCCACCCTCTCATACACCGCGCGGCCGTTGGGGCCGAGGACCAGGCGCTGGCGGCGGCGATCGGTCTTGTCAACCTTGGCAGTCACCCGCCCCGCCTTGGCGAGCCGGGCGATGGCGCGGCTTATCGTGACCTTGTCCATGGCGGTGATGGCGGCGATATCCTTGGCGCTGGCCGCCCCCTCGCGACCCAGCACGGCGATGACCCGCCATTCCGCCGGGCTGAGGTCAAACTGGTCCTGATAAAGCGCCGCGAGGCCCTGGCTCACCGTATTGGCAAGAAGGGAGAGGCGATAGGGCAAAAAGGCGGCGAGGGAAAAGCCAGGGGACAAGGGGCCGTGGGACGATGGGTGATCGGCCATGACGGGCGCCGCTCCCTTGTTTTTAGTTGCAAATGTAACTATACTGCCCGTCGGGACAAAGCGCAAGCGTGGCGCGGCTTGGGGCGAGGTGATTTTCATGGCAGACCTGTTCGACAACCCGATGGGCACCGACGGCTTCGAATTCGTCGAATACGCCGCGCCCGATCCCGGCCTTTTGCGCACCTTGTTCGAGCGCATGGGCTTTCCCGTGGTCGCCCGCCACCGCTCCAAGGACGTCACCTTGCACAAGCAGGGCGACATTCACTTCATCATCAACGCCGAGCCGGACAGTTTCGCCCAGGCCTTTGCCCGGGCGCACGGGCCGTGCGCCTGCGCCATGGCGTTTCGCGTGCGCGACGCCGCCAAGGCCTTTGCCCGCGCCATCGATCTTGGGGCGACGGCGTGCCCCGGCGATGTCCGGCCGATGGAGATCAACATCCCGGCGATCGAGGGGATCGGCGGCTCCCGCCTTTATCTCGTGGATCGCTATGGCGAGCGCTCGATCTACGACGTGGATTTCGTGTTCGAGCCCGACTGGCGGGAAAGGATGCGCGCCCTTGACGCCGGGCTTGGCTATGTCGACCACCTCACCCACAACGTCATGCGCGGCAACATGGACCGCTGGGCCGGGTTTTACGAGCGGCTCTTCAATTTCCGCGAGATCCGCTATTTCGATATCGAAGGCCAGGTGACGGGCCTTCTTTCCCGCGCCATGACCAGCCCCTGCGGCAAGATCCGCATTCCCATCAACGAAAGCCGCGACGATATGAGCCAGATCGAGGAATATCTGCGCGACTATAAGGGCGAGGGCATCCAGCACATCGCCTTGGGCAGCGATGATATCTACCGCACGGTGGATAAATTGCGCGATCGCGGCGTGGTCTTTCAGGACACCCCGGACACCTATTACGACCAAGTCGACGCGCGGGTCGCCGGGCATGCGGAAAATGTCGCGGCGCTGCAAAGCCGGCGCATCCTCATCGACGGCGCGCCCACCCAGGATCAGGGCGTCTTGCTGCAAATCTTCACCCAGAACGTCATCGGGCCGATCTTTTTCGAGATCATCCAGCGCAAGGGCAACGAAGGCTTTGGCGAAGGCAATTTCAAGGCGCTTTTCGAATCGATCGAGCTCGACCAGATCCGCCGCGGCGTCATCCCGGCGGCCAAAAGCTAAAGACCTAAAGCCAAGTCCGCGGACGCCGATCCTACCAGTTGCGGATTTTGCGACATTCCAAGCAATGATAGACTTGTGCCTTCGTCGCCGGCGGCGCACATGCCCGGAACTTTGATTTTCGACGCCTGGCTGTGACCGACGGCGATACTCCTCGACCCGGCTTTTCCTTGACATTCCGCGCCTTATTTAGCGCCTCGATTTTTCTCATCGAAAAAATTCGGGGGCGCAGCCTCGTTCAGTCATTTTCCCCTCCCCACTCCCGGTGCATAATGGCGGCGTCGGATTCCGGGCCCTGGCCCTCGCGCCCTGGGTCTGAAACAAACGAGTAAGCCGCGAACAAATAGGAGAGAAGACCATGAAGCTTGCAGGCAGTAAGACGCAAGACAACCTCAAGGCCGCCTTCGCTGGCGAAAGCCAGGCCAACCGCCGTTATCTCTACTTTGCCCAGAAGGCCGATGTCGAAGGCTATAACGACGTCGCCGCCGTCTTCCGCTCCACCGCGGAAGGCGAGACCGGCCATGCCCACGGCCATCTCGAGTTCCTCGAGGCCGTCGGCGACCCGGCGACCGGCAAGCCTATCGGCGCCACCAAGGAAAACCTCGTCGCCGCCATCGCCGGCGAGACCCATGAATATACCGACATGTATCCCGGCATGGCCCGCACCGCGCGCGAGGAAGGCTTTGACGAAATCGCCGACTGGTTCGAAACCCTTGCCAAGGCGGAAAAAAGCCACGCCGGCCGCTTCCAGAAGGCGCTCGATACCCTGGATGGCTAACCGGCCCACCATCGCTTCACGGGGGCGGTCCGCCGCCCCCCATCTTCAATGAGCTCATAAAGGCGGCGTCATGAAGGAAGGCTCCCTCGGCGCGCCGGTCCGGCACCCCCTGGACTGGCGCAATCCCGATTTTTTCGACCCTGGCCAGATCGAAGCCGAGATGGAACGGGTCTTCGACATTTGCCATGGCTGCCGCCGCTGTTTCAATCTATGCGACAGCTTTCCCATTCTTTTCGACCTGATCGACGAATCGCCCACCGGCGAGCTCGACGGCGTCGACAAGGCCGCGTTCCAGAAGGTGGTGGACGCCTGCACCCTGTGCGACATGTGCTTCATGACCAAATGCCCCTATGTGCCGCCCCATGAATTCAACCTCGACTTTCCCCATCTGATGCTGCGCCAGCGGGCGGCGACCTTCAAACGAGACGGCGGCACGCTGGCTCACCGCGAACTTGCCAAGACCGACCGCAATGGCAAGCTCGCCCGGCCGGTCGCGGGGCTTGCCAATTGGGCGATGGCGCGGGGCAATGGGCTGACCCGGCCGCTCATGGAAAAGGCACTGGGCATCGACCGCGACGCCGAACTGCCGCCCTATCACAAGGACAGTTTCGACCGCCGGCTGCCTCGGCAAAAACCCGCCCTCAACCAGGACGCGCCGGCCAATGGCCAGCGCCGGGCGGTCATCTACACCACCTGCATCGCCAATTATCAGACCCCCGACACCGCCGCCGCGGCGCTTGCCGTCCTTGCCCATAACGGGGTCGAGACCGAGGTCGTCTATCCCGCCTGCTGCGGCATGCCGCATCTGGAGCATGGCGATATCGCGCACGTGGCGGCGCAAGCGCGCCAGGTCGCCGACGCGCTGCTGCCTTGGCTCGACAAGGGCTATGACGTCATCACCCTCACTGCGTCCTGCGGCCTGATGCTGAAATTCGAATGGCCGCTCATTCTACCCGAGGACGCAGACATCGCCCGCCTCGCCAAGGCGACATGGGACATCAACCAATATGTGGTCGATATCGCGCGGAACGAAGGTCTGGCGAAGGGTCTTGAACCGGTGCGGGGGGGGGTAAGCGTTCACCTTGCCTGCCATGCCCGGGCGCAGAACATGGGCCCCAAGGCGGCGGAGCTGCTGCGCCTCATCCCCGACACCAAGATCGACGTCATCGAGCGCTGCTCGGGCCATGGCGGCACCTTCGGGGTGATGAAAAAAACCCGCCCCCATGCCCTCAAGGTCTTGAAACCCGTGCTCAACCAGGCCAAGCGCGCGGAAAACGAGCAGCTTTGTTCCGATTGTCCCCTTGCCTGCAAGCATATCGTTCAAGGCTTGACGGACGCCGGCGCGCCGCACCCGCGAAAACAGATGCGCCACCCCATCGAGATTTTCGCTGAGGCCTATGGCTTATGAACCCGAACCTGCACGCATTTCAAGGAAGCCGCCATGCCCGCTCCCGACCGCCGCATCACGCCTGAAGATATCATCCCTTGCGAGCGCTATGCCGCCGAGCGGGCGGCGCGCCGGCGCGCCCTTCTCCCCTTGAAGGCGCTGCGCCGGGTCGAGGTCGGTCCCTTCGCCACTTTCCACTTTGAGAATTTCGCCACCATGCTGGCGCAAGTCCAGGAAATGCTCCATATCGAGAAAGGCGGCGCGGCGCAGCTCGCCGGTGAACTCGCCGCCTATAACCCGCTCATCCCGCAAGGCACGGAACTGGTGGCGACATGCATGCTGGAAATCGATGACCCGGCGCGCCGCGACGCTGTTCTGCGCCGCTTGGGGGGGATCGATGAACATGCTTTCTTGCAAATCGGCGCGGAAAAAATTTACGCCAGCGCCGAGAAGGACGTGGAGCGCACGGCGGAGGACGGCAAGACCTCGGCCGTGCATTTCCTGCGCTTTGCCTTGACACCCGCGGCGATGACCATCTTCAAGCGCGAAGACATCGCCGTGCTTTTGGGCTTCGACCATCCGCACTACGCCCATCTCGCCATCCTGTCGCCGGCAACGCGCGCCGAACTTGCCAAGGACTTCGCGTGAGCGCGCCGCCGCCGGGCCTTATTCGTGGCGCCGACGGCAAGCTGCGCTGCTGGTGGCATGGCGGGCTCCCCGATTATCAAGCCTATCACGACACGGAATGGGGCCGGCCGGTCGCCGACGACCATCGGCTTTTCGAAAAACTGTGCCTTGAGGGTTTTCAGGCGGGGCTGTCGTGGCTCACCATATTGCGCAAGCGGGAAAATTTTCGCGCCGCCTTCGCCGGCTTTGATTTTGCAAAGGTGGCGCGCTTTACCGAGCGCGACGTCGCCCGCCTGCTGAAAGACGCCGGCATCGTCCGCCACCGAGGCAAGATTTTATCCACCATCAACAATGCCCAGCAGGCTTGCGCCTTGGCCGAGAAGGAAGGCTCGCTCGCCCGCTTCCTCTGGCGCTATGAGCCCGGTCCCAAAAGCCGGCCCAAGCGGCTTGACAAGGCGGCCCTTATGACCTTGACCCACAGCGCGGAATCAACGGCGCTTTCGAAAGATCTTAAAAAACGCGGCTTTAGCTTCGTCGGGCCGACCACCGTCTATGCCTTCATGCAGGCGATGGGCCTCGTCAACGACCATCTGGAGGGGTGCGTCCATCGCCCCGCGGTCGCCCGCGAGCGCGCCGCCTTCACCCGCCCCTCATAACCCACCAAGGCAGAGATATTTAATCTCGACATACTCATCGATGCCGTATTTCGAGCCTTCGCGGCCCAGCCCTGATTCCTTCACCCCGCCGAAGGGCGCGACCTCGGTGGAAATGAGGCCGGTGTTAAGGCCGACGATGCCGTATTCGAGGGCTTCCGACACCCGCCAGGCGCGCGCCAAGTCGCGGGTGTAGAAATAGGCGGCAAGCCCGAAGCGGGTATCGTTGGCGAGTTTCACCACCTCCTCTTCACCCTCAAAGGCGATGAGCGGCGCCACCGGGCCGAAGGTCTCCTCCCTGGATACCTTCATGCTTGGCGTCACCCCGGTGAGGACGGTGGGCTCGAAGAAATTGCCCCCCAACTTATGACGCTTGCCGCCGACCAGCACCTTAGCGCCCTTTTTCACCGCGTCGCGCACATGGCTCTCGACTTTCCGAACCGCCGCCTTGTCGATGAGCGGACCCTGGTCGCTCGCCCCCTTCAAACCATCGCCAACCCGTAACCCCCCTACCGCCTTCGCCAGCTTCCTCGCAAAGGCGTTGTAAATCTTGGCCTGCACGTAAATCCGGTTGGCGCACACGCAGGTCTGGCCGCTGTTGCGGTATTTGGACATGATGGCCCCCGCCACCGCGGCCGTGAGGTCGGCGTCCTCGAAGACGATGAAGGGGGCGTTGCCGCCCAGCTCCAAGCTCAACTTTTTCACCGTATCGGCCGACTGGCGCAGCAGGATTTTCCCCACCTCGGTGGAGCCGGTGAAGGAAATTTTCGCGACATCGGGGCTGGCGCACAGGGTTTGGCCAATGGCCACCGCATCGCCGGTGAGGACATTGAAGACCCCCGCCGGCACGCCTGCCTCGTGGGCCAGGGCAGCCAGCGCCAGGGCGGTGAGCGGCGTCGCCTCCGCCGGCTTCACCACCGCGGTGCAGCCGGCGGCGAGCGCCGGCGCCACCTTGCGGGTGATCATGGCGGCGGGGAAATTCCACGGCGTGATGGCGCCAACGACGCCGATGGGTTGCTTCAGCACCACGATCCGCTTGTCCGGGCTGTGGCCGGGGATGATGTCGCCATAGACCCTTTTCGCTTCCTCGGCGAACCATTCGACGAAGGAAGCGGCATAGGCGACCTCGCCGCGCGCCTCGGCGAGCGGTTTGCCCTGCTCCGCCGTCATCAGCGCCGCCAGCTCGTCCTGACGCGCCATGATGAGGTCATGCCAGCGGCGCAAGACCGTGGCCCGTTCCTTCGCCGTTTTCGCCGCCCAGGCGGGGAAGGCCTTCCTCGCCGCGGCGATGGCGCGCTTGGTCTCCAGGGCGCCGCAATCGGGGACATGGACGATTGTCTTGCCGGTCGCGGGATTGGTGACGGCAAAGCTTTGCCCCGTCTTGGCGGCGACCCAGGCGCCGTTCACATAGCATTTGTCCTTGAGCAGATCGCCGAATCTGTCGGTCACGATATCCTCCGCGCTTGGTCTTGACCCTTGGCTAATCCTTTGCGCCGCCGCTGGCAAGGCCTTGAGCCATTTCCAGGCTGGCGATGGGCCGTAGTTGCGCCTATACCGGCAGGCTATGCAGCCCCGCGCGCCTCGACCGCCGATTTGGGCGCTGGTTCTGGTGACCACCATGTCGCCGCTGGCGCTCAATATTTTTTTGCCCTCCATGCCCAGCATGGCGAAGGATTTCGCCGTGCCGACTGCGGCCATCCAGCCTGCCTTGTCGCTCTATTTTTTCGGGGTCGCCATCGGCCAGTTGATCTACGGGCCGATCTCGGACCGCGTCGGCCGCCGCCCCGTCCTCCTGTTTGGAACCGTGGTTTTCGCCTTGACCAACGTCTTTCTCGTGATAACGCCCAATGTGGAGGGCTTGATCTGGGGTCGCGCCGCCCAGGCCTTCGGCGGTTGTTCCGGCATGGTGCTGACCCGCGCCATCGTGCGCGACGTCTATGACAAAACCCGCGCGGCGAGCGCCATGGGCTATATCACCACGGCGATGGTGGTGGCCCCGGCGCTCGCCCCATGGCTCGGCGCCATGATGGACGTCGCCTTTGGCTGGCGCGCCAGCTTTGCCTTCCTTGCCGTTTACAGCGCGCTTCTTTTGCCGCTCATCGCGCGCTATATCGGCGAAACCAACATCTCCCCCATTCCCCGCATCGACAGCCTGTCGATCGTCCGCAATTACGGCTTTCTTTTACGCGCGCCGGTGTTCCGCGCCTATCTCATCGCCATAAGCTTCGGCGCCATGTCCTTCTTCGCCTTCGTCGCCGGCGCGCCGCATGTGGTCGAGGACATCCTCGGCGGCACGCCGGTCGATTATGCGCAGTATTTCTTGCTGCCGGCGGGCGGCTACATGGCGGGAAGCTTCATCGCCGGGCGCTACGCCCGGCGCCTGGGGCTGCATCGCATGCTGCGGATTGGCGCCGGCTTGATGGCCACCGGCGCCATTCTGGTGCTCGGCCAGGGGCTGTGGGGAGCTTCTTATCTCGGCCTGTTCGGCCCGGTCGCCCTGGTGTCGCTGGGCAGCGGCCTTGTCTATCCGCCCGCGACCGCCGGCGCCTTGTCGGTGCGCCCGCAAATCGCCGGCGCCGCTTCCGGCCTTCTCGGTTTTTCCCCCCTCTTCCTCAGCACCGGCTTGAGCGAAGTGATTGGCCGCAGCTTTGCCTTCGGGCCGTGGCCGTTTTTCGCCCTTTACGCCGCAAGTTGCCTCATCTCGGTGCTGGCCAGCCATTATGCCTTGCGCCTGGAAAGGCGCGCGGCGGGTTAAGCCCTTTCTAAGAGGCTATATTCACGCTTGACCCAATGCTTAAGGTCGGTCAAGACACGCCTTATGAGCAACCACGCGGACAGCGCCTTTCAGGCGAAGCGAATTAGCCGCCCGGCCCGAAAGCCGGGCCGGGAAGCGTTCGTTTCCGCCTTGGAAGATGTCTCGATCAAGGAGTCCGCGTGTCATGAGCACGCCTGCTGAATATCCCACCGCCACCCATTTCACCGTCGCCGCCGCCGTCGAGCCGGCGGTGCTGCCGCGCGTCCTCGGGTTTTTCGCCCAAGCCAACACCGTGCCCGCCCGGGTCAAGAGCCGGGTCTTCGCCGCCGGCGACCTGGTGATCGATATCGATATCGTCGGCCTAGTGGTCCGCCCCAAACGGATAAATCCATCCGTTTGGGAAAAGGGGACCACTTAAGTTAGTGAATCTGTGGTGCGATTTCTCCAACAGATGGGAACCATCCGTTGGAATCGCACCACTAGGCGAGGGGCGCGCCGCCATCATCGCCGAAAAGCTACGCCAGCTCGTTCCCGTGCGCGCGGTGCGCATCGAGCACCGCCGGGAACTGGCATAGGGCCTCTTCCACCACCAGCCAATTGCGCGTTGCATTTTGTTTTAACGGGCGATACTGTGCGCGCCGCTTCCACGATTGGGGCCGTAGCTCAGATGGGAGAGCGCCTCGTTCGCAATGAGGAGGTCAGGGGTTCGATTCCCCTCGGCTCCACCATCTTTTCGCAAAGATGGCGGACCACTAGGATCCCGGCACTGCCTGCAAGCGTTCGCCCCGTCCCCGGTGGCTCATATTGAGAAGGTGGGCCATGGCCAAGACGGCGACGCCGCCAGCGGTGAGCACCGTCTCCACCCTATCGTGCCCTCCAAGCAAGGCCAGCCCCATGAGGCCAAGCCCCAGCGCCGCCAAGAGGACCGGCAGCGCTGCCTGGCGACGGCGATAGCCCAGCCTTAGCGCCATCATGCTGGCCGGCATGGCAAGCGCGAAAAACACCCCATGCAGCCAATGATCGACGGCAAGACCCAGCCCCAGCAATGGCAAGGCCAGCGCTGCCACCGGCAGTATCAGGCAATGCACCAAACAGAGGCCGGAAAGCCACAGGCTTGCCTTATCCAACAGAGATTGCAGGCGCGTGGCTGGCATCACCCATCATTCCTTTTTTGCATTCGCTGCCGGGACACGGGTGTTATAGCATTACATATTCCTTCGGCAAGCCCTAAGAGACCGTTTGAGAATGCTGGTAAGGATCGCGTTGGCCATGAAGGGATGGGATGGCAGGAGGCAAAGCGCAGGCGGGCCCTAAGGCCCCCGGCGAGCTTTGCCGACGAACCAGACCGCCCTTCTATGGCCAACCCATTGGGGCCGCGGCGCTTATACCCACTGGCGGCGTCGCCCCACCTTGCCGGGGGACTTGGCCCCGCCTGCGGCGGCGCTCCTGGCCAGTGGACATAAGCGCCAGCGGCGCGACCTCATCAGCATTCTCAAACGGTCTCTAACATATTCCCATCCGGCAGGGGTGCGAGGACAGCCCTCAACCCCTTGAACTTCCTTGCCATCGGGTCATATTGAAGGGCAATGGGAGAGAGGTCGCGGCGGGGACCGATACCAAGCCCGCGCGGCGCTTGGGCGTTACGGACCGTGGATGCGTCAACATCCTTGCAGGTCCAGTATCAATCGCCACATCTGTGGCTTGAACAGCAGGAGACTCACCGCCATGGCCAAGAGACCGGCCCCTTCCAACAAAGCCGCCGCCATCGTGGACGCCTTGTCCCAAACGCTGGCGGACACCTACACCTTGCGCCTGCGCACCCAGGGCGTTCACTGGAATGTGGAAGGGCCCTTGTTCCACCCCATCCATAGCCTTACCGAAGAACAGTATAACGAGCTTACCATCGCCGCCGACGATATCGCCGAGCGGATTCGCGCGCTTGGCGCCAAGGCGCCAGCTTCCTACGCCGATTTTGACCGCTTGGCGGCGATCCCCTCCAGCGCCATTAGCGGCAAGCAGGACGCCATGCTGAAGCAACTGGTGAAGGACAACGAGACTGTGGCCAAGCGCTTGAAGGCCGCCGTTGAACTCACCGGCGAAGCGGGTGACGACGCCACCCAGGACATGCTCATCGAGCGGGTGCAGGTTCATGAAAAGGCGATTTGGATGCTCAAGGCCATGCTCGGCTGAGCGCGTGCCTCCGACTGAGGCCCCCTTGAAATGCCTCCGGGACCGGACCCTAAAACGAAAGGATAGCCGCGGCTTGTGAACGGCAATCTTTACCAGCGTTTCCCGGACCTCATCCAGCGCAGCGACCGTACAGCGCTCATCGTAGAGGAAGGCGAGCCGTTTAGCTTTGCAGCCCTGGCCGCGCTTTCCGGGCGGCTCATGGCGGTGCTGCGCGAGGCTGGCGCCGGCCCGGGCGCGCGGGTCGCGGTGAAGGTGGACAAATCCATCGCAGCGCTTGCCCTTTACCTTGCCTGCCTGCGCCTTGGCGCCATTTACTTGCCGCTGAACCCCGCCTACACCCCAGGCGAGACCGCCTATATCCTGGAAGACGCCGAGCCTGCGCTTTTCGTCCACGACCCCGAGGAGGCCGTGGCCTCGCCCTGCGCCAGCCATAGCCTTGACGCCGCCGGGCAGGGAAGCCTGATGGCTGCGGCACGGCAGGCGCCGGCGTGCGACGATGTCGCCGCCGTGGACGAGAACGACATTGCCGCCATCCTTTATACCTCCGGCACCACTGGCCGGCCCAAGGGCGCCATGCTCAGCCACGGCAACCTGGCGAGCAACGCCGCCACCCTTGCCGCCGCCTGGCAGTTCAGCGCCGACGATATCCTCCTCCACGCCTTGCCGCTGTTTCACGCCCATGGCTTGTTCGTCGCCGTCAACGTCTCCCTGACGGTGGGAAGCACGATGTTTTTCCTCCCCCGCTTCGAGGCCGAGCGGGTGCTGGCGCATCTGCCGCGCGCCACCGTCTATATGGGGGTGCCGACCCATTATGCGCGCCTTCTCGCAAGCCCTGGACTCAGCCTTGCCGCAACGGCCCATATGCGCCTCTTCGTCTCCGGCTCGGCGCCCTTGACGCCCACCGCCTTCGCCGCCTTCGCCGCCCGCACCGGGCATCAAATCCTCGAGCGCTACGGCATGACGGAAACGGTGATGAACTGCTCCAACCCCTATGCCGGGCCGCGCCGGCCGGGCAGCGTCGGCCCCCCCTTGCCGGGGATCGAGGTCCGCGTCGGCGATGAGGAGGGCACCCCCGTACCCCCAGGCGCGGTCGGGATCTTGGAAGTACGCGGGCCCAACGTCTTCAAGGGCTATTGGCGCAACCCGGAAAAAACCGCGCAAGTCTTCCGGGCGGACGGTTTTTTCATCACCGGCGATCTGGCGAGGATCGATGCTACGGGCGCCGTTCACCTCGTGGGGCGCGTCGGCGACATGATCATCACCGGCGGCCTCAACGTCTATCCAAGGGAAGTCGAGGACCAGCTCAACCGCCTGCCGGGCGTTGCCGAAGCGGCGGTGATCGGGGTCCCTCACCCCGATTTCGGCGAAGCGGTGGTGGCCCTCATCGTTGGCGATGCGGGCGGGGAAGCCGGCCTCATCGCGGCTTTGCGGGCGCATCTTGCCGGCTATAAACTGCCCAAGCGCGTCATCGCCGTCGAGGCGCTGCCGCGCAACGCCATGGGCAAGGTGGAAAAGGCCAGGCTGCGCGCGGCTTATCGGGATCTTTTCAGCGCGGCGGCAACATGATGCGCAGGAACCGCAGAGCGTTGCCCCCCAGCGCTGCTTCCACTTCGCTATCGCTGAAGCCTTCGTCGAGCAGGGCCTGGGTCAAGGCGGCATATTCGGTGGCGTCGAAAGCGGCGCGGATGGCGCCATCGAAATCGGAGCCGATAGCGACCACCTCGATGCCGACGAGGTCGCGCACATAGCGCATGGCGCGCGCGAGATGGGCGGGGGTCTCGCCGCACGCCGCGCCGTCCCAGGCGCCCAGCGCGATCAGCCCGCCCGCGGCGGCGATGCGGCGGATCTGGTCGTCGGAGAGGTTGCGGTTGACCGCGCACACCCCCTTCACCCCGCCATGGGAAAAGATCACCGGCCGGCGCGCCATGGCGAGCATGTCATCGACCGCCGCTTCGCTGGCATGGGCAACATCGATGATCATGCCGAGCTCTTCAGCGCGGCGGACCACCGCCCTTCCTAAGTCGGTAAGCCCGTATTTTTTCACCCCATGCATCGAGCCGGCAATCTCATTGTCGAAAAAATGGGCAAGGCCGATCATGCGATAGCCGGCGGCGAACAGCCGATCGACATTCTCCAGCTTGCCTTCAAGGGCATGCGCGCCTTCCAGCCCCAAAAGCCCGGCGATCACCGCCTCGCCCCTGGCCCGCGCCGCCATCACCGCGTCAAGCGCTGCCGCGCTTGCGACAACCCTCAACTGCCCGCCCGATGCATCGGCAAGGCGGCGCAGCTTATCGGCCTGATAGAGCGCCCGCTCAAAAAGGCTGCCCCAGGTCTTGACCGGCCACAGGCCGGCGATGGCAAGCAGGGTGATATTGTCGCTGTCGCCCCCATTGGCGTCATAATTTAGCCCCTTGGGCGACTTGGTGACGACGCCGAACACCTGGATCGCCACGTTGCCGGCGCGCAGGCGGGGAATATCGATCATGCCGCGGCTGTTGCGCTGGCCGAGGTCGCGCCGCCACAACAAGGGGTCGGCATGCATGTCGGCGATGAAGGCCCGGTTGTGGAGCGCCCGCGCCTCGGCGCTGAGAGGATAGGGGGCGTGCGCCGTCACCGGGTTCATCCGGTCATCGACAAATCGAGGAACAAGGCCGAAAAAGCCTATGCCAAGGCCAACGGCAAGCACGCCCACGCCCCACAAGACCTTCCCACGCATCCCATGTCCCCCCATATGCCAAGCTTATAAGTCTCTATGGCGTTGGGCGCCGGACGGGAAGTAAAATATGCAAGGGACAAGGGCTGAAAGCGATGACGACACAGCGGATCGGGTTGGTTCTGGGGGGCGGCGCCGCCCTGGGCTGGGCCCATATCGGCGTCTTGCGCACGCTGATGGCGGCCGGCGTGCCGATCCACAGCGTCACCGGCACCTCGATCGGCGCGGTGGTCGCCGCCGCCTTGGCCGAGGACAAGCTCGACCATTTGGAGGAGCTGGCGCGCAATGTGACGGTGGGCACCATCCTGCGCTATCTCGATCCCAGCTTTCGCCGGGGCGGCATGCTGGGCGGCCGGACGATCACCGCCGAGCTCAAGCGCCACTTCGGGAATAAACGGATCGAGGAGCTGGCAACCCCTTTTTGCGCCGTCGCCACCGATCTGGTGACGGGCGAGGAAATATGGCTGCGCGAAGGCCCGGTGGTCGAGGCGGTGCGCGCCTCCATCGCCCTACCCGGCATCTTCACCCCGGTGCGCCGCGGTCCCCATATCCTCGCCGATGGCGGCCTTGTCAATCCGGTGCCGGTCGCCGCCGGCCGGGCGCTGGGCGCCGACAAAATCATCGCCGTCAACCTGCAGGCCGACTATAAGGGCCGCGCCGCCGCCGCCGGACTCTCCCCCGAGGGCCCCTTGCCCAAACGCGCCGGGGTGAGCATCACCCGCGCTTCCGTCGGCTTGTTGCTGCGCACGCTCACCAAGTTGCGCCTTGACGTGGACGCCCCCGATGTGCTGATCGCGCCGACCATCGGCCATGTGGACGTTGCCGATTTCCGCCGCGCCGCCGAGCTTATCCGCCTGGGGCGCGAGGCCGCCCATGGCGCCTTGCCTGAAATAGAAAGGCTGCTGGCGGACCCGATGCCTAAGAGCCCGTCTTGAAACGCGCATGGAGACCGCGTTGACCGCCAAGGGGCCGGATGGCAGGAGGCAAAGCGCAGGCGGGCCCCAAGGCCCCCGGCGCGCTTGGCGCGCCAATCAAACAATTGGCCGCCACTGCGGCCGGCGCGCTTGGCGCGCCAATCAAACAATTGGCCGCCACTGCGGCCGGCGCGCTTGGCGCGCCAATCAAACAATTGGCCGCCACTGCGGCCGGCGCGCTTGGCGCGCCAATCAAACAATTGGC
>JBMOOS010000003.1:0-21832 GCA_049324415.1 Pseudomonadota bacterium
GGACAATGCCGAGCGACCGGACGCGCTCGAGGGCTGGTCCCCGGCCCGGGCGCGGCATCTGGCGCGCGCCTGCCTTGACGCCCTGCATGCGGTTGTCGATGATTTGCCTTAGAGACCGTTGCGAAACGGTCTCTAAGCGCCTAGTGGTCCGCCCCAAACGGATGGATCCATCCGTTTGGGAAAAGTGGACCACTAAGTTAGTGAACCTGTGGTGCGATTTCTCCAACAGATGGGAACCATCCGTTGGAATCGCACCACTAGGGAGGACAAACTCGATGGCCGACCCCGCCAGCCTGCCGCTCGCCGATTTACGGCTCAACCCGAACCTTGACGGCGCGAAGCTCGCGCAAGCCTTCGCCAGCAACGGCAAATCCTTGCAAATTCGCGATGTTCTTGCCGAGGAAAGCGCCGAGCTCATTTATCAATGTCTGATACGCGAGACGCCATGGGGGCTCGCCAATCATGGCGATGGTCCGCAGTTTCTTTCACATCAGCAGATCAAGGCCATGGACAAGGGGCGGATGCAGGCTCTGCAGCATAATATTTTCCGCGAGGCTAGGCAGGAATATCAGTATCTCTATCACTGCTATCCGATGCTGAGCGCCTATCAGGAGCAATGGGACCCCTATCACCTGTTGATGCGCTTTCTGGAATTCGTCAACATGGAGGAGGTGCTGACGCTGATCCGTTCGGTCACCGGCATGCACGACATCATCAAGGCCGACGGGCAAGCGACCTTCTTTGCCCCGAATCAGTTCCTGCGCCAACATACCGACGACGTGGCGGAGGAATATCGGCGGCTTGCCTATGTCTTTGGCTTTACCAAGAATTGGGACCCGAACTGGGGCGGCTATCTGCAATTCTACGACCAGGCGGGCAACATCACCCATGCCTTGATGCCGCGCTTCAATGTCCTTAGCATCTTTGCCGTGCCCCGCAGCCATTCGGTTGGCCATGTCGCGCCTTTCGCTGGCGCGCCAAGACTGTCGATCACCGGGTGGTTCCGCTATAAATAAAGCCCTGTTCTCCTCGCCCCGCGCCGTTCGCCGCCCCTTACCGCATGACGCCAACGGCCTGCCGCCTTAGGCTTTATGGCGCTTGCGGCCGTGGCTAGTGGTCCGCCCCAAACGGATAAATCCATCCGTTTGGGAAAAGTGGACCACTAAGTTAGTGAATCTGTGGTGCGATTTCTCCAACAGATGGGAACCATCTGTTGGAATCGCACCACTAGGGTCCTTGGCGCCACCGCACAAGTCACGCGAAGCGCTTGCAGCCCGGACAATGCGCGGAAGTGTTGACAGGATCGTAAATGGCGGCTTCGCTACCAGTCAAGGCAAGCTCGGCGGCGATGAGCGCCGAGGATCCGCGCCAGGAGGATGGGCTTATCGTCGCGCGTTGGTTTTCCGGCCTGATCGAGGAGCGGGAGCGGCTGTTCTGGACCTTGCAGGCCGGCGGCTGGACCTTTTATGCCCTCATCCGTTTCCTGAACGGCCTCGCCTTCGGCTTCACCCCGGACTATATCTTGCAATGCCTGTGGGCGACCGCCATCGCCTTTTTGCTGACGCTGGCCATGCGCTACGCCCTAAAAGCGGTGTGGGCGCAGGGCCCGACGGCGGTTTTCACCACCGCCCTGGTGCTGACGCCGGCGGCGTCCGCCATTTTCTCGGTGGTGGAGCTGTGGGGCCTTGCCGAGTTTTACGAGCCCGACTGGAACCCCAAGGGCTGGCAATTGCTCGGCAATAGCTTCTATGACGCCGCCATCATTCTCGCCTGGGTCGGGCTTTATATCGGGATCAAGTATTTCCGCCAATACCGCGAGCAGGCCGAGCGCATGCTGAAAGTCACCGCCATGGCCCATCAAGCGCAGCTCAAGATGCTGCGCTATCAGCTCAACCCGCATTTTCTGTTCAACACCTTAAATGCCATTTCCACCCTGCTGCTGGACAGGAACGCGCCCCTTGCCAACCGCATGCTGACCAAGCTGTCGGCGTTTTTGCGCTATACCCTGATCAACCAGCCGACCCAGCGGGTCAGCCTTGAGCAAGAGCTCCAGGCCCTTAGCCTCTATCTCGACATCGAGCGCGTGCGCTTCGAAGACCGGCTGCATATCGACATGAGGGTGAGCGATGAGGCCAAGACGGCGCTTCTTCCCAGCCTTCTTTTGCAACCGCTGATCGAGAACGCGATCAAATACGCCATCGCCCCATCGGAAGAAGGTGGCGCCATCACGCTTAGCGCCCAAGTGAAGGCCGGGCGGCTCGATCTCGTCCTGGCCGACACCGGGCCCGGCCTTGCCGATCCCGCGGCCATCAGACCAAGCACGTCAAGCGGGGTCGGCATCGCCAATACCCGTGAGCGGCTGGCCCAGATCTATAATGGCGACTTCAGCTTTGAGATGCGAAACCGCGTGCCCAAGGGCCTTGAGATCCATATTTCGCTGCCCTTCGAGACCCGCGCCGGCGGCCCCACCCGAGCGGATGAATGCCATCCTTTTGCAACAAGCGGGCCTGGCGCGCGCAAGAAGCGCTAATATGAAAACCAGAAGCGTGTCATGACTGGGAAAATCCGCGCCATTCTGGTCGACGACGAGCCCTTGGCCTTGCGTGGCCTCAGCTTGCGTCTGGAAAAATACGAAGACGTGGACATCATCGCCACCTGCCGCAACGGCCGCGAGGCGATCAAGCGGATCAAGGCGGAACGGCCCGACCTCGTCTTTCTCGACATCCAAATGCCCGGCCTTGGCGGTTTCGACGTCATCGAGGGGCTTTTGGGCGGGCATATGCCCCTTTTCATCTTCGTCACCGCCTATGACGAGTTCGCCCTTAAGGCCTTTCGCGCCCACGCGATCGATTATCTGCTCAAACCCGTGGACGATGACCTCCTTGAGAACGCCGTCGATGCCGCCCGCCAGCGCCTTGCCGAGCGGGAGGCCGCAGCGCAAGGGGCAGCGCTGGTCAAGATGCTGAAACAAATGGGCCGCGCCAGCACGCTTGACCCCGCCGCCCTCGCCACGGCCGCGCCCAAGCCCCGCTACGAGACGCGCATCAATATCAAGGACCGCGGCCGCGTCACCTGCCTCGAGGTGGAGCGCATCGCCTGGATCGACGCCGCCGGGGATTATCTGTGCATCCATGCCGATGGCGAGACGCATATCCTGCGCGAGACCATGAAGACCATGGAGCGGCGGCTCGACCCCGCCAAGTTCCAACGGGTTCACCGCTCCACCATCGTCAATCTGGACAAGGTGAAGGAGCTTCACCCCTATACCAACGGGGAGTGCTTCCTCGTCCTGGAAGGCGGCGGCGAGGTCAAGGTCTCGCGCAGCTATCGCAGCGTCGTCAACCGCTTCATGTGACGGGATAAGGGGCGGCTCAAGCTTATCGGCTGAACAGCGCCACCAGCTCCACTTCGCGGGACCACAGGAACTGTCCGACCGGCCGTGCCCATGAAAGGCGATAGCCGCCGCCCACCAACAGGGCGGCGTCGCGGGCGAAGGTGTTGGGGTTGCACGACACGGCAACCACCCGGGGGACGGCGACGCTGGCAAGGATGGCGCATTGCGTCATTGCCCCGGTGCGCGGCGGATCGAAAATCACCGCCTCGAAGGGGGAAAGCTCTTCCGCCGACAGGGGGCGGCGGAAAAGGTCGCGGTGCGCGACAGTGATGGCATACTGGGAGGCGCCGGCGGCGAGAACGGCGTCAACGGCCGGTTTCCAGCCCTCGACGGCATGGATCTTCGCCTCCACGCCAAGAGGGAAGGCGAAAGTGCCTAGGCCGGCGAAAAGATCTGCCACCCGCCGCGCCGTGCCGACGCCTTCGCGAACCCCCGCCAGCAAGGCGGCCTCGCTTTGCGCCGTGGCCTGGATAAAGCCCCCCGGCGGCAAGGGAACCAAGGCCTTGCCCATGCGCACGACAGGCTGGCGGGCCTGATAAATATCCTCCATCCCGCCCGCGCCATCGGCAAGGGTGAGACGGGCCAGGTCTTGCGCCCCGGCAAAGGCGGCAAGGGCTTGGCGCGTGGCCAAATCGCCTGCGATACCCTCAAGGACAAGATCGATGCCGACCGGGGTCAAGGTTGCCGCGATGCGAACGCTTCCACGGGCTGGGAGAACCCTTCGCAGGCTTTCGCGCAAAGGGGGGATAAGCGCCAGCAAGGGCGGCGCCAAGACCGGGCAGGCGTCAAGGTCCACCAGCCTGTTGCTGCGCCACGCGGCATAGCCCAAGGCCAAGCGGCCATCCTGCCAGCGGGCGTGCCAGGCGGCGCGGCGGCGGCTGCCCGGCGGGCTGACGGCGGGGGCGCGGATGTCGCAGGCAAGGCCGTGCTGCGCCAGCGCCATGGCGACGCGGTCGACCAGCCATTGGCGGTAGGTGGCCTCGTCCACATGCTGGAGGGCGCACCCGCCGCAGGTCCCGAAATGGGGGCAGCGCGGCGCCACCCGCGCCGCGCCGGGCTTAAGGATCTCCACCCTCCCCCCGGCAAGCCGCACCTCATCGCCCGGCGCCGTGAAAGGGACATAATGGGGCGCGCCGTCAGCCCCATGGGCGACGCCATCGCCGCGCGCGCCCAAATGATCGATACGCAGCGTTACGTCCGGCATTGCGTCTTTTCCACCCGGGCGAGGAAACCAGCGATGGGGGCGCGGATATCGCCGCGCTTGAGCGGTGTCGACAAAGCCGAGACGATGCGGACATGGTCGACGCCATCGAACATGTGCGTTTCGACCGGCACACCCACGCGGCGCAAAACCTGAGCCAAGGCCTCAACATGGCGTGGGTCGACAGTCGTGTCGGCCCGCCCGTGGAGCAGCAGCGTCGCTGGCCCGCCCGCTTGGGCGCGGCGTACCGGTTGCGTCTCCTCCGGCGGAGCATCGCCGAAGGTCGCTTTGGTCGAGGGCACGTCATAGGGGTGAAAGTCATAAGGTCCGGCCAGCCCAATGAAGCCCTTGACGGCCCCCGCCGGCACGCCTGCCGCATCGGCCCAGCGCCGGTCATGGGCGAGCATGGCGGCGTTATAGGCGCCCGCCGAATGGCCCATCAGGATGAGGCAGCGGGCATCGCCGGCAAGCGGCGCCACATTTTTTTCGTCAGCCAGCCAGGCAAGCGCCTTGGCGCCGTCTTCCAGGAACGCCGGGAAACGGACCTTGGGATACAGCCGGTAATCGGGAATGGCGACGACATAGCCAAGGCCGGTGAGCCACTCGGCGATGAAGCGGTAGTGCGCCTTTCTGCCGCTTTGCCAACTGCCGCCATAGAACCAGACGATGATCGGGCGCGGGCGCGGCGGCCGCGCATTGGGGGTGTAGACATCGAGGCTTTGCCGCGGGTCATCGCCAAGCGCAATGTCGCGCGCGACCGTCATCGCGCCCTTGGGCGTGAAAGCGTCCAACAGCGCCAGCCGGGAGCAAGCGCCAGAAAGGAGGGCAACAAGCAAAGCGGCAGACCAACGACTAAGCAGCCTCAGCATTCCCCGTCCTTTTTTCGGCGGCGATGAGAAATTCGCGATTGCCTTGCGGGCCGGTCACCGGGCTTGGCGTGACGCCGACGACATGCCAGCCAGGCCTCGCCGCAAGCCAGGCTTCGATATCCCGGCACACCGCTGCGTGCAAGGCGGGATCGCGGACGACGCCGCCCTTCCCGACCATAGCCTTGCCGACCTCGAATTGCGGCTTGATGAGGGCGATCAGCCGCGCCTCCGGCTTTGCGAGGGCCAGGGCGGCGGGCAGCACGGTTTTCAATGAAATGAAGCTTGCGTCGCAGACGATGAGGTCGATGGGCTCGGGGATAAGCTTTGTCGTGAGGGCGCGGGCATTGGTCCTTTCCAAGACGATAACGCGGTCATCCTGGCGCAGTCGCCACGCCAACTGGCCATGGCCGACATCCACGGCATAGACCTTGGCCGCGCCGTGGGCGAGGACAACGTCGGTGAACCCCCCGGTGGAAGCCCCGATATCGAGCACCACGGCGCCGGCGACGGGCCAGCGGAAATGGCGAAGGGCATGATCGAGCTTCAACCCGCCACGGCTGACCCAGGGGTGGTCCTCGGCCTTCAGCCGCAACGGCGCGTCCGCCGCCACCTGCTCTCCCGCCTTGGCGATACGCTTATCCTCAAGGAACACCTGGCCGGCAAGGATCAGCGCCTGGGCGCGGGCCCGGCTCGGGGCAAGCCCCAGGGCGACCAGCCGCTGATCGGCGCGAATCCTGGTCCTCTTCAAGCCGTTTGGGATTGCGTCAGGGCCTCGCCGAACGCGTTGCGCCCCAGCGCCTTCAAGATCTCTTCAACGATATGGCGGGCATTGAGACCGGCCTCGTCATACATTCTTTCCGGCTTGTCCTGGTCGATGAAGCAGTCGGGAAGCCTCATGGTCCGCACCTTGAGGCCGTCATCGAGCACGCCTTCGTCGGACAACAGATGCAGCACATGGGCGCCAAAACCGCCAGAGGCGCCTTCCTCGATGGTGATGAGGACCTCGTGCTCCGCCGCCAAGCGGCGCACCAGGGCCTTGTCAAGCGGCTTGGCGAAGCGGGCATCGGCGACCGTGGTGGAAAGGCCCCTGGCCGCCAGTTCATCCGCCGCCTTCAAGGATTCCTCAAGCCGGGTGCCCAGCGACAAGATCGCCACCTTGCTGCCCTGGCGAACGATACGGCCCTTGCCGATAGGGAGGCGCTGCGGCGTCTGCGGCAAGGCGACGCCCGCGCCGGCGCCGCGCGGATAGCGTACCGTCGACGGCCCGCTGTCATGACAGGCCATGGTATGGACCATGTGCACCAGTTCCGCTTCGTCGGCGGCGGCCATGACGACGAAATTTGGAAGAGTGCACAGATAGGCAAGGTCGAAGGACCCGGCATGGGTCGGCCCGTCGGCGCCGACCAGCCCGGCCCGGTCCATGGCGAAGCGCACGGGCAGATTCTGGATCGCCACATCGTGCACCACCTGGTCATAAGCGCGCTGCAAGAAGGTGGAGTAGATGGCGCAAAATGGCCGATAGCCTTCCGTCGCCATGCCGGCGGCGAAGGTGACTGCGTGCTGCTCGGCGATGCCGACGTCAAAACAGCGGTCGGGGAATTTCTCGGCGAAAAGGTCAAGGCTGGTGCCGGACGGCATCGCCGCCGTGATGGCGACGATCTTGTCGTCCTTTTCCGCTTCGCCGATCAGCGCCTTGGCGAACACCTTCTGGAAAGCCGGCGGGCCAGCGGGACCCTTGTGTTGCTCGCCGGTCACCACGTCGAACTTGACGACGCCGTGATATTTGTCGGCCGCCGCTTCCGCCGGCGCGTAGCCCTTGCCCTTTTTCGTCACCACATGGACGAGGATGGGGCCGTCCTTGGCGTCGCGCACATTTTCAAGGACCGGCAAGAGATGGTCGAGATTATGGCCATCGATCGGCCCCACATAATAAAAGCCCAGCTCCTCAAAGAGAGTGCCGCCGGTCGCCATGCCGCGGGCATATTCCTCGGCGCGGGCGGCGGCCTTGGCAAGCTGCCTTGGCAAGTGGCTGGCAAGCTGCTTGCCAATGTCGCGGATCGACATATAGGAGCGCGAGCTCAAAAGCCGGGCAAGATAAGCCGACAAGGCGCCCACCGGCGGCGCGATCGACATGTCATTGTCGTTGAGGATGACGATCAGCCGGTTGCCCGCCTGCTTGGCGTTGTTCATCGCTTCATAGGCCATGCCCGCCGACATCGCGCCGTCGCCAATGACGGCAATCGCCTTTTCCGGCCGGCCGGTAAGCTTGCTCACGACCGCCATCCCGAGGGCGGCGGAAATCGAAGTGGAGGAATGAGCGGCGCCAAAGGGGTCATATTCGCTTTCGGCGCGCTTGGTGAAGCCCGACAGGCCGCCGCCCTGGCGGATGGTGCGGATACGCGCGCGCCGCCCGGTGATGATCTTATGGGGATAGCATTGATGGCCCACGTCCCACACCAGCTTGTCATGGGGGGTGTTAAAGACATAGTGGATGGCCACCGTCAGTTCGACGACGCCAAGACCGGCGCCCAGATGGCCGCCGGTCTGGCTGACCGCATCGATCATCTCGGCGCGCAGTTCGTCGGCCAATTGGCGGAGCTGACCGGGCTTGAGCTGGCGCAAGTCGGCAGGCAGATGCACCTGGTCGAGCAACGGCGTTCCCTCTCCCTTGGTCACGGCACTTCCCCTGCAAACGTCCAGTGTTTCAATATCTTAACGCAAGGCGAACGCAACGTCACTTATCGCGATCAATGACAAAATGGGCAATCGCCCGCAACAAGTTGGCGCCCTCGCCGAATTCCGCCAAATGGGCGATCGCCTGCTCCACCAGCATCAACGCCTGCTGCCTTGCCCTTTCTACACCCAAAAGCGACACGAATGTGGCCTTGCCCGCCTTGCCGTCCTTGCCCGTCGCCTTGCCGACGACCGCGGCGTCGCCCTCGACATCGAGAAGATCGTCGGCGATCTGGAAAGCCAGCCCCAGATCATGGGCATAGCCGCGCAAGGCCTGGCGCTGCGCCCCGCCCGCCTTGCCCAGGATGGCGCCCGCTTCCGCCGAGAAACAAATCAGCGCGCCCGTCTTCAATTGCTGCAGCCGGGTAATGGCGCCCAAGTCCATATCCATTTTTTCCGCAGCCAGATCAATTGCTTGGCCACCGACCATGCCGCGAGCGCCAGCGGCATGGGCAAGGGATGCGACAAGCTCGACGCGGACATGGGGGTCGGGATGGGTGACGCTTTGGGTGAGAATGTCGAAGGCGAGGGTAAGCAGCGCATCCCCCGCCAGCACGGCGGTGGCTTCGTCATAGGCCTTGTGGACGGTCGGCTTGCCCCGCCGCAGATCATCGTCGTCCATGCACGGCAAATCGTCATGAACCAGGGAATAGGCATGCACGCATTCGATCGCCGCGCCCACCTGCAAGGCCGATTCGCGGGAAACGCCGAAAAGCTCGGAAGAGGCAAGGACAAGGAGCGGCCGCAGCCGCTTGCCAGCGCCGATGGCGGCATAGCGCATGGCCTCCAGAAGGCGCCGCTCATGACCCTCCGCCTCGGGCAGAAACTGGCTCAACCGCTCATCGACGGCGCGCGCCGTGGCTTGCAGCGCGGCTTGCAGGGAGGGCGAGGACTGGCTGAGATTGGGCACCTTAATCGACCTCGAACGGGGTTGTCGTCACCGCGCCGTCGCTATGGACGCGAATTTGCTCGATCTGCGCCTTGGCGGCGTCCAGCTTGGCTTGGCAATGGCGCTTCAAATAGGTGCCCTGCTTGTAGATATCGATGGATTTTTGCAAATCCACCTCGCCCGCCTCGAGCTGCTGGACAATGGCTTCAAGCCGGCCCAGCGCTTCTTCAAAGCTGAGCGCGGCGATCTCGGGCGGCAGGGGGTCGGTTTTTTTCTCGGTCATGGCGGCACACTAGCCACGCCGCCGGCCAAGGACAAGTTTTCCCTGTGCCCGCAAACAAGGGTCCGCTTGAGAATGCCGGTGAGGTCGCACCATTGCCGAGGCCGCCATAGCACACTTTTTACGGGTATTAATGTGTTGTTAATACTCGTATTATAAAGTTTGACCATTCAGCGATTGTGTTGATTCGCTGAGTAAGTCAGTAAAAGTTGTGTTTGTAGCGTAGGAGTAGCGTCATGTCGGTAGCCTATATGCTGCCCGCCCGGTCCGTGAAGCATGCGGCCCCCGTCGCCATGTCCACCGAGGCGGATTCGTTCCGTCATTCCAATAATGTCGTTCCCATTTCGCAAGCGATCGTTGCGCGTTTCGCCAAGACCCGCGCCGCCGCCGGCCTGCCGCCGGCCGAGGCAAAGCCCTTGGCGCCGAGCGGCAGCGACCAGCATTTCGCCACCGCGGTCGCCGAGATCAACGCCGCCGGGGGCAATATCGGCTCCGCCCTGGAGCGGATCAAGGCAAGTTGGCTGCGCCTCAAGGCGGAAATCGACGAGTTCAAGGCCGAAGAGGCTCGTTAAGGCCCAGCCCTCCAACCGCGCCAGCCCGGCCCGCGCACCACGCGGCCGGGCGTCGCGCCGGTGACCGCGCCGTCCTCGAGGACGGCAACGCCGTTCACCCAGACATGCCTCACCCCGGTGGCATAGCGGTGCGGCGCGTCATAGCTTGCCGTATCGGCGATGCTTGCGGGATCGAAGACGACGATATCGGCGAAATAGCCTTGGGCGAGCCTTCCGCGTTCGCGCAAATGCAAATTCTCCGCCGGCAAGCCGGTGAGCTTGCGCACCGCCTCGGCAAGGCTGAGCGCGCCTTCGTCACGCACATAGCGCCCCAACAGCCGGGCGAAAGTGCCATAGGCGCGGGGGTGGTTGTTGGATTTAAGGAAGACGCCTTCGCTCGCCGGCGCGGCCTCGTCGGAGCCAAAGCTCATCCAGGGCAGCGCCACCTGGCGCTTCACATTGTCCTCCGCCATCAGGAAATAGATGGCGCCCACCCGGCTATCATCCTCGATCACCAGGTCGATCGCCGCCTCCTCAGGGCTCACCTTGCGGGCCCGGGCAACCTCGGCCAGCGTCTTCCCGGTCAAGGGTTTGAGCGCCTCCGACTTGAAATCGACGAGCAGCACCCGCTCCGCCGAGCCGGCGGCAAGCAAGAGATTCTCCCACTTTTCCGCCGGCGCCCGCATCTCGCCCACCACGCGGGCGCGTGTGGCGGGGTCTTTGAGGCGCTTCAGCCAGGCCTCGTGCCCGCCTTCCT
Organism: Pseudomonadota bacterium; assembly: GCA_049324415.1. Taxonomy (GTDB): domain Bacteria; phylum Pseudomonadota; class Alphaproteobacteria; order Sphingomonadales; family CAKZYD01; genus JBMOOS01. Next base: position 10,675 of record JBMOOS010000003.1, read on the forward strand.
GCACCCAAGGCGGCATCGCCGCGTTAAGCCCGGTGGCGCCCGCCGTATAGGTGTACATGTCGGCGGTGATGGCGAGCCCCTCGGCGCGCGCTTCCTCGATGCGGGCGATGACTTTCTCAAGCTTGGGCCAGTTAGCCGCGCCCGCCGCCTTGAGGTGATAGATTTCCCCCGCGACCCCGGCCCGCGCCGCGATGGCGATGAGTTCCTCGACGGCTTCCTCCAGCCTGTCGCCTTCCGAGCGAATATGGGAGATATACATCCCGCCATAGGGCGCCACCGCCTCGGCCAGGGCCACCAGTTCATCGGTATCGGCGTAAAAGGCCGGAGCGTAAATGAGCGAGGAGCCAAGCCCCAGCGCCCCGTCCTCCATCGCCGCCCGCACCAAGGCTTGCATGCGGGCAAGCTCGGCCGGGGTGGGCGCGCGGTCCTCATAGCCCAGTTCATGGACCCGGACCGTGGTCGCCCCGACAAAGGACGCGACATTGGGGGCGATGCCCTTGGCTTCGAGAAAATCGAGATAGTCAGCGAGCGTCGTCCAGGCGATATCATATTGGATATCGCCTTGGCGGGCCTTGCGCTCGGCCTTCATCGCCGGAGTGAGGGGGCCCATCGACCAGCCCTCGCCGAACACTTCCAAGGTCACCCCCTGGCGGATATCGGATTGCGCCAGGCCATCGGCGATGAGGCTTTCGCTCGCCCAGCTCAGCATGTTGATGAAGCCGGGGGCGACGGCAAGGCCTTGGGCGTCGATTTCCCTTGCCCCGCTAGCGCCCTCAAGGTCGCCCACAGCAAGGATGCGCTCGCCCACCACCCCGACATCGGCGCGCCGGGGCGCGCTGCCCGAGCCGTCATAGACCATGCCGCCACGAATGATGAGGTCATAGCGCGCCGTGGTCTCCGCCTGCGGGCCGCAAGCGGCAGGCAGCAGCGCGGTAAAAATCGCAAGTGCCAGGCGGATGTAAAAAGCCATTTTTCCCCTCCCCATGGGCAGTGCCATCTTGCCAGGACAGGACCAAGGGTCAATGGCCGATAAAGCCCGCCCGCTTGAGATGGGCGACCACCGCCTCGGCCGCTTCCTCGGCGCTGAGGGCAAGGGTGTCAAGATGGACCTCCGCCCTTTCCGGCGGCTCATAGGGGCTGTCGATGCCAGTGAAATTCTTGAGCTGGCCAGCGCGCGCCTTTCTATAAAGCCCCTTCACGTCGCGCGCTTCCGCGGCTGCAAGCGGGGTGTCGACGAAGACCTCGATGAAGGTGCCCTCCTTCATCAAGTCGCGCACCATCCGCCGCTCCGCCTTGAAGGGCGAGATGAAGGAGCACAGAACGATGAGCCCGGCATCGGCCATCAGCCGCGCCACTTCACCCACCCGGCGGATGTTTTCCACCCGGTCGGCGGTGGTGAAGCCCAGATCCTTGTTAAGGCCATGGCGGACATTGTCGCCGTCCAGCAGGTAGGTATGGCAGCCGTGGGCGAAAAGCTGCTTTTCCACCAGGTTGGCGATGGTCGATTTGCCGGCGCCGGACAGTCCGGTGAACCAGAGCACGGCGGGCTTCTGGCGTTTCTGCGCCGCCCGCGCCGCGGCATCGATATCCAAGGCCTGCCAATGGATGTTATGGGCGCGGCGCAAGGCGAAGTGGATCATCCCCGCCGCCACGGTGGCGTTGGTCATCCGGTCGATGAGGATGAAGCCGCCGAGGTCGCGATTGTCGCGATAGGCCTCGAAGGGGATCGGCCGGTCGAGCGAGATATTGCACACGCCGATGCCATTGAGCTCCAGCGTCTTGGCCGCCAGATGCTCAAGGCTGTTGACGTTGATTTGATATTTCGGGTCGGTGATGGTGGCGGCCACGGCCTTGGCGCCGATTTTCAGCCAGTAGGGTCGCCCCGGGAGCATGGGTGTTTCCGCCATCCACACGATGGTGGCCTCGAACTGGTCGGCGACTTCCGGTGGCCGGTCGGCAGCGCAGACGACGTCGCCGCGCGAGCAATCGACTTCATCCTCTAGGGTCAACGTCACCGACTGGCCGGCAACGGCGGCGTCAAGATCGCCGTCCATGGTGACAATCCGCGCCACCCGGCTGGCCCGCCCCGAAGGGGCGATGCGCACCGCATCGCCCGGCCTCACCATACCGCTGACGATCTGGCCGGCAAAGCCGCGAAAACCCTGGTTGGGGCGGTTCACCCATTGCACCGGCATGCGAAAAGGAGCCTCGCCAGGGCACGCTTCATCCACTTCGACGGTTTCCAGATGCGCCATCAGGGTTGGCCCTTCATACCAGGGCGTGTTGGCCGATGCGGTGGTGATGTTATCGCCCTTCAAGCCGGAAATCGGGATGGCGAGGACATCTGCAAGCCCGATCCGCGCGGCAAAGGCGCGATAGTCGGCAACGATGGCGTCAAAGCGCGCTTGCGCAAAGCCGACAAGGTCCATCTTGTTCACCGCCAGCACCACATGGCGAATGCCCAGAAGGGAGACGAGATAGCTGTGCCGGCGGGTTTGCGTCAGCACCCCCTTGCGGGCGTCGATGAGGATGATCGCCAAGTCGGCTGTGGAGGCGCCGGTCACCATGTTGCGGGTATATTGCTCGTGACCCGGGGTGTCGGCGACGATGAACTTGCGGACGCTGGTTGAAAAAAAGCGGTAGGCGACATCGATGGTGATGCCTTGCTCCCGCTCCGCCGCCAGGCCATCGACCAGCAGCGCGAAGTCGATGTCCTCCCCTTGCGTGCCGATTTTCTTGGATTCGGCCTCAAGGGCGGCGAGCTGGTCCTCGAAAATCAGCTTGGCGTCATAAAGCAACCGGCCGATGAGCGTTGACTTGCCGTCGTCGACCGAGCCGCAGGTGATGAAGCGCAGCAGCGACTTGCGCTGATGCTGCTCAAGATAGGCATGGATGTCCTCGGCGATGAGCGGCGACAGATGGGCCATCAGAAATAGCCCTCCTGCTTTTTCTTCTCCATCGAGGCCGTCTGGTCATGATCGATGACCCGGCCTTGCCGCTCGGACGTGGTGGCAAGGAGCATTTCCTGGATGATTTCCGGCAAGGTGGCGGCGGTGCTTTCCACCGCCCCGGTCAAGGGATAGCAGCCGAGGGTGCGAAACCGCACCATGCGCGTCTCCGGGGTCTCGCCATCTTTCAGCGGCATGCGCTCGTCATCGACCATGATGAGCGCGCCGTCGCGCCGCACCACCGGCCGCATCGCCGCGAAATAAAGCGGCACGATGGGAATGTTCTCCAGGTGAATATATTGCCAGATGTCGAGCTCGGTCCAATTGGACAGCGGGAAAACGCGGATCGATTCGCCCTTGTGCTTGCGCGCGTTATAAAGCCGCCACAGCTCGGGGCGCTGGTTTTTCGGGTCCCAGCGATGGCTGGCCGTGCGGAAGGAAAAAATCCGTTCCTTGGCCCGGCTTTTCTCCTCGTCCCTGCGGGCGCCGCCAAAGGCGGCGTCGAAGCGGTATTTCTCGAGCGCCTGGATAAGGCCCTGGGTCTTCCATAAATCGGTATGCAACGCCGAGCCATGGTCGAAAGGGTTGATGCCGCGCGCTTGCGCCTCCGGGTTTTTATGGACGATGAGATCCATTCCGGCCTCCGCCGCCATGCGCTCGCGCATGGCGTACATCGCCTGGAACTTCCAGGTGGTGTCCACATGGAGAAGGGGGAAAGGCGGCGGCGCGGGATGGAAGGCCTTGCGCGCCAGGTGCAGCATGACGGCGGAATCCTTGCCGATGGAATAAAGCATCACCGGCCGCTCGGCCTCGGCCACCACCTCGCGCATGACATGGATGCTTTCCGCCTCCAGCCGCTGAAGGTGGGTCAAGGGCGGTAGGTTCTTGGCCTCGACAGTCTGCTGCGCCGTCACGCTTCATCACCCGTTCATGCCATGCTTGCCCGCTGGGGCCGCGTTGTCTCATAGACGGCAGCGTTTCACAAAGCGATCAATAAATTGTTTCTCGGCGGCAAGAAAGCCTTGTGCGCCGCCATGCAGGCAGTGATTGGTGCGGACGGGGGGACTCGAACCCCCACGGCCTTACGGCCAACGGATTTTAAGTCCGTTGCGTCTACCGGTTCCGCCACGTCCGCATAGCTCATTGGGCTTTTCCATAGCTTGGCCGCCGCCTGATGCAAAGGGCCAAGATCAGTCAAAAGGCAGCTTTTCATGATCGAAACACGCCGGGCCGCTGCGCCATGCTGGCGCGGCGGCCCGGGTCAACGCGGCATGAGGGGTGGGGCGAGAAAGCCGCGTTAGTCCAAGAGCGCGATCAATAGCGCGGCGGCACCTGCAAGGGGCCTTTAAGCCAGCTTCCATCGGGCTGCAGGCAAGCGGTGCCATAAGCCTCTTGCGCAACGCCGCCAATCACCACCGTGGTCTGATACTCCCGGGTCTGCAGGCAATTGGAAAACTGACCCGCTGGAGCCAGATTGGGATTATAGGCCGGCTCGGCGACCGCTGCTGTGACCCGCCCGCTTGGCACATAGACCACCTCGCGATCATGGCTGTCGCGCCGGGCGTTGGTGATGATCGCCGCCGTCGCCAAGCCAAGGCCGACGCCCAGGAACGCGGCGCCCGTACGCCCCAGGCCATGGCCGCCACGATAATAGCCGTGGCCACCATAATAGCCGTGGCCGCCGTAATAGCCGTGGCCGCCGTAATAGCCATGGCCGCCGCCATAAGAGTAGCCATGACCGCCAGAATAACCGTGGCCCTTATAGCCGCCGGAAGAGCGCGGGCCGGCCCAGGCCGGCGATAAGGAAGCGGCGAGAAGGGCCATCGCGCTGCCGGCGGCAATGATGGCTGTCCGGGTCTTGTTCATGGCGCAACTCCTTCAATCCTGCGACTCGTCACTAGCCGTGCCAGTGAGCGCATTAGGCCACAAGCGGCCTGAACGCATCATGAACAGGGCGACAGGACAGCGTTCAGGAAGGAAAGCGCCGACGTCCGCCGCCTCATGGCATGCTCAAACAGACTTTTAGAGCTCTCCCATGATGGGCTCGATGCCATGGGCCCGGATTCGCGCCACAAGGTCCTGCGCCGCCCTCTCGATCGCTGCCTCATCGGTGCCGCGCAGAACGAAGGCGGCCCCTACCCGCCCCCCCTTGAAACTGGGGTAGCTGCCCAGCATCACCGCCTTATGGGCCGCCTGCACCGCTTCCAGCACCGGCGCGATCTCGCTTTCCGCGACATAGGCGGCGATGGTGCGCGACAGCACCGGCGCGCCGCCGGCGATGGTCTCGCTCAGCGATTCCAGCATTGCCCGCATCACCGCCGGAATGCCAGCAAGGACGATCACATTCCCGATGCGAAAGCCTGGCGCGCCCGCGGATTTATTGGGCACCAGGGAGGCCCCTTCCGGCATCAGCGCCATGCGCAGCCGTCGCGGGGTGATCTTGTCGCCATAATAGGCGTTGAGCAGCGCCACCGCTTGCGGCTGCGGCGTCAAGGGAACGCCGAACGCCTTGGCGATGGCCGCCGCCGTGATGTCGTCATGGGTCGGCCCGATGCCACCGGTGGTGAAAACATAATCATAGCGGGCGCGCAAGGCATTCACCGCGGCGATGATGTCGGCCTCCTCGTCGGCGACGATACGTCCCTCGCGCAGCCGCACGCCATGGCTGTTGAGCCAGCGGGCAAGATAGGAAAGATTGGCCTCCACCGTGCGGCCGGAAAGGATTTCATCGCCGATGACGACAAGGCCGGCGGTCCAGATTCGCTGCTCGCTCATGTCTTTCTCCTTGGCCACGGTTGAACTGGCGCGCCGCTTTCTTTAGCGTGCCCTGCCATGCAGTTCGAGACCCCCCTGGCGCCGGCCCGCCTGGTGCAACGCTATAAGCGCTTTCTCGCCGATGTCACGCTGGAAGATGGACGCGCGGCAACCGCCCATTGCGCCAATTCCGGCTCGATGATGGGATTAACAACGCCGGGCGCGCGGGTCTGGCTGTCGCCCAACCGCAACCCCAAGGCAAGGCTTGCCTGGCGGTGGGAGCTGGTGGAGGCGGATGGCGCCCTGGTCGGCATCAACACCGCCCGTCCCAATCGGATTGTCGAGGAAGCCATCTTAAATGGCGCGCTTGCCGCCCTAAGGGGTTATGCGGGCTTGCGGCGCGAAGTCGCCTATGGCGCGGGCTCGCGCATCGACCTCTTGCTCGAAGGCCCGCGACCTTGTTTCGTCGAGGTGAAGAACGTCACCTTGCGCCGCGGCGAGGCCGCCGAATTTCCCGACGCGGTGACAACCCGCGGCGCCAAGCACCTGGCCGAGCTTGCCCGCCAGGCGCAAGCGGGCGCCCGGGCGGTGATGCTCTATCTTGTCCAGCGGGCCGACTGCGCCTATCTCTCCATCGCCCGCGACATCGACCCCGCTTATGGCGCCGCCCTCGCGGACGCACGCGCCGCCGGTGTGGAAGTCTTAAGCTATTGGTGTAGAATGTCGGTGGACGAGATTGCCATTGCCGGAACGATGGCGCAGAAACTTTAAGGCCTTGTCATGTTCGAGCCCGATGGACAGACCATGAACGACAGCCATGCGGCGCATGTAGCCGACCTTAGGACCGGGCAGGTGAAACTGCACGGGGCGGCGGATTTCGCCGGCATGCGCCGGGCTGGCCGCCTCGCGGCGGCGACCTTGGACTTCATCGCTCCCCATGTGGCGCCGGGGGTGACCACCGAAGCGCTCGACCGCCTGTGCCATGACTTCATCCTCGACCATGGCGCGGTGCCGGCGCCGCTCCATTATCGCGGCTTTCCCAAATCCATCTGCACCTCGGTCAATCACGTGGTCTGCCACGGCATCCCAGGCCCCAAGCAGCTTAAAGAAGGCGACACCCTCAACATCGACGTCACCGTCATCCTCGAGGGCTGGCATGGCGACACCAGCCGCATGTTCTTCGTCGGCAAGGCGCCGATCCGCGCCCAGCGCTTGTGCGAGGTGACCTATGAAGCGATGCTGCGCGGCATTGCCGCGGTGCGCCCCGGCGCCCGGCTTGGCGATATCGGCCACGCCATCCAATCCTATGTCGAGGCCAATCGCTGCTCGGTGGTGCGCGACTTTTGCGGCCATGGCCTGGGCCGGGTGTTCCACGATGCCCCCAATGTCCTCCATTATGGACGGCCGGGCACGGGCCTCCTGTTGCGCGAGGGCATGTTCTTCACCATCGAGCCGATGGTCAATCTCGGCCGTCCCGACACCAAGATGCTCGATGACGGCTGGACGGCGGTGACCCGCGACCGCTCGCTGTCCATGCAATTCGAGCATAGTCTGGGGGTCACCGCCGAGGGCGCCGAAATCTTCACCTTGTCGCCCCAGGGGCTTGACAAGCCGCCCTATGCCTGAAGCCAAGAAGCAGCCTCAGGGCGAGCCTCATTATCTCGGTCATCGGCAGCGCCTGCGGCAGCGTTTCTTGGCGCAGGGTGGAGACGCGCTGCCCGATTACGAGATCCTTGAGCTTATTTTGTGCCTGGCCATTCCCCGGCGCGACGTCAAGCCCATCGCCAAGCAGCTTCTCAAAACCTTCGGCAGCCTGGCCGAGGTGTTGAGCGCGCCGCCGGCGCGGCTCGATGAAATCCCCGGCATGGGCGAGACCGCCGTCACCGCGGTCAAACTGGCGCAAGCCGCTGGCGTGCGGCTTACCCGCGCGCTGGTGGTCGATCGCCCGGTGCTCTCCTCCTGGCGCGCCCTTCTCGACTATTGCCGGGCCGCCATGGCCTATGAGAAGAACGAGCAGTTCCGCGTGATCTTCCTCGATCAGAAGAACGTGCTGATGGCTGATGAAATCCTGCAAGAAGGCACCATCAACCACACCCCGGTCTATCCCCGCGAGGTCATCAAGCGGGCGCTGGAGCTCGGCGCGGCGGCGATCATCCTAGCCCACAACCATCCCTCCGGCGACCCCACGCCAAGCCGCGACGACATCGCCATGACCCGGGAAATCATCGAGGCCGGCCGCAAGCTGGGGGTGACGGTGCACGATCACATGGTGATCGGCAAGAACGGGCATGCCAGCTTCAAGGCGCTGGGCCTGATTTGACGGAACGCGGGATGCTGTGCGCCGCGCCGCGGTCGCTGAAATGTCCACGATACAGTCTGGATGAGGGGGGCGAGTTTGGTTTATCCTGACCGCCATGCCGGCGAGAAAGACGCTAACGCCGGCTGGGGCTGGAAAAGGACCGGCAAGCGTGGCGGGAGACAAGGCGGAAAAGCACGATCAAGCACTCTTTTTCCAGGCGGTGCGCGCGTTCATACAGAGAATCAAGCACGCTGAAACGATGCCGGCGTTGCACGGGGAGGTCAGCGGCTTTCTCGCAAGCCTTGATATCCGCTACTACGCCTGCGTCAGCCATGTGGATTTCGAGCGCCAGCCTTACGCCACGGTGGTGCTGCAGAATTACCCCGCGCAATGGACGGAGAAATTCAGGCAGCGCCATTACGAGCAGGTCGACCCCATCTTGCAATATGCCAATCATCAGACCCTTCCCTTCTATTGGGACGATCCCGCCTTTTTGCGCAGCCTTAATCCCACCCAGATCGAGATCCTCACCGCCGCCCGGGAATTCGGGCTGCAAGGCGGCTATACCGTGCCCTTGCATTTTCCCGACGCGCCCTCGGCCTCTTTCAGCATCGTCTCCGGCGAAACGCATATCGACATGGAGCGGGCAGCGACCCTGCAACTCATCGCTCCATTTGTTTACCACCAGGCGCAGCAAATCGTCACGCGTGATGGCGCCAGGGCGCCAGGCCAGCTTTTGACCGGCCGCGAGCGGCAGTGCCTGGAGCTGGTGGCGGAAGGCAAGAGCGACTGGGCGATCGCCACCATTCTTGGCATCCGCAAGAGCACGGTCCATGTCTATGTCGAACGGGCCAAGGCCAAGCTCAATGTCGCGACCCGCACCCAGGCGGTGGTCCGGGCTCTTTATCAGGGGCAGATCGGCTTTGTCGGCACTGCCGTCAACGAGTCCCCAGACAACCACCAGGAATAGTGGTTCAACCAATTATTTAACCTATAATTTGTACGCCGAGCCGCTTTTCTGTCCCTCTGTCAAGTCCACCACCTAGCCCGTACCACCCGAGCGCCCCCCTTTTAGACTGGTCCTGTCAACCGCTTGGACAAGGACGAGGCCATGATTCATATCGTCAATCGAAACAACCGGGATTTTTACGCCGACGCCGTTCGCGCCGGCTTTCGTTTGCGCAAATCGATCTTCATCGACCGCTTGAAATGGCCTTTGCAGCCTGACGGCGAGGAAGAGCGCGATCAATTCGATCGCGCCGACACCACCTATCTTCTGAAAATCGACCCCGCGACCGGGCAATTGCAATGCATGAGCCGGCTGCTGCCAACCCTGGGGCCGACTTTGATGAGCGAGGTTTTCCCCCATTATTGCGACGATGGCGTGCCGGTGGGACCGACAATATGGGAAATCTCCCGTTTCTGCATCGCCGCCAATGTCGACAAGGCCGTCCGTTCCCGCTGCGTTGGCGAGATGGTTCTGGCCTATGTCGAGTATGGCCTGTTGTTCGGCGTTGAACACTTCATCTTCCTTGCCGCGCCGGCGCTCCTCACACATTTGATTGCCCTTGGCTATGACCCCGAACCCCTGGGCTTGCCCAAAGGCGAAGGCACGGCGCGATCCGTTGCTCTCATTTCTCAAGTGCGGCGCGGTTTCCTCACCCGCTTGCGCGGCAAGTTGGAGCTCGATCACCCGGTGACGCAATATATCGGCGATCCCCGAATCTTCACCCCGCAAGTCACGCTGGCGGCTTAGGGGAGGCCTTATATGACGCACCCGCATCGGCCCGCCGATTTGCCGGCTTCGGCAATGGCGCAATTATGGCGCGACGGTTACCTTATCCTTCCCAACCTGATCGCTCCTGACGAAGTCGAGACGATCAGGCAGGATCTCGAGCCGTGGTTTGCGCGCACGCCGCGCTGCCAGGGGGATTTTTATGGCTGGGCGACGACCCGTTTTGGCTCAGTCCTCAGCAAATCGCGCGCGACCTGGGAAATGGTGATGCACCCCGCCATCCTCGCCATCATGGACGAGGTCTTGCTGCCCCATTGCGACGTCTACCAGCTTAATCTGACCCAAGGCATCCGCATCCATCCCGGCGAGCGCCAACAAGTCCCCCACCGCGACCAGGAAATGTTCCCGATGGCGCAATACCCCTTCGAGTTGCTGGTCAATGTCATGTGGGCGCTCAGCGACTATACGGCGGAGAACGGTGCCACCCGGATCTGGCCTGGACGTCACCAAATGCCGCCCGGGCGGGCGATCGATCCCGCTGCTTCGTTGCCCGCCGCCATGCCAGCAGGCTCGGCCCTTGTCTATCTTGGCTCCCTTACCCATGCGGGCGGGTCCAATCGCAGCCAGGCGCCGCGCACGGGGATCATCGCCAGCTATTGCCTGGGCTGGCTGCGCCAGTATGAGAACCAGTATCTTGCTTATCCGCCTGAGGTTGCCCGCGCTTTCCCCGAGGCGCTGCAGCGCCTCATTGGCTATGCCATTCACCGGCCCAATCTCGGCGGCTATGAAAACAGCGATCCCATGGAGTGGCTGCGCACTGGCGACAAAATCGTCGCCGCGCGCGATGCGCTCCCGGAACAGGCCGCCGCCGCCCTGCGCGATTATGTCTCGCGCACGGCGGCTTAGGGCGGGAACCAGGCCCAGGCCAGCCAGGGATAGGCGATGGTTAGCAAAGCGAAGGAAATCGAGGCGAGGCGGCGCGAGCCCTTTTGCGCCAGCGTCTTTTCCGGGGCGATGGCCTGGATGAGGAAAAGCTGGGGGTTGATCCACGAGCCGGCAATGAGGAGCCAGCCAGCGCCCCAGGGAATCGCGGGATGGGTCGCGGCGATGGCAAGCTGCAACAACCCCATCAGCACATTGTCGAGATGGGCCTGCAAAAGCCGCCTGGCGCTTTTCAACGGCCCCACCCTTTTCGCCCCGGCATGAAACGCCACCAGCGGCCAGCCCAGAAAAACCGCCAGCGACAATTGGATCAACGCTGAGGAAATCAAGAGCTCGCGCATATCTCGTCCTTACGCATAATGTGAGGGCGCAAACGCCCCACCGCCATCTGCACCGCCGCCGCCCGCACTGGCCGCGCCATCGCCACGGGCGTTCAGGCGGACGCCGGGGCGGCGGGCCCCAGCCTTTCGACCCGGCAAG
>JBMOOS010000004.1:0-19724 GCA_049324415.1 Pseudomonadota bacterium
GAGCCAGGGCGTATATGGCCGCCGCATGTCTGAAGACCGGGGCGGAGTAGCTCAGCTGGTTAGAGCAGCGGAATCATAATCCGCGTGTCGGGGGTTCGAGTCCCTCCTCCGCTACCAACGATCCCCTTGTCCGGACCGGAGACATAGGCGCAATATAGGCGCATTTGGGCAGTTCTCACGCCAATTCTGTGCATCTCGCATAGGAAGAGACGTCGTTCAGAAGCCGGACGCGCGGCACGGTGCCGGCGATGCTGCCAAAATACACTCACGACTGAAAATGAATGTGGTCAGCGCCGTCCGCCCCATTCCTTTTCCCGCAGGGTGACGCGGCGTATTTTGCCACTCACCGTCTTGGGCAGATTGTCGATAAAGGCGATTTTGCGGGGATATTTATAGGGCGCGGTGACCGATTTTACATGGTCCTGCAAGGCGCGGGCCAAGGCATCCGACGGCGCGTGGCCGGGCGCAAGGACGATGAAGGCTTTCACCACTTCGCCGCGGGTCTCGTCGGGGCTGGAGACCACTGCCGATTCCGCGACCGCAGGATGACTGAGAAGCGCGCTTTCCACTTCGAAGGGGCCAATGCGATAGCCCGCCGAAAGGATGACGTCATCGGCGCGGCTCACAAACCAGAAATAGCCGTCCCCGTCGACGAGCGCCCGGTCGCCGGTCAAATACCAATCGCCGCGAAAGCAGGCCGCCGTGCGTTCCGCATCGTCCTTATAGCCAAGGAACAGACCCGCTGGCGGCACGGGCCGCGCCTTGACCGCGATATCGCCTTCCTGGTTGGCGGCAAGCGGTTCTCCCTTCTCGTCGATGACGGCCAGTTCGATGCCTGGCGCCGGCTTGCCCATCGACCCGGGCTTGACGGCAAGGGTAGGAAAATTACCGCATAGAAGGACTGTCTCTGTCTGGCCATAACCGTCGCGGATGGCAAGGCCGGTGGCGCGCCGCCATTTGGCGATGACCTCGGGGTTGAGCGGCTCTCCGGCGCCAACGCAATGGCGCAAGCGTGGAAAGCCGTAGGCGCTCAAATCCTCAAGCACCAGCATGCGGTAAACCGTTGGCGCGGCGCAAAGGGTGGTGATGGGATAGCGGGCCAGCAGTTGCAAGCTGCGCTGGGCGTTGAAAGCCGCGCTGTTGTGGACGAACACCGCCGCGCCTTGCAGCCAGGGTGCGAAATAACTCGACCACGCCGCTTTCGCCCACCCGGTGTCCGAAATATTCCAATGAAGGTCATGGGGGCCAAGGTCGAGCCAGTAACGGCCCGTCGTTTCATGGCCAAGGCCATAGCCATGCCCATGCACCGCCATCTTGGGAAAGCCGGTGGTGCCCGAGGTGAAATAATACAGCGCTTCCTCCTCGACCCGGGTGTCGGCGGCGGCAAAGTCATCACCTCCGGCGGCCAGGAGCGCCTCATAAGCCGTCCACCCCTCAGGAGCGCCATCGGTGCAGATTTTCAAGCGCAAGGGGCCGCTTTCGCGCGCCGCGGCGTCAACCTTGGCGGCATGGGCGCTGTTGGTGATGACGGCCACGGCCTTGGCGGCCTCGAGGCGGTAGGCTATGTCCTTGGGCGTTAGCTGGGTCGTTCCGGGAGCGACGATGATGCCGGCGCGCAAGCAAGCGGTCAGGCTTTCCCACCAGGCAATCTCGCGCCCCAACAGAAGGAGAACGACATCGCCGCGCTTGACGCCCTTGTCCGCCAGCGCGCTTGCCAGCCGGCGCGAGGCAAGGGCGATGTCGGAAAAGCTGCGGGAAATTTCCCGGCCCGCGTCATCGACCCATAACAGCGCCTGTTTATCAGGAGTGTGGGAAGCCGCGGTGTCGATGACGTCGCCAGCGAAATTAAAGCGCTCCCGCCGCTGCCAATGAAAGGCGGCATAGGTCGCTTGATAATCGGTCATGTTGGCCATGGCGTGTGTCTATTTGGCCATGTTGATGACCTGCACCTGGGTAAATTCTTCCAGGCCTTGCCTTGCAAACTCAACGCCAAAGCCGGATTGCTTGGCGCCGCCGAAGGGAATATGGGGCCCGAAGTGCAAATGCTGGTTCACCCATACCGTGCCGCTTTCGATACGTTGGGCGATGGCCTTCGCCTTGGCCGTATCGGCGGACCATACCGAAGCGCCAAGGCCATAAGGCGAGGCATTGGCCCGAGCGACAACATCGTCGATCTCGGAAAAACGGATCACCGGCAGGATGGGGCCGAACTGCTCTTCATCGACGATGCGATCGCCATCGCTGACATCGCGCACGATGGTGGGGCGAATGAAATAGCCGGGCCGGGACTCCACTTCGCCGCCAGCGACGATGGTGCCGGTGGCCTTGGCCTCGGCCATCAAGGCTTTTACTTTTTCATATTGCATCTTGTTCTGGAGGGGGCCGATGCGCGTGCCTTGCTTGAGGCCGTCGTCCACCACCGCGTCCTGCGCCAGCTTGCCCAGCGCGTCGCACATCGCGTCATAGATATCGCTATGCACATAGGCGCGTTTGAGCGCCAGGCAAACCTGGCCGCAATTCATGAAGGCGGCATCGAAGATTTTTTCAGCGGTTTGCTTGACGTCAACGTCGGGCAAGACAATGCCGGCGTCGTTGCCGCCCAATTCCAAGGTCAGGCGCTTCAAGGTGGACGCCGCGCTTGCCATGACCTTCTTGCCGGTTTCGCTGGAGCCGGTGAAGGAGACCTTGGCGACATCGGGATGGGATGTCAGCTCGGCGCCGATGGCATTGTCGCCGGCGATGATATTGACGACGCCAGCGGGCAGGATATCCCGTATCAAGGCGCCCAGCATCAAGCTGGTGACGGGCGTGGTTGGCGCTGGCTTAATCACCACGCTGTTGCCCGCCAGCAAGGCGCAGGGCAGCTTGAAGGCAATGATGAGGATGGGGAAATTCCAGGGGATGATGGCGGCGACCACGCCCAAGGGCTTGCGATGCACCTCAACCCGCACCGTGTCATCGTCCTGGACGATGTCCGCGGGCAGGTCCAGCGCCGCGAGAGAGCGCAAGAATATGCAGGCATAGCCGATTTCCGCGGTTGCTTCGTGAAGCGGCTTGCCTTGCTCCTGGCTCAGGGTGCGGGCAAAGTCCGCGGTGCGCGCCTCGAGCGCGTCGGCGATGGCGCAAATCTTGGCGCGCCGTTCGGCGATGGGGGTCGCCGCCCAGGCGGGAAAGGCGGCGCGGGCGGCGGCAACCGCTTGACGGGCTTGCGCGGCCGAGGCCCAGGCGACGGTGGCAAAGGCGGCTTCCGTCGCTGGATTGATGACGCTGGCCGTCCCGGCGCCTTCGACCAACGCTCCGCCAATCAACAACTTATGGTTTTCCACGCTACCTCTCCTTGCAAAAACAACGGGACCGTCAAGCGGTCATGGCGGGGACGCGGCCAAGGGCCTTGGCCATCGCCTCGCGCATGATGAATTTTTGCGCCTTGCCAGTGACCGTCATCGGGAAAGCATCGACAAAGCGGATATGACGCGGCGCCTTGTAATGGGCGATGGCGTCCCGGCAATAGGCCATGACGTCGTCCGCCGTCATCGTCTGGCCGGGCTTCAAGACGATCCAGGCGCACACTTCCTCGCCGAATTTTTCGTCCGCCACGCCGAAAACCTGGACGTCCTGGATTTTCGGATGGCGGTAAAGGAATTCCTCCACCTCGCGCGGGTAAATGTTTTCCCCGCCACGGATGATCATGTCCTTAAGGCGTCCGGTGATCGCGCAATAGCCGTCCTCATCGAAAATGGCGAGATCGCCAGTGTGCATCCAGCCGCCGGCATCGACGGCCTCGGCGGTCCTTGCTTCATCGCCCCAATAGCCACGCATCACGCTATAGCCGCGGACGAGGAGTTCGCCCTGCTGGCCTCTGGCAAGGATGCGCCCGCTTTCATCGACAATCTTTGCCTCGATGAAGGGATGCGCCCGCCCAACGCTGGCGACCCGCTTTGCCAAAGGGTCATTGGCATGGGTTTGGAAGCTGACTGGGCTGGTTTCCGTCATGCCGTAGCAGATGGTCACCTCCCGCATATGCATGTCGTTGATGACGCGCCGCATCACGGCAGCGGGGCAGGGGGCGCCCGCCATCACCCCGGTGCGCAGCGTGCTGAGGTCATGGCGGGCGAAGTCCGCATGGTCGAGCATGGCGATGAACATGGTGGGGACGCCATAAAGCGCGGTGCATTTCGCTTGCGCGATGCAAGCAAGCGTGGCGCCAGGATCGAAGGTCGGGCCGGGAAAGACCATCGCCGCGCCATGGGTGATGCAGCCCAGCACCCCCATCACCATGCCGAAGCAGTGATAGAGCGGCACCGGGATGCACAGCCTGTCGGCGGGCGTGAGCCCCATGCCCTCGGCGACGAAAAAGCCGTTGTTGAGGATGTTGTGGTGGGTCAGCGTCGCCCCCTTGGGCGCCCCCGTGGTGCCGCTGGTGAACTGGATGTTGATGGCATCGTCCGGCGACAAGGTGCTGCCAAGGGCGTTCAGGCGGACGCGGCTTTTATCATCGGCCATGGCGAGGATATCGTCAAAGCGCAGGAAACCCGGCGGCGCTTCCTCGGCGATGACGATGAGAGACTTGAGGGCGGGAAGCCTTTTGGCCATCAAGGCGCCCGGCGGGCAAGTGCGGGCTTCCGGCGCCAGCCTTCGCATCATGGCGACATAGTCGCTGGACTTGAAACGTTCGGCAAGGATAAGCGCCTTGCAGCCCACCTTGTTGAGGGCGTATTCCACCTCCCCCAAACGATAGGCGGGGTTGATGGTCACCAGGATAAGCCCGGCTTTGGCGCAGGCCAACTGGGCGAGCACCCATTGGGCGCAATTGGGCGCCCAAATGCCCACCCTCTCGCCCGGTTGAAGGCCATGCGCCACCAGCCCCGCCGCCAGGGTTTCGACACGGCAGGCAAGGGCTTCATAGCTCCAGTGAACGCCCTGATGGGGGACCAGCAGGGCATCACGCCCGCCATGGCTGGCAACCGCCTCGTCAAAGGCTTGGCCGATGCCTTGGTAGCGCAAGGGAAGGCGCGACGTACCACAGCTATAGCTCAGCATGTCTTGGCCCTCCCGCGCACGTGGCTGGCATGTTCTAGAAATTATAACTCAAATTCACCCCCCATGTGCGCGGACGGCCGTAATATTGCTCGATGAGACCGAAGAAGCCGCCATTGTCCACATTGCCGGAGAGGTCGAAGGTTTGGACCAAGTATTTTTTGTCGGTGAGGTTGTGCACGAAGAAGCGCAAGGCCCAATCCCGGGACTCGGGAAGCCATGTCACCGAGGCATTGGCGAGGACATAACCGCCTTGGGTGGAGGCGGGAAACTGGGTGAGCGCGAAGAAATGCTTTGAGCGATATTGCCCGTCCGCTTGCAGCGCGATGGCGCCGTGCGCGGTCACCGGCACTTCATAGCGGATCAGCCCGTTTACGTTCCATTTCGGGGACTGAACCGGCGTCACGGTGGCGCCGGGCAGGATGGCGACCGCGGTGCCGGCGGGGGTTTCGACATCGATGGTAAGGCCCGGCACGTCGCGCACCTCAGCGTCGATGAAGCCGACGCCCAATTGCAGGTCGAGGCCAGCGGCGGGCATGGCTTGCGCCTCAAGCTCGAAACCCTTGCTTTTGCAGTCCGAGTTCAAGGTGAAAGTGTCAAGGCCGATGATGGAGAAGGTCTGGCAATTCTTGTAATCATAATAATAGCCCGCGCCATTGAGGCGCAGGCGGCCGCCGGCGGCGTCCCATTTGAAGCCCAGCTCGAAGGCATCGAGCTTTTCCGCGTCATATTGCATGAAAGCATCGGTCACCAGGATGTCGGTGGGCAGAAGCGGCGCGTTGAAGCCGCCCGATTTCACGCCGCGGTTCCAGCTTGCGTATGTCAACAGGCTATCGTTCGGTTGATAATCCATCTGAACCCGCGCCGACCAGTTCCCCTGATCGATTTGGCCATCATAAGGCGCAACGCCATCGAAACCTTCGCGGGTGCGCGGATCAAGCCCGCTTCTTGCCAGGTCATCGAAGTTCGAGAAAATATTGCGATAACTATGGGTCTTTTTTTCCTGGATCCAGCGCAAGCCCCCAATCAGCGTGAGCCTATCGCTCAGCGCATATTCAAGCTGGCCGAACAAGGACCATGACCGGGTTTCGGTCTGGTAGGGGTTGCGCAGTCCATTCAAGGGAAAATCGGTGGCGCCAAGGTCGATGCCCAGCGAGCTAAGGCCCAGGGTATCAAACAAAGCTGGCGCGATGCCGCCGTTGGAATCATCGATATCAAGGTCAAGATAATAGACGCCCGCCACCCATTTCAGCGCCGCGCTTTCGCCAGAGAGCCGTAGTTCCTGGGAAAATTGTTCGACGTCCGAGGTGAGGAAAAAGTTGAAATAATCGACCGGGGAGGCATCGGAATCCTCGATATAATCCCGCTTGAGCTCCTGATAATCGGTAATGCTGGTCAAGGTGCCAAGGCTAAGCCGCCAATTCAAGGTGCCGGTCAGGCCATAGGTCTGCAAGTCGTTGCGCCCGGTAAAGTCATAATCGCCGGCGAAAACATCGCCATCATTATCGACATAACCCCCGAGATTGGCGTTGGGCACACCCGGCGTTGCCTGGCCGGTGGGAAAAATCGCCGAGACATATTCAAAAAAGCCAGTGCGAATGTCCTGCTGGCCGAACCGCGCATTCACCAGAAAGTCGATGCTTTCGTTGGGCGCGAACAACAATTGCACGCGGCCCGCGCTTTCATTGGCGTTATTGAGTTTTGCCTCGGGGCTGAGGCGGTTGTCCACATAACCACCCCCCTGATGGGTGGCAAGGGAGATACGGGCGGATAAGGTATCGGTGAGCGGCACCCCAACCGCGCCCTGGAATTTGATCCGGTCGAAGCTGCCATAACTGACATCCCCATAGCCGTTGAATTCCTGGCTTGGCTTGACCGTGACATATTGCACGAGGCCGCCGGTGGCATTGCGCCCGAACAGCGTACCTTGAGGCCCGCGCAGGATTTCCACCCGGTCGATGTCGAACAACAGAAAGCCGGCCCCCGACATCTGGCTGATATAGACTTCATCGACATAAATGGCGACGGGGCTTTCCACATTGGTGGTGAAATCGTTGTTGGCGACGCCGCGTATGCCAATGGCGTAGTTGGCCTCGCCATTGGGCTGGAGGGTGCTGACCCCGGGCGCCAAGGCGGTCACTTCCTGGGCGTTGGTATAGCCCAGGGCGCGAAGCTGCTCGCCGGTGAAGGCGGTAATGGCGATGCCCACGTCCTGGGCGCTTTGCTCGCGCTTTTGCGCGGTGACGAGAATTTCCTCCATCAGCAGGCTGCGCTCCTGCGCCCGCGCGGGTGCTGCCGCCAATCCCCCCGCCAATGCCGCGGCGGTGCCCAGCGCCAGGTAAGAACAGTGTGTGATGCGTTGTTGCCGATCCATGACTCAACCCTCCCCAATAGGCAATAAATATCAGTGGCCGTCCTCGCTTTCCGGCGCGGCGGCGCGTGGTGTTTGTGTGCTAAACCTTGCCATCAGCTGGGCGCGTGTCTCGGCGGCCTCGGTGATAAGGGGCTGTTTACGCGCCGCGCCGACTTCCCTAGCGCTGAAGGGCACGAAGTCGTTCGGCACATGCGTGGCATCGAATGCGTGGAGCGTCCAATTCAAAAGCTCGGCGAGCTCCTGGTCGGAAAGCCCGGCATGGGCAACCCCAGGGACCCGCATCAGATAGTCGCGCCCCCCGGCAACGCTCAAGAAACGCGCCACTTCGCCCGCCATGTTGGGGGCACCACCGGCGCTGCCGCTGGCATCGGCGCGGTGGCAGCCCTGGCAATGCATCATCCAATTCAGGTGGGCGCGCTGGGGATTGGCAACGCCGGGCATGACGGTCGCGGCGGCGGCGAGCAGGGGGATCAGTCCCAGGACAAGCCAGCGCTGCTTCATGGCACGGGCTCGAGGGTAGGCGGCGGCTCGAACACGCCGAGGCGCAGCTTGCGCACAAGCTGGCCATTGGCGTGTGGGTGGGCGCAGCGGATTAGTTTCACTTCATCCGCCGTGAATGGATTGAGCGCGTTTTCATCGTCCGCTTCACCAAAGTCCGTCACCAGATAATTGAGAAGGGCGGCGATATCCTCGTCCCCCAGGCCCCCTTGCGCGGGCATGACGCCGCGATAGGTTTCCCCCGCGACGTCGATTTCCCCCATCAACCCAGCGCTTATCACCATGACGAGATAGGCGCGCCCCTGCGCGCTGTTGGCGGCGCCCGCGAGCCGGCCGGCGAGCGGCGGAAAGCTGCCCGGCACGCCCATGCCGTTCGCCAAGTGACAAGCGGCGCACCGTTTATAAAGCGCTGCCCCTTTTTCGTCGCCGGCGCTTTCTGGCGTCATCCCCGCCAAGGCCACCAGGCAGAGTATGGATATCATCGCCCGCGCCATTTTAGCCTATTCCTCTAAAGCGACGCCGATGATGACGGCGGTCGAGCAGGTGTACGAACTGCTCGCCGTGCCTAGGCACCAATTGATGTCGTTGTTGGCTTGCGGCCGCACCATGGGCTTTTCGCCTTCGTTGCGATTGCACAGGCAGCGCCCGCAACTGGGCTGGCCGCAGCAGTCGTTGTAGGAAATGATATAGTTCTTGCCGTCAGCCGGATTACGGCAGGTGCCGACCCAGGTGATCGGTGACATTTCGGTGCCGGGGGGGCAAGCGTTTTGAGTGCCGCCACAACAGCTGCACAAAAAGCCGTCAATGGCGCAATACCGCCAATAATCGCAACGCGTGGGGTCGCCGGGATCGGCGGGGTTGCCGGTGGCCTGCGGCGCCACCCCGTCATAGCCGCTGCTTGCCGGGCTTGACGCCCGGGCAACCGGCAAGACGGGAATAAGCGCGCCGCTGGTCATAAGGCTGCCCATGCCGGCCAACAGGCTGCGGCGCGAGGTAAGGCGGGCAAGCCGTCGCGCGAGAGCCTCGCCAATGCGGTCCACGTCCTTCATGCGCTGATCCTTTGGTCATCGGAGGACTTGTGCAGCCGCTTAAGGTAGTCCTGCAGCGAGGCAACGCCGCGTTCCTTGGCTTCCACAAGGCTTTCCAAATGCTCCCGGCTGTTGACGAGGCCCAGGGCGGCGATGCGCCCCTCCTTGTCGATGAGCACGGCATAAGGCAGTTTGGCGACGCCATAAGCGCGCCCCAGGGTCTCGGACAGGACATAGGGCAGATGATGCAGCCCTTCCCGGGCGCGGAAAGCGTCATGCTCTTCCCCCTCGCCATCGCTGACGAGGAGGACATCGAGCGATTTTCGTTCGGCCGCAGCAAAGGACTTCACCACCGGCAGCAAGGTTTTGCACAAGGGACAGTCGGGCGAGAGAAAGAACAAAAGCTGGTTGCGCGATCGGGCTCCCCCTATGGACGCAGGCATGCCATCGCGGGTCACCGCTGAAAATTGCGGCGCTGGATCCCTCACCTTAAGGCGCTTGTTAATGCTCAGCGCCCCCGCTGGCGCGATGCGTTCATGCAGAATGCCGATCTGCCGCGCGAGGGCAAAGCACATGAGGCCAAGGCCGATGATCAGCAGCCATAGTAGGATTTGCGAGACGACGAGCGCTTCAACCATGGTGCTCTCCCTTGAAAGGCCGGGCGCGCCTTGAGGCTGCCGGCAAGGCTTCGATCGTCAAATAAAAAAGCCCGGCGCTTGCCGCGGCGAAAAAAGCGTTAGCAATGTCGAACCAGCCCAGCGGCCGCGAGGAAACCGGCAGGACCAATGTGAGGGCCAATGCCGCCAGCGCGCCATTGCGCAAAAGCAGCCACCCGCTCAAGCCTTGCCGCGCGCGCCCGAAGTGACAGCCGCAATCAAGCTGGCGGCGGCCGCGCAAGAGATTGACGGCGATCGCCGCGCCATAGGCGACCAGCAACACTGCGGCCATGAACCCGGCCCCGGCGCGGGTTGCTGGCGCCAGCAGGGCGGCGGCAAGCAGCGCTTCTGCACCAGCGATGGCCCATGCGGCATGGGGCAAGACCAGCGGCGTGACGAGGCCGTAGCCATTAACAATGGCGATGAAGCGGGCCATGTCCTTGAGTTTATGGAAGGCGCTCGCGCCCAGGAGAAAGGCAAGGCCAAGGGCGATGGCGAGACTGGGCATGGGATCAAGCGATACGGCCAAGCCCCCTATTTCACGGCAAAGAGGGCAAAAGGCGTCAGCGCCAATTGCCCGCCGATGGTGCGCAGCCATTCCCCGCTCTGCCCATCGTAAACATCAAGCGCCATGTCGGCGCGAACGACGGCAAGCAAGGGCTTTGCGCTTGCCGTCGCTTCTATGGAGACGCCGTCCATGTGAAGGGTGATGCGTTGCACCCGCGTGGCGGCAGCGGCGTCATAGACCCAGACTTCCGGACCGCCGCTGTCATGCTCGCCCTCGCGCGTCTGCGGGCGCATCAGAACATAAAGCCGGCCTGCCTTATCGCTGCTCGCCAACTGCCAGCCGGAGGGGCGCCAGTTTTGCACCGCGTCCTCGCCATGGGCCAGGTCCCAGGCGTCGGCGATGACCGGCACGTCGCCGGCGAAATCGATGGGCTGGATGCGCCCCTTGTAGCTTGGGAAATAAAGGGTGCGGCCAATCGCTGCCGGTCGGGTGAAAAGCGGGTCTTCATCCAAGTCGTTGAAGGCGGCGCTCACCACTTGTTCAACGACCTTGCCGGTTTCATCGAGGCGCAGGGTGACCAGCGTGCCATTGCCGCACAGGCTGGAAAAGCTGCGCCTTCCGGTGGGAAAGACCTGGGCGCAACCGGGGATGTCGATATCATTCAAGATACGCCGCGCGGCAAGGTCGATGACCGTCACCGAAGCCGCCGGCGTGAAGTTGAAGAGAAAGGCGAAGCGTTCATCGGCGCTGAGCTGAAAGGCGCCTTTTTCTGTCAGGAACTGCCCCCGCTTGCCGCCGGGCAGCACAATCTCGCCGGTCACCGCCAAGCTTGCCTTGTCGTAGATGCTGATAACGTCGGTGCGCTCGCCGCGCCAGCCGCGGGAATAGAAGGTTTCCGCCACATAAATCTCGGGGCGGGTCTTGGCCTCGGCGAAGTTGCCGAACAACGAGGCGCCGATCATGGCCTTATAGTGCCGGCTTTGCGCCGCCACGTCGACGAGCACGATCTTGCCGCTCTGCATGCCGAAAAAATTGCCATCGTGAACGAACAGCCAGTCCGGTGGATAGTCCGCCGGCAGGCTAAGGACATGGGGAATCGGTTCGACGGCCAGCTCCGCCGCGGCCGCGGGAAAATCAAGGCACAGCACCGCCGTCAGCAAGAATGACTTGCGCATCATGAAGCAGCCTCCCCGACCTTTGCGCTTAGGCACGCCAGGTAATTGGACTTATGTCCTAATTAGGACAAAGGTCCAATCAAATGTTTCAAGAGTCAAGCAATAATTTCAAACGCGAAATATAATATGCAATATTATGAGGCTCGGCGGTTGATGGCCGATGCGTTGGAACATATGCGATGCCCGCCTTGTGGAGGGCTCGCATCCGCTAGAGCGTTTTCAAAAAAATTGTGAGTGGTTTTGGAGGTTTTAAAACGCGACAAATCAAGATTTCTAGTGGTCCGCCCCAAACGGATGGATCCATCCGTTTGGGAAAAGTGGACCACTTAAGTTAGTGAATCTGTGGTGCGATTTCTCCAACAGATGGGGGCCATCCGTTGGAATCGCACCACTAGAGCCACGTTCAACGATTCTGTTTAAGATAAACGTGCTCCAGAGAAGGCGCGGCGCAAATTGCAAAAAAATCCAAGCGGCCCGTTTCGGCGCGTTATGCGCACAGGACCTTAGCTTGCCCGCGTCTTGCGGTTCCGCTTGGCAAGACCGTGGATGGTCGCGCTGTCGATGGACTTCACAAGGGTGAGAAAGGCATAGGCCGCGATATTGGTGGCTTGCGCCGCGCTGCGGCGCTTCCTGTGGCCATGGCCTATGAAAACGGTGTGGCCCTCGATCGAGGCCGAGACGAAGAGGGCGAGAAGCGCCCGGTCCTTAGGCTTAAGGTCCGGGCGCACGCGGCCGATGGCCTCGCCAAGAACTGCGCGCTCGCGGGCGTAAATATCCTCCATCCCTTCGGCGGCGAAGTCGTCGTGGTTGGCGAGCACCCATAATTCGGGAAAGAAATGGGTGGTTTCCTTGGTGGTTAAATCGTCCATCAGAAAGCGGATGATTTCGACGAACTGTTCCTCGGCGGACTTGGCGGCATCGCTGGTGATGCGCTCGAAATCCTCGATATAGCCTTCGAAAACGGCGTCCAGAAGGTCGTGCAGCAGGCCCTGCTTGTTGGCGTAATAATAGGAAAGATTACCGATGGTGATGCCAGCGCGCGCGGCGATCTTGCGCATGGTGAGGTTGGGATAGCCTTCCTCGACAAGGACATCGCGCGCCCCGGCAAGGATGGCTTCCACCACGCGCTGGCCTTTTTGTGAGCTAGCCTTTTCATGGCGTCGTTGCAGTTTTAGTTTTCGCATAGGTCCTTAAGTCTTGAAATAAGCTGCGCATGCCGGCGGCTTGCCAGCCGTGCGCAAACATACACAATGAAGCGGCAATAAATAGCGTTGCCGGTGGTCCTGGCAATGTTTTTCCAATCTTAGTTTTTCGGCCGCAAATCGATAACCCGGTTCGCCTTGCCTTGGGAGCGGCCGATATGGCCGGGCGGCGCCACGTGCACGCGGGCGGAAATGCCGATGCGGTTTTTAATATGCTTGGCAAGTGTGGCGCCGACTTGCGCCCGTTCCTCGACCGCGGTGGCGCCGAGCGAGGCTTCCGTTAGCACTGTCAACTCATCCAATCGTCCTTCGCGGCGTATTTCCAGCACATAGTGGGGACTGAGGCGCGCTTCCTCGAGGATCAGTTCCTCGATTTGCGTGGGAAAGAGATTGACCCCGCGAATGACCAGCATGTCGTCGCAGCGCCCGACGATGCGCCCCATGCGGCGCATGGTGCGCGCGGTGCCAGGAAGCAGCCGGGTGAGGTCCCGCGTGCGATAGCGGATGACGGGCATCGCTTGCTTGGTGAGGCTGGTGAAGACGAGTTCGCCGACTTCCCCATCGGGCAGGGGCGCGCCCGTCGCCGGATCGACGATCTCGGGATAGAAATGGTCCTCCCAGATGACTGGGCCGTCCTTGGTTTCGGCGCATTCCTGGGCGACCCCCGGGCCCATCACTTCCGAAAGTCCGTAAATATCGACGGCATCGATCTTGAACCGGCTCTCGATCTCCCGGCGCATCGCCTCGCTCCAGGGTTCGGCGCCATGAATGCCGATGCGCAGGGTGCAATCGCGCGCGTCAAGACCTTGGCGCACGAACTCATCGGCGATGGCCAGCATGTAGCTGGGCGTCACCATGATGATATCGGGGCGGAAATCGGTGATGAGCTGGACTTGCCGCTCGGTCGCGCCGCCCGACATGGGAATAACCGTGCAGCCCAATTTTTCAGCGCCATAATGCGCTCCCAGCCCGCCGGTGAAAAGACCATAGCCATAAGCGACATGAACAAGGTCGCCCGGGCGTCCGCCGGCGGCCCAGATCGAGCGGGCGACCAACCCCGCCCAGATATCAAGGTCGGCGGCGGTGTAACCGACCACCGTGGGCTTGCCGGTGGTCCCCGACGAGGCATGAACGCGCGCCACCTGGGCCCGGGGAACGGCGAACAGGCCGAAGGGGTAATTGAGCCGCAAGTCTTCCTTGGTGGTGAAGGGGAAGCGGGCAAGGTCGCCAAGGGATTTGACATCGTCGGGGTGCGCGCCGGCGGCATCGAACGCTGCCCGGTAATGGGGAACATGGGCGTAGACATGGGCGAGCGTCGCCTTGAGCCGGGCGAGTTGCAGGGCGGATATCTCATCCCGGCTTGCCGTCTCGACGGCGTCAAGGCCGACTTGCGCTGCCTTTGCTTTCATGATGCGTCCCCCTTCGTGGACCTTGCGATCATCGACGTCGTGACACGCCTTGCTCGGTAGCGGACGATCGCCGCCCTTGGCTGATTTACCGTCGCGCGACCGTAAAATAGTCCAAGCTTCAAATAAATCACGGAGGCGAGGGGGGAAGCAAGACCTTGCGCGCGGAAGGCCGACATGGGCTATTCGCGTCGGCGCTGCAGCATGTTTTTCGGGTTACAGACTCTCAAGGCGCAGGTGCCGCCAAAGGGGGTTCGCCGACAACGGCGAGCGGCCACCAGGCATCGGCGCATTTTAAGTGGGACCGGCTTTCTGGACGGGCGGGCAGGGGACCGAGCCATAGGAGCAGAAGACACAACAATCCCCTGGCTTGGGGCGCAAGAGGGCGCCGCAGGAGGGGCATTCATAAAAAAACTGGCAGGCATCGGTGGGCATGGTTTCGCTCTTCTCCTGTCCGCAAAAGGGGCAGGTGATGGTTGATTGCGGTTTCATGGCGTGGTCCTGCTCAACCGCCCGCCGCCCGCGCCGGATAGCCGGCATCGGCCGAGGCCTTGGCGATTTCAGCCGCCGTCGTGCGCTGCGGGTCGAAGACGACGGTGGCTGTCTTTGCTTCATAATCGACCTTGACCGAGGCGACCCCCTCCACCCGTTCCATCGCCGTGCGCACGGCGATGGGGCAGGTGGCGCAGGTCATGTTGTCAACGCTGAAGACGAGGCGTTGTTCATGTGCCTGGGTTTGGGCGGCATTTTCTTGCCCCAGGGCGGGCAGCGTCCCTCCCGTGACGGCGAGGGCGCCAAAGCCAGCGGCAAGGACAAGGGGAGCAAGTAAACGATGCATGAGAAATCTCCTTAATAAAATAAGGGGGCCCAGACGCCGGTGCTCAGCGCGAGGATGACGAGGATGAGAGAGAGCCAAAGGGTGGTTTTGACGGGCCATGCCGCGTGCTTGCGCGCGCATGTTCCATCCACCGCGCATGGCTCTTGGGAAGGGCGATAGACCTGCCAAAAGCCAAGGCCGATGAAAACCAGCGCCGCCCCGGAAAAATAAGGCTGATAGGGGGCAAGCGCGGTCAATTGGCTGGCCCAGGCGCCGCTTGCCCCAAGCAAGACGAGGGCTACCGGGACGATGCAGCAGGACGATGCCAGCAGCGCCCCGGCAAGCCCGCCAGCGGCAAAGCCGCGCCGGCGCCAGCCTTGTCTTGGCTTCTCCGCTGCCTGGGACACGGCCGGTCCACCGTCCGCTCGGCTGGCACTTGCGCGTCTGCTCAAGGGTTGTTTCATGGCTTGCCTACGCCATCGTTCGATTTTCCAGTCAGGCCATGGTAGGATTTGTAGTGACTACAGGATCAAGAGGAAAAACCACTTATGCGCTTCACGGTTTCGCGAGCCGCGTTGCGGCGCGGGGGGCTCGCCAGCCGCACTGGCTGCAATAGCGAGACGATCCGCTATTATGAAACCATTGGCCTTCTTCCCGCGCCGGCCCGCAGCCAAGGCGGCCACCGGCTTTACACAACGGCCGATCAGCGGCGCCTGCGCTTTCTCTTGCGTGGCCGCGGCCTTGGTTTTTCCATAGCGGAATTGCGCAGCCTGTTATCGCTGGTGGACAGCGGCGAGGGTGGCTGCGGCGCCATCCATGGCTTGACGATGGCGCATTTGGAAACAGTGCGCGCCAAGATCGCGGATTTGCAAAGGCTGGAGCGCACGCTGGCCGCCATCGCCGCCGATTGCGCCGACGGCACCCGGCCTGACTGTCCCATCATCGAAGCCCTGCAAGAAGCATGAGGCTGCTCACATCACGGCAAGACTGATGGGAAACGCTGCTCATCCCTTTTCGGAAAGAAGCCACAGGGTTAGCCACAGCACGAGAAGCGCTGCAAAAGACAGATGGCCTATAAGAAGAGTCACAATGGTGATGTCCGGCAGCGTGGAAATTTTCTGACTCGACGCGCTCAGCATCGCGGCGCCCTCCTGCAGCCAGGCAAGGATGTCGCCCCAAGGCAGGACGATGCCAAGCACGGCGCTGACGACAAGGGTGACGGCACAGAGGATGACCCGCCGGCGCCGCCGCGCGGCGGCAAGCCGTGCCGTCACCGCCGCGCTGAAGCCGGCGTCGGCGATGACCGGCGGGCGCGCCAACAGGCTGTCGAGCCACTCATCATGAGGGGTGTGTGGGGGCTGTGTCATTGTGGTCATGATATCACCTCGCCCTGCCAGGCGGCCAAGGCTTTTCTCAACTTTTCCTTGCCCCGCGCGATGTGGGATTTGACGGTGCCGAGGGGCAGGGCAAGGGTCGCCGCCGCCTCGCCATGGGACATGCCGTAGGTAAAGCACAGGGTAAGGGCGGCGCGCTCGCCCTCGTCCAAAGCCGCCATCGCCTGTTCAAGGTCGAGCCGGACATCAAGGGGGGTGGTCATTGCTGCTTCGTCCGGGGCGCCGTGCGCGGCCGGATGCGGGGTTTCGCGGCGGACCGGGCGGCGGCGGTCTTGCAAAAAGGCATTATAGGCAATGCGCATGAGCCAGCCTTGGAAACGGCCCTCGCCGCGAAAGCTGTGGATTTTGCGATAGGCGGCAAGGAAGGTCTCCTGCGCCAAATCGTCGGCCAGCGCGGCATCGCCCCCGGCAAGGCGGCGCAAGAACCCCCGCACGGGGGCCTGGTAAAGGGCCACCAGCCTGGCAAAGGCTTGATCGTCAGCGCCGAGAACGGCGCGGGCGATCAAGGCTTGTTCGTGGTCGGACACTTTAGCGCGTCATACGCCGGCTTGTTTTTTCCCCAGGCGATAGACCAGGACATAAGCCATGCCGAGAAAGACCGGGAAGACGGCAAGGCCAACAAAGACCCGTGCTGCCTCGGCGTCGTCCAGGAACTGCCCGAAAATGGCGGTGGCAAGGCCAAAGGCGACGAACAGCACGGCGCGGCGCAGGTCGGCGAAGGAGGTGGGCGCCGGGCGCACGCCAAGGGCGGCGATCACCTCGGGGGTCAAGGCCTGGCCGGCCTCGATCGCCTTGCCAAGGGTTGCATGGGTGGTGGCGAACCCACGCTGGCGATAATAGAAAAAGGCGACCACCATAACGGTGATGGCGGAAAAAAATATAAATGGGACAAGAACATTTTGGTCCACTGGCGTTACTCCTCTACGGCCGCGACGGGCCCATCCGACCTTAAGATGCCCAGCTTAAAAGCTTTGGATGCATCAGGCGGACAATTCGGCGATGAGGCGGCGCAGGAATGTTTCGCATTGCGCCAGTTGGTCCTGGCTGATGAACTCGTCCGGCTGATGCGCTTCGCTAATCGCCCCGGGGCCGCAGACGATGACGGAAAAGCCGGCTTCCTGAAACTGGCCGGCCTCGGTGCCGAAGGCAGCGACCGTGCTGCGGTTGGCGCCGGTAAGCCGCCATATGAGGGCTTCGGCGGCGCCGCCGGGCTGGGGCGTGAGGGGAGGGACGTTGACGAGTTCGTGGGTTTCAATCGCCGCCTGCGGCGCGGTGCGGCGCAGCAAGGGCAGCACTTCATCCTCGGCATAGCGTGCAAAGCGCGCGACCAGGGCGTGCCGGTCGGCGCCGGGAAGCATGCGCAGGTCCCACTCGAAGCTGCAATCCTGGGCAAGGATGTTGATCGCGGTGCCGCCATTGACGAGATTGACGCTAAGGGTCGAATGGCCAGGCTCGAAGGGGCTCGCGGGGTCGGCGCTCGCCTTCAGTTCCTCGGCGATGTCGTCGAGATGGGCGATCAGCCGGCCCGCCGCCATCACCGCCGAGGCGCCCGTTTGCACTTGGCTTGAATGGGCGGCGCGGCCGCGCACCTGGGTGCGATAGTCGGCGATGCCCTTATGCCCGTTGACGGGGCGCATTTCGGTGGGCTCGCCAACGATCACCGCCAAGGGGGCGGGCAAATCCTCGGCGATGCGGGCGATGAGGGCCGGCGCGCCCTGGCAGCCCACTTCCTCGTCATAGGAGAAAGCCAAATGGATGGGGCGCTTCAAGCCGGCCTCGCGCATCGCCGGGACAAGGGCAAGGGCGCAGGCGATGAACCCCTTCATGTCGCAAGCGCCGCGTCCGTGGAGGCGGCCGTTCTTGGATGTCAGGGTAAAAGGCGGGCTCGACCAGGCCTGGCCTTCGACGGGAACGACGTCGGTATGGCCGGAAAGCACGACGCCGCCGGGCGCTGGCGGCCCTA
This sequence comes from Pseudomonadota bacterium, assembly GCA_049324415.1. Taxonomy (GTDB): domain Bacteria; phylum Pseudomonadota; class Alphaproteobacteria; order Sphingomonadales; family CAKZYD01; genus JBMOOS01. The sequence goes on from JBMOOS010000004.1 coordinate 18,059, forward strand.
TGGTGGCGTAAAGATTGGCCTTGTCGCCTGCGGCGTTCATCACCCGCCGGGCGGCAATGCCATGGCGCGTCAAATAGGCCTCGATGAATTCCACCAAGGCGAGATTGGACAGGCGCGAGGTGGTGTCGAAGGCGACAAGGCGCGCCAAAATCTCCTCTACCGGCGTCAACGGATGAACCTCGTCATCACCTTATGGAGGCAGGCCTTCATTGACGGCTGGCGGCAAGGTGGACGCCAAGGCCAATCATCGCGCTGCCGCCAAGGGTGCGGGCGACCCGTTGGCCAGTCTGGCTTTCCCGCATCCGGCGCACCATCGCAGCGGTGAAAAAAACGGTGATGATATCGGCGGTTGAAAAGGCGAGGTTGACGATAATGCCGAGAAACAGGAATTGCGCCCATAGCGGCAGGTTGGCCTCGGGGCTCACGAACTGCGGCAGAAAAGCGACGAAGAAAATCGCCACCTTGGGGTTGAGAAGCTCGACCACAATGCTTTCAAAAAACGCCCGGCCGGCGCTTTTTGGCGCCAGATGGGGCGTCTCGGCGGTATCCCCCGGTTGGCGGCGCAGCATCATGAAGCCGAGCCATATAAGATAAAGTGCGCCGGCAAATTTCACGAGGGCGTAAAGGACGGGCGCGGCCTTGAAAACGGCCGACAAGCCAAGGGCGGCGGCCATCACATGGCCCAAACCGCCGATATGAATGCCCAAGGCGGCCATCAGTCCGGCGCGCCGGCCCCGCGCCAAGGTCTGCGCCGCAGTATATAAAAGCGCTGGCCCCGGCATCACCGCGAACAAAATGGTCGCAGCGAAAAAGGCCAGCATCAGATCCCAAGCAGGCATCGTTCCCTCCGTTGCGCATCAAGGCGCGGCGCCGACGCGAACAGCCATCCATCCTAATGGCAATCGCTGCGGCGAGGCAATCGGCTTGCTTGAGGCGGCGAGGGGCTTCATCCGCGCTGCCCGCCAGTGCCGGCAGAAACGCCGGCAGTCAGCGCGAATTTCAACGCCGCGTCCACCGGCATGTCGATGGGAGTCAGCGCCTTGCGCGACACCAGGATGGGAAAGCCGCCGATCTGATAGCCCATCGGCAGATACACCACCACGTCGCCGGGCTCCATCAGGCCCTTGGGCAGGCCATCCGCATCCTCGCGGGTGATAAAGCCAAGAAAACGCCGGCCGCCCCAGTCGACCACCACCGCCTTGTCAAAATCACCCTTGCCGCCCCGCTCGAACATCCGCATCACGTCCTTGAGCGCGCCGTAAATGGTCTTCACCAGCGGCAAGCGGTCGAGAAGGGCGTTGACAAGAGCGAGCAGACGGCCACCCAACCAGGTCGAGGCAACCACTCCAAGGGCGATGACGAAGACAAGGCCGATGGCAAGCCCCATGCCCGGCGCATAACTATCCTCAAGCCACCAGCGCAGCGGCGCGCCAAGCCAGGTCTCGATGGTCTTCAACAGCCAGACCAGGATGGCGAGGGTCAAGATGAGCGGCAGACCCACGGCAAGGCCGCGGGCGATGATGCGGGCAAGAAGGCGCATGACGGCTTTCCTTATGTGGCATGCCAATGGCGCGCCGCCCATCGACGGCGCTGTACAGGCGAATGGTAGCGGCCTATGGGCAAGGACGCATCATGCTTTGATGGCGAGCGATACCCGATGGCCTAG
>JBMOOS010000005.1:0-47773 GCA_049324415.1 Pseudomonadota bacterium
TCCGCCCCAAACGGATGGATTCATCCGTTTGGGGCGGACCACTAGGGCCTTTACCCGGCGAGCGCGGCATCCACCAGCCGCGCCATGTCCTCCATGGCGAATGGCTTGGCGATCACGGCGTGGATCAGGGCTTCAAGATTATGGGCGCGGCGCTTCTCGTCGACATAGCCGGTCATCATGACGATTTTAAGCAGCGGATGCTCGGCGCTCGCCTTCAAGGCCAGCGCCACCCCGTCCATCACCGGCATCACGATATCGGCGATGAGAAGGTCGAAGGGCTGCGCCGCCAGCCGGTCAAGGGCGATGCCGCCATCGGCGGCGGCGACCACCTCGTGGCCCCGCGCGGTCAGGGCGTGGACCAGCATGCTGCGTAAGATTTCCTCGTCCTCCGCCACCAATATGCGCGCCATGGCTTATTCCCTCACGAGGCCACCGCGCGGTCGCGGCAGGCCATGCCTTGCCGCGCCAAGCGGGCGTATTCGCTGGAAAACAAGACCCGCAGCTTGGCCGTCGTCGGCGGCACGTCATCGACCCGGGTGGTGAAGCTGGCGCTCTGTCCGGCCTCAAGCGCGGTGACCGGGGCGCGGAAGCGCCAGGCGTAAAGCTCCTCTTCGCCGGCGTCGCAAAGAACGCCCTGGAGCATTGGGACGGCCAATCTCACCGTTCCCCGGTTGACGATCTCGCCGGGGATTTCGGCGACGATGCGCCCGTCCCGCCGTTCCGCCGCGCGCTCCGCTACCCGGATATCGAGCAAAGCCAGCGCCTCGCGTCCGTCTAAGCGCGCCGTGCCATCCTTGAGGCCGATGAGCGTATAAAACGCTTGCGCCCTTGCATAGCGCGCCGCCAGCGTCTCCCGCCATAAAAAGGCGACGGCAAGAAAGGTCAGCGCCGATACCGCGAGGGCGGCCCAGCCGAAATAAAGCCGCGTCCGGCGCTGGCCGCCGTCGGCGAGCGCGGGCAGATTGGCCCGCAGGCGGGTTGCCTCCGCCCTGGTCGCTTCGCCCAAGGCGCGGGAACTGTCCGGCCGCGGCTTGGGCCGCAGCATGTCGGCAAGCTTGGCCTCCGCCTGGGCCGCGGCTTGCGCGGGGTCGAGCCGGGGCTTGGGCGGCGCCGTCGGTGCTGGCGCATCGCCCGCGGCCGGCGGCGCCTTGGCGGGGCTGTGGGTGACGACGATGCGCTGCCGCTCGCCGGGCGGCAGCTGATGCCAGACATGGCGGCAGGCGGTGCAGCGCACCATCCGCCCTGTCGCCCCCAGCTTTTCGACCTCGACGCGAAAACGGGTTGCGCATTTTTCGCAACTGATAATCATCACGCCATTTCCTTGGGTGGCGCTGGAGCCTGGGATGGCCCCGCCGCCAGCCTACCCTGCCGAACAGCTTTGGCAAGGTCCATGGGCAAGGTCAACCCGCTCGTGCCGACGCTGGCCCTGTTGGCCCCCTCACACCGGCTGGACGCGGCCAAGCCGGCTATGTAAACCTGATTTTCCTAAAACCACGTTGACGGGACTTTTGGCACGCATCATGGCATTGCCGCTATCGCCACATATGCCGGGAAATTTCATTCGCTTCGAGAATGTCGGCATGCGCTATGGGGTTGGCCAGGAGGTGCTGCGCAACATCTCTTTCACCCTTGCCCCCGGGTCGTTGCATTTTCTGACGGGTCCTTCGGGCGCTGGCAAGACCTCGCTTTTGCGGCTTTTATACCTTGCCCACCGGCCATCGCGCGGCCTCATCAGCATATTCGGCGAGGACGTGGTGACCCTGCCGCGCCGTAAATTGCCGGCCCTGCGCCGCCGCATCGGCGTCGTGTTTCAGGATTTTCGCCTGCTCGACCATTTGACGGCATTGGAAAACGTTGCCTTGCCGCTGCGCATCGCCGGCGCGGCGGAAGCGCAGGTGAAGGCCCATGTCGAGGAATTATTGGCCTGGGTCGGCCTTGCCGATCGCATGCATGCGCGCCCCTCCACCCTCTCGGGCGGCGAGCAGCAACGCGTCGCCATCGCCCGCGCCGTCATCGCTCGGCCCGATCTGCTGCTTGCCGATGAGCCCACCGGCAATGTCGACCCCGAGATGGCGCAGCGCCTGATGCATCTTTTCTCCGAGCTTAACAAGATCGGCACCACCACCGTCATCGCCACCCATGACATGAGCCTTATCAGCCGCGGCCGCGGCCGCGTCATGCGCCTGGAAAAGGGCGAGCTTGACGTCCTGGCCGCCGATGGGGCGCCAGGACCGGAAGGTTGAGGGGATGATGCGCCCGCCATTTGCTTTTTTGCCGGAGGGACGGGCCGCCAAGGGCCTTCTTCCCTGGGTGATCGCAGTGATGATGTATCTCTCTGCGCTGGCCGCCGTTGGCGGCCTTGCCTTGTCCTTCGCCATGGCCACCTGGTCCGGAGAGCTCGATCGGCGGTTGACGGTGCAAATCGTCACCCCCGACGCGGCCGCCCGCAAGGCCCAGCAGGAAGCGGCGGTAAAAGCCCTTGCCGCCATGCGCGGGGTCGCCGCGGCGCGGGCGCTCGATGCCGAGGAAACCGCGCGCTTGCTGGAGCCCTGGCTGGGCGCGGGCAATGTCGTCGCCGACTTGCCGGTGCCCGCGCTCATCGATATCGAGCTGGACGCCATGGCTCCGGCAACCCCGGCGACCTTGAGGCAGGCTCTGGCGCGGGTGGCGCCCGACGCCCGGCTGGACGACCATCAGCGCTGGCTGGGGGAGGTGCGGCGTCTTCTCGGCGTCGTCATCGCGACCCTTGCCGTCATCTTCCTTCTGGTTGTCCTTGCGACCATCGCCATCGTCATCTTCGGCACCCGGGCGCGCCTTGCCATGTACGATCAAACGGTGGAGATCCTTCACCTCATCGGCGCCAGCGACGGCGCCATCGCCCGCGAGTTTCAATGGCGCTTCCTTCTGCAAGGCCTGCGCGGCGGCCTTATCGGCGCTGGCGCGGCGCTCGTCACCCTATTGATCCTCGGCGTTGTCGCCGGGCGGCTTGACGCGGGCCTGCTGCCCAGCCTGCGCCTGGATCTAAGCATCCTGGCGGTAATTGCCTTGATTCCCTTTCTCGCTGGCCTTCTCACCATGGCAACGGCGCGGTTCACCGTCCTTCATGCGCTTAAAAGGATGGTTTGAGCCATGCGCGTGGGGCTGAAGCTCGCGGGCCACGGCGCATGGGTGATTCTTGCCTTGTGGCTGGGCGGCTTTGCTGGCTTTCTCGCGCGGCTTCCCAGCGTGGCCAGCGATGCCGCCAGCGACGCCGCCGTCGCCTTGACCGGCGGGCCAGGCCGGATCGAGGCGGCGACGCGCCTGCTGGAGGAAGGCCGGGTGGCGCGGATCTTGATTTCCGGGGTCAATCTCAACGTCACCAGCGCCGACTTGGAGCGGGTGGCAGGCATCGATGGCGGGCAATTGGCGTGCTGTATCGACCTTGGCCGGGCGGCGCTCGATACCCGGGGCAACGCCGCCGAGGCGGCGGCCTGGGCCCGCGCCCACGGCTACCGCAGCCTCATCGTGGTGACGGCAGGCTATCACATGCCCCGCACCATGCTGGTGTTCGCCCGCGCCATGCCGGGCGTTAAGCTGACGCCATTGCCGGTGCCGGCGGCGGCAAGCCTTTACGGGCTTGCCAAGGAATACAGCAAATATGCCTTGAGCCTCATCATCGACCGTTTGGACCTGGAGGAGTGAAGCGGGCATGCGGATCATCCTAGGCTCCATCGCCTTTAACCTGTTTTTTTACCTGTGGACGGCATTGGTGAGCATTTCGGGCGCGCCGATGCTTGTCCTGCCGCGCCGCGTCGCAAGCGGGGTGCAGCGCTTTTGGGCACATGGCGTCTTGTGGGCGCTGAAATGGCTCGTCGGCATCACCTATCGGGTTGAAGGGCACGCATACGCGCCGTCCGGACCAGTGTTGGTGGCCGGCAACCATCAATCGAGCTGGGAGACGCTGGCGTTCTACGTCCTGCTTGACGATCCCGCCTATGTGCTGAAGCGCGAGTTGATATGGCTTCCCTTCTTCGGTTGGATTGGCTGGCGCACTGGGCAGATCCCCATCGACCGGAAGGGCGGCGCCAAGGCCTTGCGCCAGATGCTGAAGGCCGCCGACAAGGCCGTCCGCCAAGGCCGTCCGGTGGTGATTTTCCCCGAAGGCACCCGCGCTCCCGTGGGCGCGCCGCGGCCCTATCAGCCGGGGGTCGCCGGGCTTTACCGGCATCTTGGCCTTCCGGTGGTGCCGATGGCGGTCAATTCCGGCCTTTATTGGGGGCGCCGCTCTTTTGTGAAGCGGCCGGGCGTCATCCGTGTGCGCTATTTGCCGCCAATCCCGCCTGGCCTTGATAAGCGGACGTTCATGACCACCTTGGCAAGCCGTATCGAAACGGCCGCCGCGCAGCTTGCCAGCGGGAACGGCGAATAGAATATCGCTCCCATCAACGCCTTGTGAATTCCGGGGAAAACGTCAAATACTTTTAACCGTCAATATGTTATTATAATCTCCCCTGTTAAGAACATATAAAGAACATTTACCCTTGCCCAAGACGCGGGCTTTGTTAAAACGGGGGTCATATCGCCCACCACGCGCATTCGAGGACAAGATGAGCAGCATCGCGCCAATATCGCGCCAGATCTGGGACATGAAATACCGCTATAAGGCGGCTGGCGGCGCGCCCATCGACAAGACGGTGGAAGAGAGCTGGGCCCGGGTCGCCCATGCCCTGGCGGCGGCGGAAGCGGAGGGCGAGCGCGCTGTCTGGCAGGCGCGCTTTGCCGAGGCGATGGCGGATTTCAAGTTTTTGCCCGCCGGCCGCATCCTTGCCGGCGCCGGCACCGCGCGGGACGTCACCCTGTTCAATTGTTTCGTGATGGGGCGCATCCCCGACAGCCTCGAAGGCATTTTCGAGAATTTGAAGGAAGCCGCCCTCACCATGCAGCAAGGCGGCGGCATCGGCTATGATTTTTCCACCCTGCGGCCCAAGGGCGCGCCGGTGAAGGGCGTGGGGGCCGATGCTTCCGGTCCGCTTTCCTTCATGGACGTCTGGGACGCAATGTGCCGCACCATCATGTCGGCCGGCTATCGCCGCGGCGCGATGATGGCGACCCTGCGCTGCGACCACCCCGACATCGAGGCCTTCATCGAGGCCAAGCGCGACCCCGGCCGCCTGCGCATGTTCAATCTCTCGGTGCTGGCGACCGAGGCTTTCATGGCGGCGGTCAAGGACGACAGGCCCTGGGACCTGGTGTTCGACGGCGCTGTCTACAAGACGGTGGCGGCGCGCGCCCTGTGGGACCAGATCATGCGTTCGACCTTCGCTTATGCCGAGCCGGGGGTCATCTTCATCGACCGCATCAATGCCCGCAACAACCTTGCCTATGCCGAGACCATCTATGCCACCAACCCCTGCGGCGAGCAGCCCTTGCCGCCCTATGGCGCCTGTCTTCTAGGCTCGATCAATCTCGCGCGCTTCGTGCGCGGCGCATTTACCGAGGACGCCGATCTCGATGAGGAAGCGCTCGGCCAGACCGTGCGCACCGCGGTGCGGATGATGGACAATGTCATCGACGTGTCGCGCTTTCCGCTGCCGGCCCAGGCCCATGAAGCGCGCGCCAAGAGGCGCATCGGGCTCGGCGTCACCGGGCTAGCCGACGCGCTTATCTTGATGGGCGTGCGCTATGGCGGCGAGCGCTCGCTTGCCCTCATTCGCCAATGGCTGGCGCGTATCCAGCGCGAAGCCTATTTGGCCTCGGTTGACTTGGCGCGGGAAAAGGGCGCTTTTCCCCTGTTCGACCGTGCGGGCTATATGGCCTCGCCCACCATCGAGGCGCTTGACGGGGACGTGCGCGCCGCCATCGCCAAACATGGTATCCGCAACGCGCTTTTGACCTCCATCGCGCCCACCGGCACCATCTCGCTGTTCGCCGACAATGTGTCCTCGGGGCTCGAGCCGGTGTTTTCCTTCACCTATACGCGCAAGGTTCTGATGCCCGACGGCAGCCGCCGGGAAGAAACGGTGGCGGATTACGCCTACCGCCTGTTTCGCGCCCGCTTTGGCGCCGAGGCGCCCTTGCCCGACTATTTCGTCACCGCCCAGACCCTCGCCCCCACCGATCATTTGAAGGTGCAGGCGGCGGTGCAGGACTATGTCGATTCCTCCATCTCCAAGACCATCAACTGTCCCGAGGATATTTCCTTCGACGCCTTCAAGGACGTCTATCGCCTGGCCTATGAATGGGGCTGCAAGGGATGCACCACCTATCGCCCCAACGCGGTCACCGGCGCGGTGCTGGAAGTCAAGAAGGAAGCCGAGTCTCAGCCCGAATTGCCCCTGGACGAAAGCAAGGCGGCGCGCGCCAAGCCAAGAGACGTCTTCGAGGCCGGCGGCGTCGTCTATATGACCCGTCCCCTCGACCGCCCCGAGGTGCTGCCGGGCAAGACCTACAAGGTCAAATGGCCGGACTCGGACCACGCCATGTACATCACCATCAACGATGTCATCCAGGACGGCCGCCGCCGCCCGTTCGAGGTCTTCATCAATTCCAAGAACATGGAGCATTATGCCTGGACGGTCGCCTTGACCCGCATGATTTCCGCGGTGTTCCGGCGCGGCGGCGATGTCTCCTTCGTGGTCGAGGAGCTGAAGGCGGTGTTCGACCCGCGCGGCGGCTATTGGATGGGCGGGCGCTATATTCCCTCCTTGCTTGCCGGCATTGGCGAGGTCATCGAGGAGCATCTCATCGATATCGGCTTCATCGAGCGGCCGGACCGCGGCGCTGTGGAAGCGGCGCGCGCCAAGCTCGCGGTGGGCGACAGCGCGGCGGCGCGGGACAACAACACCGCCATGGCGGCGTGCCCGAAATGCGCGGCCCCCGCCCTCATCCGCCAGGAGGGCTGCGATCTATGCGTCAATTGCGGCTATTCCAAATGCGGCTGAAGGGCGCGTTACGGCGCGCTTATGGCCCCGCAGAGGCGGCCAAGGGCGGTCAGGCGCTTATCGTCGATGCCCAGGGCGTGAAGCGCCGCTAGGGTGCGCTGCAGATACTCCACATTGCAGCCGCTTTGCCCGCGCGCGCCGATGATGCGGGCGGCTTGCGCGGCGATGTCCTGGCGCCCGGCGAATTGGGCATGGCCGGTATCGCTGACATAGCAACGCGCCAGCTTTACTCCGTGGCCAGTGTGCACCCTGAGGGTCTTGGGGATATAGACGCCGGTCACTTGCTCGCGCGCGTCGAGGGCGGCGATGGCGGCCTGCGCTTCTTTAGAGGCGATGCGAAAGGCCAAACCCCGGCACGAGCCGCCCGGAGCCAGGCCTAGCACCAGCCCAGGCCGGGCATGGCTGCCCCGGTGGACCACGGAGAGGATGCAAAAGTCCCGGTGATAGCCATAGAGCCGCGCGCTCAGCGCTTCCTCATGGGCAAAGTCCGGCCGCCACATCAGCGAGCCATAGGCGAAAACCCACACATCTGCCGCCATGCTTTCGCCACCTGCCCTTGCCAAGTTTCTGCTGCCTGCTATGCACGCCCTCAAAGCCGAGTATAAAGGCCGAGGCAATCCTAGGCCAAGTTGCGAAAGCCCTCGATGAAACCAAAGCACCTCGCCATCGTCATCGCCCTTATCGCCCTTGCCTGGTCCGGCTATTGGCTCGTCGCCCGCGCCCGGTTCATCGCCGCCCTCGATGGGGAGGAAGCCGCTTTGCCCGGGCGCGCCATCCATCTTGCCTATGCGAGGCGCCAGCTTGGCGGCTTTCCCTTCCGCCTCATCGCGACCTATGACAAGGCCGTCGTCACCGGCGCCGGGGCGGGCTATGGCTGGGGCGTGCGGGGGGACAAGGTCGCGCTCATCGCCCAGCCATGGAACCGCCATCACGTCATCCTTCATGCCCCGGATGCGCAGGTGGCGCTCAGCCTCGACTGGGCCGATGGAGAGGGAAGGCTCGGCGGCCATAGCGCGACGATGAAGGCGGGCACCCTGCAGGCCAGCCTCAGCAGCGTGCCGGGGCGCGGCCCCAAGCGGCTTTCACTGGTGGCATCGAAAGTCGCCGGCGAGACAACGCTGTTTGGCATCGGCCCCTTCACCGCGGCGGATATGGAACTTCATTTGCGCTGGCCCAAGCCTTCCGCCGCCAAGGATGAGGGCCTGATCGAACCCATCGTGCTGGAGCCGGCCTTGCGCATCGCCGATGTGACGCTGCAAGGCCGCGCCCTCGGCGCGCTGGGGCCTAGGCTAGATAGCCTCATCATCGATGCCAGCCTTTCCGGGCCCGCCATCCCCAGCCGCGAGGCCGCCGCCCTTGCCGCCTGGCGGGACGCCGGCGGCACCCTCGATGTGCCCCGCCTGGTCTTGCGCTGGGGGCCGCTCGAAGTCACCGGTTCGGGCACCCTGGCGCTCGATGACGCCTTGCGCCCCCTCGGCGCCTTGGCGCTTGACGCCCAAGGGCTCGACGCTGCCCTCGCGACGTTGGAGGCGAGCAACCGCATCGACGGCAAGGCCGCCGAATTGCTGCGCATCACCTTGCAACTGTTGACGGAAAGGAAGGCCGAAGCGGCGCGCACCCGGGTTCCCGTCAACATTCAGGAGGGGATTGTTTCCATCGGTCCGGTGGGGATTGTCCGCGTCGGCCCGGCCGCCATGATGCGCTAAAGGGAAAAACACGAGAAAAATACCGAAAGGTTTCGCGCATGAAACGATGCTGGTTGGCGGTGCTTTGCGTTGCTTTTCTTGTTCCCCAAGCGAAGGCGCTGGAGGTGATGGTAAGGCCGCTCAGCTTGGCGCAAGGCGCGGACGCTGGGGATTTGGGACCGCTGCGCCTTGCGGGCGTCCTTGAACTGACGGCGGCTGCCTCGGGCTTTGGCGGCTTTTCCGGACTTGCCCTTGGCCCCGATGGCCGGCGTTTCATCGCCGTGTCGGACGCCGGCATGGGCTGGGCCGGCGCCCTGGCGGAGGATGCCGAAGGGCGTCTTGTCGGCGTTGCCGACAATAGCCTTTTCCCCCTCCTGGGCCTCGATGGCCAGCCTCTTGGCGATAAGCACCACGGCGATGCCGAGGCGGTCGGCCTCATGCCTGAGGGGGATGCCCTTCTCATCGCCTTCGAGCAGTGGCACCGTATTTGGCGCTATCCGTTAAACAGGGAAGGCGGCTTTGCCAGCCTGGCGCAAGCGGTGCCCACTTCCCTCGACGTCGAGGCGGCGCTGGCGGGGCTTCCCGACAATGGCGGCATCGAAGCCATGGCGGTGCTGGCCGATGGCGCCGCCCTGGCCTTGTCGGAAGACGGCGATGCCGGTGGCGGGGCGCGCCGTGCCTGGCGCTTTGGCGCGCCAAGCCTTGCCTTGCGCTACCAGACCCCACTCCCCCATGTGCCGACCGATGCCGCCGCCTTGCCCGACGGCAGGGTGCTGGTGTTGCACCGGCATTGGAGCCCGTTTTCCGGGGCGAGCGGGGTCCTCGCCTGGTTCGATGCGACAAGCCTTGCCGCCAATGAACTGGTCACGCCGCGGCTTGTCGCCCGCTTGGCGCCGCCTTTCCCGGTGGATAATTTCGAAGGTCTTGCCGTGCGCCCGGCGGCGGACGGGGGGCTCGACCTTTTCCTTATCACGGACGATAATTTCAACCCCTTGCAAAAGACCCTCTTGATCAAGCTGCATTGGCCGGCAAGCGCCCTGCCATGAACGAAAAACCCCGCCGCGAAGGGCGGGGTCGCGTCGAGTGCGTTCTTGCGAAGTCGACGCCTTAAGCTTGCGCTTTTTTCTTGGCGATTTGCCGTTTCAAGCGCTGCGCCTTCAAGGAAAGCTGGCTGGGCCGCGCCTTGAGGAGGAAGTTGTCGAGGCCGCCGACATGCTCCACCGAGCGCAGGGCGTGCGGGGTGATGCGCAGGCGCACCGACTGGCCAAGCGCGTCGGATATCAAGGTGACGTTATTGAGATTGGGCAAGAAGCGCTTCTTGGTCTTGTTGTTGGCATGGGACACATTATGGCCCACCTGGACCGCCTTGCCCGACAGCTCGCACACCCGCGACATGGTTCAAATTCCTCAAAGTCAATCAGTGCTTGGCCGGCGCGCCGGCGAAATGAAGGCTTGGCCTATAGTGGAACCGCCGCCCGCCGTCAAGGCTTGGCGAAAAGGGCAAGCAGATGCTGGGCCGCCTTGGCGGGGGGAAGGTCGCCCGCCGCCACCGCCGCCTCGTTGGCCTTGAGGACTTCCCCGATGCGCGGATGGTTTTGAAAGGCGGTTTTGAGCCCTTCCTCGATTTCCGCCCACATCCAGGCTACCGCCTGGCGGGCGCGCAGCCGCTCAAGGGCGCCGTTCGTTTTGAGCTGCGCGCAAAAAGCGCCGATCTCGCGCCAGATGGCTTCAAGGCCATGTCCTTCAAGGGCCGAGGCAAGGAGTGCGCGCGGCCGCCAATCGGGGTATTTCGGGCGTATCAGGGACAAGGCGGCGCGATAGTCCGCTTGCGCCCGCCGGGCGGCCTTTTCCATGTCGCCATCGGCCTTGTTGACGATGACGAGGTCGGCAAGCTCCATGATGCCGCGCTTGATGCCCTGCAGCTCGTCGCCGCCGCCGGGCGCAATAAGGAGCAGGAACATGTCGACCATGTCGGCGACCATGGTTTCCGATTGACCGACGCCCACCGTCTCGACGATGACCACGTCAAAGCCGGCGGCCTCGCTGGCAAGAAGCGCTTCCCGGGTGCGCCGGGCGACGCCCCCCAAGCCGCCGCCGGAGGGCGAGGGGCGAATGAAGGCGGCGGGCGCGCGGGCAAGCCTTTCCATGCGCGTCTTGTCGCCGAGGATGGAGCCGCCGGACCGCGCCGAGGAAGGGTCGACGGCGAGCACCGCCAGCCTATGGCCCTTGGCGATGAGAAAGCCGCCAAAAGCCTCGATGAAGGTGGACTTGCCCACCCCCGGGGCGCCGCTGAGGCCGAGGCGTATCGCCTTGCCGCCATGGGGCATCAGGCGGGCAAGCAAGTCCTGGGCCTGGGCGCGATGGTCGGCGCGCGCCGACTCAATGAGGGTGATCGCCTTGGCGAGCGCCCGACGATCGCCCGCCAGCACGCCCTTTTCCAGCGCCTTGATGTCAATCCGGCTCATGGGCTTGTGGCTAGCATGGCGACATGGGCAAGACCAAGCGGCAAAGCGGGCGAGAGAAGATTTCCCTTGGTCCCGGAAGATATGCTATGGCCCGCCCTTGCCATTCATCTTGTCTCACGGCCAAGCCTTCATGTCGCGCCTGCTTTTGCCCTTTACTGCCCTCTTTCTCGCCATCGCCCTGTTGCTTGCCGGCAATGGCGGCCTTTTCACGCTGTTGCCGGTTCATGCCAAGCTCATTGGTTTTTCCAGCTTTTCCCTCGGCATCCTTGGCGCCATTTATTACGCCGGCTTCATCGCCGGCTGCTTTGTGACGCCCTGGCTGTTGCGGCGCAGCGGGCACATGCGCACCTTCGCCGCCCTTGCCAGCCTGGTCGCCGTCCTTGCCTTGCTTTTCCCGATGACGCGGGACGCCTCGCTATGGTGGGCCCTGCGGGTGGCGACCGGCTTTTGCCTTGCCGGGCTCTACATGACGGTGGAAAGCTGGCTCAACGGCGAAACCCCCAACGAGGCGCGCGGCCGGGTCTTTGCCATCTACGCCATCATCAACCTCAGCGTTTTCAGCCTGGGCCAGCTTCTGGTGGCGCTGGACGACCCGGCGGGGGCGCGGCTGTTTTCCCTGGTGGCGATCCTTTTCAGCCTCTCTATCCTGCCCTTGATGCTGACCCAGGGCACCGCGCCAGCCTTGCCGCACAAGGTGCGGCTCGACCTTGCGCGGCTTTTCCGCCTCGCCCCGGTGGGGGCGGTGGGCGTGCTTGTCACCGGCTTTGCCAACGGCGCTTTCTGGGCGATGGGACCGGTCTTCGCCCTCACCATCGGGTTCAGCGTCGCTGAAGTCGCGCTGTTCATGAGCCTGGTTGGCCTTGGCGCCGCCCTTGCCCAATGGCCGTGGGGGCGCTGGTCGGACCGCACCGACCGCAGGCGGGTCATTTTGCTGCAAGCCGCTCTGGCGGCCGTCATTGGCTTGGCGATCGTCCTGCTCGGCGGCGCTTCGGGACCGATTTTAGGGCTTGCCGTGCTGTTCGGCGCCGGCGCCATGCCACTCAACTCGGTATGCGTCGCTCATGTCAACGACATGGTCACCAAGGCCGAGGCGGTGGTCGTCTCCGCCGGACTCAACCTGCTTTACGGGCTGGGCGCCATTATCGGCCCTCTCATCGCCGCCGCTCTCATGGGCGCATTTGGTCCCGCCGCCCTTTTCGCCCTCACCGCGGCGACCCAGGTCCTTTTCATCGGCTTTCTTATCTATCGCTTGACGCGGCGGCCGCCCTGGCCGGCGGCGGCAAAGGACGCCTTTGTCCCCGTCGCCTATACCAGCCCGGCGGTGTTCGAGATGGACCCCCGCGCGCAACGCGCGCATATCCGCCGCAAAGGAACGAAGACGAGACTAGAAACAAGGAGAAAAGAATGAGGGGCGTCTATCTTTTCGCGGCCGTAACAATCGGCCTCATGACCGCGCCGGTCCATGGCGAGACCCTCGTTCCGCCGGCGGAACGAGGGCTTTTGCATGACCTTGCCGGACAAGCCTCGCCCGTCCGCATCGAGGCCGACATCCGTCGCCTGGCGGGCTTTGGCACCCGTCATACCGCTTCCGAAACGACCTCGGACACGCGCGGCATCGGCGCCGCCCGGCGGTGGATCGAGGGCGAGTTTCAGCGCATCGCCAAGGACTGCGGCGGTTGCCTTGAGGTTCGTCTCGTTGCCGAAACGGTTTCCGGGACGCCGCGCTTGCCCGAGCCGGTGGCGGTGGTCAATGTCATCGCCATCCAACGCGGCGCGCTCGACCCCGACCGGGTGGTCATCATGGCCGGCGACATCGACAGCCGCGCCTCCGACGTGATGGACGCCGTGAGCGATGCGCCGGGAGCCAACGACAACGCTTCCGGCATGGCCGGGGTTCTGGAAGCGGCCCGGGTGTTAAGCCGGCAGCGCTTTGCCGGCACCATCGTTTACGCCGGGCTCTCCGGCGAGGAGCAGGGCCTTTTCGGCGGCGCCATCCTCGCCCGCTACGCCCAAGCGCAAGGCTGGCGCATCAAGGCGGTGCTCAACAACGACATGATCGGCAATGTCGCCGGCATCGACGGGGTCATCGACAACACCACCGCCCGGGTCTTTTCCGAAGGCACCCGGGCGACGGAAACCCCTGAGGACGCGCGGCTGCGCCGCTTCACCGGCGGCGAGGTGGATTCGCCCTCGCGCAATCTCGCCCGGCTCGTCGATCGCCTGGCCGAGCGCTATATCGCCAATCTTGACGTGATGCTGGTCTACCGCCTCGATCGCTTCGGACGCGGCGGCCATCACCGCCCGTTCAACGAAGCGGGCTGGCCCGGGGTGCGCATCATGGAAGCCCATGAAAACTATCGCCGCCAGCACCAGGACGTGCGGGTTAAGGACGGCATCGCCTATGGCGACGTGGTGGCAGGCGTGGACTTTGCCTATGCCGCCAAGCTGACGGCGCTCAACATCGTCACCCTTGCCGAGCTCGCCGCCGCCCCGCCTTTCCCGGCGCAGGTCGCCATCGAGGGCGCGGTGCAGCCATCGACCACCCTTGCCTGGGCGTTGCCGGAAGGAAAGGCGGCGGACAATCTTGCCGGCTATCGCCTCTATTGGCGGCTCACCACCGACCCGCAATGGCGATGGTCGCGCTATGTCGGCAAGGTCAACCGCTTCACCTTGGACAATATCGTCATCGACAATTATTTCTTCGGCGTCGCCAGCGTTGCCCGTGACGGCGCTGAAAGCCCGGTGGTCTTTCCTGGCCCCGCCGGCAGCTTCGGCGACTGAGCGATGGCGCAGATGACGGCCTTTGAGGGCTCCTTGGCCGCCTATCAAGCGCTGGTCGAGGCTGGCGAGCTGAAAGCCGACACCGATCAGGCGGCGGCTGCCAAGCGCCTGCAACGGCTCTATCGCGAGCTTGCAGATTATCCCGCCGTGCCGTCGCCGGCGACGCGGGTGCGGCAATGGCGGCTAGTGCTCCGCCCCAAACGGATAAATCCATCCGTTTGGGAAAAGTGGACCACTAAGTTATTGAATCTGTGGTGTGATTCCAACAGATGGGAACCATCCGTTGGAATCGCACCACTAGCGCGGCTTTTTCGCTGGTCCGGCCGGGACGCTGCTTATCCCCGCGGGATTTATCTATGGGGTGGAGTGGGGCGCGGCAAGTCGATGCTGATGGATTTGTTTTTCGCCGCCGCGCCCATCAAGGCCAAGCGGCGCGTCCATTTCCACCAATTCATGCTGGAGGTGCACGAGGCCATCCACCGCTTTCGTGCCATGAGCCCTTCGCAAAAAATCGCTTTCGGCGCTGCCGCCGGGAGCGACGATCCCATCCCCCCGGTGGCGCGCAAGATAGCGGTTGAGGCCTCGCTTTTGTGCTTTGACGAAATGCAGGTCGGCGATGTCGCGGACGCGGGCATCCTGGGGCGCCTCTTTGCCGCGCTTCACGAGCGCGGCGTCGTCGTGGTGGCGACCGCCAACCGGCCGCCCCATGAGCTCTATAAGGATGGCCTCAACCGCGCGATCATCCTGCCCTTCATCGCCCTTATCGAACGGGAATGGGATGTCCTGCCGCTCAACGGCCCCACTGATTACCGCCTGGCGCGGCTTTCTGGCGTGAAGGTCTATCATGTCCCCAACGGCCGGCAAGCGACGGCGGCGCTGCGCGAGGCTTTTTTCCGTCTCACCGATCATTGCGTGGATGACGCGCACAAGGTGCCTTCGGAGGAAATCGAGGTTCAGGGGCGTGCGCTTTTCGTCCCCAAGTCCTTGAAGGGGGTTGCCGTCTTCTCCTTCAAGCGGCTGTGCATGAACCCTTTGGGCGCGGCGGATTATCTCGCCATCGCCCGGCGCTACCATAGCGTCATCATCGTCGGCGTCCCGTGCATGAGCAAGGAGATGCGCAACGAGGCCAAACGCTTCACCACTCTCATCGATGCCCTTTACGAATATAAGGTGAAGCTTTTGATGGCCGCCGACGCGATGCCGGAGGCGCTTTACCCCGCCGGCGATGGCGCCTTTGAATTCGCCCGCGCCGTCTCCCGCCTTAACGAAATGCAGTCCCACGCCTATCTCGCCCTTGGCCATGGCGGGCCGTGACGCCTCATGCGACCTTTGGCGCAGGGCGTTGATGCGCCCTTGCAACCCTTGGCGAAATCGCGCTACACCCCGAAGCCAATCGCCACGGCTCAGGGCGGCTCGCCCTTGAGGCGCTGGCGCTTTTTGGCGCGACGGATCAGGAACATCATCCATGACACGCAGGAAAATCGCACTCATCGGCTCAGGCATGATCGGCGGCACGCTGGCCCACCTCGTCGGCTTGAAGGAGCTGGGCGACGTCGTCCTCTTCGACATCGCCGACGGGCTGCCCCAGGGAAAGGCGCTCGATATCGCCCAGTCCGCGCCGGTCGAGGGCTTTGACGCCAATTTGAAGGGCACCAGCGCCTATAAGGACATCAAGGGGGCCGATGTCTGCATCGTCACCGCCGGGGTGCCGCGCAAGCCGGGGATGAGCCGCGATGACCTTCTCGGCATCAATTTGAAGGTGATGAAAGCGGTGGGCGCCGGGATCAAGAAATACGCCCCCAAGGCCTTCGTCATCTGCATCACCAACCCGCTCGACGCCATGGTCTGGGCGCTGCGGGAGTTTTCCGGTCTTCCCCATCACATGGTGGTGGGCATGGCCGGGGTTTTGGATTCGGCCCGTTTCCGCTTGTTCCTTGCCCAGGAATTCAACGTCTCGGTGGAGGATGTGACGGCCTTCGTCCTCGGCGGGCATGGCGATACCATGGTGCCGCTGGCGCGCTATTCCACCGTCGCCGGCATCCCGGTGCCCGACCTTGTGAAGATGGGCTGGTCGACCAAGGCGCGGATCGACGCCATCATTAAGCGCACCCGCGACGGCGGGGCGGAGATTGTCGGCCTTTTGAAGACCGGATCGGCCTATTACGCACCGGCCTCGTCCGCCATCGTCATGGCCGAGAGCTATTTGAAGGACAAGAAGCGGCTGCTTCCCTGCGCCGCCTATTTGAAGGGCCAATATGGCCTTAAAGACCTTTATGTCGGCGTTCCGGTGGTCATCGGCGCCAAGGGCGTCGAGCGAATTGTGGAGATAGCGCTTAAGGGGCCCGAGAAGAAGGGGTTCGACAACTCGGTCAATGCGGTAAAGGGGCTGATGGCGGCCTGCCGCAAGATCGATCCGGCGCTGAAATAACCAAGGGGGCTCGCGCACGATGAATATCCACGAGTATCAGGCCAAGCAACTTTTGGCGAAATATGGCGCCCCCGTCCTCAAGGGCCATCCCGCCTTCACCGTCAAAGAAGCGGTCGAGGGGGCCAAGATGCTGGGCGGTCCCGTCTGGGTGGTCAAGGCGCAGATCCATGCCGGCGGACGCGGCAAGGCGGGCGGCGTCAAGGTGGTGAAATCCATCGCCGAGGTCGAAACATCGGCCAAGGCGCTTCTGGGCAAGACCCTCGTCACCCATCAGACCGGGCCGTCCGGCAAGGAAGTGGGCCGGCTGTACATCGAGGACGGCTGCGCCATCGCCCGCGAGCTATATCTTTCCCTGCTCATCGACCGGGCGGCCAGCCGCGTCGCCGTCATGGTCTCCACCCAGGGCGGCATGGATATCGAGGAGGTGGCGGCGAAAACCCCGGACAAGATCATCACCCTTGCCATCGATCCGGCGACCGGGCTGATGCCGTTCCATGTCCGCCGGCTGGCCTTCGGCCTGGGGCTTAAGGGTGCCCTCGCCAAGGAATTCGGCAAGCTTCTGCCGGCGCTTTACGATGCTTTTACCCAGCTTGACGCCAGCCTGTTGGAAATCAACCCCCTCGTCGTCACCAAGGACGACAGGATGGTGGTGCTTGACGCCAAGATGAGCTTTGACAACAACGCGCTGTATCGCCATCCGGAAGTGATGGAGTTGCGCGATATTTCGGAAGAGGACCCGATGGAGGTGGAAGCCTCGAAATTCGACCTCAGCTATGTCAAGCTCGATGGCAATATCGGCTGCATGGTAAACGGCGCCGGCCTTGCCATGGCGACCATGGACATCATCAAGCTCAATGGCGCCGAGCCGGCGAACTTCCTCGACGTTGGCGGCGGCGCCAGCGAGGAGAAGGTGACCGCCGCTTTCAAGATCATCCTCTCCGATCCGGCGGTCAAAGGCGTCCTTGTCAACATCTTCGGCGGCATCATGAAGTGCGACGTCATCGCCGCCGGCATCGTCGCCGCGGCGAAAGAGGTTAAGCTGTCGGTGCCGCTGGTGGTGCGGCTCGAGGGCACCAATGTGGCTTTGGGCAAGAAAATCCTCGCGGAAAGTGGCCTTCCCATCATCTCCGCCGACGACCTGGGCGACGCGGCGAGGAAAGTCGTCGCCGCCGTGAAGGAGGCGGCATAATGGCCATTCTCGTCGATGCCAACACCAAGGTCATCTGCCAAGGCATCACCGGCAATAACGGGACCTTCCATACCGAGCAGGCGATCAAATACGGCACCAGGATGGTGGGCGGGGTGACGCCGGGCAAGGGCGGCACCAGCCATATCGGCCTGCCGGTCTTCGATACCGTGCACGAGGCCAAGGCGAAGACCGGGGCCGATGCTTCGGCGATCTATGTCCCGCCGCCCTTTGCCGCCGACGCGATATTGGAGGCGATCGATGCCGGCGTCGCGCTCGTCGTCGCCATCACCGAGGGCATTCCCGTTCTCGACATGGTGAAGGTGAAAAGGGCGCTGGCGCATTCATCGACCCGTCTCATCGGCCCCAATTGTCCCGGCGTCCTCACCCCCGAGGCGTGCAAGATCGGCATCATGCCGGGCAACATCTTCCATAAGGGCTCGGTCGGCGTGGTGTCGCGCTCCGGCACGCTCACCTATGAAGCGGTGGCCCAGACCACCGCCGTCGGCCTTGGCCAGACGACCGCGGTGGGGATTGGCGGCGACCCGGTGAACGGCACCAATTTCATCGATGTCCTGGAAATGTTCCTGGCCGATGACGAGACCAAATCGATCATCATGATCGGCGAGATAGGCGGCTCGGCCGAGGAAGAGGCGGCGGATTTCATCAAGTCGTCAAAAATTAAGAAACCTATGGTTGGGTTCATTGCCGGGCGCACGGCGCCCAAGGGCCGCACCATGGGCCATGCCGGCGCGATCGTTGCCGGCGGCAAGGGCGGGGCGGAAGGCAAGATCGAAGCCCTGCGCTCTGCCGGAATCAAGGTGGCGGACAGCCCGGCGGCGCTGGGCTCGACCTTGGCTGCGGTCTTGAAAGGCTAGTGTCCTGATTGCGAAATTCGCATCCTTTGACTCTAGGCTTTTGTAAGGCTTTGGCATTTCGCATTTTCCACGGCCACCGGTATCCACCGGTGCGGAAAATGCCTTGGTGGCGAGACGGAGAGGGGCGGAGGATTCTTCCGCAAGAAAGCGATGGCATCACACCCTGTTTCCTCGGGCGATTTGGGCGGCGCCGGCGCCGGCTTCATCGAGGGCCTCTATGACACCTTCCGCCGCGATCCCGCGGTGGTGAGCCCGGAATGGCAACGCTATTTTGCCGGCCTCGAACAAGGCGCTGGCGCTGCGGTGTCGCACGGTCCCTCCTGGGCGCGGCGCGATTGGCCGCCCAAGAGCCTTGACGAGGTCAACGCCGCGCTTGACCCCGGCTGGCTGACGGCGGCGCCGGCAAAGCCCAAGGACAAGCCGGCAGACCTTTCGGGCGCTGCGGTGCGCGCCGCCACCCTTGATTCCCTGCGCGCCCTGATGATGATCCGCGCCTATCGGGTGCGGGGCCATTTGCACGCCAATCTCGACCCCTTGGGGCTGTGGGAGCGCCCGCCCCATGCCGAGCTTGATCCGGCGACCTATGGTTTCGGGCCGGACGACATGGACCGGCCGATTTTCATCGACCATGTGCTTGGCCTGGAAATGGCGAGCATAAGGGAGATTCTGGCCATCCTCCAGCGCACCTATTGCTCGACCTTGGCGGTTGAGTTCATGCATATCGCCGAGCCGGCGGAGAAAGCCTGGATCCAAAGCCGCATCGAGGGTCGCGACAAGGAAATCCAGTTCACCCCGGAAGGCAAGCTCGCCATCTTGAACAAGCTCATCGAGGCGGAGCAGTTCGAGAAATTCTTGGGCCGCAAATACGCCGGCACCAAGCGTTTCGGCCTCGACGGCGGCGAGGCGATGGTGCCGGCCCTTGAAGGCATCATCAAGACCGGCGGCCATCACGGACTTAGGGAAGTGGTCATCGGCATGCCCCATCGCGGCCGGCTCAATGTCCTTGCCAACGTGATGCAAAAGCCCTACCGCGCCATTTTCCACGAATTCCATGGCGGCTCGGCGAACCCCGACGATGTCGGCGGCTCGGGCGACGTCAAGTATCACCTTGGCACGTCCGCCGACCGTACGTTCGACGGCAATGTGGTGCATCTGTCGCTCACCGCCAACCCGTCTCATCTCGAAGCGGTCAATCCGGTGGCCATCGGCAAGGTGCGGGCCAAGCAGACCCAGCGCGGCGACAAGGAGCGCAGCCAGGTCCTTTCCCTGCTGCTGCATGGCGACGCGGCCTTCGCCGGCCAGGGCATCGTCGCTGAATGCCTGAGCTTTTCCGGGGTGCCGGGATACAACACCGGCGGCACCATCCATTTCATCGTCAACAATCAGATCGGCTTCACCACGAGCCCGCGCTTTTCCCGTTCCTCGCCTTATCCGTCGGACGTGGGCAAGATCGTCCAGGCGCCGATCTTCCATGTCAATGGCGATGATCCGGAAGCAGTGGTCTACGCCACCAAGGTCGCCACCGAGTTCCGCCAGACCTTCCGCCGCGACGTGGTGATCGACCTCATTTGCTATCGCCGCTTCGGTCATAACGAATCGGACGAGCCGGCCTTTACCCAGCCCTTGATGTATCAGGCGATCCGCAAGCATCCCTCGGTGGTCAAAGTCTATGCCGACCGGCTGAAGGCAGAAGGCCTCATCGACGATGACAAGCTGGCGCGGATGGAGGCGAGCTTTTCAGACATGCTGGAGGAGGAATTCGCCGCCGCCGAAAGCTACAAGCCCAACAAGGCGGACTGGTTCGGCGGCATCTGGGCGGGCTTCGGCAAGCCGCAGGAGGCCGAGGGCCAGGCCCGGCGCGCCGATACCGGGGTCGGCGAGGAGACTTTGCGCGAAATCGGCAAGGCGCTCACTTTCGTGCCCGAGCATTTCAACCTTCATAAGACCTTGAAGCGCGTCCTTGCCGCCAAGGATGAGATGTTCGCCAGTGGCGGGGGCTTTGATTGGGCGACGGCGGAAGCGCTTGCGTTCGGCTCGCTCCTCAAGGAAGGCTATCATGTGCGCTTGTCGGGGCAGGATTCGACCCGCGGCACCTTTTCCCAGCGCCACGCCGCCTTCATCGACCAGAAGACCGAGATGCGCTATCTGCCGCTCAACCATATCGACGCCCCGGGCCATTTCGAGGTCCATGACAGCCCCTTGTCGGAATTCGGCGTGCTGGGCTTCGATTATGGCTATTCCCAGGCCGACCCCAAGACGCTGGTGCTGTGGGAAGCGCAGTTCGGCGACTTCGCCAATGGCGCGCAAGTCATCATCGACCAGTTCATCGCCTCCTCGGAAGCCAAGTGGCTGCGTGCGTCCGGCCTCGTCATGCTGTTGCCGCACGGCTATGAGGGACAGGGTCCCGAGCACAGCTCGGCCCGGCTCGAGCGTTACTTGCAACTCTGCGCCGAGGACAACATGCAGGTCGCCACGCCGACGACCCCGGCGCAATATTTTCACATCCTGCGCCGGCAGATGCACCGCGGCTTTAGAAAGCCGCTCATCCTGATGACGCCGAAATCGCTGTTGCGTCACAAGAAGGCGGTGAGCCGGCTGGCCGAGATGGGGCCGGGCAGCCAGTTCCACCGCATTCTTTTCGACGACGCGGAAATGGGCACGGCGTCCGATTTCACCTTGCGCGCGGATAACGACATCAAGCGCCTCATCCTCGTCGCCGGCAAGGTCTATTTCGACCTTCTGGAAGCGCGTGACGATCGCGGGCTGGATGATATCTATATCCTCCGCCTCGAGCAGCTTTACCCCTTCCCGCGCACCGCGCTTCTCGAGATTTTATCGCGCTTTGCAAATGTCGAAAGCGTCGTCTGGGCGCAGGAAGAGCCGAAAAACATGGGCGCCTGGAGCTTCGTCGCCCCGCTCATCGAGGAAGCGCTGAGCGAGGCGGGCCTCAAGGTCAGGCGTCCCCACTATGTCGGGCGCGCGCCGTCGGCCTCGACCGCGACCGGCCTTGCCTCCAAGCACGCGGCGCAGCAGGCCGCCCTCATCGATCAAGCATTGAGCCTTTAAGGGACAAGGACAAGACGACATGGCAACCGAGATCAAGGTTCCGCAACTGGGCGAATCGATCACCGAGGCGACCATCGGCAAATGGCTGAAAGCGGTGGGCGAGGCAGTGGCGCTCGACGAACCGGTGGCGGAGCTGGAGACCGATAAAGTCGCCATGGAAGTCAATGCCCCGGCCGCCGGGGTGCTGCGCGAGATCATCGCCCAGGAAGGGGACACGGTGGAGATCGGCGCCCTCATCGGCACCATCGATGAAGCCGGCGGCGCAGGCATGACGCCGCCCTCTACAAAGCCCGCGCCGGCCGCGGCAAAACAAGCCAAGGCCGCCGACGAGGCCGGTGACAAGTCGCTTTCGCCCGCGGTGCGCAAGCTCATTGCCGAGCACGGCCTTGATCCCGCTGCGATTGCCGGCACCGGCAAGGACGGCCGCCTTTTAAAGGCCGATGTCCTTGCCGCCGCCGAAAACGCCAAGACGAAACCGGCGTCCAGCGCCAAGGCAAAGCCCGCGCCCGGCGCCAAGCCGCCAGCGGCCGAGGACGGCCCGCGCGAGGAGCGAGTGCGCATGACCCGGCTGCGCCAGCGCATCGCCGAGCGGCTGAAGGAAGCGCAATCGAGTGCCGCCATGCTCACCACCTTCAACGAGGCGGACATGTCGGCGGTCATCGCCTATCGCAACAGGTACAAGGACTTGTTCGAAAAGAAGCACGGCATCCGCCTGGGCTTCATGTCCTTTTTCGTGAAGGCCTGCGTCCATGCCTTGCGCGAAGTGCCGGCGGTCAACGCGCAGATCGACGGCGATGAGATCGTCTACAAAAACTATTACCATATCGGGGTTGCCGTCTCGGCGCCGAACGGCCTGGTGGTGCCGGTGGTGCGCAATGCGGACCGGCTTTCCTTCGCCGATGTCGAGCTCGCCATCGCCGATTTCGGCCGCCGCGCCCGCGACGGCAAGCTGGAGCTTGGCGATTTGCAGGGCGGCACCTTCACCATTTCCAACGGCGGCATTTTTGGCTCGCTGATGTCGACCCCCATCCTCAACCCGCCGCAATCGGGGATCCTGGGCATGCACAAGATCCAGGAACGGCCGGTGGCGCTCGACGGGCAAGTGGTGGTGCGGCCGATGATGTATCTGGCGCTCAGCTACGACCACCGTTTGATCGACGGCCGCGAGGCGGTTACCTTCCTCGTCAGAGTGAAGGACATGATCGAGGATCCCGGCCGTCTCCTGGTGGATCTTTAAGAGGCATCGTCCCGTTCCGCTTGTGCTGCCACAAACAAGCACTGCGTTGGAGGAAAGAATATGGCGGATTCATACGACCTCGTGGTCATCGGCGCTGGCCCTGGCGGCTATGTGGCGGCGATCCGGGCGGCGCAGAACGGGCTTAAGGTCGCCTGCGTCGAAGGCCGCGGCGCTTTGGGCGGCACCTGTCTTAATGTCGGCTGCATCCCCTCGAAGGCGCTTTTACACGCCTCGGAGAAATACGAGGAAGTGAAGGCGGGCCATCTCGGGCTTTGGGGCATCGCCGCCAAGGACGTCAGCCTCGACCTTAGAGCCATGCTGGCGGAAAAGGACAAGGCGGTCAAGGAACTGACGGGCGGCATCGAATTTCTCTTCAAAAAGAACAAGGTGACCTGGATCAAGGGCTGGGGCCGCATCCGTGCCAAGGGCGAGGTCGAGGTCGCGGGCGAGGAAGGGACAACGTCCCTCAAGACCAAGAACATCCTCATCGCCACCGGCTCGGACGTTGCCTCCCTGCCTGGGATCGAGATCGACGGCAAGCGGGTCATCTCCTCGACCGAGGCCTTGTCCCTGCCGGAAGTGCCGGGCCGTCTCCTCGTCATCGGCGGCGGCGTCATCGGGCTCGAGCTCGGCTCGGTATGGCGCCGCTTGGGCGCCAAGGTGACGGTGGTGGAATATCTCGATCAGATCCTTCCCGGCATGGATGGCGAGGTGCGCAAGCAGATGGCCCGGATCTTGAAAAAACAGGGCATGGAGATCATCACCAGCGCCAAGGTGAGCGCGGTGAAAACACTGAAAACGGGGGCCAAGGTGACGATCGAGCCAGCGCAAGGCGGCAAGGCCGAGACCCGCGAGGCCGACATCGTTCTCGTCTGCGTCGGCCGCAAGCCCTATACCCAAGGCCTTGGCCTTGAGGAAGCGGGGGTTGCCCTGGACGACAAGGGCCGGGTCAAGATCGACCATGATTTCGCGACCAATGTCGCTGGCGTCTACGCCATCGGCGATGTCGTGCCCGGGCCGATGCTGGCCCATAAGGCGGAGGATGAAGGGGTCGCCGCCGCCGACATCATTTCCGGGCGCGTCGGCATCGTCAATCACGACGTCATCCCCAATGTCGTTTACACCATGCCGGAGGTGGCGAGCGTCGGCAAAACCGAGGAAGAGCTGAAAGCCGCCGGCGTTGCCTACAAGGTGGGCAAGTTCCCCTTCACCGCCAACTCCCGCGCCAAGACCAACCGCGACACCGAGGGGTTCGTCAAGATTTTGAGCGACAAGGCCAGCGACCGGGTGCTGGGCGTTCATATCGTGTCCAGCCTTGCCGGAACGCTGATCGCGGAAGCGGCGCTTGCCATGGAGTTCGGCGCCGCGGCCGAGGACATCGCGCTGACCTGCCACGCTCACCCGACCCACGCCGAGGCGGTGAAGGAAGCCGCGCTCAACGTTGATGGCCGCGCCATCCATATCTAACCTTGAAAGAGGTCCGCGCAAGCGGGGTGAAATTTATGAGCGAACGGCTTGAGGATCTGGCGCGCGACCTGCACGGCGCGGCGTTGCGGCTGCTGCGGCAACTGCGCCTTGCCGATGAGCCGGGCGGGCTCAGCGGCGCGCAATTATCGGCTCTTTCAGTGTTGGCCGCCCGCGGCCCGATGAGCGTCGGCGAGCTTGCGGCCGTGGAGCAAGTCCGCCCCCCGTCGATGACGCATGTCATCAACCAGTTGGAGAAACGCCGCTTTCTCACCCGCCGGCATGACGCGGGCGATGGCCGGCGCCAGATCCTCAAAGTCTCGCGCGCGGGCGCCCGCGCGGTGGAAAGCGGCCGCGCCCAGCCCATCGCGGCCTTGGCGTTGGCGCTTAACCGCCTGTCGCGTCGCGACCGCGAGGCGATCGCCCGCACGGTGAGGATTCTCGACGCGCTGGAGCTGGCCGATTAAGCGGCGGGCAGCCGCCAAACGGCAGGGGCTTCATCGAGCCGCGCCAGCTGCGCTTGGCGCTCGGCTTCCAAAACTGGCGGCAGGCGATCGCCGAAACGGGCAAAGAGCCTTGCCTGGTCCTCGATCTCGCGCCGCGCCGCCGCGCGGTCGATCTGGGTGAGGCGCTGATAGGCCACGGGATCGAAGGCCAGGCCCTGCCAGTTAAGATCCTGATAACGCGGCATTTTTCCGAACGGCCCCGCGACGGCCTGGCCACCGCCGTGGATGCGCTCGACGATCCATTGCATCACCCGCATGTTGTGGCCGAAGCCCGGCCAGAGAAAGCCGCCGTCCTCCCCCTTGCGGAACCAGTTGACGCGGAAAATCCTGGGCGGACTTGTGAGTTTCGCGCCAATCTCCAGCCAGTGGCGCCAATAGTCGGCCATGTTATAGCCGCAAAACGGCAGCATCGCCATCGGGTCGTGCCGGATGGCGGCCTGGTTGTCGGCCGCCGCGGTCGCTTCCGAGCCCATGGTGGCGGCCATGTAAACACCATGCGGCCAATCAAAGGCCTCATAAACCAGGGGGTAGATGGCGGACAGCCGGCCGCCGAAAATGAACGCATCGATCGGCACCCCGGCGGGGTCGTCCCAGGCGGGGTCGACGCTGGGGCATTGCGCCGCCGGCGCGGTGAAGCGCGCATTGGGATGCGCCGCCTTGCGGCCGCAGCCGGGCTGCCAGTCGCGCCCTTGCCAATCGATGAGATGGGGCGGTGGTTCATCGGTCATGCCTTCCCACCACACATCGCCATCATCGGTCAGCGCGACATTGGTGAAGATGGTGTTGCGGGCGATAAGCTCCATCGCCGCGGGGTTGGAGGCTTGGGAAGTGCCGGGCGCGACGCCGAAATAGCCGGCCTCCGGGTTGATGGCGTGGATGCGCCCATCGGCCTTGGGCTTGAGCCAGGCGATGTCGTCCCCCACCGTCCAGGCCTTCCAGCCCTCGAGCCCTTCCGGGGGGATGACCATGGCAAGGTTGGTCTTGCCGCAGGCCGAGGGGAAGGCGGCCGCGACATAGGTCTTTTCGCCTTGCGGGTTCTCAAGGCCCAAGATCAGCATATGCTCGGCCAGCCAGCCTTCATCGCGCGCCATCGCCGAGGCAATGCGCAAGGCGAGGCACTTCTTGCCCAACAGCGCGTTGCCGCCATAGCCCGAGCCATAGGACCAGATGGCCCGTTCCTCAGGGAAATGGACGATGAAGCGGTTCTCCGGATTGCACGGCCAGGCGACGTCCTTCTCGCCCGGGGCCAAGGGCGCGCCCAGCGAATGCAGGCAAGGAACGAAGGCGCCATCGTCGCCAAGCGCCTCCAAGGCGGCGCGGCCCATGCGGGTCATGATACGCATCGAGACCGCAACATAAGGGGAATCGGTGATCTCAACGCCGATCTGCGCGATGTCGGAGCCCAGGGGCCCCATGGAGAAGGGAACGACATAAAGGGTGCGCCCGCGCATCGCGCCCTCGAACAGGCGGCCAAGCTTGCGCTTCATGGCGATGGGGTCATACCAGTTGTTGGTGGGGCCGGCGTCTTCCTTGCGCGCGCTGCAGATGAAGGTGCGGTCCTCGACCCGGGCGACGTCGCGCGGGTCGGAGCGGGCGAGGAAACAGCCGGGGCGCAGTTCCGGGTCGAGGCGGATGAAGGTGCCGGCGGCGACCAGTTCGTTGCACAGACGGTCATATTCCTCCAGGCTGCCATCGCACCAGTGAATGCTGTCGGGCTTGGTGAGCGCTGCGACGTCACGCACCCATTCCAAAAGCTTTGCATGTATGGTGGGCATGAAGGATCCCTGTTTCCAATCATCGGCGGCGCGCCCCATGAACGCATGAGACGGCAAAAAGTGCCGCCGATAAGGACGCCCCCTGCTTGTCTGCCCGACCGGGCGGGATGGGTCAAGTGGAGGGGTGGCGGTGGGCTTTTGTTTACCTTTTAGAGCCGTGTTTCGACTGGCTTTCGATGGAGCGCAGGGTGCGATCGACTTCGCGCAATGCGTCTTCCTGGGCGCGGGCAAGGGCGCTGGCGATTCTTTCGCGCAAATCGTAAACGCCTGCCTCGCGCAGGATGGCGTCCACGTCGACGATGTCCTCGCCGCGGGCTTGCAGCCCTTCGTTCAAGGTGGCGAGCGCCTGCCAGTCGATGGCGGCGAGCGCCCGGTCCACCTCGGCAAGGGCGGCCTTGGCGTTCGCCATCGCGTCGCGCTGGCTGTTACGTATGATAGTGCGGATATTGCGCTCGACGCGCAACATGGTCCGGCGCGCTTCATCCTGGGCTTTGAGTTTTTCATCGCGCGCGCGGGCGCGCGCCTCGCGCATGCGCTCATGGGCTTTAGCTATGCGCTCGCGTATTTCTTCCTTGCGGCGGGCCCATTCATCGGCATCGAGGCCTTGCAGACGGCTCCATTCGAAGTCCTTGAATTTCGCCATATCCTCGGCGAGGGCTTCCATATCCGCCTCAAAGGCGGGCTCCCAATCGTCGTTAAGATGCATTTCCAGCATGCTGCCGTCCCGAAGCATGACCTTGCCCTGCATGCCATGTTCGGCCAAGGCGCGCTCGAGTTCAACGCGCGCCGTGGCGGCTGCCTCGGCGCCCATCGTGTCAAAGTCATAGCGCTTCGTGCCTTCTTCGGTCGTCACCTCGACGGTGCCGCCCGTCACGTTGACGCTGACCGATGAACGCGGCGCTGGCTGGGGCGCGGCAAGCGGGGGTGGCGCGCTCTTGGCGGTCAGCGGCGGCGCGGCGGGAGCTGTTTCAGGCGCGGGGGTAGCAGTCAAAGGGCGTGCTTCAGCGGCGGAAAAGGCGTCGGCGACCGCTGCCCCGTCCGGCGCATCGCCGGACGCTTGCGCCATGGGCAGGGCGCAGCCAGCAACCAGCGCGACGGTGATGAGCGCCCGCGCGTCTCCCCAGCGGCTGGCCTGGCCCAGCGTCGATAAGCGCAGCAGGCGTGCCCGCATGCTGGCAAAGGCGCTGTCGAGCGCTGGGCATGGCGCACCCGACCTTTGCCCGACGGTCAAGCGCAAGGCGGCCACCAGGCCATGGGCATAGGCCTTGGCGGCGCGGCGGCCATGGCGCAAGGCGAGAGCGTCGCAGAGTTCCTCGCGTGCAGCGTCGATCTGCCGGCCGGCGAGCCAGACCAGGGGGAAAAAGAAATAGACGATTTTGACTGCGGTCTCCAGCTTCAGCCACAAGTCATCGCAGCGGCGGATATGCGCCATTTCATGGCCGATGGCGGCATCGAGCGCAGCCTCCGCCCCCGGTTTCGCCAGCGCCGCCGGCAGATAAATGACGGGCTTTAAAAGCCCCATGGTGAAAGGCGACAGCAGAGCCTCTCCCACCACCAGGCGCACCGGACGGCGCACCTGCAAATGATGGCGCCATTGCTCAATGCGGACGGCAAGCGGGCCGCTCGCGATGCTTTGCGCCTGGCGCGCATGGCGCCGATAGCGGCGCCATTGGGTGCCATATTGCAAGCTCAGCGTCAACACCCCGGCAAGCCACAGGATGAACAGCGCGCTGGGCCAGTGGCGGCGCCAAGCGCCAGCATCGTCTAGGCCCAGCGCCATTTCGATCCGCGGTATGGGGGTGGCGACGACAGTGGGCGATGCCGCTTGCCCCCCATCAGCCAGGATGGGCGTGGCGGGACGCTTGGGGATTGTTATGAAGGGCGCGGGCGCAAGCGCGGTGGCCGGCAGCGTGCTCGCCTTTTCATCCCTGAAAGTGGCAAAGCGTGGGGTTGCAGGGGCGTTGGAGGGCAAGGTTTGCCACACAGACTCGGCCGAATGGCGCAAGCTCCAGGGCGCCGCAAGGTCAACCGGCAGCACCAAACGCAAGAGGACCAGCGACCATAGGCCAAGCCGCAAAAGCGGGTGGTGGGGCCGGAAAAGGCCGAAGATGAGAAGCACGAGAAGGGCGATGGCGGTGGCATAGAGGGATTGCAGGGCAAGAACTTCAAGCCAAGCAAGCGCCGTCTCGCGCGATAAAAGGGGCAGGGCCTCGGCGCTCATCAGTCTTCTCCCATCCGCCCGTCGTCTTCGATCAGCCGAGCAAGCTCGTCGACTTCGTCTTCAGTGAGAACCCCCTTGCCCTTGAACATGGAAACCACGCTGAGGCGGTCCGTTTCAAGAATTCGGTCGGCGAAAAAGCGCACCATGCGGGCAAGCCCCGCCGGTCTCGAAATCAAGGGAACGTAAGTATAAGTGCCGTCCTCTCTTTGGCGCGCAAGAAGCCTTTTCGCCGTCATCCGGTCCATCACCGTTTTCGTCGTGGTGTAGGCCCAGCCGGTGAGCGGCGCGACTTCGTCATGCACCTCGCGCACCGATAAGGGCGCTCGTTTCCACAAGGGGCGCAAAACCGTGAACTCGGGCTGGCTGATTTCAGGAAGCGGGGCCTCGCCCTCTGATGTCTTGTCGTTCATGCGTGCATGGGTCCTCATTCGCCTGCCAATATCGTTCTACTACAATGTAGCAATAGCCGCAAGCCCCGAGGCAAGGCCCTTGTCTTGAGCCCTGCCAACGTTAAGCTGGCGCGGTTTGGCGAAGAGGGACAGAAAACATGGCACGATTGCTTATCATGATGGCGGCGCTGGGGATTATGGGTGTGCCGACGGCGCGGGCAAGCGGCGATGAGTTAACCCAGGCAGTGGGCCGCGACTATCCCTATCTCGAAGCGCTCTATCTCGACCTTCATCGCAATCCCGAGCTGTCATTCCTTGAATTCAGGACCGCCAAACGACTGGCCGAGGAACTGCGCGGCCTTGGCTATAGCGTCAGCGAGGGGGTGGGCAAGACCGGGGTCGTCGCCGTGCTGAAGAACGGCGAAGGGCCAACGGTGATGATCCGCGCCGACATGGATGCCTTGCCCGTCGCCGAGGAGACCGGGCTTGACTATGCCAGCAAGGTGACGGCGACCGGCATCGATGGCACCACCAGTCCGGTGATGCATGCCTGCGGCCATGACGTGCACATGACGGTGTGGACCGGCACGGCGCGTCGCCTTGCGGCGATGAAGGATGCCTGGCGCGGCACCCTGGTGATGGTCGCTCAGCCAGCGGAGGAGCGCGGCGGCGGCGCCCGCCAGATGCTGGCGGATGGCCTGTTCCAGCGGTTTCCCCGCCCCGACTATAATCTTGCCCTTCATGTGAGTGCGGCGCTGCCGGCGGGCCACATCGCCTATACCAAGGGCTATGCCCTGGCCAATGTCGATTCGGTCGATATCCTGGTGCGCGGCGTCGGCGGCCATGGCGCCTATCCCAACATGACCAAGGACCCGGTGGTCTTGGCGAGCCAGATCGTCCTTGCCTTGCAAACCCTGGTCAGCCGCGAGATCTCCCCCCTCGAGCCGGCGGTGGTGACGGTGGGCTCCATCCATGGCGGGACCAAGCACAACATCATCGGCGATGAGGTGAGGCTGCAATTGACCGTGCGCTCCTACACCGACGAGGTGCGCGCGCAGCTCCTCGCGGGCATCGCGCGCATCGCCCAAGGCCAGGCCATGGCCGCCGGCCTGCCCGAGGACAAATGGCCGCAAGTTGCCATCGCCGACGAGCACACCCCCGCCACCTATAACGACCCCGCCCTGGTGGCGCGCCTTCTGCCGACGCTGGCGGCCACCGTGGGCGCCGACAAGCTCCATGAAACCGGCCCGGTGATGGGGGGCGAGGATTTTTCCGAATATGGCCGCGTCGCGCCGAAAATCCCCAGCTTCATCTTCTGGCTCGGCGCCGTCGAGCGGCAGACCTTCGCCAAAGCCGAGGAAAGCGGCGCCGCCCTGCCGTCCCTCCACTCCCCCTTCTTTGCCCCCGAGCCCAAACCCACCATCACCACCGGGGTCGAAGCCATGACCAGCGCGGCGCTGGCCTTGTTCGGCGGAGATTAGGCAACGGCCTTAAGAGCTTGCGTTAAGGCGGCGACCGCCTCCCACATGTCGCCATGGCTGAGGTAAAGCCCGGCGAGGCCAAAGCGGATAAGATCGGGCGGGCGATAATCGGCGATGACGCCCATGGCTTCCATGGCCGCCACCAGGGCGGCCGCGCGGGGGTGGCGCAGGCTGACTTGCGCACCCCGCTGGCGGGCGTCCATGGGCGAGGCGATGGCGATGGCGCCAGTCTCCAACCGCTCGTGCACCAGGCGGATGAGGAGGTCGCCAAGCCGGGCCGATTTGGCGGCCACCTGGGCGATGCCGGCTTCCTCCAGCATGGCGATCCCCGGCTCCATGGCGGCGAGGGCAAGGATCGGCGGCGTGCCCGACAAATGCCGGGCGATGCCGTCCGCCGGGCGATAGGCGGCGGCGAAGGCGAAGGGATCGGCATGGCCCATCCAGCCAGGCAGGGCGGCGGCGATGGCGTCCTGGTGGCGCCGCGCCACATAAAGAAAGGCCGGCGCCCCTGGCCCGCCATTGAGGAATTTATAGGTGCAGCCAACCGCCAGATCCGCTTGGCTGGCGGCAAGGTCCACTTCGATGGCGCCGGCGGAATGACTGAGGTCCCATAGGGTGAGGGCACCCGCGTGGCGTGCCAGGGCGTTGAGGCCCGCCATGTCGTGACGCGCGCCGCTGCGAAAATCGACGTGGGTGAGGGCGACCACCGCCACCTCCTCGGTCAAGGCCTCTTCAAGCCGCGGCCTTTCGACGACGCGCACTTGGAGGGCGGCAACTTGCGCCACGGAGTCAATGATATAACGGTCGGTGGGGAAATTGCCGGCCTCGGTGAGGACGACCCGGCGGCCGGGGCGCAAGGACAGGGCGCCCATCAGCATTTTATAAAGGTTGATGGAGGTCGAATCGGCGATGATCACCTCGTCCGGGGCGGCGCCGATGAGCGAGGCGACGCGCGCGCCAACGCGGGACGCCCGGGCGAGCCAGTCCCGCTGGCCCCAGGCCCTGCCGCCCAGCTTTCCCCAATCGCCCTTCACCACTTCATCGAGCGCCTGCAAGGCCGCGCGCGGCAAGGGCCCCAGCGAATTGCCGTTCACATAAATCCGGCCATCGGGCAGGCGGAAACGGGCGCGAAAGGGCGCCAGCGGGTCATCGGCGTCCAAGGCGCACAGATCATCGCGGGTGAGGGGCGTCATGGCGCGGACCTCCATTTTCTTGCTGCCGCAAGGCTGACGGGGCTTTGCCGGAAAGGCAAGTCGGGTTATGCCTAGGGACATGAAAGACCGTGGCCTTGACGCAACCGACCTTAATATTCTCGCCCTTCTTCAAGAGGACGGGCGGATGACCAATCGCGCCTTGGCCGAGGCCGTCGGCTTGTCGCCCAGCCCCTGCCTTGAGCGGGTGCGCCGGCTCGAGGAAGGGGGCTTCATCCGCCGCTATATGGCGCTCATCGACGTCGAAAAGCTCTATGCCCCCGTCACCATCCTCGCCCAGATCACCCTCGGCCATCAAAGCAAGGGCCAGCAGGCGACGGTGGAGGAGCGGCTGGGAGCGCTGCCGGCGGTGGTCGGGCTCTACGAGGTCAGCGGCGATTGCGACTATGTGGCGCGCGTCGTCGCCCCCACCATCGCCGCCTATCAGCGGCTGACCGCCGCCCTCCTTGAGGACCCGGAGCTGGGGATCGAGCGGATCGTCAGCCATGTGGTGATGCGGGCGATCAAGGACTTCGCCCCCTTCCCGGTGGAAGCCGAGGAAAGCGCGGGCTGAACGGCCGATTCGCGGGCTGGTGCGTTCGCCTGCTTAGAATATAATTCCGAGTCATGCTGGCAAATGCCGCAGTTCCTGCCGGCCCGCTCAACTGGAAAGGCATTGGATAGCTTGATTTGCTTTGCTTACCATTGATCAAGCATGATGCGGATAAAATTTGGCTCACGCCAAGGACAAGGCCTGTCCCAGGCATAAGACCGGTCTAATGGAGGCTAAAATCATGACCGCGCGCGCGCTAGAGGACCGCTTCGGCGCCCATAATTACCACCCTTTGCCCGTGGTCGTGGCGCGCGGCGAGGGGGTCTGGGTATGGGACGATGATGGCCGGCGTTATCTCGATATGATGAGCGCCTATTCCGCGGTGAGCCACGGCCACCGTCATCCCCGCATCCTGGCCGCCCTGAAGGACCAGCTCGACAAGATCGCGGTCATTTCGCGGGCCTATTATTCCGAGGCGTTGGGGCCGTTCCTCGAAAAGCTGTGCCGGCTTTCCGGGATGGACATGGCGCTGCCCATGAACACCGGCGCGGAAGCGGTGGAGACCGCGATCAAGGCGGCGCGCCGCTGGGGCTATGAGGTCAAGGGCATCGCCGACGACAAGGCCGAGATCATCGTCGCCAAGGGCAATTTCCACGGCCGCACCACGACCATCGTCGGCTTTTCCTCCGATGTGCAGTATCAGCGCCATTTCGGCCCCTTCACGCCGGGCTTCGTCACCGTGCCCTTTGGCGACGCGCAGGCGCTCGCCGCGGCGATCACCCCCAACACCTGCGCCGTTCTCATCGAGCCGATCCAGGGGGAAGCCGGCATCATCGTCCCCAGTGATGGCTATCTTTCCCGCTTGCGCGAAATTTGCGACGCCCAACGCGTGCTTCTCATCCTCGATGAAATCCAGTCGGGCTTGGGGCGTACAGGCAAGATGTTCGCTTTCGAGCATGCCGGCATTCGCCCCGACGGCCTCATCCTCGGCAAGGCTCTGGGCGGCGGCGTCCTCCCGGTGTCCGCCTTTCTCGCCCGGCGCGAGGTGATGGCGCTTTTCGAGCCGGGAAGCCATGGCTCCACCTTCGGCGGCAACCCCTTGGCCGCCGCCGTCGGCAGCGCCGCCATCGATGTCCTTGTCGAGGAAAAATTGGCGGAGCGCTCCGCCGAACTGGGCGCTTACTTAAAAGCGCGGATCGCCGCCCTCAATACCCCGCTCATTACCGAAGTGCGCGGCAAGGGCCTGTGGCTGGGGGTCGAGATCGACCCTGATTATGTCAGCGCCCGCGCGCTGTGCGAGCGGCTGAAGGCGCAAGGCGTGTTGTCGAAGGAAACCCACGACACTGTGGTGCGCCTTGCCCCGCCCCTTGTCATCAGCCGCAACGAGCTTGACTGGGGGATCGAGCGCTTCATCGCCGTCATCCGCGCCCTCGAGGCCGAACTCAATCTCGATAGCTCCAAGTCCCGCGCCAGCAATTGATGGCTTCCCCTTATGGTCCGTGAAAGAAACAACGCCATGGAAATGTCGTCCGTTCTCAAAAGTCCGCGCCCCACCCGCGCTACGGCTTCGCGCCTCTTCATGTGCCCGCCCGACCATTTCGAGGTCACCTATCAAATCAATCCCTGGATGACGCCCGACCATTGGGCGCGCAACCGGGACGCGCTCGCTGCCCAAGCCAGGGCGGAGTGGCGACAGCTTAAGGAAACCTATGAGCGGCTTGGCCATGAAGTCGTCACCATGGCGCCGGCCAAGGGCTTGCCGGACATGGTTTTCACCGCCAATTCCGGCATCGTCCTCAATGGCCGGGTGCTGCTCGCCCATTTCCGCCACCCCGAGCGGCGCGGCGAGGAGCCGCATTTCGCCCGTTTCTTTGCAAGCCTGGTGAAGAAGGGCTTGCTTGAGGAAATCATCGCGCCCGACCCCGGCATCGTCTTCGAAGGCGCGGGCGACGCGGTGTGGGACCCTTATCGCCGATTCTATTGGGTGGGCCATTCCCAGCGCTCCGACCGCGCCGCTGTCGACATGGTGGCGCGGGTGTTCGCTTGTCCGGCGGTGGCGCTGCACATGGTGCGCGATAAATATTACCATCTCGACGTGGCGCTCGCCCCCTTGAGCCGGGGCCATCTCATTTACATCCCCGGCGCCTTCAACGACCATGGCCTTGAGGTTTTAAAGACGCGGGCTGGCGGCGCCGAATGGCTGGTGGAAGCGGGGGAGGAGGACGCCGCCGGCTTTGCCGTCAACGCCGTCAACCTCGGCGATGACATCGTCACCGCCCATTGCAGCGATGCCTTGCGCGCGCGCCTCGAAGCCCTGGGCTACCGCGTGCATGTTTGCCCCTTAAAGACCTTCCGCATGGCCGGCGGAGGCGCCTTTTGCCTCACCCTCAAGCTCGACACCCGTGCTTGAGGGCTGCGCAGGCCCGCTTCAGCGAGGCGGTTTGCTGGCAAGACCGCCGATCTGGGAAATGGCGCTAAGGAGGCGCCGTTCCGCCTCCTCAAGGGCCGCGCTATCGGCGCTTTCATCGAATTGCAGCGCTTCAAGCCGCGCTAGGGCGGCCTGCGCATGCCTTGCCAGGCGGGCAAAAGCGGGCTTGGCCAGCGCGCTGCCAGCGACTGGAAAATCGGTCATCAGCTCCTCGCGCCATGACGCAAGGGCGGCCTTGAGGCGGCGCTTGACCGGCAGCGGTGGTGGCGCGTCCAGCCAATCAGCGGTGAGGAGATGGTCGATGCGCTGGGTGAGGCTGAAAAGCCGCGCCCCCATGGCTTCATCGGCGCTGGAAGGGATGGAGCGCCCGGCTCCCCGCAAGCGCTGAAGGCCTTGCCACCACAAGCCAAGGCCGGCGGCCAGCAGCAGCGTTGATGACATGAGCCAGACAGCCAGATCCAGCCTTGCGGCCAGTCCCCATGTCAAGGCAAGGCCAGCGGCCAGAGTTGCGCTGGCGCACAGGATGGAAAAGATAGCAATACCCCGGCCGCGCGCCGGACTCCTAAGCGCTGGTTTCATGAAAATCTGACCGCCTGGCGCGGCGTGCCCCTGCCCCTTATCCTCATCGCCCAGCGCCACTGTGGCACAGGGCGGGGGTGAAACCAAGCCGCTAGTGGTGCGATTCCAACGGATGGCCCCCATCTGTTGGAGAAGTCGCACCACAGATTCACTAACTTAAGTGGTCCACTTTTCCCAAACGGATGAATTTATCCGTTTGGGGCGGACCACTAGAAACGGTAAAGCAGCCCGGCGCCAATAATGACCTGGGTGGCGCTGCCGCGTTCCTTAACCAGCGGGCTTGCCTTTGCTTCGCCCAAGAGGCGGCCCACCTGTATAAGGCTGTAGAGGCGCCAATGGTCGTTGAGGGAGTAGCGGCCGACAACCCGCCCCGCCACGTCGCGAAAGCCCGCCGAGGCGCTATAGGGCGTCAGCCCGGAACGCAGCGATTGCTCGCCATCGATGCCGAAAAAGGCGTTCATATAATCGCCCGAGGCCCAGTTGGCCTTGAGGCCGGCGGCAAGACCCCAGCGTTCGCTGGGCGACAAGAAAATTCCGTGGTCGGCGCTGAGGCCAAGGCTCATCCCCTTGTGGCCGCCCGAGATATCCTGGGCCAGCCGCGCCCGCAGCAATAGCGACTTGATGCGCCCCTCGGCAAAACCGCCGACCTCGAACCCGCCATCGACGTCGCCAAGGCCGGCGAGCGCCGGGTTCTGGCTCTCCTGGCGGCGGAAACGATAGCGGACAAGCGCCCCGGCCCGCACATTGGAGGTGGAGATGAAGGTGACGAAGGCTTCGGGGCCGAGGATGCGCACCTGGTCCTTATAGGTGATGTCAAGAAGCGGGACCAAGCGTGGCTCATAGGTGTCGGAGCCGAGATAATCGGGGGCGAGGCCGAGCCCCAAGCCAACTTGCGCCCGCACTTCCTTGAAGGCGAACTCATCCGGCAGGAGGAAGTCGAGGCCGTTGGCGATGAGGTCGAGCGTTTGCTCGAATACATTGGCTTTGACGGCGAGCGCGCCATTCATGGCGGCGTAGAATAGCGCGCCGATAAGGACCCGGCGGCACGCCCGGCCGGCGCGCGGGGCATGGAGCGGCATGGTGGTCTTCCCCCGTTGTCGTCCCGAATTAGTGTGCGCGCAATTGCGGCAATCTGGCGGCGGCGTTGCCTAAATAAACCATGCGCGCGCCCTGCAAGGCAACGGAAAGGCCGCAGCCGCCGGCCACCGCCAGGAACAATCCGACAAGCCCGAGGCCCACCCCCTCGGTCAACCACAGTGCCAAGGGGATCATGACCCCGAGAAAGGCAAGGCCTTGAATAAGGGTTGGCGCCCAGGTCTCGCCATAGCCGCGCAAGGCGTTGGACAGCAGGAACTGGCTGCCGTCGACGAGAAGGGCGGCGCCCGCGATGCCCATCACCGGCAAGGCGGTGGCGATGATGACGGTATCGCCGCCGAAAACCGTCAAGATCGCTTCCGGAACCGTCACATAGCCGAGGGCGACGACGGCAAGGCAGGCAAGGCATAGCCCCAAGCCGGTCCAGGCGGCGCGGCGTGCATCATGGCCACCGCCCGCGGCCAGGGCCATGCCGACCCGCACGGTGGTCGCCGTGCCAAGGCCGGAAGCCAGCATGAAGGCAACGCTTTGCACTTGGAAAACAAGGCCATAAGTCGCCATCTCGACGATGCCGAGCCGGCCGGCGATGACGCCGAGGGCGGAAAAGCCCGCGACTTCCGCGCCAAGGCTGGCGCCGGCGGCATAGCCAAGCTGGCGTTGCTTCCTCCAGCCGGCGGCATCTTGCCTATCCTTGACGCGAATGCCGAAACGGGCGTGATCATCAAGGGTCCAGATACGCCAGACGAGAAGGCCGGCCAGCGCCCAGCGCACCAGCGAGGTGGCAAGCGCGGCGCCGGTGGCGCCAAGGCCGGGCAGGCCCAAGGCCCCGAAAATAAACACGGCATTGAGGACAAGATTGAGGATGTTGGCAAGGACGATCGAGGCGCTGACCCATAGCGGCCGGTTGATCCCTTCGAGAAAAAAGGCGCAGGCAATGGCGATGAAATGGCCCGGCATGCCAAGGCCGTAGGCGATCATGGCGCGTGCCGCGCCGGGGATGAGGGTGGGCTCCACCCCGGCGGCGGTGAAAAGAAATGGCCCGCTTATGGAGGCCAAGGCGGCCATGGCGCCGATCACGGCGGCATAGGGCAGCGACCGGCGCCAGACGCGCCCGGCGCGGTGATGGTCGCCGGCGCCGAAGGCTTGCGCGGTAAGGACCAGCGTTCCCATGAGAAGCCCGAGGCCAAGGACGATCAGGAACATGAGAATCTGCTGCGCGGCGGCAAGCTCGGCCACCGCCTGGGTCGAGAAATAGGAGACCATGGCAAGATCGACGACGCTGATCGCCACCACCCCGGTGCGCGATAGAATGACAGGCGCGGCAAGGCGCATCAGCGCCTCGGCATGATGCGCGTAACTATTGGGCGGTTGCCTGAAAGAAGCGGGGTTGGCGGAGGTCATGGCATAGGCTCTTATAGAGGGCGCCTTGGCTTGTCTATGATGGGGCGATCGTTGAAGGGAGATAAGGATATGACGCTCAAGCGCGAAACCCAGGGGCCGGTACTCATCATCACTTTGGACCGCGTCCAGCGGCGCAACGCGGTCGATGACGCAACCGCCTTGGCGCTTCACGACGCCATGCAAGCCTTCGATGCCGACCCCGCCATGTTGGTCGCCGTGCTGACCGGCGCGGGCGGCCACTTTTGCGCCGGCGCCGACTTGCAAGCGGTCGCCGCCGGCGAGCGCCGCGCGATCAACCCGCAAGGCGTTGCGCCGATGGGGCCGACCCGCCTTAAGCTGTCAAAGCCGGTGATCGCCGCCGTCGAGGGCTACGCGGTGGCCGGCGGGCTGGAGCTCGCCCTTTGGTGCGATCTGCGGGTCGCTGGCCAAAGCGCGGTCTTCGGGGTTTTCTGCCGCCGCTTCGGAGTGCCCCTCATCGACCTTGGAACGGTGCGCTTGCCGCGCCTCATCGGCCATGGCCGGGCGATGGACATGATCCTCACCGGCCGGCCAGTCAAGGCCGATGAGGCCCTTGCCTTCGGCCTTGTCAACCGGGTGGTGGCGGAGGGTGAGGCCTTGCGCCACGCCCTTGCCCTGGCGCGCGACATCGCCGCCTTCCCGCAAGTCTGCCTGCGTCATGACCGGTTGTCGGCCATCGAGCAGTGGGGCATGGACGAGCCGCAGGCGGCGCGCGCCGAATTCGCCCATGGCATGCACGCTTTGGCCAGCGGCGAAACGCAAGGGGGCGCGGCGGCTTTTGCCGCCGGTGAAGGCCGCCATGGGGCGTTCGACTGAGGCGGCCAGCGGCGCGGATCCATAGGCATTTCGAAACGGGCTCTAAGCTCAAATCGGCCTGGTCGCCTGTTCCAGCCAGGGCCGTATTGCCGGATCGACTTCATCGGCGAGCCGCGCCCACACCATAGCGTGATAGCCGTTGAGCCAGTCTTTTTCGCCGTCATCAAGAAGGCTTGCCTCGATCATGGTGCGGTCGATGGGGGCAAGGGTCAATGTTTCGAAGCCCAGCATCGGCCGTTCATCGCCGGCCGCCCGCGCTTCACGTATCAGCACCAGGTTCTCGATCCGGATGCCATAGGCCCCGGCCTTGTAATAGCCGGGCTCGTTGGAAAGGATCATGCCCGGCCGCAAGGGCTCGTCCGCATTGGCCTTGGCGATGCGCTGCGGCCCTTCATGGACCGCAAGATAGCTGCCCACGCCATGGCCGGTGCCATGGTCGAAATCAAGCCCCGAGCGCCACAGCGCCTGGCGCGCCAGGGTATCGAGGGCGCGGCCCGGCGTGCCTTCGGGAAAGCGCGCGGTGGCAAGGGCGATATGGCCTTTGAGGACCAGGGTGAAGCGCTGCCGTGCTTCCAGCGGCGCATCGCCAACCGCCACCGTGCGGGTGATGTCGGTGGTGCCATCGAGATATTGCCCGCCGGAATCGATGAGAAAGACGCTGTTCAAGGGGATCTCTAAATTGGACCGCGGGGTCACCGAATAATGGGGGATGGCGGCGTGGGGACCGGCCGCGGAAATGGTGCGAAAGCTCAAATCCTGGAAAAGATTGCGCCGGCGGCGACGGGCGGCGAGATAGTCCGCGGCCGCGATTTCGCTCAGCCCACCTTTCAGTGCCTCACTTTCGAACCAGGCGAGAAACTCGCATACCGCAGCGCCATCGCGGACATGGGCGGCGCGCGCCCCTTCGGCTTCGACGGCGTTCTTGCACGCCTTGGGAATAAGGGTGGGGTCGCGGCCCTTGACGATGCGCGCCCCGGCCTTTTGCAGCCGCGCGAAAATGGCGGCGACGATATTGGTTTTGTCGAGAAGGACGACGGCCCTGGCCTTGCCCAAGGCATCGAGGGCGGCGGCGAATTCGTCGCGCGGGGCAAGGCGCACCGCCTCGCCGAGATGGCGGGCAAGGGGCGGCGCCACCTTTTCCGGGTCGGTGAAAAGCTGCGCGGCGCCATGCTTGTCGACGATGGCGAAGGCAAGGCCTACGGGGGTGTTGGCGATGTCGGCGCCGCGGATATTGAAGGCCCAGGCGATGGAATCAAGGGCGGCAAGGACGCAAGCATCGGCGCGCGCCGCGGCGATCGCTTCGGCGATGGCGGCAAGCTTCTCATCATGGGTAAGGCCGGCATGGGTCACATCATGGGGGACGATGGGATGGGTGGGGCGGGCCGGCTGGCTGGCCCATACGGCGTCGATGGGGTTGTCGTCCAGCGCCACCAATTCGGCGTCGATGGCGGCAAGCCTGCCTTGCGTTTCCTCGACCCAGGCGATGCCGTGCAGCCAGGGGTCATAGCCGATGCGCTGACCGGGCGCGGCGTTCTTCTCCAGCCATTGCGCGGGCGTGGTGGCGGGAAAATCAACCAGGGCGAACAAGGTCTCGTCCACTTCGTCCTTGGCTTGGATGGTGTAGCGGCCATCGATGAAAAGTGCCGCCTTGTCGGCAAGCACCACGGCGGTGCCGGCCGAGCCCAAAAAGCCGGTGAGCCAGGCCAGCCTTTTCGCATAGGGCGCGACATATTCGCTCATATGCTCATCGGTCAGCGGCACCACGAAGCCATCGAGGCAGCGCTTGCTCAATTCAGCCCTGAGGGCCGCTAGATTTTCCGCCGGGCTTTCCACCGGGCTTCTCCTTGACTGCGCCATCTTAAGCTTAGCTCTAGCCCGTCCCCGCGCCCGCCGTCCAGACCGCCGGTGGGTTTTTAAGCGGCCCTTGACCTTGGCGGCGGGCTTTGCCACCACTCACGCCCCAGGGATTTTTCCGCAACCGCCCGCGACAAGGAGCCTTGATGCCTCTTCCCACCCCGCCCCGCGCCAGGCAGGATCCCATCACCCACAAAGCCCATGGCCTTAGCTGGCAAGACCCCTATGCCTGGCTGCGCGACCCCCGTTATCCGGAGGTGAAAGACCCGGAGATCCTCGCCTATCTGGAAGCGGAGAACCGCTATTTCGCAGCCCTTTTCGCCTCCCATGCCGCCATGAAGGCGCGGCTTGTTGCCGAAATGAAGGGGCGGATCAAAGAGGACGACGCCTCGGTCCCGGTCAAGGACGGCGCCTGGCTCTATCATTGGCGCTTCGAGGCGCACGCGCAATATCGCACATGGTGGCGGCGTCCCCAGGGCGGCGGCGAGGGAGAGTGCATGCTCGACGAGACGCAGCGCGCCAGCGG
This sequence comes from Pseudomonadota bacterium, assembly GCA_049324415.1. Classification (GTDB taxonomy): domain Bacteria; phylum Pseudomonadota; class Alphaproteobacteria; order Sphingomonadales; family CAKZYD01; genus JBMOOS01. The sequence continues at coordinate 40,943 of JBMOOS010000005.1, forward strand.
CCATGACTTCTATCAATTGGGCGATTGGGCGGTGAGCCCCGATGGCCGGCTGCTCGCCATCGCCGAGGACCGCGACGGGTCGGAGCGTTATCGCATCAGCCTGCGCCGCCTCGATGGCGCGGCGGAGTTCATGGAGGTTGCGGGCAACAGTTCGGGCAGCATCGTCTGGACGGCGGATTCGCAGGCCTTTGCCTATGTCGAGCTCACCGCCAATCACCGCCCCTTTCGGGTGCGCCTCCATCGCCTGGGCGAGCCTCCGGCCAGCGACCCCGTGCTTTACGAGGAAAAGTCGCAGGCCTTTTTCGTGGGCATCGGCCGCACCCAGTCCCGCGCCTATCTCGTCATCTCCACCGGCGACCATGTGACCAATGAAGTGCGGCTCATCCCCGCCGCCTCCCCGCTCGCTACGCCGATCCTCATCGCGCCGCGCCGCCCCGGCATCGAATATCATGTGGACCATGCCGGGGACCGCCTGTTCATCCGCACCAATGACAGCCACCCGAATTTCCGCATCGCTGTGGCTTCCCCCGAAAACCCGGCGCCGCAGCATTGGCGCGAACTGATCGCGCCCTCGGACCATGACTATATCCGGGGCCACCGCGCCTTTCGCCGCTTTCTTGCCGTCGAGGAGCGATGTGACGGCCTTGACCGGATCCGCGTTCAAGGCCACGAAGGCGATGCCCATCACGTGGCGTTCGCGGAAGAAAACTATAGCGCCAGCCTCGGCGCCAACCTGGAATATGACCCGGCCGTGCTGCGGCTTTCCTATGAATCGATGGTGATCCCGCCCACGGTCTATGACTATGACCCCACCCGCCGCCATTTGGAGGTCCGCAAGGTCGAGGCCATCCCCTCCGGCTATGACCCCGCGGCCTATGCGACGACCCGGCTTCTGGCGCCGGCGCGCGATGGCGCCAAGGTGCCGGTCTCCCTCGTCCACCGCCGCGATTTCGCGCGCCATCACGGCGCGCCCCTCCATCTTTACGGCTATGGCGCCTACGGCATCGGCATGCGGCCCAGCTTTTCCAAGAACCGCATCAGCCTTCTTGACCGCGGCTTTGCCTATGGCATCGCCCATATTCGCGGCGGCGACGAGTTGGGCCATGGCTGGTACCAAGCGGGCAAGACAACCCAGCGTTGGAACAGCTTTCACGATTTCCTCGATGCGGCCACTTACCTCATAAGCGAAGGCTATGGCGCTGAAGGGGGCATTTCCATTTCCGGCGGTTCGGCCGGCGGCACCTTGATGGGGGTGATGGCCAATGAAGCGCCGCAACTCTGGCGCGCCATCGTCGCCCATGTGCCGTTCGTCGATGTTCTCAACACGATGATGGACGCTTCCCTGCCGCTGACCCCCATCGAGTGGCCGGAATGGGGCAACCCCGTGGACGACGCCGAGGCCTTCGCCCTCATCCGGTCATATTCGCCCTATGATAATACAAGGCCGCAGGCTTATCCGCCGCTGATGGTGACCGCGGGCCTTGCCGACCCGCGGGTGACCTATTGGGAGCCGGCGAAATGGGTGGCGCGGCTGCGCGCGGTCAAGACCGACGCTCATCCCCTGGTGCTCAAGACCAACATGGGCGCCGGCCATCGCGGCAAGACCGGCCGCTATGCCGCGCTTGAGGAAGTGGCGGAGGAATATCTGTTTCTCCTCATGGCCTTTGAAAGGAATGAGGCATGAAAGCGCTGATCGCCGGGCTGTGTATGATTGCGCTGATGCAAGGCGGCGTTGTCCAGGCGCAGAACGGACAAGGGCAGGGCACGCTCGCCATCCCGGAAGCGCCGGAAGTGGTGCCGCCGGGCTGGCCGCCGCCGGAAAACCTGTGCGCCATCGAAGCGACCCACGATTTCGACCAGGACCCGCTTAATCCGGGCCTTCTCACCACCGACCAGTTCCGCACCTGGGCGATCAGCGGCGCCGACCGGGCGAACCCGCGCCACCTGCTTTTTCTCGGCATCATGCACGACTATGGCCGCGGCGTGCAAAAGAGCCAGCGCCGCGCCGATGACTATTATAAAAAGGCCGCCGCCTTGGGCGAAGCCGGCGCCATGGTCCGCCTTGGCAAATCCTATTGCCAGCGCAAGCTCTATTGCCTGGCCGCCCAGTCTTTCCATGCCGCCGCCCTGCGCGACGACGACGCGGGACAAATGATGCTCTCAAAGCTTTATCGCTGGGGGCTCGGCGTTTATTACGATCCCGTCACGGCTTATAAATGGGGTCATCTGGCGATGGAGAAAACCCCCGGCAACTGGCTCCTTCATAACATAGAGGGGGTCAATTACCTCGCCGACATCGAGAACATCATCACCGACGATGAGTTCGAGCGCGCCAAGGGGATGATCGACGATTTCAAAAAAGGCTTCAATCAGGGCCCGGTCATCTGCCGCGAGGAGTGATTGTTCTCTGGCGAGAGGGGCGTGAGGCCGAGGCGCTGCAACAGCGCCATGTCCTGCGCCAAGGCGGGGTTGTCGGCGGTGAGGAGCTTGCCCGAGATGAAAATGGAATTGGCGCCGGCGACAAAGCACAGCGCATGCAGCTCGTCGGACATGGCGCTGCGCCCGGCGGACAGGCGCACCAGGGAAGCGGGCATGATGATGCGGGCGACCGCGATGGTGCGGACAAATTCGAAAGGATCCACCGGCGGCGCGGAGGCCAGGGGGGTGCCGGGAATGGCGATCAGCTGGTTGATGGGCACGCTTTCGGGATGAGGATCGAGATTGGCGAGCGTCGTCAGCATGGCGGCGCGGTCTTCCCGGCTTTCGCCAAGGCCAATGATGCCACCGCAGCACACCGCGATGCCCGCGGCGCGCACCGCTGCCAGGGTTTCCAGACGTTCGGCAAAGCGCCGGGTGGTGACGACCGAGGGGTAGAAATCCTCGGAGGTATCGATGTTGTGGTTGTAATAGTCGAGCCCGGCGGCGGCGAGGCTGTGCGCCTGCGCCTCGTCCAGCATGCCCAGTGTCGCGCAGGTCTCGAGCCCCAGCGCCTTGACCGCGCGCACCATGGCGCAGACCTGGGTTAAGTCGCGCGCCTTGGGCCGGGACCAGGCGGCGCCCATGCAATAGCGGGTCGCGCCCCGCGCCTTGGCTTGGGCGGCGTCGGCGACCACCGCATCCACTGCCATCAGCTTGCTCGCCTTAAGGCCGGTCGTGGCCGCGTATTTCGCCGACTGGGCGCAATAGCCGCAATCCTCCCTGCAGCCCCCGGTCTTGACTGATATCAGTTGCGACAACTGGATTTTGTCCGCCGGATGGTGGGCGCGGTGGATGCCTTGCGCCCGCCAGATGAGGGCGGTGAAGGGAAGGGCGAACAGGCTACGCACCTCTTCCTCGCGCCAGTCATGGCGCGCAGTTCCTTCGATGTCATGGGAAGTGCTGGGTTGGCAGGTCATCCGGTCTCGCCCTTGGCTGTTTTTGCGCGTGCCACATTGGCGGCCTCGCCGGGGGCCGTCAACCAAGACCGCTGGGCTTCTGGCCCTAAAAATCGTCCCAATAGGGCCGGGCGCCCCAATAGCCCTTCAGGAAATCGACGAAGCTGCGCACCTTGGCCGACAAGTGGCGGTTATGGGGATAGACGGCGAAAATACCGAAGGGCGCTTGGGCGTATTCGGTCAGGATTTCCACCAACCTGCCATCGCGAATGGCGTCCCCGGTAAGGAAGCTGGGCCCGGTGATGACGCCCTGGCCGTCGAGCGCCGCCTCGCGCAACACTTCGCCGTTATTGGCGATGATGGTGCCCGAGATGCGTACCGCGATGGGCTCGCCCTGGGGGCTGAGAAAATTCCATTCAAGGACCGGCCCCATATTGGAATAGCGCAGGCAATTATGGGTCATCAGGTCGAGCGGCGTTCTCGGCGTGCCATGCTTTTTAAGATAGGCGGGGCTGGCGCAGGTCACCGCGCGGGAAGTGGCGAGCTTGGCGGCGATGAGGCTTGAATCGGTGAGCTGGCGGGCGATGCGGACCGCGACATCAAAGCCTTCCTCGACAATATCGGCGCGCCGGTCGTTGAGCTGGAGGTCGACCTCGATCTCGGGATAGCGGCTCAAGAATTCCGACAAGGGCGCGCCTAGGTGCTTGACGGAAAAGGTCACTGGCGCGGCGATGCGCAGCATGCCGGAGACCTTGCGCGTCTCGGCGCTGACGGCGGTCTCGATTTCCGCCACATCGCTCAGGATTTGCAAGCAGCGCTCGTGATAGGCGCGGCCCATGTCGGTGACCGACAGCCGCCGCGTGGTGCGGTTGAGAAGGCGGACGCTCAGCCGGTCCTCAAGCTCGCTGATATATTTGCTGACCGCTGATTTCGACATATTGAGGCTGCGCGCGGCGGCGGAAAAGCTGCCGTCCTTGACGACCCGAACGAAGATTTCCATCGCGGTCAAGCGGTCCATGGCGCCCTCGCCGATGTGCAACAATATGCCTTTCATCTCCCGGATTGTTGCCAAATGCAAGACGCAAGGCAGCCAAGGCAGAAATTGCCTCGGCGCTGGATTTTGCCCGGCAAGGGCCGGGTATTTTGCCCGGGCACCCATGATAAGCGCTTGAAACAACAAGGAATGGCGGCGCGCTCCAGTTGGCGCATCCCTTGCATGGATGAGCATATGCCAGGGCGAGGAGACTAAAATGGCTGGCTTTAGCCCGGAAGTGCTTTACCGCCGCGTCGCCGATGACATGCTGGTCCGCTTTGGCGGCAATGCCTTGGCGGTTGCAGAGTTGGCGGCGTCGCGCCTGTGCGCCCGCCAGGATGCGCAAGGGGCCGCCATGTGGCACGCCATCTGCGCCGTCTTGAACGAGGTCGCGCCCGCCGCTCTGTCATCCAAATCCCTCCATTAGGTGGCCCTCAAGCTTTCTTAACCATGGCGGCCTAGGCTTTGCACGAAGCCCAGGGGCGGAGGAGGAGTAGCAGGTGGTTTTTCCCCCATGTCGTTGATGTTTGGCAAAAAAGGCGCCTCTCCCATCGGCGCGGGCCTTGCCGGCACGCACCGGGCGCGCTATGGGGCCGCCGGCCGCGCCGGCCTCATCGCGGGCAAAAGGCCGCCGGCAGAGGAAGAAACGGAGCGCGGCGAGCGCATGGTTGCGGCCTTGTCCAGCGGCGCGGCGGCGCCTGCCTTGCCGGGCTTTCTCATGCCCGAGGCGGGTGAGCGGGCAAGCGAAGCACCTGCCCTTGAGGGCGCGAGCCGGGCTGGCGTCGGGGAAGGCGATCCCCAGCTCATCGCGATGAAGGAGGTCATCCAGCCGCGGGTGCTCGACCGCATCGACAGCCAAGCCGCGTCTGCCCTTTCCGGCGCGGAGCTGCTGGCGGAACTACGGCCGATCATCCTCGAGGTCCTCGCCGAGATCAAGTTCACCCTTAACAAGCGCGAGCTCGAACGTCTTGAAACGCTGCTTGTCGACGAACTGCTCGGCCTTGGCCCGCTCGAGGACCTGTTGGCCGATCCGCATGTCGCCGACATCATGGTCAACGGCCCCAATCAGGTTTATGTCGAGCGGTGCGGCAAGCTGATGCTGACCGGCGTCAAGTTCCGCGATGACAACCATGTGCTGCACATCGCCCAACGCATCTGCAACAAGGTCGGCCGCCGTATCGACCAAACGACGCCGGTCGCCGACGCCCGCTTGCCCGACGGCAGCCGCGTCAACGTCATTCTGCCGCCCCTGTCGCTCAAGGGACCGGCGATTTCCATTCGCAAATTCGCCATCAAGCCGATCACCCTTGAAAGCATGGTGGAGGCCGGCAATCTGTCCCCTGCCCTTGCGGCTTTCCTCGGCATTGCCTCGGCGAGCCGGCTCAACATCATCATCTCGGGCGGCACCGGGTCGGGCAAGACGACGCTTCTGAACACCTTGTCGAAAACCATCAACCCTGGCGAGCGTATCGTCACCATCGAGGACGCTGCCGAACTGCAGTTGCAACAGCCGCATGTGGTCTCCCTCGAAGCGCGGCCGCCCAATCTCGACGGGGGCGGCGGCTACACCATGCGCGATCTGCTCATCAACGCTCTGCGCATGCGTCCCGACCGCATCATCCTTGGCGAAGTGCGGGGCGCCGAATGCCTCGATATGCTGCAGGCGATGAACACCGGCCATGAAGGATCGATGTGCACGCTGCACGCCAATCGGCCGCGCGAGGCGATCACGCGGATGGAGAACATGGTGACGATGGCGGGGGTCAATTATCCCTTGCGCGCCATCCGCCAGCAGATCGTCGACGCCGTCGATCTCATCGTTCAGGTGCGGCGGATGCGCGACGGCGTGCGGCGCATTACCTCGGTCACCGAGGTGGTGGGTCTTGACGAAGAGATGGTGCAGACCCAGGAGCTGTTCAGCTTCGACTATCAGGGCGAGACGGCGGAGGGGCGTATCCTCGGCGCCTTCAGCAAAAGCGGCCTGCGCCCGCATTGCTACGACAAGATCTGCCAGCAAGGCCTGGAAAGGGCCCTTTTGGAGGCATTGGCATGACGGAGCACACACGCATCGAGATTCAAAAGACCCGGGTGCGCACCAAGATCAATGTCGAGGTGGATCTGGTGCTGCACGACGGGACGCGCCTCAATGGCCTCGTTTTCATCGGCCTCGATGAACGGGTCCAGGACCTGCTCAACGACGCCAAGCCGTTTTTCCCGTTGAAGCAGAATGACGGCGAGGTCATTCTCATCAACAAATCGGCGGTGGCGGTATGCAAACCGCTGGACACGCCGGGCTGAAGCGTCGCGCTCCTAGTGGTGCGATTCCAACGGATGGTTCCCATCTGTTGGAGAAATCGCGCCACAGATTCAATAACTTAAGTGGTCCCCTTTTCCCAAACGGATGGATTTATCCGTTTGGGGCGG
>JBMOOS010000005.1:47873-52164 GCA_049324415.1 Pseudomonadota bacterium
CCACAGATTCAATAACTTAAGTGGTCCCCTTTTCCCAAACGGATGGATTTATCCGTTTGGGGCGGGCCACTAGAGCGTTTTCAAAAAAAGTGTGAGCGGTTTTGGAGGTTTTAAAACGCGACAAACCAAGACTTCTATAGCCCGTTCAACGATTCTGTTTGAGATGAACGTGCTCTAGGGGACTGGGTGTAAAACGCGGCGCTCAGCGCCGGCTTGCTGCGCCTTCGGGCCAGCCTACGTCGCGGCATTGGTCGGCATGCATTTTCAAAAGGTCGTGAAGCTGCCAGCCCGGCGGCTGGATCATGCTGACCTGCAAGCCAGCGGTGCGGGCATGCTGGAGCGCCGGCACAAGGTCGGTATCGCCGGAGACGACAAGCAACCGGCGCACCGCCTTGGTCTCGGCGAAGCGCGCGATATCGAGCCCCATCTTGATCTCGACGCCCTTCTGCTCGAAGACGGGGACGAAATCCTCGTCGGTAAGGTCGCCTTCATCGCCGATGGCATCGTCGCGCAACTGCCAACCGCGGAACTTCAGATGGCCAAGCCGCAAAGCGAAAAAATCGCGCCGGCCGATCTCGTCCATCCAGCCGGCGTAAAGGCTGAACTCCATCTCCTCGCCGGACACGGGCTTGCGCTGGCGCCCGTTATAAGGCCGGCAATCATAGTAAAGAACGCGAAAAAGCCGCTCATCCTCTTCAAGGATGGCATGCGCGAAGTCCTCGACCAGGTCGGGGGTCGGCTCAAGCCCCGATTTCTTGGTCAAATGCCGGAAATGCCCGCCATCGAGCAAGATCGCCACATCGGTCATCGGGATACTCCATGACATTACACATTATAGCCCGCAGCGTGCGACGCCGCGGGACGGCGTGAACAAGTTTCAAGCTTTAAGCCATCACGCGCGCCAGCGCAACGCTCTCCCAGAGCATTTTCCAGCCAAACGGATGGATTTATCCGTTTGGGGCGGACCACTAGCGCATGTTCACCGATTCTCATTTCAATGAACGTGCTCTAAGGCAAAATAGCGATTTTTTTTGCTCTAGGGTCAGGACCCTCCTGGCCGCTCAGGAACGCGCGCGTTGCGCCTTGTCGGCTTCATTGGCGGCCTTGATCGCCTGGCGCGCCGCCCGCCAGTCATCGTCGCTCAACGACCACAGCCCGGCGAAGGTGCCCGCGCCATTCAGATATTGCCCGCCATCGATAGGAATGACGGCGCCGGTGATGTACTCGGTTGCGTCCGCCATCAGGAAGGCGGCGAGATTGGCGAGTTCTTCGTGGCGGCCATAGCGCTTGAGGGGGATCGCCTCGATACCTTCGCGCGCTGGAGCCTCACCCGCCTTATCGGCCGGCAGCAGGCGGTCCCAAGCCCCCTTGGTGGGAAACGGGCCGGGGGCGATGGCGTTGGCGCGGATGCCCCGCGGCCCCCATTCGACGGCTAGGCTTTGGGTCATCGCGGCAACCCCCGCCTTGGACATCGCTGAAGGCACCACGAAGGGGGAGCCGGTCCACACCCAGGTGGTGACGATGGACAGGATATTGCCCTTAAGCCCCTGCGCCAGCCAACGCTTGCCCACCGCGTTGGTGACGTTGAAGGTGCCGTGGAAGACGATGGAGGCGATGGCGTTGAAGGCGCGCGGCGACAAATCCTCGGTGCGGGAGATGAAATTGCCGGCGGCGTTGTTGACCAGCCCGGCAAGAGGCCGGTGCTGCCACAGTCGGTCGACGGCGGCCTCGATGGCGTCCGGGTCGCGAATATCGACTGTCTGCGCCGCGATGCGGCCTCCGGTTTCCCGCGCCAGCTCCGCCGCGCTCGCCTCAAGCACCGCCTGGCGGCGGCCCCAGATCACGACTTCGGCGCCAAGGTCGAGAAACTTGCGCGTCATCGCCTTGCCCAGTCCCGAGCCGCCGCCGGTCACCAGGATTTTCTTGTCCTTAAGAAGGTCTTTGTTGAACATCGCCGGTTCCCTTCGCCATTCATCCCTTGCGATAGATAAAGCCGGCAAGCCAGCCGGCGACAAGCGCAACCACCACGGCGATGACGCCATAAAGCGCCGGCCTTCGCATGGCGAAGGTGTAGATCAAGCGCTCGGCCCCGGTCTTGTCGACGTCCAGCTCCTGATAGGCCTGGTCGACGAGCCGCCCTTGGGAGAACAGGTAAATGTCGATGCGATAGAGCCCCGTGGGCACATTGGCGGGAAGGCGGATGCGGGTGCGGAACAGGGTGTCGTCCAACACTTCAATGGGCGCGGTCATGGTTTGGTACAACCCTTCGCGCGCCCGGTGCTCTATGAGGCCAGAGCGGAATGCCCGCATGTCGGAGGGCGACAGGCCACCTGGTGTCGCTGGCGAGAGCAGCAGATGGTCAAGGCCGATTTGATGGATGGTCATCAGGTCGCGGCCGGCGACTTCCTCGAGGGGGCGGGTGGCGGCCATCGCGAAATAGCCAGGCGCGGTCTGATAAAGCACCGCCGCGCGATTGACCCAGACGCCGAGGACTGGCTCCTTGCGGCGCACCAGGGCGCGCGCTTGCGGCCCGCGCACCACGGCGACGATGTCGAAGTCGGCGCCAAGGTCAAGGCCGCTGGCCCGGCCGATGGCGCCAAACAGCATCAGGTCGGCGCCGGCAAACTGGGTGCGGATGTCGATCCGCCTCTCCGAAAGGTCGCTCACCAGTCCGGCTTGCCCCCAGGCCGGCAAGGCGCCCAGCGCGAAGAGAAGGATGAAGGCAAGGCGCGGCATCAGTCCATCACTTCCTCGACGGTGAACAAATGCGCCGGCTCGAAGAACAAGCCGAGGCCCATGCGCAGGCAAACGCCCAAGACGATCAGCGCCAGCATGGCGCGCAGTTGCTCTCCCTTCAGCTTTTGTCCCGCGCGCACCCCCAGTTGCGCGCCAATCACCGCCCCCACCAGCAGCAGCACGGCGAGCACCACATCGACGGTATGGGTGTTGATCGAGTGGAGAATCGTGACCACCGCAGTCACGAAAACGATCTGGAACAACGAGGTGCCGACCACCACGTTGGTGGGCATGCCCAAAAGATAAATGAGCGCCGGCACCATGAGAAAGCCACCGCCCACGCCCATGACGGCGACGAGGATGCCGACGATAAAGCCGATGGCAAGCGGCGCCAGCACGCTGACATAAAGCCGTGACTTGCGAAACCGCATTTTGAACGGCAGGCGCTGGATCCACAGGGAATGGCTGGGCTTGCGCCGCCGCCCGACCTCGCCGCGCCGCTGGCGGCGCATGGCGCGCAGGCTTTCCGCCAGCATGAGGGCGCCGATGGTGCCGAGAAAAAGGACATAGGAAAGGGCGATCACCAGGTCGATCTGGCCCAACGCCTTCAGCAGGCGAAACAACATGGCGCCAAGATAGGAGCCGACCCCGCCGCCCAGCACCAGCACCAGGCCCATCCGCAAGTCAACCCCGCCGCGGCGCCAATGGGCGAGCGCGCCGGAAACGCTGGCGGCGGTGATCTGGTTGGAGGTGGAAGCGACCGCCACCGCCGGCGGGACGCCATAGAAGATCAGCAGCGGCGTCATCAGAAAGCCGCCGCCGACCCCGAACATGCCGGAGAGAAAGCCGACAAGGCCGCCCATGCCCAGAATGACAAGGATATTCACCGACATTTCGGCAATCGGCAGATAAATCTGCATGGGCGCAGGCAACCTGTGGCGCTACGGGGTAGGCTTAGTCTTAGCGATTATTGACCGTGAACCGCAAGGAGATATCCACGGGCTGCCTTGCTCAAAGCGGCGGTTTTTAAAATTCCCATGGGATCCGACCCTAGTGGTGCGGTTCCAACGGATGGTTCCCATCCGCTGGAGAAATCGCGCCACAGATTCACTAACTTAAGTGGTCCGCTTTTCCCAAACGGATGGATTTATCCGTTTGGGGCGGACCACTAGCCTGTCTCCCACTCCTGGGCTCGGCGAGCATGCTGTATTTCAGGCATGCGTCCAATAGATTTATTCTATTTTTCTTAAATTTTTAATGAAAAAATCTTAGATATAATTTAAATATAACGACGTATTATTATGAATTATATTTTTATATGAACTATTCATTAGCATGACGCGGGGTATAATTTCGCGATAATCTCGGGCAGCAGAGTGAATCGAACCATGTCTTGCTGGTGGAGCACTCTATTAAGATCGTGGCCAGGGCTGCGGATCGCCAAGGATCGCCGTGGGCAGGCCCTGCTGGTGGCAAGCGTGGCGATGCCCATGCTCATTGGCTTTGCCGGCCTTGGCACGGATACGGTGAGCTGGTTCGTCTGGAAGCGCCAATT
>JBMOOS010000005.1:52264-99972 GCA_049324415.1 Pseudomonadota bacterium
GGCTGCGGATCGCCAAGGATCGCCGTGGGCAGGCCCTGCTGGTGGCAAGCGTGGCGATGCCCATGCTCATTGGCTTTGCCGGCCTTGGCACGGATACGGTGAGCTGGTTCGTCTGGAAGCGCCAATTGCAAAGCGCCGCCGACGCCGGCGCGCTGGCGGGCGCTTATGTTCTTGCCTTCAACGGCAGCCAGGAGCAAGCCGACCAGGCGGTTGCCGCGGATCTGGCGCGCAACGGGTTTGATGGGGCTGCCTGGGGCGCGCCGCAAATCAACGTGCCGCCTTTAAGCGGCGCCTTCGCCGGCGACCCGACCGCCTTCGAGGTGGTGCTTGCCCGGCCGGGCGTTCTTCCCTTTTCCTCCTTTTTCCTTGACGGACCCGTCACCATCGCCGCCCGCGCCGTCGCCCGCCGGGTGGCCAATGGGGAAAGCTGCCTGCTCGCGCTTGACGAAGCGCGCGACCGGACCATGGAGTTTACCGGCTCGGCCCTTGTCACCATGGGGTGCGGAATCGCCGCCAACTCTTCCAGCAACGAAGCGGTCTATATCGGCGGCAGCGCCCAGCTCGAGGCAACGCCCGTTTCCTCCGTCGGCGGCATCAGCATCGGCAACTCGGCGGTATTGACTTCCAACGCGCCGCTGCGCCCCCTGGCGCCGCCGCAACAGGACCCTTATGAAAATTTAACCCCTCCCGCCAGCCCCGCCGCTTGCACGGGTTCGCCTAAGCGTTTGAGTGTCAAGGACGCCCAGGTCCTCCTCCCCGGCCGCTATTGCGGGGGCATGACCTTCAACGCCGGCGCCAACGCCACTTTTCTGCCGGGCACCTACATCATCGACGGCGGCGATTTTCGCACCAGCGGCGGCGCCAGCCTGACCGGCGCCGGCGTCACCTTCGTTCTTACCGGCTCGGGCAGCAACTATGCCACCCTCAACATTGGCGGCGGCACCAAGCTGAACCTCAGCGCGCCGACGGTGAGCTCGGGCTCGCCCTATGCCGGCCTCCTTATCTTCCAGGACCGCAACGCCCCCACGACGCAAGGCAATACGCTGATTAAAAACAAGCTTCTGGGCGGCGCCGACATGAAGCTTGAAGGGGCGATTTATTTCCCCGCGCAAGCCCTGGAATTCACCGGCGGCGCTTCCGGCAACACCGATTGCCTGCAAGTCGTTGCCAAAGCGGTGAGCTTTTCCGGCAACGCCTTCATGGGCAATAGCTGCGATGCCGATTCCGGCGTCAACAAAATCGACCAGACGCTGGTCCTCCTGGTGGAATGAGAGGCGGCGATGGGCGCTTTTATTAATCGATTGAAGGCTCTGGCGCATGACCGGGCGGGCACCGGGGTTGCCGAGCTTGCCCTCATGGCGCCGCTGCTTGCCCTCATGATGGTGGCGCTGGTGGATGTCTCGCTTGGCCTCGGCTTCAAGCTGAAACTGCAGCGCACGGCCAAGGCGGCATCGGAGCTCGCGCTGGTGAAAAGGCCGGTCAATAACGATGTTTCCTATATCGAGGATGCCGCGCGCCAGGCCTATCAATCGCCCACCCTGATGGCGCAAGCGGCCTTGCAATGCGAGTGCCCCGACGGCACCGCCGTCGCCTGCGGCGATCCCTGTCCCGGCGGCGCGCGCCGCCAGACCTATCTTGCTGTTGATGTGAGCGATGCCTACCGCCCGCTGCTCGGTTATTTTGGCCTGCCCGCCATCACCGTCAGCGGCCGGGCGGTCCTGAGGCTGCAATGAGCGCCCGCATCGCCGGTCTCGCGCTCAAAGCGGCGCGATTTCACCATCGTCTCGCGTGGCTGACTGGCGACCAGCGCGGCGTCAGTATCGCTGAGACCGCCTTCGTCCTGCCGGTTCTTCTCGTCATGATGCTGGGTCTTTTCGAGGTCGGGCGGGTCTTGTTCACCAAGGGGGTTCTCACCCATTCGGTGCAGGAAGGCGCGCGCTTGGCCCTGGTGAGCCCAGCGGCATCCGAGGATGCGATCAAGGCCCGCATCACGCAGAATTTCACCCTCATCGACCCGGCGCGGCTGGCGGTTTTCGACATCGACGAGACCGTCAATGCCGACTCCACCCGCACCATCGTCATCACCGTGGTCTATAATTATGATCTGGCGGTGCCGTTCCTCAGCGATTGGGCAGTGACCTTGCGGGAGCAGGAGACCGTCTTCACCGGCTAGCGGAAACGCCGGTCCACCGGCGCCGCTGGATTTTCACGTAGTATGACTCCGCAAAATAGGCTATGCTTCATGCCCTAGTATCCTGATTCCGAAATTCGCATCCTTTGATATCAGCCTCGGGACGAATTTCGGATCCGATAAGGACGCTGGAAAATATTTAATTCTAGTTGGTTGCGGCATGAGATTTCCGCCATGAAGATGAAGGAGCTGGAGGCGCGCACCGGCGTTGGCCGCGAGGCCATTCGCTTCTATATCCGCGAAGGCCTTTTGCCGGAGCCGGAACGGCCGAAAAAAAATGTTGCCCGCTATAGCGATGACCATGTGATCCGCATCAAGGCGATCAAGCGGTTGCAGGAGGAGCGCTTCCTCCCCCTGGCGGTGATCAAGGCCTTGCTCGCAGCGGATGGCGACATAGAAGACATCGATCGTCACGCTTTTCCCGCCCTCGACCTGCTGCTGCACGCCAAGCTCGACGGCCCGCTCGCCGAGCCGGTATCGCTTGCCGAGCTGCAGGCACAGACCGGCCTTGACGACCGTCAGATCGAAGACATGCACCGCGTCGGCATCATCGCCATCCAAGGCAAGGGCGCAAAAGCGCATGTCGATGCCCGCGACGCGGCGATCGCCCGGCGCTGGGCGCAGCTTCGCGACGTCGGCTTTACCGAGGAACGCGGCTTCGATGCCGAAACCTCGCGGATCTATGTGGAGTTCGTCGATTGGCTGACCCGCGCCGAAGTCCAGCTTTTCTATCGCAAATTGGCCGACAAGCTGTCGCTCGAGGAAGCGGCGCGCATCGGCGAGCGTGGGGTCACCATCGTCAACGAAGCGATCGGCCTCATGCGCACCCGCGCCATCCTGCGCGCGCTGGAGGCGCTGAATGTCGAAACGCAAGACAAAAAGACCAAGCCTAGAAACTGATCGGCAAGCAATTTGGGGAGTTTGAGCCGTGGCTTTGAGCGATATCTATGTAAACCCGCCGCAAGACAAGACGTGGGGGGTCGATGAGACCATCACCGCCGTTTTCAACTGGGACTATTCCGACCAGCGCCGCGACCTTCTGAGCCTGTACGCCAAGGGCAAGAAGCAGCAATGGGACGCCGAGCACCGTATCGACTGGTCGCAGGAGCTCGATCCCGAAAACCCCCAGCAATTGCCGGAACACTTTTTCCCCCTCTACGGCGCGGCGATCTATGACAAGATGTCGGCCAAGGAAAAGGCCGAGTTGCGCCGCCATCACCAGGCCTGGTCGGTGTCGCAATTTCTCCATGGCGAACAAGGGGCGCTCCTGTGCGCCGCCAAGATCGTGCAGAACGTGCCCGATATGGAAGCCAAATTCTATGCCGCGACCCAGGTCATCGACGAAGCCCGCCATGTCGAGGCCTATAAGCGCCTGCTGCAAAAATTCGGCGTCGCCTTTCCCATCACCGGGCCGCTCGCCGAGCTGCTGGAGCAAGTGCTGCGCGACAGCCGCTGGGACATGACCTATCTGGGCATGCAGGTGGTGATCGAGGGCCTGGCGCTCGCCGCCTTCGCTGGCATCCGCGACAATGCGGAAAATCCCCTGGCGGCGCAGGTCAACGCCTATGTCATGCAGGACGAGGCGCGCCATGTCGCCTTCGGGAGGCTCGCTTTGCGCGAATATTACCCCCACCTCAGCGCGGCCGAGCGCGACGAGCGCGAGCAATTCCTGGTCGAGGCCTGCTATTTGATGCGCGACCGCTTTTCCGCCGCCGAAGTATGGCAGCGTTTCGATATCCCCACCGATGACTGGCGCGAGCACATCATGAATTCCGAAGGCATGCAGCTATTCCGTGGTCATTTGTTCAGCCGCATCGTCCCGGTGGTGAAAGACATCGGCCTGTGGGGGCCAAGGGTGACCAAGGCCTATGAGGACATGGGCGTCCTTGCCTATGCCGCGGTCGATGTCGATGCCCTGCAGGCGGCCGACGACCAGATCGCCCGCGACTATGACGCCCGCGCCAAGCATGTGGGCGGGATGATCGACAAGGGCCGCGACGCTCACGCTGCCGAATAGGGCGCCCTGTCGGCCCTTTGCCGGGCGAAGACGGCATCAAGGTCGCTGCTGGCGGGCGGTGCGCTAAAGCGAAGGGCCGCCTCGCAGCGTTCGAGGTGGGCCAGCATCAAGGCGCTCGCCGTGGCCGTGTCCCCTTGCGCCAGGGCGTCGACAATGCGGGCGTGGTCGGCGCCGACGCAGGCTTGCCCGCCGGCATTGCCGTAAAGCGCGATGCTGAGCGAGGTGCGCGCCACCAGATGGCCGAGGAAGTCGGCCAGCGGCGCGTTGCCGGCAAGCCGCGCCAGGGCAAGGTGAAACTCCCCGGAAAGACGAATCCAGCGCGCCCGTTCGCCGCGCCTCGCGCAGTTGGCCTCCCGTGCCGTGAGGCGGCGCAGGGCGGCGATATCCTTGCCGCGGACCTTTGCCGCGCAGAGCGCGATCAGGGCCTGCTCGACAAGGCGGCGCGCCGCGAACACGGCGCGCGCTTCCTCGACCGTGAGATGCGCGACAACCGCGCCGCGATGGCGGCGCATGTCCACCAGCTTGTCATAGGAAAGCCGGGCCAGCGCCCGGCGGACGACGGCGCGGCTGACGCTAAAGATGGTGGCGAGCGCCTCCTCGCGCAGCCGGGTGCCGGGCGCCAGGCGCTGCTCGAAAATGGCGTCGCGCAGGGCGCCATAGACATCATCCTCGTTGCCCCCGGTCATGCGGGCGCCACCGTGCCGTATAGGCGCAAGCGGGAAACCCCGCCGTCGGGAACAATGTTGAAGCGCACATGGCTCACCGGCCCCAAGGCCGCAACCTCTGCCGTGAAGCGGTGCTCGCGGTTGGCTTCCAGTTTTTGTTCAGGCAACAGGAGCGGCCAGAATTGCGCTTGGGCGATGAGGGCCTGGTCGGGAAGATTTGGCGCCAGCGCGGCTTGCAGGAAGCAGCGGTCGGGGTAATTGCCCTTGAAATGCAGGGTGTCGATAAGGATTTCATCGATCGTGCCCACTTGGCCCAGGGCGAGGATCGCCCAGTCATAGCCGGGGGCGCGTCGCCGCCGGGTCTCCCAGCCGTCCCCCATGTTGACGCCGCGGCCTGGGGCAAGGAGGTTTTCCGGGACCCCGAAATGGGCGTCGTTGCACGCGATGGGGCGCCCGCCATGCTCCAGCGCCGCAAGGTCGATGCGCGTGCCTGGCGCAAGGGAAAGGGCGAAGCGGCCATAGACCCGCAGGCGGGCGACGCCGCCATCGGGATAGATGTTGAGGCGCAAATGGGTCCAGGCGCGGGCGTCATCGACGGCGAGGAAATGCTGGCGGTCGCCTTCCAGCGCGGTCGCCGGGACCAGCGGCGTCCAGGAGGCCTCACTCCCCGGCAGGCGCGCCTCGTCGGCGCAAGCATCGAGCGACGCGGCGGCGGGGTAGTTGCCGGTGAAATGCCGGGTGTCGATCTCGACGCCGTGGACAATGCCGGCCTGGCCCAAGCGCAGGATCGCCCAGTCATGGCCGGGGCCGCGCTTGCGCCGGCTCTCCCAGCCGTCCATCCATTTGCCATGGGCATCGTACTTATCGGGGATGAAAACGGGCGCGCCGGGGCCGATGAGCCGCTCCTTGGCGGCGAAGAAGTCATCGCTCGCCGCGACCATTTCGGCGCCAAGGCGGGGTTGCGCGAGGTTGATCCAGGTCGTGGCGAAATCAGCGGTCATGATGGGTCGGATTCCTGTGAGGGCGCCGTCGGCGCGGCCAGTGCCATCAGGCGGAAATGGGCGATGCGGTGGATCTGCCCGATGGCGGCGGCGAACTCGCGGGCGCGGCCGTTGTCGAGGCGGCGACGGAATTCGGCCAAAATCGCCTGGCGGTGCATCCCCTTGATGGCGAGGATGAAGGGAAAGCCGAATTTATCGTGGTATGCGCCGTTAAGGGCATGGAATTCGGCGAACTCCTGCGGCGTGCAGGCATCGAGGCCAGCGCCCTTTTGCTCGTCTTGCGAGGCGGCGCTCAACCCCTTGGCGATGGCGGCGCGGCTCGCCAGCTCAGGGTGGGCGCGGATGAGGGCGAGCTTGGCCTCGTCGCTGGCGGCCTCGACCACCGCCTTCAGCGCTGCATGGAGGGCCTCGACGCTGTCGAGCGCGCTGCCCCGACGTGCCGCCCACACTGCCTTGGCGACCCAGGGGGAATGCTCATAGACCCCGCCATAGACGCAGGTGAACTCAGCACTGTCCAAGGTGCTGGGTGGCTGGCGCAAGGGGGTGGTCATGGGGCGCCCGCCGTGAAAGGGTGGTGGAGGCACCAATGGCGGGCGATGTCGATGCGCCGGCACAGCCAGACATCCTTATGGCTCCGGACATGGCGCAAGAAGCGCGCGAGGGCGGCGATGCGGCCGGGGCGGCCGGCAAGGCGGCAGTGCAGCCCCACCGACATCATCTTGGGCGCTTCCTCGCCTTCCGCGTAAAGGACGTCGAAGCTGTCCTTCAAATAGTCAAAGAACTGCGTCCCGCAATTAAAGCCCTGGGCGGTGGCGAAACGCATGTCGTTGGCGTCCAGGGTGTAAGGGACCACAAGGTGCGGCTTGCCCGCCGCCGTCACCCAAAAGGGAAGGTCGTCGCTATAATCGTCGGCGTCGTAGAGAAAGCCGCCTTCCTCGGCCACCAGGCGGCGGGTGTTGGGTCCGGTGCGCCCGGTGTACCAGCCCAGGGGCCGCGCGCCGGTCAAGCGACGGAGGATGGCGACGGCCTTGTCGATATGGGCCCGCTCGCTCGCTTCGTCCACATGCTGGTAGTTGATCCAGCGATAGCCGTGCGAGCAAATCTCGTGGCCATCTTCGAGAAAGGCCTGCGCCAACGCCGGGTGGCGCTCCAGCGCCATGGCGACGGCAAAGACGGTGACCGGCACCTCATAGTCGCGGAACAGGCGCAGCAGCCGCCATACCCCCGCGCGGCTGCCATATTCGTAAAGCGATTCCATGCTCATATGGCGCGCCCCCTCGACCGGGGCGGCGTTGATGATGTCGGATAAAAAGGTTTCGGCGCCAGCGTCGCCATGAAGGAGGCAGCGCTCCCCCCCTTCCTCGTAATTAAGGACGATTTGCAACGCCAGGCGGGCACCGCCGGGCCAGCGGGGATGGGGCGGATGGGCGCCATAGCCGATGAGGTCGCGGGGATAGGGGGACGTCGTCATGGGTTATGCGCTGCTCGTTTCTCCGGATGCGGGGGAAGCGCGGGCGGGCCATGGTCTTTTCACACCTGTTGTCGCCAGCCCTGAAGTTGGTTGCCTTTGCCAATAAATTGTTCACAATATGTCGCTGGATTGTGACATATCCCTTCGGCCGAGTGTAGAAGAAAAACCAAGGCCCATCGGGAAGGCGCAGGTAAATTTCAATGACACAATTGACCACCCACGTGCTCGACACCGCCCATGGCTGCCCGGCGGCCGGCATGAGAGTGTGGCTTTATGCCTGTAAGACCGATAGCACGCGCCTGTGCCTTGAGGCCGCGACCAACGCCGATGGGCGCTGCGCCGGGCCGCTGCTTGACGGGGCGGCGTTCAAGGCGGGACGCTATCGCCTGGACTTTGCGGTCGCCGATTATTTCCGCGCCCGCGGCGTCAGTCTGCCCGACCCGCCATTTCTGGAGACGGTGTCCATCCATTTCGGCATCGCCGACCCGAAAAGCCATTATCATGTGCCGCTTCTGGTCTCGCCTTTCGGCTACACCACCTATCGCGGCAGCTAGGGAAAAGGGATGACGGACACCGTCCGTTTCATAGTGAATGGCGCGGACCATGCCGTCCGCAACCCCGACCCGACGCTGACGGTGCTCGACTATCTGCGTGGCTGCGCCCACCTTTCCGGCACCAAGGAAGGCTGCGCCGAGGGCGATTGCGGCGCCTGCACCGTGGTCCTTGCCGAGCGGGCGGGTGAAGGCGTCGCCTATCGCGCGGTCAATGCCTGTATTTTGTTTCTGCCCGCGCTCAACGGCAAGGCGCTCATCACCGTCGAAGGGCTGAAGGGCGTCGATGGTGGGCCGCACCCGGTGCAGCGGGCGCTCATCGACCATCATGGCGCGCAATGCGGCTTTTGCACCCCGGGCTTCGTGATGGCGCTGTACGCCCATTACCGCAATGGCGGGGCGGACGACCGGGCAAGCATCGATGACGCCTTGGCGGGCAATCTGTGCCGCTGCACGGGCTATGGGCCGATCATCAAGGCGGCGCGGCACCTCGCGGATTACCCCGCGCCGCAAGAGCCCCCTTTGCGGGCCCGCCTTGACGCCATCGCCCCCACATCCTTGCTGGCGCTCGACCATGACTGCCCCATCCACCGCCAGCGCCGGCGCTATTTCGCGCCCACCAGCCTTGAGGCGCTTTGCGCGCTCGCCGTTCAGCACCCCGAGGCGGTGGTGCTCGCCGGCGGCACCGATGTCGGGCTGTGGGTGACCAAGCAACGCCGTTCGCTCGCCACCGTCATTGCCATCGGCGGGGTTGCGGACTTAACCCGCATCACGGAAACGGACGAGGCGCTCATCATCGGCGCCGGCGTGCGCTATGACGAGGCCCATCGGCGGCTGGCCGCCCTTTACCCCGATTTCGGCGAGGTCATCCGCCGCCTTGGCGCGGCGCAGGTGCGCAATATGGGCACGTTGGGCGGCAACATCGCCAACGGTTCGCCCATCGGCGACAGCCTGCCGGCGCTCATCGCCCTTGCAGCGAAGATCGAATTGCGCCATGGCACCAAACGCCGGGTTCTGGCGCTGGAGGATTATTTCATTTCTTACGGCAAGCAGGACTGCGCCCCGGGCGAAATCCTTACCCATATCATCCTTCCCAAACCGCGAAGGGGGGAGGAATTCCACGCCTATAAAGTCTCGAAGCGCTTCGACCAGGACATCTCCGCCCTGTGCGGCGCCTTTGCTTTCACCATCGAGGGCGGCCGGGTGGCGCGGGCGCGCATCGCCTTTGGCGGTCTTGCGGCGACTCCCAAGCGCGCTTATGCCTGCGAGGCCGCGCTTGCCGGCGCGCCCTGGACGCAGGCCAGCATCGATAAGGCAAGCGCCGCGCTCGATGAAGACTATCAGCCGATATCCGACCTGCGCGCATCCGCCGGCTATCGGTTGCGCGTGGCCCGCAACCTTCTCAAAAAAGCCTTTCTCGAAAGCACCGAGCCAACACTGGCGACGCGCGTCCTCGCGCCGCGGGGAGAGAGGCATGGCTGAAGCGGGGACGCCTTCCATCAGCGGCGGGGTGCATGTCCCGCTCGCCCATGACAGCGCCCGCAAGCATGTCACCGGCAAGGCTGTCTATATCGACGACATGGCCGAGCCCACCGGCCTCCTCCACCTTCACCTCGGGATGAGCAAGCGGGCCCATGCCCGCGTCACCCGCCTCGACCTTGATCCGGTGCGCGCCGCGCCCGGCGTCGTCGCCGTCTTCGCCGCGGGCGACATTCCCGGCCGCAACGATGTCAGCCCGGTCGCCGGGGACGACCCCTTGTTCGCCGAGGATAAGGTCCAGTATCACGGCCAAGCGCTGTTCGTCGTCGCCGCGCAGAGCCTGGCTGCGGCCCGGGCGGCGGCAGACGCCGCCGTTGTCGATTATGAGGATTTGCCGGCGATCCTGACGATTGCCGATGCGCGCGCCGCGCAAAGCATGATCGAGCCCTGCCAGGTGATGCGCCTGGGCGATGCGGCGAGCGCCCTTGCCGGGGCGAGGCACCGCCTGCAAGGGCGCCTGATCGTCGGCGGCCAAGACCATTTCTACCTCGAGGGCCAGATCGCCATGGCCCTGCCCCAGGAGGATGGCGACGTTCTCGTCTATTCCTCGACCCAGCACCCTTCGGAGGTGCAGCATCTGGTGGCGGGCGTCCTCGGCGTGCCCGACAACGCAGTGACCGTCGAAGTGCGCCGCGTCGGCGGCGGCTTTGGCGGCAAGGAAACCCAGCCGGCGTTGATCGCCGCCGCCGCCGCCCTCGTCGCCGTCAAGACCGGCCGGCCGGCCAAGCTGCGCCTTGATCGCGACGACGACATGATCCTCACCGGCAAGCGCCATGACTTCGAGATCGCCTATGACGTGGGCTTTGATGACCAAGGCCGCATCGAGGGGATCGAGGTGACGCTGGAAAGCCGCTGCGGATATTCCACCGACCTGTCGCGCGCCATCAACGACCGGGCGATGTTCCATGTGGACAACGCTTATTTCCTCAGCAACGCGACCATCCGCTCCTATCGCTATCGCACCAACACCGTCTCCAACACCGCCTTTCGCGGCTTTGGCGGGCCGCAGGGCATGATGGCGATCGAGCGGGTGATGGACCATATCGCCGGGGCGCTGGGGCGCGACCCCTGGGAGGTCCGGCGGGCCAATCTTTATGGCGGCCTGGGGCGCGATATCACCCCCTATCATATGCGGGTCGAGGACAACCTCGCGCCCCAGCTCATGGCAGCGCTGGCGCAAAAGGCCGATTACCCGGCGCGCCGGGCGGCGATCGCCGCCTTCAATCGGCAAAGCGCCTGTTTAAAGCGCGGCATCGCCCTTACCCCGGTCAAGTTCGGCATTTCCTTTACCACCACCCACCTCAATCAGGCCGGCGCCCTTATTCATGTCTATCAGGATGGCAGCGTCCATTTGAACCATGGCGGCACCGAAATGGGCCAAGGCTTGTTCATCAAGGTGGCGCAGGTGGTGGCCGAGGCCTTTCAGATCGACATCGACCGGGTGAAGATCACCGCCACCAACACCGGCAAGGTGCCCAACACCTCGGCCACCGCCGCCTCCTCCGGCTCCGACATCAACGGCATGGCGGTGCTCGCCGCGGCGCAGACCATCAAGGACCGGCTCATCGCTTTTGCCGCCGAGCGCTATGGCGTGGCCCCGGACAATATCAGCTTCCGCGCCAATCAGGTGTTCATCGAGAACCGCGTTGTCAGCTTCGCCGATCTGGCGCGCACCGCCTATTTGGCCCGGGTTTCGCTGTCGGCGACGGGTTTTTACAAAACCCCCAAAATCCATTATGACCGCGCCGCCCATCGCGGCCGCCCGTTCTATTATTTCGCCTATGGCGCAGCGGTTTCGGAAGTGCTTGTCGATTGCCTCACCGGGGAATACCAGGTAACGCGCGTCGACATCCTTCATGATGCCGGCCGCTCGCTCAACCCCGCCATCGACATGGGGCAGATCGAGGGCGGCTTCATCCAAGGCATGGGCTGGCTCACCACCGAGGAACTGGTGTTCGACGATCACGGCCGGCTGCTCACCCACGCCCCTTCGACCTATAAAATTCCCGCCTGCTCGGACCGCCCCGCCGTCTTCAACATCGAGATCTGGCCGGATGGCGGCAATCGCGAGGAAACCGTCCACCGCTCCAAGGCGGTGGGCGAGCCCCCCTTGATGCTGGCGATTTCGGTCTTTTCCGCGCTTTCGCACGCGGTGGCCGAGGCCACGGGCGGCGCCGCGCCGCGGCTCGATGCGCCAGCAACGCCGGAGCGGGTGCTCGCCGCCATCCTCGATGCCGGGGTAAAGGGGGCGCCGTGACCCATCAACTCGACACATGGCTTGCCCCGGCGTGCGATCTGGCGGCAAAGGGCGCGCCCGCGGCGCTGCTGACGATCTGCGGCGCGCAAGGCTCGACCCCGCGCCCCCTTGGCACCAAGATGCTGGTGACGGAACAAAGCCAATATGGCAGCATCGGCGGCGGCAATCTGGAATATCAAGCGGTCCGCCAAGCCAGGGCGCTGCTGGCGCGCGAAGCGCCGCCGTGGCTGGTTCAGGATTATCCCTTGGGGCCGCTTCTTGGCCAATGCTGCGGCGGCCATGTGCAGCTGCTTCTGGAGCGGCTGGGCGCGGCCGACGCGGCGTGGCTCGACGCTCTCGCCGAGCGCCGGGCGGCGGGGGAGGCGGCGCTCCTCCTCACCCGCTTTCGTCCACAAGGCGTGAGCAAGGAGCTCATCAGCCAGGCGCAAGCCGCGGCGCGGCTGGATATCGCCGTGGCCGGCGCATCGCCCCTTTTGGTTTTCGACGCCGTGGGAAAGCCGCTTGCCGCCCGCCGCCCGCTCGATGAGGAGGGAGGGCAGATCCTCGAAAACCTCGCGCCCGATCTGCCTTGCGTCTTCCTTTTCGGTGCGGGCCATGTGGGGCGGGCGCTGGCGTGCCTTCTTGCCACCTTGCCCTTCGCCGTGACCTGGATCGATGCGCGGGCGGACGCATTTGCGTCCCCGATCCCCGGCCCTGTCCGCACCATCCTTGCCGCCACGCCGGCAGAGCACGTCGCCGCGGCGCCGCCGGGCGCCCTTTTCCTGGTGATGACCCACAGCCATCAAATGGACTATGCCATCGTGCGCGCCGTGCTCGCGCGCGGTGACTTTCGCTATTGCGGCCTCATCGGCTCCAAGACCAAGCGCGCCCGTTTTGAGAAAAGCTGGCGCCAGGACGGCGTTGCCGAGGACGCCATCAACCGGCTCACCTGTCCCATCGGCCTTGCCCAGGTGCCGGGCAAGGAGCCGGAGGTCATCGCCCTTGCCGTCGCCGCCGAGCTCATCGCCGTCACCCGCGCCCGCGCCTAGAAGAAAGCGAATGCGTTATGGATATTGATGTTGCCGCCTGGCTCAACCTTGTTCTTCGCTGGTTGCACCTCATTGCCGGCATTGCCTGGATCGGCTCGTCCTTTTATTTCATCTGGCTCGACAATCATTTGCGTAAAAATACCGATACGCCCGAAGGAGTCGCCGGCAGCCTGTGGGCGGTCCATGGCGGCGGCTTTTACCACAAAGAGAAATATCTGGTGGCGCCGGCTCATCTGCCGGCGGAGCTGCACTGGTTCAAATGGGAAGCCTACACCACCTGGATCAGCGGTTTTTTCCTCCTCATCCTCATCTATTATTGGGGGGCGACGCTTTACCTCATCGACCCTGCAAAGCTCGCCTGGAGCCCGGGCCAAGCCAGCGCCGCCGGCCTTGGCTTCCTTATCGGCGGCTGGCTCGTTTATGACCGCCTTTGCCGCTCCCCCATCGGGCGCGACAACGCCCTTTTCGGCGTTATCTGGTTCGCCATCCTCACCGCCGGCGCCTATTTCGCGACGCGGATCTTCAGCGACCGCGGCGCCTTCATCCATGTCGGCGCCGTCATCGGCACGGTGATGGCGGCCAATGTCTTCATGGTCATCATCCCCAACCAGAAAAAAATGGTGGCGGCCATGCTCGCCGGCGAGACGCCGGACGCCGCCCTCGGGATCCGCGCCAAGCAGCGCTCGCTCCACAATAATTACATGACCCTGCCGGTGCTTTTCATCATGATCAGCGGCCATTATCCCATGACCTTTTCAGGCCCTTGGAATTGGGCGGTGCTGGCCGGCCTGGGGGCGGTGGGCTGGATGGTCCGCCATTTCTTCAACCTGCGCCATAAGGGAAGGACGCGCTATGATCTGGCGGCGGCGGCCGTGGCGGGCTTTCTCGGCGTTGCCCTTGTCACCAGCCTGGCGCGTCGTGGCCCAGAAGAAGCAGGCGCAGAAAAGGCCGACTTTGCCGCCGTGCGGGCGATCATCGCGCGCCATTGCCTGGCCTGCCACAGTGCCCAGCCCAGCCACCCCGCTTTCGACGTGGCGCCGATGGGGCTCGCCTTCGACACCGCCGAGGAAATCCGCGCCGCCGCGCCGCGCATCAAGGCCCAGACGGTGGACAGCACCGCCATGCCCCTTAGCAACGAGACCGGCATGAGCGCCGCCGAGCGCCGCCTCATCGGCCGCTGGGTCGAGGCGGGCGCGAAGGTCGGCCCATGACGCGCCGGCTGATCCAACCCCGGCCTTTGACGGCGCGCGCCTTCGCCCCCTTTGGCGATGTCATCGCGGTGCCCGAGGGCGCGCAAGGCCGCACCATCAATTACGGTCATGCCTTGCGCTTTGACAACCTTGCCCATATCGACGTGACAGCAAACGGCGGAGAGGCGGCGGTCAGCATTTTTCGCGCAAGCCCCCCGGGCCTTCCCGCTGCCATCCGCGTCATGGAGCGCCACCCCTTATCAAGCCAGGCCTTCATCCCCTTATCAAGCCGGCCCTTTCTGGTGGTGGTCGCGCCCCCCGGCGACTTTGCCGCCGAGAAAATCTCGGCCTTTCTTGCCGGGCCAGGACAAGGGGTCAATTACCATGCCGGGGTCTGGCACCATTTCTGCCTCGCGCTCGATAAGGCGAGCGATTTCCTGGTGATCGAGCGCAAGGGGGAGGGGGACAATTGTGACGAAGTGATGCTCGACCCGGCGCGGCCCCTCTTCGTGGATCTGGCAGCGGACCGGGAACCGGAGCGATGACATGACGCGCACGGCTCATCGCGGGGCGATCGCCCATATGCTTGCCGACCCGGCGCGCGTCGGCGCGGTGGAAGCGCATGCCTATTTTCCCGACGGGCTGCTTGTCGTCGAGGACGGCCATGTCGCCGATATAGGCGATTTTGCCACCCTTGCGCCGCGCCTGCCGGCGGCGACCCCCGTCATCCACCATCGCAACGCCCTTATCGTCCCCGGCTTTGTCGATAGCCATGTGCATTTTCCCCAGACCGACATCATCGCCGGCTATGGCGTGCAATTGCTCGACTGGCTCGAGCGCTACGCCTTTCCCGCCGAAGCCGCCTTCGCCGACGCGGGCCATGCCCATCATGCAGCGGAATTTTTCCTCGATGAGCTGTTGCGCAACGGCACCACCACGGCGATGGTCTTCGGCACCGTCCACCGGGTTTCGGTCGAAGCCTTGTTCGCCGCCGCCTTCAAACGCAACATGCGCCTTGTCGCCGGCAAGGTGCTGATGGACCGCAACGCGCCGAGCGCCCTCCTTGACACCGCCGCAAGCGGGGAGGCGGAAAGCCGGGCGCTGATCGCCGCTTGGCACGGCAAGGGCCGGCTCGGCTATGCGGTGACGCCGCGCTTTGCCCCCACGTCGAGCTCCGAACAGTTGCGCCGCGCCGGCCAGATGCTCGCCGACCACCCCGATGTGATGATGCAGACCCATCTTGCGGAAAACGCGCGCGAGATCGCCTGGGTGGCATCGCTTTTCCCCGAGGCGCGGGATTATCTCGACGTCTATGCCAAGGCCGGGCTTTTGACCG
The DNA here is from genome assembly GCA_049324415.1 of Pseudomonadota bacterium. Lineage (GTDB taxonomy): Bacteria > Pseudomonadota > Alphaproteobacteria > Sphingomonadales > CAKZYD01 > JBMOOS01. The sequence continues at coordinate 67,511 of JBMOOS010000005.1, forward strand.
GCCGCGCGCTCTTTGCCCATGGCGTGCACTTAAAAGACGGCGAACTTGCCCGCCTCGCCAAGGCGGGGGCGGCCATCGCCTTTTGCCCCACGTCGAACCTTTTCCTGGGGAGCGGGCTTTTCGACCTTAACGCCGCCGAGCGCCATGGCGTCACCGTGGGCCTTGGCACCGATATTGGCGGGGGCACCAGCTTTTCCCTGCTTGCCACCGCGAACGAGGCTTATAAGGTCTGCCAGTTGAAAGGCCATAGCCTTGATCCCTTCAAGGCTTTTTACCTGGCGACGCTGGGGGGCGCCGAGGCATTGCGGCTCGCAGCCAAAATTGGCAATCTCCGCCCTGGCAAGGAAGCCGATTTCCTGGTTCTCGACATGGCGGCGACACCGCTGATGGCGCGGCGGATGGCGGCTTGCCGCGACCTTGCCGAGCGCCTTTTCGTCCTCGCCATGCTGGGCGATGACCGGACCGTCAAATACACTTATGTCGCGGGGGCGCTTGCCCATGCCCGCGATGGAAGGAAAGCCACTGATGACCACGCTGCACCCCATCGCGCTTGAATTTCCCGCCATCCCCGGCATCGAATCGGTGCTGACGGCCGAAGCCCTCGCCTTTCTTGCCGACCTGCACCGCCGTTTCGACGCCCGCCGCCTTGAGCTGCTTGCCGCCCGCGCCGCCCTGGCCGCCCGGCTTGATGCTGGCGAGACCTTGGATTTCCCTTCCGAAACCGCGGACCGGCGCGCCGCGCCCTGGCACGTGGCGCCGGCGCCCGCCGACCTTCAGGACCGGCGGGTGGAAATCACCGGCCCGTGCGAGCGCAAGATGGTGATCAACGCCCTTAATTCCGGGGCCAAGGTGTTCATGGCCTGTCTTGAGGACGCGACCGCGCCCACCGCCTTCAACGTCATCGATGGCCAAATCAACCTGCGCGACGCGGTGGCCGGCGACATCGCCCATGTCGATGAAGCGTCGGGCAAGCATTACGCCCTGGGGAGCACGCGCGCCACCCTCAAGCTGCGCCCCCGCGGCTGGCATCTGGAGGAAAAGCACATGCTGGTGGACGGCCGCCCCATCGCCGGGGCGCTGTTCGATTTCGGCCTTTATTTTTTCCATAACGCCAAGGCGCTTATCGCCAAGGGTTCGGGGCCTTATTTTTACCTCCCCAAGCTTGAGCACTACCGCGAGGCCCGCCTGTGGAACGAGGTGTTCATCGCCGCGCAGGAAGCACTTGGCATCCCTCAGGGGACGGTACGCGCAACGGTGCTGATCGAAACCCTGCCCGCCGCTTTCCACGCTGAAGACATTCTTTACGAACTGAAAGACCATATCGACGGCCTCAATTGCGGCCGCTGGGACTATATCTTCAGCACCATCAAGAAGCACCGCGCCAATCCCAACGCAGTGTTGCCCGACCGCGCGGCGGTGACCATGACGGTGCCGTTCATGCGCGCTTATTGCCTGCATGTCATCAAGGTCTGCCATCGGCGCGGCGCCCATGCCATTGGCGGCATGGCGGCGCAGATCCCGATCAAGGGCGACGATGCCGCCAATGAGGCGGCCTTCGCCAAGGTGCGCGCCGACAAGGAGCGGGAAGCGCGGGACGGCCATGACGGCACCTGGGTCGCCCACCCTGGCCTCGTGCCGGTGGCGCGGGAGGTTTTCGACCGGATGATGCCGGGCGCCAATCAACTGGCGCGCCAGCGCGATGATGTGACGGTAACGGCGGCCGACCTCCTAGTGGTCCGCCCCAAACGGATAAATCCATCCGTTTGGGAAAAGTGGACCACTCAGTTAGTGAATCTGTGGTGCGATTTCTCCAACAGATGGGAACCATCTGTTGGAATCGCACCACTAGCGCCCTGCGCGGGTCCGAAGACGCTTGCCGGACTGCGCATGAACGTCAATGTCGGCATCGGCTATCTTGCCGCCTGGCTGGGCGGGCGCGGCGCGGTGCCGCTCCACCACCTGATGGAGGACGCGGCGACCGCCGAGATAAGCCGCGCTCAGCTTTGGCAGTGGCGCCATAACAAGACGCGCCTCGACAGTGGCGAGGTGGTTGACGAGGCGCTCATCAACCAGGCCTTTGACGATGAGCTTGACGCGTTGCGCGCCAGCTTGGGCGCGCAGGCGTTGCGGAGTGGTCATTATGAGGACGCCGCCAAGCTCATGCGCGAGATGGTTCTGGCGCGCCAGTTGCCGGAATTTCTCACCACCCTTGCCTATGACCGTTTCTTCGCGCCGTGAAAGCCATGGGCTTTAGGGTCCGGACCCTAATGCGGGGTCCAGCCATTGGCCGCCAGGACTTGGCCGGCAAGATAAAGCGAGCCGGTGATGAGCACCACCGGCGGCGGGCGGCTGCCTTCCTCGGCGATGGCTTTAAGGGCGGCTCCCACTGAGGCCGCCGGGCGGCCCGGAATGCCAAGCGCCGAAGCGGCGGCGGCGATGGCGGCCGGTGGATGACAGGCCTCTCCCTCGATGGCCACCGTATGGACGGCGCGCGCCTGGCCGACGAAGGGCTTCAAAAAGCCGCTTGCATCCTTGGTCGCCATCATGCCCACCACCAGGAACAAGGCCCGCTCAGGAGGCAAAAGGCTCTTGAACTCCCGGGCGAGGACCTGGCCGGCGGCAGGGTTGTGGCCGCCATCGAGCCAAAGGACGCTGCCCGGGGGCATGAGCGCCGGCAGCGGCCCCTTGGCGAGGCGTTGCAAGCGGGCCGGCCAATTGGCCCAGCCCAGCCCCGCCTTGAGCGCCGAGACCGGCAGTTTCCACTGTCGCTGATGGCGCAGGGCGGCAAGCGCCAGGGCGGCGTTCTCGGCCTGGAAGGCGCCGGCAAGCTTGGGCAGCGGTAGCGCCACCTTGCCCCGCGCATCCTCATAGTTGAGCATCTTGCCATCGCTTGCCGCCCGCCAATGCTCGCTGGCGATGATGGGACGCGCTCCCGCCGCCCGGGCGGTCTTGACCAGGACGTCCGTCACTGCCTTGTCTGGCTGGGCGGTGACGAAGGGCACGTCCCTTTTGGCGATGCCGGCCTTTTCCGCGGCAATCGCGGCAAGGCTGCGGCCCAGAAATTCCTGATGGTCGATGGCGACCCGGGTGACGATGGTGCTGACCGGCGCATCGATGACATTGGTGGCGTCAAGGCGCCCGCCAAGCCCCACCTCCATCACCAGCGCATCGGCGGGCGTGCGGGCAAAGGCGACAAAGGCCGCCGCGCTCGTCGCTTCGAAAAAGGTCAGCGCTTCCCCGCCATTCGCCTGCTCCACCGTGGTGAGGCAGTCGATGAGAAGCTCGTCGCCGATCAATTTTCCGGCAAGCCGGATGCGCTCGTTGAACACCATCAGATGGGGCGAGGTATAGACATGGACGCGGTAGCCGGCGGCCTCGAGGGAGGCGCGCACATAAGCCACCACCGACCCCTTGCCATTGGTGCCGGCGACATGAACCACCGGCGGCAGGCGTTTCTCGGGATGGTCGAGCGCGGCGAGAACGCGGCGCATGCGGGCCAGCGATAGATCGATCCGCTTGGGGTGCAGCCGGGCAAGGCGGTCGAGCGCCGCGTCAAGCGCTGGTGAAACCAAGACGGTCATGGGCGCTCTTGCGTTCCCCTCGCCGCTCAGTCGCGCGGCGCCGCGAGCGCCTTGCGGCGCGGCTGGGTAACGCCGCCCTGGGTGTTGGTGAGCAATGACAATATCCGAATCAAGGTCGCGCGCAGCTCACCGCGGGGCACCACCATGTCAAGCATGCCGTGTTCGAGGAGATATTCGGCGCGCTGGAAGCCCTCGGGCAGCTTTTCCCGAATGGTGTTCTCGATGACCCGGGGCCCGGCAAAGCCGATGAGGGCGCCCGGCTCGGCGATGTGCACGTCGCCGAGCATGGCGTAGGACGCGGTGACGCCGCCGGTGGTGGGGTCGGTGAGAACCACCACATAGGGAAGGCCGGCGCGGCGCAGGCGGGTGACGGCGACCGTGGTGCGCGGCATTTGCATCAGGGACAAAATGCCTTCCTGCATGCGCGCGCCGCCGGCGGCGGTGAACGTCACCAGGGGCGCCCGGCGGGCAAGGGCTTCCTCCGCCGCCTTGATGAAGGCGGCGCCGACCCCCACCCCCATCGAGCCAGCAAGGAAGCAAAAATCCTGGACGGCGATGATCGTCTCCAGCCCGTCGAGCTTGCCCGCTGCGACGGCGAAGGCTTCCCGCGCCCCGGTTTTGGCGCGCGCTTCCTTCAAGCGCTCGCCATAGCGTTTCTGATCCTTGAACTTCAAGGGGTCGTCCGGCGGTATGGGAAAATCGATGGGCATATAAGCGCCATCGTCGAACAGCATGGCGAAACGCTCGGCGGGCCCGATCCGGTCATGATGGCCGCAGCCATCGCAAACATTGAGATTCTTGGCGAACTCCCGGTGGAAGATGAGCTGGCCGCAGCCCTTGCACTTGTGCCACAGGTTATCGGGCGTGTCGCGCTTGGTCCAAAAACGAAGCTTGGGGCGTAAATTGGTGAACCAGTTCATCGCTCGCCACCTCCTTGAACGTCTTTTGTTTTAGCAGAGCGCACGCCCGCCGCCAATCGGCCGACGAGCGCGTGCACGGCGGCCACGAGGCCGGGCTTGGCGCCGCCGGAGGCATCGAGATGGGCGCGTACCGTCTCCACCAAGGCGGAGCCGACGACCACGGCATCGGCATGGCGGGCGACGGCGGCGGCTTGTTGCGGCGTCTTGATGCCAAAGCCGACGGCGATCGGCAGGTCGGTCGCCGCCCGCAAGCGGGCAAGCGCTTCGTCGAGCGCCGCCGCGCTCGCCGTCGCGCCGCCGGTCACCCCGGCCACCGAGACATAATAAAGAAAGCCGCTCGCGCGGGCGAGCACTGTGGGCAGGCGCGCGGCATCGGTGGTGGGGGTCGCCAGGCGGATGAAATGCAAGCCTTGGGCGCGCGCCGGCAGGCATAGCTCGTGGTCTTCCTCGGGCGGCAGGTCGACGATGATGAGGCCATCGATGCCGGCGGCCTTGGCGTCTTTGAGGAAAGCCGCGACGCCATAGGCAAGGATCGGGTTGACATAGCCCATCAGCACGATCGGCGTCGCCTCGTCGCCGGCGGCGCGGTAGCGGCGCGCGAGGCCAAGGGTTTTTTTCAGGGTCTGGCCGGCGGCAAGGGCGCGGCTGCTCGCGGCCTGGATCGCTGGCCCGTCGGCCATGGGATCGGAAAAGGGCATGCCCAACTCGATGACGTCGGCCCCGGCCTTGGCCAGGCCGCCAAGGATCGCCGCGCTGGTTTCAGGGTCAGGGTCGCCAGCGGTGATGAACGCGACGAGGCCGGCGCGGCCCTCGCGCTTCAAGGCGTTGAAGCGGGCGGCGATACGATCGTTCATAGGACGCCCCCCAAGGCTTCGGCGACGGTGAATATGTCCTTATCGCCCCGCCCGCACAGGTTCATCAGGATGATCTTGTCACGCTCCATGCGCGGCGCCTGCTTCATCACTTCGGCCAGCGCGTGGGCTGGCTCGAGGGCCGGCAGGATGCCCTCGATGCGGGAGAGGAGCTGAAAGGCCTCCAGGGCTTCATCGTCGCGCGCCGAGGCATAACGCACCCGCCCCATGTCGGCGAGCCAGGCGTGTTCCGGGCCAATGCCGGGATAGTCGAGGCCGGCGGAAATGGAATGGGCCTCGCGGATCTGGCCATCCTCGGTCTGCAGAAGAAAGGTCTTGTTGCCATGGAGGACCCCTGGCGCGCCGCCGGCGATGGAGGCGGCATGGGCGCCGCTATCAAGGCCCTTGCCAGCGGCCTCCACCGCCACCATCGCGACGCTTTCATCGTCGAGAAAGGGGTGAAACAGGCCAATCGCGTTCGATCCGCCGCCAACGCACGCCACCAGCATGTCGGGTAGCCTGCCTTCCGCCGCCAGCATCTGCGCCTTGGCCTCCTCGCCGATCACCGACTGAAAATCGCGGACCATCGCCGGATAAGGATGCGGCCCGGCGGCCGAACCGATGATGTAGAAGGTGTCGGCGACGTTGGTCACCCAGTCCCGCAAGGCTTCGTTCATGGCGTCCTTCAAGGTCGCCGAGCCGGCGGTGACGGGCCGCACCTCGGCGCCCAAAAGCTTCATGCGAAAGACATTGGGCTTTTGCCGCTCCATGTCGCGCGCGCCCATATAGACGACGCACGGAAGGCCGAAGCGGGCGGCGACGGTGGCGGTGGCGACGCCGTGCTGCCCGGCGCCGGTCTCGGCGATGATTCGGGTTTTCCCCATGCGCTGGGCGAGCAGGATCTGGCCCACCGTGTTGTTGATCTTGTGCGCCCCCGTGTGGTTGAGCTCGTCGCGCTTGAAATAGACCTTGGCGCCGCCGAGATGGGCGCTGAGGCGTTCGGCGAAATAAAGCGGCGAGGGGCGGCCCACATAGTGGGCGAGAAGATGCTTGAAGGCGCGGGCGAATGCGGGGTCGGCCTTGGCCGCTTCATAGGCCCGCTCCAGCTCGAGGATGAGGGGCATCAAGGTCTCGGCCACATAGCGCCCGCCATAGGGGCCGAAATGGCCATCGGCGTCGGGCCCGGCGCGATAGCTGTTGGGCCGATCTTGGGGCATCGTCATGGGCTGTTTTCCACTTGCTGCAGCGCCGCCATGAAGGCGGCGATCTTGGCGATATCCTTAACCCCCGGCGCCGCTTCGATCCCGGAGGATACATCGAACGCCGATGCGCGGGTCTCGTGCGCTGCGGCAACGATGGTCTCGGGCGTGAGGCCGCCGGAAAGGAACCATGGCTTATCCAAGCCGAGCCCGGCAAGCAGCGTCCAGTCAAAAGCGCGGCCCAGGCCACCGGGCCGCGCCTCCGACTTCTGAGCCTTGCCGTCGAGCAGCAGCATGTCGGCGACCGGCGCATAGGCGGAGACCTGTGCCAGGTCCTGGCGCTCGGCGATGGCGAGCGCCTTGATGACGGGCCGACCGAAGCGCGCTTTCAACGCCGTGACGCGGGCTGGCGACTCGGCGCCATGGAGTTGCAGAAAATCGATGCGCACCTGGGCAAGAAGGGCCTCGACCTCGGCATCGCCGGGCTCGACCAGGACTGCGACCGTTTTTACCGTCGGCGGCACGCGGGCGGCAAGCGCCCGGGCGGCGTCATGCTTAAGATGGCGCGGCGAGGCGGGATAAAACACGAAACCGACATAGGCCGCGCCATGGCCAACGGCGGCGTCCACCACGGCAGGGCGGTCAAGGCCGCACATTTTAACCGCGTACGCCATCGCTTCCCGTCAAACGAGGCTGGCGGCGATCGCCCGCGCAGCGGCGGCGGGATCGGGCGCCTGGGTGATGGGCCGGCCAATGACCAGCACGTCGGCGCCGGCATCGAGCGCTTGGCGCGGCGTCATCACCCGTTTCTGGTCGCCGTGCGGCGCCCCTTGCGGGCGGACGCCGGGCACGACGAGAAGCATGTCGGGGCCGAGGATTTGCCGCAAGCGCGCGACTTCCCGCGGCGAAGCGACGACGCCGTCGAGGCCGGCTTCTTGCGCCAGCCTCGCGAGCCGCTCGGTTTGCGCGGCGACATCGCCGTCGCCGCCCATGGCTTTGAGGTCATCGCCGTCAAGGCTGGTCAGCACGGTGACGGCGAGAAGCTTGGGCGGCGGGACCTTAAGGGCCGCCGCTGCCGCCCGGGCAGTGTGCGCGGCGCGGCGCATCATCTCTGCGCCCCCTTGGGCATGGAGGGTGACTAAGGTCGGCGCCAGCGGCGCCAAGGCGTTGAGAGCGCCCGCCACCGTATTGGGAATGTCGTGCAGCTTAAGGTCGAGGAACAGGGGAAGGTCGCAACGGCCAAGCGCCCGCACCCCATCGGGACCGTTGGCGAGGAAGAATTCAAGCCCCAGCTTCAAGCCGCCGACCGTGGCTTTAAGCGCCCGGCCGCACGCTTCGGCGGCATCGGCATCGGTCATGTCGAGGGCGACGAAGAGGGGGTTGGCGAAGGCAAGATCGCTCATGACGCCTCATCCGCCGGCAAAAGCCGCGGGCCGGCGGCGTCTTGCGCCTCCTCGAACTGGCGCGCCTCGGCTCCAAGGCCGCGCAAGCGGTCGCGCTCGGCGGTCATGGCGGCAAGCGCGTCGTCGAGCGTGGCGATCCTGGCCTCGGCTTTTTTAAGCCGGCGCTTGAGGCGCCAGCGCCGCCAAGCGCTCCATGGACCAATGGCGATGAAGCCGATGAGAACGCCAAGAAACACAACGAAGATAAGCGGCAGGTCGATGGCATAGTCGAAGGGCGCCAGGCTCAAGGTGACGTCATGGCGATTGGCGATGGCGAGCCAGATGGTGGCGGCGCCGAGAACCAGATAAAACAGCCAAGCGAGCAGCTTCACGCGCCTTTAACTCCATGAAGTCATGGCTGAACGTCGCGAAGGCGCGATCCGCTGCCTTCCCCGCCGAGCCAATCAATCTCAAGCCTTGTCGCTTTTCTATGGCAGGTCAGCGGCCTGCGTTCAACCGGTCACGCAGCTCCTTGCCGGTCTTGAAAAACGGCACCCATTTGCGGGCCACGTGAACCGACTCGCCGGTGCGTGGGTTGCGCCCCGAGCGGGCGCTGCGTTCCTTCAATGAAAAAGCGCCAAAGCCGCGCAACTCGACCCGGTCGCCGCGGGCGAGTGCCGCGGTGATCTCCTCGAATATGGCCGATACGATACGTTCCACATCCCTCTGGTAGAGATGTGGGTTGCTCTCCACCAGCTTGGCGACAAGCTCGGATTTGATCATGTGGACGAAACCCTCTTGCGTATGCCGGGCGATGCCGGGCGGGCGCGCCCCTTGCGCCCTTAGCTTTCCTGACGGTGCCAAAGCCGGGCCGCCATCGTCAAGGGCAAGCCATTCTCAAGGCTTTAGTTTTTTATCGAAATTCAAGATGGTGTGGCGCTTTTGCGCGGGCCTTGCGCATAGGCGCGTGAAAAAAGGGCCCCATGGCACTGCATGGAGCCCCGCTGTTTGATGGCGCACGAAGGACGCTGGCCCCCGAGTCGCAAGCGGCGGGTCAGCCGCCGTTTTTGCTTTGCTCCGCCTTCTTCAAGGCCGCGCCCAGGATATCGCCAAGGCTGGCGCCGGAATCGGTCGAGCCATATTGCGCCACCGCGGCTTTTTCCTCGGCAAGCTCCAGGGCCTTGATCGACAGGGCGATCTTTTGGCCGGACCGGTCGATGTTGGTGATCATGGCATCGACCTTCTCGCCGGGCGCGAAGCGGTCGGGACGCTGATCGTTGCGGTCGCGCGCCAGATCGGCGCGGCGGATGAAGCCCTTCGGCCCGCCTTCGCCAACCTGCACATGGATGCCGCCATCGGTGACTTCCGTGACGATGCAGGTGGCGACCGCGCCCTTTTTCTTGCCGGCAAGCGCCGTCATGGGCGAGGCGGTAAGCTGCTTGATGCCGAGGCTGATGCGCTCTTTCTCCACATCGACATCGAGGACTTGCGCCTTCACCACCTGGCCCTTGCGATAGTCCTTGATCGCGTCCTCGCCGGACTTGTCCCAGGCGAGGTCGGATAAATGGACCATGCCGTCGACATCGCCATCAAGGCCGATGAACAGGCCGAACTCGGTGATGTTCTTGATCTCGCCCTCGATGGTGGTGCCGGGGGTGTATTTCTCGGCAAAGGCGATCCACGGGTTCACCTGGGTTTGCTTCAGTCCAAGGCTGATGCGCCGCTTATCCTCGTCGACTTCGAGGACCTGGACTTCCACTTCCTGGCTGGTGGAGACGATCTTGCCAGGGTGGACGTTCTTCTTGGTCCAGGACATTTCGGAGACGTGGACCAGGCCTTCAACGCCAGGCTCCAGCTCGACGAAGGCGCCATAGTCGGTGATGTTGGTCACCCGGCCGGTGAAGCGGGCGCCGATCGGGTATTTGGCGGCGACGCCTTCCCATGGGTCGGCCTGGAGCTGCTTCATGCCGAGGCTGATGCGCTGGGTCTCGCGGTTGATGCGGATGATCTGCACCTTGATGGTGTCGCCGATGTTGAGGATTTCCGAGGGGTGGCCAACGCGGCTCCACGACATGTCGGTGACGTGCAGCAAGCCATCGATGCCACCGAGATCGACGAAGGCGCCATAGTCGGTGATGTTCTTGACCACGCCCTCAATCGCTTGGCCTTCCTGCAAGTTCTCAAGCAAGCCCGAGCGTTGTTCGGCGCGGGTTTCCTCAAGGACGGCGCGGCGCGAAACGACGATATTGCCCCGCTTCCTGTCCATTTTCAAAATCTGGAAGGGTTGCGGCATGCCCATGAGGGGGGTGACGTCGCGCACCGGGCGGATATCCACCTGGCTTCCCGGCAGGAAGGCGATGGCGCCCGAAAGATCGACGGTAAAGCCGCCCTTGACGCGGCCGAAAATGACCCCCTCGACGCGGCCGCCTTCGCCATGCTGCGCTTCGAGCTTGTCCCAGGCCTCCTCGCGGCGTGCCTTGTCGCGCGACAGGATGGCTTCGCCAAAGGCGTTTTCGATGCGCTCCACATACACATCGACTTCGTCACCGGCGGCGGGCACTCCGGCCTCGCCATGGCGGGTGAATTCCTTGGCCTGGATGCGGCCTTCGGCCTTGAGGCCGATATCGATCAGCACTTGGTCGTTCTCGACCGCGACGACGGTCCCCTTGACGACGCGGCCTTCAAAACCCTCGGCGCCGCCCAAGGATTCTTCTAGGAGGGCGGCAAAGTCATCCCGGGTCGGGACGGTTGTAGCATGAGCCATGGTCTCTCCAATCAAGTGTTCATGTTCCGGCCTGCCGGTTGTCTCCGGCGGTCTTGGCTATCCCGCGCTACCCCTCGTCCATTACCGACACACATAAAAACCGACGCCCGTTCCGGGACTGGCGGAACGGTCCGGCGATAGCGGACGAGCTCGCATGTCAGCGCTTGTGATGGCCGGCCTTGACGATGGCAAGGGCGGCGGCGAGCGCGGCTTCTATATCCAAGTTGGAGCTGTCAAGCAAGACCGCATCTGGCGCCGGCTTCAAGGGGGCGATGGGGCGGGCGCTGTCCTCGGCGTCGCGGGCGATGATATCGGCAAGGATCGCGGCTTCGTCCACGGCCTTGCCCTGACCCGCCAGTTCGCGGCTGCGGCGCTGGGCGCGCACTTGCGAACTGGCGGTCAAATAGATTTTCACGTCCGCGTCGGGGCAGACCACGGTGCCGATATCGCGTCCGTCGATCACCGCGCCAGCGGCGCCGCCCGGGGGGGCGTGGGCGAAGCGCCGCTGATAGTCTAGAAGCGCTGCGCGCACCGCCGGGTGGCGCGCGACCTGGGAGGCGACGCGGCCGATCTCCTCATGGCGCAAGCGCGGGTCGGTGAGCAGCCGCGGGTCAAGGGCGCTGGCAAGACGCCCGGTCGCCTCGGCGTCGGCCGGGTCGAGGCCGGCCTCGCGCGCGGCCAGGGCGACGGCGCGGTATAGCGCGCCGCTGTCAAGATGGGCATAGCCCAGGGTTTCAGCAAGCCGGCGCGCCAGGGTGCCCTTGCCCGAGGCCGCCGGTCCATCGATGGCGATGATCATGGTTTGGGCGCTCCCCCACCGTTCCCCGCGCTTATAGGCGGGATGGCCATGGTCGCCAAGCGCGTCCTGGCGATGGGGTCTTGCGCGCCGATGCGCTTGATCTAGGTCAAGGACGCTTGCTCGTCGTGGGGTTAGGCAGCCCTTCGCGATACGCAAAAAATAAGCAAAAGGGGCCGCGCGTGGCCATCATCCCGCTCCCATCGCCGTTCCGCCTGGCCAGCCGCCTGTGGCCGTCGCCGCTGGCCGCTCTTGCCTTGCCCGCCGATTTGGCTGTGGCGCGGGTCTTGCGCCGCCATCCCGACATGGCGCGCCGCCTGCCACGGGAGGGTGACGTCTCCATCCTCATCGCGCCGCATGATGCGCCGCTTGCCTTTCTGCTGTGCCTGCGCAAGGACCGAATCAGGCTGCGGCCGGTTGCCAAGGCAAGCGTTGCGGATGCGACGGCGACGATTCGCGGCCCGCTTGCAGCGCTGCTCGCCCTTGTCCAGGGAAGCAGCGATGGCGATGCGCTGTTTTTTTCCCGGGCGCTCAGCATCGAGGGCGATACCGAGTTGGTGGTGGCGCTGCGCAATGCCGTCGACGGCGCCGATCTCGATCTTTGGCGCGACGTGCTCGCGGTGCCGGCGCCCTTGCGTCCTGTGCTGCGCCGCCTGGCGCTGGGGGGCGACGCCCTGCTCCGCCGCCTCATCCGGGACATCGAGCGCTGGCACGCCATCCTTGCGGCCTTGACCCCTCCGTCCTTGGCAGGGGAGGGCGGCAAGGGATGACCGGGGCCAAGACCAAAACCGCCAAGCTGGACATCGCCAAACTAGAGATTGTTTGCCCCGCGGGCACGCCCGCGGCCTTGCACGCCGCCGTCGAGGCGGGCGCCGACAGCGTCTATCTTGGCCTGCGCGACGAGACCAACGCGCGCAATTTCCCCGGGCTCAATTTCGATGAAGCGGAGCTTTACGCTGCCGTCGCTTTCGCCCATGGCCGCGGCGTCAAGATCCTCCTTGCTATCAACACCTATCCAAGGGCTGGCGACATGGGCCCGTGGCAGCGCGCCCTTGCCCTTGCCGAGGATGCCGGGGTCGATGCGGTGATCCTTGCCGACATGGGGCTGGCCGATTATGCCGCCCAGCGCCATCCCGGGCTGCGCCGCCATCTCTCGGTCCAGGCTAGTGCCGCCAATCCCCTATCGATCGCCTTTTATCAGCGCGCCTTCGGGGTGAAGCGGGTGGTGCTGCCACGGGTTCTCACTTTGGCGCAAATCGCCGCCGTCACCAAGGCGGTCGCCGTCGAGACCGAGGTCTTCGTCTTCGGCGGGCTGTGCGTGATGGCCGAGGGGCGCTGCGCGCTTTCCTCCTATGCCACGGGAAAGTCGCCGAACATGAACGGGGTTTGCTCGCCGGCAAGCCATGTGCGCTATGTGGAGCGCGAGGGCACGCTCACCTCGAAACTGGGGACGCTCACCATCAACCGCTTCGCCAGCGGCGAGCCCGCCGGCTATCCCACCTTGTGCAAGGGCCGATTCGTTGCCCGCGGGCGGCCCAGCTATCTCTTTGAGGAGCCGACCAGCCTCAACGCCCTTGACCTGTTGCCCGATCTTCTCGCCGCCGGCGTCACCGCGGTCAAGATCGAGGGCCGCCAGCGCGGCCGCGCCTATGTGGCGCGGGTCATCGCCGCCATCCGCGAGGCGGTGGACGCGGCCAATAGCGGGGCTCCCTTGCCCGCGCTTGACTTGCGCGCCATGACCGAGGGCGGCCAGGAAACCGCCGGCGTCTACCGCAAGGGGTGGCGCTGATGGCGGCGGTGCGCGAAAAGGCGCCGGCCCGGCTGACGCTGGGGCCGCTGCTGTTTAACTGGCCGGCCGACAAGGTGCGCGACTTCTATGCCCGCATCGCCGACGAAGCGCCGGTCGATATCGTGTATCTGGGCGAAGTGGTGTGCCCCAAGCGCGCGCCGCTGTTGGCCGAGGCGCTGGCCGACGCCGCCGCCCGCCTGGCGCAGGCCGGCAAGGCGGTGGTGCATGCCAGCCAGGCGCTCATCCTCGATGCCCGCGACCTTGCCGGGCTGCAGGCGCTGGCTGAGGACCCGGACCTTGTCATCGAGGCCAACGATGTCGCCGCCCTTGCCGTGCTCGAAGGGCGGCCGCATGTCGTCGGCCCGATGGTCAATGTCTATAATGAAGCAACGCTCGCCTATCTGGGGCGCGCTGGCGCGGCGCGCGTCTGCCTGCCGGTGGAGCTGCCGCGCGCCGCCATCGCGGCGCTGGCCGGCAGCCTCGACATCGCCCTTGAGGTGCAGGTTTTCGGCCGCCTGCCGCTCGCCGTCTCGGCCCGCTGCTATCACGCCCGGGCGCACGGCCTGCATAAGGACAACTGCCGTTTCGTCTGCGACCGCGACGCCGACGGCATGACCGTGGAAACCCTCGATGGCGAACCTTTCCTCGCGGTCAACGGCATCCAGACCCTGTCCCACAGCTATTGCGCCCTGCTTGCCGAGCTTGACGATTTGCGCGCCATCGGGATTGGGCATTTTCGCCTGTCCCCCCATAGCCTCGACATGGTGGCGGTGGCGCGGCTTTACCGGGACGTGTTGGACGGGCGTCTCGCTGCCGCCGAGGCGACGCACACCCTTGCCGCCATGGTTCCCCACGCCCCGCTCAGCAACGGCTATTATCACGGCAAGGAAGGGCGCGCCCATATCGACGCTGCTTCCCCATGGAAGTTTCAAGACGGGCTCTTAGTGTCCTAACCCTAATCAAGCGCTGCCCCCAGGCGGCGCATCAGCGCGACAAAGCCGGGAAAAGACGTGGCAACGGCGGTGATATCGTCGATGACGATGGGCTTGCGGGAGGCTTGCCCAAGGACCGCAAAGCTCATGGCGATGCGGTGGTCGTAATGGCTAATGATGCGGGCGCCGCCCGGAACGCTGCCCGCGCCCTTGCCATGGACGGTGAGGCTGTCTTGCGTTTCCTCGACTTCAACCCCGCAGGCGCGCAACCCCGCCGCCATGGCGGCGATGCGGTCGGTCTCCTTGACCCGCAGCTCCTTGATCCCCGCCATGTGGGTGCGGCCTTGGGCGAGGGCGGCGGCGACGGCCAGCACGGGGTATTCATCGATCATGGTGGGCGCTATCTCGGGCGGCACCTCGACCCCCTGAAGCGCGCTCGCCTGCACCGCGATGTCGGCGACGGGCTCGCCCGCCACCAGCCGCTCATTAAGAAAACGGATATCGCCGCCCATGGCCTTGAGAACCGTGAAAAGGCCGCTGCGGGTAGGGTTGGTCCCCACCCCTTCGATGAGGATGTCGGAGCCGGGGACGATGAGCGCGGCGACGATGGGGAAGGCCGCCGAGGACGGGTCGCCCGGCACCATGAGGGGGGCGGCCGGCGCCATGAGCTCCCGCTCCCCGGTCAGCGCGATGATCCGGCCCGCCTTGGCTTCCTCCAGGACGATGGCGGCGCCGAAGGCTTGGAGCATGCGCTCCGAATGGTCGCGGCTGGGCAAGGGCTCCTCGACGATGGTGGTGCCCGGCGCGTTCAAGGCGGCAAGCAGCACCGCCGATTTCACCTGCGCCGACGCCATCGGCAGGCGGTAGCGGATGGCGATCGGCTCGGCGGCGCCGGTCACCGTCAGGGGCAGGCGGTTGCCAGCGCGGCCGCTGAACTGCGCGCCGATGCGGGTGAGCGGGATCACCACCCGGTCCATGGGCCGGGCCGACAGCGACGCATCGCCCGTGAAGGTGGCGCTGATGGGATGGCTTGCCACCAGCCCCATCAACAGCCGCGCCGCGGTGCCGGAATTGCCCAT
Organism: Pseudomonadota bacterium; assembly: GCA_049324415.1. Taxonomy (GTDB): domain Bacteria; phylum Pseudomonadota; class Alphaproteobacteria; order Sphingomonadales; family CAKZYD01; genus JBMOOS01. The sequence goes on from JBMOOS010000005.1 coordinate 82,804, forward strand.
GTCGAGGATTTGCGCCGGCTCGGCCAAGGCGGCAAGGCCGACCCCATGCACCGACCAGCGCCCTTCTCCATGGTGCGTGACATCGGCGCCCAGGGCGGCGATGGCGCGTGCCGTCGCCAACACGTCGGCGCCTTCCAAAAGGCCCTCGATCCGGGTTTCGCCAAGGCTCGCAAGGCCCAGCATCAGCGCCCGGTGCGAAATCGACTTGTCGCCTGGAACATGAAGACGTCCGCCAAGCCTTGCCGCGGGCGCGGCGCGTAATGCTTGCATGGCCGTCTCCTGCCTCATGGCTTGCATCCCTTAGCCTTAATTCCTGCCGCCTTGCCAGGGCAGCCGCTTAGCATAGCTGCGGCTGTGCCACAAAACTTTTGACAAGCCTCAAGACGCATGGCAAACGACGCCGCACTTCGCTGCCGCCGGCGGTGGTCCGGCAGCGGTATTGGCCGAACAACCCCAAGGAGAGGGACGTGGCAAAACCCGAATGGGGCACCAAGCAGACCTGCCCGAAATGCGGCGCGCGCTTTTATGACATGACCAAGGAGCCGGCGCAGTGCGTGAGCTGTGGGCATGAATTCATTGCCGAGCCTGTCCTTAAGTCCAAGCAGCCGCTGCCTGAAGAGGCGCGCAAGCCGGTGAAAAAGCCGGAAAAGGCGGCGGACGAAGATGACGATGACTTGGTCGATGACGACGATATCGAGGTGGAGGACGACGACGAGGCGCTCGCCGACGTCAGCCTTGACGATGATGACGCTGACTTGTCGGAAGTGGTCGACAACAGCTTGGAGGAAAATACTTAAGCTTTCCCCTTGCGTGGGCTAAGGGGGATGATTAGGTTGCGCAACCGCAAGGCCGCCCGCCCTGGCGCGGCGGGGCAAGGATTTTGGGGCCGTAGCTCAGTTGGGAGAGCGCTACAATGGCATTGTAGAGGTCAGGGGTTCGATTCCCCTCGGCTCCACCAAGTTCCTTGAAGGCTTAACAAGTTTAAAGGCGTCGATGTTGCCACGTTTGTCCTCGCAAACGTGGTCGTTGCGCGGGGCTTTCCGGTTTTTCATAAGTCCTCACGCGGCGCCCGCGTGGCGGGCGCGAGCGACACGCGCGGCGGGAAGATGGATACACGCGCGCGTTCCCTTGCCTGGTGCGCTGTCGAGCGTCAGGCGTCCGCCATGCGCCTCGATGAACCGCTTGGCAAGCGGCAAGCCAAGACCGGCGCCGCCGAAGCGATGGGCGATTTGCGGATCGGCGGCGTTGAAGGGCTCGAAAATGCGCGCCATCCGTTCGGGCGCGATACCGGGGCCGCGATCGACGATATCAATTTGGCAGCCATCCTCGCCGGCGCGCGCAACAGACACTCTCACCGCTTGGCCCGCGGGCGAGGCTTTCACCGCGTTGGCGATGAGGTTGATCAGCGCCTGTTTTAAAAGCCGCTCATCACCCATGAGCTCGACCGGCGGTTCCGGCGCATCGAGAATCACGAGGCCGGGCGCCTCGCTGGCGCGGGCACGGGCGATGGCGATCGCCGCGCGCAGCACCTCGCCGGCATCGAACCTGGTCTCGACCACTTCAAGGCGGCCGGTTTGCGCATGGGCGTGATCTAGAATATCGGTGACGATGGTAAGCAGAAGGTTGCCTGCTTCGTGGATGGCTGAGGCATATTCGCAGACCTTGGCGCCATAGCCTCCGCTCTCCAAAGGATGGGCCAGCACTTCCGAATAGCCCAGGATGGCGTTAAGCGGCGTGCGCAGGTCATGGCTCATATTGGCGAGCACATTGGATTTGACGTGGCGCGCCGAGGCCGCCTCCTCACGGGCCGCGGCGAGCGCCAGACGAAGCTGGCTTGCCGCCGCCCGCGCCTTGTCGCGCACGCCGAGCGCATGCGTCAAGGTCGCGCTCATCCCACGCAGGGCGATTTCCATGGCGAAAATGAAAATGCCAGCCGCCGTCATAAGCTGGACAAGGGGAGCGCTGCCGCTCCACAGGAAATAGGCGAAAGCGGGCAGGATGGCGCCCAAAGCAAAGACGCGCGCCGCCTGGGGAAAAGCGGCGAACCTGGCGAGCGAGGCCAAGACCACGGCGCCGAGGATGGCCATGAGCATCGCTTGCTGGCCGCTGCCGAGCCACGGCAGGAACCCAGCGCCTAGCCCCCATGAGAGCCCCAGCGGCAGTGTCCAGCGCCAGGATGCTCGCCGCATCGCCCAGCGCGCGCCGCCAAGGGACAGGCCGCGTTGATGGGAGCGCCTGCGCTCGCGCAATCCCGCCGCGCCAAGGCTGAGCGCTAGCCCCCAGCCGAGGAGCCAAACCCGGGGCGCGCTAGCCCATGAAATGGCGACGATGCCCCAGCACGCCGTCAGGGAGAGCAGTCCATAAAGCGGCGCGTGGCGGGAAAACGAAGGGGCGTAATGGGGGGCGAGAGGGGACGCGCCGCGCCGCGCGCCTGCTGGCCGGCCGTGCTCTTTTACCCTTTGCCCCCAGCTCACCATGCCGTTCCCATATCCTATCATGGGCGCGCGCGGCGCAATCCAGGCGCCCCATGATGGTTAATTTATCTTGGGGGACCCTAATTTCCCGTTAATGCGAGAGGAGCATCCCGGGACAGGATATCAAGCGGCGACGCTGGCGGCTTTGAGCGGGATGAGGGTGAGCGCGCCATCGCCGTCGCTCACCGCGACAGTATCGCCATCGCGGATTTCCCCTTTCAAGATCATGTCGGCGAGCGGATCCTGGAGATATTTCTGCACCGCCCGCTTCAAGGGCCGGGCGCCATAGACCGGGTCATAGCCCATCTTGGCGAGCCAGTTGCGCGCCTTGTCATCCAGGTTCAGCGTGACCTTCCTGTCGGCAAGCAGCTTTTGCACCCGGGCGACCTGGATATCGACGATGCCGTCCATATGGCTCTGGCTCAAGCGATGAAAGAGGATGATCTCGTCCAGCCGGTTGAGGAATTCGGGACGGAAGGCGCCACGCACCACGTCCATCACCCCGCTGCGCACTTTTTCCACATCCTCGCTCTCGGCTAGGGCGGCGAGCAAATCGGAGCCGAGATTGGACGTGAGGATGATGAGGGTGTTGGAAAAATCGACGGTACGGCCCTGGCCGTCGGTCAGCCGGCCATCGTCCAGCACTTGCAGCAGCACGTTGAAGACGTCGCGATGGGCCTTTTCCACCTCGTCGAACAGCACCACTTGATAGGGGCGCCGCCGCACCGCCTCGGTGAGCACGCCCCCTTCCTCATAGCCGACATAGCCCGGCGGCGCGCCGATGAGGCGGGCCACCGCATGCTTTTCCATGAATTCCGACATGTCGATGCGCACCATCGCGCTTTCATCGTCGAACAGGAATTCGGCAAGGGCCTTGGTGAGCTCGGTCTTGCCGACCCCGGTGGGGCCTAGAAAAAGGAAGGAGCCAAGCGGCCGATTGGGGTCCTGGAGGCCGGCCCGCGCCCGGCGCACCGCCTTGGCGACGGCATCGATCGCCTCGCTCTGGCCGATGACCCGCGCCGCCAGCGCTTGTTCCATGGCAAGCAGCTTTTCCCGCTCGCCTTCCAGCATCCTATCGACCGGAATACCGGTCCAGCGGGAGACCACGGCGGCGATGTCCTCGCTCGTCACTTCTTCCTTGAGCATGGCGTCGGCGGACGCCGTCTTGGCGTCCGCGATGCGCTTTTCCAAGCCGGGGATGACGCCATAGGCAAGCTCGCCAGCGCGCGCCAGATCGCCGCGGCGCTGGGCCTGCTCGAGTTCGATGCGGGCCGCGTCCAGCTCTTCCTTCAGCTTTTGCTCGCCGGCAAGCTTGTCTTTTTCCGCCTGCCAGCGGGCGGTCAGTTCGGCCGAGGCTTGTTCCAGCTCGGCCAATTCTTTTTCCAAGGCTGTCAAGCGCTCCCTGGAGGCGGCATCGGATTCCTTCTTCAAGGCCTCGCGCTCGATCTTGAGCTGAATGATGCGCCGGTCCAGCGTCTCGATTTCCTCAGGCTTGGAATCCACCTCCATGCGCAGGCGGCTGGAGGCTTCGTCCATCAAGTCGATGGCCTTGTCCGGCAAAAACCGGTCGGCGATATAGCGGTTGGACAAGGTCGCCGCCGCGACCAGGGCGGAATCGGTGATCCGCACCCCATGGTGCAGCTCGTATTTTTCCTTGAGGCCGCGCAGGATGGAAATCGTGTCCTCGACCGTCGGCTCGGCGATCAAGACCGGCTGGAAGCGCCGTTCCAGCGCGGCGTCCTTTTCCACATGCTTGCGGTACTCGTTGAGGGTGGTGGCGCCGATGCAGTGCAATTCACCGCGGGCGAGGGCGGGTTTGAGCAGGTTCGAGGCGTCCATCGCCCCCTCCGCCTTGCCGGCGCCCACCAGGGTGTGCATCTCATCGATGAACAAGATGACGGCGCCGTTGGCGGCGCGCACTTCCTCCAACACGCCCTTGAGGCGCTCCTCGAACTCGCCGCGATATTTGGCGCCGGCGATGAGCGCGCCCATGTCCAGCGCCATGATGCGCTTGTCGCGCAGCGATTCGGGCACATCGCCATTGGCGATTCTAAGGGCCAGGCCCTCGGCGATGGCGGTCTTGCCGACGCCTGGCTCGCCGATGAGGACGGGGTTGTTCTTGGTCCGCCGCGACAGGACTTGGATGGTGCGGCGGATTTCCTCGTCGCGGCCAATGACCGGGTCGAGCTTGCCGTCGCGCGCCGCCTGGGTGAGGTCGCGGGCGAAGCGCTTCAAGGCGTCATAGGCGTCCTCGGCCGAAGCGGTGTCGGCGGTGCGCCCCTTGCGGATGTCGCGGATCGCGGCGTTAAGCCCCTGCGGGGTGACGCCGGCGTCCTTCAAGATGGTCGCCGCCGGCGTCCCCGTCGCCAGGGCAAGCGCCAGCAACAGCCGTTCAGCCGAGACGAATTTATCTCCCGCCTTGGCGGCGATGTCCTCCGCCTGGGCAAACAGGCGCGCCGTCTCCGGCTTCATGTAAAGCTGGCCCGCGCCCGCGCCTTCCACCTTGGGAAGCTTGGCCAGCGCCAGGTCGACGCCAGTCAACGCGTCATGGGGGCGTCCGCCGGCGGCGCGGATGAGGTTGGCCGCCATCCCTTCCCTATCGTCAAGCAGCGCTTTCAAAACATGTTCCGGGGTGAATGCCTGATGGCCCTCGCGAACAGCGATGGTTTGCGCCGCCTGGATATGGCCGCGCGCGCGGTCGGTATAGCGTTCCGGGTTCATGCCTTGCCTCTCCCGCTGATGGGCCCAAGAGTTGCCGCCACTTAGCTAGCGCATGGCCCAGTCCGCCCTCTGCCAAGGCAGCGCGCCAAGAGAGCAAGATGAGCCCGTCATCGGGAAATATGGTGTGATAATAATACCACACAAGAGGATGGGAGCGGAATGAGCGAAAATTTATGTTTCCGCCGCGATATTATCTTCCCCGGGGGGTTCCTTCGTCCCTTCTTCCGGCTGCTCGGCGGTGATCGGGCCGCGCCGTCTTGTGCGCCGGGCGCGGCGCGGCAAGCCTTGAAATTCCTTTGCTTCTTCACCATCGCCAGCAGTGCCGGGCGGCGCTTGGTCCGCGTCTTTCCCGACGGCGGCACCAAGGGATGGCTTTTCCTCGTCATCCAGGCCTAGGACGTCCGCGCTGTCGCGTTCGTCATTCGCCTCCGGCGTTTCACTGTCGTCTTGGCCGTCTTGCTCGCGCGCGAAACGGCGCCGCCCGCGCCGCCCGCGGCCATTCATCTCCTCGCTGGCGCCCTCGCCATTGGTGAAACGTTGCACGTTGCGCTCGTTAAGAAGGCGCAAATAATGGTCGGCGTGCTGCAGGTAGTTCTCTGCCAGCACCCGGTCGCCCATGGCCAAGGCGTCGCGCGCCAGCGACTTGAATTTCTCCAGAAGCTGCGCGGGATTGCCGCGCGAACGCTGGTCGCCGCGAGTGCCATCACTGAAGCGCTGCGCCGGGGCGTTCGCCCTGCCACCGCTACGCCCACGTCCACGGCGGGCCGTTTGAGAGGGTTTCATGCTGTCGTTGTCATTCTCTTTATTGCCACGCGCTGTGCATCGAGCAACCCGCATACGGCGACCACGCGTGGCCGGTTTTACATGCCGTGTCACTTTGGGGTGCGGGCGCGGAGTGGCCGTTCAATGCCCCTAGACTCCGCCATCGCCTTTCAGCGACGCACCTCGACCCTAGCGGGTTCTTGCCATATTGCCAAACATTTTCTTGCAAGATCATGAACCAGGCCGGGCCACGACCACACGGTCGCGCCCGGCAAGGTCGGGAAGCACCGAGACGTCTTTGAACCGGGCGGCAAGCAGCGCGGCGACGGCGGGCCCTTGGGCGGCCCCCACCTCGACGGCGATCAGCGCCCCGGGCGAGAGATGGGACGGCGCCTCGGCGGCCAGCCGGCGGTAAAAGTCAAGGCCGTCGGCGCCGCCGTCGAGCGCCATCAAGGGCTCATGGCGAACGACGTCTGGCGCCAGTCCGGCGATGGCGGCGCTGGCGATATAGGGCGGGTTGGCGATAACGATGTCGAAACGCTCGCGGTATCCAAGGGGGGCCAGCCAGTCGCCAACCCGGATATCCGCCCGGCGGTCAAGGCCAAGCGCGGCCATGTTGCGCGCCGCCAGCCGGGCCGCCTCGGGGGCGATATCGATGCCCACCCCTTGCGCGTTGACAAGCTCCGACAACAGCGCGCCTAAGAGGCAGCCGCTCCCCGTGCCAAGGTCGAGGATGCGCCAGGCGCGCGTTTCTGGCCTTGCCCGCTCCACCACCGCGGCGACCAGGGTTTCACTGTCGGGGCGGGGGATGAGCACCGCCGGGCTGACGGCAAAATCAAGGCTCCAAAACTCGCGCTTGCCCACCAGATAGGCGACCGGCTCGCGCGCCGTCCGGCGGGCGACAAGCGCATCGAGGGCCGCCGCAGCGCTTGCCGCAAGGGGTTCGTGTCCGCGCTCCCCCAGGGTCAGCCGGTCGCAGCCCAGCGCATGGGCGGCCAGCACCTCGGCGTCGAGCCGCGCGCCATCGATGCCAGCCGCCGTGAGGCGGGCGGCGGCGGCGCGGATGGCCTCGGTGATGGTGGGCCTACTCACGCGCCGAGGGCGGCAAGGCGCGCCGCCTCGTCCTCGGCGGCGAGGGCGGCGATGATCTCACCCAGCGCCTCGCCGGCAAGGACTTGGTCGAGCTTGTGGAGGCTGAGGTTAATGCGGTGGTCGGTCACCCTGCCTTGCGGGAAATTATAGGTGCGGATGCGCTCCGAGCGGTCGCCCGAACCCACTTGCGCGCGCCGTGCGTCGGCCCGCTCCCGGTCTTTTTTCTCGCGCTCCAGGTCATAGAGCCGGGCGCGCAGGATTTTCAACGCTTTTGCCTTGTTCTTGTGCTGCGACTTCTCGTCCTGCTGGGAGACCACGAGGCCGGTGGGCAGATGGGTGACGCGCACCGCGGAGTCGGTGGTGTTGACCGACTGTCCGCCGGGGCCGGAGGAACGAAAGACGTCGATGCGCAAGTCTTTGTCCTCGATCTTGATATCGACGTCCTCCGGCTCGGGCAGGACGGCGACCGTCGCCGCCGAGGTGTGGATCCGCCCGCCCGCTTCCGTAACCGGCACCCGCTGCACCCGATGCACCCCGGATTCGAATTTCAGTTTGGCGAACACCCCCTGGCCGGAGACGTTGGCGATGATTTCCTTGTAACCGCCCACCTCGCCCTCGCTGGCGGAGATGGTCTCCACCCGCCAGCCCTGGGTCTCGGCATAGCGCTGGTACATGCGAAACAGGTCGCCGGCAAAAAGCGCGGCTTCATCGCCGCCGGTGCCGGCGCGAATCTCCAGCATCGCCGGCCGGGCGTCGGCCGCGTCCCTGGGCAGCAGAAGCACCGCAAGGGCGTGCTCCCTGGCCGCCTTTTCCGCCTTCAGCGCCTCGGCTTCGCTTGCCGCCAGCGCCCGCATCTCGCGCTCTAGGCTGGCATCGTCGCGCAACAGGCAGGCGTCTTCATATTGGCCCTCGATCTTGGCCAGGGCGCGGGCCGCCTCAACCACCGGTCGCAAGTCGGCGAACTCGCGGCTGAGTTTGGCGAAATCCTCGCCGCCAAGGCCTGCTGGGTTGGACAAGCGGTGTTGCAAATAATCGTGACGGTCGATGACTTGCTTGAGCTTTGCTGCGGGAATCATGATGGTGGGTTGTCCTGGGGATTTTCCTGGCTGGGCATGGGCGAGGGCGGCGGCGGGAAAGCTGCTAAGCCTCGCCGAGGCGGGCCAGGACCGTCCCCACCACCGCCGCGTGAGGCACTGCGACCTGGGCGCCGCTGTCGAGATCGCGCAGCGTCACATTGCCGGCCGCCAGCTCCTCATCTCCCAGGATGAGGGCAAGGCGCGCGCCCAGCTCATTGGCGCGTTTCATGCGTTTCTTAAGGTTGCCGCGATAGCCCTGCTCGACCGCGATACCAGCGCGGCGCAGGTCATGGGCAAGGCGCAACGCTGGCAATTGCGCCGCCTCGCCCACGGGGATGACGACAACCGGACGCGGGGCTTCCTCCGGCATGCAGGCCAGCATGGCCAAGCGCTCGATCCCCGCCGCCCAGCCAACCCCGGGGGTCGCCGGCCCGCCCATGGCGGCGATGAGGCCGTCATAGCGCCCGCCCGCCAAAACCGCGCCTTGCGCGCCCAGGGCGTCGGTGATGAACTCGAAAGCGGTGTGGGTGTAATAATCAAGGCCCCGCACCAGGCGCTGGTCGTGCACATAGGCGATGTCCAGCGCGTGCAGCCCGGCGGTCACCGCGGCGAAAAAGTCCCGCGCCGCAGTGCTCATATAATCATCGATGAGGGGGGCATCGGCGATGAGGGCGCGGTCGCCGGCATCCTTGGAATCGAGAATGCGCAAAGGGTTGCGCTCCAGGCGGGCGAGGCTGTCCTCGCTGAGGCGCGCCTTATGGGCGGAGAAATACGCGACCAGCGCGGCGCGATAGGCATCGCGGGTTTCGCCATCGCCAAGGCTGTTGAGATGGAGGACGACCTTGTCTTGAAGCCCCAGGTCCGCCATCACGTCGGCGGCAAGGGCCATGAGCTCCACATCGGCTTGCGGCTCGGCGGCGCCGATGATTTCGGCATCGATCTGGTGAAACTGGCGGTAGCGCCCCTTTTGCGGCCGCTCATAACGGAAGACGGGGCCATGGGCCGACAGCCTTAAGGGCGCTTTTTGCTGCCAGCCGTTGGAAATGAAGGCGCGGGCGATGCCGGCGGTGAACTCGGGCCGCAGGGTGAGGCTTTCGCCGCCCCGGTCGCTAAAGGAATACATTTCCTTGGTGACGATGTCGGAGGCGTCGCCAAGGGTGCGGGCAAAGACGCCGGTGAACTCGAAGACCGGGGGATCGATGGGAGCAAAGCCGTAACGCGCCGCCAGTGCTTGGAAACGCGCCACCACATGGGCGTGGCGGCGGGCGTCCTCGCCGAAAATGTCGCGGGTGCCGCGCACCGGTTGCAGTTTGGTCATTGCCTTTGCCGCGCTCTTGCCTTGATACCTTGGAGCGGCCTTTTAGGCCATTGACGCATCAGTCAAAAGAATTTTCTCGCCGTCAAGCCCACAAGCGCCACGCCGGCAATCAGCGCGCTGAGCAGCCAGACAGCGCCCGGACTCCAAAATTGCCATAATGCGCCGGCGGCAAGATTGCCGGCAAGCAAGGCAAGGGCGGTTACCCCATGGAACAGCCCGAAGGCAAGACCGCGCTGCGGGGGCGCCGCGCTGTCGGCCACCATGGCGGCGAACAGCCCTTGCGTCAGGCCCATATGAAGGCCCCATAGGCAAACCCCAAGGAGCACCAACGGCAGGCTATGTGCGGCGGCAAGGCTTAGCGCCGCGGCAATCAGCATGACAAGGCCAAGCGCCATGAGGCCTTTGCGCCCCACGCGGTCCGACAGGGCGCCGACGGGATAGGAAAGGGCCGCGAAAACGACGTTCATGACAACGAGAACGAGGGGGCTGAAAGCATCGGCAAGGCCGGCATGCAAGGCCGCAAGGATGAGAAAGGCATCCGAAAGGCGGGCAAACGCCACCATGCTGGCCAGGCCAAGCACCCGCCAAAAGGGCCGGCCAAGCCGGCGCCAGGCCCTCCAGTCAACGGGCGCGGCGCGGCTTTTCGGTGGCGCGCGCCTTGGCTCGCGCACCAGCACGACCAGAACCAGCACCGCCAACAGTCCCGGCAGGATCGCAACGCGCAGGACGGCGCGCACATCGTCTTGCCACAGCAGCATCAGACCCATGGCGGCCAAGGGGCCGATAAAGGCGCCGACGGTATCGAGGGCCTGACGTAGGCCATAGGCGGCGCCGCGCCGCGGCGGCGCGACAATGTCGGCGATCAAGGCGTCGCGCGGGGCGCCACGCATGCCTTTGCCCACCCGGTCGATGAGGCGCGCGGCGAGCACCCCGCTCGCCGCCGTCGCCAAGGCGAACAGGGGCTTGGCAAACGCTCCCAGTCCATAGCCCATGACGAGGAGCGGCTTGCGCCGCGCCAGCTTGTCCGACAAGCCACCGGAGACTATTTTGAGCAAGGCCGCGACGGCCTCGGCCAGACCTTCAATAAGGCCAAGGGCCATCGCCCCCGCGCCCAGCGTGGTCATCAGGAAAACCGGCAACAGGCCGTGGATCATCTCCGAGGAAATATCCATGAAAAGGGATACCAATCCCAAGCCCCAGACAGCCTGGGGGAGGCCGCGCCACCCCCGAGGCGCGGCTGAACGCTTGCCCCTAATACGCCTCTTCCTCGAAAAGGCGGGCGATATCGCCGCGCCACGGTCCGTGATAGGCGTCAAGCAGGCGCTCGGCCGGGGTGCGGCCCGAGTGGGCGATGTCCCACAGGCTGGAAAGAAAGCCTTGCTCGCTTTCCCCGGCGGGGCTGAGCCGCGCCCGGCGCTTCAGCCCGTCATCGGCGATGGCGAGCGCTTCCAGCGCCACCGCGCGCAGGCTTTTGCCGTCGATTTGGGCATGAAGGCCAAGGCGCGGCACTTGCTCCCGCAAGGCTTGTTGCGCGGCCACCGACCAGCCCTTCACCAAGTCCCAGGCGGCGTCGAGCGCGCCATCGTCATAAAGAAGCCCCACCCACAGGGCGGGGAGGGCGCAGATGCGCCCCCAGGGCCCGCCATCGGCGCCGCGCATTTCAAGGAAGGTTTTCAGCCGCACTTCGGGAAAAAGGGTGGAAAGGTGGTCCTTCCAGTCGGCAAGGGTCGGCCGCTCGCCGGCAAGTCCCGGCAGGCGGCCGGCCAGAAAATCGCGGAAGGACTGGCCGGCGACGTCGATATAGCGGCCCTCGCGAAAGACGAAATACATGGGAACATCGAGGGCATAGTCGACATAGCGCTCATAGCCCATGCCGTCCTCGAAGACGAAGCCCAGCATGCCGGTGCGGTCGGGATCGGTATCGGTCCAGATATGGCTGCGGTAGCTGAGATAGCCGTTGGGCTTGGCGTCGGTGAAGGGCGAGTTGGCGAATAGGGCGGTCGCCAAGGGTTGCAAGGCAAGGCCGACCCGGAATTTCTTCACCATGTCGGCTTCCGAGGCGAAGTCGAGATTGACCTGGATGGTGGCGGTGCGGAACATCATGTCGAGCCCCAGCGCGCCGCGCTTGGGCATGTAATTTTTCATGATGCCATAGCGCGCCTTGGGCATCATCGGCATCGCCGCGCGGGGGGCGTTGGGGATGAAGCCGATGCCCAGGAAAGCGACGTCATGGCTGTCGGCGACCGCCTTGACCTGTTCAAGATGGGCGCCAATCTCCTGGCAGGTCTGATGGATGGTCTCAAGGGGGGCGCCGGAGAGCTCGAGTTGGCCGCCTGGCTCAAGACTGACCGAAGCCGTGCCTTGGGAAAGCGCGATGACCTGCCCTTCCTCCTCGATGGGAGTCCAGCCGAAACGGACCAGCGCCAGCAGGATGTCGCGAATGCCGCCGGGGGTTTCATAGCCGACGGGCTGCAAGGTCTTGCGGCAAAAGACGAATTTTTCATGCTCGGTGCCGATGCGCCAGGCGGCCTTGGCCTTGGCCCCGCTCGCCATGAAGGCGATGAGGTCGTCCTTTGCCGTGATGGGCGCATCATCGCCCACAGTGATGACCCGCGTGCTCATGCTAAGGCGCAGTAGTCGATTGTGGGCGGCGAGGCAAGCGCGGCGCGCGGCAACGGCCCGTCACGCTTGGGTGAACAATCGTTTACCAGTCGCCAAGCGTCGCCTGCCACAGGGTGAGGGCCGCAACCGCCGCGGTATCGGCGCGCAGGATGCGGGGGCCAAGGCTGACGGCGAGGCTCGCGGGATGGGCGGCCAGCATCGCCCGCTCGCCGGCCTCGAAACCGCCCTCGGGGCCAGTCAGAATTCCCCAAGAGGCGCCGCCTTGCGCGCGCATGGCGGCGCCTGCGCCGCCGCCGCCTTTAAGCTCGTCGCAAAACATCAGCCGGCGTCCCGCCGGCCACTCGGCGAGAACCTCCGGCAAGGGTTTTGGCGCCTCGATGGGCGGGACATGGGTGCGCCCGCATTGTTCCGCGGCTTCGATGGCGTGGGCGCGCAGCCGCTCATGGTTGAGGCGCGCCACCACCGTGCGCCGGGTGATGACGGGAATAAGCCGTGCCACCCCGAGCTCGGTCGCCTTTTCAACGAGCCAGTCGATGCGCCCGCGCTTTATCGGCGCGAACACCAGCCAAAGGTCGGGCACGCTTTCCTGCTCCGCGGTCTTGCTCGAACATTCAACCATGCCGTCCTTTTTGCCAAGCCGGGCGATGCGCGCCCGCCATTCGCCATCCTGGCCGTTGAAAAGGGCGACATGCGCCCCTTCGCCAAGCCGCAGGACAGTGCGCAGATAATGGACCTGGTGGCTGGCGAGCTTGAGGGTCGCGCCTTCGCCAAGGCGTGGGCCGTCGATGAACAGCCTGACGCGCGGCGCATAGCTTTCGGGCGTTGACATAAAGGGCTCCGCGTCGCCTTAATCGGCGTGAAGGCCCGATAGCATGGAGCGGCGCCCAAATGCCAGAGCCCAAGCCCACCCCCCCAGCGCGCCCTGGCGATGCCATCGCCGGTGGCTGGGTCGATGGCGCGCCGCGGCCCTTGCGTCCCTATCTGCGCCTCGCCCGCGTCGACCGGCCCATCGGCACCTGGCTTTTGCTGTGGCCCTGCTGGTGGTCGCTGATGCTGGCGCAGGTGGCGGCGCCGGGCAAGGCCTGGCTCCCCAACCCCTGGCTGATGGCCTTGTTCGCGCTGGGCGCGCTGGTGATGCGCGGCGCCGGCTGCACCTATAACGACATCCTGGACAGGGATTTCGACGCCCAAGTCGCGCGCACCCGGGGCCGGCCCCTTCCCGCCGGCGACGTCACCCTGGCGCAGGCCTGGGCCTTTGCCCTTGCCCAAGCGCTTGCCGGCTTGGTCATCCTCCTCCAGTTCAACGGCTTCACCATCGCCTTGGGCCTTGCCTCGCTGGCGATTGTCGCCTTTTATCCCTTCGCCAAGCGGATAACCCATTGGCCGCAGGCGGTGCTGGGCCTTGCCTTCAATTGGGGGGCGCTGATGGGCTGGGCGGCGGTCAATGGCCGGCTGGATGGGCCCGCCTTTCTTCTATACGGCGCCGGCGTTGCCTGGACCCTGGGCTATGACACCATCTACGCCCATCAGGACAAGGAGGACGATGCCCTCATCGGCGTTAAATCCACCGCCCGGCTGTTGGGCGCCCGCACGCCGCGCTGGCTCGCCGGCTTTTATGGCGTGGCGGCGGCGCTGCTCGCCCTTGCCGTTTGGCTGGCCGGCGGCGGCTGGCTGGGGGTCGGCGCGATGGCGGCGGCAAGCCTTCATCTTTGCTGGCAGTGGCGCCGGCTCGCCATCGGGGATGCCGCCTCGTGCTTGCGGCTTTTCAAGTCCAACCGCGATTTCGGAGCACTGGTCTTCGCCGGCCTGCTGGCGACGGCCATTCTAAAATGAACAGCTTTGCTGCATCTGCTCAATAACGGAACGCACAATTCATTTATGAATATAAGATAGTATTTTTCTTAGTTTGTTATACGTATTTTTTAATGCTACCTAGCCTATGCATAATCGCGACGAGGTGCCCCATGAAGACGAAAACCCTGATGTTCCTGACCAGCGTGCACTATGCCGTGCTGGCCATCATCGCCGCTTTCGCCATGACGGCGGCGGTCGCCGCCGACCCGGGCGGCGACCTTGATTACGCCATCAAGAATGGCGGCAATGACCAGACCCGGGCGGCGGCGCGCTTGCTGCACCGGGGCGATGCCGAGGCCGCCATTCCCATTCTCAACGGCGTGGTCGCCAGCGCCAGCCGCACGGCCTTGCGCAAAATCGCCTATAGCAATCTGTGCGCCGCCCACGCCATGCAGGGCGATGCGGCCAGCGCGCTGGCCGCCTGCAACGAGGCTTTGGCCTTGGATGGCGGCTATTGGGAAGCGCTGGTCAACCGCGGCAAGGCGCATTCCCTGGCCGGCGACAGCGCCGCCGCGCTCACCGATTTGCGCGCCGCCGAAGCGTTGCGGCCCGATGACAAGCTGATCAGCCGCCATATCGCCGCCCTGGAAGCAAACCAAGGCCGCGCCGGCGGCGGTCTCTAAAGGTTTTTTTGGGCGCTGCCGCAAGCTTTCGTCTCTCCCCCGCGGCGGCTCTCGCACTCTCTCGCGCCCCACTCGGTGAGTGGGGCGTTTTTTATCATAGGGAGCCCCGCCGTCCTTATCGGCATTCTCAAACGGACTTGAAGCCGCTATACCGGCGCCATGCCCTATGCCTCCTTACGCGACTTCATGGCCCGCCTGGAGCGGGACGGCGCGCTGGTCCGGGTCGCCGAGCCGGTCTCCACCGTCCTCGAGATGACCGAAATCCAGACCCGCGTCCTCGCCGAGGGCGGGCCGGCGATCCTTTTCGAAAATGTCGTCAAGGCCGATGGCGCGCCCTCATCCATGCCCGTCCTCGTCAATCTTTTCGGGACTCTTCAGCGGGTGGCCTGGGGGATGGACCGCGAGCCCGGCCAATTGCGCGCGGTGGGCGAGGCCCTTGCCTTTTTGCGCCAGCCCGAGCCGCCGCGGGGGCTCAAGGACGCCGCCCACCTCCTCCCCCTCATAAAGACCGTGATGGCGATGAAGCCGAAAACGGTCGGCCATGCGCCCTGCCAGGAAGTGGTGCTGACGGGCGGCGACATCGACCTTGGCCAGCTCCCCATCCAGACCTGCTGGCCGGGGGAGCCGGCGCCCCTCATCACCTGGCCGCTCATCGTCACCAAGGGACCCTCGACGGCGCCGGAGGATGGTTTCAACCTCGGCATCTACCGCATGCAGGTGCTAGGCCGCGACAAGACCATCATGCGCTGGCTCAAGCACCGTGGCGGCGCCCAGCACCACGCCCGCTGGGCGGCGGCAAAAAGCGAGCCCCTGCCGGCGGCGGCGGTCATCGGCGCCGACCCCGGCACCATCTTGGCCGCGGTCACCCCGGTGCCCGACACCCTGTCGGAATATCAGTTCGCCGGCCTGTTGCGCGGCCGCCGGCTGGCGCTGGTGGATTGCAAGACCGTGCCCTTGAAGGTGCCGGCGGAAGCGGAAATCGTCCTTGAAGGCCACGTCTCGCTTGATACTCAAGCCGATGAAGGCCCCTATGGCGACCATACTGGCTATTATAACGCGGTGGAGAAATTTCCCGTCTTCACCATCAGCGCCATCACCATGCGGCGCGAGCCCATCTATCTTTCCACCTATACCGGGCGGCCGCCGGACGAGCCTTCGGTGCTGGGCGAGGCCTTGAACGAAGTCTTCATCCCGCTCATTCGCCAGCAGTTTCCCGAGATCGTCGATTTCTGGCTGCCGCCGGAAGGCTGCTCCTACCGCATCGCCGTCATTTCGATGAACAAGGCCTATGCCGGCCATGCTAAGCGGGTGATGATGGCGGTGTGGTCCTATTTGCGCCAGTTCATCTACACCAAATTCGTCATCGTCGTTGACGCCGATATCGACGCGCGCGACTGGAAGGACGTGATGTGGGCCATCGCCACCCGCATGGACCCGGTGCGCGACATCGTTCCCATCGACAACACGCCTATCGATTATCTCGATTTTGCCTCGCCCATCTCAGGTCTTGGCGGCAAGCTGGGGCTGGATGCCACCAACAAGCTCCCGGGGGAAACGGCGCGGGAATGGGGCCGCCTTATTAAGATGGAGCAGGCGGTGGTCGATATGGTCAACGAAAAATGGCCGCGGCTGGGCCTTCCCGGCTCCGGCGCGTCAATCTGGCAAAAGAGAAAATAGGACACCTCTAAGAGACTGCCGCAAGCAACTTAAAATCCACAACAGATTCAATAACTTAGTGGTCCCCTTTTCCCAAACGGATGGATTTATCCGTTTGGGGCGGACCACTAGGAAATAAGCGAGCAGGCAAGCATCACCGCCTTGTCGGCGCAGTGAACACGGTATTGGGCGGAAGCGCGCAAGGTGGCCGGCGCGTCCTCTTTGGCCACGGGCGTAAAGCCTTGTTTTTTAAAAAAACCTTCGGCGCCTTCGGTGAAGAGATAGACGGTGGTGGCGCCGCGATGCCTGGCCTCGGCAAGGAGAAGCGCCAGCATCTCGGCCCCCAAGCCTTGGCCGCGATGGGCGGAAACGGTAAGGAAGGAGCGGAGCAAGGCATCCTCGCCATAAATCTCGAACCCGCCCACGCCGACACGCCAGCCGTCCTCGTCGACAAAGGCGAAGAAATGCTTGTTTTCCCCTTCAAGATCGCTGGTGAGCAAGGCGCTGTCCGCCAGCATTTGCGCCAGGGCGCCATAATCTTCGCTCGCGACCGGTATGATTTTGAGCATTCCTCTCCCCCAGCTTGGCGGTTTGCGCCTTGTCGCGCGCTTGACCGACATGGCCAGTCCCCGCGCCGCCCGCGCCACAAGTGTAATGGTTAACGCGGCCGGCTTTCCAGCCTATTGATAACATCTTGGAGAACAAAAAGATTTTGTGTTAATTTTAGCGCAACCATAAGGGAGTGCCGTCATGAAAATGCCGATTGCCCTGGGTCTTGCGTGCGCTGGCCTTTTGGCTCTTGCGGATGTGCCGGCGCGGGCGGAATTGCGGACTGGCGTTGAAGGCGGCGTCACCGTCACCCGCGGGGTGCCGGCGGCGGTGCCGGTCCGCTATAGGGCCGAGCCGGAGGCGGTCATGGCCTTGCCCGATGATTATCGCGGCATTGATTTCGGCCGGCGCCGCCTATTGGT
>JBMOOS010000005.1:100072-159167 GCA_049324415.1 Pseudomonadota bacterium
GCGGCGTCACCGTCACCCGCGGGGTGCCGGCGGCGGTGCCGGTCCGCTATAGGGCCGAGCCGGAGGCGGTCATGGCCTTGCCCGATGATTATCGCGGCATTGATTTCGGCCGGCGCCGCCTATTGGTGGACGGGCGCTATGTGGATGCGGCGGCGCTGGACCGTCACGTCCATGGCCTTTACCACTGTGGGCGATGCCTGCCGTTCTAGACCGCGCCGCAGGCGGCGAGTTTGTCAGGGTTACGCTGCACGAAAATGCCGCGAATGCCGCCGGCGTCCAAATCGAGGGCGGTGATGGCGATAAGGCCGCTGTCATCACGAAAGATGAAGCCGGGGCTGTTGTTGACCCGCGCGGGCGCGATAAGGATATCGGCGTGGCGCTTGCGCATGATGCCGATGAGGAAAGCCGCCACCCGGGCGCGCCCCACAAGCACATTGCGCGCCGCCAAGGCCTTGCCGCCGCCATCCGCCCACAATTCCACATCGGCGCTCAGGACGGCTTTAAGCCGCTCGGCCTCGCCGCTTTCACAAGCGTTCACAAAGGCCGTGAGCAAAGCCGATGCATTATGTTCGCGAGGCTTTGCGTGACCCTTGGCGGCCAAGTGCTTGCGGGCCCGCGAAACGAGCTGACGGCACGCTGCTTGCGAGCGCTCCAGGAGGGCGGCGATTTCCCCATAGGGGGTATCAAAGGCGGCGCGCAGCAAAAAGGCGGCCCGCTCCTCGGGGCTCAAGCGTTCCAGCATCAGCAAGAAAGCAAGGCGCAGCGAGTCGGCAAGGGTGTCCGCCTTGTCAAGGATAGCCCATGGGTCGGGCGCCATCCACGGTTCGGGCAGCCACGGGCCGTCATAGGCGGCGCGCTGGCGCTTGAGGGCGCGCAGCCGGTCGATGCACAGCCGGCTGGTGACACGGATGAGCCAGGCTTTCGGCGCCGCGATGGTCTTGGCGTCGGCGCGCGTCCAGCGCAGGAAGGCTTCCTGGACCACGTCCTCGGCTTCTCCCCTCTCTCCCAGCATGCGATAGGCAAGGCCCATGAGCGCTGGCCGGCAGGCAGTGAAAATGCGCGCCGCGTTGTCTTCAGGCGGCATCGACATGGATGGTCACCAAATGACAGGCCTCAGCCATGCCAAGGCCGCGCTTGATGGCGGGGAAAATACGCACCGTCGCCGCCGCAAGACTAAGCTCGGCAAGCCCTTTATCCCCCAGCACGGCAAGGAGACAACGGCGCGCCTCGTCAGGCATGGGCGCGCCGCCCGCCACCGTTCGGCCCAAGGCAAGCGCCGCCTCTTCCTCAGCGGTTAGAACCCTGGATGTGGGCCTGCCCAGGGCGGCCTTGATGAGCTCCCCCTCCACCCCATCGCGCAAGGCATAAATCACCGTGGTTTGCAGGCAGGGCCCGCAGTCCTCGCTTTGCATGGCAGCGATGCGGGCAAGGTTCCACAAGGTCTTGGGCACATGCTGGCGGTGAGTAAGGAGGGGAAGGCAGGCGGCGAATTTCCAGAAAGCGGCGCGGCTTGAGGCGAGAATTGCCCTTATATGATCGCTTTTCTCCCCTGTTTGCACTTCGGCGCGGGTGATAAGCCGGTTTTCAAGCCAGGGCATCAGGCTGCTCCCGACTTGGGCGTGCGCCAAAACAAAATGAGCATCAACAGGGATGGCGCGATGATGGCGGCCAGTTCCACCCATAAACCCTCACGATAGCCGCTACTCCAGGCGATTTCCACGCCATGCAAGGCGGCATGGCCGCCGAACCAGATAAGAGCAATCAATAACATGGGCCGCCGCCAGCGGGGGCGCGCCAGGCCCCAGCCCAAGGCCAGGCTTGCAGTGAGAAAAGCGATACCGATGTCGCGGATGAAATGGATATTGAAAGCGCCCGCTTCGGCAACCCCGGGCGTTTGCGTATACCAGTAACGTGGCAGGACAAGCATTTCCATTCCGTTGAGAAGGGAAAGCCCCACGAACAGCCAAAGCAAGATAACGAGCACACGGTCCATCGTCCTCCTCCCGCAATCATACTATGCCGATGACGATAAGACGATGGACCCGTGTCGTTTGTGACAGGAATGGCCATCAAAGCTGGCGAGGGGAAGGCCTTGCCTGTGTTAACCAGGAATGACCGCTGGCGCCGCCATGGGGGTAGGCTAAAGGCCGAGCCTAGAGCTTGGCGTGCAAAGGTTGTCTTAAGCTGCGGGCTGGACGAGCGCGGGAGCCTTGGCAAGGCGCCGGCGGCGCAGGCGGACCACGGCCCAGAAGGCCTTGGCGGCGAAATTCGCTAAGCGCCCGTTGGGGGGGAACTGCGCGGCGCGCAAAATCATCCGGGTGGCATTGTCGATGTGCTTTTCCCGGTACAGCGCCATGGCGTGCTGCCAATAGGCGCGGGCATGGCGCTTGGCGTCATAGGGCGGTGCTGCATCGCGGCCTTTCACATTGGCCGCGTAATAGGCGTAGGCAAGCTCGTCATCCTCGGCTTCCCGAACCCGGCCGATGGCGATTTTAAGCCGCTCAAGCCGTGGCAGGGCAGCGCCCTCGTAACGCCGCAAATGCTTCTGGAAAAGCTGGTAATGGGCAAATTCATCCGCCGCGATGCGGTGGGCGATTTGCTTCAGGACTGGTTCATCGGTTGCGTCGCGGATGGCGCTGTAGAAGGACGAGGTGCCCGATTCGACGACGCAGCGGGCGATCAGTTCGCCGGCGCGGCTGCCGCGCACCGATTGGCTGGCGTCAAGGGGCAGGCGATAGCCCTCGCGGAACCAGGCCAGCGAGCGGGAAAAAACATAGGAAGGGTCGGCCATTTCCGCCCAGCGCCCCAAGGCGGCGCCGTGCTGGCTTTCTTCGCGGCCCCATTGCTCGGCGGCGGCGATGAACAGGCCGTCATCGGGAAAGACATTCTTCAAATAAGCGACGTAATCGGTGGCGTTGGCCTCGACGAGGGCCGCCGCCTTCACCACCGCCAAAATGCCCGGGTCGACCTTGGCGGCGTCGAATTCGTGCCAACGGATGTCATCGAGCGTCCAGCGCATGTCTTTCTCCCATGCGGCGACAAGAGCGCAAACTGTGCCCCGCGCACCGGCCAGGGATGGTTGTGGAACGAAAATTTGGCCGGATTAGGACTGATTTTTTTCAGAATATCATGGCTTCAACGCCGCGTTGAGCGCTTCCAGCCGCTTGACTTTCTCTGCCAGCGCGGCGCGCTCGTGCGCGGTCTTGGCGTCACCGAGGTCCTCCCTGGCATGGGCAAGGGCGCGCGATGCTTCCTCGGGCTTGACTTGGGCGAGGTCGGCCGCGTCCTCGGCAAGCAGGGTCAAGCGATCGTCGGCCACCTCGGCAAAGCCGCCGCCGACGAACAGCCGCTCCGGCGCCCCGCCTTGCGCCGCGTAAATCTCGACAACCCCAGGGCGGACTATGGACATGACGGGAGCATGGCCGGCCAGGACGCCAAAATCGCCCTCCGCGCCCGGCACCACCACCATCTCCGCCTCGACCGACTTCAAAAGCCGTTCCGGACTTACCAGTTCGAAGGTCACCTTGTCGGCCATGGGCCTTGTCCCTGCTCTTGTTTATGCCGCGTCCGCGGCGATTTTCTCCGCCTTGGCAACGGCGTCCTCGATGGTGCCGACCATGTAGAAGGCGGCCTCGGGCAGATGGTCATAGTCGCCGGCGACGATGGCGGCAAAGCCCTTGATGGTGTCCTCGAGCTGGACGAAGACGCCGGGAAAGCCGGTGAACACCTCCGCCACATGGAAGGGCTGGGACAAAAAGCGCTGGATCTTGCGCGCCCGGGCCACGATCAGCTTATCGTCCTCCGAAAGCTCGTCCATGCCCAGGATGGCGATGATGTCTTGCAGCGACTTATAGCGCTGCAGCACCGATTGAACGTCGCGGGCGACCTTGTAATGGGCTTCGCCCACCACGGTGGGGGCAAGAATGCGGCTGGTGGAATCGAGGGGGTCGACCGCTGGATAGATGCCCAACTCGGCGATCTGGCGCGACAGCACGGTGGTGGCGTCCAAATGCGCGAAGGAGGTCGCGGGCGCCGGGTCGGTCAAGTCGTCGGCGGGCACGTAAATCGCCTGCACGGAAGTGATGGAGCCCTTCTTGGTCGAGGTGATGCGCTCCTGCAGGGTGCCCATGTCGGTGGCGAGGGTGGGCTGATAGCCGACGGCGGAAGGGATGCGGCCCAGCAACGCCGAGACTTCCGAGCCGGCCTGGGTGAAGCGGAAGATGTTGTCGATGAAGAAGAGCACGTCCTGGCCTTCCTCGTCGCGAAAATATTCCGCCAAGGTAAGGCCGGACAGGGCAACCCGCGCGCGGGCGCCGGGGGGCTCGTTCATCTGGCCGAAGACGAGGGCCACCTTGGAGCCTTCGGAAATGGCGTTGCCGTCAGCGTCCTTGGCGATGACGCCGGCTTCGAGGAATTCGTGATAAAGGTCGTTGCCCTCGCGCGTGCGCTCGCCAACGCCGGCAAAGACCGAGGTGCCGCCATGGCCCTTGGCGATGTTGTTGATGAGCTCTTGAATGAGCACCGTCTTGCCGACGCCGGCGCCGCCGAAAAGGCCGATCTTGCCGCCCTTGGCATAGGGCGCGAGAAGGTCGACCACCTTGATCCCGGTCACCAGCACTTCGGTCTCCGTCGATTGGTCGACGAACGCGGGGGCTGGCGCGTGAATGGGGGCGACGCGCTTCGCCGCCACCGGGCCGCGCTCGTCGATGGGCTCGCCGACCACGTTGAGGATCCGCCCCAGGGTTTCCGGGCCCACCGGAACGGCGATGGCGCGGCCGGTATCAACCACGTCCTGGCCCCGCACCATGCCGTCGGTCGAATCCATGGCGATGGTGCGCACCATGTGCTCGCCCAGATGCTGCGCCACCTCCAGGACCAAGCGGCGGCCCTCCACCCTGGTCTCCAGCGCGTTGAGGATCGCCGGCAGCTCCGTCTCGAACGCGACGTCGACGACGGCGCCGATCACCTGCGCCACCCGGCCGGTGTTGCTGGTCGTTGTCCCAGGATTGTTGCCTGTACCATTGTTTGTCGTCATGGAGACGTCCTCCTAACCCTTAAAGGCTCGTGCGTTCGTGCCTTGGCGCTTGCCCAAAGCAGTTCTCATACATGGTCCTACAGCGCTTCCGCGCCGGAAATAATCTCGATCAGTTCCTTGGTGATCTGCGCCTGGCGCGTCCGGTTGTAGGTCAAGGTGAGCCGGTTGATCATGTCGCCGGCGTTGCGGGTGGCGCTGTCCATCGCCGTCATCCGCGCCCCTTGCTCCGATGCCGCGTTTTCAAGCAGCGCGCGGAACACCTGGACCGTGACGTTGCGCGGCAGCAGCGCGTTCAAGATGGCTTCCTCGTCCGGCTCATAGTCATAGACCGCGCCCGCGCCCGTATCCGCGCCCTCAAGCGGGGGCACCGGCACCGGGATGAGCTGCTGCTGGGTGACTTCCTGGGTCAGCACCGACTTGAAATGAGCATAATAGAGCCAGGCGACGTCAAAAGCCCCGGCTTCGAACATGGCCTTGATTTTATCGGCAACGCCCTGGGCCTCATGAAAGCCCACCTGCTTGACGCCGGCAAAGTCGATGCGCTCGACGATCTTCTTGGCGTGGACGCGGCGCAGCAGGCCATAGCCCTTGCGCCCCACGGTCATGATCTTGACGGTCTTGCCCTGCGCCAGCAAGGCGTCGATCTTGGCGCGGGCGGCGCGCACGATATTGGTGTTAAGGGCGCCGGCAAGGCCGCGCTCGGAGGTGACCACCACCACCAGATGGGTATCGTCCCGGCCAGTGCCGACCAGCAAAGCCGAGGTGTTGTCGGTGCGCACCACCTTGGCGCCGAGCGCGGCCATGACCGCTTCCATGCGGCTGGCATAGGGGCGGGCGGCTTCCGCCGCGTCCTGCGCGCGGCGCAGCTTGGACGCGGCCACCATCTTCATCGCCTTGGTGATTTTCTGCGTGGATTTGACGCTGGCGATGCGGTTGCGCAGATCCTTCAAACTTGCCATCGCGGAAGTTCCTTGAGGTGGGGACGATCAAGCGAAGGTCTTGGCGAAACCGTCGAGAATGGCCTTGAGGCGGCTCTCGATGTCCTCGCTAAGCGCCTTCTTGGTGCGGATATCCTCAAGGATTTTCCCGTGCTTGGCGCGCACTTCGATCAAAAGCTGGTTTTCAAAGCGGGTGACGTCGGCGACCTTGATGGCGTCAAGATAGCCCTTGACGCCAGCGAAGATGGAGACCACCTGCTCCTCCACCGGCATCGGCGCGTACTGGTTCTGCTTCAACAGCTCGGTCAGCCGCGCGCCGCGGTTCAAGAGCTTCTGCGTCGCCGCATCGAGGTCGGAGCCGAACTGGGCGAAAGCCGCCATCTCGCGATATTGCGCAAGCTCCAGCTTGATCGAGCCGGCGACCTGCTTCATCGCCTTGATCTGCGCCGCCGAGCCGACCCGGCTCACCGAAAGGCCGACGTTGATGGCCGGGCGGATGCCTTGGTAGAAAAGACCGGTCTCCAGGAAAATCTGGCCGTCGGTGATGGAAATCACATTGGTCGGAATATAGGCCGACACATCGCCCGCCTGGGTCTCGATGATGGGAAGGGCGGTGAGCGAGCCGGCGCCATTGTCCTCGTTCATCTTGGCGGCGCGCTCGAGCAAGCGGCTGTGGAGATAGAAAACATCGCCCGGATAGGCCTCGCGCCCGGGTGGGCGGCGCAGCAACAGCGACATCTGGCGATAGGCGACCGCCTGCTTCGACAAGTCGTCATAGACGATGACCGCGTGCATGCCGTTGTCGCGGAAATATTCCCCCATGGTGCAGCCGGTATAGGGGGCAAGGAACTGCAGGGGCGCCGGCTCGGACGCGGTGGCGGCGACGATGATGGAATACTCAAGGGCGCCGTTTTCCTCCAGCGCCTTGACGATCTGCGCAACGGTCGAGCGTTTCTGGCCGACGGCGACATAGACGCAATAAAGCTTCTTGGCTTCATCGCCCGACTTGTTGATGCCGCGCTGGTTGATGAAGGTGTCGATGGCGACCGCCGTCTTGCCGGTTTGGCGGTCGCCGATGATGAGCTCGCGCTGGCCGCGGCCGATGGGCACCAGGGCGTCGATGGCCTTCAAGCCCGACTGCATCGGCTCGTGCACCGACTTGCGCGGGATGATGCCGGGCGCCTTGACTTCGACGCGGCGGCGCTCGGCGGCCTCGATCGGGCCCTTGCCGTCGATGGGGTTGCCCAGCGCGTCGACGACGCGGCCTAGCAGGCCCTTGCCCACCGGCACGTCGACAATGGTGCCGGTGCGCTTGACGGTGTCGCCTTCCTTGATCGTCCGGTCCTCGCCGAAGATCACGATGCCCACATTGTCGGCTTCAAGGTTGAGGGCCATGCCCTTGATGCCGCCGGGAAATTCCACCATTTCGCCAGCCTGGATCCGGTCCAGGCCATGGACCCGGGCGATACCGTCGCCCACCGACAGCACCTGGCCGACTTCAGCGACTTCCGCCTCGGCGCCGAAATTGGCGATCTGCTCTTTCAGGATCTTGGAAATTTCCGCCGCACGGATATCCATTATCCGGCTCCTTTCATCGCGACTTTCAAGCGGTTGAGTTTGCTGCGGATCGACGAATCGATCTGACGCGAGCCGATTTTAACGACCAGGCCGCCGAGCAAGGCCTCGTCGACCTTCACGGCGACCGCCACCTCGGCCTTGAGGGTCGCCTTGAGCTTGGCCTTGAGGGCCTCGATCTGTCCCGCGTCCAGCGGCTGGGCCGCGGTCACGGTGGCGGTGATTTCACCCTTGTGCGCGGCCAGCAGATGGCGAAAGGCGGCGATGATGGCGGGGAGCGCCGCCAGGCGGCGGTTGTGCGCCAGGACGCCAAGAAATTTTTGGCCAAGGGGGTGCATGGCGGCGCTGGTCGCCAGGGCCGCGATGGCGCCCGCCTGGTCGGCGCGGCTGACCTGCGGGCTGGCGATGAGGCGGCGCAAATCGGCGCTTGCCTCCAGCATCTGGTGCAAGGCGTCAAGGTCGGCGGCCAGGGGATCGAGCGCGTCGTTTTCGCGGGCGAGGTCGAACAATGCCGTGGCGTAACGGCCGGCCAGTCCGGAAACGCTTGCTGCTTGCGCCGACACGGTGGCTCCATTCCTCCCATTGGGTTGAGGATTCCGAGGCTTTTCGCCCTTGCGCCCGCTTGCCGGGCATCAGGCAAACAACCCCCTTTTGCGCTCCGGCCGGGCCGCGGCGCGCCGGGTACCTAACACAAGGGGTGGGGGTGCGCAAGGCGACGTTTGGCGATGTCCTTTGGACAATCTGTCGCGGCCGCGTGTCAAGGGCATCACCGGGTTACAAGGCCGTCACATGAAGCTGTAGGGGTCGATGTCAAGGGCGATGCGCACCCGCTTGGGCGCCTTGACCCGCTTGAGCCAGGCGGCGATGGGGCGCTGAATGTTGACCCCGCGCGCCGCTTTCAGAAGCAGGCGAAAGCGGTAGCGGCCGCGCAGCACAGCGAGCGGCGCCGGCGCCGGTCCCAGGACGCCAAGGCCAGGGCCGCGCGGCGCCGCCTGGGCAAGAGCGCGGGCGATGGCGGCAGCCTCCGCCTCGTCGGGGCCGGAGACGATGAGCGCCGCCAGGCGGCCAAAGGGCGGCATCGCCCTTTGCCGCCTCGCTTCGGCCTCGCGAGCGAGGAAAGCCTCCTGGTCGCCGGCGATCAGCGCCCGCATCACCGGGTTGTCGGGCATATGGGTTTGGATCAGCACCCGTCCCGGCCGCGCCGCGCGCCCGGCCCGGCCGGCGACCTGGGTCAGCTGCTGGAAGGTGCGCTCGGCGGCGCGCAAATCGCCGCCGGCAAGGCCAAGGTCGGCGTCGACCACGCCCACCAGGGTGAGGTTGGGGAAATGATAGCCCTTGGTCACCAACTGGGTGCCGATGACGATATCCACCTCTTGCCCGGCGATGGCGGCGATGGCGGCGGTTGTCTCCGCCGGGCTGGTCAAGGTGTCGGAGGTAAGGGCCATCAACCGGGCGTCGGGAAACAAGCCACGCGCTTCCTCCGCCAGCCGCTCGACCCCGGGGCCGCAGGCAACGAGGCTGTCCTCGGCTTCACAAGCGGGGCAGGCCTGGGGCATGGCGCGGGCGTGGCCGCAATGGTGGCACATCAGCCGCCCGGCCAGGCGGTGCTCCACCAGCCAGGCGGCGCAATGGGGGCATTCAAGGCGCGCCCCGCACGCCCGGCACAAGGTCAAGGGGGCATAGCCGCGCCGGTTGAGAAAGAGCAATGCTTGCTCGCCGGCCGCCAGGGTTTCCCCAAGCGCCTGGACCAGCGTTGGAGACAGCCAGCGTCCTGCTGCTGGGCCTTTCACCCGCATGTCTATGGCGGCGATGGCGGGCAGCGTCGCCGCGCCGTGACGCTGGGTCAGTTGCAAATGCCCATAGCGCCCGGCGGCGCAGTTCTGCACCGTCTCCAGCGACGGGGTGGCGCTGGCGAGCACCACCGGAATCCCCGTCATCTGCGCCCGCACGATGCTCATGTCGCGGGCGTGATAGCAAAGCCCGTCCTCCTGCTTATAGGAAGGGTCGTGCTCTTCATCGACGATGATGAGGCGCAAATCCTGGAACGGCAGGAAAAGCGCGGAGCGGGCCCCCACCACCACCCGCGCCTCCCCCGTCGCCACCGCCCGCCAGGCGCGCCGGCGCTCGGCCGCGCCAAGGCCCGAATGCCATTCCACCGGCGCCGCCGCGAAGCGGGCGCGGAAGCGCTCCAGCCACTGCGCGGTCAAGGCGATCTCCGGCAACAGGACGAGGATCTGTCCGGTGGGGTCGTTGAGGGCTGCGGCGATGGCCTCGAAATAAACTTCCGTTTTGCCAGCGCCGGTCACCCCTTCCAGGAGGAAAGGGGCGAAGCGCCGCGCCGTGACGGCGGCCTTGAGAGCAGCGGCGGCCGCTGTCTGCTCCTGCGAAAGGCGGGGGCCGGCAAGGCGCGCCTGGGGCGCCGGGTAAGGCGCATCGCGCGGCCGTTCCACGGGGCATAGCGCGCCCTCGCGGATGAGGGCGCGCACCACCCCTTGGGCAGCGCCGGCGCGCGCCGCGATTTCCTTGACCGACAAGATTTTACCGCCGCGCAAGACGTCGAGCACCGCGCCGCGCCTTTGCGTCAACCGCGCGGGCGGCGCCTCGCCCAGCCGGTAGAGACGCTGCGTTGGCGGCGCGTCGAGGGCCGCGGGCACGCTCAAGGCCATGCGCAGGACGCTGCCGGGGGAGGCAAGATAATAGCCCGCCACCCAGTCGATGAAGCGGCGCAAGGCGGCGTCGATGCCGGGAAGGGGCAAGCGCGCGGCCACCGGCTTTAACTTTTCCATGGGCGCCAGGGGCGCGCGCACCCGCGCCGCGTCCCACACCACGCCATGGACGAGGCGGGGGCCCAAGGGGACGCGCACCAGGTCGCCGGGGGCAAGGGGCATAGCTTGGGGCGCCGCATAATCGAGGACGCCAAGGCGCGGGACGGCCAGCAGCACCCGCACCCGCGATGCGGCGTCTGTCACTTTTTCCGTCGTTTTTTCCTCCAACAATGGCGCCATCACCCGTTTTCCAAATGCTTTTTCTCGCGCGCCTCCCTTCAAGGAAGCACAATAGGGGCGATAGCCTTGTCAAGGCCGCCGCCGCCGCGTACACATTTTCAGCATCACGCACCAGCATAGCCGATCAAGGGAGCGCCTGGCCCATGAAGTTTTTCGTCGATACCGCCGATGTGGGGCAAATCCGCGAGCTTGCCGCCACCGGCCTTCTCGATGGCGTCACCACCAATCCGACGCTGGTGCACAAGGCCGGCGGCGATTTCCTGACGACCGTTAAGGAAATCGCCAAGATCGTCGAAGGCCCGGTCAGCGCCGAAACGGTGGCGAGCGACCATGAAACCATGCTGAAGGAAGGCCGCAAGCTCGCCCGCATCGCCGACAATATCGCGGTCAAGGTGCCCTTGACCGTCGATGGCCTCAAGACCTGCAAGGCGCTGCGGGCGGACGGCGTCTTGGTCAACGTCACCTTGTGCTTCTCCGCCAACCAGGCGCTGCTCGCCGCCAAGGCGGGGGCGAGCTTCATCTCGCCCTTCGTCGGCCGCCATGACGATATCGGCCAGGACGGCATGGCCCTCATCGCCGACATCAAGACGATTTACGACCATTATGATTTCAACACCGAGATCCTGGTCGCCAGCGTGCGCCACCCCATCCATGTCCTGGACGCCGCCCGGATGGGGGCCGACGTGTGCACCATTCCGCCGGAGGTCATCTGGAAGCTGTTCAACCACCCCCTCACCGATAAGGGTTTGGACGCCTTTCTCAAGGACTGGGCCAAGACCGGGCAGTCAATACTATGAGGGTGGGCAATGTCGCGACCGTGAGCATTTGCCCTGGTTTGCGCAATCCGCCCTTCAAGAAGGGCAAAGATGGTTGAACGGCCGCCCGCGCCAAGCACCGATGCCGATGACCCGGCGCTGACGGCGGCGCTGACCGGTTGGCTGGGGGAGTTGCGGGCGCTGCGCCGGGCCTCCCCCCATACTCTTATCGCCTATGAGCATGAAGCGCGGGTGTTTCTGGGCTTCATCGCCCGCCATCAGGGTGGCCCCCCGGATCTCGCCGCGCTGGCCCGGCTTCAAGTGCGGGACTTCCGGGCATATCTGGCGCATCTTCGCGGCAAGGGGCTTGCCTCGGCCAGCGTCGCCCGGGCGCTCGCCGCGGTGCGCGGGTTTTTCCGCTATCTCAAAAAGCGCGGCCTTGCCGACAACAGCGCCTTGGCGGCGCTGAAAACCGGGCGGGCGGCAAAACCGGTGCCGCGGCCGCTGCCACCAGACAAGGCGCTGGCCCTTCTCGACATGGCGGGGATGGAGGCTTCCGCGCCGTGGATCGGCGCCCGCGACGGGGCGCTGCTGACCCTTCTTTACGGCGCCGGCTTGCGCATTGGCGAAGCCTTGGCGCTCACCTGGGGCGACCTTCCCTTGGGCGAAGCGCTGCGCGTCACCGGCAAGGGCGGCAAGACCCGCCTGGTGCCCATCCTTCCCGCCGCGCGCGACGCGGTGGACGTCTATGCCGCCGCTTTGCCGTTCGTCCTGGAAAAAACCGATGCGCTGTTTCGCGGCGCCCGCGGCGGGCCATTGGCGGCGCGCCAGGCGCAGCTTCTCATCGCCCGCCTGCGCGGCGCGCTGGGCTTGCCGGACAGCGCGACGCCCCATGCCCTGCGCCATAGCTTCGCCAGCCACCTTTTGGCCGCCGGCGGCGACTTGCGCACGATCCAGGAACTGCTGGGCCATGCCTCACTGGCGACGACGCAAGTCTATACCAAGGTCGATGCCGGCCGCCTCATGGAAATTTACGCCAAGGCCCATCCCCGGGCTTCATAGAGGCTGGAAAACGGCGATAATTTGAATCAATTGTACGTAAAAGGGCGCGCGACAATTAAAACTTTGTTCATAACGCTTGTCTAAAAATGAGCCCGTCGGCCTGAGGTTGGGCTGCCATGAAACAAGGCTTGGAAGTTAGGAGAATCGAGATGACCTTGATTCGCAAATTTGTTCGCAACGAGAAGGGCGCCACGGCTATCGAATATGGCCTCATCGCCGCCCTCGTTTCGATCGCTGCGATCGGCGCGCTGCAAGCGGTGGGCTCGTCGTTGACCACGACCTTTAATAATGTCTCGAGCTGCTTGAATTCGGCGACGAACTGCTGATCGCCCTTTTCGCTGCGCGAAAAATCGATTGATAGCGTCCAGGCGGCGGCCCCCGGGTCGCCGCCTTGCTTTTTCGCGTGGTTTACCAAACCTTAGCACCGCGGCCTTAGGACGGAAGGGTAAACCGCTCCCGAGGTCCCATGGCACAAGCCCATCCCTCCCGTACAACGCGCTGGCTACCCGCCCGCACCGCCGTGGCGCTGGCGCCGGAGATGCCGTTATTGCTGGTGTGCGCCTTGTATTCGCTGTCGGTGATGGTGGTCGCCGTTCTGCTTGGCCGGCCCGACGCCTTCGACCTTTTCCTTTATACCGGGCCGGTGGGGCTGCTGCTCGGGGTTGCCCTGTTCGCGCTCATCATCGCCCGCATTCTCAATCTCGCCTTGATCGAGCGCGAGCGCCAGCCGATAGCAAGACTTGCCCGCGACATGAAGGCCCATTTCGGTTCGCAGCGCACCCTCTTCGCCTATGCCGTGCCGATTATCGCCATCTCCCTGTTCGTCTCGGCCTACACCTCGTTCAAGGGGCTTATCCCGGCGCTCCAGCCCTTCGCCTGGGACGAGACGCTGTTCCGGCTCGATCGGGCGGTTCATTTCGGCATCGACCCCTGGCGCCTGACCCATGCCGTCTTCGGCTCGGCGAGCGCCACCCTGGCGATCAACGCCGCCTATAATGTCTGGTTCGGCCTTCTCTGGCTCAGCCTGTTCGTCGCCGTCCTCGAGTTGGGAAAGCCGCGCTTGCGGGCGCACTATCTCCTCAGCTTCGCTTTGAGCTGGATCGTCATCGGCTCCCTGCTCGCGCTCCTTTTTTCCTCGGCCGGGCCCTGCTATTACGGGCCCATCCTGGGCGCGCCCGACCCTTATGCGCCCCTGATGGCGCGCTTGCACGAGATCGACGGCGCCCTGCGGCAAGCGCCATGGCCGGGCCGCCTGTGGGTGCTGGAGACCCAGAACCTTCTGTGGACCAAATACCTGGCCAGCAGCAACGGCATCGGCGCCGGCATTTCCGCCATGCCCAGCATGCATGTCGCCACCGCCACCTTGATGGCGCTGGCCGCTTGGCGGATCTTTGTCTGGCTGGGCGTGGCGATGACCCTTTATGCCGCCGTCATCCTCATCGGTTCGGTCCACCTAGGCTGGCACTACGCGCTGGACGGCTATGTCTCGATCGCCCTTGCCATCGCCATCTGGAAGCTGGTGGGCTGGATGCTGCCCCGGCTTTTGCCGGGAGAGGCGCGCGCGGACTCAGCGGCTGGCGCCTGACGCCGCGACCGCTGGCTGTTCTTCTTGGCAGTCGGCATCGGAAAGGCTGGGTGCGGATTGCTTCAGCGCCTGGGCGAGCGCTTCCCGCGCTTTTTCGACTTCGCGCTGCATCTCGTGCAACTCGGCAAGCGAGGCATGGTGCAAGGCGCGGTAGCGGCGGATGGCGCTGGCCAGCGCCTCATCCAGCATGTTGAGAAATTCGGTATGGTGCTCGGGTGTCATCATGTGGCCCTTTCCTACTGGCTAAGATTCCAGCAATGCAGGGACCATGCCAGCTTTTCTGAGCGGAATTCATTATATATTTCAATGTGATAGTCTTTGTCGTTCTGACCGGGCCCATGGCTGGACGCAGGAGGGGTGCAGGACTTGCCGCATGGCGGGCAAAATGCGCCTTATGCCAGGCCGCGATAAGCGTTCAGCATCGCGGGCCAGGTCAAGCTGGCGTGGCGCTTGAGCCTCATTAAAAAATGAGTGAGGACCTTAAATATTAGGAGCGATAGTCGGCGTTGATGGCGATATAGCCGTGGGTGAGGTCGCAGGTCCACACCCGCGCCGCGCCATGGCCCACCCCCACGTCGACCCGCAGGCAAAGCTCCTGGCGCTTGAAATAGTCCGTGCCCATCTCTTCACGATAGGCGGGATCGACGGCGCCCCGATATGCGACGCGGCTGTCGCCAAACCAGATGGCGAGGCGGCTGATATCGACCTTCTCGCCGGCCTTGCCCACCGCCATCACCAGGCGGCCCCAGTTGGCATCGCCGCCAGCGATGGCGGTCTTGACGAGGGGCGAGTTGGCGATGCTGAGCGCGATGCGCTTGGCGGCCGCCGGGCTGGCGGCGCCGGTGACGGCGATTTCGACGAATTTCCTCGCCCCCTCGCCGTCGCGCACGATCTGCTGGGCAAGGTCGATGCACAGCGCGGTCAAGGCGGCGCGAAAGCCATCAAGCTGTGGATCGCCCGCGTCCCCGATCGGCGGATGGCCGGCGCCGCCGGTGGCGCAAAGAAACACCGTGTCATTGGTCGAGCTGTCGCCATCGACGGTGATGGCGTTGAAGCTGTCGTTGCTGGCCCCGGCAAGGAGGGATTGCAGCACGGGCGCGGCGAGGCGCGCGTCGGTGACGATGCAGCCCAGCATGGTCGCCATGTCGGGCGCGATCATGCCCGAGCCCTTGGCGATGCCGGCGAGGGTGACGTCAATGCCCGCGATTGTCGCGCGGCGGGTCGCCAGCTTGGGAAAAGTATCGGTGGTCATGATCGCCGCCGCCGCCGCGGGCCAGTCGGCGGGGGTGTCGAGCGCCTGAGCAAGGGCGGCCTCGTATTTTTCCACCGGGAAGGGAACGCCAATGACCCCGGTCTGGGCAATGAGGATGGCCTTAAGGGGCGCATCAAGGGCGCGCGCCGTCGCTTGAGCGATATTGGCGACCGCTTGCTCGCCGGCGGGCCCGGTGAAGGCGTTGGCGTTGCCGGCGGTGATGACGATGGCGCGCGCCGCGCCAGCTTCTTGCAAGGCGGCGCGGGACCAGTGGACGGGCGCCGCCGCCGCCGCCGAGCGGGTGAAAACCCCCGCCGCCGTCGTTCCGGGGACGAAACGAAGGATGAGAAGGTCGGCGCGGCCACGGTATTTGAAACCGGCCTCAGCTACATGAAGGGTTGCGCCCGCGATTTCGGGAAGCCGCGGCGGCGCCGGCGGCGCCAGGGGCGAGCGGGAGGGAGCGGGTTTACCCATGGCGGCCAATCCTTCATCACCATGCTGCCTTGCCCTCTCCCTAGCCAATCCTTAAGCCGCTGCCAAGCGCTGCCGCGCGCAGCTTGGTTGACAGCGCACCGCCCGCTTCTTATGTCTTCGCGTGCCTGAAGAACGGGCGCGACGGCCGCGCCCCAGTCTTTTGAGAGAATTCACGCATGCTGGGAATGGGCGCGCTCGCCAAGCGGGTTTTTGGATCGGCCAACGACCGTTATGTGCGGTCTTTACACAAATATGTCGAGGCCATCAACGCCGCCGAGCCAGCGCTGGAAGCCTTGTCGGACCAAGCCCTGAAAGACCGCACCGCCCAGTTCAAGGCGCGCCTCGCGGCGGGCGAAAAGCTTGACGCTATCCTGGTGGATGCCTTCGCCACCGTGCGCGAGGCGGCCAAACGCACCCTTAACCAGCGCCATTATGATGTCCAGCTCATCGGCGGGATCGTCCTTCACCGCGGCGAAATCGCCGAGATGAAGACCGGCGAGGGCAAGACCCTGGTGGCGACCCTTGCGGTCTATCTCAACGCCCTTGCCGGCAAGGGCGTGCATGTGGTGACGGTCAACGACTATCTTGCCCGCCGCGACGCCGACTGGATGGGCAAGATCTATAAATTTCTGGGGCTTGAGGTGGGCGTCATCGTCCACGGCCTCAACGATGACGAGCGCCGCGCCGCCTATGCCTGCGACGTCACCTATGGCACCAACAACGAATATGGCTTCGATTATCTGCGCGACAACATGAAGTTCCGCCTTGCCGACATGGTGCAGCGCCCGTTCAACTTCGCCATCGTCGACGAGGTGGACTCGATCCTCATCGACGAGGCGCGCACGCCGCTCATCATTTCCGGCCCCACCGAGGACAAGTCGGAGCTTTATATCGGCGTCGACAGGCTGGTGGCCGAACTTGCCGAGGCGGATTACGAGAAGGACGAAAAATCGCGCGCCATCTCGCTCACCGAAGAGGGCCAGGAAAAGATCGAGAAGCTTCTCGGCAAAGCCGGGCTTTTGAAATCGGACAATCTTTACGACTATGAAAACGCCGCCGTCGTCCATCATGTGCAGAACGCGCTGCGGGCGCGGCACATGTTCCAGCGCGACCGCGACTATATCGTCAAGGACAACCGCATCGTCATCATCGATGAATTCACCGGCCGGATGATGGAAGGCCGGCGCTGGTCCGACGGTCTCCATCAAGCGGTCGAGGCCAAGGAAGGCGCCGAAATCCAGCCGGAGAACCAGACCCTCGCCTCGATCACCTTCCAGAATTATTTCCGCATGTATCCCAAGCTTGCCGGAATGACCGGCACGGCGGCGACCGAGGCCCAGGAATTCCACGACATCTACAAGCTCAATGTGGTGGAAATCCCCACCCATCTGCCAGTCCGCCGGGATGACGAGGAGGACGAGTTCTACCGCACCGCCAAGGAAAAATTCGAAGCCATCGTCAGCGAAATTCACGATTGCCGCAAGCGCGGCCAGCCAGTCCTTGTCGGCACGGTATCGATCGAGAAGTCGGAGCTTTTGTCCAGCTTCCTCAAGAAAAAAGGCGTGCCGCATCAGGTCTTGAACGCCCGCTATCACGAGCAGGAAGCCTATATCGTCGCCGATGCCGGCCGCTCGGGCGCCGTCACCATCGCCACCAACATGGCGGGACGCGGCACCGACATCCAGTTGGGCGGCAATTTCGAAATGCGGGTCTGGCGCGAAGCCGATTCCATCGACGAGGAGGCCGCCCGCGCCGCCAAGATCGAGGCGATCAGGGCTGAGATCGCCGCCGACAAGAAAAAGGTGATCGAGGCCGGCGGGCTTTACATCATCGGCACCGAGCGCCACGAGTCGCGGCGCATCGACAATCAGTTGCGCGGCCGCGCCGGGCGTCAGGGCGATCCCGGCAAGTCGAAATTCTATCTCAGCCTTGAAGACGACCTGTTGCGCATTTTCGGGCCGCAGACGCGGATGGACTCGATCCTCCAGCGCCTGGGGCTCGAGGAGGGCGAGGCCATCACCCACCCCTGGCTCACCAAGGCGATCGAGAAGGCGCAGCAGAAGGTCGAGGCGCGCAACTACGATATCCGCAAGAATCTGCTGCAATATGACGATGTGATGAACGACCAGCGCAAGGTGATTTACGAGCAGCGCAGGGAGATCATGAACGCCACCGACGTTGCCGAAACGGTGGCTGACCTGCGCCGCGAAACCTGCGCCGACATCATCGCTACCCATATCCCGCCCAAGGCCTTTGTCGAGCAATGGGATATCGATGGCCTCATCGTCGCGCTGCGCGACGTTTTCGGGGAGGATTTCGGCGTGCGCGACTGGGCGGCGGCCGAGGGCATCGACGAAGGCCAGATGACCGAGCGCTTGACCGATGCCGCCGACAAGCACATGGCGGCGCGGGCCGCCGCCGTCGGACCCGATATCTGGCGCCAGATCGAGAAAAGCGTTCTCCTCAACAACATCGACCATCACTGGAAGGAGCATCTCACCCAGCTCGAGGCCTTGCGCCAGGTGATCGGCTTGCGCGCCTATGGCCAGCGCAATCCGTTGAACGAATATAAGACCGAGGCCTTCAGCATGTTCGAAGGCCTGCTTGTCGAGACCCGCAAGGCGGTGACGCGGACCTTGGCCCAGCTCGAATTCCACCGCGAGGCGCCGCCGCAAATGCCTTCAGCGCCCAGGGAAATGCGCGCCCAGCATATCGACCCCTTCACCGGCGAGAACGATGCCGAGCCTGTGCCTGCCGGCGCGCCGCGCGGCGCGCGCCAGCGCAATCCCAACGATCCTTCCACCTGGGGTCGGGTGGCGCGCAACGCGCCGTGCCCGTGCGGCTCGGGCAAGAAATACAAGCATTGCCACGGCCGGTTGTAAAACACTGCGACAGCGAGGGGAACCCGCCCATGCGTTTTCTGCCATCGCTTCCCGATGAAACCAACTTATCGGATGTTTTCCAGCGTTTTCCCAAGGGGGTGGGGGCTCTGCTTGACTATCACGACGCGATCTTGCGCGGCCCGTCGCCTTTAACTATTGGCGAGCGTGAATTGATCGCGGCTTATGTGTCGGGATTGAACGCCTGCCGCTTCTGCTATGGCGCCCATAGCACCTATGCCGAGGCCTATGGCATCGATATCGCGGTTTTCGACGCTCTCTTCACCGACCTCGAAACAGCGCCGGTAGACGCCCGGATGAAACCCGTTTTGCGCTATGCCGCCAAGCTCACCCAAGCGCCCCACAAGCTGGTGAAGGCGGATGTGGACGCCATTCTTGACGCCGGCTGGCCGGAGGAAGCGGTGCACGACGCCGCCGTGGCCACCGCGCTGTTCAATTTCATGAACCGGCTCATCTTTGGCCTTGGCGTTGCCGATCACGCGCACGTCTTCGCCGCCCGCCACGAGGATAATCAGAAAAAACCGCTGGCTGCGCGCCGCGCCGCTAACGACGCGGCACTCGGAACGGCACCCTATAAAGACTATGGCCGGCGTCTTGGCGTGATCAAGGATTAAGGGGGTGCGCGCGGCGCCCTTCAAGGATCATTTCTCAAGCCTGGCGGAAGGCTATCGGCGCCACCGCCCCCGCTATCCCGAGGCCTTGTTTTCCGCGCTTGCCGAATATGCGCCGCGGCGCCGTCTTGCCTGGGACGTGGGGTGTGGCAGCGGGCAAGCGAGCCTGGGGCTGGCCGAGCATTTCGCGAGGGTGATCGCAACCGACGCCGCGTCCGCGCAAATCGCCAAGGCGACCCCCCATCCACGGGTTGCTTACAAGGTCGCCCTCGCCGAGGCCAGCGGCATCGCGCCGGCGAGTGTCGATCTCGTGCTGATCGCGCAAGCCTTGCATTGGTTCGACCTTGACGCCTTTTATGGCGAGGTGACGCGCGTCGCGGCGCCGGGGGCGGTGGTCGCCGCCGTCGCCTATCAACTGTTCACCATCGCGCCGGACATCGATGCCGTAGTGCAGGCGTTTTACGCCGAGACCTTGGGGCCCTATTGGCCGCCCGAGCGGCGCTTTATCGATGACGGCTACACGAGCATCGCTTTTCCCTTTGCGGCGCTGGCCCCGCCCGCTATCGTCATGACGGCGCAATGGTCGCTTGCCGAGGTCCTTGGCTATCTTGCCACCTGGTCGGCGGTCGCCGCCTACCGCCGGGCGCGGGGCGAGGACCCGATCCCTGCCTTCGCGCCGCGCTTGGCCCGGCTGTGGGGGGCGCCCGGGGCGCGCCGCGCCGTCCGCTGGCCGCTTTGCCTGCGCCTGGGACGCGTTGGCTGACTAACTTGCGGCCGGCGCCATTTTGAGGAATTTTTCCGCCCGCTCGTCGCGCAGCGCCGAAGGGGGCAAGGCCATGAGCGCGGTCAAATGCCGGTCCAAGGCCGCCCCCAAGGCGGCAATCGCGGCTTGCGGGGCGCGGTGGGCGCCCCCTAAAGGCTCGGCCACGACCTCGTCGATGACCCCCAACTTGTGCAGATCCTGGGCGGTGATCTTCAAGGCGCTCGCCGCTTCCTCGGCCTTGTCGGCGGTGCGCCACAGGATCGAGGCGCAGCCTTCCGGCGATATCACCGAATAGACCGCATGCTCGAGCATCAGTACCCGGTTGCCGGCGGCCAGCGCCACCGCCCCGCCGGAGCCGCCCTCTCCCACAATGACGGCGATTACCGGCACGCCAAGGCTAAGACAGGCTTCGGTGGAGCGGGCGATGGCTTCCGCCTGGCCGCGCTCCTCGGCGCCAATGCCGGGGTAGGCGCCGGGGGTGTCCACCAGGGTGATGACCGGCAGGCGGAAGCGGTCCGCCATCGTCATCAAGCGGATCGCCTTGCGATAGCCTTCGGGCCGCGCCATGCCGAAATTGTGCTTGATCCGGCTTGCCGTGTCGGCGCCCTTTTCATGGCCGATCACCATCACCGCCTGGCCGCGAAAGCGCGCTGGCCCGCCAATGATGGCGGCATCGTCGCCAAAGGCGCGATCCCCGGCAAGGGGGGTGAAATCCTCCATCAAGCCGGCCACATAATCCTTGAAATGTGGCCGTAAGGGGTGGCGGGCGACTTGCGTTTTCTGCCACGAGCTGAGCTTGGCGTAGGTCGCCTTCAAGGTCGCTTCCACCTTGGCTTGCAGGCGGGCGATCTCGTCATCGATATCGACCTTGGCGTCGGCGCCGCGTCCCAAGGCCTGCAATTCGGCGATCTTGGCTTCAAGCGCGGCGACCGGCTTTTCGAACTCCAGAAATGTCATCATCGATGGCGTTACCCGCTGACGCTGGTTTTTGTTTTGGTCGCATTTTCCACAACCAAAGCCT
Organism: Pseudomonadota bacterium; assembly: GCA_049324415.1. GTDB lineage: Bacteria > Pseudomonadota > Alphaproteobacteria > Sphingomonadales > CAKZYD01 > JBMOOS01. Next base: position 121,049 of record JBMOOS010000005.1, read on the forward strand.
ATCCGTTTGGTTGGAAAATGCTCTAGGCCCAAGGCGGCGCACGCTAGAGCCTTTTGCCGCCGCCCGTCAACCGCGCAGCGCCAGCGGGTGTTTTTCGGCAACCAGCGCCCTGAGCCGGGCGTCGAGCACATGGGTATAGATCTGGGTGGTCGTCAAATCAGCGTGGCCCAGCATCTCCTGGACGCTGCGCAAGTCGGCGCCGTGGGTCAAAAGATGGGTGGCGAAGGCGTGGCGCAGCACATGGGGCGAGATGCGGGCGGGATCAAGCCCGGCGCGGCCAGCCAGCGCCTTCAACGCTTGATAGAGGGCGATCCGCGTCCAGTGGCCGCTCTTTCCCCGGGAGGGGAAAAGATGGGCGCCTGGCGTCTTGTCAAGGAAGACAAGATAGCGCCCCAGCGCGTCCTGCGCCCGGCCGCCGATGGGCACCATGCGCTCTTTCCCCCCCTTGCCCTTGACGATGGCGTAGGGCCGGGTGGGGGCGACCGCGCGCCGCGGCAGGCTCACCAATTCGCTCGCCCGCAGGCCGGAGGCGTAAAGAAGCTCGATCGCGGCGTAGAGGCGCAGGCCGCGCAGCGACGGCTTGTCCCTGGCTTCCTTCGCGGCCTGGTCGAGCAAATGCCCGACATCGGCTTCGCTTAACGTTTTAGGCAGCGGCACGCGCCGCCGCGGGGTGACAAGGTCGGACGCGGGATGGTCGGCGCGGACCCCTTCGGAAAGAAGGAACAGATAGAACTGGCGAATCGCAGCCAGCCGCCGCGCCGTCGTCGCGGGCGTGAAGCGCTGGCGCTCCAGCCGCTCAAGATAGCGCACGATTTCACCGCGTGTCGCCTCGCCAAGGCCATTGGGCAGGGCGGCCGCCAGATGCGCCAGGTCGCGCCGATAGGCGGCGAGGGTGTTGGCCGCCGCTCCCCGCTCGGCCGCCAGCATTTCAACAAAGCGTTCGATCAGCGTCCGGTCGTCACCACGCATGGCGTTTAAAAGCCACGCAAAATCAGGGCCTCGGCCGCCAGCCGGCGGGCGTCCTCGGCAAGGCCGATGCGGCGCAAGCCCAGCAACGCCTCGCGCAGGGCGTTGGAGTCGGTGTTCAGGCCGTCGGCAGCGCCGAGGGCAGCGGCGGCATAGGCGATGGTGAGCCCCGGCTTGCGGCTCGCGGAAGCCGCCACCAGGGCGTCCCAGGCGGCGCCGCCGGCGGCCGAGAGGTTTAGCTCCGGTCCCAGGCCTGCAAGCACGCTCCAGGCCTCCGCCGGCAGGGGGTGGTCCAAGGCTTCGAGAATGGTGAAAAAACCGACGGCGCGGCTGGCGCGCGCCGCCGGCGCCAGGTCCGCCTGGCTTTGCCACCACAGATCGAGAATGCGCGGCGAAAAGGGAACAAGGCCACTCTCGTCAAGAACGAGAGCGAGCGGCCAGATTTCGAGAAGGACGGGGCTGGCTTCATCCACTTCGGCGCCGGTAAGGCCGCGCGCCAGGCGGTACCAGTCGGCGACGCGCGCCGCCTTGCCGGCGAGGGCGAGGCCGCGCGCCAGCGCTGGCGCGCTGGCCAGCAAGGAGGGTGCCGGTTCGATGGCCGCAGCGAGATCCTGGCTGGCCAGCGCCCAGGCGGGGAACACCCCGTCCTCGTCCGCTTGCCGCCACAATTCGGTGAGGATCTGCGCCCGCATGGCGGGCTCGACGGCCTTGGCGGCGGCCTGCAAGGCGCTGGCGCGGCTTTTGAGCCCAGGCGGCAGCACGGGCCCGCTCGCGCCGTCGCTGGCGATCCGGGTTGCCAGCACCAGGCTGAGGAAGCGGTCGGGGGAAAAAGGGCCGCGATTAGTCGCTGCCTCGGCGCCCGCCAACCGGGCGCTGGGGCGAAGCGCTGGCGATAAGGCGACGGCGGCGCGCAGCAGCGGGCTGGCCTTGGCCATGGGCGCGGCGGGCAAGGCAACGCCGGCGGCTTGCGCCAAGGCGATAAGCAGCGACGTCGGCGCGACATCGGCCGGCCATTCCAGCGGCGCCAAGGGGGCGGGCGCCGTGGAAGCGCTCGCCTGTTGGCCAATGGCGGCGATCAGCCGGCGATAGAAGGGGTTGACCCGATGGCGCTCTTCCAACCCATCGAGGGTTAACCGCGCGCCGGCCTGGTCGCCCTCCATCGCGCGGCAGGCGATAAGAAGCTCCATCCAGTAAAGCGTTTGCTCGGTTTCGACGGCGCGGCGCGCTTCCTGGCAAGCCGAGGCGATGTCGCCGGCAAGCAGCCAGACATCCGCTTTCAAGGGAGAAAGTCTGGTCGGGCCCTGCCCATGGGGCAAGGCATCCAGCATATCGGCGAGCCCCTCGAGATCGCCGGCTTGCAGCAATTTCTCCAACCGTGCGGCGATGAAGTCCCAGCCGCGTCCGGCGGCGTCCGCTGGCGGCGGCGCGGCGGTAAGGAGGAGGCGGCGAATGAGCGACTGAAGGGTCGGCGATGGCGCGTCCACTGGCATGGCCGCCAAGGCCTGCAGCGCTTCATCGAGTCGCGTCGCGACCCATAGATCCGCCGCCAGCCCACCCGCCTCCGCGGTCAAAACACCTGCCGAGGCAACGTCCCAATCGGAAAGCTCCGCTGCTTGAATGGGGGTAGGGATAAGGGAATCGCCCATGGCTTCGTTGCCGCCTTGCACCGCAGCGCCGCTGGCCGCATCGTCTGGCGGCGGGGCGCTGTCGCGGGTATCGGCTCTGGCCTGGGCCTGCGGATCAATGAGCGGCTGCAAGGCGAGGGAACGCGGCGGGCCATAGGCGGGACGGGCATCGTTCCGGGAAAGCCCGTTTGCGCCCGAGGCGGTAAAGAAGGCATCGCGGCGTTCCCGCGCAGCACTGGCGGCGCTGGTTTCGCTGGCCGATGATTCGTCTTCCAGCGTGCCGGGGATGACGTCTTGTGGTGCCGTCTCCTGCCCCCAGGCTGGTCCCACCCCGCTTCCCAGCAGCAGGCCGCCAACGAGAAGAAGCCAGGGCCGCAAGGCGATCATCCGGGAAAGCGGCCGGGATCGAGGCTGCGCTCGATATGCCGGGTGGGCGCCGGCGGATCCCAGAAGATGAGCCAAGCCACGCCGCCCACCAGGGCAAGCACCACAACAAGCAACGCCATAAGGATGAATTTGCGCATCTGTCCGTCTTGCCATCGCCCCCATTGGCCACCTTGGCGGCCGTTCCACCCGCCGTGTCCTATCGGTCTTGTGACGACAATGCAACCACCGCGCATCGGCTTGTTCTTATGCGCGCTGTTGCGGCGGCGCTTCGTCGGCGCTATTGCCTTGAAGGATCGACCGGGACTTTGACCGAACTGTGACCGTTATGACATGTGGCGAGGGGGAAAAGGCCATGGGGCCGCCGGCGGCCGCTGCGCCACAGAGCGCGGCGCGGCGCGCCATCGTGCTGGTCGGCATGATGGGCGCCGGCAAGACCACGGTGGGCCGCCGGCTGGCGGCGCGCCTGGGTCTTGCTTTCGTCGACGCCGACAGCGAAATAGAGCGCGCCGCCGGCCTTAGCATCGCCGATATTTTCGACCTTTATGGCGAGGCCGCCTTTCGCGACGGCGAACGGCGGGTGATCGAGCGCCTGCTTGCCGGCCCGCCCAAGGTCCTGGCGACCGGCGGCGGCGCCTTCATGAACCCGGCGACCCGGGCGCTCATCCAGGAAAAGGCGGTGTCGGTGTGGCTCAAGGCCGATCTCGAGGTGCTGGTCGAGCGCACGGCGCGGCGCGACACCCGCCCCTTGCTGCGGGGTGGCGACGCGCGCGACGTACTGGCCCGGCTGCTTGCCCAGCGCCAGCCGGTTTACGCCGAGGCAGCGCTCCACGTCGCCACCGGCCATGGCCCCCATGAGGCGGTGGTCGAGGCCATCATCGCCGCCTTGCCCACCACCTCTTTTGACCTATCCCCGCCATGAGCCCGCGCCCCGACATCACCACCCTTTCTGTCGCCTTGGGTGGGCGCGGCTATGACATCCTCATCGGTCCTTGCCTCATCGACCGGCTGGCGGCGCATGGCGCGCCATTCCTGCGGCGGCAAAAAGTTGTCGTCATCAGCGACGAGACGGTGGCCGGCCTTTACCTTGAGCGCCTTGAGGCGGGTTTTTCCGGCACCGGGCGCAGCGTTGTGCCCATTGTTTTGCCGCCGGGCGAGGCGACCAAGACGTTCATCCAGTTGGAAGCGCTGTGCGAGCGCTTGCTCAGCCTGGGCGTCGAGCGGGGCGAGGCGATCATCGCCTTTGGCGGCGGGGTGATCGGCGACCTCGCGGGCTTTGCCGCCGCCATCGTGCGCCGCGGCCTTGGGGTCATTCAAGTTCCCACCACCTTGCTGGCCCAGGTCGATTCCTCGGTCGGCGGCAAGACCGGCATCAACAGCCGGCTGGGCAAGAACCTCATCGGCGCCTTCCATCAGCCGCGCCTGGTGGTCGCCGACACCAGCCTTCTCGACAGCCTGCCCCGGCGCGAGCTGGTCGCCGGCTATGCCGAAGTGGTCAAATACGGCCTCATCGACCAGCCCGATTTTTTCGCCTGGCTGGAAGCGCATGGCGCCGCCGTGCTGGCGGGCGAGGCGGCAAAGCGCACCCACGCCATCGCCCGCTGCTGCGCCGCCAAGGCGGCGATCGTCGCCGCCGACGAGCGGGAGGAAGGGGCGCGCGCCCTCCTCAACCTGGGGCACAGCTTCGGCCATGCGCTGGAAGCCGAGGCCGGCTATGACGGGCGCATCCTCCACGGCGAGGCGGTGGCCATCGGCTGCGCCATGGCCTTTGGCGTATCCGCTGGACTGGGGCTGTGCCCGCCCGGCGACGTCGCCCGATTGAAGCGCCACCTGACGACGCTCGGCCTTCCCGTGCACCCCGCGGCCTGCGGGCTTGGCGGTCTTGATGCGGCGCGCCTCCTTCACCATATGGCGCAGGACAAGAAGGTGCGCGATGGCTGCCTCACCCTGGTTCTTGCCCGCGGCATCGGCGAGGCCTTTCTGGCCCGCGACGTGGAAACCCCAGCCTTACACAGGTTGATCGACGATTTTCTTCGAACATCGGGACAATAAGGACCTTACCGCCATGCTCAGCGAATTCGCTCTTATCCTTGGCGCTATTTTGATCCTCATCGTTCTTTCCGCCTTCTTCTCGGGCTCCGAAACGGCGCTCACCGCCTCCTCGCGCGCGCGCATGCGCCATCTTGCCAACGAGGGCGATGCGCGGGCGCAAAGGGTCGAGGCCTTGATGACCCATCCCGAGCGCCTGATCGGCGGGATTTTGCTGGGCAACAACCTCGTCAATATCCTGTCGTCCGCCCTTGCCACCAGCATCGCCATTCGGCTTTTCGGCGAAACCGGGGTCATCTACGCCACCCTGGTGATGACGGCGATCGTCCTCATCTTCGCCGAGGTGATGCCCAAGACCTACGCCATCTCCCGGCCCGACCGGGTGGCGGTCGCGGTGGCGCCGGCGATCCACTGGGTGGTCGTGGTCTTCAGCCCGGTGGTGCTGCTGGTTCAGCGCATCGTGCGCCTGACCCTCAACACCTTCAAGATCGACGTTTCCGAAAAGGACGATTTCCTTGCCCCGCACGAGGAAATCCGCGGCACCATCGAGCTCCATGCCTCCGAGGGCGGCATCGTCAAGGAGCATCGCGACATGCTGGGCTCGATCCTCGACCTCGACGAAGTGCTGGTCGAGGACGTGATGGTGCATCGCAAGAACATCTTTCTCATCGACGCCGAGCAGCCATCGGCGGCCATCGTCGCGCAAGTGATCGAAGCGCCGCATACCCGCATTCCGCTCTATAAGGGAAGCCAGGATGAAATCATCGGCGTCCTCCACGCCAAGGATGTCCTGCGGGCGCTTTCAAAACCCGGGGCGACGCCGGAAACCCTCGATATCGCTGCCATCATGAGCGAGCCTTGGTTCGTGCCGGAAGGCTCCACCTTGCGCGAGCAGCTCAATGCCTTCATCGAGCGCAAGGCGCATTTTGCCTTGGTGGTCGATGAATATGGCGCCCTCATGGGCCTCATCACCCTTGAGGATATCCTCGAAGAGATCGTCGGCGACATCGCCGATGAATATGACGAGGACGAGGCCGACGGCATCAGCGTTGAACAGGACGGCACCGTCACCGTCGAGGGCGCGGTGAGCATCCGCGACCTCAACCGGCGCATGGACTGGTCGCTGCCCGACGATGAAGCCTCGACCATCGCCGGCCTCGTCATCAACGAAGCGCGCATCATCCCGGTGAAGGGCCAGACCTTCCGCTTTTTCGGCTTCGGCTTTGAAATCCTCAAGCGCCAGCGCAATCAGATCACGCTGTTGAAAATCACCCCGCCGTCGGCAAGCGCCTGAAGCGCCGCTCAAGGTGTCAGGGCGGCTTCCTCGGGCGTGCGGCAGCTAAGGCTCAGCGCATGCACCCGCTCGTCGAGTTCGGCCTTGAGGAGGCCATGAACCAGGCGCTGGCGCGCGACCCTGCCGAGACCCGCGAAGGCGGGCGAAACGATGACCAGCTTGAAATGGGTCTCGCCGCCTGGGCGGTGGCCGGCATGGCCCTGGTGAAGATGGCTCTCGTCGATGATGTCGAGGCGTAGGGGCGCCAGGCCGGCGCGCAGCTTGTCTTCGATGCGCTGGGTGATGCTTGGCATGGGAAAAAGCCTTTAAAGTTACCATATATGCACGGATAGGGGGCTATAAAGCCCAGAGGCGATGAGGAAAGCAAGCCGATGGCTCGCAAGCCCAACCGATTCCATGGCCGCGTCGCGCGCGAGGACGGGCGGGCGTGCGACCGAGCAGGTTGTGAGGCGGCAGGCGAGTTTCGCGCCCCGAAAAGCGCCGCCCCCCAGCGCGACGGCTATTATTGGTTTTGCCTCGATCATGTGCGCGCCTATAATGCGGCGTGGAATGTGTTCGACCACCTGTCGCCGGAGGAGGCGCGGCGCCTCGCCCATGGCCAAGGAGCCTGGAACCGGCCGACCCAGGCTTTCGGGCTGGGGGGCCTTCACGCCGGCGCTGCCGCGCTTGACGACCCTCATGGCATTTTTCGCGGGCAGCCCGGATTTTCCCGCTTTGCCGAGGGTCGCGCGGCATCCCATGGCGGGCCGTTATCGCCGCGCGCGCGGCAAGCGCTCGACAAGCTTGGACTTGACGAGCGGGCCACGCTCGCCGACATAAGACGCGCCTATAAGGCGCTTTTAAAGCGCTTCCACCCTGACATGAACGGCGGCGACCGCGGCATGGAAGGGCGGTTGGCGCAGGTCATCGCTGCTTATCAATGCCTGACCGGCACCGCTCCAGCGCCGGCTGGCGGCAAGGCAAGCGACAGGAAAGAAGGAACGAGGACGGCATGAGTCCATCTCAGGCAACCCACCCGCATACCGTGCAGGACAGCCCTGATCTCACGGTATCCGTGCGGCAGCTTTTCGGCATCGACACCGACATGAAGGTGCCGGCCTTTTCCGAAAAGGACGAGCGGGTGCCGGACATGGACGAAGCCTATGTCTTCGATCCGCCGACCACCCTCGCCATCCTCGCTGGCTTTGCCTACAACCGGCGGGTGATGATCCAGGGCTATCACGGCACCGGCAAATCGACCCATATCGAGCAGGTGGCGGCGCGGCTCAACTGGCCGTGCATCCGCATCAATCTCGACAGCCACATCAGCCGCATCGACCTCGTCGGCAAGGACGCCATCGTGCTGAGGGACGGCAAGCAGGTGACGGAGTTTCAGGAAGGCCTCCTCCCCTGGGCTCTGCAAACGCCCACCGCCCTCGTCTTCGACGAATATGACGCCGGCCGGCCCGATGTCATGTTCGTCATCCAGCGCATCCTCGAAGTGGAGGGCAAGCTCACCCTCCTCGATCAGAACCGGGTCATCCGCCCCAACGCCTATTTCCGCCTGTTCTCGACCGCCAACACCGTGGGGCTGGGGGACACCACCGGGCTATATCACGGCACCCAGCAGATCAACCAGGGCCAGATGGACCGCTGGAACATCGTCACCACCTTGAATTATCTCCCCCATGACGTGGAAGTGCAGATCGTGCTGGCCAAGGCCGCGTCCTACAACACCGAAAAGGGCCGCAAGACGGTGGCGCAGATGGTCCGCCTCGCCGACCTCACCCGCCAGGGGTTCATGAATGGCGACCTTTCCACCGTGATGAGCCCGCGCACCGTCATCACCTGGGCGCAAAACGCCGAGATCTTCGGCGACATCGGCTTTGGCTTCCGCGTCTCCTTCCTCAACAAATGCGACGAGGCGGAGCGCGCCCTGGTCGCGGAATATTATCAGCGCTGCTTTGGCGCCGAGTTGCCCGAATCAGCGCTCAACCTCGCCGCCGTGGGGACGGCGTGAGCGACAAGCCGGCCAACCCCACCGAACCCTTGCGCGAGGCGGTGCGCGGCGCCATGCGCGCCATCGCCCGGGAGCCGGAACTCGAGGTCGCTTTTTCCGCCGACAAGCCCGGCCTTTCCGGCCTGACCGCGCGCTTGCCCATGCCGGCGCGGCGCCTGCCGGCGGGGCAGGTCGCGCAAGTGCGCGGCCTTGCTGATTCGATGGCGCTGCGCCTGCGCCACCATTCTACGGCGTGCCATGCCCGCCATCAGCCGAGCGCAGGGCCAGCACGCGACATCTTCAATGCCCTTGAGCAGGTGCGCTGCGAAAGCCTGGGCGCCCGCGAGATGGCGGGGGTGGCGCAGAATTTAAGCGCCATCATGGCCGAGCGCGCCAAGGCTGCGGGCCTTGAGAATATCACCCGCGCCGACGATGTGCCATTAGCGGCGGCGGTGGCCTTGCTGGCGCGCGAACGGCTCACCGGCGCGCAGGTGCCGGAAAACGCCCGCGCCGCGGTGGACATGCTGCGCGCCTGGGTCGAGGAGAAGGCCGGCGCTTCCTTGAATGACCTGGCGCTCGCCCTTGCCGACCAGGAAAGCTTCGCCCGCCTCGTCCGCACGGTGATCCGCCGTCTTGAAGTCGAGGACGCGGACGGGCAAGAGCCGGAAAGCGCCGAGGATGATGCCGACGAAGGCGAGGACGACAAGGATAAGGGCGATGACGCTGGCGCCCACGACGACAATCAAGGGGAAGGCGAGGGGGATAGCTCCAGCGACAGCGCCGAGGACGAAGGCGAGGGCGCGGGCGCCGAGGCGATAGCGCTGGAAGAAGAGGGCGCCGAGCCTGGCGCCATGGGCGAGGAGGCCCAGGAAGGAAGGGCCCCCTATCGGCCCAATGCGCCGTTTTCCGAGCTTAGCCCCGATTTCGACTATCGCGCTTTTACCACCGCCTTCGACGAGACGGTGCCCGCCGAAGACCTGTGCGACGCCGAGGAGCTGACCCGGCTGCGGGCTTATCTCGACCAGCAGCTCATCCCCCTGCAAAGCGCGGTCACCAAGCTCGCCAACCGCCTGCAGCGGCGCTTGCTGGCGCAGCAAAACCGGGCCTGGGAGTTTGACCGGGAGGAAGGGCTTCTGGACGCCGCGCGCTTGAGCCGCATCGTCGCCAACCCGCTTCACCCCCTTTCCTACAAGGTGGAGAAGGACACCGCCTTTCGCGACACGGTGGTGACCTTGCTCATCGACAATTCAGGCTCGATGCGCGGCCGGCCGATTTCCATCGCCGCCATCTGCGCCGACATCCTCGCCCGCACTCTGGAGCGCTGCGCGGTCAAGGCGGAGATCCTTGGCTTTACCACCCGCGCCTGGAAGGGCGGGCAGTCGCGTGAGGCGTGGATCGAGGCTGGCAAGCCGGCGATGCCAGGCCGGCTCAACGACCTGCGCCATATCATCTACAAGGCGGCGGACGCCCCCTGGCGGCGTTGCCGCAAGAATCTCGGCCTGATGATGCGCGAAGGCCTGTTGAAGGAAAACATCGACGGCGAGGCCCTTCTTTGGGCGCACAACCGCTTGCTTGCGCGCTCCGAGGAGCGGCGCATCCTGATGGTCATTTCGGATGGGGCGCCGGTGGATGATTCGACCCTTTCGGTCAATTCCGGCAGCTATCTTGAGCGCCACCTGCGCCAGGTCATCACGTGGATCGAGGCGCGCTCGCCGGTGGAACTGATCGCCATCGGCATCGGTCACGATGTCACCCGCTATTATGCAAAAGCGGTGACCCTTCTCGACGCCGACCAGCTTGGCGGCGCGCTCACCGAGCAATTGGCGGCGCTGTTCGAGGAAGCCCCGCCATCGCCGGCGCGCGAGCGCCGCCGGGCATAAGCGCCAGCGTCGCGACCTCATCAGCATTCTCAAACAGGCGCTTAGCGCTTGGCGCCATTCTCGTGCGGCCGGCCGAAATCGGGGGTGGGATCGTCCTGGCCCGCATCGATGATGCGGCGGCGGATGTCGCGGGTGCGGGTGAAAAGCGCGAACAAGGCCTCGCCATCCCCCCACCTGATTGCCCGCTGCAAGGCGGTCAGGTCCTCGCTGAAGCGGCCCAGCATTTCCAACACCGCTTCCCGGTTGTTGAGGAACACGTCGCGCCACATGGTGGGGTCGGACGCGGCGATGCGGGTGAAGTCGCGAAAGCCGCCGGCGGAAAATTTGATCACCTCCGACCGGGTCACGGCCTCAAGGTCGGACGCGGTGCCGACGATGTTATAGGCGATGAGGTGCGGGACATGGGAAACGATCGCCATCACCAGGTCATGATGGGCGGGGGTCATCACCTCGACGGTGGCGCCCACCGCTTCCCATAGCCGGCGCACCCGCGTGACGGCGTGCTCATCGCTGCCTTGCGGTGGCGTCAGGATGCACCAGCGGCCCTTGAACAGGCTGGCGAAACCCGCCTCGGGGCCGGACTGCTCGGTGCCGGCGACGGGGTGGGCGGGCACGAAGGCGGCAGCGGCCGGCAGATGCGGGCGCACGGCGTCGATGACCGCGGCCTTGACCGAGCCGACGTCGGAGAGGAGGGCCCCCGGCTTGAGGTGGGGAGCGATGGCGGCCGTGAGGCCGGCATAGCTTCCCACCGGGGCGCACAGGACGACGAGGTCGGCATCGGCGACGGCCGCCGCCTCAAGGCTGGCGCTGTCGGCAAGGGCAAGACGCAGCGCGGTGTCGATGACCGCCGGGTCGCGGTCGATGGCGACGACATGGCCGGCAAGGCGGCGCTGGCGCACGGCGCGGGCGAGCGAGGAGCCGATGAGGCCAAAGCCGATGATGGCGATGCGTTGGAAAAGCGGCGGGATTGTCATGGGTTCATGAACCCGGCGAGGGCGGCGACAACGCTGCGGTTGTCGGCCTCGAGCCCCACCGTCAAGCGCAGGCAATGGCCCAGCCCCATGTTGGCGAGGTGGCGCAGAAGAAAGCCCCGCGCAGTCAAATAGGCATCGGCCTCGGCCGCCGTCCGCCCTGGGGTTTGGGGAAATTCCACCAGCAGGAAATTGGCGGCGCTGGGAATGACGCGCAGCCCCAAGGCGGCGATTTCACCCGCCAGCCAGGGGCGCCATTCATCGTTATGCGCCTTGGTGCGGGCGATCCAGCCCTGGTCGCCAAGCGCCGCCAGCGCCGCCGCCTGCCCGGCGCCGGTGACGTTGAAGGGGCCGCGGATCTTGTTCAAGGCAGTGATGAGGGCCGGCGCCCCCGTCGCCCAGCCGACGCGCTCGGCGGCAAGGCCGTAAATCTTGGAAAAGGTGCGCGTCATCAGCACGTTGGGGCTGCGGCGGGCGAGCGCAAGGCCGGGCTCGTAATCATCGGCGTCCATATATTCGGCATAGGCGGCATCGAGGACCAGCACCACATGCTCCGGCAAGCCGGCATGGAGGCGGTTGATTTCCGCGGCGCTCATATAGGTGCCCGTGGGGTTGTTGGGGTTGGCGAGGTAGACAACCCGCGTCCTGTCGCTGAGCGCGCCCAAAATGGCGTCCACATCCGCCCTATAGTCGGTTTCCGCGACCGCGATAGGCCGGGCGCCGCACCGCCGCGCCGCGATGGGGTAGACCATGAAGCCATAGGCCGAGTGGATGACCTCATCGCCCGGCGCGGCATAGGCTTGCGCGACGAGCTGGAGGATTTCATCGGAACCGGTGCCGCAGATGATATGGGCGGCATCGAGCCCGTGATGGGCGGCGAGCGCTTCGCGCAGCCGGGTCGCCGCGCCATCGGCGTAGCGGTGCATGGTCGCCGCCGCCGCCCGCGCCGCGGCGATCGCCTGGGGGCTGGCGCCCAGGGGCGATTCATTGGAGGCAAGACGTACCGGCTGGACATGGCCGCCAGCCTGGTGCCGGCCCGGCACATAAGGGCTAAGCGCGTCGAGCCAAGGATTGGGGCGCGGGGCGGCCATGGGCGTTTTTTCCAGCTTTGTCACGATAAACCTGCGCTCCTTAGCAAGCTTGTCCGCGCGGATCAATTGACAGGGCGGTGGAATTGCCCCACCAACGCCTGCGATGACGGCAACAGGGCGTGCGAAGGAAGATGGCGGAACAAGGGGAAGACCAGCACACTGGCCGCGACCGCCAGGCGACCCTGGCGCGCTCCTCGCCGCTCGTCCTCGACAGCGGCGCCAGCCTTTCGCCCGTCACCATCGCCTATGAGACTTACGGCGCGCTCGATGCCGCGCGCGCCAACGCCATCCTTGTCTGCCACGCCCTCACCGGCGACCAGCACGCGGCAAGCCGCCACCCCATCACCGGCAAGCCGGGCTGGTGGCATCTCATGGTGGGGCCCGGAAAGGTGGTCGACACCAATCGCTATTTCGTCATTTGCGCCAATGTGTTGGGCTCGTGCATGGGAACCACCGGCCCGGCCAGCGTCAACCCGGCGACAGGCCGGCCTTACGCCCTCGACTTTCCGGTCATCACCATCCGCGACATGGTGCGGGCTGAGGCCCTTCTTCTCGACCATCTGGGGGTTGAGACGCTGCTTGCCGTCATCGGCGGCTCGATGGGCGGCATGCAAGTGCTGGAATGGGCGGCGACCTATCCTTCCCGCGTCTTCGCCGCCATGCCCATCGCCACCACGGCGCGCCATTCGGCGCAGAACATCGCCTTCCACGAAGTCGGCCGGCAAGCCATCATGGCCGATCCGGACTGGCGCGCCGGCGGCTATGCCGAGGCCGGGGTGCGGCCAGTGAAGGGTCTGGCGGTCGCCCGCATGGCGGCGCACATCACCTATATGTCGGAAGCGGGGCTGACCGCGCGCTTCGGGCGCCGCCTGCAAGGCAGGCAAGCCCTCGGCTATGGGTTCGACGCCGACTTTCAGGTGGAAAGCTATTTGCGCCACCAGGGCATCAGCTTCGTCGACCGGTTCGACGCCAACGCCTATCTTTATATCAGCCGGGCGATGGACTATTTCGACTTGGCCGAACGGCATGACGGCGTCCTTGCCCGCGCCTTTGCCGGGACGCATACGCGTTTTTGCGTCCTTTCCTTCACCTCCGACTGGCTCTACCCGACGGCGGAAAGCCGCTATCTGGTGCAGGCGCTCAACGCCGCCGGGGCGCGCGTCAGCTTCGTCGAGGTGGCAAGCCCCCATGGCCATGACGCCTTTCTCCTCGACGAGCCGGAAATGTTCCGCGTTCTTGCCGGCTTCCTTGACGCCGCCGCCACGGCGCGCGGGGTCGCGCCATGACGAGGGATGCCTTGCGGCCGGACCTCATGGCGATCGCCGATTTGGTGCCGGCAGGGGCGCGGGTGCTCGATGTCGGCGCCGGCGATGGCGCCTTGATGGCCTATCTCGAACGCGTGAAGGGGTGCGACGCGCGCGGCATCGAGCTGTCGCAGGATGGCGTCCACGCCTGCGTCGCCAGCGGCCTTTCCGTGGTCCAGGGCGACGCCGACACCGACCTTGCCAACTATCCCACGGATGGCTTCGACCTGGCGGTGCTCAGCCAGACGCTGCAAGCCACCCACCAGCCACGAAAAGTTCTCGAGGAATTACTGCGGATCGCGCCGCGCGCCATCGTCTCGATCCCCAATTTCGCCCACTGGCGGGTGCGTATCTCGCTGTTGCTCAAAGGCCGCATGCCCGTGACGCCCAGCTTGCCCAAGGCCTGGTACGAGACCCCCAATATCCATCTGTGCACCGTCCGCGACTTCACCGCCCTTGCCGCAACCTTGGACGCGGCGGTCGAGGCCTTGATCTGCATCGATGCGGCAGGACGGGCGCGGCCCGGCGCTGGCCGCCGGCTGGCCGATATCAACTGGCGCGCCGAGCAGGCGATTTTCCTCCTCGCCAGGCGCTGAAGCGCGTGGCGAGCGGGCCGGCGAGCTTGGGCCGGCCAAGGCTTGCCGGGCGAGGCTTGTCGCATAAGGGGCGGGCGGCGTAGACGATTTTTTCGGCAGCCACCACATGCACCCCGGCAAAGGCTGGCCACAGGGCGCTGCCGGGAGCCTCCAACGCTGGCATCAAACGGCGGAAAAGCGCGAAGGGCGGCAGGTGGAGGGCGGTGTCCCACCGCCGCGGCGCCAGCAGGCAATCGCCGAGAATGGCGTCAAGCTGGCGGCGGCTGAAGGGGCGGCCATTGCCGAAGGGGGTCGCCTCGAGATGCGACCAGGGACCGGTGCGGTTGGGGGCGACGATGATGACGCGCCCGCCGGGGCTGAGCACCCGCCACACTTCCCGCAGCGCGCCGCGCGCGTGGTCGAGAAATTCAAGACCATGAACGATGACGACCCGATCGAAGAGCGCGTCGGCGAAGGGCAGGGCCATGTCGCCCGCCAGCACGCTGCGGCTCGGGCCCCCGCTGGGCCAGGCGAGGGCGCCCTGGCGCTCGGGCATCACGGCGATGCTGCGCTCTGCGCGGTCGTCGCATGCCGCCAAATAAGGTGGGCCGTAACCGATGGCAAGGACTCGCAGCCCTTTAAGGTTGCCCAGAAGAACGTGTAAACGGGCACCGATGAGGCGCGCCGCCATGCGGCCCATGGGGCTGGCATAGAAAGCCTCGAGCGCCTGAACATCCGGGCGCATGGCGGTGGCGTCAGTCGCGCGCCACCGCCAAGGCAATGCCCATGCCGCCGCCAATGCACAAGGTGGCAAGCCCCTTCTTGGCGTCGCGCTTTTGCATCTCGAACAGCAAGGTGGTGAGCACCCGGGCACCGGAGGCGCCGATGGGATGGCCGATGGCGATGGCGCCGCCATTGACATTGACCTTGGCCGGGTCCCAGCCCATGTCCTTGTTGACGGCGCAAGCTTGCGCCGCGAAGGCCTCGTTGGCTTCGATGAGATCAAGGTCGCTCGCCTCCCAGCCCGCCTTTTCAAGGGCGCGCCGGCTTGCGGGAATGGGGCCGGTCCCCATATAGGCGGGGTCGACGCCGGCCTGCGCCCAGGAGACAATCCGCGCCAAGGGGGTAAGGCCGCGCCGTTTGGCCTCATCCTCGCTCATCAAAACCAGCGCGGCGGCCCCGTCATTGATGCCGGAGGCGTTGGCGGCGGTCACCGTGCCGTCTTTTTGAAAGGCGGGACGCAGGCCGGCGATGCTCTCCAAGGTGACGCCGTCACGGATATATTCGTCCTCGGCGACGACGGTATCGCCCTTGCGGCCCTTGATGGTGACCGGGACGATCTCGTCCTTGAACCGGCCCGCCTTGCGGGCGGCCTCCGCCTTGTTTTGCGAAGCGACGGCGAAGCGGTCCTGCTCCTCGCGGGTGATCTGCCATTTCTCGGCGACATTTTCCGCCGTGTTGCCCATGTGGTAGCCGTTGAAGGCGTCCCACAGGCCGTCGAGGATCATGGTGTCGATGAATTCGAGGTTGCCCATCTTCTTGCCGTTGCGCAAATGGGCGCAATGCGGCGCCTGGCTCATGCTTTCCTGGCCCCCGGCGACGACGATGCGCGAGTCGCCCTGGGCGATCGCCTGGTAGCCCAGGGCCACCGCGCGCAGGCCGGAGCCGCACAGTTGATTGACCCCCCAGGCCGGCACCTCGACCGGCACGCCGGCGTTGATCGCGGCTTGCCGTGCCGGGTTCTGGCCCTGGCCGGCGGTCAGGATCTGGCCCATGATGACTTCCGAGACCTCGCCCGCGGCAACGCCTGCGCGTTCAAGCGCGCTCGTGATCGCCACTTTCCCCAGATCATGGGCGGGAAGGGCGGCAAAGGCGCCGTTGAAGGAAGCAACCGGGGTGCGGGCGGCGCTGGCGATCACGATGCGGGTCATGGGCTGGTCTCCTGTGGGGCTAACAGCGCGGGCGCCGGGCTGGGCGCGCGTGCTGTGCACTGCAACATGAAGCTACCATAGACCCGGCGGACGACGAATCCAAGGGTCCTCACCCTAGTGGTGCGATTCCAACGGATGGTTCCCATCTGTTGGAGAAATCGCACCACAGATTCAATAACTTAGTGGTCCACTTTTCCCAAACGGATGGATTTATCCGTTTGGGGCGGACCACTAGGGTCCGGACCCTAGACTTTCAGCCATGCGGCAAGGGGTCGCCACAGGCTCGTCTTCCCTCGCGCACCGACGATCATCCCGACATGGCCGGCCTTGGGGGAAAGCCGCTGGGCGCCGGGAAGCCGTGCGGCCAGCGCGCCGGCGCAAGCGGGGGGCACGATGCGGTCGCCGGCGGGAAGGACGACGAGGGACGGCACGGCAAGGCGCGCGGGGTCGATGGTCGCGTCCGCCACCCGCCATCGGTTTTGCCCGGGCGCGTTGTCCCGGTACCAGGCGGCGAACACCTCGCGCGCCACCGGGGCGGCGAGCGGCGGGCCGGAATTGGACCAGTCCTCGAGGGCGACGAAGGCGCGCGCCGCGGCGCTTTCCGGGTCGAGCGTCGCGAAGCGGCGGAATTTGCGGTCGATGAGCAGCGGATCGAGGGCGGCGAAGACGAGCTGCAGGCATTCGGCGGGCAGGACGCCTTGGGCCGCCATGACAGGCTCGAGGCTGGCGGCGAGCGCTGTCATAAGATGGGGGGCGGCCATGCCAGCGGCGTGAAAGTCCCAAGGGGTCGCCAACAGGGCGAGGCGCGCCACCAGGTCAGGGCGCAAGAGGCTGGCGGCAAGCGCCAGATTGCCCCCCATGCAATAGCCGACGAGGGTAATGGGCGTGCCTCTTCGCGCCCTTGCCGCCTCGAGAAGGGGAATGAGCCGGCGCGTCACATAGGCGGTGATGTCAAAGCCCCGCTCCTCGTCATCGGGGCAGCCCCAGTCGATCAGCAAGGGGCGCACCCCGCGCCTTGCCAGATAGCGCATGAGGCTTGCCTCGCCCGACAAGTCGAGGACGGTCGCGGGATTGACCAGAGAGGGCACGAACACCGCCACCGGGCGGCGGGCGCGCGTCCTTGTCCGGGCGCCATAATCCAAAAGTCGGGCGCTACCGACCTGCGCCAGCGCGGGCGGTGCGGTGAGGGCGCGGCGATAGGGGTGGCGCTGATAAGCCTCGACGCCGGCGATAAAGGCGGCGAGCCGGTCTTGCGCCCCTTGCGCCACCGCCTGGCCGACCGCCGCCATGTCCGCGGCGCGGATCGCGTCCATCAGCTTTGCCGCCTTGTCCGCCACCGCGTCGTGCCAGGGAAGCGTGCCGGCGATGGCTGCCTGATAAGCGGCGGCGGCGCCGACCCAGCTGCCTGCCACCGTCATCACCTGGGCCGGCAAGGGGGTGGGGCCGAGCCGCGCCCGTGCCCTCTCGCTGGTCATAAGGAGGGGGCCTTGGGGAGGGGCTTGCTGTCCGTTTGTGTCTCGTCCTCCCTTGGCAATGTTCCGGCCCAGGCGCGCATGTTTTCCTGCCACAGGTCGAGGAAAGCCTGCGCCAAGGCCTCCGCTGATCGTGCGTTGGTCATGGCCCGACTATAAGCCAAGCATGGGCGGCGCGGCTATGCGGCAAAACCCATGGCGGACGATTTTTTATTTCTCGGCGCTTGCCAAGGAAGGCAAGGGGCGTCAGTTTAGGAGGCCAAATGCTGCAGGGCAGCATCGCAGGCATGGACGGCAACTGTTCGAGGAACCCCCGGATGGCCGAGACCCGATCGGACAAACCCATCGTCATCAAGAAATACGCCAACCGCCGGCTCTACAATACCGGGACGTCGAGCTATGTGACGCTCGACGATCTTGCAGCGATGGTGAAAAAGGGGTGCGAGTTCGTCGTTCAGGACGCCAAGACGGGCGAGGACATCACCCGTTCCGTCCTCACCCAGATCATTGTCGAGGAGGAGGCCAAGGGCGGCCAGACGCTGTTGCCGATCTCTTTCCTGCGCCAGTTGATCGCCTTTTACGGCCATGGCCTGCAAGCCCTGGTGCCGCAATATCTTGAGGCCTCGATGGCGGCTTTCGCCGCGCAGCAGGACAAGTGGCGCGACATGCTGACGGGCAAGGCCTTGCCGGGGGCCGAGGCGTTCGGCTCCTTCGACGAATTGGCGCGCAAGAACATGGCGATGTTCGAACAGGCGGCGCGCCTTTTTTCCGGCGGCTGGACCAGTAGCGCCCGTTCCGCGCCGCGCGAGGATAAGGCAACGCCGCCCACCTCTTCCGATATCGAGCAATTGCGGGCGCAGCTCGCCGCGCTCAAGGATCAGCTCGACAAGCTCTCGAAATAAGCCGAGAGCAGCGGCCAATCCCTCAAGCCGCGGTTTCCGGAGCGAGGGTGGCGACGAGCCAGTCGACAAGGCCGCGCAGGGCATCGCCATGCGCCGCGTCGAGGGCGCGCACCACCTCGGCGGCCTTGCCGCTCGCCGCCCTGCCTTCGGCGGCGAAGCGCCGGCTGGCGACGATCTCGGCCCCGACGGCGGAAACCAGGAGCGCCGACATCTCGACCCGCACCGTCAGCGCGCCATCTTCGCGCGCCACCGCGTTGAAGGCGCGCAGGCGCAGCTTCAAGCGGTAATCTGCCGGCACTTCCAGGGCGTCGGGCGACAAGGGCGTCAGCCCGGCCACCCCTTCGAGCGCTTCCTGCAGGCGATCGCGCACCAGCCGCCGCGGCTGGTCCGACCAGCGGGCGGCAGCGAGATATTTCACTTCCGTGGCGCCAACCCGCACCGCGATGCGGTCGGTGGCGAGCATGGCGTCGGCGGACAGCTCCTCGATCTGCAGCCGCACCCGTTCAAGCTTCGGCCCTGGCGTGCCCACATCAACCGCGCTGAGGGTGTAAAGCGCCGGCGCCGGCCCGCCGCCGGGCAATTCCACCAAGGGCCCGCAGGCTGCGGCGAGGAGGCCGAGAAGAAATACAAGAATGGACCGTGCCGTCACGTCATTTCCCCTCATATTCCGGCACCTTGGCCGGGAACAAGGCTTCCGCCGGGCTTTGCTGCAAGCGCTCCGCCACCCCGTTGAGGGCGCGGGCAAGCTGGCGCAGATCGGCCATCAGGCGCGCCGCCTCGGGCAAGGCCGCGCCGGTGAACTGGCGCAGATTTTCCCGGTTTTCGCCGACCACGGCGCGCAAGTCGGTGGCCAGCGCTTCGGCCTGGCGCAGCGCCCGGCCAGCGTCGCGCATCGCCTGGCGGGCGTCCTCGTCGATCAGTGCCTCGGCCGAGCCGGAAAGACGGTTGATCGCCCGCGCCGCGTTGCGAAAATCGGCGATGGTGTCGTTGAGATTGGCGATGATGGTTTCCAATTCGTCGGTCGAGTTGGCAAGGCCCCCGGTAAAGACCTCGATATTGCCGAGGATCGCGCCGACATGGGCGCGGTTGTCGTCATTGAGCAGCATCGAAAGACGCGAGACCGCGATGGTCGCTTGGTTGAGAAGGTCGGGGGCGCCCTCGAACACCTCTTGAATCGCCGAGGGACGCGAAGGGATGACCGGCACGTCCTGTCCCGGCTTCAAGGCCAAAGGCGGGCTGCCGGCCGAGCCGCCCTCGATCTGGACGAAGGCAACGCCGGTAAAGCCCACCGCTTCAAGAAGCGCCACGCTGTCCTCCTTCAAGGGCACGCCGGCGTCCACCTGGACACGCACGCGCACCCGGCTGGGGTCGCTGGGGTCAAGCTCGATGCGTTTCACCTCGCCCACCGGCACGCCGTTGAAGCGCACCGAATTTCCCGTCGAAAGGCCGGAAACCGCTTCGGTGAAATAGATATCGTAAAGGCGGAACTCGCGGCCTCTGTCCAGCTTGGCGAGCCAGATGGCAAAGCCGACGCCAAATCCAATCATCAGCAGCACCAGGCTGCCGATGAGAAGATGATGCGCACGTGTCTCCATGTCCCTATCCTTCCGCCCCATCAAGTCCCGCCGCGCGGGCGCGGGGGCCGTGGAAATAATCCACCACCCAGGGGTGCTCGAACGCCAGCATATCGGCCATGGTTCCTACCACCAAGACCCGCTTGTCGGCGAGCACGGCAATGCGGTCGCATACCCGGTGCAGGGTATCGAGATCGTGGGTGACGAGAAACACCGTAAGGCCAAGGGTCCGCTTGAGGTGCAAGATGAGGTCGTCAAAGCCGGCGGCACCGATGGGATCGAGGCCGGCCGTCGGCTCATCGAGGAACAGAATCCCCGGATCGAGCGCCAGCGCCCGGGCGAGCCCGGCGCGCTTGCGCATGCCGCCCGACAGCTCGGCCGGGTATTTCGGCCCGGCGTCCGGGGGCAGGCCGACCATGGCGATCTTATAGGCGGCGAATTCGTCCATCATCGCTTGCGGCAGGGCGAAATATTCGCGCATCGGCACTTCGATGTTCTGCGCCACCGTCATCGAAGTGAAAAGGGCGCCGTTCTGGAACAGGACGCCCCAGTCGCGGCGCACGGCGCGCTGCTCCCTTTCCTTCATCCGCAAGACGTTGCGTCCGGCGACCTCGATGCTGCCCGCTTGCGGGCGTTGAAGGCCGATGATGGAGCGCAACAGCACGCTTTTCCCCGTGCCCGAGCCGCCGACGACACCCAAAATCTCGCCCCGGTGCACGTCAAGATCAAGGCCATCATGGACGACATGCGCGCCGAAGCGATTGCGCAGGCCCCGCACCCGTATGAGAATGTCTTGCCTTGCCCCTTCGGTCATCGCCCCTACCAATCGATGGCGGTGAAAAAAATGGCGAAAAAGGCGTCGAGCACGATCACCATGAAGATCGACTGCACCACCGAGCGGGTGGTGCGCTCGCCGACGCTCGCCGCGCCGCCGGCAACGGCAAGCCCGTTGAAGCAGCCGATGACGGCGATCACCATGGCGAAAAACGGCGCCTTGATGAGGCCCACCCAAAAATAAGTGAGGGGCACCGCGTCCTGCAAAAGCTTGATGAAATTGTCGGGGCTGATGTCAAGGGCGGCCCAGGCCCATGCCGCGCCCCCCGCCAGGGCGAGGATGTCGGCGTAGAAGGTGAGCAGCGGCAGCATCACGACAAGGGCCAAGAGGCGCGGCACCACCAGGGTGTCGACGGGGTCGAGGCCGATGGTCTTGAGGGCGTCCACTTCCTCGTGCAGCTTCATCGCCCCGATCTGGGCGGTGAAGGCCGAGCCGGAACGCCCGGCGGCGATGATGGCGGTGAGAAGGATGCCAAGCTCGCGCAAGGCGGCGATGCCGATGAGGTCGACGACGAAGATCTCGGCGCCGAAACGGCGCAACTGCATGGCCCCCTGCTGGACGATGACAAGGCCGATGAGGAAACACAGAAGGCCGACGATGGGGAGCGCCTTATAGCCCACCTCCTCCATGTGAAAGACGGTCGAGGTGAGGCGCAGCCGCCCGGGGCTGACGATCAGCCGGAACAAGCGCGCCATAACGAGGCCAAGGAAGGAAAGGATCGAGCCGATCGCCTCGAGAAAATCAAGGGTGCCGACGCCCACATCCTCGATCTGCTGCAACAGGGAGTTTTTCCGCGGCGGGGCGATGGCGCACGGGGCATCGTTGATGAGCGCCTGCTCGATGAGGCTCTCCTGGTCCGCCGTTACATTTTCATAAGCCACCACGGCGCCGTGAAAGCGCAAGTCGCGCATGGTGCGGTAGATGAGCCAGGCGGCGGCGGTGTCGAAGGCGGTGACGCCGCTTAAGCAAAAACGAAAATGCTTGCCCTTTTCCGCCTTGAGCGCGCCGAGCAGCGCCGCAAGCTTGGCGGCGGTGGCGATGGTGAGGGGGCCGGAAAGGCGGACAATCTCGCCCTCGCTCGTCGGTTCGCGGTCAACGCGCAAGGCTTCGTTTGTCAGCTGCGCGGACTGGCGCATGTCGCCCGGCTCCTCTTTGATCACCCTTGGCGTGAAAGACTGTAGCCAGCACAGCGGCTTTAGGCAAAGCGCTGTTCTCACCCCATGCGCGCCCCGCTTGCCATCAAATTGCCATTTAGCGCCGGTCTATGCCCCCGATGATGCTTGCGGCATAGTTGGTGCCCGTGCATCATGGCGATGTCATGGCGTTGGGGGACGCCGTGGGGCAAAGGGACGAACCAAGAAAATGGCGCAGTGGATTATCCTGGCGGGCCGCCGCCGTGGCGGCGACCCGGTCGCCGATGCCGCGGGCGAGCCCTTCAAGGCGCTGGTCAAGGTGGCCGGCGTGCCGATGCTGGCCCGCGTCCTGCGCACCATCCGCCTGGCCGACCCCGCTTGTCGCGTCACCATTCTTCTCCAGGACCCGGCGGTGTTCACTGGGCGCGCCGACTGGGCCTGGCTCACCGGCGACCCCCATATCCGACTCGCCGCCAGCAAGGGCTCGATCTCCCAATCGCTCAACCAGATGCTGGAGGAAAAGACGGCTGCCTGGCCAGTCTTGGTCACCACCGCCGACAACGCGCTCCTCAGTCCTGCGACGGCGCGCCTGGCGCTCGCGGCGACCGCGACGCCGGGAAGCGACTTGGAAGTGGCCTTCGTGCCCGCCCGGCTGGTGCATGCCCGCTATCCGGGAGCCCGGCGCACCTTTTGGCGCTTTGCCGATGGCGGCTATTCCACCTGCAATCTCTTCGTCCTGCGCAACCCCAACGTCCTCAAGGCGCTCGACTTCTGGGCCGAGGTGGAGGAGGACCGCAAGAAAGTATGGCGCATCGTCAAGCGTTTCGGCCTGCCCATCCTCGCGCTTTACAGCTTGCGCCTCGTCAGCCTGGCGCGGGGCCTTGCCTGGGGCGCCCGCCGCCTTGGGCTGTCGGCGCGGCCGCTGATTCTCGACGACCCCGACGCCTGCATCGATGTCGACAAGCCCGCCGACCTTCTGCTTTCGGAGCGCATTCTGCTCGCCCGCGGCCATGGCTGACAAGATTGCGGTTTTCGACCTCGACCGCACCATCACCCGCCGCGGCACTTATTTGCCTTTCCTCGTGTTCGCGGCCTGGCGGCGCCAGCCCTGGCGCCTAGCTTTTCTCCCCGCCGCCCTGGCCGCCATGGCCGGCTATAAGCTGGGCTTGATGACCCGAGGCCAGCTTAAGGAGCGGATGCTGGCCTGGCTTTTGGGGGCGCCTGAAAGGACGGTGGTGGCGGCGCTCGCCATGGCCTTTGTCGAGCGCCTTATGGCGCAAGGCCTGAAACCCGGCGCGCTGGCGGCGATCGCCGCGCACCGGGCGGCCGGCGACCGGCTGATCCTGGCGACCGCCAGCTTCGATTTTTATGCCTGCGAATTTGCCCGCCGGCTGGGCTTTTGCGGGCTCGTCGCCACCCGCGCCGCCTGGGACCAGGCCGGGCGCCTCCTTCCCCGGATTGACGGCGCCAACTGCTATGGGCCGGCAAAGCTGGCCATGCTGCGCGCCCATCTACGGCAGGCGGGCATCGAGGAAGGCTCCCTGCATCTTGTCTTTTACAGCGACGACCGCGCCGACCTTCCCACCCTTGAATGGGCGCGCCAGGGCTATGTGGTCGACCCCCGGCGCGGGTTCGCGCGGCAAGCCCGGCGCATGGGCTTTCCCATCCTGGCCTGGGCCTAACGCCCAGGTGGGGCCCGGCCGTTCAATCCCGCACCAGCGCGCTGGCGCAGGCGTCCAAAATGGCACTTTCATCGATGCGGTGGACGCCATAAAGGTCGGGGATGTCGGCCGACTGGCCAAAGCGCTCGACGCCTAAGGAAAAGACCCGGTGGCCGGCAACGCCCCCCAGCCAGGAAAGGGCGGCGGGCGCGCCATCGATCGCCGTCACCAGGGCGGCGTCCGGGGCAAGGCATGCCAGCAGCCGCTCGGCCGGGCATGCCGGCGGGCGCTGGCCTTCGCCGCGGGCGCGGGTGCGGGCAAGCCAGCCTTGGTAAAGCCGGTCGGGGGAAGGAACCGCCAAGAGGCCGGCGCCCGGCAGGTCTTCCAGCAAGGCCTGGTGCGCCGCCATCGCCTCCGGGGCGAGGGCGCCGGTATAGACGATGGCAAGCTTGGCCCCGGCTGCCGGCGGCGCCTGCCAATAACCGCCATTAAGGATGCCGGCGCGCAACGCCTCGTCCATCGCCCGTGCCGGCTGGGCGATGACCCGTGTCGACAAGCGCAGATAAAGCGAGCCGCCATCGTCGGCCTGCATATGGGCAAAGCCCCAGCGCATGATTTCAGTGAGTTCATCGACGAAGGCCGGCTCGAAATAGCTGAGGCCGGGCTGGGCCATGCCGATGAGGGGGGTGTTGAACGACTGGTGGGCGCCGCCCTCGGGGGCAAGGGTGACGCCCGCCGGGGTCGCCACCAGCATGAAACGGGCGTCCTGGTAGCAGGCGTAATTGAGCGCATCGAGGCCGCGGGCGATGAACGGGTCGTAAAGCGTGCCGATGGGCAGCAGCCGGGCGCCGAACAGGGAGGCGCTGAGGCCAAAGGCCGCGAGGGCCAGGAACAGATTGTTCTCGGCGATGCCCAGCTCCAGATGCTGGCCCTTGGGGGTCATCAGCCATTTTTGCGGCGAGACGACATTTTCCTCGCGGAACACGTCGTCGCGCGTGGTGCGGGAGAAAATGCCGCGCTGGTTGACCCAGCCGCCGAGATTGGTCGACACCGTGACGTCGGGCGAGGTGGTGAGGATGCGCTTCACAAAGGGGCTGTCGGCCTTCGCCATCTCGTTCAAGATACGGCCGAAGGCAAGCTGGGTCGCCTGGGGGCCGTGCTGTGGCGGCGGCAAGGCGTCGGCCGGGATGGCAAGGGGGGGCGCTTTCCCTTCATGGCGGCGCTGACGCTGGGCGGTGAAGGGCACCCGGGCGAGGAACGCGCGCAAATCGGCTTCATCGATGTCGAGCCCGGCGAACTTGTCCCATTCGGCGCCCGCGGGCACCCCCATCGTCTTTTGGTACGCGGCCATCTGCGCCGGGTTCATGAGGCCGGCATGGTTGTCCTTATGGCCTTGGAAGGGCAGGCCCCAGCCCTTGACGGTATAGGCGAGGAAGCAATGGGGCCGCTCCGAGGCGACGCCCTGGAAAGTGTCGATGAGCAGCCCCAGGTCATGACCGCCCAGATTGATCATGAGCTGGTGCAGGCGGGCATCGTCATAATCGCCGAGCAATTTTCGCACCCCCGCCTTGTGGCCGATATCGGCCTTGAGGTGCTGGCGCCAAGCGGCGCCGCCCTTGTAGGTCAATGCGGCGTAAAGCGAGTTGGGGCAGCCATCGATCCAGGCCTTGAGGGCGGCGCCCCCGGGGCGCGCGAAGGCGGCCTCCTGGAGGCGGCCGTATTTCAGGGTCACCACTTCCCAGCCAGTGGCGCGAAAAATGTCGGCGTAGCGGGCGAACATGCGGTCGGCGGTAACCGCGTCGAGGGATTGGCGATTATAATCGATGATCCACCAGCAATCGCGCACATCCTGCTTGGCGCCCTCGATGAGGGCTTCATAGACATTGCCTTCGTCGAGCTCGGCATCGCCGATGAGGGCGATCATCCGCCCTCGCCGTTCCGGGGCAAGCAAACCGTGGCCGATGAGATAGTCCTGCGCCAAGGCGGCGAACAGGGTGATGGCGACGCCCAGCCCGACCGAGCCGGTGGAAAAATCCACATCGTCCCGGTCCTTGGTGCGCGAAGGGTAGGACTGGGCGCCGCCCAGCGCCCGGAAACGCTGCAACTGGTCCAGCGTCTGGTTGCCGAGAAGATATTGGATGGCGTGAAAGACCGGGCTGGCATGGGGCTTGACCGCCACCCGGTCCTGGGGCCGCAGGACCGAGAAATAAAGCGCCGACATGAGGGTGGCGATCGAGGCGCAGGAGGCCTGATGCCCGCCCACCTTCAAGCCGTCGCGCTTGGGGCGCAGATGGTTGGCGTGGTGGATGGTCCAGGCGGCGAGCCAGCGCACCTTGTGGTCAAGGGCGTGGATGATCGCCTCATCCTCTGCCTTCGACGGCTGGCGGGCGGCGGTCTGCATTCGCGGTGTGCGGGTCATGGCGGGCGTGGCGTCTCCAATCATCAGCTGATCCCGGCATAGCATGGCCCTTGCCCGGGATAAAAGCCTTGCCCCTGCGATTGCGCCGCCGTCGCGCCCGGGCTATGAGCCGGGCCATGGCCTTTCTTGCCCCCAAACGCCCCTTCGTCCTCCTCGACGACAGCCGCTCCGGCCACCCCGACGCGGCAAGCTATCTTTACGAGGACCCCATCGCGGTCATCGCCGCGCAGCGTCTTGACGAGGTGGCGGACGCACTCGCAGCGATCGATGCCTGGACGGCGCGCGGCCATTTTGTCGCGGGCTGGATCGGTTATGAGGCGGGGTTCGCCTTGGAGCCGAGACTTGCCCGGCGCCCGCTGGCGCTTGCCCCGGAGCCGCTCATCTGGCTTGGCGTCTTCACCGGGCGCCAGCGGTTTGAAGGCGCGCGCCGCGATGAATTCTGGACCGCGGCGCGGCCCACCCTTCATGGCTATGCCCTTGAGGTCGAGGCGCCCGGCCTCGATGCCGCCGGCTATGGCGCGCGCCTTGCCCGCATCAAGGACTATCTTAATGCAGGCGATGTTTATCAGGTCAATTTCACCTTTCCCTTGCGCCTTGCCGCCGATGGCGACCCCTTGGCCCTATACGCCGCGGTGCGGCGGGCGCAACGGGTCGCTCATGGTGCTATCGTCGCCACCGGCGCCTGGACCGTGCTGTCCTTCTCGCCCGAGCTCTTCGTCGCGCGCCGGGGGGATCTTGTCACTTGCCGGCCGATGAAGGGAACGCTGGCCCGTGGCATGACGGGCGAAGAAGACGCCGCGCGCGCCGCAGCCCTTGCAGAAGATGCCAAATCGCGCGCGGAAAACCTGATGATCGTCGATCTTTTGCGCAATGACCTGGCGCGCGTCGCCAAGCCGGGCTCGGTCGCCGTGCCGCGCCTTTTCGAGGTGGAGCCCTATCAGACACTGATGCAAATGACCTCCACCGTCACCGCCCGGGCAGGCGCCTCGCCCGCGCAGCTCATCCGCGCGCTGTTTCCGTGCGGCTCGGTGACCGGCGCCCCCAAGATCCGCGCCATGGAGATCATCGCCGACCTCGAGGCCGTCCCGCGCGGCGTCTATACCGGCGCCATCGGCCATGTGGCGCCCTCCGGCGACCTTGCCTTCTCGGTGCCCATCCGCACCCTTGTTCTCGATGCCGTCGGGAAAGGTCGCCTTGGGATCGGCAGCGGCATCGTCGCCGACAGCGGGGCGGCGACGGAATATGCCGAATGCCTGCTCAAAAGCCGGTTTCTGAACGCCAATTGGCCTGCGTTCGATGTGTTCGAGACGCTGGGCTGGACGCGGCGAACGGGCTGGCGCTGGCGCGACCGGCACTTGGCGCGGCTCACCCGTTCCGCGGCGTATTTCGGTTTTCCCTTCGACCCGGCGGCGGCCATGGCGCTGCTCGAGGACGCCGTGACGCCGCTGCAAGACCCCTTGCGCGGGCGTCTTCTGCTGGCGTCCGGCGGCGCACTGGCGTTGCACCTCGGTCCCGCCCCCACCCCTCTTGAACACGCAACGATTGCATTGGCCGAAGAGCAGGTCGCCAGCGACAACCCTTTCCTTTATCACAAGACCACCCATCGCCTGCCTTATGAAAAAGCGCTTGAGGCCGCGCGGGTGCGCAGCGGTTGTTTCGAGGTCATCTTCGAAAATGAGCGGGGGGAGGTGACGGAGGGAAGCTTCACCAATGTCTTTATCAAGCGGAAGGGCAGGCTGCTGACGCCAGCGGCCTGCTGCGGCCTGTTGCCGGGCATCTTGCGGCAGGTGTTGCTGGAGGAGGGGCGGTGCGCCGAAGCGGTGCTGACCCGCGCTGACCTTATCGACGCCGAAGCGCTTTACATCGGCAACGCGCTGCGCGGCCTTATCCCGGCACGGTTGTTAACATCATGATGACCAAGGTTTTTTACCGGGGCTTTACGGGTCTTGTGGCAGGCTCCAAGGGTCTAAGAGCGCCTTAGCGCTCCTGTGACAAGGGCAAACCGCCGGCAACGGCGGGACGCAAAACCTCCGGCCCCGTCTAAAAGCCACGGGGTAGCGGGGTTGCCGAAAGGAGTTGGGAAAATGGCACGGCGACAACCGGCCCCGTCGCAAGGGTCGTGGATCAAGAACGATCAAGACTTCGATCATATTCAGGAATTGGCTCAGCAATTGGTGCGCCACCTTGGCGTTGCCGGGGCGCGCAAGACCTGCCTTGATAACCGCTGGAAGGGCGTGCTCGCCGTCATCGACCGGACGGGGTGAAGCATTTTTGGCTCCGCGCCCGGTTGGCTGGACATCAGGCCGCCAGCGCCGCGGGGCCGCGCCCGCGCCGGCCTCGCCGTGGCCCTCGCCCGCGCCGCCTTTTAACATCGCCCGCCGGTCACTGCTAGAATCGGGGCGAGCGGCGTTGTCCGCTGATTGCCCTGGCGAATCACCTGAGGGCTTCCCGCGTCTCCCGCTTGTTTCGGGCCGGATTTCCGCAAGATTCGCATCCTCTCAAACTTTTTTCTTGGAATGGATTGCATTTCCTGGATGATAGGGGCCCGTTGCTGGCCCGGCTTGGCCGGGCTTCACAAGAAGGCGTCCTTGTTAAGGCGCCCCAGGGAAAGCGGGGAGTTCGCAAGCTTCTGTTGCAAGTCTATACCGGCGCCAAGTCGGGATGTGTGTGGCCGGGTATCCGGCGTTTCAGACTTGTCATAGCCGAATTCTCAGCCTATGGCCTTGTCCCGCCTGTCCGCAACGACAGGAGCGGCATGTGCCGCACAAAGGTCAATCGGGGTTTCGGACGCCGGGACCGTTTGATAATAGCTATGGAGGTTGCGTTGGCACGAAGGGGGATCGACGGCATGGGGCGAGACAGGAGCGGGCCTCAAGGCACGCGGCGTGATGGTTCGCGCACCCGCCGGCCGGTTTTCGTTCGACGGGCCGCGAGGAGCGGCTGTGCTTCGGGCCGCCGGCAAGGCCGTCCCTTCTTATCGGGAGTCAACTGAGCGCCAACGCCGGCGTTTTCGGCCGCCGGCCGAACGCGACCTAGCGTGAGCGTCCATGGCAATTATCAAGCGGTCTCTAAATGTCCAATGGGAACGGGTATGTCTGTAGGAAACAGCATGATCACAAATTCGCTTAAAGTCTTGGCTCTGTCGGCGGCCGCCTTGGCGGCGTCCGGCATGGGAAGCGCCCTGGCGCAGACCGAGAAGGTCGACGCGGTGGTGCAGGTCGGTCAGGAAGCCAACCGTCTGGCGCAGCAGTCGCAGCAGCGGGTTGACCAGATCTCCGACGAAACGCAAAAGTTGCTGGCCGAATATCGCAAGCTTAGCCGGCGCATCGACGATATCCGCATTTATAACGCGCAGCTCAGCCGTCAGGTGGCTTCGCAGCAGCAGGAGATCGCGCGGCTCGATGATTCGATCAACAATGTCGACGTCATCCGGCGGCAGATCACGCCCGAGATGATCGACATGGTCAACAAGCTCGAGGCGTTCATCAAGCTCGATATTCCGTTCCGCCGGCAGGAACGGCTCGACCGCGTCGCCGAGTTGCGCAGCTATCTTGATTCCGGCGACATCAGCCCGGCCGAGCAATTCCGCCAGATCCTCGAAACATTGCAGGCCGAGGCGGAATACGGCCGGACCATCGAGAATTATCGCGACGTGGTGCCCCATAACGGCCAGGACACCAATGTCGAAGTCCTGCGCATGGGCCGCGTCGCCCTTCTTTATAAGGCGGAAGGCTCAAGCGATATCCTTGGCATGTGGGACAAGGCCGCCAAGCAGTGGACGTCTCTCGATTCGTCTTACGCCAAGGCCATCGAGGATGGCCTGCGCTTCGCCAAGAAGCAGGCCACCGCGCAGTTGCTCGTCGTTCCCGTTTCCGCGCCGGAGAATAAGTGATGAAAAAGATTGTTGCCGGCACCGTTGCCGTCCTGTGCCTCGGTTTCGCCGCCGCGGCGCATGCCCAGAACCAGCCCCAGGCCGCCTCGCTCGATGAGCTTTTGAACATCGTCCAGAAGGAGCGCACCGCCGAGGCGCGCGCCTGGCAGGCCCGCGAGCGCGAGTTCCTCAACAACCGCAACCAGCAGCAGCAATTGCTCGGCCAGGCGCGCAATGACGTGGCGCGCGAGGAACGCACCTCGGAGCAGTTGGAAGCGCAATACCGCGCGAACGAGCAGACCATCGCCCAGAAGACCGAGCAATATCAGAACCGCCTGGCGAATTTGAACGAGCTGTTCGGCGTGCTGCAGCAGGTGGCGGGCGACACCCGCGCGCAATTGCAGAACTCCCTCGTCAGCGCCGAATATCCCGGCCGCGCCAAGGCGCTGCAGGACCTGATCGACAAGACGGCGACCGGCACGACCCTGCCGCAGATCGAGGAAATCCGCAATCTGTGGGCGACGATTTTGCAGGAAGCCATCGAATCGTCAAAGACCAGCGTGTTCAGCGCCCCGGTCATCGTCGGCGGCACTCCCACCGACCGGCAAGTGGTGCGCGTCGGCATGTTCGCCATCGCTTCCGATGGCGATTTCCTGCAATACCAGCTCGAGACCGGCCAGCAGGAAGGCTCGCTCTCGGTGTTGCCGGCCCAGCCCACGGGCAAAGTGCGCGCCCTCGCCGAGGAATTGCAAGGCGCGGCCACCGGCTATTATGACTTCGCCGTCGATCCCTTGCGCGGCCAGCTTCTGGCCCTGCTCGGGCAAACCCCGACCCTGCGTGACCAGATCGAATCCGGCGGCGTTGTCGGCTATGTCATCATGGCGCTGGGCGTCGTCGGGCTTCTCGTCACCATTATCAAGGCGCTCTGGCTCATCGGCGTCGGCGGCAAGATGACCGCGCAAATGAAGGCGGCCGAGCCGCGTGCCGACAATCCGCTGGGCCGCGTGCTTCAGGTCTATCACGACAACCGCACGGTCGACGTGGAGACCCTGGAGTTGAAGATGGACGAGGCCATCCTGAAGGAAACGCCGCGCCTCGAGTTCGGCAACACCTTCGTCAAGATCGTCTCGGTGGTCGCACCGCTCCTCGGTCTGTTCGGCACCGTCACCGGCATGATCATCGTCTTTCAGACCATTACCCTGTTCGGCACCGGCGATCCCAAGCTGATGGCGAACGGTATCTCGCAAGCCCTGGTGACCACCGTTCAGGGATTGACCGTCGCCATCCCGACGGTGCTGCTGCACAGCTTCCTTGCCGGCCGTTCCCGCTCGCTCATCCATATGCTGGAGGAGCAGGCCGCCGGGATCATCGCGGTGCACGCGGAAAAGGAGAATGCCCGTGCTTGACCTGGGCGGTGCGACGGATACCGTTCGCCTGTTCATGGAGCGGGGCGGTCCCGTCCTTTATCTCATCTTCGGGATCATCACCGTCATGCTGGCCCTCGTCCTGGAGCGGATCATCTATTTCCGGACGGCGTATCGGCGCGAAGCCTCCCGGGTCTTGCAGACCTGGGAGGCGCGCGCCGACCACAAGTCCTGGTACGCGCACAAAATCCGCACCGCGATGATCAGCCAGATCAGGCAGGAGGTGAATCGGAATGTCGGGCTTATCAAGACCCTGGTCGCGATCTGCCCCTTAAGTGGCCTGCTGGGGACGGTGACCGGCATGATCGTCGTCTTCCAGGTGATGGCCTTCTTCGGCAGCGGCAACGCCCGGGCCATGGCCTCCGGCGTCTCCATGGCCACCATCCCGACGATGGCGGGCATGGTGGGGGCGCTCATTGGCGTCTTTGCCTCCACCTTCGTTGAAAGGGCGGCGGAAAAGCGCCTCGAAGCGCTTGAAGACAGCCTGACCATGGAATGAGGCCAAGCCCATGCGCAAACATGCAGCAAAACAGATCGAGGAAGCGACGATCGACCTCACGCCGATGCTGGACGTGGTGTTCATCATGCTGATTTTCTTCATCGTCACCGCCTCCTTCGTCAAGGAAGCCGGCATTCAAGTCCTGAAGCCGGAGGTGACGCAGGCGGAGCTGGAGCAGCTTGCCAGCATCTTCATCGCCATCGACGCGAATGACAATATCTACATCCAGCGCCAACGCTATGACGTGTCGGCGGTGCGCCCGGTGATCGAGCGTTTGCAGGCGGAGAACCCCAAGGGATCCATCGTCATCCAGCCGGATCGCAATGCCAGCGTCTATATCTACGCCAAGGTGCAGGACGCGGTGAAGGCCGCTGGCGTGCAGCGTATCGTCATGGCGACCGACGCCCAATATGTCTACTAACTGGCGTGCGCCGCTCCCGCATGTTATATTATACGGTGCGGCACGCTAA
This sequence comes from Pseudomonadota bacterium, assembly GCA_049324415.1. Lineage (GTDB taxonomy): Bacteria > Pseudomonadota > Alphaproteobacteria > Sphingomonadales > CAKZYD01 > JBMOOS01. The sequence goes on from JBMOOS010000005.1 coordinate 153,357, forward strand.
GAAGAAGGGGTTCGCGCGCCGCCGGCGCCGCGGCCTAGAGGGACAGCGAGGATAGAATGCGTAGACGTTTCACCCCCCAGGACGATGAAGCCCAGATCGACCTCACGCCGATGCTGGACGTGGTGTTCATCATGCTCATCTTCTTCATCGTCACCGCTTCCTTCGTCAAGGAAGCCGGCTGGACCATCACCCGGCCGGAAGCCAACCAGCCGCCGCCGCCGGAGGATCAGAAGAAACAGAATGTGCTCATCACCATCACCAGCAACAATCAGATCCTGCTCAATCGCTTCACCCGCATCACTACGGGGGCGGTGGGGCCCAACATCCAACGCCTGCTGGCGGAGAACCCGGAGGCCTCGGTGGTGATCCAGGCGCAAAAAGGCGCCAAGATCAACACCTACGCCCTGGTCCATGACGCCGCCATCGAGGCGGGCGTGATGCCGGAAAAAATCGTCATGGCGACGTCGGAGTAAAAGCCATGTTGCTACGCCTCCCCTTTACCATCCTGGTCGCTTTCGCCGTCACCTTCGGCTTGTTCTTCGGCATGCAGTTTCTCATCGCCATTTCCGACAGGCCGCAGGAAGAAAAATTCGACCTGCGCATCGTCGATACCCGGATCCCGCCGCAGCAGACCGACGTCCAGCGCAAAGAAAGGCTGCCGGAAAAGCCCAAGGAGCCGGAGGAGCCGCCGGAGCCGCCGAAGATCGAGACCTCGAGCAGCAAGCCGTCGGCCAATGCCGTCAACATGAATTTCCAATTCGCCGCCAAGGTGGACACGGGAAGCGGCATCAATTTCAACGCCGCCGCCGACCGCGAAGTGCTGCCCATCGTGCGCGTCGAGCCGGTTTACCCAGACCGGGCGGCGCAGCGCGGCATCGAGGGCTATGTGGTGCTTGAGTTCACCGTCCTTGCGTCCGGCGAGGTTGATGGCGATTCGATCCAGATCCTCGACGCCCAGCCGTCCAGCATCTTCAACAGCGCGGCGATCCGCGCCGTGCGCAAATGGAAATATCGGCCAAAAATCGAGAACGGGCAGCCGGTGCCGCAATATGGCATCCGGACCCAATTGACCTTCCAATTGAATCAATAGAAGAGGCGGGCCGATGTTGATGTCACGCTTTTCACGCAATGCTCTCGCGACGCTGACGGGGGCCGCCCTGTTGGCCGCCGGGATGACGCTGACACTGCCCGCCGCGCCGGCCATGGCCCAGCGCGCCGGCGGCAATGACGATCAGCAACAGCAGCGCCGCACGCGGCAAGCGCAAGTCATCCGCGATGAAAAACTTGCCAAGGTGCTGCAGGCCGCGGTCGAGCAAATGTCGGCCGAGCCGCCCAATTACAAGGCGGCCTTGGAGACCATGCGCGGCACGCCAGCGCTCGACAAGCTGTCGAGCTATGAGCGTTCCAAGGTGCACCAGATCTACGCCTCGATCTATGCCACGCTGGAGCGCTATCAGGAAGCGATCAAGTCCTTCGAGGCGATGCTGCGGGAGGAGGAGTTGCCCGAGGCCGAGCGTCAGCAGGGCACCTTCAATATCGCCCAGCTCTATATGGTGACGGAGCAATATCAGAAAGCCATCAGCACGCTGGAGGAATGGTTCAAGACGGCGCAGAACCCCAATCCGGACGCCTATTTCTGGCTGTGCCAGGGCTATTTGCAGCTGGCCAACGAGCAAAACACCGAAACCGCTTCCGCGCCCTATTACAAAAAGGCCTTAAAGCCCTGCGTCACCACCATAGAAGTCGCCCAGCAGCGCGAGATGCCGCTTAAGGAAAACTGGATCCGGGCGGTGCTCATCGCCTATCAGCAGGCGGGCGATCTTGGCAACGCCACCAAATGGGTCAAATACGCGCTCGTTAACTGGCCCAAGCGGGAATATTGGATCCAATATACCTCGATGCTGAGCATCCAGGAAAAGCAGGTGGAGGAACTGGCGGTCTACGAGATCGCCTATCGCCAGGGCTTCCTCACCCGCGAGCAGGAGCTGGTGCGCTTGGCGCAAATGTTCCAGTTCAACCAGATGCCTTATAAGGGTGTGGTGGTGATGGAAAAGGGGATGAAGGACAAAATCATTCCCCAGGACCGCAAGAACATGGAAATCCTTGCCAATATGTACACCCTGGCGCGCGAATATGACAAAGCGGTCGACCCCTTGACCAAGGCGGCGGCGCAGGCCAATGAAGGGCCCTTATGGGAACGCCTCGCCCAGGTCTATATCGAGGACGAGGAATGGGCGAAAGCCGCGGACGCCTTGGAGAAGGCGGTGCGCGCTGGCGGCCTTAAGGACATCTACCGCACCCGTATCCTTGAGGGCATGACGCTTGCTTATTCGGGCGCCTTCGATGAAGCCCGCGATAAGTTCAAGGAAGCGCGCCGCGTCGCTGACAATGACCGGGAGCGGCGGCAGATCGAAAGCTGGCTGCGTTTCGTCGACGATGAACAGCGGCGGGCCAAGGATATCCAGACCTATCGCATCAAGCGTTATGGCTCGGGCGCCAATTAACGGCTCCTGCTCAACTTAAGCTTTATGCCATGCGCAAACGGCCGCCTTCAAGGGCGGCCGTTTTTTTGCGTTCAGACACGAGACAAGACTATCCGCCAGCAATGGGACACTTCGAAGAACCGCAATTACGCAATTACGCAATTACGGTGACAGAATTACGGTGACAGTAATTACGGTGACAGGCAATTAAATTACGGTGACAGTGCACTCAATTGACATCCCCGCCCGCTCGGCGACGATGCTTTTCTAGAGCGCATCAAGACCGCCCTCGGCCGCGACCCGCGACCGCGCAAACCCGGACCGCAAAGAAAATTAAGTGCACTGTCACCGTAATTTTATTTGGTGTTGCAGAACCACTTGGCGCGGGCATTGGAACGTTACGTGGAAAATCTTCGGGTGGTGGAATAATTGGCCGAGTTGGTGTTTTTGTTGAACTAAATAAATCTAGAAAATTATCTAATCCTTGTTGACCGGCTGCAAATACCTTCTCAGCACCCCCTGCACGCTTCACTCGAGCTGCCGCAACTCCTATATGAGTTGCGACGCCATGCGTTCCTAAAGTGATCCTTGCTGCTTCGCTTAAAGGCACCGTACCAACGCCAGTTGCTGTAAAACGCCCAAGAATACCTGCTTTCAATAAGGTTGTACCAAACCCACCGACTGCACCAATCGCCCCCGAGGTAATTAATCTCATTAAGCCACGGGTACTCAAATCAACCTCTCCTGTTCTCGCATATTGGATGGCAGCATCAATGGCAACGCCCATAGCGAATCCCGCGATGAAAAATACGAATTCCCCGTTGGGGTCATTATTGTTAATGGGATCCCCGCCGACATAGGCATAGAGGTTCATCTGGTCTTCATAGCCAATCGGGTCTGTTTGCAAGAAGCGCCCCAAGGCGGGGGCGTAATAGCGCGCCTTGTAGTAATAGAGCCCGGTCTCGGCGTCGAGCAGTTGCCCGGTGTATCGGAACATCGCCCCCGCGGGGGTGTCGGGCTCTCCGTATGGCCCATAAGTATAGGTCGCCGTCATGGCGCCCGATATATTGGCCTCGGCGATGATCGAGCCTTGCCAGTTCCTGTAGAGCGAGCAGGACCGTGGCCCCAGTGGGGCCGCGTAAGCCCGCGCAGCCGTTTCGAGGCCGTACCGCCGCCGTCATAGACGACGATAGGCTCGTCCACCCCCGGACCGTGCACATAGCGGCGCAAGGGGGTGGTGCCGGTGGCGGCTGCATATTCAGCGACCATGGCGTCGCCGTCGGTCAAATACCAGGTCGCCGCCACCCCGGTCCCGGTCTTGGAGACCCGCCGGCCCAGCCCGTCATAGGCATAGGCCGCCGAGACGCCCGACCCCACCGCCGTTATGAGCCGGTTCTCGGTATCATAGCTATAGGCCCACACGCCATCGCCAGTGAGGTTGCCATTGGCGTCATGGCTGATCGCCTTGGCCCCCACCTGCGTCACCTGGTTGAGGCCGTTGTTCTGGTAATTGACGGTCTGGTTGTAATGCCCGGTCCAGGCATAGGCGCTGTTGCTCGTCACGTTGCTGGTGATCTGGTTCAACCGGTTATAGTCGAAGGTGAAGGTCACGTCCTGGGCCGTAGCTGCGAGGTTGTTGGTGAGGGTATCGAGGGCCGAGTCCGGCTCGTAACTATAGCTCACCACCGTGCCGTTGCCCAAGGTCACGCTCGCCCGCCGGCTAAGGTCGTCATAGGCGTAAGTCGCGAGGGCCACCACCCCATTCTCGTTCATCGCCGTCACCCTATTCAGCGCATCATAGCCATAGGTGAAATAGACCCCGTCCGGGTGGGTGACGCGGGTGCGGTTGGACGCCGCGTCATATTGGTAGGTGAGCGTGCGTCCGCCCGCCGTGGTCAAACTCGCTTGCATCAAGCTACGACTGCGCCATTATGAGTCCACAGCCTAATTAATCGATTCAAGGTTCAACTCGAAATCAATCGATGCCACACGCTCGCGTTTTTTGAGAGCTTTTGCGTACTCAGGCAGCTTGATGACGCCGTGAGAAAAACGTTCAAAGAATTCTTGAACTTCCAGAGATGGAAGGTTGTATCCGTCGATTCTAATGAGGATATTCTTACCTTCCGTTTCAGGAAATTTTGCTGCGAGTCCGCCGTCGAGCACCGCGTCGAGGCAACCATATAATCGGCTCTGCAATCGTCTCAGTTCGGCATCGACGTCTGACCAAGGCCCTTCCTCGACCAAGACCATCATCCATTGATCAGGCCCGGTGCCACGGGCAACAAAATCGACGATTACTTCCGATCCGGTCACATTCTATACCTTAACAATTGCGGTCCACAAGGCATGAACTCATGGTGGTCGGCTCATCTGGTTTTAGCCCAGCTGCCTGTGCATTCGCACCAACCGGGGTAACTTGGCGACCAGCTTTGATATCATTGCTGAGTTTTTGCTGACCAGGTGTCAATGAAGCATTCCCTGTTTTCGACTCGACGACACCTTTGTCAGTAGTTACAAAATCGGCTCTTGTTGGCGTGCCATCGCTTGTCTTAAAACTGACTTGTTCGCCTGCGATGCTACCTTCAAGCTTGCTTCTGGTGATGGCTTCGCCAGCTTTTCCCTTAGCCGCATTCTCCGCGATATTGCTGCCAGTCTTTAAGCCCTTACCAACGGCATCGCCTACAGGACCGAGGATGCCGATGGCCGCTGCCGTGACGTTAACCGCCGTCGGATCTGCGATGGCATCAGCAACTCCTTTAACATCGCCCACGACGGGCACAAAGTCGACCACAAACCCGGTAAGTTCCTTGAACGGTATCTGCGCAATTGCCATAAAATTCCGTCCCGTGGGATCGACCTTGTTGACCGGATCATTTGCGACATAGGCGTAGAGGTGCATTTGGTCGTCATAGCCGATGGGGTCGGTTTGTAGGAAGCGGCCGAGGGCGGGGGAGTAATAGCGCGCCTTGTAATAGTAGAGCCCGGTCTCGGCGTCGAGGAGCTGGCCGGTATAGCGGAACATGGCGCCCGTCAGAGCGCCGTCCACACCATCACCGGAATAACTTGTCGGCAGTCTTCGATTCCGATGCTACCGGCAAGCATAAGCTTGCGGCCGAAACTCCAGCGTCTTCGATTCATAGCGCAGTCGCTCGGGGAGATTAAATTCGGCGTACGGAATTGAACCCACAATTTCCTCGCCTGGCGTGTCCACTTAAGCTTCTTGGCTTACGAATAGGTTGATGGTTTCGATGGGTCTTCTGCCCTGATTGCGGTAGCCGAGATGGGGCCGCTCGGTGTTGTAGTGGACGAGCCAAGCGTCCAGATCGGC
>JBMOOS010000006.1:0-135741 GCA_049324415.1 Pseudomonadota bacterium
CGCTCAGCCGATGCTCGGCCAGCTTGCTCGCCGCGTCGCGCCTGCCCCGATCCGATGACTTCGATGCTTGTGCCATGGCTTCCTCCCGTTAATGCAAAATAGCATGGAAAGAAGCTTAAGAGGACACCTGGCGGTACGCGGGTCACGCATCCACTAGGGCAATATTCTTCGAAATAGGCAATTGGAAATCGTTCGGCACCGATTATGAGAAAAACGCGATCGTCCATTTGATCAAGCTTTCCGCCTTTCGACGGCCAAGCGTCATTGGACAAGCAAAGCGCCTCTCCCGTTTCGTTTCTGTAGACTAATTCAACCCGTGATTCGTCCGGACGGTCGATAAACCGATAGTCGACCGTAACAGGCTCTGTCTTCGCTGTTGCACAGCCACAACCCGCGGGCGTGATCACCATGGCCACAAATGATCGCACCTGCATCAGAATATCTCGTCCAAAATGTTGTCGGGATTTACGTCACCTAGCGGAGTACCCTTCAAATCACCGAAAGCTTTTCGTTGAGCGTCGTTACCGAGCTTGTAGGCCTTCTCCCCATTGGGACCTAGCTGATCCTTTAATCCGGCCGAGTGCAACGATTCATGGCCAATGGCCCACCTCGTTTGGCTTGCTGAAGACCACGACGAATTTCCTAAATTGACCGTAACGGTCTTGCCGCCTGATGAAGTAAACGCGGCACCGAACGTTGAGCCGCCCGCCGCCTCATAGCCAGCTTGATCAAGGGCGTTCGCCGTGTAACCTCCAGTAGCTTCAGTGCCGTCGCTACGCAGCGTTCCCCGCACACGCGGGGATGAACCGCGGGCGTCACCTCTCTGTGCGAGCCGCTCAGAGCGTTCCCCGCACACGCGGGGATGAACCGCGATCCGTCGGCAGTGGCCGAGGCGGCTCGGCGCGTTCCCCGCACACGCGGCCAGGAAGAGGGGTCGATCTTCAAGCGGAAGGATGGCCCTTGGGCAAGACGCCGCTGCCCTGATGAATGCCCTGCTTGCGGAACGCAAATAGAACCGGTTGGGCTGTCAAACGGGCGCGGGTGGCTGTCAAAATGGCTGTCAACAAGAGTAACGACGCGCCGAAGAAGCGGTCGATAAAGCGCTAATATATTGATTATATTTGGTGCCCCCGGTCCGACTCGAACGGACACTCCCATACGAGAACCAGATTTTGAGTCTGGCGCGTCTACCAGTTCCGCCACAGGGGCCAAGAATTTAAGCGGGCGTCATCATAGAGGCGGCGATGCGCGCGTCAAGGGCGCAAAAACACCTGGCTTGCCGTCCACGAACAGGCTATTGGCAAGGCCAGCACGAGGGGCGCTGAGGCTGGCCCCGCCATCCAAGGACGCCATGTTCCGCACGCTTTATGCCTGGACCTTGTCGCTCGCCGGACACCGCCATGCGGAACGCTGGCTCGCCGCCATCTCCTTCATCGAAAGCTCGGTCTTCCCCATTCCCCCCGACGTGGTGTTGATGCCCATGTGCATCGCCCGGCGGGACAAAGCCTTGCGCTATGGGGCGATGGCCACCGCGGCCTCGGTGTTGGGCGCCTTCCTCGGCTATGCCATCGGCGCTCTCGCCTATCAGGCGATCGCCGTGCCGATCATTGACATTTACGGTCTCGAAAGCGAATTCGCCGCCGTGCAAGCGCGGTTCAACGCCGATGGGGTGTGGTGGGTCATCATCGCCGGCTTCACGCCGCTGCCCTTCAAGGTGATCACCATCGCCAGCGGCGTCACCGCGATGCCGCTTTTACCCTTTTTCATCGCCAGCGTGATCGGCAGGTCAGGCCGTTTCTTCCTCGTCGCCGGCTTGTTCTGGTGGTTCGGCGCGCCGATCAAGGCCTTCATCGACAAATGGCTCGACTGGCTGGCGGTGGGCTTCACCCTGCTCCTCGTCGGCGGCTTTATCGCCGTCAAATATCTGCTATGAGGCAAATATCTGCTATGAGGCTATCATGACTGTCATCCAACAGGCTTTGCGGCCGCCCATGGCGGTTCTTTTGACGACCCTGGTCTCGGCGGTCTTGCTCGCCAGCGCCCATGGCTTTCAGCATATCGGCGGGCTTAGCCCATGCGAGCTATGCCTTGAGCAGCGCACCCCCCATTGGGTGGTGCTGGGGCTTGGCGGCGCGGCGGGGCTGATGCTGTGGCGGGGCTGGCGCGGCGCTTTGAGGCTGGCGCTGATCGCCATGGCGCTGGCGCTCTTTACCACCGCGGGGATCGGTCTTTTCCATGTCGGGGTTGAGCAGCATTGGTGGCAGGGGCCGACCACCTGCTCCGCCGCCGTGCAAAGCGGGGCGAGCGTTGAAGACTTGCTGGCGCAGCTCCAGTCCGCCGCCCTCGTTTCCTGCGACCAGGTGCCATGGTCGCTTTTCGGCATTTCCATGGCGGGGTATAATTTCCTCATCTCGGCGGCGGCGGGGGTGTTCGCCTTCGTCGCCGGGGTGAAGGCGAGGCGCCATCATGGCTGAACAGGCGACAGACAAATCCGCCGACCGCCCGGCCTATCTGCCCGGCGACCGGCCTTGGGATGAGCAAGTGGCGCGGATGATCCGGGTCGATCACGCGGGCGAATATGGCGCGGCGCGCATCTATGCCGGGCAGCTCGCCATCCTTGGCGACCAGCACAAGGCAAGCCCCGTCATCCGCCATATGAAGGCGCAGGAAGACCGGCACCTCAAGGCTTTTGACGCTCTCGTCTGCGACCGGCGGGTGCGCCCGAGTGCGCTCGCGCCCTTGTGGGACGCGGCCGGCTTCGCCCTTGGCGCGGTGACCGCGCTCATGGGGGAAAAAGCGGCGATGACGGCGACCGCGGCGGTCGAGGAAGTGATCGATGGCCATTATGCCGCCCAGCTTCAACGCCTGGGAGCGCGCGACCCGGAGCTTAGCGCCCTCATCGCCGACTTCCAGGCCGACGAAATCGCCCATCGCGACACCGCCCTTCTCCACGGCGCCGCCGACATGCCCGGCCATGGGGCGCTGGCGGGCGCGATCAAGGCCGGCTGCCGGGCGGCGATCTGGCTCGCTACGCGGATTTGACCTTGGCGCAAGCGACGCAACGCTATGCCCTTGCCCTCCATGGCGGGGCTGGGGCCTATGACAAGGCGGGTTTCAACGCCGACCAGTTGGCCGCCTACCGGCGCGGGCTTGCCCGCGCGCTGGAAGCGGGCGAGATGGTGCTCGCGCGCGATGGCGCGGCGCTCGATGCCGTCTGCGCCGCCGTCGCCGTCCTCGAGGACGACCCCCTGTTCAATGCCGGGCGGGGCGCGGTCTTCACCAACGAGGGCAAGGTCGAGCTCGACGCCGCGGCGATGGATGGCGCCACATTGCGGGCGGGCGCCGTTGCCGGCGCGCGCACCACGCGCAACCCGGTGCGGCTTGCCCGCGCCATCCTCGACCACTCGCCGCATGTCATGCTGCACGGGCGCGGTGCCGATGCCTTTGCCGCACTGCACGGCCTTTCCCAGGTCGACAACAGTTATTTTCATACCCCTTTCCGCCTCGCCCAACTGCGCGCCGCGCAAGCGGCGGGGGCGGCCATCACCCTTGGCAAGTTCGGCACGGTGGGCGCGGTAGCCTGCGACCGGGCGGGCGACCTTGCCGCCGCCACCTCCACCGGCGGCCTCACCAACAAGCAATTCGGCCGGGTCGGCGATTCGCCCATCATCGGCGCCGGCACCTATGCCAACAACGCCGGCTGCGCCGTCTCGGCCACCGGGCATGGCGAATATTTCATCCGCCTTACCTTGGCACGGGACATTTCGGCGCTGATGGAGATGAAGGGCCTTCCTCTGGAAGCCGCCGCCAACCTCATGGTCAAGGAGCGCTTGCGCGCGCTTGGCGGCGAGGGCGGGGTCATCGCCGTCGACCGGCAGGGGGAGCTCGTGCTCGTTTTCAACACCGCCGGCATGTTCCGCGCCGGCGTGCGCGAGGGCGAGGCGGCCTGGACCGCGATCATGGCCGACGACGCAAAGCCCGTTCAGGGCTCCAGTTCCGAATCCCAATAAAGATAATCGCGCCAGGATTCGTGAAGATAGTTGGGTGGAAAAGCCCGCCCGCATTCCATCAATTGGTGACTGGTAGGCTGATAGGGCCACTGGCGTGGATGCATATGCGCTTCGCGCGGGGCACGGCCGCCTTTTTTCACATTGCATGGGGCGCAGGCGGTGGTCACATTCTCCCATGTGGTGCGCCCGCCATGGGCGCGGGGGATGACATGGTCGAAGGTAAGATCGTCCTCAGCCCCGCAATACTGACAGGTAAACAGGTCGCGCAAGAACAGGTTGAACCGTGTAAAGGCCGGAAAACGGGCCGGCTTTATATACTCTTTGAGCGAAATGACCGAGGGCAGGCGCATGGCAAGAGAAGGGGAATGAATCTCCCGATCATATTCCGAAAGGATATTGACCCGCTGAAGGAACACGGCCTTTACAGCGTTCTGCCAGGACCACAAGGAAAGGGGGTAATAGCTCAGCGGGCGGAAATCGGCATTGAGAATGAGCGCCGGACAGGCGTCCAGCGAAGGGTGCGGCGGGGCGAGACGGTGGACCATCGACCTCCTTCGCGCGCAAGGCTACTGGGCTCAGCGCTTTACCCTACAAGATACGGTGTTTCTTAAAGATGACAATAGCTTATATAGGCCGCGCCCGGGGCGGCTTGCCAGGCAAGAGGGGTGTATCATGACTCATGCCCTGGTGACCCGCTTCGCCCCCTCGCCCACCGGACGGTTGCATCTGGGCCATGCCTATTCGGCGCTTCTCGCCCATGAGGCGGCGCGGGCATCGGGGGGACGCTTCATCCTGCGCATCGAGGATATCGACCCCGCCCGTTGCCAGGCCGCTTTCGTCCAGGGAATTTTCGAGGATCTGACATGGCTTGGCCTGCGCTGGGAGACCCCGGTCCGCCATCAGTCGCGGCATATGGAGGACTATCGGCAAGCGCTCCGCCAGCTCGATGAGCAGGGCCTCCTTTATCCCTGCTTTTGCACCCGGCGGGACATCGCCGAGGAGATCGCCCGCGCCCCATCCGCCCCCCATGGCCCCGATGGCCCGCTGTACCCGGGCTTGTGCAGGGCCTTGAGCGGAAACGAGCGCGCGGCGCGCCTCGCTGCCGGCGCCCCCTATGCGCTGCGCCTCGATGCCGCGCGCGCCATCGCCCACGCCCAGCGTGCGGGACGCTGGCCGCGCGCCTGGCATGACGCCAAGGCCGGGCGGATGACCGCTGATCTTGCGCATCTGGGCGATGTGGTTCTGGCGCGCAAAGACACGCCCACCAGCTATCACCTTGCGGTCACGCTCGATGACGCGCTGGCGGGCGTCACCCATGTGGTGCGCGGCGAAGACCTGTTTCACGCGACTCATGTCCATGTGCTGTTGCAAGCCGTCCTTGGCCTGCCGACGCCGACCTATCATCATCACCCCCTGCTGACGGACGACAAGGGGCGGCGCCTGGCCAAACGCGACCAATCAATGACCCTGGCCCACTTGCGCGCGGCCGGTCTGTCGCCGCAGGCGGTGCGCGCCCGTCTTGGCCTTTAACCTACACTCATGGCAAGGATGCGGCTGATATGAGCAAGGGGCCGCCGCGCTTCCGCAGCCCAGGCGTTGAAGGCCTGCTGCACCGTGGCCAAGGCCTTTTTGCTGGTCGGCGCCTTGTCGATGACGCCCTCGCGCACCAGCGCCTTCACCACATCGCCGCTCAAGATCGGGGTATCCTTTTCCATCCAGCGTAAAGCCAGGGGCGCGGTGACGCCGCCCAAGCGGGCGCCGCGCGCCTTCATCACCGCCCACAGGCCGATGATGTCGGTGTGGGGCCAGTCGGCGAAAAACCGCGCCGCCGTGCCATGCTCGCCGGCAAGGTCGCGTAAGAACACGGCGTTTTGCTGGACGGCGAGGATTTTTTGCCCGTTGCGGATGATGCGCTTGTCGGCGATCAGGCGGTCGAGTTGGTCAGGGCCGTAAAGGGCGATGCGGGCGGGGTCGAAGCCTTCGAACGCTTCTTCAAAGCCGGGCCATTTGGCGTCCACCACCTTCCAGGCGAAGCCAACGCAGAAAATCGCCCGCGTCATGGCGGCAAGCCAGCGGTCATCGCCCGTTTTGCGCAAGGCTGCTTGGCTCTTGACCGCGGGCAATTGTGCTTCAAGCGCCGCGCCGCCGCCATGGCGCGCGGCGGCGAGGGCGTATATTTCCTTGAACGGCTGCATGGCGCTCTCCCTTATCCGTCATTTTAGCATGACCGGCGCGCTGGTGTTGGTGCAAATTCATGACCGGAAGTGGCGTCTCTAGACCAGGAGAAAAACACATGCGGTTCAAGGACAAGGTGGTGGTCATCACCGGCGCGGCGCAAGGCCTTGGCGCTTATTACGCCCTGCGCTTCGCCGCCGAGGGGGCAAAAGTCGCCTTGGGCGACGTCGCCGATTGCGCCGCCAGCGCCGCCGCCGTGACGGAGCAAGGGGGCACGGCCCTCGCGCATCATTGCGATGTCACCAAGGCGGCCTCGGCGGGCGAATTCATCGCCAAGGTCGCCAGCCATTTCGGCCGCCTGGATGCCCTCGTCAACAATGCCGCGCTCTATGGCGCGCTCACCTTCGGCCCTTTCGAAGCCATCGCGGAGGAGGAGTGGGACGCCTGCATGGCGGTGAATGTCAAAGGCGTGTGGCAGATGGCGAAAGCCGCCCTGCCGGCGATGACAGCGGGCGGCGGCGGGTCAATAGTCAACATTGCGTCACTGGCGGCCACCTATGGCATGCCCTATGGGGTGCATTATTCGGCGTCCAAGGGCGCGGTGATTGGCTTTACCCGGGCGCTCGCCCGGGAAGTGGCGCGCCACGACATCCGGGTGAACGCCGTGGCGCCCAGCCTCATTGCAACGCCAGGGACCGAGAAATTCTTGAAGGACAAGGCGGCGCGGGTGACGCAGGCGGTGGTCGGCGGCCAGGCGATCCGCCGGCAGCTTACCGAGGAAGACATCGCCGGCGTGGTGCTTTTCCTCGCCAGCGACGAGGCCAAGTTCATGACCGGCCAGACGCTCGCCGTCGATGGCGGCACGGTGATGCTTTAGGGGGAGGGCAGCTTATCGGGCATGCGGGTGAGCGTCATCGACCATATCTCCACCCAGCGGCCCGCTTTCCATTCCTCGGTGAGAAGAGCGTAGCTGTCGCTATCGATGAGGCGCAAGCTGGAGCGCAAGCGGCGGGGCGCGCCGTCCTCGTCTTCTTCCACGGTTTCGCTGAAGCGCAAGACATCGCCCTCAAGCGCCCCGGTGCCGGTCGCAATGCCGCCGACGGCGGGGAGGGAGGTAAACTCGACGGCCCCGCCCGGGATTTTCTGTGCGTAGATGGTCTGACCCTTATAGTCCGGCGTGTCCTTCCCTTTCAGCACATAGGCATCGCGCAGAAATTCGCCCCCCAGCATCCAGGAATAGCAATGCTCCTCGGTCGCCTTGTCCTCGGCGCGCGTCCCTTGCCAGCAGGCGTTACCGAGGGCGGAAAGGGGCCAAAGATGCCTATCCTTCTCCCCTTGCGCCATGGCGGAGGCAGCGCCAAGGCAAAGGCCAACTAGTGGTGCGATTCCAACTGATGGTTTCCATCTGTTGGAGAAATCGCACCACAGATTCAATAACTGAGTGGTCCGCTTTTCCCAAACGGATGGATTTATCCGTTTGGGGCGGACCACTAGCGAAAGACTGGCGGCGCGCATCACATGGCTCCTCGACTATGTGGCGCCAAGCTATGCGATTATCGGCGTGTTGGCCAGCGACGAGACCGCGCGCGCGTCACGCGGCTTTGAGGATTTTCTCGATTTCCGGCGGTGTGTGGTGCACCAGGTCCTTGACGATTTCGGCCTGGACGATGCGGCGTAATGGCGCGCCAAGGGCCTGGCGCAGCACCCCCATGACATGGGCGGGCGCCACCAGGATAAGGGCGTTGGCCGCCTCGCGGCGCAAGCGCGCGCGAAAATCCTCGACAACCGCGCGCACGAAACGGTCGGCGGCCTGGCGATGCCAATCGGTGTTCTCGACCGCGCTTTTGTGGCCGAAGGGGTCGTTCAGCCTTCCCGGCCGGTCGCTGCCCTGGGCATGGGTGGGCGGATTGTCCTGCTCGCGCGCCTCCAGCACTTGCAAGTTCGGGTATTGCTCATCGCCCGCGTTGCGCATGAGAAAGGCTTTCTGGCTGTCGCAGATCAGCACCAGGGCATCATGGGGCATATCCATGGGAGCACCTCTTGGTTGTCCTCATTCTTGATTTTAGGCGCGCGCTGGCGGCGGCGAAATGATCCGGCGCAAAATCGCCGCCCGCCGGCCGTGCTTATCCCACGTCAGGCAGTGGCGTCCTTGTCCACCAGGTCGAGGATGTCGGCCATGATTTTATCCAGTTGATAGTCCTTGGGGGTATAGACGGCGGCAACGCCGGCGGCCTTCAAGGCGGCTTCATCGGTGCTGGGAATGATGCCGCCCAGGATGACGGGAAGATCGCCCAAGCCCGCGGCGCGCAACCCTCTCATCACGTCCTCGACCAACGGCGCGTGGGAGCCGGACAAAATGGAAAGGCCCAGCGCGTGGGCGCCGCTGCGCCGTGCGCTCTCGACAATCTCTTCAGGGGTGAGGCGAATCCCCTCATAGACCACCGCCATGCCGCAGTCGCGGGCGCGCACGGCGATCTGCTCGGCGCCGTTGGAATGGCCGTCGAGCCCCGGCTTGCCGACAAGAAAGGTGAGCTGGCGGCCCAGCTTCTGGGAAATCTCCGCGACCCGGGCGCGCAGATGGCCCAGCCGGTTGTCCCCGGCCCGCCCCGGCTGGGCGGCGACTCCGGTGGGGCCGCGATATTGGCCATGGGCGGCGCGCAGCACGTCCGCCCATTCGCCGGTGGTGACGCCAGCCTTGGCGGCGGCGATGGAGGGCGCCATGATGTTGTCGCCGGCCGCCACCGCGGCGCGCAAGGCATCGAGCGCCGCCTCGGCGGCGCCGGCGTCGCGCTGGCGCCGCCACGCTTCGAGGCGGGCGATTTGCGCCGCCTCGGCGGCGGGATCGACGAGAAGGATATCCTCGGCGCTGGCGCCAAGGGGGCTGGGTGCGGTCTCGGTAAAGCAATTGACCCCCACCACCATCTGCTCGCCGGCCTCGATGGCGGCAAGGCGGGCGGCGTTGGCCTCGACAAGGGCGGCTTTCATGGCGGCGATGGCGGCCACCGCGCCGCCCAGTTTCTCGATGCGATCAAGTTCAGCGCGGGCGGCGGCTTTGAGAGCCGCCACCTTGGCGGCGACCGCCGGATTGCCGTCGAAGAGGTCGGGATAGTCGAGAAGGTCGGTCTCATGGGCAAGGATTTGCTGCAAGCGGATCGACCATTGCTGGTCCCACGGGCGGGGAAGGCCAAGCGCCTCGTTCCAGGCGGGTAATTGGATGGCGCGGGCGCGGGCGTTGCGCGACAGGACGACGGCGAGGGTTTCGAGAAGAATGCGATAGACGTTGTTTTCCGGCTGCTGCTCGGTAAGGCCCAGGGAATTCACCTGCACGCCATAGCGAAAGCGCCGGAGCTTCTGGTCGGTAACGCCATAGCGGGTGGCGGTGATGTCGTCCCACAGCTCGGCAAAGGCGCGCATCTTGCACATTTCGCCCACGAAACGAATCCCGGCGTTGACGAAAAAGGAAAGGCGGCCAACCACTTGTGGAAACTCTTCTGGCGCCACCTGGCCGCTGGCCTTCACCGCGTCGAGGACGGCGATGGCGGTGGCGAGGGCAAAGGCAAGCTCCTGCTCAGGGGTGGCGCCGGCCTCCTGCAAATGATAGCTGCAGACATTGGTGGGGTTCCACTTGGGCATTTCGGCCACCGTGAAGGCGACCACGTCGGCGATGAGCTTGAGGGAAGGGGCGGGGGAGAGGATATAGGTGCCGCGCGAAAGATATTCCTTGATGAGGTCGTTCTGCACCGTGCCCATCAGCTGCGCCCGCGCCGCCCCGCTTTCCTCGGCCAAGGCGATATAAAGGGCGAGCAGCCACGGCGCGGTGGCGTTGATGGTCATCGAGGTGTTCATCCGGGCAAGCGGGATGCCGTCGAACAGGGCGCGCATGTCCCCCAAATGGCAGATCGGCACCCCCACCTTGCCGACTTCGCCCCGGGCGAGGGGGTGGTCGCTGTCATAGCCGGTCTGGGTGGGAAGGTCGAAGGCGACCGACAGCCCGGTCTGGCCGCGCGCCAGATTGGTGCGGTAAAGCGCGTTGGAGGCGGCGGCCGAGGAATGGCCGGAATAAGTGCGTATGAGCCATGGCTTGTCTTTGCGCGTCAGCATGCCGTCCGTCCTTGTCATGGCCTTTGCTCCGTTGCCATTATGACACGCCCATCGCCTGAACCATGTGGTATTTTAATTTCGCACTGGACGCATGTGATGAAATATTCTAAGCATTGCTGCAATGCAACATAAAAGACTATAAGGCTTGGCTATGCCCTGGGGGATGAGTGATGACGATGACGCAAAAAGTCGAAGCGACAGAGAGTCCCGCCCGCAAGGACCTTTATGAAGTGGGGGAAATCCCGCCCCTGGGCCATGTCCCGGCGCGGATGTATGCCTGGGCGATCCGCCGCGAGCGCCATGGCGAGCCCGACACGGCGATGCAAATTGAAGTGGTGGAAACGCCGCCCATTGGCGATGATGAAGTGCTTGTCCTCGTGATGGCCGCCGGGGTCAATTACAACGGCGTCTGGGCGGCGCTGGGGACCCCCATCTCCCCTTTCGACGTCCACAAGGCGCCCTATCACGTCGCCGGCTCCGACGCCTCGGGCGTGGTTTACCAGATCGGCGCCAAGGTCAAGCGCTTCAAGGTTGGCGATGAAGTGGTCATCCACTGCAACCAGGACGATGGCGACGATGAGGAGTGCAATGGCGGCGACCCCATGTTCTCCCCCTCCCAGCGCATCTGGGGCTATGAGACCCCCGATGGCTCCTTCGCCCAGTTCGCCCGCGTCCAGGCGCGCCAGTTGATGCCCCGGCCGCGCCATTTGAGCTGGGAGGAATCGGCCTGTTACACGCTGACCCTGGCGACCGCCTATCGCATGCTGTTCGGGCATCGCCCGCATACCCTGAAGCCGGGGCAGACTGTGCTGGTGTGGGGCGCCTCGGGCGGGCTCGGCTCGATGGCGATCCAATTGGTGGCAACCGCCGGCGCCAACGCCATCGGCGTTATTTCCGACGACAGCAAGAAGGACTTCGTCCTGTCGCTGGGCGCCAAGGGGGTGATCAACCGCAAGGACTTCGACTGCTGGGGCCAGTTGCCGCCGGTGGGCGACGCCGCGGTCTATGGCGCTTATATGAAAAAATGCCGGGAATTCGGCAAGGCGATCTGGGCCATCACCGGCAAGGGCAACGATGTCGACCTGGTGTTCGAGCATCCTGGCGAGGCCACCTTTCCGGTCTCCTGCTTCGTCGTCAAGCGTGGCGGCATGGTGGTGTTCTGCGCTGGCACCACCGGCTATAACATCACCTTCGACGCCCGTTTCGTGTGGATGCGGCAAAAGCGCATCCAAGGCAGCCATTTTGCCAATCTGATGCAGGCGAGCCAGGCCAACCGCCTGGTCATCGACCGGCGCATCGACCCGTGCATGTCGGAGGTCTTCCCCTGGGACCAGATCCCGCAAGCGCATATGAAAATGCGGCGCAACCAGCACAAGCCCGGCAATATGGCGGTTCTCGTTTCGGCCAAGGTGCCGGGGCTGAAAACGGTCGAGGAGGCGATCGCGGTGGGCAACGCCGCGCTTGGCTGAAGGAAAGAGCATGTCGAGGATCCTCACCCCCGCCCAGGAAGGGGCGGCCATCGCTGCCGTCGCCCGCGAGGGGGCGGCCATCGCCACCCTGCTGCCGCGCTGCCGCGAAGCGCTGGCGGCGGCCGAAGGCCTCATTGCCGCCGCCAGACGCGCGCTCGGCGCCAGGGTCACGGTTGCCGGGGCGCTCGACCGCGCGCGGCTGGAAGCGGAACAGTTCGCCGCCCATGGCCTTGCCTGGCTCGCGACCTATGGCGAGGCCTTGCGCGAGACGTTGGCCTGGGCCGAGGCCTTGGCGCAAGAGAGCCGCCTGGGGCCGGTGGAAACCTTGATCCTGCGTCTGGGGTTCGGCGAATATCTGGCGCAAATGGCGGGTGGCATTGCCATGAGCCAGGGCGAGATCGTGCGGCCTGGCGACCTTGGGGTCGAGGCGGCGGTGCTCGAGCGTTTCCGGGCGCATGGCGCGGTGCAGACGCTGATCGCCGACGCTGGCCGGCGCGACCTGCGCTGGGCCCTGGCCCAGGAGTTGCGCCATGGCCATTTTGGCGATGCCGGGCTTGACGAGGTGATGGCGTTGGTGCGTGACCAGTTCCGCCGCTTCGCCGAGGAAAAAGTCATGCCCCATGCCCACGCCTGGCATTTGGAGGATGCCCTCATTCCCGATACGATCATCGAGGAGATGAGCGCGCTCGGCGTCTTCGGCCTCACCATCCCGGAAGCCTATGGCGGCGCGGGGCTGGGCAAGATGGCGATGTGCATCGTCTCGGAGGAATTGTCCCGCGGCTATATCGGCGTCGGCTCCCTCGGCACCCGCTCGGAAATCGCCGCCGAGCTTATCCTTGCCGGCGGCACGCCGGCCCAGAAGCAAAAATGGCTGCCCCAGATCGCCGCCGGAAAAATCCTTCCCACCGCCGTCTTCACCGAGCCCAATACCGGCTCGGACCTCGGCGCCTTAAGCACCCGCGCGGTGCGCGACGGCGCAGGCTATCGGGTGACCGGCGCCAAGACCTGGATCACCCACGCCGCGCGCGCCGACTTGATGACGCTGCTGGTGCGCACCGATCCCGCGACCAGCGACTATCGCGGGCTTAGCATGCTGCTTGCGGAAAAGCCGCGCGGCACGCCGGACGCGCCCTTCCCCGCGCCCGGCATGACGGGGGGCGAGATCGCGGTCCTCGGCTATCGCGGGATGAAGGAATATGAAATCGGCTTCGATGGCTTTGTGGTCGCGGCGGACAATCTCCTGGGCGGGGTCGAGGGCGAGGGCTTCAAGCAGCTCATGACCACCTTCGAGGCGGCCCGCATCCAGACCGCGGCGCGGGCCATCGGGGTCGCCGAGGCAGCCCTCGAGCTGGGGCTGCGCTACGCCCTTGAGCGGCGGCAATTCGGCAAGCCGATTTTCGAATTCGCCCGGGTCTGGGGCAAGCTCGTCTCGGCGGCGGTCGAAATCATGATGGTGCGCCAGCTTTCCTACCGTGCGGCGCGGGCCAAGGATACCGGCAAGCGCTGCGACCTCGAGGCCGGGATGGCCAAACTCCTTGCCGCCCGCGTTGCCTGGGCGAGCGCCGATAGCGCGCTGCAAATCCATGGCGGCAATGGCTACGCCCTCGAATATCCGATCTCGCGCCTGCTATGCGACGCGCGCATCCTCAACGTTTTCGAAGGGGCGGCGGAAATCCAGGCCGACGTCATCGCCCGCCGCCTGCTCAGCGCTGGTCACTGACTTTAGAAACGCTGGTGGTCCGCCCCAAACGGATAAATCCATCCGTTTGGGAAAAGTGGACCACTAAGTTATTGAACCTGTGGTGCGATTCCAACAGATGGGAACCATCTGTTGGAATCGCACCACTAGGCTATTTCTTGAGCCAGGCTATTTCTTGAGCCAGGCTATTTCTTGAGAAGGTGGGAAAACCTCGCCCGCGCCTTGCTGAGCTTGGGCGAGACCACGGCGGCGCAATAGGGCTGGTCGGGGTTGTTGGCGAAATAATCCTGGTGATAGTTTTCCGCGGGATAAAAAACCCCGGCTGGCGTGATTCTGGTGACGATGGGCTGGTCCCACAGCGCTTGCGCCCTTGCCAGGGCCGCGTGCGCCATGCTTTTTTGTTCGGGCGTGTGATAAAATACCTCCGAGCGATATTGGCTGCCCACGTCATTGCCCTGGCGGTTCAACTGCGTCGGGTCGTGGGTCGCGAAAAAAACATCGAGCAAGGTGTCATAGGCGATGACCTCCGGGTCGAAGCCAATCTCGACCGCTTCCGCATGACCGGTCACCCCGCTGCACACCGCTTCATAGCTGGGGTTGGCAAGATGGCCGCCGGTATAGCCGGAGTGCACTGATGCGACCCCTTTGAGGTCTTTGAACACCGCTTCCACGCACCAGAAGCAGCCGCCCGCCAATGTCGCGGTTGCAGGGGTCGTCATGCTGTATCCTCCTTGCGCACCGGGGGGTCAGAAATAGAATGTCGCTGCGCCGCCGCCAAGGGGTTCATTTTCCACCGGCGGGGGGATGGGCTCGCGGTTTCACCGGGCGCCAGCGCCAAGGTCCGTTTCGCGCGCCGCAATGATAGGCTCGGTGGCCCTCATCGCGACCACGAGGCGATGGCGTCAATTGGGCGGGCTAGCCTCCGGCGCCGGCTCCTCCTCGACCGGCGCGGCGGCGGCGAGGCTGCACTGCCAGCCCCAGCCTTCCAGCTTGGCGACGAAGCCTTCCGCCTGTCCCCGGCAATAGGCGCCGTCGTTATCGGCCGACCATAGCCGCGCCTTGGCCCCGCCTTCGGCGGTTTTATCGTACCAAACTTCGCATAATGG
Organism: Pseudomonadota bacterium; assembly: GCA_049324415.1. GTDB lineage: Bacteria > Pseudomonadota > Alphaproteobacteria > Sphingomonadales > CAKZYD01 > JBMOOS01. Next base: position 14,561 of record JBMOOS010000006.1, read on the forward strand.
CGCGGTGGGGATGTTTTCACGCAACTCAACGCTGCGGGTCATGCCGCCATTGGTGCAGGTCCAACTGGTTGCCTGTTCCTGCGCCAAGGCTGGGCCAAGGGCTGCAGAAAGCAGAAACGCCGTCGCTTGTGCCGCAAATAATTTGTGAGCCATAATGCCCTCCTCAAGCTTGCGGGTGGCGCACCCAGACTCGATAAAATCAGGCCGCCGGTCAAGCGCTCTTGCGCCCATCGCTTGCGCAAAGAACAGGAGAGGAGGGCGGCCGATGCCTCGGCCCAAGGGTGTGATGATGGCCGGAACCCCAGCTTTTTCCGAAAATCCGCCCCCTGTCGGCGAGTGCGCCATCCCCCGCTTCGACGCCCGCGCCTTTGCCGGGGTTGACGAGGCCATGCGCGCGGCTTTCGTGCGCGACGGGGCGCTGGTGCTGGAAAACATGGTGACGGCCGAGGCGTGCGAGGCCTTGCGGGCGCGCATGATGGAGATGGTCGAGGGCTTCGACGCCCAAGGGCATCGAGCGATCTTTTCCACCACCGACCGGATGAAGGACAACTCGGAAAGCCTTTTTGCTTCTGCTGGCGAAGTTCATTTCTTCTTCGAGGCCGAGGCGCTCGACGCCGACGGAAATCTCATCGTCGACAAAGCGGCGGCGCTCAACAAGGTTGGCCATGCCCTTCACGACCGCGACCCGGTTTTCGCGGCCTTTTCGCGTCAGCCGCGGTTTCGTGCCTTGGTCTTTGGGCTGGGGCTCGCCGAGCCCCTCCTCATCCAGTCGATGTACATCTTTAAGCCGCCACGCATCGGCGGCGAAGTCATCTGCCACCAGGACGCGACCTATCTATGGACCGAGCCGCAGAGCGTCATCGGCATTTGGGTGGCGCTTGAGGACGCCACCACGCATAACGGCTGCTTGTGGGGTATCCCTGGCGCACACCGCGAACCATCGCCGCGCCAGCGCATGCGTCGCGCCGCCGGTGGCGGGGTGGAGTTCGTGACCCTTGACTCGCAACCCTGGTCGGTGTCGCAAACTATGCCCTTGGAGGCCGCCAAGGGAACCGCCATCGTGCTCGACGGGCGCTTTCCCCATCTCTCCGGGCCCAACCGTTCCGCGGTGTCGCGTCACGCCTATGCGCTGCACGTCATCGACGGGGCCTGCCATTATCCAACTGACAATTGGTTGCGCCGCGCCGCCGATGACCCTTTGCGCGGTTTTTGACAGGACTGGCGGATATTTTGCAACCCCCGGCAGTAAATTGCCTGTGCATGCTCTTGTTTCAACCTGAAACAAATAGTCGCAAGGGGTTATCGGAATTCTTTACAATTCTTTAAATTCTGGCGCCTGAATAACGAGTAAGATATTGATTTTAATAATGAAAAATATTTTGGCCTGGTTCTTGCTAGTCAAGGGATGTGTGCAGGCCTATGGGGTTTTGGCGAGACAATGGGGTCGAGGGATAGTCACATGAGAACGAGAAACAAGATTGCCGCCATGGCGTTGGGCGCTGCCGGTTCGTTTTTCGCCTTTGCGGCTTCCGCCGCGCCGATGGTGCCCCAGGTGGACTTCCGGTCCCCAGGTTTTGCCGCCGCCGATGGCAAGAGCAGCTTTTCGACGGTTGTCGATGGCATCAGCTTTACCATCGAGGCAGGCTCCGACAATGGCGCCGCCATTTTTTGGTGGGATGCCACGGACGGGCTCGGCGTGCGCGGCGGCGAGGAGGATGAAATCGATGTCGGCGAATTCATCCGCATCGTTTTCGATACCACCATCGGCTTGAGCGAAGTATTTTTCTCCGACCTTTTCGCCGGCGAGACTGGCTATGACGAGGTTGGCGCCTACCGCATCGACGGCGGCCTTGGCATCGAGTTTTCCGCTGCCGGTCTCCTCGCCAATAACGCCGCCAATGGCGAATATGTCCTTCTTTTAGATAAGATCGTGCCGGTGAACACGCTTACCTTCTACGTGCCCTATGGCGCCGGCAGAAATGATTTCTCGCTTCTGGGCTTCACCGACCCGCCGCTTCCAATCACCACCCAGGACCAAGACGGCATCGACATTCCCGAGCCGGCGACGATCGGTCTTCTTGGCCTTGGCCTTCTTGGTCTTGGCCTGCAAGGCGCTCGTTCGAGACGCCGCCAGCCTTAAGCATCAAGCTAAAATTCTCATACGGTTTCGCAGCGGCGGCCCCCGTCAACTGATGGGGGCCGATGGCTAAGAGCCCGTCTTGAAACTTGCATGGAGGCCGCGTCCCCTAAGCGAGAGCGGCTGCAAGGCGGGAGCTGGCGACCAACGCTCCGCCCGGGAACGAGCCCGGCTCAGGAATGCGCCATGGTGGGCCAATAGCCGGAGAGAATGCGCTCGCCCTGCTCGCCGTTCTCGATCTCGCCGATGACCCGCCGGCCGATGCCTGAGAGATTGTTGTGGTGCATTCGGTAAAAGAACATGGGCTCGGCGAGGTGCCGGCCCTGCCAGCCATTGTTGACGATGCGCTGCCATTTGTGATGCTTGGTGCCGCGCTTGATGCTTTCGTCAAACGGGCCGGCTTCCACCAGCGCCTTGGTGAGCACCACCGCCGGCTCGGGGATGAAGCTGTATTGCTTGAGAAGCAGGGGGTCAAAGGCCGTCGACCGGCCGCGGTCGAGAATCTCCCCGGTCTCCGACACCAGATTGCAATCGGTGTAGACAAAGCCGATGGCCGGATCGGTGGCATTGACCTGGCGCAGCTCGGCTATGCAACGGCTGGCGTAATGCGGCGTCAGATAATCGTCGGCGTCCAGGATAATGGAAAAAACGCCATTAATCCGGCTCATCGCGCGGTTGATGGCGCCAAGCTTGCCGATATTGCCGGGCAGGGGCACCACCTCGGTCCGGGTCACCCGGCCGTGACCGTTCATGTGACCGTTTAAATGGCCATTCAAATGACCGTTCAAGCTACGCTCGATGACGGCAAGGGAATCGTCGCGGCTGCCGTCGTCGACGATGACAAGCTCGATGGGCCCATAATCCTGGGCAAAGACGCTTTCGATGCTTTGGGCGATGAAGCGCCCGTAATTGAAGCTGGGGATGATCACCGAGAGGAGATCTTCGCGGTATGCATTGTTCATGTCGTTCTCCATCGCCAAGATCTCCTTACGCCATACACGCGCGCTTGTTGGCATGCTGGAACAAATTCCGTTCGGAACCGCGCAGCATGCTCAAGAAACGTCCACATGCGCTGTCAATGAGTCTTGTGTCTTCACCCGATATGGCTGCCCGCTTGGTCTCGGCGTCGCCGCTGAACACGCTGCCATCCGTATCGTCCTTCGAATGGAACTGGAATTGTTCCAGCATAGACGCCAACTCATCAGGGCGGGGCATAAAATGCAAGCCCTGATGCAAAATCATCTCGAAAGATTGAGGCTTTATATCGACATAGTCGAGATATGCAATCCTCTCGCTCTTTACGGCCAAGGCGGCGCGGAAGTATTGCGCATAGCAGCGCGCGAGATAAGCGGTGTCCGAAAGCATCGCCGCTTCGTCGGCATCGCCGCCGGTCAGCAGGCCAGCCTGGCGCGTCGTCTTGGCGACCAGGGCCGCCGTCGTCTCCTGGCGGACCGAGGCAATGACCTCGACCGGGTTCCGGTAAAGAAAGAGCGCTGGAGTGTCGGCCAGGGCTTTAAGGATGAAGTCGAGGTAAAGCGTGTTCCAACTGATGAATTTGACGAAGGACTGGCTTTGTCCAGCGTGGCGCGGCCGCGTCATGGCGAGGATGAGATTGCGAAACATCCGCATCGCCTCATCGTCCATGGGCAAGGGGCGGCGCCAGTCCTTGGTCCACAAGGCCCAGAACCCGCGCTGCAGCGGCCCGCCTTGGTTGATGACGACGTTATGACTGAGGCGCGCCAAGGCCTTGGCGAGCAGGGTGGAGCCGCAGCGGGAAATATGGAAGATGAGGCCCCGGGGGGGAAGGCCCGCGGCGAACAGCGCATCGTCAAGCAAGATATCCGGCGTCGTCGTGAAGGCAGTGCTTATCGCCCCCGTTTCCGCCAGATGCTTGATGGTGAATATGAATTGCCATTCGTGGAAAGGGTGATCGCCAATATCGGCCCAGAACACGCGCCCCTCCCCGCGATGGTCGATGGCGATGGGGATAAGGCCCGGGTTCTGGCGAATAATATTACTCGCCACGCTCACCGCAAGATGGCGCGCGCCAATCCCGGGGATCAGCTTTTGAATAACTACATGGTCCGGCAAAGCATAAAGTTCGGTCACCAGAACCCCTCGTCGTTGGGACAGCCATATAAGATCGCCGCCCGGCCCCAACTTGCCGTGTCGCGCCACTTTGCGTCGAATATATGGCCAACCGCGCCCACGGCTTGGCTCAAGCCTTGCGCTCTTACACCATCGCCGGCCAATGCCAAAGCCTATTTGCGCAAGGCTTGGAGGCAAAATGGGCCTTGCCCGCACCCCGGCCTTTCTGCAAGAAGGCGAGCGCCGAGCCATGTCGGGCCGGCTCCTGGGTAGGAACAAAAAGTGGCCGGAAATCCCGTTGAGGCCTATGGCCGTTGGATTGCGAACAAGGAAAATGCCTGGCCCGAGGAAGCCCTTGCCTCGGCCCACCGGGAATTCATCGACCTTGTCGCCGTCATGCTGCCCGGCGCCATGGAGCCCGCGACGCGGATCGTCCATGAGGTGGTGTCGCCCTGGGGCGAAGGGCCCGCGCATGTGGTGGGCCAGCCCCGGACGCTCGCCGCGCCATGGGCCGCCTTGGTGAATGGCACGGCGGGCCATGCGCTCGATTTCGACGATAATTTCGACCCCCCCAAGGCGCATGCGACGACGGTGCTGGCGCCTGCGATTCTCGCTTTGGGGGAACAGGAAGGCGCCAGCGGCGGCGCCTGCCTCGACGCCTATATCGTGGGCCTCCAGATCATGGGCCGGGTCGGCCAGGGGGTGAACCCGGCGCACCGCAACCGCGGCTGGCATGCCACGGCGACGGTGGGCGCGGTCGGCGCGGCGGCGGCGTGCGCCCGCCTTCTTGGCCTCGACGCTGTGAAAGCCGCCTATGCCTTGTCCATTTCCACCAGCATGGCGGCGGGCTTCATGGCCCAGTTCGGCACCATGACGAAGCCGGTTCACGCCGGCCTTGCCGCCAAGGCCGGCGTTCTTGCGGCAAGCTTGGCCCGAGCGGGGCTGACGGCAAGCATGGATGTCCTTGATGGCCGCACCGGCATGAACCGGCTGATGGTGGGTCCCGACTATGAGGCCTTGCGCGATAGCCTCAGTCATGTGGAGCACGGGCAGAATTTACGCTTCGAGACCGCCCGGGTAGGCGAGCCCCTGCTCATCCTGGAGCACGGCTTTCGCGTCAAGCGCTTCGCCAATTGCGGCGCCGCTCACCGGGCCATGGACGGCCTCCTCGACTTGCGCGCTCGTCATGGCTTTGGCGCCGCCGACGTGGCACGCATCGAAGTGTTCGCGCCCCGGGTGCATTTCAACAATTTGATGTACAGCGACCCGCAAGACGGCCTCGAAGCCAAATTCTCCATGGAATATGCGCTGGCCCTCTGCCTTGCCGAGGGCGCCTGTCAGTTGCGCGATTTCACCGACGAGGGGGTGCGCCGCCCGCATCTGCGCGCGCTTTTCCCGCTGATTCACCGCCGGCCGGTGGACCAGCTCGAAGGCGAATTTCCCACCCGGGTCGAAGTCGTGCTTAAGGACGGCGCGCGGTTTACGGCCACCATGGCGATGCCGCTGGGCAGCAAGGCGGCCCCCTTTTCGGACGCGCAATATTGGGAAAAATTCGCCGCCTGCGCGCAAGGGGTTGTCGATGCCGCACGGACGGCGCGGCTGCGCGCGGCGCTGGAGCGCTTGCCGGCGCTGGGCACCATCGCCGAGCTGATGCGCCATCTCGCTTGGCAACCATGAGAGCGGCAAGCAGTCGAAAGAGGCAGTGATGACACAGCAGACACAGGGCGCGGCCAAGGCGACGGCGCTCATCATGGCGGCTTCCAGGCGCGGCGTTGCCGACACGGTGGCGCAACTGCAGAACAAATCGCACAAGTGCCTCGTCGAAATCGACGGCAGGGCGATGCTGGAGCGCGTCATCGAGGCGTTGATCGACAGCGGCCGCATCGGGCGGATCTATGTCTCCATCGAGGAGGAGGCCGTCCTGCGCACGGTGCCGCGGCTTAGGCTGTGGCTCGACGAGGGAACGCTCAAGGTAACGCCCAGCCGGGGCAATCTTGCCGACAGCACGCTTGCCGCCGCCGCCGCGATCCCCGACCCCTTCCCCTTGATTGTCACCACCGGCGATAACGTGCTCCATACCCCCGTGCTGATTCGCGACTTCATGGACCGGTTCGCCGCTGGCGCTGGCGATGTCGCCGTCAGCTTCACCGAGGCGACGGTGGTGCGGCGCGAAGCGCCCGACGTGCGCCTTGCCTATCATCGCTTGAAGGACGGCGAATATTCGGCCTGCAACCTTTATGGCCTGCGCCGGGCCGAGGCCTTGAAGGCGGTCAAGATTTTCACCTCCGGCGGCCAGTTCGGCAAGCGCCACATCCGCATCCTCAAGGCTTTCGGCCTTATGCCTTTCCTCCTTTACAAGACCCGCTGGGCCGGCCTTGAGCCCTTGATGCGGCGCATCGCCGGTAATCTGGGGGTCAGCGTCGACACCATCCTTCTCGATTACCCCTATGGGCCGATCGACGTCGACAATCCGCAATTTTTCGCCATCGCCGAACGGCTCCTCAAGGCCCGCCGCGTCCCGGCGTGAACAGGCGGACACGGCGCCGCCTCGCGATCCTTTGAAGGGCCGCGCACTCGATTCCGTCCAGTGCCTGCTCTATACTCGATGACATCGGGAGGGGGGCGCGGAGGATCTGGCCATGCGTTTCCTAAGCCTTTTGTTCCTTCTCGCCGCGCTTCCACTTGCCCTGTCGCCAGCTTGGGCGCAAGACGTGGATGATGCATCGGCGGCGGTGCCAATGGCAGGGATGCCGGGATTGGACGCCAAGGCGGAAAAAGCCGCGCCCGAAAGTCCTACCGGCTTTTACGCCGCCCTTAACATAGGCGGTTTTGGCGCCAACCGCCTCGGCGCTCTCGACCTTGACAACGGCATGCAAATCGGCCTTGCCGGGGGCTATGATTGGGGGCTGTTGCGCTGGGAGGGGGAATACGCCTATCGCAACGCCGATCTTCCCTTACCCAGCGACCGCGTGGTGTTCATTCCCTTCCATGGTTTTTTTCTGGTCGCCCAGGATCTCGACATTCATGCCTTTATGACCAATCTGTGGCTCGATATTCCCATCAAGGGCCGCTTGGGGGCCTATGGTGGTGGCGGTGTTGGCCTTGCCGTCGTCCGCGACAGCGTGGTTGATGACACTGTGCTGAGCTATCAATTGGGCGCGGGGCTGGGCTATGCCCTTAACCGACGCCTGCGCGCCGATATCGGTTACCGCTTTTTTCGCACCCAAAGCCTTGACCCTATCGCCGACAGCCTGGTCACCCACGGTGGAACCTTAAGCTTGCGCTACAGCTTTTAGCGGTGTTGCGCAGCGCGTTTGCGGTTCCTTGTCTGGCAATGTGACGACGGTCGCGGCGGCGATGATGGCGCCAAGGATGAAGGATTTCAAAAACAGGCTCATGACGGCGTTATCCCTGGAAACAAGCAACCCGGGGATAACAATAGGACGGCGCGGGCAAAGATTATTGGACGAAGCCGACAGGACGGGGCGGCGACGGCGCGCTTATTCCGCCGCGGCGGGGCGCTGGCGCTCCAGGAGGGACAAGACATCGGCGGCGGCATCGACGATGTTGGTGCCGGGGCCGAAGATCGCGGCAACCCCCGCTTCCTTGAGAAAAGCGTAATCCTGCTGCGGCACGACGCCGCCCAGGATGACGAGGATGTCGTCGGCGCCTTGGCGGCGCAGCGCGTCGATGAGCTCGGGCACCAGAGTCTTGTGGCCGGCGGCAAGGGAGGAAACCCCCACCACATGGACGTCGTTCTCGATCGCCTGGCGGGCCGCTTCCTCGGGCGTCGCGAAAAGCGGGCCCACATCGACGTCGAAGCCGAGGTCGGCAAAGGCGGTGGCGATGACCTTGGCCCCCCGGTCGTGGCCGTCCTGGCCCATTTTCGCCACCATGAGGCGCGGCCTGCGGCCTTCGGCGGCGGCGAATTTGTCCACCGCTTCGATAAGCTTGCCGAAGCGCGCGTCCTGCCCGTAAGCGCCGCCATAGACCCCGCTCACCGAGCGCACCTGCGCTTGGTGCCGGCCGAACACCGCCTCCATCGCCTGGCTGATCTCGCCCAAGCTCGCCCGCGCCCGCGCCGCCGCCACCGCAAGGTCGAGCAGATTGGCGTCCCCCCGCGCGCCCTCGCGCAAGGCGCTGAGCGCGGCTTGGCAGGCGGCCTCGTCGCGCGCGGCCTTCACCTTGGCGAGGCGGGCGATTTGCGCCTCGCGCACCGCCGCGTTGTCGATGGCGAGGATGTCGAGGGGCTCCTCCCTCTCCAGCCGGTATTTGTTGACGCCGACCACCACTTCCTCGCCGCGGTCGATGCGCGCCTGCTTGGCCGCCGCCGCTTCCTCGATCTTGAGCTTGGGCCAGCCGGCCTCCACCGCGCGGGTCATCCCGCCCATGGCTTCGACTTCCTCGATCAGCGTCCAGGCGGCCTTGGCCAGGTCGCGGGTCAGGGCCTCGACATAATAGGAGCCGCCCAGGGGATCGACAGTGCGGGTTATCCCGGTCTCTTCCTGAAGGATGAGCTGGGTATTGCGGGCGATGCGCGCGGAAAAATCGGTGGGCAAGGCGATCGCCTCGTCAAGGGCGTTGGTATGCAGGGACTGGGTGCCGCCCAGCGCCGCCGCCATCGCTTCGATGGTGGTGCGCACCACGTTGTTATAGGGGTCTTTTTCGGTGAGGCTGACGCCGCTGGTCTGGCAATGGGTGCGCAGCATCATCGAGGCCGATTTTTTGGCGCCGAAGTCGCGCATGATGCGGGCCCACAGGGTGCGCGCCGCCCGCAGCTTCGCCACCTCCATGAAGAAATTCATGCCGATGCAAAAGAAGAAGGACAAGCGCCCGGCAAAGGCATCGACATCGAGCCCCCTCGCCAGCGCCGCGCGCACATAGTCCATGCCGTCGGCCAGGGTGAAGGCGAGCTCCTGGGCCAGCGTCGCCCCGGCTTCCTGCATGTGGTAGCCGGAGATGGAAATGGAATTGAACTTGGGCATATGTTCGGCCGTATAAGCGATGATGTCGGCAACGATGCGCATCGAGGGGCCCGGCGGATAGACATAGGTGTTGCGGACCATGAATTCTTTGAGGATGTCGTTCTGGATGGTGCCGGAAAGCTTTTCCAGGGGAACGCCTTGTTCCTCGGCGGCGACGATATAAAAGGCCATGGTCGGGATGACGGCGCCGTTCATGGTCATCGATACCGACATCTGGTCCAAGGGAATGCCGCTGAACAGGATCTTCATGTCCTCGACGCTGTCGATGGCGACCCCGGCCTTGCCCACGTCGCCGACCACCCGCGGGTGGTCGGAATCATAGCCGCGGTGGGTGGCCAAGTCGAAAGCGACGGAAAGGCCCTTTTGCCCGGCCGCGAGGTTGCGCCGGTAAAAGGCGTTGCTTTCCTCGGCGGTGGAAAAACCGGCATATTGCCGCACCGTCCACGGCCGCACTGTGTACATGGTGGCGCGCGGGCCTCTGGTGAAGGGATAAAGGCCGGGCAGCGTCTCTTCCATGCCGGCGATATCCTGGGAGGTGTAAAGCGGCTTGACCGCCACCCCTTCCGGGGTGTGCCAGACAAGGTCCTCGATGCCGCCGCCTTGGAGCTCCTTGGCCGCCAGCGCTTCCCAATCTTTGATGGTCTTGTTATCCGCCATGACCGCCATCCTATCATATTGCAGCGCAATATCGTGCCGAATATCAGGGCGAACGGCCGCCAAGTCAAATATGAGCGTGGGCCCTAGAATGTAAGGGGAATTTTACAGTTAAAGCGTGCAATTTTTCCCGCCGCTTGATTAAGCCCTTGAAATTCAGGGGCAGTCGGATTGTGGCATGAGGGTTGCTTCACTCTGAAGGGGACTGTGTTGCGTCGTCCTACATGGGTTGCATGCTGCACATCAATGAGGGGTATTTCGGTTATGGTGAAACATATATTGGCCCGCGCCTTGGCGGCGGGGGCGGTTCTTTATGGGCTGGCCACAGCGTCGGCCTGGGCGGTGCCGATCCCGTCGCCGCTTGTCCTTTCCGGGTCGCTGGATTTCGACAGGGCCCGCGATGGGGATGGTTTTTCCTCGCTGTCAGGCGCGACGAATATAGGTAGTTTAGCGCTCACCTCTGGCGGCGTTACCACAAGCACGACATTCAACGGCCTTGCCACCACCGGCGCTGATCCGCTGTTGGGCAATTTTACCGCGACCGGCGATGGCCTTAGCGTTACCGCCAATGCCCAAACCGTACGCGGGACGTTCAATGTCGAAGTCCTGGGCGCCTTGGACTTCATCAATAATTCAGCGACCGATATCTTCAAGGTAACCATCCGGGTGGCGATCGACGCCACCGCCAGCGCCAGCGGGCCGGACGCCGCTGCTAAAATCGTGTTTGATATCGGCACGGCCACCATCGCCGGCCTTTGGGATCTGGAGCTTATTTCCGACACCATTGACGTCAACCGGCGGTTTCTTGAAGTGGATGGCGTGACGGTAATTAATGAAGGCGGTGGAGGCGGGGGAGATGTGTCCCTCAACAATATCCGCGAGTTTGACATCATCCTCAATCCCCTCTCGTCCTTCAACGCCACCGCCTTTTGGAACTGGTCGGCGCAGTTCGCCAACACATTCGCCGCGACCAATCTTGACCTTTCCATCTCCATCGCCGACGTCATGAACCTCACCAATCCCGATGGTGGCGGCGATGGTGGCGGCGATGGCGGTGGCGATGGCGGTGGCGATGGCGGTGGCGATGGCGGCAATGACATTCCCGAGCCGATGAGCCTTGCCCTCCTTCTGGGCGGCCTTGGCGGCCTGGCGGCAGTGCGCCGGGGTCGTTAAGGCGCGGCGGCGCGAACAGTCCAGTAAAATGGCAAAAGAGGTTGCATGGGGCAGAGCCTTGCCCCCTGTCCTCGCGCCAAGTTGCGTCGGTTGCGTGCAAGCGTTCCAAGCCAAGCATGAACCAAGAGAGGGTGAGGGATTTAATCCATGAAAAAGTCAACAGGTTTAGGAGCGGCAGCGCTTTTCAATGCCGCGCTACTGTCAAGCGCCGCCATGGTCACGCCGGCGGCCCATGCGCAAAGCGAGCCGTTCATCGGCCAAATGATGCTGGTGGCCTTTACCTATTGCCCCCAGGGCTGGGCGGAGGCCAATGGCCAGCTTCTGGCGCTCAGCAGCAACACCGCCTTGTTCTCGCTTCTTGGCACCACCTATGGCGGCGATGGACGCACCACCTTCGCGCTTCCCGACCTGCGTGGCCGTCATCCCATTCACCTCGGCCAAGGCCCCGGTCTTTCCAATTTTACACTGGGCGAGCAAGGGGGGAGCGAGACCAACAGCCTTACCGTCGCGCAACTGGCGGCCCATAGCCATGCTGCGACGACAGGCGTCACCGCGACAACGACGATGCGGGCCTTTTCCTCCCGCGCGGGCAATGTCGGCAGCCCGGGGGGCAATGTTCTTTCGGCGACCACCGACACCATTTACAACAGCGGCCCCGCCGACACCGCCATGGGGGCGTCAGCCGCCACCACCAACGCCAGCGCGACAACGACGGTCGGTGTCGCGGGCGCAAGCGCGCCCATCAACAACCGCGACCCCTATCTGGTGATGCGTTGGTGCGTCGCTCTCCAAGGCATCTTCCCGCCGCGCAACTAGTGGTGCGATTCCAACAGATGGTTCCCATCTGTTGGAGAAATCGCACCACAGATTCACTAACTGAGTGGTCCACTTTTCCCAAACGGATGGATTTATCCGTTTGGGGCGGACCACTAGGCTTGGCGCTGATCCTCGCTGTCATGAGGGAAATGGCGGGCCCAAACGGGTTTTAGGGCAGGCCGTTGCCGCACAGCGGCGGCCAGCGCCTTAACCTTGGGCAACTGCTCGCGCCCGATCCGCGGGCGCCATGGATGATATAGGTCACGGCTATTCTCCTCCTCCCAACAAAGACGTCATGGCCGCGCCTGTGCTTGATCGATCGCGGCAAGGCGGTAAAGTGTGGCCGCAACGATGGTCGCGGAGCAAGCCGATGCGCATATTTGGACTATTGATCTTGACCCTCAGCCTTGCCACGGCGCCAGCGCGCGGGCAATCCCCGAGGCAAGCGTTTCAAGCGCTGCTTGACGACCATTGGGCCTGGGTTCTGGAGCAAAACCCCACTTTCGCCACCAGCTTGGGGGTGCGCGACTATGACGACCGCCTGGGCCGCCTCAGCCTTGCCGCCATGGATGAAGCCTTGGCCAAGCAGCAGGCTTTTGCCAAGCGGCTGCACGCCATCGACCGCCAAGCGCTGACCCCCGCCGACCAGCTCAACTACCAGCTCTTCGAGCGCGATTTAAACATGGACATCGAAGCCGGCGGCTTTGGCCAGCGGGCGATGCTGTTCACCACCTATTATGGCTGGCACAGCGCCCTTTCCGGCCTGCCCGACGATCTGCCCTTCTTCACCAGGGCCGATTATGAAAGCTATGTCGCGCGCCTCAACGACATCCCGCGCTATAACGCCGAAGGCATCGCCACCACCCGCTGGGCCATCGCCCATGGCTATGTCCAGCCCTGCGCCGCGCTCGAGGGCTTTGAAAAGTCCATCGCCACCCATGTGGTGGAAAAGCCCGAGGATAGCGTGTTCCTGAAGCCCTTTGCCCGCCAGCCGGCGACCATGGCGGACGCCGATTGGGCGGCCCTCAAGGCGGCGGCGGTAAAGGCCATCATGACCAAGGTGGTGCCGGCCTATGGCGAATGGCTTGAGGTTTATATCCGGGAATATGCCCCCCGCTGCCGCGCCAGCGTCGGCGCCGCCGCCTTGCCGGATGGGGCGGCCTATTACGCCCACCGCATTCGCGCCCTAACCACCACCGGGATGAACGCCGAGGACATTCACGCCCTTGGCTTGGCCGAAGTCGCCCGCATCCGGGGCGAAATGGAGGCGGTCATCGCCAAGACCGGCTTTGCCGGCGATTTTACTGACTTTCAGAATTTCTTGCGCACCGACCCGCGTTTTTACGCGGCGACGGCGGAGGATCTGCTCGCCAAGGCCAGCCGCATCGCCAAGCGTATCGACGGCGAACTGCCGCGCCTCTTCCGCCGCCTGCCGCGCATGCCCTATGGCGTGCGCCCGGTCCCCGAGGATATCGCCGAGCAAACGACCACCGCCTATTATGAGCGCCCAGCGGGCGATGGCAGCCGCGCCGGCGTCTTCCGCATCAACACCTCACGGCTCGACGCCCGTCCGCTCTTCGAGCTGGAGGCCTTGACCCTCCATGAAGCGGTGCCCGGCCATCATTTGCAAATCGCCCTTGCCCAGGAATTGGATCTTCCCAATTTCCGCCGCTTCGGCGGCATCACCGCCTTCGTCGAGGGGTGGGCGCTGTATGCCGAGCGGCTGGGCCTCGAAATGGGCTTTTACGAAGACCCCTATAGCGACTTCGGCCGGCTTTCCTATGAAATGTGGCGCGCCGCCCGCCTGGTGGTGGACACCGGCATCCATGCCAAGGGCTGGACCAAGCAGCAGGCCATCGATTTCATGGCCGCCAACACCGCCTTGTCGCGGCACAATATCGAAGCGGAGGTCAACCGCTACATCACCTGGCCGGGCCAGGCCTTGGGCTATAAGCTGGGCGAGCTTCAGATTCGCGGCTTGCGGGCCAAGGCCGAAGCCGCGCTGGGCGATGCATTCGATGTCCGCGCCTTTCACGACAAGCTGTTGGAAAACGGCCCGCTTCCCCTGGCGGTGCTGGAAGACGTGATCACCTGCTGGCTGGCGGCGCAAGAAAACCGCCAAGGTTAAAGCGGCGGGCTGCCGGCTTTAGACGCGCTTGCCGGACTTCAATCATGCCTCTTCCTCCCAGCCGAAAACATCCTCCACCTTGACGCCAAAAAAGCGGGCGATGCGAAACGCGCTTTCCAGTGACGGGGAATAGCGGCCTTGTTCAATGGCGATGACCGTTTGCCGGGTGACGCCGATGGCCTGGCCCAGCGCTGCCTGGCTGACCCCGCCGTGATGCTCGCGCAGCGCGCGTACGCGGTTGGTGATGGGCGGGCGCTTCGCCATGGCTATGCGCCACGTCGGAAAAAGACGATCTGCAAGCCATAGTCGGCGAGTTGAGCGATGATGAGGCTGGCAAAGACGAGGTGAAACAACAGGTCCCCATCGGGGCGCAGCAGATAATAGCCCAAGGCGCTGACGACCCCTGCGGCGAAAACAAAGCCGGAAAGGCTCGCCGCCTTATGCTGGGCGCGGCGCTCCCGCTCGTCGGCCGGCGCCGCCGCCTCGCCAAGGGATGTCAGCGCCAGCACGATCTGACCGACCACCGACAGCAGGATCACCGCCAGCACGAAGGGAAGCGCGGTTGCCGCGGGGGCGGTCCGTCCCAAGTCGCCGGACGCATTTTGGAAAAGCGATGCATAGCAAGCGCTCGCCAGGACGAGCAGCACCATCATCAGCCAAGCCGATTTTTCGCGAAATGTCATGAACAGCCCTTTTCTGTAAAAAATATTTGACATGGTGATGCCTTAAGAAGGCCCGAATGTCAAATATTTTTTACATTTTGCGGTGATGGCGCCGCGCAGCCGACGTCAAGCCTTCAAGGCTCACCATAGAGCGGCCGGATGGCCATGAGGTTCTTGACATGCGCGCGCTGTTTAAAGGCGCGTCCGGAGGATTAGCTCTTGCATCGCCTTCTTGGCCTTGCCAGCTTGGAAGGCATGAACGCCCCCCTTGGCATGGCGCGCCGTGGCCGTCTCGTCGCGGTGCTTGGGCCGACCAACACCGGCAAGACCCATCTTGCGGTGGAGCGCATGCTGGCCCATGCCTCCGGGATGATGGGCTTTCCCCTGCGCCTGCTGGCGCGCGAGGTCTATGACCGGGTGGTGGCGATCAAGGGCGCGAGCCGGGTGGCGCTCATCACCGGCGAGGAAAAGATCGTGCCCCCTTATGCCGATTATTTCCTCTGCACCGCGGAAGCCATGCCGCTGGGCCGCGAGGTCGCCTTCCTCGCCCTTGATGAAGTCCAGATGTGCGCCGACCCCGAGCGCGGCCATGTCTTCACCGAGCGGCTGTTGCACGCCCGCGGCAGCGAGGAGACGATGCTTCTGGGCGCCGACACCATGCGGCCACTCTTGCGCCGGATCTTGCCGCAAGCGGAATTCATCGCCCGGCCGCGCTTCTCGCAACTGCGTTTCGTTTCGCCCAAGAAATTATCACGCCTGCCGCGGCGCACGGCGGTGGTCGCCTTCTCGGCCGAGGAGGTCTACGCCCATGCCGAGTTGCTGCGCCGCCAGAAAGGGGGCGCCGCCATCGTCATGGGCGCCTTGTCGCCGCGCACCCGCAACGCCCAGGTCGCCATGTATCAGTCGGGGGAGGTGGATTATCTGGTGGCCACCGACGCCATCGGCATGGGCCTTAACATGGACATCGAGACGGTGGCTTTCGCCGCGACCGCCAAGTTCGATGGCCGGCGCCACCGCGCGCTGACGCCGGCCGAACTGGGCCAGGTCGCCGGCCGTGCTGGCCGCCACATGGCCGATGGCGGGTTCAGCGCCATCGCCGGCACGCCGGCGGCGGGGTTGATGACCCCCGACCTTATAAAGCGCATCGAGGGGCACTGCTTCGAGGCCGTGGAGGGCTTGTATTGGCGTGCGCACAGGCTTGATTTTTCTTCCCTTTCCGCCTTGATCGCCAGCTTGGAGGCGCGGCCGCAAGGCGATGGCTTCGTGGCGGCGCGCGAGGCCGAGGACCTTGCTGTTCTCAAGGCCCTGGCGGTGCGGCCCAAGGTCGTGCAGCGCCTTGGCGGCGCCAGCGACGTGGCGCTGTTGTGGGAAACCTGCCAAATTCCCGATTTTCGTAAAATCGCGCTCGACGTCCATGCCCGGCTGGTGGAACAGATTTTTCTCCATTTGAGCGCCGGCCATGGAGTCTTGCCGGAAGCGTGGATGAGGCGTCAGATAGAGCCGCTTGACAACACCCAAGGAGATATCGATACGCTGGCGGCGCGCATCGCTGGAATCCGCATTTGGACCTACGTGTCGCACCGGCAAAGCTGGCTTGAGCGGCCGGAGCAGTGGGCGGCGTTGACGCGGGCGATCGAGGACAAGTTATCCGATGCCCTGCATGCCCGCTTGACCCAGCGTTTTGTCGATCGCAGAACGACGGCGCTGCTGCGCGAGCTACGGACGAAAGGCGAATGGATGGTCAACATCGAGCCGGCGGGGACAAGTGAGGAGGTGGTGGTCGAGGGCCATGCCATCGGCCGCCTCGAAGGCTTCGTCTTTCACGCCGAGGCGGGCGCTGCCGGCGAGGATGCGAAAATGCTGCGTGCGGCGGGCGAGCGCGGCCTGCGCCGCGAGGTCGAGCTGCGCGCCCGGGCGCTGTCGGCGGCGGGAGACGGCGAGTTCGCCCTGGAAAGCGGGCACGGCCTTGCCGCCCCTCGCGTCAAGTGGCGCGGCGCGGCGGTGGCCGAAGTGCTGGCGGGCGATGATATCCTGTTGCCACGCCTGCGCCTTGTCCCCGGCACCATGCTCGACGGCCCGCTTGCGACCCAGGTTCAAGAACGCCTGGCGGCATGGCTGCGCGGCCATGTGACCAGCGTGCTGGCGCCGCTCATGGGCCTGCGCGAGGTTTTGAGGGCGCAGGCGCGCGGCGCGGCGGAGGTCGCCCTCGGCGGCCAGGCCCGCGCGGTCGCTTACCGGCTGGTGGAGGCCTTGGGCGTTCTGCCGCGCGAGGACGTGGACAAGGAGGTGCGCGCCCTCGACCAGGTGGCGCGGCGTGGCCTGCGCCAGTTCGGCATTCGCTTTGGCGCTTCCTATATTTTCATGCCGCCGATGCTGAAGCCAGCCCCCACCGATTTGCGTCTGACCTTATGGCGGCTGCGTCAAAAGGACGGGATGGCGTTGCCGGCGCGCCCCGCCCCAGGCTTGGTGTGGGTGGATGTCGCCGATGTCGCCGCGCCCGATTATTACCGCGTCGCCGGCTTTCGCGTGGTGGGCGCCAAGGCGGTGCGCATCGACATGCTGGAACGCTTGAGCGATGCTGTGCGGCCGCTGGGCCAGGGGGGCAAGGCCTTTGCCGTGGGGCCCGACCTCATGGGCCTCGTGGGCTGCGCGGGCGATGACTTCATCGCCGTCATGCGCGCCCTTGGCTATGGCGTCAAGCAAGCGCCGCGTGAAGCGCTGGCGCCCCCGCAACCGGAACCCGCGGAGACGGCAGCGTGCGCTCCCGCCTTGGGCGAAGAAGCCCCGGGTGAAACGCCGTCCGCGCCATGCGCGCCGCAGCCCCCTCGTGAAGCGCCGCGAGAAGGCGAGAGCGCGCTCATGACCGCCTTCTTCTGGCAACCGCGCCATAAACCAGCCACCCGGCCGCGGGGTGGCAAGCCGCAGGCCAGTCCGCCCGAAGGGAAGAAACGCGACAGCAAGCAAAAGGCGCGGCGCAAGCCGGCGCGCATCCCTACCGTGATGGCCACCCACCCGGCTCCTGCCCACTCGCCCTTCGCTGCCCTGGCGGCCTTGAAAAAGACCATGAAGTCCGAATGAAGAAGCCGCCGATGGATATGGGCGGGCAAGAGGTGGACGCGAACGCCGGGGAAGGCGTCTTGCGCCTTGATAAATGGCTCTGGCAGGCGCGTTTCTGCAAGTCCCGCGCCGTGGCGGCGCGGTTATGCCGGGACAAGGGGGTGCGCATCGACGGCGTCTTGAAAACCCGCGCCAGCTGCGCCGTCCGGTCGGGCCAGACCCTCACCTTCATCGCCGCCGGCCGGGTGCGCGTCATACGCATCCTGGCCTTGGGGCATCGGCGCGGCCCAGCCAGCGAAGCTCGGAGCCTTTACATCGATTTGAGCCCGCCTGCGCCGTCCGCTCCGGCATCGCCCACCCGTTCGCGCGGCGCTGGCCGGCCCACCAAGGCCGAGCGCCGCGCGGTCGAGCGTTTGAAGGATGTGTTCTGATGCTGGCCCGGCTGATTCGCCTCCTTGGTCTCGATGAGGCGAGGTCTCCGGCCGCTGGCGACAGGCGGCTGGCGGTCGCGGCGTTGTTGATGGAAGCCGCCGCCACCGACGGCCGCATCGATGAGGATGAGCGGGCGCGTATCCTTGCCTTGCTCATGCGCGCGTTCTCGCTTGGTGAGGACGCGGCGCGGGCGCTGGTCAAAAGGGCCGCGCAGCGCCAGGCCGACGCCGTGGAGCTGCATGGCTTTACCCGCGTGCTCAAATCCGAACTCACTTCCCAAGAGCGTATCGCCCTCATCGAAATGCTATGGGAAGTGGCGCTGGCCGACGGGAATTTGCACGAATATGAGGACCAGCTCATCCGGCGTGTCGCCGGCCTTCTTTATGTCGATGACCGCGCCCGCGGCGAAGCCCGCCAGCGGGTGCAAGCGCGCTTGACGCAAGAAGGGACTTAAGGCCGCCGGTGCCGAGTGCTCAAAGGGCGTAAAGGCGCTTGTCTGGCCCTTCGCTTCAGGGCATAAACGCCGCACGAAGAGGGGGCCGCTGGGCGCGCGGCCCCGAGTGGGTGTGTGGCCGATACGTTGGGAGAAATGACGTGACCTATGTGGTGACCGAGGCGTGCATCAAATGCAAATACATGGACTGCGTCGAAGTCTGCCCGGTGGACTGCTTCTATGAAGGCGAGAACATGCTCGTCATCAACCCCAACGAATGCATCGATTGCGGCGTGTGCGAGCCCGAATGCCCGGCCGAGGCCATCCTTCCCGACACCGAAGGCGGGCTTGAGCAATGGCTGGAGCTCAACAGCAAATATGCAGAAATCTGGCCCAACATCACCACCAAAGGCGAATCGCCCCCCGACGCCGACGCCTATAAGGGGATGGCCGAGAAATTCGCCAAATTTTTCAGCCCGGAGCCCGGCAAGGGGGACTGAGAAGCCCTTGGCTTTCCCCGAATACAAAATTTAATACCGCTCGACTTCATGTTTACGGCGCGAAGTGCTTTCGCAATCGCGAAAGAGCTATGCTGCGATGCACCCATCTCTGGTAATTTGGCATTAATCTGCTATAATGAATGCCAAGGCCATGGAGGCGTTGGCAAAGCAATTAGGCGTAAGGCCGTCATATTCCATCCGCGAAACAAGCAATAAGCAAGCGCGTTGGCGCGATCATCGCATTCGCCGGGCAAGATGGATATGCGCCGTTTGGTGATGAAAGCAAGGGTTAGACAAAACTATGGCAAGCAAGAATAGTGCGGAATTTTCTGTTGGCGATCATGTGGTTTACCCCAAGCATGGGGTGGGACGCATCGTCGAGATCGAGACGGCGGATATTTCCGGCATGAAGCTCGAGCTTTATGTCATTCGCTTCGAGAAGGAGCGGATGACGCTGCGCGTGCCTTTGAACAAGGCGACGCCTTCGGGCATGCGCAAGCTTTCCAGCGCCGCCAAGGTGGAGAAGGCCTTCACCACGCTCAAAGGGCGGGCGCGGATCAAGCGCACCATGTGGAGCCGGCGGGCCCAGGAATACGAGGCCAAGATCAACTCCGGCGACCTGGTGTCGATCGCCGAGGTGGTGCGCGACCTCCACCGCAAGGAAGACCAGCCCGAGCAATCCTATTCCGAGCGCCAGATCTATGAAGCCGCGCTCGATCGCCTGGCGCGCGAGCTTGCCGCCGTCGAGCAGATCGACGAGAACGCGGCGATGGAGCGCCTCAACGAGGTGCTGGCCGCCTGACAAAGACGGCCCCGGCCAAACGCAAAATCGCCCGGCCCCCGCCAAGGGCCGGGTTTTTTGCGCCGCCTGCGCTTCTCAATCCCCTTCGAGAACCACCAGCTTCACCTTATCGCCGGCACGCAAGCTGCTGGCGTCGTCAAGCCCGTTGAGAACCAGGAAACGCTCCAGCTGATAGTCGTCATAGGCCATCTTGGCGGCGAGCGCGGCGGCGCTGTCGCCAGCGCGCATGGTGACCACTTTGAGACGCCGCCCCCTGACGGAGCGCGCTTCTTCGGCCGATAATCTGCGGAAGGAATAGGTCGTCCGTCGATAGGGTTCGGAAAAGCTGGCGGTCTCGCCCGCCGGGCTCACGAAAATGAAATGAAAGGCGCTCCCCTCGCTCAAGCGCATGCCGACAACGCGGATGTCAAGGGGACTGCCGCCGCTGGCAAGGCGGGTGACGCCCGTGGCGGCGTCCATGCCGTTGACGCTCAGGCGCTCGATGCTCGACAAGGCCGGCCCCTGGTTTTGGCTAAGGCTGGCCCAGACTTGCCCGATATAGGCGGTCATATCGGTGCCCGCCTGGATTTTCGCGCCGGCAAAAAGGATGGCGGCATCGCCCGGCCCGTCGGCGAGGACCGAGCTTTCGCCATTTTGCAGCACGAAGCCCTCGGGGACGCGGAAGGTGAAGCCCAGCTTGGGGTGCCAGAATTCCTGGCCGCGCACCACCCCCTGGCCGGGGTCGTCGTCATAGGCCATGCCATCGATGGCGCTGAGAAAGGCGTCCCGATTGCGCACCGCGGCGTTCACCGCGACCTTTTGCGCGCGGGCATTGGCAAGGGCCCGCGTCACCCGATCCTCGGTCAAGGGATGGGTGCGCGCCCAGGCAGGGACGCGGGACGCTTCGTCCTTGCCGAGAATGCGGGCTTGCAGGGCGCTTTCCCGACCCAATGCCGCCAGCATGCGCGGCGCGCCATAAGGGTCGTAGCCGGCCCGCGTCATGTAGCGCACGCCAAGATCGTCCGACTGATATTCCTGCTCTCGCGAATAGCCCAACAGCCAGGCCTGCGAGCCTTGCATGAAAAGCTGCGCCGCCTCGCCCGAGCCCGTGGCGATGCCGATGCCGATGCCGATCACCTGGGAAAAAATACCGCGATTATAGCGGTTGGCGGCATGGCGGGCGGTGACATGGCCAACCTCGTGCCCCAAGACCGAGGCGAGCTCCGCTTCGTCGTTCATGAGGCCCAGCAGGCCGCGCGACATGTAGACAAAGCCGCCCGGCAGGGCAAAGGCGTTCACCACCTTGGAATTGAGAAGGGTGAAGGTGAAATCATCATTGGCGAGTTCGGAATTTTTCGCCATCCGGCCACCCACCGTCGCGACATAGGCGGCAAGCCGAGGCTCGTCATAGGCGCCGCCGAATTGCTGCAGCAATTGCGGGTGCTGCTGGAGGCCGATTTGACGCTCTTGCGCTGGCGTCATGAAGGGGGTGAATTGGCGTTTCCCCGTCGCCGGGTTGGTGGTGCACGAGGAGAGCGCCAGATAAAGCCCCATCAATATGGCGGCTTTACCAAGGGGGCCGGTCGTGCGCTGGCGTTTCGACATCGCTCATCCCTTCGGTCTCATGGACGTTGGGGAACTGTAACTGTTCCGGGTGCGTCAGTTCAATCATCGGCCCCCCCTTATCTTCGACCCAGCCGCGCACCTCCACCACCCGGCCAACCAATCGGCCCGGGATTTGAACCCAATCGACCCCGCGAAAGCGGCGCTTGGCGCCAGGCCGTAGAATGAGGGTGAAGTCACGCTGCCAATCGCGGCCGAAATTCACATAAAGGGTGCCGCGCGCGACCTCTGCCGCCAAGACAGTGCCCTCAATGATGGCGAAACGACCTTGCAGCCGCGCCCCGGCGCCATCAAGGCCGGCGGCGTCGAGGACTTGATAAGAAGGGTGGCGCCAAATGCCGCGCCGCTGCGCGCGCGCCGCCCCTTCCCGGGTCAGCATGGCGTCGATCAGCGCGCGATTATCGGGGAAGGAATAGACATGGGCAAGGCCGGCTTCCAGCATCGCCCCTTGCAGCCACACCCCGTCCTCGGTTTCGGCCTGGGCCAGGACCCGGCCATAACGGTCAAGGGGCGCGCCGCCATAATAAAGCTGGAGGGTGGCGCCCAGCGCGAGGGCCTGCAAATGCGCGCGCGCCGCCTCGGCCAGGGCCAAGGTGGCGGCGCCGCGCTGGCCGGGCAAGCGTTCGGGGGCCTGGATGCCGACAAGGCGCAGCGCGCGGCCATCCGCAAGGCGCAGACTATCGCCATCGATCACCGCCGTGACCCGGGCCTTGCCGCCCGGCGTCAAGTCCTGTTCCGCCATGTCGATCTTGCCAGGGCCGCTGTCGGCCTGCGCCCCCGCGCCGAAGGCGGCAAGGCATATGGTGGTGATGGCCAATATGCGCGTAAGAGCGTTTCCCATGGCATGGCCATCCTCGTGTGGTGGATTTGAAGTGCGTTACATTATTGGCGGCATGCTCGCAAACCAACTTCAAATCCAAGACCACAGGAGAGTCGATGGATTGCCCGTGTCCCTGGCCGTTAAGTTCGCTCTATATGGGGCGCGCTCACACGCGAACTTTACGGCCAGGGACACGAGCGCAGGCCAGGGCAAGCGAAAAGTCTTGGAACCTAGTGGTCCGTCCCAAACGGATAAATCCATCCGTTTGGGAAAAGGGGACCACTAAGTTAGTGAATCTGTGGTGCGATTTCTCCAACAGATGGGAACCATCCGTTGGAGAAATCGCACCACTAGCGTAGTTGACGCGCCCGCCGCGGCGCGGCACAACAAGCTTGGCAATCGTCGTGCGCGCCCGTAGCTCAGCTGGATAGAGCATCGGATTCCTAATCCGGGGGTCACAGGTTCAAATCCTGTCGGGCGCGCCATTATAAGGCTTGTCCAGTCCGGAGACATGGGTAACGGAATGCACCTAAGACATGGGTGACAATCTCGAGCCGAACGGATTGTCGATGGTTTGCAAGGTTCTCTGTTCCAGATCGAGATTTCCAGCAGCGCTCGCCTTCGCGGCTCCTGGTCAGATCAGCAAAATCCTCGGTGCTGAGAGGTGGCCAATTGCAGATCTTCAGTCGAAGTTTTGCGGCGGCGCCTCGGAAACGCCCGAGACATGCACCCTGTGGGACCGTGTCAAGGCTTCGAGAAGGGTGGCGAGCGTGTCAACAACATGGTCTTGCTGGGCACGGGTGAGGGCGGGATAAAGGGGAAGGGACAAGGTGCCTGCGCCCCAGGCGCGGGCGTGCGGGAATGAATCACAAGCAAAGCCGTATTTTTCCCGGTAATAGGTTGTGGCCGGAACCGCCGTGTAATTGACGGTGACCCCGATGCCGGCGCTGTTGAGCCCATGGATCAGCTTGTCGCGTATCTGTGGCGGCACATGAATGGGCAGCAGGTGACGGGCGTGCAGGACATCGGGCACGCTTTCCACCAGGCGCAGGGGAAGATCGCTCAAAGCCGCCTCATAATAGCGTGCCAGCTCTTCCCGCCGGGCAAGGCGCGCGTCCACGGTTTTAATCTGAGGGGGCAGGAGCGCCGCCAAAAGGTCCGGCAAATTGGCCTTCAGCCCCAAACGCTCCATGTCCCAATGGCGATAAAAGCCGTTCTGGAAGCGTTCGGCGGCGGCGGCCGACATGCCATGGCTGCGGATCGAGCGCAGGCTGGCGGCCAGATCGGCGCGGTTGGTGACGACGGCGCCGCCCTCGCCACAAGTGACGTTCTTGGTGGCGTAAAAGGAAAAAATCGCTGCGTCCGAATAGACGCCAGGCCGCTTGTCCGCGCGCCTGCCCTCAAAACAATGGGCGCAATCCTCGATAAGGGCGATGTCGGGGCGCGTGGCAAGGACCTTGCGCAGGCCCGCCATGTCGCACATCTGGCCATATAAGTGCACCGGCATGACGGCACGGGTCGCCGGCGTCAACGCCGCGGCGAGCGCGGCGGGCGTCATCAACAGGGTTTCCGGGTCAATATCGATAAAGACCGGCGTCGCCCCCACCAGCTCCACCACATTGGCGCTGGCGATGAAGGTCATGGCGGGGACGAGGACTTCATCGCCCGGCCCGATGCCCAGGGCCATCAGGGTCGCGTGCGCGCCGGTCGTCCAGCTGCTGGTCAGCACGGCGTGGCGGGTGCTGAAATAGTCCGCGAGTTGCGCTTCGACGGCGCGGCCAACCGCGCCCGTGGTGAGGTGGGGCGTTCGCAGCACGGCGGCGATGGCCGCGGCGTCGCTTGCCGCCAGGTCATGCCGGTAAAACGGAACTTTCATATCGCCATGGCCTCCTCCGCCACCTCAAGAAGGGCCTTTGCCATGCCCGTGAAGTCGGATTTCTCCCGCCAGCGGGCGCGCGCCGCCGCCTGGCGCGCTTCCAGATAGGCGCTGTCCTGGGCAAGCTTGATGGCTTCGGCGGTGGCCTCCTCGGCATCGGCAAAGCTGAATCCAGGTCCGGCAACGCTGGCGACGTCGCCGCCCGGCGGCGTGATGATGGGCATGCCGGCCGCCAGCGCATAAGCCGCCGACGTGCCGCCGCCCTGGCGCGGCGGGTTGAGGAAAACATCGCCCAGCGCCATGGCGTCGCGCAAATTAACGTGGAAGCCAAGAAAGCGAACGCTGCCGGCAAGCTCGGGATGGGCTTTACGCCAAGCTTCGAAACCTGCGAAGTTTCCCAAAAAAACGATAACCAGGCGAGGGATGGCCTCGCGCATCCGGCGCAATTGGGCGATGAAACTGTCTTTTAATTCCTCGTCCAGGCGCAGGCCGACGACGACGGCGACGAAAGCATCCTCAGCGATGGCGTGATCGGCGCGACGGAACGGGGCGGTGGCTGGCGGCAGGACAAAGCCTGCGGGTATGACCCGCACCCGTTCCTGCGTAATGTTCAGCGGGCGCAGGAGACGCGCTGCCGCCGCCGTCATCGGTTGCACGGTGGCGAACAAGCGGGGCTCGGCAATGGGGAGGTTGGCGGTGCTGGGCATGGCGATGACCGGCACCTTGTCACGCAAAAGGTCGACGATGAGGTTGCCGGAACCCAATGAAAGAATGGCCGCCGGGCGGTGGCTGCGCACGATCTCCACCATCCAGCGCACGGCATCGCCGTCGACGAAAAGATGAGGGTTTTGGGCAAAGGCGCAGCTCACTGGGCCAAGGGTCAGTTGCCGCGCGTGATCGAGGGATTTTTCATAATTGGCGACGCCCCCCAAAAGGAAAGGCGAGATGGGCAGACGCGGCGGCTGGCTTGTATTGACGATCGTTGCCTTGCGCCCAAGGTCTTGCGTCAGAGTGCGCGCCAACTGGCCCAATTGCTGCGTCGGGGCGTGGTTGCCGAGGAGGAACTGGGTGCCGGCAAGCATGATCCGATCCGCTTCCGGCTCCAGCGTGAAATCAAGCAGGCCCCGCGTCGTTGCTTCAGCGTGAAGGCGCTGGAAGACATGCCGGTAAAGAAGGCGGAGCTGGCGGTCGAGCTTGACCTGTTGCTGCGCCGATAAGCGGTTGCCCGCGGTGAAGGCGAAAGCATGGACAGCGAACCAGATGGCATAGGCCTCGGGAATGGAAAGGGCATCGCTTCGCGCCAAATGGAAGATTTCGACAAACGCGCCATAATCGCAGCTCAGATGAAGCCGGAGCGATAGCAGGATGATGCGCTGGCGTGCAGTGCCGGCCGCCTGCAGCGATTTTTCCAGCCGCTTCTGGACATAGGCTTGTTCCTTACCGCTTTTGCGGCGAAAATCCTCGCGCAGCCGGAGAAGACTGGCGCCCAGCCTAAGCTGGCTTTCCACCGATGTTGCAAGATCGACCTTGCTGGCGATGCCGCGATAGCGGCGCGCTTCGCCAAGCATGTCGCCAAGGGAAAGGGGGGGCGGGCCTTTCACTGCTGTTTCTCATGATTGTCGGATGGCAGGGGGCAAAACCACTCAGCCCCGGCGCCGGTCAAGCGACCCTCAATCGCCTTGCTTGGCCTGAAGGTCAAAAGGACGGGGGTGGCGCGCAATTCGCCGTCGCGCACTACCGCGGCCGAACGGATGGGAAAGTCTTGCCCGCGCGCCTGCGCCCGTTCATCGATGCCCAAGCAGATGGGCTGTTTTCCTAGCTGGCAATAGGCGCGTAAAAGATCAAAGTTTTCGCCGATGCCCCAGACGATGATGGGACGGTTGTCCCAGCGCGCCAGCCAGTCATCGACGGCGGCGAAAATATGTCGCCAGGAGGCAATCGCTTCCTTCAAGGCGCGCATGGAGGGCCAGGCCGCGGGCGCGGGGATTTCGCACCGCGCGGGGACGAGGCGGGCGAGGGCGAAATTGACGAACATCCGCGTGCCCAGATTGGCGGCCTCGACCGCGAGCCCAACGTTCTTCGCCAAGCGCAGGAGATGTTGGGAGTGAAAATGGTGCAGATGATCGAGCATGAAGATGTCGTTGCTGGGACGATCCTGGCAGGGATGAATGACGATGAGACGGCCAGCGGGCTTGAGAAGGGCGCGCAGAGCTGTAAGGAAATGGCGGGGTGAGACCACATGCTCGATGACGGCGATGGAGTAGACGAGGTCGAACTGTCCCGCCACGGCGTCATAGGAGGCTTGGCGCACATCAAGGCCACGAGCGCGGGCAAGGGACGTCGCGTGCGCGTTCGGTTCGACGCCGTGAAGTGCGGCGTTGGGGAAAACAGCTTTCAAGCGCGCAAGAACCGCGCCGTCGCCGCAGCCCACTTCCAAAATGGAGCGCGGCCTAAGCGCTGGCGCCGCGCTCAGGCTGGCGGCAATCCACTCAGCCGCCAAGGCGCTGCGCGGCACCATGCCGTCTGGCCCGAACCAAGCGGGCTCCGCCGCCCCGCCCCGCCCCGCCAGGGTGTAATCCTCAGTATAATGGCTGGTCCAGAAAGCATCGGGAATAGCGGTGGTCGTGCGCGCCGCGCCGCAGCGCTGGCAGGTTGCCTTGGCCAAGGGTAAATCGACGGCGCGGCCATCGCTGGTCATGGCGGGCGGCGGCAGGGCAAGACAAGGCCGGGTGGCGGCTTCGCCGCAAAAGGCGCACGCCGCGTCCGCCCGATAATGAGGGGCCGGGCCAAGAGGCTCGGGAGCGTGCGCCAATGCCTTGCGGCCGTTAACCATTTGGTATGTCAAGAATGCCTACACTCTCGTCTGACGCGCCCGCCTCTGGCGCGCAAAGCTCTGCGATCTCAAGCGGTTGTGTCAGCTAGCATGGTTTGGGTGAAGCTTTGGTAAACGCCGCATTAGGTTTAAGGGAGCCCACCCCAGGCGCGTCGCGTTGGCTGCCGCGCGGCCTTCTCATCCGCCCCGACCCGGCGATCTGGTGGATGGCGGATTTCGCCGGGCCGGCTTATCCGCTGCCGCTGGGCGGCGACCTTTACCGCTTCTTCATCACCGGGCGCGGCGCCGACAACCGCTCGCGCATCGGCAGCGTTGACATTCTATGGGCCGCGCCGCCGCGCATCGTTGGCGCCAGCGGCCCCCATGTCGATGTCGGCGCGCTCGGCTGTTTCGATGGCGATGGCGCCGCCTATCCTTGGGTCGTCGCCCATCAAGGGCGGCTTTATCTTTATTATGCCGGCTGGATCCGCGGCGGCAGCGTCGCCATGCACCATGGCATCGGCCTTGCCATCGCCGACAGCCCCGATGGGCCGTTCAAGAAATACAGCCGGGCGCCGCTTTTGCCGCGCAGCGATGCCGAGCCCATCGGCTCGGCCTCCTGCTGCGTGGTGCGCGAAAGTGATGGCGGCTGGCGCATGGCCTATACCTCTTTTGTCCGCTGGGAGGAAACGCCGCAGGGGCCCAAGCATTATTATAATATCCGCATCACCCGCTCGGCAGACGGCATCCGCTGGGACCCCGCGAGCAGCCTTGCCATCGATTTTGCGGGTCCCCATGAATACGCCATCGGCAAGCCCTGTCTCGTCGAGGAAAAGGGCAGGCAAGCTCTGTATTTCGTCGCCCGCGGGGCGCGCTACCAGATTTGGCGCGCGGTCCATGACGGCGCGCGCTATGTGCGCGATGATGCGCCTCTACCGCTTCCGGCCAGCGACTGGGACAGCGAGATGCAGGCCTATCCCGTCGTCTTCAGCCACCGCGGCCAGCGCATCCTGCTTTACAATGGCAATGGCTATGGCCGCACCGGGCTTGGCTATGCCGTGGAGGCGGACGCGTGAACAAGGCCAGCGGCAAGACCGTCGCCATCCTCCAGCCCAACTATATCCCCTGGCGCGGCTATTTCGACCTCATCGCCCAAGTCGATGAATTCATCGTCTATGACGATACCCAATATACCCGCCGCGACTGGCGCAACCGCAACCGCATCTGGACGCCGGCGGGCGTCCAATGGCTCACCATTCCGGTGGAGACCAAGGGCGCCTTCCACCAGCTCATCCGCGAGGTGCGCATCGCCGATGATGGCTGGCGCAAAAGCCATTTCGCGCGCTTGCGCCACAGCTATGGCGGGGCGCCTTTTTTTCCCGAGGTCATGGCCCATTTGGCGCCGCTCTACGAGGGCGCGGGCTTTGCCACCTTGCTGGAAGCCGATATGGCGTTTCTTGCCGCCGCTTGCGCGCTTTTGGGCATCGCCACGCCGCTCACCCTTGCCTCCGACTATGATGTGGCGGGAGCGCGGACAGATAAGCTGGTGGCCTTGTGCCAGGCTGCTGGCGCCACCCGCTATATTTCCGGCCCCGCGGCGCGGGCCTATATCGCGCCCGAAAAATTCGCCGGCGCCGGCATTGCGCTCAGCTATATCGCTTATGGCGACTATCCGCCCTATCGCCAGATGGCGGCCGATTTTACGCCGCGGCTGAGCATCCTTGACACGCTTTTTTGCCTTGGCGGCGCTGGCGCTCGCGCCAGCATCGCCGGCAGCCGTTTGGAGGACGCCGCATGAGCACCGCAAAGCCCCTCGTCATCTTTGGCACCGGCGATTTCGCCCGCCTCGCCCGCACCTATTTCGAGGAAGACGGCGGACGCAGCGTCGCCGCCTTTGCCGCCGACGCCGCCTATTGCACGGCGGACAGCCTTGACGGCAAGCCGCTTCTCTCCCGCGAAGCGATGCTGGCGCGCTATCCCCCGGGAAGCGCCGAGCTGTTTGTCGCCATCGGCTTTGCCAAGGTCAACAAGATACGGGCCGGGGTCTATCAAGCGTTGAAGGAGGCCGGCTATGATTTCGCCCGCTATGTCTATTCCCGGGTGCGGCTGTGGCCAAGCAACAGCGTCGGCGAGAACAGCTTCATTTTCGAGGACAACACCATCCAGCCCAATGTGCGGATTGGCCGTAACGTCATTTTATGGTCGGGCAACCATCTGGGGCATGACTGCGTGGTCGAGGACCATTGCTTCGTCAGCTCCCATGTCTGCATCGCCGGCCATGCCCGCATTGGCGCCTATTCCTTCCTCGGCGTCAACGCCGCGGTGCGCGATGGCGTCGCCGTGGCGCCGCGCAGCGTCCTTGGCGCCGGCGCGCTGATCCTTGGCGACACCGAGGAGGAGGGGGTCTACATGGCGCAGGCGACGGAAAAGGCGCGGGTGCCGTCAAGCCGTCTGCGCGGCTTGTAGAAAAGCGAGGTCTGTCATGGCATGGCGCAAGCTGGGCCGCGTGTTCGCTGGTGCTGAAATCGGCGACTGGTCGGTGGGCTATGCCGCCGTGCCGCTGGCCGTGCCGCTGGATGATGGCCATGTGCGGGTCATCTTTTCCGCGCGCGATCCCTTGCAGCGCTCGCGTCCCGCCGCGCTCGTCCTCGACATGGCGCGCCTTGAGGTGGTGGCGCTTGACGAAGCCCCGCTTCTTTCCCTCGGCGCCCTCGGCGCCTTTGACGACAGCGGCGTCATGCCCTGCTGGCAGGTGGCGCATGAAGGGCGGCATTACCTATATTATATCGGCTGGAACCGCAGCGTCACCGTTCCCTTCCGCAACGCCATCGGCCTTGCCGTCAGCGCGGACGGGGGCGCCACCTATAGCCGCGCCTTTGCCGGCCCGGTCATCGACCGCAGCCGCGACGAGCCTTATTTTTGCGCCAGTTGCTGCGTGCTTGTGGAAGCCGGGCGGTGGCGCAACTGGTATCTTTCCTGCACCGGCTGGGAAGGGACGGACGGCGCGCCGCGGCATCATTATCACATCAAATACGCCGAATCCGACGACGGCATCGCATGGCGGCGGGACGGCAGGGTCGCCATCGACTATGCCAGCGTGAAGGAATACGCCATTTCCCGCCCCTGCGTGCGGCATGGGCCGGATGGCTATCGCATGTGGTTTTCCGCCCGCGGCGAGGGCTATCGCATCTATGAGGCCGGTTCGCCCGACGGCTTGGATTGGGCGCGGCGCCAAGACCCGGTCCTCGATGTCTCGGGGACGGGCTGGGACGCCGAGATGGTCTGCTATCCCTTCGTCTTCGACCATGGCGGGGGGCGCTATATGCTTTACAACGGCAATGGCTATGGCAAGACCGGCTTTGGCCTGGCGCTCTGGGAGGAAGAGCCATGACCCTTACCCGTCCGGTTTTACGCGCTGGCTGGCTGGAGGAATGCCTGGCGGCGCTCGCTAGCCAGGGTTATGCCATCATCGAGGGGGTATTGAGCCCGGCCTTCCTCGACGAAACCAGGGCCGCCATGCGGCGTGTGGAAAAGGCCATCGTCGCCGACGTCGGCGCTGAGCGGTTGCGCGCCGCCGGGGAAGCCGGCGTGCTGCGGCTGATGATGAAATACGAGCCCTTCTTTTTTCGCTATCTCGAAGTGCCGGAAATGCTCCGCGTCGTCGATGCGGTGCTTTCCCCCACCGCCATTCTTCACTTGCAGAACGGCTTCATCCTGCCGCCGGCCACCGTTGAGCAGGCGAGCCTTTTCCAGCGCCGCTGGCACCAGGACTTCCCCCGCTTCATGAACGGCTATATGGCCTCGCTCAACGTCATGTTCGCGATTTCCGACTTTACCCCTGAAAGCGGCGCGACCTTGGTGGTGCCCGGGACGCATCAGCGCGCCCGCCGGCCCAGCCAGGCGACGATCGACGCCTCCGCCCGCCCGGCCTTGTGCGCCGCCGGCGCGATGCTGGTCTTTGATTCCACCCTGTGGCATTGCGCTGGCGCCAATCTGACCCATGCCGACCGGCTGGCGATCAATCATCAGTTCGTCCGCTCCTTCCTCAAGCAACAACTGGACTATGTGCGCGCCTTGGGCGAGGAAACGGTGTTGAGCTTGCCAGCGCGCAGCCAGCAGCTTCTCGGCGCCTATGTGCGGGTGCCGGCCTCGCTCGACGATTATTACCGCCCGGCCGAAGCGCGGCTCTATCGCCCCGGACAAGGCTGAAACGCCGTGACGACGCCGGATTACCAGCGCTTGCGCGCCTATTATGAACGCTGCCTCGATGCCCATGGCGCCACCTTGCAAGGGGTTGACTGGCCGCGCGCCGCGGACGCGGCCACCCGCTATGCGGTGATGCGCGGCCTCGTGCGCCCCCAAGGGGAGGCGTTTTCCATTCTCGACGTCGGCTGCGGCCCGGGGTTTTTCCATGACGCGCTGGAAGGCCATTTTGCGCCCGGCGCCTTCGCTTATCACGGCATCGATATTTCGCCGGCGATGGTGGCGGCGGCGAAGGCGCGGCGCCCCCACATCAATGTCGAGGCACGCGACCTCGTCGCCGCGCCGCTGCCGGGGCAAAGCGTCGACTATGCTGTGCTGAACGGGGTTTTCACGGTGCGCGAGCGGCTCAGCGAGGCGGCGATGCTGGCCTTTGCCGAGGCCCTGCTCGCCAGCGTTTTCAACAGTTGCCGCATGGGCCTTGCGGTCAACTTCATGGCCCCCCATGCCGACTGGCGCGACGACAAGCTGTTCTATCTCTCGCTCGATAAGGCGATGCAGTTGTTCAAGGCCAGGCTTTCCCGCCATGTAGTGTTGCGGCTCGACTACGGTCTGTGGGAATATACCGCCTATGTCTACCGCCAGCCGGCGACAAGCAGCGTAACCAAGTCTTAAGCAGTTTCGATAAAGCTGCGTTCACTATATTTTCGTCCACGGCAGGCGGCAGGGCATGACAAAGCGCATCTTGATCACCGGCGGCGCCGGCTTCGTCGGCTCCAACTTCGCGCGCTATCTCATGGACAAATATCCCGGCTATGAGGTCGCCATTCTCGATGCCCTGACCTATGCCGGATCGATCGAGAATGTGCCGGCCGAGATGTTCTCCAACGACCACCCGCAATACAGCTTTTGGCATGGCGATGTGTGCAATCCGGAAATCGTCAACGCTCTTGTCGGCCAGGCCGATGTCGTCGTCCATCTCGCCGCCGAGACCCACGTCACCCGCTCGATCTTCGATAACCGGCTGTTTTTCGAGACCGATGTCATGGGCACCCAGACGGTGGCCAATGCCGTGCAGCGGGCGAACGGACGGATCGACCGCTTCGTCCATATGTCGACCTCGGAAGTCTATGGCACGGCGGTGCGCGAGGCGATCGACGAGGACCATCCGCTCAATCCGCAAAGCCCCTATGCCAGCGCCAAGTGCGGCGCCGATCGGCTGGTCTATTCCTATATGGCGACATACGCCATTCCGGCGGTCATCCTGCGGCCGTTCAACATCTATGGCCCGCGCCAGCATCTGGAGAAGGTGATCCCGCGCTTCATCACCTCGGTCCTCGAGGACGAGCCCTTGACCGTGCATGGCAGTGGGCACGCCGCGCGCGACTTTGTTTTCGTCGAGGACGTCTGCCGGGCGCTCGACCTCCTGGTGCACGCGCCGCGCGAGGCGGTGTGCGGCGAAGTGTTCAACGCGGCGAGCGGCCAGCACCGCTCGATCAACGAGATCGCCGCCGATGTGGTCGAGTTGATGCACGCCGGCAACGAAGCGCGCGTCACCCATGTGGTGGAGCGGCCCGGCCAAGTCGTGCGCCATACCGGGGACGCCAGCAAAATCCAGGCCCGCCTGGGCTGGACGCCGACGGTCTCCTGGCGCTCAGGCCTGCAGCGCACCATCGAATGGTATCGCGACAACAGCGCCTTCTGGCAGCGCCAGCTGTGGCTGCGGCAAGTGCCGCTCAACTATACCGCCGGGGTTACTGAATATCATTGACTGCCTGCCGCGCCGCGGGCTCTTAAACCTTGTAATAAGCGCGGTACCAGGCGACGAAACGGCGCACGCCTTCCTCGACCGGAGTATGGGGCCGGTAGCCGATGTCATCGACCAGGGCCTGAACGTCGGCATAGGTGTCGGGAACGTCGCCCGGCTGCAGCGGCAACAGGTTCATCTCGGCTTTCTTGCCAAGGGCTTTTTCGATGGCGCCGATATAGTCCAGCAAAGCGACGGGGCGCTGATTGCCGATATTGTAAAGCCGCCACGGCGCGGCGCTGGTCGCCGGGTCGGGCACGTCGCTGTCCCAGGCGGGATTGGGGCGCGCCACATGGTCGAGCACCCGCACCACCCCTTCGACGATATCGTCGATATAGGTGAAATCGCGCTTGTGGTTGCCATGGTTGAAGACGTCGATGGGCCGGCCTTCGAGGATCGCCTTGGTGAATTTGAACAAGGCCATGTCGGGCCGGCCCCAGGGGCCGTAGACGGTGAAAAAGCGCAAGCCCGTCACTGGCAGGGCGAAAAGATGGGCATAGGTATGGGCCATCGCCTCGTTGGCCTTCTTGGTGGCGGCATAGAGGGACAAGGGATGGTCGACATTATGATGGACCGAAAAGGGCATTGCGGTGTTGGCGCCATAGACGGATGAGGTCGAGGCATAGACAAGATGCGCGGCGCCATGGTGCCGGCAGCCTTCCAGGATATTGAGGGTGCCTTGGATATTGGCGTCGATATAGGCGTGGGGGTTGTCGATGGAATAGCGCACCCCGGCCTGCGCCGCCAGATGGACCACCCGGTCTATTCTTTCTTCCCTGAACAAGCGCGCCATCGCCCTCCGGTCGGCGATATCCGCCTTGTGAAAGGAAAAGGCGCCCGGTTGATTGGCGGCGCGCGCCGCTTGCGGATAGACGGGCTCATCGCCGGGCGCGGCGAGGAAGCGCTGGATGCGGGCAAGCCGCGCTTCCTTCAAGGCGACGTCATAATAATCGTTGAGATTGTCCACCCCGATGACGTCGTCGCCGCGGGCCAGAAGATAGAGCGCCACATGGCTGCCAATGAAGCCGGCGACGCCGGTGACGAGAATTTTCATGCGCTTCATCCTTGCCGCTGTCAAAGGCGGGCGTCAACGCAGTCGCGCGGCAAGGCCGACTTGACGTCGTAGACCACCGTCTTCTCATGGCCCAGGGCGCGCAGGGCGCCATTGTCCATCGCCTTGAACTGGCGGTGCGCCACCGCAAGGACGATGGCGTCATAGGCGCCGGCCTCGGGCTCGGCCTTCAGCGTGAGGCCATATTCCTCATGCGCCTCGCGCGCGTCCACCCACGGATCGTGCACGTCAACCGCGATGTCGTAGCTTGCAAGGCCCCTGATGATGTCGGTCACCCGAGTGTTGCGCAGATCGGGGCAGTCCTCCTTGAAGGCAAGGCCCAGAACCAGCGCGCGCGCGCCCTTCACCTGGGTGCCCTTTTTGACCATCAGCTTGGCCACCTCGTCGGCGACGAAGCGGCCCATGCCGTCGTTGATGCGGCGCCCGGCCAGGATCACCTCCGGGTGGTAGCCGATTTCCTGCGCCTTGTGGGTGAGGTAATAAGGGTCGACGCTGATGCAGTGGCCGCCCACCAGGCCAGGCCGGAAAGGCAGGAAATTCCATTTGGTGCCGGCGGCTTCCAGAACTTCCAGCGTATCGATGCCGAGGCGCTTGAAAATGAGCGATAGCTCGTTGACCAGCGCGATGTTGAGATCGCGCTGGGTGTTTTCGATCACCTTGGCGGCTTCGGCGACGCGGATGGACGAGGCCCGGTGGGTGCCGGCGCGGATGATGCGGCGATAGAGCGCGTCGACGAAATCGGCGATTTCAGGGGTCGAGCCCGAGGTCACCTTCATGATCTCGGGCAAACGATGGGCTTTGTCGCCGGGATTGATGCGCTCGGGGCTATAGCCGGCGAAAAAATCCTTGTTGAAGGCGAGGCCGGAGGTTTTTTCCAGAATCGGCACGCAGACTTCCTCGGTGCAGCCGGGGAAGACCGTCGATTCGTAGATCACCACGTCGCCTTTCTTCAACGCCTGCCCCACCGTTGCGCTGGCCTTTTGCAGCGGCGTCAGGTCCGGCCGCTTATAGCGGTCGATGGGGGTTGGCACGGTGACGATGAAGACGGTGCATGCCCCGAGGTCTTGGGGGTCGGCGGAAAAGACAAGCTGGCGTGCCGCCGCCAGCTCCTCGCTCGTCACTTCAAGGGTGGCGTCGCGGCCGGCGCGCAGATCGGCAAGGCGCGCGGCATTGATGTCGAACCCGACGACGGGAAGTCGTTTGCCGAATTCCACCGCCAGGGGAAGACCCACATAGCCAAGGCCGATGATGGCGATGTTAACATTATCCGGGTTGATCATAAGCGCAGCGGCCTTCCCATCCTATTGGCGGCTATGGACTTGTTAAATCCCTCTGGTTAACAAATCGGGCCTTGCGGTGAGATAGCCGAGTGGACGCTTCTTGTCGAGCCGCTAGGGCGAAGGGCAACAGCGCGCCCCTTGACCCCAGGCTTTTCTTTGGGCGCTGAATTTGCTAGTGGTCCGCCAGATTCTTTCGGGGGACATCATGACGATCAAGGTTCATCTCGTCGCCGCCGCCCGGCCCAATTTCATGAAGGTGGCGCCGCTTTACCATGCCTTGACGGCGGCCGACGGCTTTGCGCCCGTCCTTGTCCACACCGGCCAGCATTATGACGCCAACATGTCGGACAGCTTCTTTCGCGACCTCGAACTGCCCGACCCGGACCATCATTTGGGGGTTGGCTCGGGCAGCCATGCCGAGCAGACCGGCGGCGTGATGATGGCCTATGAGAGGGTGGCCGCCGCCGAGCGGCCCGATTGGATCGTTGTCGTCGGCGACGTCAACTCTACCGCCGCCTGCGCCATGGTGGGGGCCAAGCTGTGGCTCAAGGTCGCCCATCTCGAGGCCGGCCTGCGCAGCGGCGACCGGCGCATGCCGGAGGAGATCAACCGCCTCGTCACCGACGCCATCGCCGACGTGCTGTGGACCCCGTCGCCGGACGCCGATGAAAATCTTGCGCGCGAGGGGGTGGCGCCGGCGCGCATCAGCCGGGTCGGCAATATCATGATGGATTCTTACGAGCTGATGCGTGCCAAGATCGCGGCCGCGCAGACGCCCGCCGAATTCGGCCTTGCTCCCGGCGGCTATGGGGTGGTGACGCTGCACCGCCCCTCCAATGTCGATGATGCGGCGATCCTTGCCGTCATCGCTGCCCAGATCAAGGCCGCCGCCCAGCGCCTGCCCCTGGTTTTTCCCGTGCACCCGCGCACCCAAAAGCAGCTCAAGGCTTTCGGCCTGTGGGATGACTTGGCTGGTGCTGAAGGGGTTCGACTGGTCGCGCCGATGAGCTACCGGCCCTTCATGAGCCTGGTCTCCAGCGCCCGGCTGGTGCTCACCGATTCCGGCGGCGTCCAGGAGGAAACGACCTATCTCGATATCCCCTGCCTTACCCTGCGCGACAACACCGAAAGGCCCATCACCTTAAGCCAGGGCACCAACCGGCTGATCAAGCCGGCGCAAGTGTTGGACAGCGTGGCGCGCGTGCTCGACGGCGATTGGCCGCATGGCCGCAAGCCCGACTATTGGGATGGGCGGACCGCCGAGCGGATCGTCGCGGACTTGCGTCGGCGCTCGGCTTAAGCGGCACTCGTAGATCCCTCCTCAGGGCTTATCCGGTCCGGCTGCGCTCCGGGCGCGGCAGAATCCCGGCGGTCTCCACCACATTGAGGAGCTGCCGGGCATCGATGGGCTTGGCGAGAAAGTCGGTCATCCCCGTGGCCAGATAGCTTTCCCGCTGTCCCGCCATGGCGTGGGAAGTGAGGGCGACGATGGGCACCTTGCCTTTGGCGCCGCCCAGCTTGCGGATCGCGCGGGTGGCGGCGAGCCCGTCCATCTTGGGCATCTGGATATCCATGAAGATGATGTCGAAGTCCTGGATTTGCACCATTTCCAGGGCGTCCACGCCGTTCTCGACGATGGTGACGTCGTGGCCGTGCTTGTCGAGAAGGGCGCGGATCAGGATTTGATTGACCTCGTTGTCCTCGGCGACAAGGATACGCTGCTTGGCGCTGCGTTGAGCCGCCGCTTTAAGGCTGTCACTTTCGTCGGCATCGCTCGGCGCTTTCGCAAGGGGGAGTTCGAACCAAAACCGGCTGCCAACGCCGGGCTGGCTTTCAAAGCCCATGGCGCCGCCCATGAGCTCGACGATCTCCTTGGTGATGGAAAGGCCAAGGCCGCTGCCTTCGTGCTCGCGCGTCAGGGAGCCGTCGACCTGGCGGAAACGTTCGAAAATGAAACCCTGCTTATCGAGGGGGATGCCGATGCCGGTGTCGCTGACCGTGCATTTGACCTTGACGCCGTCCCATTGCATCGGCTCGATCGCGGTGGAGACGGTGACGCCGCCCTTGCGGGTGAACTTGACGGCGTTGCCGATAAGATTGAACAGAATCTGGCGCACCCGGTCGGCATCGGCATGGAGCGCGAGGTCCGACCAGGGACCCGGCTGATGGATCAAGCTTAGCCCCTTGGCGTCGGCCCGCTGTTGCAGCGCCGAGATGACCTGCCCCACCAGGGTCTTCATGTCGAACACGCGGGGGCGCTGATCGAGATGCCCGGCTTCCAGGCGCGACAGGTCGAGGATGTCGTTCACCACCGCGAGCAGGCAGTCGGCGGAGGTCTTGGCGATATCGACGAGGCGGCGCTGTTCGGCGTCGAGATTGGTGTCTTGCATCAGCTCCAGCATTCCCATGACACCGGTCAGCGGCGTGCGGATTTCATGGCTCATATTGGCGATGAAGGCGGATTTGGCCTGGCTTGCGTCCTCGGCGACGTCGCGCGCGGCGATCAATTGCTGCTCCATCTGCTTGCGCTCCGAAACGTCGGTATGGATGCCGACCACCCGCAAAGGCCGGCCATTGGCATCGAAGGCGACCGTCTGGCCGCGCGACAGGAACCAGCGATAGCGCCCGTCCTTGCCACGGAGGCGATATTCATAGTTGAAAGGCGCCACGACGCCTATCTGATATTGCGCCGCCCCTTCCATACGGGCGATGGCGCGGCTTGCCACCCGTTCGCGGTCGTCGGGGTGAATGGCATTACGCCAAAAATCGAAGCTTACCTCGACCTCGTTCGGGGCATAGCCCAACTGCTCCAGCCAACGGGGGCTGACATAAATCTCGCTGGTTTGCAGGTTCCAGTCCCACAGGCCGTCATTGGCGCCGGCAAGGGCGAATTCCAGACGTTCCTTGGCCTTGAGGGTGGCTTCCTCGTCGCTGCGTTGCTGGGTGACGTCGGCGTGGGTGGCGATGACAAGCTCGGCGCGGCCGTCCTCGCGGTTTTTCACGGCCATGCATTGGCACTGCAGCCAGCGGCATTCGCCATCGGGCAGGATGACGCGAAAGACCTCGGACAAGGACTGGCTCTCGCCATCAAGCAGCCGCTTGACCGGCTCGCCGAGGCTTTCAAGGTCGCCCTTATGAATCAGCCGGGTCAAGTCGTCGAAAGTGTGCGGCAGGACCTCGAGCGGCAGCGAGCGGTGGGTGAAATCATAAAGCAAGCGCACCGTGCGCGACGGCACATGGATTTCCCACAGCGCCTGATGGCCGGCCTCGAGCGCCAGCCGCAAACGCTCCAGCGCCAGATGATGCTCTTGCCGCACATCGATCTCGCGCGTCACGTCCTCGATATGGACGACGATGCCGGCGACGGGCGCGGCTTTATCGCCGCCTTCATGCCAGGGGTAACAGGCCCAGCGATGCCACACCACGGCGCCGTCGGCAAGGACCAGGCGCTCGGCGTCGCACGCGACGTGCTCGCCCGCCAATGCCCGTTGATGAGCGGCGAGCCAAGGCTGCGCCGCGGCGTCGTTGCCGCGATAGGGCTCGCCAATCAGGGCCTTGGCGCTAGTTCCATGGCGCGCCGCCCATGGCGGGCTGGCGGCGACATAGTGCATGCGGCGGTCGAACACCGCGATGGCGTAGGGCGCGGCGCCGATGGCGTTGTGCAGCGCCCGGCGCATGTCGGTGATCGAAATGCCCGCCGATGATGGTCTACGCGCCATGGCGTCCCTGGAGATGCTTTATTTTATCCCATAGTCGCAGCCGATGGTTAACAAGGGGTAAGGCACGGTGTTCGTGGTTGCAATTGTCCGGCATGGGTGTCTCCCGTGGCGGCGGACCAGCGGGTTTTGCGCGAAAATTCGTCGCAGCCGATGGACCTCTGGCGGCGCTGCGCCTAAGCTTGCCTTATTCGCTATCAGCCTTAAGGGAAGCCACCATGGACTTCAGCTACTCGGCCAAGGCCCGCGAGTATATGGAGCGGGTTACCGACTTCATGAACCAACATGTCTACCCCCATGAGGAAACCTATCACGCCGAGGTCGACGCCGGCGAGCGCTGGAAGGTGCTGCCCCTCATCGAGGAGCTGAAGGCCAAGGCCAGGGCGCAAGGCCTGTGGAACCTGTTTTTGCCCGATTCGGAGCATGGCGCGGGGCTCGGCAACCTCGATTACGCGCCGCTTGCCGAAATCATGGGCCGGGTCGCCTGGGCCTCGGAAGTGTTCAATTGCTCCGCCCCCGACACCGGCAATATGGAAGTGCTGGCGCGCTACGGCACGCCGGAGCAAAAGGCGCAATGGCTGGCCCCGCTGCTCGACGGCGCCATCCGTTCCGGCTTTGCCATGACCGAGCCGATGGTGGCCTCGTCCGACGCCACCAACATCGAAGCCTCGATCACCCGCGATGGCGATGAATACATCATTGAGGGGCGCAAATGGTGGACCTCGGGCGCTGGCGATCCGCGCTGCAAGGTGCTGATCTTCATGGGCAAGACCAACCCCCGGGCCGACAAGCACCACCAGCAGTCGATGATCCTGGTGCCGATGGACGCGCCGGGGATAACCAAGGTGCGCCCGCTCAATGTCTTTGGCTATGACGATGCGCCGCACGGCCATTTTGAACTCGATTTCGAGGCGGTGCGGGTGCCGGCGAGCAATATCCTGCTGGGCGAGGGGCGGGGCTTCGAAATCGCCCAAGGCCGCCTCGGCCCCGGCCGCATCCATCATTGCATGCGCTCGATCGGCGCTGCTGAGCGGGCGCTTGAGGAGATGTGCAAGCGGTTGAAATCGCGCATCGCCTTCGGCCGGCCCATTGCCGACCAGTCGGTCTGGCACGAGCGCATCGCCGAGGCCCGCTGCCGCATCGAGCAGGCGCGGCTGTTGACCTTGAAGGCGGCCTATATGATGGACAGCGTCGGCAACAAGGCGGCGCGCGCCGAGATCGCCATGATCAAGGTGGTCGCCCCCAATGTCGCTTGCGATGTCCTCGACATGGCGATCCAGGCCTTTGGCGGCGCCGGGGTGAGCCAGGTTGCGCCGCTTGCGGCCATGTATGCCGGCCAGCGGACGCTGCGCCTTGCCGACGGGCCGGACGAAGTGCACCGCAACGCCATCGCCAAGATGGAGCTCAAACGCTACAATTGATTTTGTCTGATTTTGTCGCGGCCTCAGCGATGCCAGTCGCGGTCAAGGCGCGGCGCGGCAAGGGCGAAAAGCGCGGCGGCGGCGATGTAAAAGCCGGTTCCGGCAAGGATCGAATAGCGCAAGGCGTCGTTGCCAAAGCGCGCTTCAAGGCTATCCGAGATGAGGCCAAGAAGGGCGGTGCCTGCGCCGATCCCCACCAGGTTATTGATGAACAGGAAAATCGCCGAGGCGGTGGCGCGCATCTGCGCCGGCACCAGATGCTGGACCGCGGCCAGAATGGGGCCCAGCCAGACCAGCCCCAGGGCGGTCGGCACCAGAAGGACGGCGAAGGCGAGGGGCAGCGTCGGGCTGAGGACGCCGATGAGGTAAAACGGAATGGTGGCGATGAAGGCGGCGGCCGGGATGAGGGCGTAGGCGGCCTTGGCGCCTTGGCCGAAGCGGTCGGCGAGGCTGCCGCCGGCCCAGATCCCGAAAAGGCCGCCGACCAGCAGGATCGCGCCGTAGAACAAGGACGCAGCGATGAGGCTAAGGCCATGGCTGCGCACCAGAAAGGAGGGAAGCCAGAAGAACAGCCCATAGCCCATCATCGAGGACGCCGCCGCGCCCAACGCCAGGATCCAGAAGCTGGGCTTGGCGCGCAAGGTGGCAAAGACCTGCGGCAGGGAAGCAGGGGTTGCGGCCGGGGCGCCATCGTGGATGCCGCGCGGCGGCTCCGTCATGAAGGCGCGGAACAGCGGGGCGAGGGCAAGGCCGGCGAGGCCAACGATGAAGAAGGCCATGCGCCAGTCGATCATGGTGGCGATGACGCCGCCAAAGACGATGCCAAGGGCGCTGCCGATGGGAATGCCGAAGGAATAGACGGCCAGCGCCCGGGCCCGCTGATGCGGCGGGAAATAGTCGGCGATCAGGGAATAGGCGGGGGCGACGCCGCCGGCCTCGCCGACGCCGACGCCGAGCCGGGCGAGGAAAAGCTGGAGAAAATTCTGGGCAAGGCCGCTCGCCGCCGTCATCAGGCTCCACAGGGCAAGGGCGAGGGTCATGATCCAGGTGCGGCTCCAGCGGTCGGCGAGCCAGGCGATGGGAATGCCAAGGCCGGTGTAAAAAAGGGCGAAGGCAAGGCCGCCCATCAGCCCCAGCTCGGCATCGCTGAGGCCAAGGTCGGCCTTGATGGGCACCGCGAGGATGCCGACGATCTGCCGGTCGATGAAGTTGAAGGTGTAGACCGCGACCAGAAGGGCAAGGGCATGGCCATGGCCGCGCCGCCATATCGTCGCCTTGCCAGGGTCTGGCGTCCTGGCGTCCATCCCATGGTCTCCTTGTTGGATGGGAAAAAGTGGGCGGCCCTCTCGCCTAGTGGTGCGATTCCAACAGATGGGAACCATCTGTTGGAATCGCTAGAGCACAATGCGCTAGGGCCGCCCGGATGCGTCAGCTTGGCCGTTTAGAAGCGCAAGGACAAAGTGCCGGTGACCGTCCGCGGGTTGCCGTAAAAGGCGGTCAGCGTGCCTTCCCGGCCCAGGGTCGGCTGCAACGCCGCGTTGACGAAGTTATAGCCGGCGACGATATACCGCTTGTCGGTGAGGTTGCGGCCGTGGACGCCCACTTGCCAGCGCCCCTTGTCGTCTTCCCAGACAAGGCTCATGTCCCACAGCGCAAAGCCCGGCTGGTCGAGGAAGGGGTTGGGCGTCTCGAACTGGCTTGCCTTCGAGCGGTAGGCGACGCTGTTGATATAGGTAAGGCGCCCCTCGGTTTCGCGTAAAGTAAGCGGCAGGCTGTAGCTGAGGGTGCCGGACAGCGTCCAGTCGGGGGTGTTCTGGAACACCCGCTGGTCGGCGACGTCATTGCCGAAGGCGTCGATGAAGACATTATATTCGGCGTCGATATAGCCCAGCGTCCAGGCAAAGTTGAGGTCATCGCCCGGCGTCATCATGTCGCTGTTGAGAAGGGCGCGGCCTTCGAACTCAAGCCCCATGATGTCGGCGTCGGCAGCGTTGGAGGTGATGCCGATGAAGGAATCGATGACCCCGTCGCCGTCCGAATCAAAGCCCGCCGAGCCGGGGATTTGCACGTTCTTGTAGTTGGCGAGGAAGCCGGCCAGGGCGAAATTCACCCGGTTGTCGAGAACCGACGCCTTATAGCCCAGCTCGTAGGAATTCACCGTTTCCGGATCGAACAGCATGAATTCGAAAATATCCGCCGCGTCGCGGTCGCCGTCGCCGTCGAGGTCGGGGGCCGCCGTGGTTTGGCCGCGCGGGTCGAAGCTGCCGCCCTTGAAGCCCTGGGAATAGGTGAAATAAAGATTGTGGTCGTCGGTGGGCTGCCAGGCGATGGACGCCCGCGGGGTGAATTCCTTGAAGGTCTTGGAGCCGTTGAAGTCCGAGGTGGTGGCAAGAGGCACGGCGGTGCCGCCAAAGAAGGACGAGGTGCCGCCGATCATCGTCTGGCGCAGGACGCGGGACGTCCGCTTATCGGAAGTGAAGCGCCCGCCCACCGCCAGGCTGATGGTCTCGCTGAGGTTATAGGTGAAGTCGGCGAACACCGACCAGGTGGAGGTGTCGACGTCGCCCAGGGTGAAGGCGTTGAGGCCGGGCAGCCCTAGAAGCGCCCCGGTGGTGCCCAAAATCACGTCGAAGGCGTTGAACGCCTCGGCGTCGAGGAAATAAAAACCGACGAGACCGGCCAGACGCTCGCTTTCGTACAAGACTTGAAACTCCTCGGAAGTCTGCTTGTTGCGATAGACCACCGGCACGTCGAGGTCGGCGGCCGGCAATGAGTCGAAATCGATCGGCGAGAAGGAGTCGTCCTCGCGATAGGCGAGGATGTTTTTCAGCTTGAATTCATCGTTGAGCCGCCATTCGCCGGTGAGGGCGACGCCCTTGGCCTTGACTTGCTGGCGCGGGTTGTTGAGGCCGGCGCGGGTGTCGTAGACATTGGCGAGCACCGGCGCCCCCGACTGGACGCCGGGGATGAGCCGGTGGCCCTGGCGGGGGTCGGAATCATCGTCGCTATAGTCCGCGGTCAAGCGGAAGAAGACATCGCTGTTGGGCTCCCATTCGGCGCTGACCCGGCCGGCGAGGATATCCTTGTTATAGTTCTCCAGGCCTTCAAGGTTGAGGTTTTCGCCAAAGCCGTCGCGGGTCAGCCGGGCGACCGAGCCGCCGACGCGAAAAGTATCGGCGAGCGGCAGGCTCATGGTGAACACGCCGTCGAACTGCCTGTAGGTGCCGCCCGACAGGCGCAAGGCGAACTCAGGCTCGTCGGACAGCCGCTTGGTGACGTATTTGATGGCGCCGCCGATGGTGTTGCGGCCATAGAGCGTGCCTTGCGGCCCGCGCAGCACCTCGATCCGCTCCACATCATAGATGTCAAGGACGGTGCCCTGCGGGCGGTTGAGATAAACGTCGTCGATATAAAGCCCGACGCCGGCCTCGAAGCCGGCCACCGGGTCCTGCTGGCCGACGCCGCGGATGAAGGCGGTCAAGGTGGAGTTGGTGCCGCGCGAGACCTCAAGGGTGACGTTGGGCACGCTTTGGCCCAGGGCGACGATGTCGGGAATGCCGTTCTTGGCCAGATTGT
Organism: Pseudomonadota bacterium; assembly: GCA_049324415.1. Taxonomy (GTDB): domain Bacteria; phylum Pseudomonadota; class Alphaproteobacteria; order Sphingomonadales; family CAKZYD01; genus JBMOOS01. The sequence goes on from JBMOOS010000006.1 coordinate 58,610, forward strand.
CGCCGCTGAAGGCGGTCATCGCGATGGGCACGTCCTGGATGCTTTCGTCGCGCCGCCGGGCGCTGACGATAATCTCCTCGATAAGGGCGGGGGCGGCGTCCTGGGCCTGGGCCGTGGCTGGCAAGGCAAGGGGCAGGGCGGCGCTGCCGGCGAGCAGCGTCGCGGCATAGCCGGCAAGGGTGGCTTTATGCGCGGACTTGGCCGCGCCATAGCAGTACATGGTTGAAATCAGCGACATGGTTATCCTCCCAATTCATTTCTCTTGGCACGATGGAGTGGTTCGAAGGCACTGGACGGGGCCGCGCCTGGCGCGCGCGAAGGATGGGCCAGGGCATCGGCGAACGCACCGACCACGCGGTTGAAGCGGTGCGGCTCTTCAAGATGCGGGGCGTGACCGGAGCGCGAGAAACAGGCAAGGCTGGCGTGCGGTAGCCTGGCCGCCAGCCAGCGGGCGGTGGCGGCGTCATAGAGCTGGCTGCGGGCGCCGTGGACGATGAGGGTGGGCAAGGACAGCTTGGCTAAAAACGCACGAAAGTCCTGCGCCACCATCGACTGCCACAAGCCGGCCATCGAGGCCACGTCGTTGCCTTGCGCCAATTGGGTGACGCGGGCGACAAGGTCGGCGTCGGGCTTGCCCGCGGCGGCGAAAATGCGGGGCACGAAAATCGGGCAATAAGTGCGCCAGCCGCGGCGCATGTTCAGCGTCGCCCGGCGCGCCGCTTCCCGGTCATGGCCGCCGATCATGCCCAAGTCCCAGCCTGCCTCGTTGGCGATGCGCGGCGTCATGTCGATGACGACAAGACCAGCGAATCGCGCTTCGCCGTGGCGCTGCAGCAGGGCCCAGGCCACCATCGCCCCCATCGACCAGCCGCAGCACAGCGCGTCTTTAAGGTCGCGCTGCGCCATCAGTTGCGCGATATCGTCGGCGAGGGCCTCGACGCCCTCGCCATCGCCCAAGGGGGAGGAGGCGCCATGCCCCCGCAGGTCGGGAACGATCAGGCGAAAGCGGCGCGCCAGCCCATCGATTTGTGGCTCAAAGGCAGCGCCGCCCATGGCCCAGCCATGGAGAAAGATGAGCGGCCGGCCGCGCCCCACCTCGCGATAGGCCAGTCTGCCGCCACCCTTAAGCCGGAGCTCGTGCACTTTCGCGCCCTCCCCGGGGCTGGCCGCCAGGCCACCGCCGCGGTTGACTGTCCGCGCCGGCCGGTTGACGGTCTTGTTTTCGTGGGGAGAGTATGGGATAACATGAAACATGAATCAAGCATCAAGTTTGAAAACCGCTAAATCCCCGAAGACTGGCCGCGGCCGCCGCACCCAGGCCAAGCTTCTCGATGCCGCCGAGGTCGAGTTCGGCGTGCGCGGCTTTCACGAGGCGGCGATCAGCGGCATTACCCAGCGCGCCGGCGTCGCTCTTGGCACCTTCTATGTCTATTTCGACAGCAAGGAGGAAATCTTCCGGGCGCTGGTCTCCCATATGGGCCACCTCACCCGGTCCTGGATCGCCCAGCGGGTGTCCGCTGCGCCCGACAGGGTGACCGCGGAGCGCTTGGGCCTTGAAGCCTTCATCGACTTCGCCCGCCGCCACAAGAATCTTTATCGCATCGTCATGGAAGCCCAGTTCGTCGCCGCCGACGCCTATCGGCATTATTATGACAGCTTCGTCAGCGGCTATCGCGACAACCTCAAGCGCGCCGCTAGGGCGGGGGAAATCCGCCCGGGCGATGATGAAGCGCGGGCCTGGGCGCTCATCGGCATGAGCGTCTTTCTCGGCATGCGCTACGCGGTCTGGGACGAAAGCACATCGGTCAAGGAGGTGGCCGCCGCGGTGGGCGACTTCATCGCCCATGGCTTGACGCCCACCAGGGATGCAACGTCGGCCAAGGACAAGGCCCGGCCATGACGCAGGACGGCGCCACGGTCGCGGCGCGGCGGGCGGGCGCCGCCTTCACCGTCACCCTCAACCGGCCACGGCGGCACAATTGCCTTGACCTGGCCCTGGTCGAGGCCCTGCGCGGCGCGCTTGCCCAAGGCGCGCAAAGCGATGCTGCGGCCATCATCCTGCGCGGCGCGGGGCCGAGCTTTTCCTCGGGCGGCGACATCAAGGCCTTTCTCGCCCATGGCGCCGACCTGAATGCCTTGCGCGGCTATGCCCACCGGCTGGTCGGCGCCTTGCATGGGCTCCTTCGCGACATGCTGGCCAGCCCCCTTCCCATCATCGCCCGGGTGCAGGGGCTGGCGACCGGCGGCGCCCTTGGCCTGGTGCTTGCCGCCGATCTCGCGGCGATGGCCGAGGACGCCTTCCTGCAACCCTATTATGGCGCGATGGGCTTTGCCCCCGATGGCGGCTGGACGGCGCTGCTGCCGGAACGTGTCGGCCCCTCTCGCGCCGCCAGGGTGCAGTTTCTCAACCAGCGCTTGCCTGCCGCCGCGGCGCGGGACCTGGGCATTGTCGATGCCGTCGCGCCGGAAGCGGGGCTCGACGAGGTGGTGGCGGGCTGGCTCGACGCCATTGCCCGCCAGGATCGCGCGAGCCTTGCGGCGACCAAACGCCTGGTTTGGGACCACGCCCGTCTTGACGCGATCGCCCGCCGGCTCGATGCTGAACGGCAGGCCTTCATCGAGTTGATTGCCCGGCCGGAGGCGCAGCGCCGGATGGCGGATTTCATGGCCTGTGGAAAGGCGCGATCATGAGTTTCGATCTCTTCGACATCACCGCCAAGCGGGCCGAGCTTGCTCCCGACCGGCCAGCGATGGAAGACCTGGTCACTGGCCGCGTGCTCAGCTATGCCGCGCTTGAAGACTGCGCCAGCCGCAGCGCCGCCCTGCTCGCCGCCCATGGCGTTGCCCAGGGCGAGCGGGTGGCGCTGTTGTGCCGCAACCGGATCGAGTTTTTCGAACTGCTGTTCGCTTGCGCCAAGCTGGGCGCCCTTCTGGTGCCGCTCAACTGGCGCATGCCGGCCAGGGAACTGGCCGGGCTGATGGCCGATTGCGCGCCCCGGCTTCTCCTCTACGGAAAAGAGGATGCGCAGGTGGCGCAGGCGCTTATTGGCCCGGCCTGTCCCGGCCTTGCCCTCGATGAAGCGGGGCCCGAGGGCTTTGTCGCCGCGCGCGAGGCGTGCTCCCCCCATCCCGGACGGATGCGCTGGCCGGGGGACGAGGCCTGGTATCTTCTTTACACCTCGGGCACCACCGGCGCCCCCAAGGCGGTGATCCAGACCTATGGCATGGCGCTGGCGAATTACGTCAATATCGGCCAGGCCATCGCCTTGCGGGGCAGCGACGTCACCCTCAATTTCCTTCCCCTGTTCCATACCGCCGGCATCAACCTTCACAGCCTGCCGACGCTCATCGCCGGCGGCCAGGTGCTGGTCTTGCCCGGCTTTGACGTCGAGCGGATGATCGATCTTCTAAGCGCCGGCCGGCTGGACATCTTTTTCGCCGTTCCCGCCGTCTATCAGCAGCTCAGCCTCCACCCCCGCTTCGACCGCGTCGATCTTGGCGGCCTGCGCAGTTGGGCCTGCGGCGGCGCGCCTCTACCCGACAGCCTGATCAAGACCTATGCCGCGCGCGGCGTCCAGGTGTGCAACGGCTATGGCATGACGGAGACCGGGCCCACCGCCTTTCTCGTCGATGAAGCGGCGGCGGCGGTCAAGATCGCGTCCGTCGGCAAGCCGCAGCTTCTCACCAAGGCGCGCATCGTCGATAATATGGGCGCCGACGTGCCCCCGGACACGCCGGGCGAGATCTGGCTTTCCGGCCCCGGCATCACCCCCGGCTATTGGCGCCAACAAGAAGCCACGGCGCAAGCCTTTGCCCCCGGCGGCTGGCTCAAGACCGGCGATCTTGGGCGCATGGATAAGGACGGTTATTATTATATCGTCGGGCGGATCAAGGACATGTACATCTCGGGCGGCGAGAACGTCTATCCCGCCGAGGTGGAGAATGTGCTGGCCCGCCACCCGGCGATTCTCGAAGCGGCGGTGGTCGGCATCGCCGATGCCCGCTGGGGCGAGGTGGGGCGGGCCTTCGTCATGCCCCGTCCCGGGGCGGCGATGCCGGACGCGGCGGCGCTTGACGCTTATTGCCGGGAGCATCTGGCGCCCTACAAGGTGCCCAAGTCATTCGTCACCGTCGCCGATTTCCCCCGCACCGCGGCGGGCAAGATCCAGAAGCATCTCATCCCTCACTTAAAGAACCAGGCATGAGCCAGGAAGTGCGACGCCTCGTCATCGAGCGGACGCTTCGTCAAGCCGATTTCACCGCCTTCGCCGCCCTCAGCGGCGATGACAACCCCATTCATGTCGACGCGGATTTTGCCGCGCGCACCCGTTTTGGCCGCACCGTCGCCCATGGCGTTCTGCTGTGCTCCATCCTGCGCGGCCTGGCGGCAAGGCTGGTGCCGGGAGGGCGGCAGGTCGCCGAGGCCGTCACCTTCCTTGCCCCCACCTACGCCGACGAGCCGATGCGTTTTGAAGCCGCGCTCGCCGCCGATGACGGGCGCATGGTGCGCCTGCGCCTGGGCGTCACCCGGATCGAGGATGGCACCCTTACCTGCGCAGGCGAGGCGACCCTGCGGCGCGGGAAGGAGGGTGCACCATGAAACCGGGCGACCACGCCGAGATAACCCGTGCCTTCAGCGCCGCCGATGTCGCCGCCTATGCCGCCTTGTCCGGCGATGCGCCAGCGCCGGGAGAGGTGCCGGAGCCGCTGATCGGTGCCTTATACTCCTATCTTCTGGGGGTTCGCCTTCCCGGCATGGGGACCAATTACCTGAAGCAGGAAAACCGCCATTTAAGGCCAGCGGCCCTGGACGCGCCGCTGACGGCGCGGGTCACCATCACCCGCCTGCGCCCCGACAAGCATCTGGTCGACCTTGCCACCACTTGCCATGACGCGGCGGGCAACCTCGTCAGCGAGGGACGGGCGCTGGTCTATGTACGCGATGTCGCGCCGGCGCGGGCGGAGAAAGCCTGAGGGCGGCCTGGTGGTCCGCCCCAAACGGCTCCCGGTTGGTTGCAGAAAATGCAATAAAAACAAACCTCAAGCAAAATGGCGGTTCTGATAAAATAGATTTTTCTCTAATGTGGTGGATTTGAAGTTCGTCTTTAGAAGACTACCGCAAGCAACATGACGAACCTGCAAATCCGCCACATGAGGCTTTCGCGTCTGGCGGTTGAACGGCTGAGGGGAAAGGAAAGACGGGCCGATCTCCCGGCCCGCCTCCCTTACGCCTACGCAACACTACACAAAGCTTTGCCGCTAAAAGCGGAAGCTTGCCTCCACCCCGACGGTGCGCAGCCCCGCGGGATGAATGAAGGTGCCACCGAATTCAGGGGCGGGGATGACTTCTTCAAGATATCTTTCCTTGGTGAGGTTCTTGGCAAAGCCGGTGAGCGACCATTGCGCCGCCTGGAAACCGACACGAAGATCGATGGTCTGGTAGCTGCCGCGCCGGGTATTGGAAAAATCCGAAACGCCGAGGATGCCGGACCCCGGCCCCGTTACCGGCGCGATTTCGAACAGGGGCTGGAAGATGGTGGCGCGCTGCTGGTTCTGCACGGTATGGAACCAGGTGGGCCCGACGATCTGGGCGTCGGCCCGGGCGAGGAAGGAGACGTCTTGCCATAAGGGATAGCTGAACTCCGCTCCGAGGTTGAGCGTATAGTCGGGCGTATAGGGCGACTTGTTCCCCACCGTATCGGGGCGGGCGGTGTTGCTCCGGATCTCGCTCTCAGCGAGCGAAAAGCCCGCATAGAGATTGAAATAGTCGGTGACTTGCGCGCTGGCGGCGATCTCGAAGCCGTAGAGCCTTACTTTGTCGATATTGGAGACGACGCGCAACAGCCCGAAGGTGCCGACGAAAAACTCGAAGAACTGCATGTCGCTGACATCGGTGTAATAGGCCGCGCCCTCGACCTTGACCCGACCATCCCAGAAACGCCCCTTGAAACCGGCCTCGAAGGCGGAGGAGGTCTCCTTTGCAAACTCGTCCCCAATGGCGACGAGGGGGATGCCTTGGGCGGCGGCGAAGGGCGCGATCGCATTGTTGATGAACAAATCGACCGTCGCCGCGCTCCCCTGGTTGTTGAAGCCGCCGGCCTTGAAGCCGACGCCCCAGGACGCGAAAAGGGTGACCGCATCGCTGGCGTCCCAGGTCGCCGCGAGCTTGGGCTCGACCTGCTCGAAGCTGCGTTGCTTGTCGGCTATGACGCCGCTGGGGTTGATGGCGTCGGAGAGGCCGGGATTGAGCGGGTCGTTGAAGATGCCGTCGCCATTGAGGTCGATCACCGTCGAGACAAGATCGGTGGGCACCAGGTTGGAGACCTTGCGCTTTTCGTTGTCATAGCGCAGGGCAAGCGAAAGCTCGATATCGTTGCTGAGGTCATATTCAAGCTGGCCGAAAACGGCAAAGACGCGGCTGTCGAAATCGTCATAGACCAGGGCTTCGGTGCGGTTGGGCCCGGTGGGCTGCAGAAGGCCGCGGATCGGCGTCTCGCCGCTGTCGCGATTGAGCGAGACCCCCACCTGCCGGTTGATGTCGAGATAATAGACCCCGCCCATCCAGCGCAGCGCCCGATCGCCGGGGGAGGCAAGACGCAACTCGAAGGAAAAGTCGCTTTGCGCGCGAAGCTGCTCTTGAATGCCGTCGCAGGTGGTGGGGGTGTAGGGACCGAAGAAGGAGCCCGAGAAGTCGGGCGTGAAGATGATCGGCACCGGGGTCGCGCCAAGGATTTGCGGTGGCGGCAAGGTGACGCCGGCGGCGTTGAGGGCGGCAGTGGTCGCCTGGCAGACCGGGTCGCCGTTGAAAAAGCCGAAGGCGGCGGAGGTGCCGTCGGCGATGAAGCGGTTGTCGATGTCGGAATAAAGCGCCCAGCCGGTGAGGGTTGCCCAGTCAAGATCGTAGTCGAATTTGCCCGATAGCTCGAAAGCTTGCTGGTCATTGTCGGAAACGATATTGGGCTGGAAGACGAAATTATGCGCGTTCACGTCCTCGAATGCCGCCGGATTGCCGAAGGCGGCGGCGAAATTGGGCAGATGAAAGGCGGCGTTGAAGGTGATGGCGGAGGCGTTGACCTCGCCATAGCGGGTCTTTAGGTCGAAGCTGAAGGCGTCCGTCGGCGCCCACACCAGGCGTGCATCGACATTGTAATTTTCAAACCGGTCGACGATGGGCGCATTGTTCTGAAAGCTGTTGCGATAAAAGCCGTCGGTGTCGCGCCAGTCGGCGCCGATGCGCAGAAACAGCTCATCGCCGACGAGAGGGCCTTCGGCGGCGAGCGAAGCGTAATAGCTGTCGTTGTTGGCGACCGAGCCTTCGCCATAAACCTTGAACTCGTCCGCTGGCTTGGTGGTGGTGACGATGATGGCGCCAGCGGCGGCGTTGCGGCCATAGATGGCGCCCTGCGGGCCCTTGAAGATCTCGATCTGCTGCAGATTGGTGAACTCGCGGTTGAAGGCCGCCGGGTTGGTGTACAAGACGCCGTCGATGATGAAGGCAAAGCTGTTTTCCGCGTCGCGCGCGCCATTGATGCCGCGGATGTTGACCTGGGTATCGCCCACTTCCGCCGCATCGACGATGGTGACGCCCGGCGTCAGGGCGATGAAGTCTTCCGCCCGTTGGACATTGGCGTTCTCCAGCACATGGGCGGTGAGGGCGCCGACCGTGCCGGGGACGTCTTGAAGATTTTCCGCCCGGCGTCGGGCGGTGACGATGATTTCCTCGATGGCGAGGGGCGCATCCTGGGCGGCGGCAGGCAAATCCCCGCCGCCATAGGCCGCGGCGGCGGCGGACAGCATCAACACGGCCTTGCTGGCGCGATATGACATGGAGCCCTCCCTGTCGTTCACTGCCGTTCATCGGGCTACGCGTTTTACGATCGCCCCCATATGATTATTGTATACAATTATATTATCGTCAAGCAGACATAGTGCACAATTGACTTGAAGGCAGGCAGCGATAGAACAATACGTCATCTAACAGGGGAGCCGCCGTGTCCAAGGCGTCCGAACGGGCCTATCAGGAAATTCGCCAGCGCATCCTTTCCGGCGCGCTGGCCCCCGGCGCGCATTTGAAGGAGGAGGAGCTGGCGGAAACCTGCGGCGTTTCGCGCACGCCGGTGCGCGATGCCTTGCGCCAGCTGGAGGCGGAATATTATGTCCGCCGGGCGGCGGGGCGGCGCACCTTCGTCAGCCAATGGACGCGCGGCGACATCGAGGACATTTTCGCCCTGCGCGCACTGATGGAGGGCTATGCCGCGGAACGGGCGGCAAGCCGGATCAAGACGCCAGAGCTTGCCCGGCTGCGCCATCACCATGGCGAGATCGACAAGGTGTTGCGCGCCCGCGGCGATATCGACGCCGACACCTTCCTTGCCCACAACCGGGAATTTCATGCCCTTATCACCAGCGCTGCCGCCTCGGAGCGCCTCAGCCTGATGCTGCAGCGGCTGGTCGAGCAGCCGGTGGTCATGCGCACCTTCATCGCCTATCGGCGCGAGGACTTGCTGCGCTCCAACCAGCATCATGGCGACCTCGTGGAAGCGCTGGCCGCCGGCGACGCGGCTTGGGCGCGCTCGGTCATGACCGCGCATATCCAGGCCGCCTTTCACGTTCACAAGCGCGCCGTCGCCGGGGCGCAGGACGCCGCGGGCCAGACTCAGCCAAGCGCCGCGAAATAGGCCAGTACCGCGCCGGCCGGCACGACATCGGCGTATTTGGCGGCAAGATCGAAGAGATTGGCCTGCGCCACCTGCGGGTCGCGGTCGCCGCAGCCGTCCTTGACCACGATGGGGATGAAGCCGTGCTGCAAGGCGTCAAGCGCCGAGGCGCGCACGCAGCCCGAGGTGGTCAGCCCGCTCACCACCACGCTGTCGACCCGCCAGGCGGTCAGGATGGCGGCGAGCGGCGTTCCGAAAAAAGCGGAGGGGTATTGCTTGGTCAGCACCAGCTCGCCCTGGCGTGGCTTGAGGCCGGGGGGAAAGGCGCCCAAGGGGCTTCCCCGCTCGAACACTTTAAGGGCCTTCACCTTGCGGTAGAAATGGCCGCCGTCGGTGCCGCCGGGAAGATATTCGACCCGGGTCCAAACCACCGGCACCCCTGCCTTGCGCGCCGCCGCGACAAGGCGTTTGTTGACGCCAAGCGCGCCCCTGACCCCGGCATAGAGGGGGGAGTCCTTCTTGAGATAGGCGACGACGAAATCGACCACCAGCAGCGCCGGCCGGGCGCCAAAGCCCAATCTTTGGCCAAAGCCGGCGGCGGCATAGTCTTGCTCGCGGTCCTTTATCCCAGGCCTGGCCATGGCGTTCTCCCCCCTTCCCATGGATGAGGATATCATGCAGGCGGGCCGACGCCCTATATCACCCCATCTTGGCGTAGTCTTTCCATCTCGTCCGCGCCGAGGCCAAGGAGGCCGCCATAGACCTCCTCATTATGGGCGCCGAGCGCCGGGCCGGGCCACGCGACCGCCCCTGGCGTCGCCGACAGCTTGGGAAACACATTTTGCATCCAGATATTGTGGAAGTGCGGGTGGTCCACCTTGACCACCGCTTCGCGCGCCTTGTAATGGGGATCGGCCAGCATGTCGGGCGCCTTGAAAATCCGCCCTGCCGGCACCCCGCCGTCATGCAGCAGGGCAAGAAGCTCGGCGGCGGCAAAGCCCCTAGTCCAGGCCATGATGATGTCGTCCAATGCCTGCTGATTGTCGCCGCGGGCGGCGTGGCTGGAAAAGCGCGGGTCATCGGCGAGCGCCGGCTGGCCCATGAGCAGGGCGAGGCGGCGCCACACGCTGTCCTGATTGGCGGCGATGAGGATGTCCCCATCCTTGGTGGGATAGACGTTGGAGGGGGCGACCTTGGGCAGGATGGCGCCCGTGCGCTCGCGGATGAAGCCGGCCTCGGTATATTCCGGGACGGTCGCTTCCATCATCGCCAGCACTGCCTCGTAAATCGCCGAGTCGACCACCTGGCCCTTGCCGGTGACATGCCGCCGGTGGAGCGCCATCAAGGCCCCGAGACAGGCGTAGGTGGCGGCCAGCGAATCGCCAATCGACAGGCCGATGCGGCTGGGCGGGGTCGAAGGATCGCCCGCCAGATTCCGCAGTCCGCCCATCGCCTCGCCGATGGCGCCATAGCCGGCGCGGGCGGCATAAGGCCCGGTCTGGCCGAAGCCCGAGACGCGGACCATGATGAGGCCGGGGTTGCCGGCGGCCAGGGCGTCATAGGCAAGCCCCCATTTCTCGAGCGTTCCAGGGCGGAAATTCTCAAGCAGGAAATCGGCCTTGGCGATCAGCCTGCGGGCAAGCTGCTGGCCGGCGTGTTCCCGCAGGTTCAAGGTGACCGACTTCTTGTTGCGCCCGATGACCGGCCACCATACCGGCTTGTTGCGGCCCCATTGGCGCATCGCGTCGCCGACCTGCGGGGGCTCGATCTTGATCACTTCGGCGCCATGGTCGGCCATCAACTGACCGCAAAAGGGACCGGCGATCAGCTGGCCCATCTCGATCACCCGCAAGCCCTGAAGTGCGCCTTGGCTCATCGTTTCATCCTTGGGCTTTGCCGCCCTCTTCTTCGCGTCTAAACTTGCCCGGCAACGAGGCTTATGGGAAGCCGTTGCCTTGTTCTCGATAGATGTATACAAAGCGCGAAGGTAAATGTATACATTTTCGCGCGAAAGCGGAGAAATAAGATGAACACCGCAAAACGGGTGACCATCGTCGAGGTCGGCGCGCGCGACGGCCTGCAAAATGAGCCGGAGACCATCGCCACCGATGATAAGGTGGCGCTCATCGCCCGCGCCCTTGACGCCGGCGTGCGCCGGATCGAGGTGGCGAGTTTTGTGCACCCGAAACGGGTGCCGCAAATGGCCGACGCCGAGGCCGTGGTCGCCGCCTTGCCGGCGCGCCCCGACGTCAGCTATATCGGCCTTGTCCTCAACAAGCGGGGCGTCCTGCGCGCCTTGGAAACCCGCAGCGGCAACAAGCGCGGCATCGATGAAGCAGGCTGCGTCGTCGTCGCCACCGACAGCTTCGGGCAAAAAAACCAGGGCCAGACCGTCACGCAAGGCATCGCTGAGAATATCGAGATGATCCGCCTTGCCAAAAGCGAAGGCCTGACCGCGCAGATCACCATTTCCGCCGCCTTCGGCTGCCCCTTCGAAGGCGAGGTGCCGCCGGCGCGCATCGTCGACATCGCCCGCCGGGTGGCCGAGGCGGGCCCTGCGGAAATCGCCCTTGCCGACACCATCGGCGTCGCCGTCCCGGGCCAGGTGCGGGACCTGGTGGGCCGCGTGAAGCAAGCCATCCCCGGCATGCGCTTGCGGGCCCATTTCCATAACACCCGCAATACCGGCATCGCCAATGCCCTCGCCGCCGCCGAGGCCGGCGTCGAGGTGCTCGACGCTTCAGTGGGCGGCCTTGGCGGCTGCCCCTTCGCGCCCGGCGCCACCGGCAATATCGCGACCGAGGACTTGCTCTACGCGTTGCACCGCGAGGGGGTCGAAACCGGCATCGATCTGGCCGCGATGATCGATGCCGCCAACTGGTTCGAAGGCGTTCTTGGCCGGCGGCTGCCGTCCATGCTGTCGAAGGCCGGGGGCTTTCCCAGGGCGCGGCAAGCCGCCACGGCGGCCTGCCTTTAGGGCGCTCATGAGGGAAGCTGCCAAGGGCAGGGCGGCGCAAGGGAGGAGGGGATATGGCCTATCGTCTGGGGGTCGATGTCGGCGGCACCTTCACCGACCTCATCCTCATCGAGGATGCAACCGCCAAGAGCTTCCGCGCCAAAGTCCCTTCCAGCCCGCACGATCCTTCCGAGGCGGTGCTTGCCGGCGCCCGCGCCTTGTGCGCCGAGGCCGGCGTCGATCCCCAGGCCATCGCCTCTTTCCTTCACGGCACCACGGTCGCCACCAATGCCGTCCTTGAAGGCAAATACGCCCGCGTCGGCCTGATCGTCACGCAAGGCTACCGCCATATCCTGCAAGTCGCCCGCTCGCTGGTGCCGGGCGGGCTCGCCGCCTGGATCATCTGGCCCAAGCCCGAACCCATGGCGCCGCTCGAATGCACCATCGAAGCGGTGGAGCGCATCGACGCCCAAGGCCGTATCGTGACCGCCCTCGACGAGCCCGAATTGCGTCAGCGTCTGGAAACGCTGAAAGCGGCCGAGCGGATCGAAGCGCTCACCATATGCTTCATCAATTCCTACGCGAACCCTGCCCATGAGCAGCGGGCGGCGGAAATCGCCGCCGAGATATTCCCCGATCTTCCCATCACCATTTCCGCCGACATCCTGCCGGAGATGCAGGAATATGAGCGCACGCTCACCACCGTCGCCAACTCCGCCGTGCGTCCCACCGTCGCCCGCTATGTGAAGAACCTCAAAAAGGAACTCGACGCCTGGGGCATGACCGGCAAGGTCAATCTTCTGCGCTCCGACGGCGGCTTGATGTCGGCGGAAAAAAGCCAGGCGGCGCCGGTCAACCTGCTGATGTCGGGTCCGGCCGGCGGCGTTGCCGGCGCGCTGTGGGTGGCGCGCACGGCCGGCCTTGACAATATTCTCACCCTTGACATGGGCGGCACGTCGACCGACGTGGCGCTGATCGAGAAGGGCGAGCCGCGCCTCAAGCGCGAGACCAATGTCGGGGCGCTCGCCGTGCGCGCCTCGTCCCTCGACATCCGCACCGTCGGCGCCGGTGGTGGCTCGATCGCCCATGTTCCCGCGCTTACCAAGGCGCTGCGCGTCGGCCCGCAGTCGGCGGGCGCCGTGCCGGGACCGGTGGCCTATGGCAAGGGCGGCAAGGAGCCGACGGTGACCGATGCCAATGTGGTTCTTGGCTATTTGCCGGAATCGCTGCTGGGGGGCGCCTTCACGCTGGATCGCGTCGGGGCGCGCCGGGCGGTCCAGACCATCGCTGACGCTTTGGACATCGGCTTGATGGAGGCGGCGGCCGGCATCATCGATATCGTCAACGAGACCATGTTCGGGGCGTTGCGCCTGGTCTCGGTCCAGCAAGGCTACGACCCGCGCGCTTTTGCCCTCATGGCCTTTGGCGGCGCCGGTCCGCTGCACGGCAACGCGCTCGGCAAGCTGATGCACTCATGGCCGGTCATCGTGCCGCCCTCGCCGGGGATTTTATGCGCCTATGGCGACGCGACGACGCGGCTGCGCATCGAGGCCCAGCGCAGCTTCAACAAGACCGCGCCATCGACCTCGGACGCCGAGATCGCCGCGCTGCTGGCCGAGATCGCGGATGTGGTGAGCGCCGAGCTCGCGGCCGAAGGCGTCGCCCGGAGCGACCGGGAATTGCGCTTTGAAATCGACGTGCGTTACGCCGGCCAGGCCTTCGAGGTGCCCCTTGCGGTGAAACTCAAGGATTTCCAGAGGGAAAAGGGCCTAGCCCGGCTTGAGGCCGCCTTCGACAAGGAGCATAAGCGGCTGTTCACCTTCAACCTTGATGTCGCCCATGAACTGGTCAACCTGCGCGCCACCGCGCTGGGCCGCGCCGCCAAGGTGGTCGCGCGCGAAATCGCCAAGGGCGATGGCAATCCGACGGCCGCCAGGATTCGCGACCACGACATCTGGATGGAGGGTCAGCCGATGACCGCCGGGCTTTATGAACGCGGGCATTTGCGCGCCGGCGACACGATCGCGGGGCCGGCGATCATCCTTGAGATGGATGCCACGACGCTTGTCCATGCCGGTTGCGTCGGCGCCGTCGACCGGTTTGGCAATATCCTCATCACCCCGGCATAAGGACGCGCGCCATGGCTGCCCATATCGTCGAGACCAACCCAACGCCCTTCGCCCCCGCCGTGGTGGATGCGATCACCCTCGACATCATCGAAAACGCCCTTAAGAACGCCCGCACCGAAATGGACGCGACGGTGTTCCGCACCGCCATGTCGCCGGGCATCCGCGAGCAGGGCGACGCTTTCCCGCTCATCGCCGACCATAAGGGCCGCATGGTGGTGGGCCAGTTCGGCTCGTTCATCGATGGTTTTTTGCGCGCCTATGACGGCGACATCTGCCAAGGCGACATGATCTGGCTGTCCGACCCCTATTCCTGCGAGGGCGCGATCAGCCATAACAACGATTGGCTCCTCCTCCTGCCGGTGTTCCGCGACGGCCGCCTCATCGCCTGGGCTTCCCATTTCGGCCACCAGACCGACATCGGCGGCAAGGTGCCCGGCTCGCTCCCCACCGATGCCGTCTCGATCTTCCAGGAAGGGGTGCGCATTCCGCCGGTCAAGATCTACAAGAAGGGCAAATATCAAGGCGACATCGTCAACCTCGTCCTTCATCAGGTGCGCACCCGGGAATGGTGCAAGTCGGACCTTAACGCCCTCATCGCCTCCTGCCGCATGGCCGAGCGGCGCATCCACGAGATGTGCGCGCGCTTTGGCGATGATGTCTATGTCGCGGCGACGCAAGAGCTGTTGGCCCGCAACCACCGTGCAATGAAGCAGCTCATCGCCACCTCGATCGGGACCAAACCGGTCAGCTTCGAGGATTATGTGTGCGACGATGGCGTCGGCTTTGGCCCCTATAAGATCAAATGCACCATGTGGCGCGAGGGGGAAGGGGTGGTCCTCGATTTTACCGGCACCGACCCGCAGTCGGCGGCGTCGATCAACTTCTACCTCAACGAGAACATGCTGAAGATGTTTTTCGGCATCTACATGATCATGGTGTTCGACCCGCAGATCCTGTTCAACGACGGCTTTTACGACCTCATCGACGTGCGCATCCCCGAGGGCAGCCTCCTTAAGCCGACATTCCCCGCGGCGCTCTCCTGCCGCACCCATGCGCTGGGCCGCATCTTCGACATCCTTGGCGGCCTTTTGGGGCAAAAGACGCCGCAATTCCTCAACGCCGCCGGCTTTTCCTCCTCGCCGCACCTCATGTATTCGGGCTTTGGCGGCGACGGCAAATGGTTCCAGCTATTCCAGATCGGCTTTGGCGGCATCCCCGGCCGGCCCTTGGGCGACGGCCCGGACGGCCATTCCCTGTGGCCGGGCTTCACCAACGTGCCCAACGAATTTTTGGAGAAATATTTCCCCCTGCGCATCGAGCGCTACGAGGCCTGGGCCGATTCCGGGGGCCCGGGCAAGCACCGCGGCGGCAATGGCATCTGGATGACCTACCGCTTCTTGCAAGGCGGCACCATCTCCATCCATGACGACCGCTGGTTCACCTATCCCTGGGGGGTGAATGGCGGCCTTCCCGGCGCGCGCGCGAAAAAGATCCTGGAGCGGGCGGACGGCCGGCAAAGCGTCATCGGCAACAAGGTCGATGATGTCCGCGTCGAGGCCGGCGACCTCCTCCACTTCGTGACCTGGGGGGGTGGCGGCTGGGGCGACCCGCTGGAGCGCGACCCCGCCTTAGTGGCGCTGGAAGTACGCCGGGGTTTGGTGACGGCTGTTGGTGCGCGGCGCTACGGCGTTGTCCTTGACAATTCAGGCGGGGCCGATGGCGCCGCGACCACGGCCCTGCGGGCGGACATGCGAAAGCAGCGTGGCGCCCTTGGTGTGTTCAACTTTGGTCCGGACATCGAAGCCTTGCGCGCCGCTTGCGCCGACGAAACAGGGCTGCCGCCGCCGCAGCCGCCCCGCTGGCCAGATCATGTGCGGCAAGAGACCCGTCCATAAACGCCCATCTTTACCGTTAAAAATCGGGTGGACTGGCCAAAGCCAGGGCTTCGTTCTATTGAGAGGGGATGAAAAACCCATCCGCCATGCCACCGCCTGATGCTGCGATGCTGAGCACGGGCGAAAGCCTGCGCCGCTTTCTTCCCTATGTCTGGCCGCGCGGCGACGCTGACTTGAAGCGGCGCATCGTTTTTGCCCTCACCCTGATGCTCGTCGCCAAGGGGACCACGCTTGTCGTCCCCTTCTTTTACGAATGGGCGGTGGACGCTCTGTCCCGCGAGGCCGGCGCGCTCACCGCTTTTGCTATCGGCATGATCGCCGCCTATGCCGGGGTGCGGTTTTTGTCCACCGCCTTTCAATATGCCCGCGACGCCATCTATGTGAAGGTGGGCCAGCGCGCCATTCGCCGCCTGGCCTTGGACGTCTTTCGCCATCTTCACGCGCTGTCCTTGCGCTTCCATCTGGAGCGGCGCACAGGCGGGCTCTCCAAGGCCATCGAGCGGGGCACCAAGTCGATCGATGAAATGCTTTATTTCATCATGTTCAATATCCTTCCCACCATCCTGGAACTGGTTGCCGTCGCCGCCATTTTCTGGGTGAAGTTCGGCTGGGTGCTGGTCGTCATCATGGCGGCCTCGGTGGCGCTCTACATCGGCTTTACCGCTCTTGTCACCGAATGGCGGACAAAATTGCGCCGCGCCATGGTGGATGAGGACACCAAGGCCAATTCGCGCGCCATCGATTCGCTGCTCAACTATGAAACGGTCAAATATTTCGGCAACGAGGAGCATGAGGCGGCGGAATATGACAAGGCGCTGCGGCGCTATGAAAAAGCCGCCAATTTGTCCGATTCGTCCCTCGCCCTTCTCAATATCGGCCAGGGGTTCGTCACCTCTTTATGCCTGGGTGGCGCCATGACCTATGTCGCTCTCGGCATCGCGCCGGGGCGCTTCACGGTTGGCGAGCTGGTCCTGGTGAACGCCATGCTGATGCAGCTTTTCCGCCCCCTCGACATCCTGGGCTGGGTCTATCGCGAGATCAAGCAGGGCCTGGTCGACATGGAATATCTGTTCGGCCTTCTGGCGCGGGAAAAGGAGATCGAGGATGCGAGTAACGCCAGGCCGCTCGCCGTCACCGGGGGGGTGGTGCGTTTCGACGACGTGGTCTTTTCCTACGAGCCGCGGCGGCAAATCCTCCATGGCGTCAGCTTTGCCATCCCTCCTGGCAAGACCCTCGCCGTGGTCGGCCATTCCGGGGCCGGCAAGTCGACGCTGTCGCGCATCCTTTTTCGCTTTTACGATATCAGCGCCGGGCAGGTGACGATCGACGGCGTCGACATCCACGGCGTCACCCAGACGTCCTTGCGCGCCGCCATCGGCATCGTGCCGCAGGACACGGTGCTGTTCAACGACAGCATCGCCTATAATATCCGCTATGGCCGACCCGCCGCCGGCCAAACCGAAATCGAAGCCGCCGCGCGACGAGCCCAAATCCATGACTTCATCATGACCCTGCCCGACGGCTATAACACCGTCGTCGGCGAGCGTGGGTTAAAACTGTCCGGCGGCGAGAAGCAGCGGGTGGCGATCGCCCGCACGCTCCTTAAAGACCCGCCCATTCTCATTCTCGACGAAGCGACCTCGGCCCTCGACACCAAGACCGAGCGGGAAATCCAGGCGGCGCTCAAGGAAGTCTCGAAAAACCGCACGACGCTGATCATCGCCCACCGTCTGTCCACGGTGGTCGACGCCGACGAGATCATCGTCATGGACAAGGGCCGCATCCTCGAGCGCGGCACGCACGGCGGGCTTCTCGCCGCGGATGGGGCCTATGCCGCGATGTGGCGCGAGCAGCAACGCGCCGCCAGGGCCGAGGAAGCCCTCGCCGAACTCAGGGAAGTGGCGGCCGAATAGCCCTTGCGCTTACCACATCATGTGGCGGCCCATCGTCGCGCCCAGGACGGCGCCGACGATGAGCGCCAACACAATATAGGCAACGACGACGGCGGCGGTGTAGACGACGGCCTTGTCCTCCGGGGCCTGCATCAGGGTTTTGAGCCCCAGATACAGCACATAGATGGCGTAGAGCCCCGCGAGGAGGCCGATCCAGGCCAAGTCGGGAATGAGATAGAAAACGCCTGCGACCCAGACCGGCGTTGCCGAATAAACCGCGACCTTGTGCGCCGCGCCCTGATCCGGGGTGGCGGCAAAGCTCGTGGCCAGCTTGTCGATGACGATGGCGAGGAGGAAAACCACGACAAAGGTCAGCACATAGCCGATGACCGCCTGGCCAAGCGCGGACCCAAAGCCCAGCCGATAGCTTGTCCCCAGCATTCTCTCGCCGATGACGGCGGCGCCGATGAAGCCGGCGACCGCGGGAATGGCGGCAAGGGGCGCCACGTAATTTTTGTAAAGATCGGCGATAGCCGTTGCCTCGCCCTTGATGGCAAGCCATTCTTCCTTGGGTTTGATGATGATGTCGCGGACGCGCTCGGCGGTGCTCATGGCCCCCTCCTATTAGACGACAAGCGCTTATCCTACCCCAATTGACGCCGGCGATGAAGCCCGCCGGTGACCGCCTATTCGGCGGCTTTGCCAAGCCCGTCATGCACGCGATAGGTGAGCACGGGCTGGCGCGCGGCGCGGGTTTCATCAAGCCGCTTGACGGGCGCGAGGCGCGGCGCGGCGTGAAACCGCGCCATATCGCCGGCCTTAGCCGCGTGCGCAAGGGCGCGTAACGCGGCGATGAATTCATCGAGGCTGGCCTTCGATTCGGTTTCCGTCGGCTCCACCAGCATGGCGCCTGGAACGACCAGGGGAAAATAGACGGTCATCGGATGAAAGCCTTCATCGATCAGCGCCTTGGCGAAATCGAGGGTGGAAACGCCGGTGTTTTTAAGAAAGCCGTCGCTGAACACCACCTCGTGCATGCACGGACCCTTGAAGGCCGGAGACATCACGTCCTGCAAAGAGGCCATCACATAATTCGCGCTCAACACCGCGTCCTCGGCGACTTGCCGCAGGCCGTCGGCGCCGTGCGACTTCATATAGGCAAGGGCGCGCACGAACATGCCCATCTGGCCGTGGAAGGCGCACATCCGGCCGAAGGATTTTTCCACCCCCTCCTCGCCGGGATGCTCGAGCAGGCGAAAGGCATTGCCGTCATAATGGATGATGGGCCGCGGCGCATAGGGGGCAAGGGCCGCGGAAAAGACCACCGGACCCGCGCCGGGGCCGCCGCCGCCATGGGGGGTCGAGAAGGTCTTGTGAAGGTTGATGTGCATCGCGTCGATGCCCAGGTCGCCAGGACGTACCTTGCCGACGATGGCGTTGAAATTGGCCCCGTCGCAATAGAAGAAGGCGCCGGCGCCATGCACGGCCTCGGCGATGGCCAGCATGTCGGGCTCGAAAAGGCCGCAGGTGTTGGGATTGGTCAGCATCACCGCGGCGACGTCGTCATCAAGCCGGGCGGTGAGCGCTTGCAGATCGACGCGGCCTTGGGCGTTTGCCGGGATGGCCTCGACTTCATAGCCGCAGAAGGCGGCGGTCGCCGGGTTGGTGCCGTGGGCGGCGACGGGCACCAGCACCACCCGCCGGGCATCGCCCCTGTCCTCCAGCGCGGCGCGAATCGCCATCAGGCCGCACAGCTCGCCATGGGCCCCCGCCTTGGGCGACATGGCGACCGCCGGCATGCCGGTAAGGCGCATCAGCCATTTCGCCAGGGTATCGATAAGGCCAAGCGCCCCTTGCACCGTGGCATGGGGCTGCAAGGGGTGGAGGTCGGCAAAGCCGGGGAGCCGCGCCAGCTTCTCGTTGAGCCGGGGGTTGTGCTTCATGGTGCACGAGCCAAGGGGGAAAATCCCCATGTCGATGGCGTAGTTGCGCCTCGACAAGCGGGTATAGTGGCGCACCGCTTCCGGCTCGGAAAGGCCGGCAAGGCCGATCGGCGCGGTGCGGGCGAGCCCGCCAAGGCGTGGCGCCACCTGAGGCGGCGTCGGCAAATCGACGCCGCAGCGCTGCGCATCGCCAATCTCGAAAATCAGCGGCTCTTGGTGGGCAAGGCCCTTATGGCCGGTGAAGGTTTCGCAAGGCGCGGCGGGAGATTGCAATGGCTCTGTCATGCCAGCACCTCCCCAAGGGCCGCGGCAAGCCGCGCGATATCATCCCTCGTGACGGTCTCGGTGGCGGCAAGGATAAGGTAATTTTCCAACGCCGGCGTGTCGGGATAGAGCCGGGGCAAGCCGACCCCACCGAGGATTTTCCGCTCGGCGAGGCGGCGCAGCACGGGAATGGCCTTTTCCTTGAGCTTGAGGGCGAATTCGTTGAAGAAGGGGCCGTTTATCAACTCGACGCCAGGGATCGCCGCCAGCCGCGTCGCCGTTTCCACCGCGATGGCGTGGTTGAGCATGGCGAGACGGCGCAAGCCGGCTTCCCCCAACAGCGTCATATGGATGGTGAACGCGAGCGCGCACAGCCCGGAATTGGTGCAGATATTGGAGGTCGCCTTTTCCCGCCGGATGTGCTGCTCGCGGGTGGAAAGGGTGAGGACGAAGCCGCGCTTGCCATCGGCGTCCACAGTGGCGCCAGCGAGCCGCCCGGGCATTTGGCGGACGAATTTTTCGCGGGTTGCGAAAAGGCCGAGATAAGGCCCGCCGAATTGCAGGCCGACGCCCAGCGCCTGGCCTTCGCCCGCCACGATATCGGCGCCCATTTCGCCGGGCGACTTGATCGCCCCCAAGGCGACCGGCTCGGTGACGATGACGACCAAAAGGGCGCCCTTGTCATGGGCCCGCGCCGCAAGCTCGGACAAATCGACGATATGGCCGAAGACGTTGGGATATTGCACGACGACGCAGGAGGTCTCGCCATCGATTGTTTCCATCAGCCAGGCGCCATCGTCGCCCGGCGCGCCTTGCCGCATATCCGGCGCGCCGATGACAAGGGCATCGGCGGAATGAGCGGTCATCGAGCGGGCGACATCGACATAATGGGGGTGAAGGCCGCCCGAAAGCACCGCTTTCGTCCGCTTGGTCAAGCGGCGGGCCATCAAAATCGCCTCGAGACAAGCGGTCGAGCCGTCATAGAGCGAAGCGTTGGCCACCTCCATGCCGTAAAGCCGGGCGACCTGGGTCTGGAACTCAAAAAGATAGTGCAAGGTGCCTTGGGCGATTTCCGGCTGATAGGGGGTATAGGAGGTGAGGAACTCGCCGCGCTGGATGATATGGTCGACGCTCGCCGGAATATGGTGGCGATAGGCCCCGGCGCCAAGGAAAAAGGGCGCCGCGCCTGCCGGCAGATTGGCCTCGGCATAGGCGCCGATGAGCCGCTCCACCGCCATCTCCGACTGATGCAGCGGCAGGTCCACCAGCGTATCGAGCAGCGCCGCGCGGGGGACGTCGCGAAACAACTCATCGATATGGCGGACCCCGATGCGCGCCAGCATCGCCTGGCGGTTCTCATTGCTCAAGGGCAGATAACGCATGTCGTCAACTTCCTGAAAACCCCATGTCAATCAAGGCTGGCGATAAAATCCTGGTACGCCGCTTCGTCCATCAGCGCTTCCAGCTCTTGCCGGTTGGACAGCTTGAGCTTGAAGAACCAGGCCTTGCCTTCGGCATCGGCGTTGACCTGGTCGGGGGCGTCCGCCAGCGCCGCGTTGACCTGGGTCACGGTGCCGGACAGCGGGCTATAGACCTCGCTCGCCGCCTTCACCGATTCGACCACCGCCGCTTCATCGCCGGCGGCAAGGGTGGCGCCAACTTTCGGCAATTCGACGAAAACCACGTCGCCCAGCGCCTTTTGCGCGTAATCGCTGATGCCGACGGTGGCGCTGTCGCCCTCGACGACGACCCATTCATGGTCCTTGCTGTATTTTTTTGCGCTCATGACTGACCCTTTGCTTGACGAACATAACGATGCGGCACGAAAGGCAAGGCGGCGACGGTGGCGGCGAGCGGCTTGCCCCGGACAACCAGGCCAAGGCGGGTGCCAGGCTCCCCATAGGCTGGCGGCACATAGCCCATGGCGATGGCGGCGCCCCGCGTCGGGCCATAGCCGCCGGAGGTCACCGTGCCGATGGCCTCGCCCGCCTCGTTGACGATCTCGGCGCCTTGCCGCGCTGGCTGGCGCCCGTCGAGGGTGAGGCCCACGCGCTGGCGGTCAACGCCTTCCTGGAACTGGCGTAAAATCACCGGGGCGCCAAGAAAGCCGCCATCCTCGCGCCGGCGCGGGGAAATGGCGAAGCCAAGGCCGGCTTCGAGGGGCGTGGTTGTTGCGTCGATATCC
Source organism: Pseudomonadota bacterium (assembly GCA_049324415.1). Classification (GTDB taxonomy): domain Bacteria; phylum Pseudomonadota; class Alphaproteobacteria; order Sphingomonadales; family CAKZYD01; genus JBMOOS01. Next base: position 80,531 of record JBMOOS010000006.1, read on the forward strand.
TGGCCATAGAGGCAAAGGCCCGCTTCCAGGCGCAGCGAATCGCGCGCGCCCAGCCCGGCCAAGGCCACTTCCGGCTGGGCAAGGAGCGCTTCGGCAAGGGCCGGCGCCTCCTCAGCAGCGATGGAAACCTCAAAGCCGTCCTCGCCGCTATAGCCGGAGCGGGATATCCAGGCCTTGACGCCGGCGGGGCGCGCCCACATCGCCGTCATGAATTTCAAGGCCGCGGTCTCGGGGGCAAGGCGGGCCATCACTTCTGCCGCCTTGGGGCCTTGGAGGGCAAGAAGCGCTTGGCCCGCGAGCGGCTCCACAGCCACCCCCACGGGCTCGAGATGGGCGCGCAAACGGGCGACGTCCGCTGCCTTGCGGGCGGCGTTGACGACGAGATAAAGGTCGTCCGCCCGGCGGGTCACCATCAAGTCGTCCTCGATGCCGCCCGCTTCGTTGGTGAAGAGGCAGTAGCGCAGCCGCCCTTCCTTGAGCCCGCGAATATCGCCCGGCAGCAGCGCTTCGAGGGCGCTCGCCGCCTGCGCCCCGCGCAACACCACCTGGCCCATGTGGGAGACGTCGAAAAGCGCCGCCTGCCCGCGGCAATGGTGATGCTCGGCAATGATGCCGCCGGCATAGTGGAGGGGCATGGCGGTGCCGGCAAAGGGCACCATCCGGGCACCGCGCGCGCGGTGGAAGGCATCGAGTGGGGTCGTTTCAAGGCCGGTCGGGCTCACCACAGGCTCCATCACAATAGCGGCAACGCCAGCAACCGAGACTTTCGGTTGTGACGCCCCCTCTGTCACGGAACCTGAGAGATTTACCGATTTTGCCTCGGCAGTCGCCAAGGCCAAACCGCTTGCGCCCGTCGGTGGGAAGGCCCGGCCAGGGCCACGCCTTCCGCTTTCCAGAGTGTCCCTTTGCTGCCCGCGCGGTCCGTTTGCCTGAGAGTTTCCGGGGCGGTTGCTCCTTCGGCGGCGCCTCCTCCCTTGGGAGGGACGCACTCTCCCGCATGGTCATGTGAGCCAAGGGCAAAACCCTCATCCCACGAGACAGCGCCGATCATAGGGCGGCGCAAAGTCTAGTCAACTGGGGCGGCATGAAAATTTCTTAGCGCCTCACATTATAGGCCGCCTCATCCTCGCTGAGCTGGAAACCGATCAATACCTCATGGGCATATTCGTCGGCGGCGCTGTCGGTGGGAATTTTCTGGCTGATAACCTCCCTCACGGCGGCGCGGGTTTGGCCAGGCGGGAAGGTGATGGTGCTGGTGAACACGCGCTTGCCGACGATGCGCTCGCCATCGCGCAGGACGGTGACGAAATAGGGCAGCGTGATCGCGTCCGCCGTCGCCGCCGGCCCCTTGGCGGCATTGACCGTGAAGCTGATGGCGGTGGTGACTCCCTCGCCCAGATCCTGGCAATCGACGCTCAAATCGGCAAAGGCGGCGCTATAGGCCACGTCTTGCGGCCGGTACTCGCTGGTGGGGGCAAAGCGCGTCACCGTGTTGGCGTAGCGCACGAAAGCGACGGCGGGACAATCGGTCACTTCCACGACGAAAGGGTTGGAGGCGCAACCGGCCAGAACACTGAGCCCCACGAGGCCAGCCGTCGCGCGAAAAAAACGCCGCATCATTGGTTATTCCATCGATTCCGATTATTATCCGACAAGCATCATAACAGCCGCGCGACTTTAGGCCGCCGGCCAAGCGTGGCGCATCCTAAGCACATATGGTGGCCGGAACAAGCCGGGTTTACGCGGTGTGAACCAAGGCCGTGTTAAGGATTTTCCACCTTTGATCCCAGCCCGAGAGGGACTATACCCCATGGCGCGCAGACAGTAGCGAGAGTTTGGCATGGCCCCAACCCTTCCTCCCTTAAACCTACTCATCGCCAGCCCACGGGGCTTTTGCGCGGGCGTCGAGCGGGCGATTCGCATCGTCGAGCTGGCGCTCGAAAAATATGGCGCGCCGGTCTATGTGCGCCACGAAATCGTCCATAACCGCTATGTAGTGGAGGATCTGGAAAGCCGCGGCGCGGTTTTCGTCGAGGAGCTCGATCACGTGCCGGAAGGCGCGCCGGTGGTGTTTTCCGCCCACGGCGTGCCCAAATCGGTGCCAAGGGAGGCCGAGCGGCGCAAGCAATTCTATCTCGACGCCACTTGCCCCCTGGTCTCCAAAGTCCACCGCGAAGCCGAGCGCCATCACCGCGACGGCCATCATATCCTTCTTATCGGTCATGCCGGCCACCCGGAGGTCATCGGCACCATGGGGCAGTTGCCGCAAGGCGCCATCACCCTTATCGAAACCCTGGCGGACATCGCCGCCTTCGCGCCTGAGGACCCGGACCGGCTTGCCTTCGTCACCCAGACCACCCTTTCGGTCGACGACACCGCCGCCTTGGTCGCCGCCCTTACCGCCCGTTTTCCGCGCATCAACGGCCCGCGCAAGGAGGATATCTGCTACGCCACCACCAACCGGCAGGAGGCGGTGAAGGCCATCGCGGATGCCTGCGACCTGTTGCTCGTCGTCGGCGCGCCCAATTCCTCCAATTCGCAAAGGCTGGTGGAAGTCGCCCGCAAGGCCGGCTGCGCCAGCCATCTGGTGCAGCGCGCCAGCGATATCGACTGGCGCTGGCTTGAAGGCGTCGCCACCCTTGGGCTGACGGCCGGCGCCTCGGCCCCGGAAGTGCTGGTGCGCGAAGTCATCGCCGCCTTGAGCGGGCGCTACACCGTCACCCGCCGCGAGGTGGAGACGCGCAGCGAGAACGTCGCCTTCAAGCTGCCGCGCGCCCTCACCGCCGCCTGACGCCCGGTCATGGCGGTTTATACCCATGTGGGCGAACGGGCGCTCAAAAAATTCCTTGCCCGTTACGCGCTTGGCGCCTTGCGCGGCTACAAGGGCATCGCGCAAGGGGTGGAAAACTCCAACTATCTGCTGGAAACCGAGCGCGGCCGTTATATCCTCACTCTTTACGAGCGGCGGGTGGCCCGCACCGACCTCCCCTTTTTCCTCGGGCTGATGCGCCATCTCGCCGCCAGAAACATCCCTTGCCCGCTTCCCATCGCCGACCGGCGGGGCGGGGTCTTGCAGGACCTGGCGGGCAAGCCCGCCGCCATCGTCAGCCATCTTGACGGCGCTGGGCTGGACGATGTCGCGCCGCATCACCTTGAAGCCGTGGGCGCCGCCCTTGCCCGCCTCCACCATGCCGGCGCCGATTTTACCATGGACCGCGCCAACGATCTCAGCCTTGCCGGCTGGCGGCGCCTCGCCGCCGCCTGCGGGGCCGAGGTTGAGAAGATCGCGCCAGGCCTTGGCCAGACCCTTGATAACGAGCTTGCCCATTTGGCCGGCGTTTGGCCAAGGGAGCTGCCGCACGGCGTCATCCATGCCGATCTCTTTCCCGACAACGTCTTTTTCCTTGACGGCGCGCTCAGCGGCCTTATCGATTTTTATTTCGCCTGCCGGGATATCCTCGCCTATGACCTTGCGATCACAGTGAACGCGTGGTGTTTCGATGCTGCGAGCGGTGCTTTCAAGCAAGCGCATGCCGCCGCCCTTTGCGCCGGCTACCAAAGCGTCCGCGCCCTTGAAACGGCCGAACGCGCCGCCATGCCCACCCTGCTGCGCGGCGCCGCGCTGCGCTTTCTTCTCACCCGCGCCTATGATTGGCTCAATCCTCGGGCCGACGCCCTGGTGCGCCCCAAGGACCCGTTGGAATATCGCCGCAAGCTTGATTTCTGGCGCGACAATGCCGCTGCCGCCATGTCTATGACGCAAGAGCCATGAGCGAGATCGAGATCTTCACCGACGGCGCATGCAGCGGCAATCCCGGCCCTGGCGGCTGGGGCGCGATCTTGCGCTGGAACGGCCATGAGAAGGAATTATCCGGGGCGGCGGCGCAGACCACCAACAACCGCATGGAAATGACGGCGGCGATCGAAGCCCTGGGGGCCCTGAAACGGCCGGCCCGGGTGCGCATCACCACCGATAGCCAGTATTTGAAAAACGGCATGACCCAATGGATCCACCGCTGGAAGGCGAACGGCTGGAAAACGGCGGACAAAAAGCCGGTGAAAAACGCTGACCTGTGGCAGGCCCTGGACCAGGCGCTCACCCGCCATGACGTGACCTGGGCCTGGGTGCGCGGCCATGACGGCCATGTGGAAAACGAACGCGCCGACGCTCTTGCCCGGGCGGCGCTGGCCCGCCTGGGGCGGGGGCGGAGCAGGCGCTGAACTCTACTAACCCGTGGGCCTCACGGAGGCTTTCTCGGCAACCGCGGGCGGCGGCGACACATCCGTGGCGTCCTCCGCCGGGGGTGTTTCGGTAAAGGGCAAGGCGAGGGCAATCAGCAGAAAAAACAGGCCGCCAAGGGCGGCCATGACGCCAACGGCCATGGCAAGGGCAAGGCCATAGCGGCGCAATTTCAACGCCAACGGCTCGTCGCCAAGGGTAGGCAAGTCCTCCACCTCCCTTATCGGCGCCGGGCTCATTCCGTCGCCTCGACCTTGAGCGCCGAGCCCTCGACCGCAATCACCCGCACCCGGGCGCCTTTAGCCAGGCCTTCGGGGCCGTGCACCAGCCAAGGGCTGTCCCCCACCTTCACCCGGCCGGAGCCGTTGCTGATCGCCTCGGTCAGGGAAAACACCTGGCCCACCAGCCGTTGGCCGCGTTGATTAAGCCCATCCTCCTTGCCGGCAAGCTCGCGGCCGCGATAATAGCGCCGGCCAACGAGGATGCTGAAAACCGAGAGAACGCCGAACAACGCCACCTGGACATACCAGCTCAGCTCGCTCAAGACCGTGACGATCAGCGCCGTCACCAAGGCGGCGCCGCCAAGCCAAATCATGAAGACGCCGGGGATCACCATCTCCAACGCCACCAGCGCCGCGCCGATGCCGGCCCAGGCCCAATGGTTGAGGGTCATTTGCTCCCACATGGCTCAGCTCCGTCCGCTATTGGGAACGCTGGACCCCGACCTGGCGGTGGCGCCCGCGCCCGCCGCGTCCTTCACCAGTTCGGCGATGCCGCCCAAAGCGCCGATGACCGAGGACGCCTCCAACGGCATGAACACCAGCTTGCCGTTGGGGGAAGCGGCGAAATCGGACAACGCCTCGACATATTTTTGCGCGACGAAATAATTGATGGCCTGCGGGTTTCCCTCGGCGATCGCCTTGGAGACCAGCTCGGTGGCCTTGGCTTCCGCCTCGGCCATGCGCTCGCGCGCCTCGGCATCGCGGAACGCCGCCTCGCGGCGGCCCTCGGCCTCGAGGATCTGCGATTGCTTCTGCCCCTCGGCTTTTAAGATCTGGCTTTGCCGTTCGCCTTCCGCTTCAAGGATGGCGGCGCGCTTTTCCCGCTCCGCCTTCATCTGGCGCGCCATGGCATCGACGATATCGACCGGCGGCTCGATATCCTTGACCTCGACGCGGGTGATCTTGACCCCCCAGACCTCGGTCGCCTCGTCGAGCACGGCCAGCAGCCGACCGTTGATCTCGTCGCGCTTGGAAAGGGTCTCGTCAAGGTCCATCGAGCCCATGACGGTGCGCAAATTGGTGGTGGTGAGGTTCAAGGTGGCAAGCTCCAGCTGATGCACCTCATAGGCCGCCTTGGCGGCGTCGAGGACCTGGAAAAAGACCACGGCATCGACCCGCACCATGGCGTTGTCCTTGGTGATGATTTCCTGGCTCGGAACATCGAGCACCTGCTCCATCATGTTCATGCGGGCGCCGATCCGGTCGAAAAAAGGGTTGATGAGGTGAAAGCCGGGGGTAAGCGTGCGGGTGAAGCGCCCGAAACGCTCGACCGTGTACTGATAGCCCTGGCGCACCGTTTGGACGCCGCGCAGGACGATGACGACGCCAATGAGCCCGATCAGCGCGAAAAAGACCGTTTCCAGCATGGTTTACCCCTTTTCCCCCACATCCAGATTGTCTTGGAAATATGGCGGTCCACGCGAACGAGCACAAGCAGGGGCAGACCAATTCCCGGCCTTCCCTGTTTAAGCCACTGATATCTATGATTGTTGTTAAAGCTGGCCGAGCATGTATTCGGCGCTGGAGACGCGGAATTCGCCGCCTTCCTCGACGTTGAGCTTCTGGACGACGCCATCCTTGACCACCATCGAGAAGCGCTTCGAGCGCGGCCCCATGCCGAAATTGGACAAATCGAGCTCGAGGCCAAGCGCCTTGGTGAAGGCACCGTTGCCATCGGCCAGCATCAGCACTTTATCGCCCACCTTCTGGTCATTGCCCCAGGCGTTCATGACGAAGGCATCGTTCACCGCCATGCAGGCGATGCGGTCTACCCCCTTGGCTTTTAATGCGTCGGCCTTTTGCACGAAGCCTGGCAGATGCTTGACGGAACAGGTGGGGGTAAAGGCGCCGGGGACGGCGAATAAAGCGACGGTCTTGCCGGCGAACACCTCCTCGGTGGTGATCGGCGCCGGCCCGTCGGCGGTCATGCGGGTGAGGGTGGCGGAGGGGATAGGGTCACCTTCCTTGATGGTCATGGCGTCTCTTCCTGATTGTGGCCGATATGATAGGGTTAAAACATAATACACCTCCGCGTAAAGACAATGCGCCGCGCGCGAAATATGGAAAAACACGGCAGCGCCCTTGATGCGCCGGCAAAAAGGCCGCATGCTCATGAGGTTCTGTGAAGACCCCATATGCGGACGGTGCGATGTCCACCTCGCCTTATCTGACCGGCCAGTTTCTTCTCGCGATGCCGTCGATTTCCGATCCCCGGTTCGACCGCACGCTCATCTACGTCTGCACCCACACCGCCGAAGGCGCGATGGGCCTCATCGTCAACCGCCGCTTCGAGCAGCTCACTTTCCGCACCCTCCTTGAGCAACTCGACATCGAGGTGAGCGCGGTCAAGCGCGACATCCCCATCCATTCCGGCGGACCGGTGGAGACCGGGCGCGGTTTCGTCCTTCATTCGGCGGATTATGTCCAGGATTCGACGATGGTGGTCTCGGAGACCGTGGCCTTGACGGCGACTGTCGATATCCTCAAGGAAATCGCCGGCGGGCGTGGGCCGCATCACGCCCTCCTCGCCCTTGGCTATGCCGGCTGGACGGCGGGCCAGTTGGACGCCGAATTGCAACGCAATGGCTGGCTCACCGCCGAGGCCGACGACGAAATCCTGTTCAACACCGATCTTGAGCAAAAATACCCGCGCACCCTCGCCATGCTGGGCATCGACATTTCCATGCTCTCGGGCGACGCCGGCCACGCTTAAGCCGAGAGAGACAAACAAGCTCTTAGAGCCCGCCTTAAATCCCGAAGGCGGCGGCGATCTTCTGGTAAGCGCCAAGCCGCGCCCGCGGCCCGACGGTGGCAAAGCTGAGCCGGCCGCGGTTCAGCACCTCCCGGGCGACGCGGCGGATATGCGCCCCGTCGACGGCGTCGATGCGGGCCAGCAACTCCTCCGCCGGGACTGGCCGGTCGTACATCAAGAGGTGGCGGCCAAGCTGTTCGGCCTGCGCGCTCGAGGATTCAAGGGCCATCGCCAGCCCGGCCTTGAGCTGGGCGCGGGCGCGGGCGATTTCCGCCTCGTCCGTGGTTTCGGTCATGCCTTGGGTCACCGCGCCGATGAGGGCGAGGGCCTTGGGCGCGTCCTCGGCGCTGGTGCCGGCGTAGATGGTGACAAGCCCGGTATCGGCATAAGCGGCGACGTCGGAAAACACGGCATAGGCCAGGCCATGCTCCTCGCGCACCGTTTGAAACAGGCGCGAGGACATGCCGCCGCCCAGCATCGTCGAATAAAGCTGCAAGGCGTAAATGTCGTCATGATGGTAGGAAAGGCCTTCGAAGGCGAAGGCGAGATGGACCTGTTCAAGCTTGCGGTGGTCGCGCCGCTCGCCGCCGCCATAGCGGGCGGCAAGCGGCTCTGCGCGGCTGCCGGCGGGAAGGCCGGCAAAGGCCTGCTCCACCAGGCGGACGAAGGGCTCATGCCCTATCTTGCCGGCAGCCGCGATGATGAGCGTGTCTGCGCGATAATGGCGCGCCCGATAGGCAGCAAGCGTTGCGCCGTCGATGGCGGCGACGCTCGCTGGCGTGCCGAGGATGGAAAAGCCCATCGGCTGGTTGTCGAAGGCGGCTGCCTGCAGATGATCGAAGACGATGTCGTCGGGGGTGTCGATGGCCTGGCCGATTTCCTGGCAGATGACGTCGCGCTCGCGCGCCACTTCATGGGCCTCGAAGGTGGCATTGGTCACCAGATCGGCCAGCATGTCGACTGCGAGCGCTGTGTCTTCTTTAAGAACACGGGCGTAAAAGGCGGTGAGGTCGCGCGTCGTATAGGCGTTCAAATGCCCGCCGACCGCCTCGATTTCCTCGGCAATTTGCCGGGCGCTGCGGCGCTTGGTGCCCTTGAACACCATATGCTCCAGCATGTGGGAGACACCGGCGCATGGGGCTTCCTCGTGCCGGGTGCCGACATCGGCGTAAACGCCAATCGACACCGTCTCCAGGGACGGCATGGTGAGCGAGGCAACGCGCAGGCCGCTCGGCAGCCGGGTGACTTCAGCCTTCATGGGCGGGCATGCTCCAGAATATGGGCCCTGACACAGCGCCAGTCATTGGCCAGCCGTTGATAACGCTCCTCGCGCCCGAACAGGTCGCCGACATGGCGCGGCAGGGACGGCCTAATGCCGCACGCGCGCTCCACCGCGTCGCGGAACTTCCCGGGATGGGCCGTCGCCAGGGTGACGATGGGCTCGTTTCCCTCGGCGGCAGCGGCCCGCGCCGCGGCATAGCCCACCGCGCTATGGGGGTCGATGATGAGGCCGCAGTGCTCATGGACTTCGGCGATGGCGCGCGCCGTTGTGTCCTCGTCGACCCTTTGAGCGGTGAAGATTTGCCGCGCTTGCCGGAGCTGCTCGCCCGTGAGTCTCAGCCGGCGGGCGCGGGCAAACTCGGCCATCAGCGCCGCCACCGCCGCGCCGTCGCGCCGACAAAGGTCGAATAATAAGCGCTCGAAATTGGAGGAGACCTGGATATCCATCGACGGGCTGATGGTGGGGGTGACCTCGCCAGCCGCATATTCCCCCTGGCGCAGCGCCCGGCAAACAATGTCGTTGACATTGGTGGCGACGATGAGGCGGGAAATGGGAAGGCCCATTTGCGCCGCGACATAGCCGGCGAAAACGTCGCCGAAATTGCCCGTCGGCACGGCAAAGGCGATGGCCCGGCGCGGCGCGCCGAGGGCGACCGCGCTGGCGAAATAATAGACCACCTGGGCCATGATGCGTGCCCAGTTGATGGAATTGACGGCGGAGAGCATGAGACTTGCCCGCAGATCCGCATCGCCGAACAGGGTTTTCACCATCGCCTGGCAATCATCGAAGGTGCCGCCTATGGCGATGTTGTGGACGTTGGGGGCAAGCACCGTCGTCATCTGGCGGCGCTGCACCTCGGATACCCGGCCTGCGGGATGGAGCATGAAGATGTCCACATTTTCCCGCCCGGCGACGGCATGGATCGCCGCCGAGCCGGTATCGCCAGAGGTGGCGCCGATGATGGTGAGCCGCCGTCCCGTCTCTTGCAGCAAAAGGTCGAAGAGGTTGCCGAGGAATTGCAGGGCGATGTCCTTGAAGGCAAGCGTCGGTCCGTGGAACAGCTCCAGCAGCCAATGCCGCGCGTCGCATTGCACCAGCGGCGCGACGGCGCGATGGTGAAAGGCGGCATAGGTCTTTTCGCTAAGGGCGTGCAGGCGCGCTTCATCGAGGCTGCCGGCGACAAAAGGCGCCATGACGCGGGTGGCAACCTCGGCGTAGGAAAGGCCGGCGAGCGCGGCGATCTCGTCCGGCGCCAGGCGTGGCCATTGTTCGGGAACATAGAGCCCGCCATCGATGGCAAGGCCGGCAAGGGTCGCGGCGGCGAAATCAAGCTGGGGCGCCTGCCCTCTGGTGCTGACATAGCGCACGGGCGTTCCGTCCTATTTGTTTCTTGCCGTGGCGGCGCGCCGGTGGCGCCGCCAAAGCACGGCATAAACGCCCATGAGGGCGACGGCAAGGCCGTACCAGGTCAGCGCGTATTGAAGATGGTTGTCGGCCAGGCGCGCCCCAGGCAGGCGGCCTTGCGGCCCCCCGGCGGGGCTGCTCGCCGGGTCGACGGCGACATAATAGTCGGGCGCGGCAAGCCCCACTTCAGTCGCCAAATAAGCCGGGGTTGCCCGATAATAGATGTTCTTTTCGCCATCCCCCACGGCCGATGTGGAAAATCGCGGTGGCTTTTCCGCCAAGCGCAGGACCCCGGTGACGGCGATGAGGCCGGCGATCTGCCCCTGCTGGCGGGTCGCCGGGTCTTTCGCTTCCTGCGCCACCCAGCCGCGATCGACCATCAGGATGGCGCCGTCTTCCCGCGCGAGCGGGGTGAAGACCTGATAGCCGGCTCCGCCCTGGGGCCCGACGCGATAGACGTGGCGCTCCTTGTCGTGAAGGAAGCGCCCGCGGACGCGCACCTTGCGGAACTCCCAATCCTCGGGCGTGGCAAGCGTTGCCGGCACATCGACCGGGGGCGCGGCAAGCCGGGCGTCGATGGTCTCGATGAGGGCGTGCTTCCACGCCCGCCGCTCCATCTGCCAGGTGCCAAGGCCGATGAGGATGGCAAGGCCGATAAGGGTCGCCAGCGTCGGGACAAGAAAACCGCGGCGGCGCGCCTCAGTCATGCCCGGCCTCGCCTGGCGCGGCCTTGTAGCGATATTGAAGGGCGACCAGCACCCCCTTGGCCAGCGGCAACAGAGCAAGGATCAAGGCCATGGTGAGAAGGGCGATCATGAAAATGAACGCCACCATCGGCCAGGCGGCAAGAAGCCCACGCAGCCACAAGGCGAAGGGGGTGATGATGGCGCCCGCCAGAAACATGACGAAAAAGGCCGGTCCATCCCCCTGGTCATAGGGCGAGAAATCCAGCCCGCACACGCCGCAACGCGCGGCAAGCTTGAGATAGCCGCGATAAAGCCGCCCCTTTCCGCATTGCGGGCAACGCCCCCGCACGCCAGCCTGGACTGGCGAAGAGGCGCGCTGTTCTTGCGCTACCGACAAGAAACTGCGCCCGATCAGGCTGGGCCTTGGCCCAGCACATAGATGAAGATGAAGAGGAACAGCCAGACCACGTCGACGAAGTGCCAGTACCAGGCCGCCGCCTCGAAGCCGAAATGCTGCTTGGGGGTGAAATGGCCGGCATAGGCCCTGATCAGGCAGACGGTGAGAAAAATCGTCCCGATGATGACATGAAGGCCGTGAAAGCCGGTCGCCATGAAGAAGGTGGAGCCATAGATATTGCCGCCATCGGCGCGGCTGAAGGCGAAGGCGGCGTGGGCGTATTCATAGGCCTGCACTGCGGTGAAGGAAGCGCCGAGGAGGATGGTCAGCCACAAGCCCTGCTTGAGCGCCGCCCGGTCGCCATTGATCAAGGCATGGTGCGCCCAGGTCACCGTGGTGCCGGAGGTAAGCAGGATCAAGGTATTGAGAAGCGGCAGATGGAAGGGCTCGAAGGTCTCGATGCCTTCGGGCGGCCAGACCCCGCCGACCGCTTCGGTGGGGAACAGGGAAGCGTTGAAATAGGCCCAGAACCAAGCGACGAAGAACATCACTTCCGAGGCGATGAAGAGGATCATGCCATAGCGCAGGCCAAGCTGGACCACGGCGGTATGGTCGCCGCCATTGGCTTCCTTCACCACATCGGCCCACCAGGCGAACATGGTGTAGAAAATGCCGAGAAGGCCGACAACGAAGATCCAGCCGGTTCCCAGCTTTAACAGGGCATCGCCCCCCGGCGGCATGCCGAAGACGATCTCGCCAGTCCCGGCGAGCTGATACCAGCCATAGTCGTGCATGGCGAGGATGCCGCCGAGCGCGGCGATGAAGGCGGCAAGCGCGCCCACCGCCGGCCAACGGCTGGGCTCCACCAAATGATAGTCATGATCCCTGAGGCTGGTCGCGGCCATTGTGTTTTACCCTCCACGTGCGTCTTCGTTGCTTTCATCGCCGTGCCGCGCCGCTGTTTTGGCCTGCAATGGCGCGTCATGGCGAAAGAAAGTATAGTTCAAGGTAATCTCGGTGACGTCATCAAGCCTAGGGTCGTCGACGATGTCCGGGTCGACATAAAAGCTCACCGGCATATCGGCTTCCTCGCCCGGGCCAAGCGTCTGCTCGGTAAAGCAAAAGCAGGCGACCTTCACGAAATAGGGCCCCGCCTTGAACGGCGTCACGTTGAACGTCGCCTGGCCGGTCACCGTTTCTGAAGCACGGTTCCTGGCCCGGTAATAGGCCAGCCCCTGCTCGCCCACCTTAAGGCTCACCACCTGTTGCTTTGGCGCGAAATCCCACGGCATGCCGCGATTGACCGAGCCGGAAAAGCGAATCCGCATCACCCGCTCGGCAACCGCTTTGTCAGCGGCGACCGCCACCTGGGTGGTGCCGCCAAAGCCCGTCACCTGGCAAAACCAGCGGTAGAAGGGCACCGCGGCATAAGCCATGCCGACCATGGCCGCCGCCGCTCCCACGGCAAGCGCGGCGACGCCCAGGTTCCTCGCCTTGACTTGCGTCCTCATGACATGTTTCCCGAGAGCTTGACGATGGTGACGGCAAAGAACAAGACCACCAGCCCGGCCAGCACCAGGGCAAGGGCGATATTGCGGCCACGCCGGCGCCGTTCGAACTCCTCCTTAGTCATTGCCCGCCCCTTGCCAGAAGGCCGGTCTCGACCAAAAGCGCGCCAAACAGCGCGAACAGGTAGAAAATCGAATAGCCGAACAGCGCCCAGGCGAATTTGTCTTCCCCGCTGGTGGCGACCCGCGCCGCGGAAAGGAGGAACAGGCCGGCCAGCACCAGGGCGCTCAATCCATAAACCGCGCCGGCAAGCCCCAGCGCCCAGGGCATCAGGCTGAAACCGGCGAGAAGAACGCTGTAAATCAGGATTTGCCGCCGCGTCGCCGCCGCGCCGGCGACCACGGGGAGCATGGGAATGCCGGCCTTGGCGTAATCCTTGGCGGCGACCAGCGACAAGGCCCAGAAGTGCGGCGGCGTCCAGGCAAAAATGATGGCAAAGAGCAAAAGCGGCAGGGCGCCGACCTCGCCCGCCGCCGCCGCCCAGCCGATCACTGGCGGAAACGCGCCGGCGGCGCCGCCGATGACGATATTGTGCGCCGTGCGGCGCTTCAATCCCATGGTGTAAACGACGCCGTAAAAGAAGATGGAAAAGGCCAGAAGCCCCGCCGCCAGCCAGTTGACCATCAGCCCCATCACGGCGACGGCGCCCACCGCCAGCACCAGGGCAAAGCCCAAGGCTTCGCCCCGCGCCACGCGGCCGGCGGGGATCGGCCGGCTGGCGGTGCGCGTCATCAGGGCGTCGATGTCGGCGTCATACCACATGTTGATGGCGCCCGCCGCGCCCGCGCCTACCCCCAAGGCCAGCAAGGCGACAACGGCCATTATGGGATGCATCGCCCCGGGCGCGGCGACGAGGCCGACGAGGCCGGTGAAGACAACGAGGCTCATCACCCGCGGCTTCAGAAGCGCCAGATAGTCGCGCCAATCGGCCATCGAGCTTTGCGCCGATGGCCGGGACGTGGCGGACAGGGTTGGGCTTTGCCTCATGGCGTGGATGGTCTCACTTGATGCGCGGCAGTTGCTCGAACTGATGGAAGGGTGGCGGGCTGGGCAGCGTCCATTCCAGCGTCGTCGCCCCTTCGCCCCATTGGTTTTCGGCGACCGTCTTGGGGCTGAGGAACAAGCGTGCGCACATCACCAGGAACACGAGGACGCCGGCCGCGGTCACATAATAGCCATAGGTGGAAATCTCGTTCCACAGCAGGAAGGCGTCGGGAAAATCGGGAATCCGGCGCGGCATGCCGTTGAGCCCCAGGAAATGCTGGGGGAAGAAGATCATGTTGACGCCGATGAAGGTGAGCCAGAAATGCAGCTTGCCCAAGCCTTCGGAATATTGCCGGCCGCTCATCTTGCCGATCCAGTAGTAAAAACCGGCGAAAATGGCGAACACCGCGCCCATCGAGAGCACATAATGGAAATGGGCGACCACATAATAGGTATCGTGCAGGGAATGGTCGATGCCGGCATTGGCGAGAACGACGCCGGTCACCCCACCCATGGTGAACAGGAAAATAAAGCCGATCGCCCACAGCATCGGGGTCTTGAACTCGATCGAGCCGCCCCACATGGTGGCGATCCAGGAGAAGATCTTGATCCCCGTCGGCACGGCGATGATCATCGTCGCGGCGACGAAATACTTCTTGGTGTCGAGGTCAAGGCCCACCGTATACATGTGGTGCGCCCAGACGATGAAGCCGATGAAGCCGATCGCCACCATGGCATAGGCCATGCCGAGATAGCCGAACACCGGCTTTCTGGAAAAGGTCGAGACCACATGGCTGATGATGCCAAAGCCCGGCAGGATGAGGATATAGACCTCGGGGTGGCCGAAGAACCAGAACAGATGCTGGAACAGGACCGGGTCGCCGCCATAGGCGGGGTCGAAGAAGGAGGTGCCGAAATTACGGTCGGTGAGCAGCATGGTGATGGCGCCGGCCAGCACCGGCAAGGACAAGAGCAGCAGAAAAGCGGTGATCAGCAGCGACCATACGAACAGCGGCATCTTGTGCAAGGTCATGCCCGGCGCCCGCATGTTGAAGATGGTGGTGATGAAATTGATGGCGCCAAGGATGGAGGAAGCGCCGGCCAAATGCAGGGCGAGAATCGCCATGTCCATGGCCGGTCCCGGCTGGCCGACGGCGGCGGCCAGTGGCGGATAGATGGTCCAGCCGCCGCCCACCCCGTTCATGCCGGGAGGGCCTTCGACGAACATCGACAGCACCAGCAGGGCGAAGGAGGGCGGCAGCAGCCAGAAGGAAATATTGTTCATCCGGGGAAAGGCCATGTCCGGCGCCCCGATCATGATGGGCACGAACCAGTTGCCAAAGCCGCCGATCATCGCCGGCATCACCATGAAGAAGATCATGATCAGGCCGTGGGCGGTGATGAAGACGTTCCACAAATGCTTGGCTTGGGCGACGTCGCCGCCGGTGAAAAGGGGGAGGAAATCGATGCCGGTGGTCAGCAGCTCCTGGCGCATGAAGCCGGACAGCGCCGTCCCGATGAGACCGGCGATGACGGCGAACACCAGATACATGGTGCCGATGTCCTTGTGGTTGGTCGAATAAAGATAGCGCCGCCAACCGGTGGGATGATGGTCGTGTCCGTGTTCGCCAGCCTGTGCGTGAGCCATGTCGTCAACCTCTTGAAACCATGAATTTGCGTTATTGGCGCGTCCTTTTAGCGGGCCAGGGCCAGTTGCATCGGGCGGCGCGGCGCGGCGTCGGCGTAAAGCTGCCGGGCCTCTTCCAGCCAGGCCGCGAAACGTTCCTTGGACACCACCTCGACGACGATCGGCATGAAGCCATGGTCGCGGCCGCACAATTCGGAGCATTGGCCGTAATAGACGCCCTCTTCCTCGACCTTGAACCAGACCTCGTTGATGCGGCCCGGCACGGCGTCGATCTTGATGCCGAAAGCGGGCACCGCCCAGGCATGGATGACGTCGGAGGCGGTGACCAGCAGCTTCACCGTGGTGTCGACCGGAACCACCACCCGGTTATCGGTCTCCAGCAAGCGGCGCTGGCCCGGCTTGAGCTCATTGTCGGGGATCATCACCGCGGTGAAGGAAAAACCGCCCGCGTCGGGATATTCATAGGTCCAGTTCCATTGATTGCCGGTGGCCTTGATGGTCATTTCCACATCATCGGGCACGGTGTCCTCATAGGTGAGCAGCGGGAAGGAATAGAGCGCGATGACGACGAGGATGAGCACCGGCACGCCGGTCCAAATGACTTCGAGAAGGGTATTGTGGGTGGTCTTCGACGGCGTCGGGTTGACCCGCCTGTTGAAACGGATCATGACGAAGAGCAGCAGGACAAGAACCAGCGCCACGATGGAAATGATGATGACGAGAAGAAGGTCGTGAAAATCACGGATGCGATGCATGATGGGGGTGGCGGCGGGCTGCAGATTAAGGGCGCCGGAAACGGGCTCCGCCGCTTGCGCGAGAGCCGCCAGGCCCCACGCCATCACCCCCGCCATCAGCCCCGCGATTGTCCTGACTGCCATGTCTTTTTATCCTAAAGTTGTCATTATCCTGAATTCGCCGACTGCCTCGCCGCTTGGCGGCCAGCGCCCGCCGCCTTCGCGAAAGTGCCGCGGACCATAACGCCAAAGCCAGGCGGCGACAAGAATGTCGGAGAAGGGATGCGGGTAATTTTCCTCGCGCCAGCGGCGAAATGCCCGCATATATAAAATTTCTCCATGCCTTCGCCCAGGCGCGGCGAATCGTCGCGGACTGTAACGGCCATCAAGGAGCGTTGCTAGATGAATAAACCGGACATCAGCGATACCCCCACCACCACCGACCTCTTTTTCACCCGCGCCGGCATGGACCCGGGGCGGGTGGCGGCCAAGGTCGCCGAGGCGCTCGCCGGCATGGACGATGGCGAGCTCTATCTTGAATACACCCAGTCCGAAGCCCTGGCCTGGGACGATGGCCGGCTCAAGACCGCTTCTTTCTCCACCGCCCAAGGCTTTGGCCTGCGGGCGGTCAAGGACGAGGCCACCGGCTATGCCCATGCCAGCGAATTGTCGGAGGAAGCGATCGCGCGCGCGGGCCAAACGGTGCAAGCGGTGCGCGGCGGCCATCGCGGCCAGATGGCGCTGGCCCCGGCCCGCACCAACCGCCGGCTTTACGCCCCGGACAACCCCATTAACGCCATCGATTTTGCGCAGAAAATCGGGCTTTTGCAAGCCATCGACGCTTATGCCCGCGCCCGCGACCCGCAAGTCGCCCAGGTCTCCGCCACCTTGAGCAGCAGCTGGCAGGCGGTGGAGATCCTGCGCGCCGACGGCATGCGCGCCCGCGACATCCGCCCCTTGGTGCGCCTCAATGTCTCGCTCGTCACTGAGCGGGGCGAGCGGCGCGAGCAGGGCTATCACGGCCAGGGCGGACGCCATGGCATGGCGGCTTTTTTCGACGAGGCGGTCTGGCGGGCGGCGGTCGACGAGGCCTTGCGCCAGGCATTGGTCAATCTCGACGCGGTGCCGGCCCCGGCGGGGGAAATGACCGTGGTGCTGGGCCCCGGCTGGCCGGGCGTTCTGCTGCACGAAGCCGTCGGCCACGGCCTTGAAGGCGACTTCAACCGCAAAAGGACGTCCGCCTTCGCTGGCCTTGTCGGCCAGCGGGTGGCGGCCCCCGGCGTCACCGTCGTCGACGACGGCACCATCGAAGCGCGGCGCGGCTCCCTCACCATTGACGATGAAGGCACGCCCACTTCCCACACGGTGCTGATCGAGGACGGGATCTTGAAGGGCTATATGCAAGACCGGCTGAACGCCCGCCTGATGGGCATGGCGCCCACCGGCAATGGGCGGCGGGAGTCCTTCGCCTTCGCCCCGATGCCGCGCATGACCAACACCTTCATGCTGGCCGGCGGCGAAGACCCGCAAGACATCCTGCGCCGCGTCAAGTCAGGGATTTACGCCAAGAATTTCGGCGGCGGCCAAGTGGACATCACCTCGGGCAAGTTCGTCTTTTCCTGCACCGAGGCCTATCGCATCGAAAACGGCGCCCTTGGTGCGCCGATCAAGGGCGCGACCCTGATTGGCATGGGGCCGGAGGTCTTGAAGCACGTCACCGCCATCGGCAACGACCTTGCGCTCGACCCCGGAATCGGTATTTGCGGCAAGGCCGGCCAGTCGGTGCCGGCCGGGGTCGGCCAGCCGACGCTGCTCATCGACAGGCTGACCGTCGGCGGCACCGCGGCATGAGACTAAAAGGCTCTAAATGCCGCTGCCCGACCACCGGCTCGCAGTCTCCGCCTCGTCCTCGCAGACACTGTCCACCGCCCCCTCGAGGCTTTCCAGCCGCGTCTTCAGCCGCTCCACCTCGCACTTCAAGGCCGCGACCCGGTTGGTCTCCGGATCGATCTGATCGCATGGCGTGCCATAGGCGACGAAAGGCTTGGCGTAGGTCTTGCCATCGACAAGAACGATGCGCCCGGGAATGCCGACCACGGTGGCGCCGTCCGGCACGTCCTTGGTGACGACGGAATTGGCGCCGATGCGCGCCCGGCGGCCGATGGTGATGGGCCCCAGGATCTGCGCTCCCGCGCCAACGATGACGCCATCGCCCAAGCTGGGATGACGCTTGCCATCCCGGCCATTGGCGGGATCGACGCCGCCCAGGGTCACCCCATGGTAAAGCGTCACATCATCGCCGATTTCCGCGGTTTCGCCAATCACCACGCCCATCCCGTGATCGATGAAGAAGCGCTTGCCAATCCTGGCGCCGGGGTGGATTTCGATACCGGTGAGGAAGCGATTGAACTGAGAGACCCAGCGGCCAAGGAAATAAAAGCCATGCCGCCACAACCTGCTTGCCAGGCGGTGCAAGGCAAGGGCATGGACGCCTTGATAGAGCGCCGCCACTTCCCAGCGGCCACGCGCCGCCGGATCGCGGGCGATGACCGAATCGAGATGCTGCTTCATGGCCTTGAGCATGGCATGAATACCCTTCCTTGCCGATTCGGCACCAATATGAGGCTTTCAAGCGAAATGAGCAACCAGCATCCTAGTGGTCCGCCCCAAACGGATAAGTCCATCCGTTTGGGCAAAGTGGACCGCTAAGTTATTGAATCTGTGGTGCTATTTCTCCAACAGACGGGAACCATCTTCTGGAATCGCACCACTAGGGCGGCGCGATCAACAGTTTGTTTCTTCAGGTGAAACGACCGTGATGGGCCCGGCTGGGCGGCGCCACAGACCCATCCCGTCCCGGACTTCAACGAGCTGAAAGCCCGCCGCCATCGCCACCCGGATGCTGGCGACATTGTCTTCCTTGATGCGGGCGAGCAAGGGTCCGGCATGGCGCGCGGCGGCGGCCAGCACCAGGGCCTTGCCAAGGCCCCGCCCCCGGGCGCGCGGCGCGATCAGCCAGGACAGCTCGGCAACGCCCTCGCAGGCCTGGTCATAGCGCGCCATGCCCACCGCCTCGTCCCCCAGCTCGGCGATCATGATGCGCCGGCTTGGGTCGGACAATGCCTTGTCAAGCCAGGATAAATGTTCGTCCCAGGCGACTGGGCGGCCGCTTGCCGAGGCGGCGACCGTAACCGGATCGTTGCGCCAGGCATAGAGCCGCCGGGCGTCATCCTTGGTCGCCGGCCGTAAGCCAAGTGCGCTCACCATTTGTTAACTCCGAGACAAGGATTGTGCCCTAGCATGGTTTCAACGTCCAGAACAGGCGCGCTTGGACAGGCTTCCCGGAAGAGGCTTGCCAAAATTGGCTTGAACGCGCGTCATGAACGGGATTTGAAGGCTGATGACCGGTGGGCTGACAGGATGGATCGCCCAGCTTCCCCCTTGGCTGCTCTTGGCGGCGGCGGCAGGGTGCCTCATGGCTGCCGCCGCCATGGCCGTGCTGATGGTCCGCCAGCGCCGCCAAGCCATGGCCGTTGTTCAAACCCTGCAGGCGGAAAACAGCGATCTTGCCGAGCAGGTGAAAAGGCTCAAGCACCGCACCCAGGTGCTGGCCCGCGCCCTTGCCAAGCGCGACGACACGCCCAATACTCCCGATGGCTACGTCCGCGAAGGCCTGTCCGCCGACTTCCGCGCCGGCGGCGCCCGTCCGGCGATGGTCACCGCCGATTCTTACATCCATGACGACGAAATCCAGGAGCGGCGCGGGTCCTTGCTCGCCGTCAAGCCGGCGAAACGCGGCCCGCCGGTGCTTCCCCCCGATCTTCTCGATGACTATCGCAAGGCCGCGGTCAACGAATAAGCAACACCCCCCGATCACGGGCCCCGCCGCCGCTTTGACTTGTCAACCCCGCTCCGATGTATAGGGTCAGTGCCACCTTACGCCAAGAGTCTGTTCGTGTAAGTCTTGCACAAGGGGGGAAGACGCATCATGGTTGCCCGCTGGTTCGCCACACCGCTATGGCTTCGCGTTCTCGGGGCCTTGCTGGCCGGGATCCTCGCCGGCCTTGTCCTCGGGCCCGCCGCCGCCACCGTCAAGCCGGTGGGCGATCTCTTCATCCGCTTGATCAAGATGCTGGTGGTCCCGCTCATCTTCGTCAGCCTGGTTTCCGGGGTGACGGCGATGGAGGAGGCAAGCCGGCTTGGCCGCATCGGCGTGAAAACGCTGCTTGCCTTTGTCGCGACCTCGCTTCTCGCGGTCACCGGTGGGATCGTGATGGCAAGCCTCATCCGGCCTGGCATCGGCGCGCCGACCGAGGGCATGCAGCTTCCCGACGTCGCCCCGGCGCAGCTCAGCGCCATCGACATGCTGCTCGACATCGTGCCGACCAACCCGGCGGCGGCGCTTGCCGATGGCACGGTGTTGCAAATCATTTTCTTCGCCCTGGTCTTTGGCTTCGCCATCAAGGCGGTGGGCAGCGCTGCCGATCCGGTGCGGCACTTTTTCAACGGCGCCACCGAAGTGGTGCTGCGTATTACTCACTGGGTGATGGAGTTCACCCCCTTCGGGGTCTTTGCCCTGATCGCCGCTGTCGTCGGCACCACCGGGCTCGCCGTCCTGCAATCCCTGGGCCTTCTGGTGCTGACCTTGTTCGCGGCGTGCCTGGTCCACATCCTCCTGGTGCCGACGCTCCTCGTGGGGATCATCGGGCGGCTCAACCTCGGACAATTCTATCGCGGCATTTTCGACGCCCAGCTTGTCGCCTTCTCCACCTCGACCTCGGCCGGCACCTTGCCCGTCACCCTGCGCTGCCTTCAGGACAATATCGGCGTCTCGCGCGCCGTCTCCAGCTTCGTTCTGCCGATGGGGGCGACGGTCAACATGGACGGGACGGCGATCTATCTCGGCATCGTCGCCGTCTTCGCCGCCCAGATGTTCGGCCAGGACCTCACGCTCACCCAATATGGCACCATCATGCTCACCGGCACGCTGGTCTCCATCGGCGCCGCCGCCGTTCCCTCCGCCTCGCTGGCGCTGATGCCGATGGTGCTGACCCCCCTTGGCATGCCGGTCGAGGTGGTTGGCCTCGTCGCCACCGTCGACCGGCCGATGGACATGATGCGCACCGCCACCAACGTCACCGGCGATGCCGCCGTCGCCACCATGGTGGCGCGCACCGAGGGCGAGCTCGACGAGGAAGTATTCCAGCACCGCCCCATCGCTTGACAAGCATCTGGACAAGCCGCGCGGCAACGCTAAGATCGCCGGCATTTCCTTTCAATCCCCGGCAGGTGCCCTTATGTTCGCGCGCTGGCAGGCCATCCCCTTGTGGGGGCGCGTCGCCCTGGGCTTTGCCCTAGGCCTGGCGATCGGCCTTCTGCTGGGTCCCCAGGGCCTCCTCCACCCGCTTTTTTCCGACCTTAGCGCGATGAAGCTGCTGGGCGATCTCTTCATCCGCTTGATCAAGATGCTGGTGGTGCCGCTGATTTTCTTCAGCCTGGTGAGCGGGGTGCTCGCCATGGGCGACACCTCCCGCATGGGCCGCATCGGCGCCAAGACCCTGGCGCTGTATCTTTTCAACATGAGCCTGGCGACCAGCTTCGGGCTGCTGTTCGCCAACCTCTTTCGCCCTGGCGTCGGGGTCGATCCGTCGGCGGTGGCGGGGGCGGCGGTCAAGGTGGGCGAGGCGCCCACCTTGAAAGGCATCCTCATCAACGTCATTCCCACCAACCCCGTCGCCGCCCTCGCCAATGGCGACGCCTTGCAGATCATTTTCTTCGCCCTCGTGACCGGCTTTGCCATCAACACGATCGGCGAGAAAGGCGCGCCCTTGCGCCCGTTGTTCGACGCCGGCTCGCAGACCGTCTACAAGATCACCCAATGGGTGATGGAGGTGGCGCCGGTGGGCGTCTTCGGGCTCATCGGCTGGGTCGCCGGCACCTTCGGCTGGAAGGCCTTGGGCGGCCTCATCATGCTCGTGGTGACGCTTTACGTGGCAGGCATCGTGCACATGACGGTGCTGTCCGGGCTGCACATCGGCCTTATCGCCCGGCTCAACATCGCGCGCTTCTTCGCCGGCATCAAGGACGCCATGCTGGTGGCCTACTCCACCTCCACCTCCGCCGGCACCTTGCCCGTCACCATGGCCTGCGCGGAGCGCAACCTCGGGATATCGAAGCCGGTCGCCAGCTTCGTCCTGCCCCTTGGCGCCACCATGAACATGGACGGCACCGCCTGCTATCTCGGCATCGTCGCCGTCTTCACCGCCCAGGCCGTCGGCGTCGAGCTTAGCGTCGACCAGTATCTCATCATCGTGGTGACCAGCGTGTTGTCCGCCATCGGCGCTGCCGCCGTCCCCTCGGCAAGCCTGGTCTTGATGCCCATCGTCCTTTCCGCCGTCGGCCTTCCCATCGAGGCGGTGGCGCTGATCGCCGGCATCGATCGCATCATGGACATGATGCGCACGGTCGCCAACATCACCGGCGATGCCATCGTCGCCACCGTCGTCGCCAAGACCGAAGGCGAGCTTAACCGGACGGTGTTCGATCACCGTCCGGTGGTGTGAGGCGGACAGCGCCGCATGGGCTTGGCATTACGCCGCCTGCAAGGTGTCCTCGCCCGGCTGCCAGTTGCAGGGGCAAAGCGCACCGGTCTGCAGCGCGTCGAGAACCCGCAGCACTTCCCTGGGGTTGCGTCCCACCGACAGGTCATTGACTGCGACAAAGCGGATCACATTGTCGGGGTCGACGATGAAGGTGGCGCGCAGGGCGACGCCCTCGGCCTTGTCGAGAATACCCAGCGCTGTCGCCAGCTCCTTCTTGTTGTCGGCGATCCAGGGAAAGCGCACCTTACCCAGATCCTCCCGGCTCTGGCGCCAGGCAAGATGGACGAAATCGGTATCGGTGGAGGCGCCGAGGAGCACCGCGCCGCGCGCGGCGAAATCATCCGCCAGTGCATCGAAGGCGAGGATCTCGGTGGGGCAGACGAAGGTGAAGTCCTTGGGCCAGAAGAAAAGGACCTTCCATTTGCCGGGATGGCTCGCCTCGGTGAGGCGGGGAAAATCGCCTTCCGGCGCCTGGGTGCCGTCTTGCACTTTTACATTGAAGGCCGGCAGTTTGTCGCCAACGGTCAGCATTTGCATCTCCTTTCATCTATGTGTTTTCCTTGCGGGTTGCCTTGACTTATAAGGACTCTTGAAAAATCGAGCCAATGACTTATTATTGTCTCAGTAATTGATTGGTTCGATTATGCAGCCCATCACGCCCACCTTGAAGCAATTGCGCTATTTGACGGCGCTCCATGAAGCGCAGCATTTCGGCCATGCCGCCGAGATTTGCTTTGTCACCCAGTCCACCCTGTCCAGCGGCATCCGCGAGCTGGAAAGCCTACTCGGCGCGACGCTGGTGGAGCGCACCAAGCGCATCGTCCGCTTCACCCCCCTGGGCGAGGAGGTGGTGGCCAAGGCCTATGAAGTCTTGCGCCTCGCCGAGGAAATGGTGGACCTGGTCTCCGCCGCCGGCGAGCCATTGGCCAGCGGCTTGCGCATGGGGGTCATTCCCACCATCGCTCCCTTCTATTTGCCCAAGGTGTTGCCCCGCTTGCGCGCCGCCTATCCCAAGCTCAAGCTCTTCCTCAAGGAGGATATGAGCCACCCCTTGTGCGAAGCGCTCGCCCGGGGCCAGCTCGACGTCGTCATCCTGGCGCTGCCCTTTGCCTGCGGCGAGGTCGAGGAAGCGCATCTCTTTAGCGACCCCTTCTATGCCGCCTTTCGCGCCGAGGATATGCCCGACGCCGGCATAGTGGTCGACCCCGCCCGCTTGACGCGCGAGCGCCTGCTCCTTCTCGAGGAGGGCCATTGCCTCAAGGACCATGCCCTGGCCGCTTGCGGCAATCCCAAACTCCGCGCCGATGGCGCGATTTTGGGCACCTCGCTGCATACGCTGGTGCAGATGGTGGACAATGGCCTGGGTATCACCCTTCTTCCTAAGCTTGCCATCGATGGCGGCATCCTCGACGGCACCAGCCTTGTCGTCCGCCCCCTTGCCGGCGGCGCGCCGCATCGCGAGATTGGCCTTATCTGGCGCCGCGGCAGCCCGCGGGCGGCGGAATATCGCCTGCTCGCCGACTTTCTCCTCAGCGCCGCGCCGCTTGCCGCTTGAGCCCCGGGCGCTTTGCGCTATGCTGCGCCGCCATGGGAAGGGCCGGGAGGCAAATGCATGAAAGCCGTCGTCTGCAAGGAACTGGGGCCACCGGAAAAACTGGCGGTGATGGAGGTGCCGACGCCCCAGCCCGCCAAGGGGCAGGTGCGCATCAAGGTGGCCGCCTGCGGCGTCAATTACCCCGACGCCCTCATCATCGAGGGTAAATATCAGTTCCGCCCCGACCCGCCCTTCACCCCCGGCGGCGAGGTCGCCGGCACCATCGACGCGCTGGGCGAAGGCGTCGGCGACTGGCGTATCGGCCAGCGCGTCCTTGCCCTGTGCGGCCATGGCGGCTTTGCCGAGGCGGTGTGCGTGCCGGCGGCGCAGGTGGCGGCCATCCCCAAGGCCATGCCTTTCGACGAGGCCGCCGGCTTCATCATGACCTATGGCACCTCGCACCACGCCTTGAAGCAGCGCGCCGCCTTGCAGCCCGGCGAGACCCTGGTGGTTCTCGGCGCGGCCGGCGGCGTCGGGCTCACCGCGGTTGAAATCGGCAGGCTGATGGGCGCCCGGGTCATCGCCGCCGCCTCGAGCGAGGACAAGCTGGCCCTTGCCAAGGCCTATGGCGCCGAGGCGGGCATCAATTACACCAGCGCCTCGTTGAAGCAGGCCATCCGGCAAGCGACGGGCGGGCGCGGCGCCGACGTCATCTACGACCCGGTAGGCGGCGACCTGTGCGAGGACGCCTTCCGCGCCATCGCCTGGAAAGGGCGCTATCTGGTGATTGGCTTTACCGCCGGCATCCCCCAGCTCCCCACCAACCTTGCGCTTTTGAAAGGCGCCTCCCTCATCGGCGTGTTCTGGGGCGCCTTTGCCCTGCGCGAGCCGGACGTCCATCGCGCCAATGTCGCGGAGCTCTTGCGCTGGTACGAGGAAGGCAAGCTCAAACCCCATATTTCGCAAGCCTTCCCGCTTGATGAAACAGGGCGGGCGATCCGCCTCCTTGCCGACCGCAAGGCCAAGGGCAAGGTCATCGTCACCCTAGGATCCGGATCCTAATGTGGTGGATTTGAAGTTCGTCATATTGGAAGACGTCCCAGCCAGGACAGGGAAGGAAGAGCCAGGCGGCGATCGGGCCGCCCCTTGAAAGGCAAGCCTTGTTTCTTGGCGCTGTCCAGGCCAATCTGCGGCCATGGAGGTTTTTCCCCCCTTCGCCCTGCCCGTCTGGGCCGCCTTTGCCCTGCCGCTTGCCCTAGTGGCGGCTATCGCCGGGCTTTCCGGTTGGCTGTGGCGCGGGCGCGAGATGAGGTTGCTTACGCGCGCCCTGGCGCGCGCCGAGACCCGCCTGCACGACATGGAAGAGCTGGACGCAGAAGTGCGGACCTTGCGCGAGGCCAAGGCCGCGCTGGAGGCCCGGCTTGCCGCCGAAGCGGCGACTTTAAGCGAGCGCCAGGCGGCTTTTGACAGGCAGCTTGCGGAAATCACCGCCCTTAAGAAAGAGATGGCGCGCGAGTTCGAGGCGATGGCGCTGGCCGCCCTCAAGGCCAATCAAACGCATTTCCTCACCCTTGCCAACGAGACCTTCGCCAAGCATAAGCACGCCGCCGATGCCGACCTCGCCAAGCGGCAGGAGGCGATCCAGGGGCTGCTGAGGCCCATGGAGGAAAGCCTCAAGCGCTATGAGAAAAACTTGAGCGAGATCGAAAAAGCGCGCGCCCAGACCTATGGCGCCCTGTCGCAGGAGCTGAAGCAGGTGGCGGCGGCGCAAATGCAGGTAAAGGAGGAAGCCGGGCGCCTGGTCAACGCCTTGCGCGCCGCGCCCAAGACGCGCGGACGCTGGGGCGAGCACCAGCTTGCCAACATCATGGAACTTTCCGGCATGAGCGCCCATGTGGACTTCGTGACCCAGGTGGCGATGGCCGGCGAGGAGGGGCGCCTGGTGCCCGACGCGGTGATCCGTCTGCCTGGCGGGCGCGCCATCGTGGTCGACGCCAAGACCTCGATGGCGGCCTATCTCGATGCCGTCGAGGCGCCCGATGATAAGGCGCGCGAACAGCATCTGGTCCGACATGCGCGCCAGATTCGCGAGCATATGAAGCAACTCGGCTCGAAGCGCTATTGGGACGCCCTCGATATCGCGCCGGATTTCGTCGCCATGTTCATCCCCGGCGAGAATTTCTTCGCCGCCGCTATCGAGCGTGACCCCGAGCTGTTCGAGGATGGCGCCGCCAACCGCGTGCTAATGGTGACGCCAACGACGATGATCGCGCTTGCGAAAGCCATCGCCTATGGGTGGCGGCAGGAGCGCATGGCCGATAACGCCCGCAAGGTGGCCGAGCTGGGGCGCGACCTCTATCGCCGGCTTGCCGCCATGGGCGAGCATGTGGGCGCCATGGGCCGCGGGCTCGACGCGGCGGTGCGCAAATACAATGAAATGGTGGGCTCGCTCGAACGCTCGGTCCTTCCCCAGGCGCGCAAGTTCCAGGAATTGGACGTGGAGGGGACAAGCGATGCGCTCACCGCGCTGGAGCCCATCGAAAGCGAAGCGCGCGAACCGGGCGGGCGCGACCTCAAGGTGCCGCCAGCCAATGACCGCAAGTGATCTTGCATAGAGATTTTTTTCCACGCCCCGCAAACGGCAATGGGCGCCGCGGGGCGCCCATGCGTGAAACCCCCTCTTTGCCGGCGACGTTCGCCGCCAGCGCTTGGCTAATGGATACTGCGGTCGAGCTCGGCGATGGCGGCATCGGCCAGCGCCTTTTGCTTTTCCGTCTGCAAGTGCTGGACGATCACCCGCTCGGCGGCGGCGCTCGCCACCTCGACGGCGGCGGCGCGTACGTCCTTGACGGCGGCGGCCTCGGCTTGCGCGATGCGTTGCTGGGCAAGGCGCGTGCGGCGCTCGATCAAGACATCGATCTGCGCCCGCACGTCCTTGGCGATGATCGCGGCTTCTTCCCGGGCATGCTCGATAATCGCTTCCGCGTCACGCGCTGCCTCCCGCTGCTTGCGCTGGTGCTGGGCGAGAAGATGATGCGCTTCCTCCTTTAGAGTGCGCGCTTCGTCAAGCTGGGCGCGGATCCTCGCGGCGCGGGCATCGAGGGCGGCGACGATTTTACGGTGAACGCCATAATAGGCGAAGATGCCGAGAAGCGCGATGAAGGCAAGGCCGACCCAGAATTCGGCGTCGATGAAGCCCCCGCCGTGGGATACGGCTTCACCGCCTTCGACGGCGGCGGTCTTGGCGGCGGCGATCAGCAGGTGCAGCATCAGGCCCTCCCGTTGCGTGCGACGAGTTCAAGCTTGACCGCCTGGGCCGCATCCTCGGCGGCGACGGGCGTGTCCAGCAGCCTGGCGGCGATATCCTGGGCGACCGTCGTGGCGACGCCTTCCAGCGCCTCCATCGCCTTTGCCTTCTCGGCGGCGATATGGGCATCGGCCACCTCGGTCTGCTGCGCCAATTTAAGGTCAAGGGCGCGGGATTTCTCGTCCAGCTCCTTGTGCGCCTTGGCGCGGGCGTCCTTGATGATTGCCATGGCCTCGGCCCGCGCCTGGGCCAGAATGCTGTGGAAGCTGTCTTCGGCCTTGGCCCCCTCGCGGCGGAGATGCTCGGCTTGATCAAGATCGTCGGCGAGACGCTCCTCGCGCTCTTCCAGCACCTCGCCGATTTTCGGCAAGGCAAGACGCGCCATCAGGAAGTAAAAGATGGCAAAGACGATGACCAGCCAGATTACTTGGGGCGACAAGGTCGCCGGATCGAATTGCGGCATCGTAAGCGGTCTCCCCGATTAGGGCGGCGGGCGGGCGATGGCGTCCCGCGCCGCGTCGCCTCAGCCAAACAATGCGATCAAGGCCACCAGGAACGAAAAGATGCCGAGC
Source organism: Pseudomonadota bacterium (assembly GCA_049324415.1). Taxonomy (GTDB): domain Bacteria; phylum Pseudomonadota; class Alphaproteobacteria; order Sphingomonadales; family CAKZYD01; genus JBMOOS01. The sequence continues at coordinate 108,523 of JBMOOS010000006.1, forward strand.
GCTTCGGTGACGGCAAAGCCGAAGATCACGTTGGGGAAGAATTTATCGGCGGCCGACGGGTTGCGCAGGGCGCCCGCAAGATAATTGCCGAAGATAAGGCCGACGCCAATGCCGGCGCCGCCCATGCCAAGGGTTGCAAGGCCCGCGCCAATATATTTTGCCGCTTCAGCTTCCATGACAATGTCCTTTCTTTAAGTGACTGTTCGAGGGGTTAGTGATGCAGGTTGATGGCGTCGTTCAAGTAGATGCAGGTCAAGAGCGCGAACACATAGGCTTGCACGAAGGCGACCAACAGCTCCAGCGCCGACAAGGCGACATTCATCGCAAAAGGCAAAATCCCGAAAATTCCCATCGGCACGATGAAGCCGGCGAATACCTTCAAAAGGATATGGCCCGCCGTCATGTTGGCGAACAAACGCACCGACAGGGTGACGGGGCGGGAGAGAAACGAAATGAGCTCGATGGGAATGATGAGCCAGGCAAGCCAGAGGGGCGCCCCGCTCGGCCAGAACAAGGACAGGAATTTGACCCCATGGCGGGCGAAACCGATGACCACGACGCCGAGGAAAACCACGGCGGCGAAGGTGAAGGTGACGGCGATATGGCTGGTCACCGTAAAGCCATAGGGCAAGAGCCCGGCGAGATTGGCGCCGAGAATGAAGAGGAAAAGCGAGAAGATGAAGGGAAAATAGGCTCGTCCGCCATGGCCGACATTGCCGCGCACCATGTTGGCGACGAACTCATAGAGCATCTCCGCCGTCGATTGCAGGCGGGTGGGCACCATCTCGCCGCGCCGCATGGCGGCCCACAGAAAAAAAGTGAGCCCCGCAGCGACCCCGATCATCCACAGCGAGGAATTGGTGAGCGAAGCGTCGAGGCCGGCGACCTCGAGCTTCTTTACCGTCAGGATGTCGAATTGCTCCAACGGACTGGCCACGGTGGTTAAGTCCCTTCTTCCCTCAAGAGCCTGGTTCGTTCTTCCCGTCCGCCTCCGCTTCGTCCGGCGGGGGCGACATCTTCATTTCCTCAACCGCGCGCAACATGCTGCGTATGCCCGCGGCGGCGCCAAGAATAAAAAAAACCACCAACAGCCAGGGGCCGGTTCCCAGCCAGCGATCTAGGCCAAAACCCAGCGCGCTCCCCACCAGGACGGCGACCACCAATTCGAGGCTCAGGCGAAAACCGATCCCCATCGCCGCGCCGGCCTTGGCGCGGGCCGCCGTCTCGCGCGCCTCGCGCCTCGCGCGCGCGCGTTTCAGCCGCTCCTCGAACGAACCTTCGGGGCTCGTTCCTCTGGTCTCGCCGGTCATGGCGTTCCCCATTGACGATCCGGTCAAAACAGCCCCGCATGCGCAAGCGGCCCGTGCCGGGCCGATCGCGGCTGCACCATAGTGGTGGTCCCGACCATAGTCAAGGCGCATGTCTTAATGGTTAAGTACATGAAATATAAAGATAAAAATGGGCTGCGCTATTCTGCCGCGCGAAGCTCCCCGGCGCTTGCAAGATCGACCGAGACAAGTTGGGACACGCCGCGCTCGGCCATGGTGACGCCAAACAGCCGGTCCATGCGCGCCATGGTGACCGCGTTATGGGTGACGATGAGGAAGCGGGTCTCGGTGAGCCGGGTCATTTCATCGAGGAGATTGCAGAAACGCTCCACATTGGCGTCGTCGAGGGGCGCGTCCACTTCGTCGAGCACGCAAATGGGCGCGGGATTGGTCATGAACACGGCGAAGATGAGCGAAAGGGCGGTAAGCGCCTGCTCGCCGCCCGATAAAAGCGACAGGGTCTGGAGCCTTTTGCCCGGCGGGCTCGCCATGATTTCGAGGCCGGCTTCCAGCGGGTCATCGGATTCGATGAGCTCGAGATGCGCCTGGCCGCCGCCGAACAAGGTCTTGAACAATTCGGAAAAATGGCCGTTCACGGCATTGAAGGCATGCAGCAGCCGCTCCCGCCCTTCCCGGTTGAGGGCGCCGATGCCGGCGCGCAGGCGGGCGATCGCCGTTTCCAGGTCCGCCTTTTCGCCCGTCAAATGCTGAAGCTGCTGGGTGACGTCCTGAAGCTCGATATCGGCGCGCAGATTGACCGCGCCCAACCGCTCGCGCTCGGCCTTCAAGCGCTCCAGCCTGGCTTCAAGCGCATCGAGGGCGGGAAGGTCATGGTCGTCCTCGATGCCCACCGCAGCGAGGACGAGGGGCGGCGGGCATTGGAATTTCTGGCCGATATCATGGGCGATGTCGCGTCGCCGCTCGCCATGGGCTTCCATTTCCGCGTCATGGCGCACCCGGCGCTCGCGCGCCTGAGTGAGCGCCTCCTGGGCAAGGCGGGCCTGCTTGTCCACCTCGGCCAATTGGTTTTCCACCACGGCCAGGCGGTCGGCTTCTTGCCGGCGCCGGGCTTCGGCGTGGCCGATCTGGTCCATGAGGGCGGTGCGCTGGGCGGCGATTTCGGCGGGGCGATTGGCAAGGGCGTTGATCGCCTCCTCAATCTCCGCCTGGCGCTGGGCCAGGGTCTGGCGTTGCTCGCCGGCGCGCTCGCTGCGCGCTGACCAAGCCGCACGCTCGCGCATAACCGCGTCCTGGCGGTCGCGGCGATAGGTGCGTTCGCGCTGTAGGCGATCGAGCGTTGCGCGTGCTTCGCCAAGCGCGGCGCGTTGCGCGCTGGCGGCGTTGCGCGCTTCCTGCAACTGCTCGCCCAAGCCATCGAGCGCCGGCAAGGCGCCAAGCGCCGCCTCGGCCTCGGCTTTTTCCGTAACCGCCGCTTGCCGCTCGCTGTCAAGCCGCGCGAGGCCTGCATCAAGGCCGGAGAGGCGGGTTAAGCGTTCGCTGGCGGCCTGCGCCAGCCGGGCGGCGCTGCGCCGTGCCTCGCCCAAGGCTTGGCTCGCCGCGGCCTCGGCGTGGCGGGCTTGACTTGCCTCCTGGCGCGCCGCCTCGGCGGCGGTGCGGGCCGCTTCGAAGGCGGCGCGGGCCGCTGCTTCGCTTTGTGCGGCTGGTGCATGCCGGGCGCTCAGCTCGGCCAGACGGTTGCGCTGGGCAAGGCGGATGCTGGCCCCGCTCGGCGCCTCGGCGCTCGCCACCAGCCCGTCCCAGCGCCATAGGGCGCCTTCGCGGCTGACAAGCCTCTGGCCCGGGCGCAATTGGGCGGCAAGCCGCGCCCCGTCCGCTTCCCCGACCACGCCGATTTGCGTCAGACGCCGGCTCAGCGCCGGCGGCGCTTCCACATGGGCGGCGAGGCTTTCCACGCCTTGGGGGAGGGGCGGCGCGCCCACGAGCGGCGCCATCGCCGCCCAATGGCGGGGACCGGCGTCAAGGGGGATGAGAAGGTCATCGCCCAAGGCCGCGCCCAGCGCGGTTTCATAGCCTGGGGTGCAGCATATCCGTTCCGCCACCGGCTTTGCGTCGCCGCTGGGGGCCTGGGCGCTGAGGACCGCTTCCAAGGCGGCGATTTCGGCAGCGAGATGGCGCGCCTGCGATTCGGCCTCGCTCAAGGTCTTGCGCGCGCCCTCGCGCGCTTCCTCGGCCTTGACGAGGGTGGCCTGACGCTCGTCGAGGATGCGCGCGGCTTCGCTAAGCGCCGTCTCGCAGGCAACAAGCCTTTCTTCCGCCGCCGCCACCGCGCGCCCGGCATCGTCCTCGGCGAGCAGCCTTTGCCGCTCGCGAGCGAGGCGCTCGCGCTCCGCCTCCAGCCGCTCGATACGGCGCAGCGCTGCCCGCACTGCGCCTTCCGCGGTTTCCCGCCGGGCTTGGGCGTTGGCGACCTCCCGGTTCATCCGGTCGAAGGCTTCTTCCGCCGCCGAGGCGGCGGCCTCCTCCTCCCTGACCTTGACGCTGGCGGCCTTGAGCGCCTCTTCATTGGCCGCCAGTTGCGTGGCAAGCTGTGTATTTTCCTCGGCGAGCCGGGCGAGCGCGGCCTCGGCGTCGGCGGCGATGTCGCCTTCGCGCGCAAGGTCGGCCTCGATTTGGGCGCGGCGCTGGCTGAGCTCGCCTTGGGCGTGGGCAAGCCGCGCTTCCTCCTGGTCGAGGGTTTCCCGGGCGACGTTGAGCCGGTGCAAGGCGGCCCCGGCCTCCGCCTCGGCCTTGCGCAAATCGGGAAGGCGGGCGGCGATATCCGCCTGCGTCCGGGAAATGGCGGCGCTTTGCGCGGTCAGGGCGGCGACCTCGCCCTCGGCCCTTTTGAGCGCCGCCTCGGCCGCCTCTAGCCTTTCCGTCTCCGCCTTCCAGCGGCTATAAAGCAGCATCGCCTCGACGCCGCGCACTTCCCCGGAAAGGGCGCGGTACCGCTCGGCTTGCCGGGCTTGCCGCTTCAAGGCGGCGATCTGGCCTTCCATCTGGCCCATGAGGTCGGCAAGACGCGCCAGATTGGCCTCCGCCGAGCGCAACCGGCTTTCCGCTTCCTTGCGCCGGGCGTGAAGGCCGGAAATCCCCGCCGCTTCTTCGAGCAGTTGGCGCCGCTGCACCGGCTTGGCGGTGATGAGGTTGCCGATGCGCCCCTGGCTCACCAAGGCGGGCGAATGGGCCCCGGTCGCAGCGTCGGCGAAGAGAAGCTGCACGTCCTTTTGCCGCACGTCCTTGCCGTTGACGCGGTAGGAAGAGCCGATATCGCGTTCGATGCGGCGCGAGATTTCCACTTCGTCCATGTCATTGAACGCCGCCGGCGCCCGGCGGGCGCTGTTGTCGATAAGGAGGGTGACATCGGCAAGATTGCGCGCCGGGCGGGCGGCGGTGCCGGCGAAGATCACGTCCTCCATGCCGCCGCCGCGCATCGACTTGGGCGAGGATTCGCCCATCACCCAACGCAGCGCCTCCAGAAGGTTCGATTTGCCGCAGCCATTGGGCCCGACAATGCCGGTAAGACCGCGCTCGATCCACAGCTCGGTGGGCTCGACGAACGACTTGAAGCCCGACAATCTAAGGCGCTTGAAATGCACTGGCGTGCTTCCCAATCAGCCAAGCAGACAGCTAAAGCGCATTCTGGATCGCCCGATCAAGGCCAAGCCAGGTGGCGCCGTCGTTGACCACCTTGCCGTCGACGATCAAGGTCGGCGTCCCGCGAATGCTGAAGGCCTCGATCGCCGATTGGGTGGCTTTCAAAATAGTCTTGCGCCGCTCGCCATCGCTGGTGCACGCGTCATAGGCGCTGGAGGAAAAGCCGGCGCGCTTGGCCATGATTGCGACATAGCCATTGGGGTCGCTGTTGCGCAGCCATTCGGGCTGGCTCTCGAAGAACAAGGTGGCCAGGCCCTCGAAACGCTCGGGGCCCGCGCAGTCGAGCACCATCGAGGCGTAAAAGTCCGGCTCGTTGCGCAGGAAGGAGCGCACCTCGAACCGCACCTTGCCGGTGTCGATGTATTTTTCCTTCAGGCGCGGCAGCACGCTTTCATGAAACTCGGCGCAATGGCTGCAGGTATAGGAGGCGTATTCGATGACCGCCACCGGCGCTTCCGGCGCCCCCATGACGAACCCGCCCTCCTCCGAGCGGCGCATCCCTTCCGGCACGCTGGCGGCAACGCCCGCCACCTCCTTCTCGGAAGGAGCGCCCCGGTCACACGCCGCCAGCCCCAAGCCAAGCATCGCGGCGATGAAGGCGCCACGCAATCCATGGTCCAGTCTGGGCCCGATTTTGTTCATTTTGTGCCTCGTTTTCATTTTTCCACCAAGTTTAGTATCCACCATCTCAAGTATGACGGGCGCCAATATCCTTGGCCAGCCCAAAACCACTTGGCAAATCTAGCCCGTCTTTGCCGGCGCGGCCAGCACGGCGCGCCCCAAAGACGCCAGCCGGGCGCGCAAGCCGGCGTCCGTGATATCGGCAAGGAGGCGGGCCAGGGCCGCTTCCTCCTCCCCCGACAAGGGTTGCAACCGAGCCGCGCTTTTAGCCGCCGCTCGCCCTGCCGGCAAGGAGCCATGTTCAATCTTGAGGCGGGCAACGGCGCCATAGCCGAAAAAGCCGTTGATTCGCTCGATGACGAGGGGGGCAAGATGCTGCAGCTCGGTGGCAAAGGCGCTTTCGGCGCGAATCACCAGGGTGGCGCGGTTTCGCGCCTGGGCGGGAAAGCGCAAGCGCACGGGCAGGCAATGGGCGGCCAGCATGTCGCCGACGATGGCGCGCCATTTGGTCACCACCGCGGCCTCGACGAAACCCTGGCGGCGCAGCGCGCGCTTGGCGGCGCCGTCGATCAGGTCATCGAGCCGCTGAACCCTGCGCTTGCGCTCGCCCATGGACATGGCTTGCCGTTCCTTCTATGGCAGCAAGCATGACATGCGCCCCAAGCCCCGGACAAGCTCAAGATCGGCTCCAAGCGCTCGATGCCCGCCTGCTCGCCTGGTACGACGCCCATGGCCGCGACCTCCCCTGGCGGGCCAAGGGCGCAGGCCAGGCCGACCCTTACCGGGTGTGGCTCTCCGAAATCATGCTGCAGCAAACGACGATTGCCGCCGTCATCCCCTATTTCCAGCGCTTTATCGCCCGCTGGCCGACGGTTCTCGCCCTCGCTGCGGCGGACGAGGGGCAAATTCTGCAAGCCTGGGCTGGCCTTGGCTATTATGCCCGGGCGCGCAACCTCATCGCTTGCGCCCGTTATGTCGCGCATGACCTGGGGGGCCGCTTTCCCACGACCGAGGAGGGGTTGCGCGCCCTGCCGGGGATTGGCGCCTATACCGCCGCCGCCATCGCCGCCATCGCCTTCGGCCAGCCTGCGGTGGTGGTCGACGGCAATGTCGAGCGGGTGATGGCCCGGCTGTTCGCGGTGGCGGACGCTTTGCCGCAGGCCAGGCCCCGGCTCAAAGCGCTGGCGGCTGAGCTTACGCCACTGCAAAGGGCGGGCGACTATGCGCAAGCGGTGATGGACCTTGGCGCCACGCTGTGCACGCCGCGCCAGCCTCGCTGTCCCCGCTGCCCATGGCGCGCCCGCTGCCGGGCGCATGCCGCCGGCAAGGCCGAGGACTATCCCCGGCGGGCGGCGAGAAAGCGCCGGCCGACGCGCCAAGGGCTCGCCTTCTGGCTGGAGCGCCAAGGCCATGTCCTGCTGGTGCGCCGGCCCGCCCAGGGGCTGTTGGGCGGCATGCTGGCCTTGCCCTCCAGCCCCTGGGAAAGCGGTCTTGACCACAAGGCCGCCCTGGCGCATGCCCCGGCGCGCGCGCCATGGCGGGCGGTGCCGGGCGAGGTGCGCCACGTGTTCACCCATTTCGCCCTGGATTTGACGGTGGTGAAGGCGCGGCTTGCCGCGGACCTTGACATTCCCGGCGCCTGGACGGCGCGCGAAAAGCTTTTATGCGCCGGCCTGCCAAGCGTCATGCAAAAGGCGGTGCGCCATGTCCTGGCCGCCGAGCGCGGTCACGCCCGCGCCGATAGATAAGGGCTGGCTTGCCCGCTGCCGTCCGGCGCCGCCACGCTCAAATGCTTGGCGATGACGGCGATGAGGATGTCTTCATCGATGGGCTTGGTGACATAATCGTCAAAGCCGGCGCCTAGGGCTTTGCGGCGATCGTCCTCCATGGCGTCGGCGGTGAGCGCGATGATCGGCACCCGCGCGGCCTTGCCCGGCAGACGGCGGATCGCCTGCGTCGCCGCCTTGCCGTCCATCACCGGCATGCGAATGTCCATGAGGATGAGGTCGAAGGTGCCCTCGCGCGCCTGTTCCACCGCTTGGCGTCCGTCGGCGACGAAGCTGACGTCAAGATTGGGAAAGGCGAGAAGCTGCTTGATCACCATCTGGTTGAGGGGGTTGTCCTCGGCGACCAGGATGCGGGCTTGCGGCATGGCCAATAAAGCGGGCGGCGCGGCGCTGTCGTCAGCCGCCTCGGGTTGCATCTCTTCGCAGTGGATGTCGCACGGCACGGCGAACCAGAAGGTCGAGCCCTTGCCTGGGGTGCTGCGCACGCCGATGGTCCCGCCCATGAGCTGGCAGAGCTGGCGGCAAATGGCCAGGCCAAGCCCGGTGCCGTCATAGGACCGGGAGGCGCCGGCATCGACCTGGAGGAAGGGTTCGAAGATGCGCTCGTGCAAATTGGCGGCGATGCCGATGCCGCTGTCCTCCACTTCGCACGAAAGCTGCAAGCGCTCCGCCGTACGCGTCTCCTCGCGCAAGCGGATCACAATGCTTCCGGCCTTGGTGAACTTGATGGCGTTCGAGACCAGATTGGACAAAACCTGCTGGAGGCGTTGCGGGTCGCCCATCAGGCAAGGCGGCAAGGCGGGATCGACCTCGATGGAAAAATCGAGCCCCTTGTCCTGGGCACGGCCTTGCCACAACCGGGTCAGCGCCTCGCTCAAGGCGGCGACCGGGAACGCTTCCTTGCGGATTTCGAGCCGCCCCGCCTCGATCTTCGACAAATCGAGGATGTCGTTGAGGATGGCCACCAGATTGGCTCCGGAGGAATAGATGGTCTCGGCGTAAAGCTTCTGATCGGGGTCAAGGTCGCTGCGCAACAATATCTGCGCCATGCCCATGATGCCATTGAGCGGGGTGCGCACTTCATGGCTGGTCATGGCGAGGATGTCGGACTTGATGGAGTTGGCTTTCTCAAGGTTGCGCTTGGTCTCGAGCAGCTCTTGCGCGCGCTCCTCCGAGCGCCGGTTGGCCGCCGCCATCTGCCGCAGTGTGAAAATCAGCACCAGAACGACCAGGGTCAAGATGACGCCGCCGGCGATGGCGCCGTTCTTGAAGGTTTGCGCCCGGTTCAAGCGCAGCAGGTTGATTTCGTCGTTGCGGCGCAACAGCTCGATTTCCTTTTCCTTCTGCGACAGCGAGAACTGCGCTTCGAGAAGCGACAGCTTGCGCTTGGTGTTGAGGCTGTTGACCCGCTCCTTGAACTCGAGGTGGAGATCGAGGTGCTTGAGCGCATTGTCGGCATCGCCACGCCGCCGGTAGATCTGCGAGAGCAAGAGGTTGTTGTCGCGCCGCCGGGGGATGTCGTTGCTTTGCGTGGCGATGGTTTCGGCGCGGGTCGCGTAGGTGAGCGCCAGGGCATCGTTGCCGCGCGCCAGTTCAAGACGGCCGAGATGGAACTGCGCCGAGCTCGCAAGGGTGCTAAGGCCCATCGACTCGGCTTCGGCAAGGCCGGTCAACAGATAGCCCTCGGCCTCGTCAAGCCGGTCGGCCAGCAGATAGGCCTCGCCGATATTCTCGGTCGCATAGGCGATCTTCATGCGGCTGCCTTCAGTGATGGCCTGCTCGCGCGCCTTGGTGAGATACTCAAGCGCCGTTTCGGGCGCCCCGCTCAAGGTATAGGCATAGCCGAGATTGTTGAGGATGCGGACCAGCGAGGGCGTGCTTGGATCGTCCTTCGAGGCTTCCAAGGCGTCGCGGTAATAACGAATGGCGCTTTCGACCTCGCCCGATTCAAGGTAAAGACCGGCCATGCTGACCAGCATGTCGGTGACCCGCGCGGGCTCCTGGGCCTGTTGCCAATATTCATAGGCCTGCTGATATTCGACGAAAGCCGCCGCAAGGTCGCCGCGCACCTCGTGGACCATGCCATAGGCGCCATGCAGCTCGGCGCGCGTGCGTGCACTTGGGCGGAACCGGCCGGCAAGGCGCCGCGCCTCGTCGCTCAGCGCGTCGATGGCATCGACTTCGCCTAGCCGGACAAGCGCTAATATCTTGACCGCGCTGGCGGCCAATTGCATGTCGGGGTCATGGCCGTCGGCGACATGGGCAAGGATGCGATCGGTGAGCATGATCGCCTTGCGCGGGTCGCTGTTGGCGGCGATACGCGCCGCTTCAACAAGGCTGGCATCGTCATGGACCGGAGCCGATACGGGGCCGCCGCGCGTCCACGCGATGGCGACGGGCGCGCATGCCGCAATCAAGCATAGAGCGGCGAATAGCCTTGTTCCGCTGCGCATGGATGCGCCATCCTAAATTTGTCTTTGGTCGTCAGACAGGCTATCGGGCCTCTTCGGCCAAGCGACTATCCTGCCGCAAGACAGCTTAGGAAACGTTAACAATACGCCTTAAATTTTATTGCAAATTTTACCGCGCGCTTTGCCGCGAAGCCTCGCGCGCCTTGGCCTTTGCCACCATGGCGCGCACATCGGCGAGGAGTTTTCGCGCGTCCCACACAATACCGTCGCGGATGGTGTAGGCAACGCCGCCAACCCGTTCGACACGGCCGCTTTCGTCGTTGAGTTTCATATGGCCGGTGCCATAGAGGCGCTTGAAGTTGGCGAGGGGGTTGCCGGGCACCAGGACGAGGTCGGCCTTCTTGCCTGGCTCAACGGTGCCGACCTCATCGCCAAGGCCAAGGAGATAAGCGCCGTTCATGGTGGCGGCCTGAAGGACTTCCAGGGGGTGGAAGCCGGCTTCCTGCAACAGCTCAAGCTCGCGCACATAGGCAAAGCCGAACAGCTTGTAGATAAAGCCGGCGTCCGAACCCACCGTCACCCGCCCGCCGCGGTTCTTGAAGTCGTTGAGAAAGGTCATCCACAGGCGGAAATTTTCCCGCCACGCGACTTCATCCGCCGTCGTCCAGTCAAAATGATAAGAGCCGTGCAAGACCCGGTTCGGGGTGAAAAAGCGAATGAGCGACGGCAAGCTATAGTCGGCATGCCACTCGGCGGTGCGTGCGCCCATCACATCGCGGTTGGCCTCATAGATGGTGAGGGTGGGGTCGATGGTGAAATCAAGGCCGATCAATTCGGCGATGACGGCATCCCATTTGGCCGAGCCCGGCGCCGCCGCTTGTCGCCACAGCCGCCCCGCCGCGCCAAAGCGGTGCTGCTCGTCGTTGTAGTTATAGTCGAGCGGATAGTCCTGCACCTGGCGATCCTCGAACAAGGCTTCCGGCAGGCCGTACCAATGCTCCATGCTGTCGAGCCCCATCCGCGCGCTGTCGAGGGCATTGACGCGGGCGACCGCGGTTTGCGCATGGTGGAAGGCGGTTTTCATGCCCAGACGCTTGGCCTCGTCGATCGCGGCGGCGATGATGACCGGCGGCGCGCCGAAGAATTTAAGGCCATCGGCGCCTTTTTTGCGCACCGCTTTGACCCAGGTGCGTGCTTCGTCCGTGGTGCGGAAACGGTTAGGAAAGGCGGCATGGACGACAAGCCGCGGCGCGGTGATTTCCCCCCGCGCGGCGCGCCGCTTGTGGGCAAGGGTCCAATCCAGCCCCATGCCGGCGCCCAGCTCCCGCGCCGTGGTGACGCCATGGGCGAGCCAGAGCTTGAAGATATATTCGGGCGGCGGGATTTCGCCCGTAAGGCCCTGCAGCATGTTGCCGATATGGGCATGGGCGTCGATGAAGCCGGGCAGCACGGTAAAGCCGGCGACGTCGATCTCGCGGTCGCCAGCGGGGGGGCGGCCTTCGGGCGGGATTGCCACGCCAGGCGCGCCGACGCTGCGGATCTCAGCAATGCGGTCCTGCTCGATGACGATATCGACAGGGCCCATGGGCGGCGCGCCGCTGCCATCGACCAGGGTGGCGCCGCGGATGACAAGGCGTGGATAAGGCCCTTCGCCTTCGCCCGCCGGCCGGTCGGGGGCGGGCGCGGGCCGGGTGACCCCAAGCTCGGCCATGCGCGCCACCGCTTCCTCGCCCGGCGCGACATCCTGCGCCCATGCCGGCGCCTTCACGCCAGCGCAAAACAGCGCGCCCGTCAGCAAGGGCAGCGCGATGCCGCTCCGCAAAACCTGTCCCATCATCCCCACCCTTCGATATTTTTTTGCGTGTGCCGCAGCATAGCCTAATCGCCCGCCATGGGAAGATTGGCGTATGACGGCTGTTGCGCTCAATTGACGATGGGTTAATTTAAAGGGCGGATATCTGGGGCATCGGATAATGTCGCGTGGGGAAAGGGTGGCGCCGCGGCATCATGCAAGGCACTTTGATCCGGCTTACTTTTCTGGTGGCGATGCTGTTCCCAAGCGCTCCAGCGCTGGCCGCCAGCGCCGGCAGCGCCAGCGCCATCGACCTTGTCCATGTGGAAAAGCGCGCGGGCACGGTGACACTCCTGAGCCGCGGCCGGCCGGTGCGCCGCTACCTGATCAAGGCGCTGGGCGCGGCGCCCGAGGGCCATAAGGAGCGGGAAGGCGACGAGCGCACGCCGGAAGGGCTCTATTATATCGACGAAAAGCACGAAAGCGCGCGCTATCGGTATTTCATCGGCATTTCCTATCCCAGCGCCCGGGATCGCCAGCGTGCGGCGCGTCTCGGCGTGGCGCCGGGCGGCGCCATCGGCATTCACGGCTTTTCCCAAGGCCCGGAAGGGGTGGCGCAGCGCCGCTCCCGCTATTGGACCGATGGCTGCATCGCGCTCGAGGACGCCGATGTCGCTGAACTTTACCAGCTCGTTACCCCAGGCACCCCGATCCGCATCAAGCCGTAAGAGGCTCACTAAGGCGTCGGTCAAGACAAGACTTGCGGTACGCTGAAGATGCGAGGCGCATGCCGTCAAGTGTCCCGAAATATAAGAACATATGATGCCAGGGCGGTGCCTTGTTGCGTGGGGCTTGCAGCGTCAAAATTACTCTTGCTTGTCATGTGCATGTAAAATCAGTATTCTTTCGGACGGCTTTGCAATCAACAAATCGCCGTGCCTGCTTAGGCTTATATGCTGCGCGCGGCAGGTGGGTTGTCGTGCGTGAATAAAGAAGCGACTCGAAAAGAGGTGAAGAACCCATTCAGTAATCAGCGACACATCGAATAAAGAACTCTTTTTGGTTCGCTTAGGGATCGGCGAAAGGGGGGTTGAGGCCATGTGGGTCGCGGTTGTTCTCGTGCTATTGGCTGTTGGCACGGTTCTTTTCCACGTCTTGAGCCCCTGGTGGTGGACACCCATTGCGTCCAATTGGGGCTTTATCGACACCACCATCATCATCACCTTCTGGATCACCGGCGTCGTCTTCGTCGCCATCGTTCTGTTCATGGCCTATTGCACGCTGCGCTATCGTCACCGTGAAGACAGGCGCGCGGCTTATGAGCCGGAAAACAAAAAATTGGAAATCTGGCTCACCGTCGGCACGGCGATCGGGGTGGTCGCCCTTTTAACCCCGGGATTATTCGCTTGGGCGGACTATGTTTCCGTGCCCGAGGATGCGGCCGAAGTGGAGGTCCTGGGCGAGCAATGGCAATGGAGCTTCCGCTATCCCGGGGCCGATGGCGTGCTGGGCGCCACCAGCGCGGCCCTGATAAGCTATGACAACATGTTCGGCCTCGACCCCGCCGACCCCAAGGGCGCGGACGATGTTCTGGTGACGGGAGAGGCGCTGCATCTTCCCATCAACCGGCCGGTGAAGGTGCTGCTGCGCTCCAAGGACGTGCTGCACAATTTCTATGTGCCGCAATTCAGGGCCAAGATGGACCTGGTGCCAGGGATGGTCACCCATTTCTGGCTTACTCCGACCAAGGCCGGGACCTTCGAGGTGTTGTGCGCTGAATTATGCGGGGTCGCCCATTACGCCATGCGCGGCACCGTTATTGTCGAAGAGGAGGAGGCCTATGCCGCATGGCTGCGCCAGCAGCCGACCTTCGCGCAATCGGTGGCGGGGCTGGATGCGCAGGCGGGCCATGCAGGCGCGGCCCCGTAATGATGATGGTGTGACGCGGCAGGCGCGTCTCTTGAACAGCCCAAATAAGGGCCATTGCCAAGGAAAAGCGAAAGACCCGGTCAGAGGCAGTCCAACGCTTTAGGAAAGTGGGAGCAAATTGCGATGGCTATCACTTCGGTCAGTGCCGATGCCGTGCCAGCGGCGGAAGTCGCCGACATGGAGCTTTACCACCCCAAAAGCTTCATCACCAAATGGGTCTTTTCCCAGGACGCGAAAGTCATCGCCGTTCAATATGCGGTGACCGCGCTGGCCATCGGTCTCGTCGCCCTGGTGCTTTCCTGGCTGATGCGCCTGCAATTGGGCTTTCCCGACAGCTTCTCCTTCATCCTGCCCGAGGATTATTATCAGTTCATCACCATGCACGGGATGATCATGGTGATTTACCTCCTCACCGCCTTGTTCCTGGGGGGCTTTGGCAACTACCTCATCCCCTTGATGGTGGGCGCCCGCGACATGGTTTTCCCCTATGTCAACATGCTGAGCTATTGGGTGTATCTGCTGGCGGTGCTGGTCTTGGTGGCGAGCTTCTTCGTCCCCGGCGGGCCGACGGGCGCGGGCTGGACGCTCTATCCGCCCCAGGCCATTTTGACCGGCACGCCGGGCGCCGACTGGGGCATCGTCCTCATGCTGGCCTCGCTGTTGCTGTTCATCGCCGGCTTCACCATGGGCGGCCTCAATTACGTCATCACGGTATTGCAAGCGCGGACCCGCGGCATGACGCTGATGCGCATGCCACTCACCATCTGGGGCATTTTCGTCGCCACCATCTTGGCCTTGCTGGCCTTCCCCGCTCTGTTCGTCGGCGGCGTGATGCTGTTGTTCGACCGGGTGCTGGGCACCAGCTTTTTCATGCCGGTCATCGTCTCGATGGGAGAGCAATTGGGCTATAGCGGCGGCAGCCCCATCCTTTTCCAGCACCTTTTCTGGTTTTTCGGCCATCCGGAGGTCTATATCGTGGCGCTGCCCGCCTTCGGCATCGTCTCCGACCTCATCAGCGTTCATGCCAGGCGCAATATTTTCGGCTTTCGCATGATGGTCTGGGCGATCGTCGCCATCGGCGCCATCAGCTTCGTGGTCTGGGCGCATCACATGTATGTCAGCGGCATGCACCCGGCCTTTGGCTTCTTTTTCGCCACCACCACCCTCATCATCGCCATTCCCACCGCGATAAAGGTTTATAACTGGGTGCTCACCCTGTGGCGGGGCAACATCCGTTTCACGACGCCGATGCTGTTCGCCATCGGCTTTATCATCACCTTCCTCAATGGCGGGATTACCGGCCTCTTTTTAGGCAATGTCTCGGTCGACGTGCCCTTGTCCGACACCATGTTCGTGGTCGCCCATTTCCACATGGTGATGGGGGTGGCGCCGATCCTCGTCATTTTCGGCGCCATCTATCATTGGTATCCGCTGGTGACCGGGCGCTTGCTCAACGAAGGCTGGGGCAAGATCCATTTCTGGGTCACCTTCATTGGCGCTTATGTGATCTTCCTTCCCATCCATTATCTCGGCCTTCTTGGCGTGCCGCGGCGCTATTTCGAGCTTGGGGAAACCGCCTTCATCCCGCCTTCGGTGGCAACGCTCAACGCCGTCATCACCATTTTCGCCTTGATCGTCGGCGCGGCGCAGCTTTTGTTCCTGTTCAATCTGGTGTGGAGCCTGGGCAAGGGAAAAGCGGCGGGGCGCAACCCGTGGGGGGCGGCGACGCTCGAATGGCAAACGCCGGACATGCCGCCGCGCCATGGCAATTGGGGGGCGCGCCTGCCGGTGGTTTACCGCTGGGCCTATGATTACAGCGTGCCCGGCGTCGCCCAGGACTTCGTGCCGCAGAACCTGCCCCCTTCGCAAGTGACGGCAGATCCCGGCGCTGATGGCGCGCGCGCCAAGGAGGATTAGCCATGGGCCTTTTCCTGTTGGACAAGCCGTGGCTGGCGTCGGCGAAAAGCGACGCCTATGACGGCGCCGGCGCCCTGCGCGTGGCGACGCCGATGTTCGGCCTGCGGGTTTTTCTTGTCGTTATCACGATTTTATTTTCGCTTTTCGCCAGCGCCTATCTGATGCGTATGGAATTGGCCGATTGGCGGCCCTTGCCCGAGCCTTGGCTGCTCTGGCCCAACACCGTCTTGCTGCTTTTGAGCAGTGGCGCCTTGCACTGGGCGTGGCACGCCGCGCGCCGGGAAAAAATTGAGGCCGTGCGCTCAGGGCTGCTCGTCAGCGGCGCTTTCGCGATTGCCTTCCTGGCTGGTCAAATCCTTGCCTGGCGGCAGCTCGGCGCGTTGGGCTATTTCGCCGCCGCCAATCCCGCCAATGCGTTTTTTTATCTTCTAACCGGCCTTCACGGCCTTCATCTGACCGGCGGCCTCGTTGCCTGGGGGCGAACGGTTGTCAAGCTGCAGCGCGGGGTGGCGCCCGCGCGGCTGCGGGCAAGCATCGCTTTGTGCGCCGTCTATTGGCATTTCCTGTTGCTGGTTTGGCTGGCGCTGTTCGCGCTTTTGCTCATCACATGAGGGGGATAAAGGCATGGGTCAAGCGGCGATGACACAGAGGGGAGGCGCGGCGATGCCAGTCGTCGGCTGGCAAGGCGTCGTCGCCGACTGGAGCTCGGACCAGCGGGCGTTCAAGAACGTCTCCTGGGGCAAGGCGATGATGTGGATCTTCCTCCTCAGCGACACCTTCATTTTCAGTATTTTTCTCCTCTCCTACATGACGGTGCGGATCTCGACGACCGAGCCCTGGCCCGACCCCAGCGTGATTTTCGCTTTGGAATTCGGCGGCAAGGATATCCCGCTCATCCTCATCGCCATCATGACCTTCATCCTCATCAGCAGCAGCGGCACGATGGCGATGGCGGTCAATTTCGGCTATCGGCGCGATCGCCTCAAAACCACGGTGCTCCTCCTGGTGACCGCCCTTTTCGGCGCGACCTTCGTCGGCATGCAGGCCTTTGAATGGACCAAGCTCATCGTCGAGGAAGGGGTGCGGCCCTGGGGCAACCCCTTCGGCGCGGCGCAGTTCGGCTCCTCCTTCTTCATGATCACCGGCTTTCACGGGTTTCATGTATCGGTGGGCGTGCTCTTTCTCATCCTCATCGCCCGCAAGGTTTGGCGCGGCGATTTCGATCGCGAGCGACGCGGTTTTTTTACCAGCAGAAAGGGCAATTACGAGATCGTCGAAACCCTGGGCCTTTACTGGCACTTCGTCGATCTTGTCTGGGTTTTCATCTTTGCCCTGTTCTATCTTTGGTGAGGAAGTCAGATGAACCACGACATTTCTGCCCATGAGGCCACTGCGAGCGAAGCGCAAACGACCGCGAAAAACACCACCGGCCAACAGCATCCGATCGGGGTTTACCTCAAGATTTGGGGGTGGCTTTTTGTCTTAAGCACGCTTTCCTACATGGTCGATTATTTCGGCATCGAAGGCTATCTGAGGTGGTCTCTCATCCTTTTGTTCATGATCTTGAAGGCAGGTCTTATCGTCAGTGTTTTTATGCACATGCTGTGGGAGCGCCTGGCCCTTATCTACGCTGTCTTGCTGCCGCCGATGGCCGTTTTGGTGTTCGTTCTCCTCATGTTTTTCGAAGGCGATTACACCACCCTCACCCGGCTGCAATTTTTCAGCGCCGGCTGACAGGGGTGGATCAGGGGCAAGCAAGACGGGCTCTAAGAGCCCGTTTCGAACCGGGCTCTTAGCGGATCACCACCTTGCGGTATAAGTGCCATGTCGCGTGGCCAAGCACCGGCAGCACGACAGCAAGGCCGACAAAAAATGGCAAGGAGCCAAGGACAAGGGCACCCGCGACGATAAGCCCCCACAGCGCCATGGCCCATGGATTGGCAAGAACGGCGTTGATCGAGGTCTTGACGGCAAGCGCCGCGCCGACATGGCGGTCAAGAAGCATCGGCAAGGAGACGACGCTGATGGCCAGAACCAGGACGGCGAAGAAAAAACCGGCGCCACAGCCGATGATGATGAGCCCCCAGCCGGCCTCGGTGAAAAGGACCTCGCGGAGAAAGGCGGTCGCCGATTCCGGCATCCAGTCGCCGAAGAACTGCCGATAGATAAGCATGGCGGTGACCAGCCAGGCGATAAAGATCGCCATGAGCACGAGACCAAGCAGGGCCAGCGCCGGCAAGGAGGGCGATCGCAGCACGTCGAAGACATGCCACCAGGAATAATCAAGGCCCTGTTCGCGCCGCCGGCTCAACTCGTAAATGCCGGTCGCCGCCAAGGGGCCGATCAGGGCAAACCCGGAGAGCAGCGGGAAAAACAGGGGCAGCAGGTCATAGCCGCTGGAAAGGCGCGCTAGAACAAGGGCGACTATAGGGTAGATGACGCAGAGAAAAATGACATGCGTCGGCTTGGCGTTGAAGTCAGAAAGCCCCTGTTTCAAGGCATTGATCAAATCCGTGGCAGTGATTTGGCGCACGATTGTTGGCGCGCGCGTTGCATCTCCAATGCTTATTCCACTTTCGATGGTCATGGCAGCAATCTCCCAACCCTTGCGCCTGGAGAGAGCAGCGTCTGGAATCAATGCCGTATATGAATTTTTTCTAATTTTACGGCGCTGCTTCCTTCAAGCTAAATAAATATATAGTTCTTGATGAAATTTGTCGCTTCACATTTGAAAAATCTACCCGGTTCATTGGCTTCCTATTTTGCCTTGTCGCGCAGGCCAGGCGACGGGCCGCTGGGATGATTGGATTATTTTATAACAATATTGCGCCATATACGATTTTTGTTGCCAGCGGCGAGAATGGATCTGCCAGCAGGAATGGGAAAATAGATCCTGCCTCAAACGCCATGTCTATGTTATGGGGCGACAGAAAATGACCGCGGAAAGCACATAGCCATGTCCGTCAGCGTGTTCGACCTCTTTAAGATCGGCATCGGGCCGTCGAGCTCGCATACCGTGGGCCCGATGGTGGCGGCCCGGCGTTTCGTCGAGAAACTTGATGCCGAGAAAAGCCTTGCGGCGGTGGCGCGGGTGCGCGTCGACTTATTCGGCTCCCTTGCCTTGACTGGCAAGGGCCATGCCTGTGACAAGGCGCTCATCCTCGGCCTTGCCGGGGAAAGGCCAGCGACGGTCGAGCCTGACAGGATCGCCACCCTCATCGCGCGGGTCGAGGAGGGGAAGCAGCTCAGCCTCCTGGGCCGTCATGCCGTCGCCTTTGACCCAGCCGCCGATATCGTGTTCCAGACCCGCAAGCGCTTGCCCTTCCATTCCAACGCCATGCGCTTCACCGCCCTTGACGAAGGCGGCGGGGTGCTGCGCGCGGCGCTGTATTATTCGGTGGGCGGCGGTTTCGTCCTTGATGAAGCGGAGGCGGGGCACAATGCCCCAGGCGACGACGAGACCACCGTGCCCTTCGCCTTCACCAGCGCGCAAACCCTCCTCGCCCTGGGGCGCAGCCATGGTCTGCGCATTGCTGACATGATGCTGGCCAACGAGACGGCGCGCCGGCCCTTGGCTCAAGTGACGGCGATGCTCGATGAAGTTTGGGCGGCGATGGAGGGCTGCATCGAGCGCGGCTGCAAGGCGCAGGGTGTGTTGCCGGGGGGTCTTCAAGTCCCCCGCCGGGCGCCGAAGCTTTACCTGCGTCTTCTTGACAAGCAGGAACGGCAGTTGACCGAGCCCTTGTCGGCGATGGACTGGATCAATCTATGGGCGCTCGCGGTCAATGAGGAAAACGCCGCCGGCGGCCGGGTGGTGACGGCGCCGACCAATGGCGCCGCCGGCATCATCCCCGCGGTGCTGCGTTATTATGACCGGTTCTGCAAATCCGATGGCGATGGCATCCGCGTCTTTCTTCTCACCGCTGGCGCCATCGGCGCGCTCTACAAGCGCAACGCTTCCATTTCCGGCGCCGAGGTGGGCTGCCAGGGCGAAGTGGGGGTTGCGTGCTCGATGGCGGCGGCAGGGCTGACGGCGGCGCTGGGTGGTAGCAACGAGCAGGTGGAAAACGCCGCCGAGATCGGCATGGAGCATAATCTGGGGCTCACCTGCGACCCCATCGGCGGGCTGGTGCAGATCCCGTGCATCGAAAGAAACGCCATGGGCGCGGTGAAGGCGATCGATGCCTCGCGGCTTGCCTTGCTTGGCGATGGCACCCATATGGTCAGCCTCGACAAGGCCATCGCCACCATGCGCCAGACCGGGCGCGACATGAAGGACAAGTATAAGGAAACCTCGAAGGGTGGTCTGGCGGTGAATGTGGTGGAGTGCTGAAACACCGCCGGAAGAGCGCGCCGCGAGAAGCCAGTGGGCTCCTCGCGGCGGGTGGCTGAAGAGTTTAGAAGCGGAACAGAAGGCCCGCCGTTGCCTGGTGCGAGGAAAATTCGCCTTCGGTGGTGAAGCCAGCTTCCATGGGAACGATCCGTCGCTTTTCATAATTGGTATAACGATATTCGGCGCGCAGGAGCCAGTTCTGGTTGAGCGCGAAGTCGAGCCCGGCGCCCGCATGCCAGCCGTCGAAGTCCGGCGCGTTGTTGTTGAGCAGCAGCCGCGAATAGCCGCCCTTGGCGAAAGCGGTGATTTTTTCATCGACGGCAAAGCCGGCGCGGCCAGAGAGGCCAAAGCTGTAGTCGCCGCCGTCAAAGCCGAGCTTTTGTAAATCGCTTTCAACGCCAAGCAACATGGCGCCGGGCTGGCGCATGCCGAATTCCATGCCGGCAAGGACGCCGGGGCTCATCTTGTCGTCATTGGCGGAAATGCCGAAATCGCCCTCGGTGACGCGGCCCTTGAAATTGGTGTAGCCAAGGGTGGGGCCGACATAAAAACGTCCGGTGCCGTCTTGCGCCTGGGCGGGAAGGACGGCGAGGGTGGCTGTCGCGGTGGCAAGGCTGAGCACAGTTATGGCCGTCATGCTCTTCATGGGTCGTCCTTTTCTTTTCACGCATCCTGGATGCGCGTGATGATATTAAGTGCCCCCATAAAAAGGATTTTTAGGTTTGCGAGGCTGAACCGCCTATGAACCGATCTTGGTTGAAGCTGCCTTAATCGCGGCAAAAAGATGATCCACGGCCAAGCCTTGCCCCCAGCGCTTCATCGCCCAGCGCAATGAAGGGGCCGTTGCGAAAGTCCGGCTTGGCGTAGTGGAAGGGGCGCCCGTCGGGATGGAGGACCTGGCCGCCGGCGGCGGCCAGCACCGCGTGGCCGGCGGCGGTGTCCCATTCCATGGTCGGCCCGAAGCGGGGATAGACATCCGCTTCGCCGGCGGCGATGAGGCAGAATTTCAACGACGAACCTGCGGCCTTGAACCCGCGCACGCGCAGCCGGTCAAGAAAGGCATCGGTTTCAGCGTCGCGGTGCGACTTGCTGGCGACCACGTCCAAGGCTGAAGCGTCCGCCACCCGCGTCCGTAAAGGCAAAAGCGGGCCCTTATCCGCGCGCTGATAAGCTGTTGTCCCGGCCACCCCGACGAAAAGCCGCTTTTGCGCAGGCGCATAGACAAGGCCAAGCACCGGTTGACGGTCCACCACCAGCCCGACGTTGACGGTGAAATCGCTGCCGCCGTTGATGAATTCCTTGGTGCCGTCGAGGGGATCGATGAGCCAGAAGGCGGCCCCGGTTTGGGCGGGAAGGCCGCCCATGGCGGCCTGCTCCTCGGCAATGATGGGAACGCCCGGCGTTGCTTCGCGCACGGCGGCGACCAGGATCGCTTCCGCCGCATGATCGGCCTTCGTCACCGGCGAGGCGTCGTCCTTGCGCGCCACCGCAACGCCGGCTTGGCGAATTTCCATGATGACGCGTCCCGCTTCATAAACGGCAGGCGTCAATGCCTTGGCGAGAGCCTGGGTTGCCACCGGGTGGGTCACGATCTCTCCTTATATTTTGGTCCGTGCGCGTTTCAAGACGGGCTCTTAGCCGATAAAGCTTGAAGAGGCAAAAAAGACCCGCCTGGCGACAGGCCGGCGGGCCGAGGCGCGGGGTTAAAGAGAAAGGCTTACAGCGTCTTGGTGCGGCGGATATGGATGGCGCCGGCAAACAACGCCGCGGCGACGGCAAGGCCGATCCACAAGTCGGGCTGGCTCAAGCCGATGGCGACTTCCTCAAGGCCGATCCTGTGCGCGGAGAAGATGTCCTGAAAGCTCGCTCCGGCCTCATGCGTGACGTGCTGGGTGAGGGAGCTGAACATGCGCTGGCCGGTGAGGCGCTGCATGACCTCGGCGATGAAATGACCGCTGCGCAGGAACAGAAACTCAAGCACGGCAAGAGCAATAATCGGCACAATAGCGACCAGGAACGGCGCCCGCGGCGCCCAGGCGGAGGCAAGCAGCAGCCAGCCATAGACCGGGGCGATCCACAGCACGTTGAGCAAGACAAGCGCCAGCATCGTCCACCAGACGGTGAGCATCGGTGCGAGGGTCCATATTTTTGCCCCCAGATTCAATTGGTTGGCGGCGGAGAAAATGGAGAAAATAGTAAGCCCGAACAGCTGCAGGATGAAAGCGATGACCGCTATGACGAGGGGAATGACAAGCGCCGCGGTGATGAATTTGGCAAACACGGTCATGGTGTCGGACACCGGCATCGACTTCCAGAAGAGAATGGTTCGCTCCGCTCTTTCGTCATAAAGGGAACCCAGAAGCATGAAAAAGGCGACGAAGGCACCAACCATCGCCAAGGGCAACCAAAAGCCCAACATCATGACGGCAATAATGGCGACTATTTTTGCCGTCGCCGTGTCTGCCTCCATCTCGAGCTGGTTCATGGCTTGCGCTATTTCAGCCTCGTCCACGCCCAGTCGAATGATTTGGCTGCCGCTGACAACGCCGTAAAGCAGGATGAGGGCGATGAGCCCGGCGATGATGGCCGGGGTGATGAGGATGCCGGCGCGATGTTCGATGATTTCCCGTTTGATGAGCTGGGTGAAAATCGGCATGGCTTTATCCTTGCATTTTGGCGATGAAGATGTCGGCGAGCCCCAGGCGGCGCACGGCGCCGAATTGGCTGAGCGCCTCGGCTGGCTGGCCATCGAAAATAAGGGTGGTGCGCCCCAGGCCGGTCCGGCGATGGATGGGGCGAAGCGCCTCGGCCGCGGCCAGCTTGTCGGCGGCGACCTCGACGGCGAGCACGCGCTCCGTCACCTCGTCCATGGCGGCGTCGAGCACGATCTCGCCATCCTTGATGAAGATGACATGGGTGAGGATCTGCTCGATCTCCTCCACCTGATGGGTGCTGACGATGATGGTGCGGCTGTCATCGAAATAATCGCTGATGAGCGCGTCGTAAAAGCTCTTGCGGAACAGAATGTCGAGCCCGAGCGTCGGCTCGTCGAGGACGAGAAGGCGGGCGTCGATCGCCATGACGATGGCCAGGTGAAGCTGCGCCACCATGCCCTTGGATAAGGTGCGCACCCGCGCTTCAGGGCGTATCTTGGTGCGGGCGAGGTGGCGCGCGCAGGCATTTTTGTCGAAGCGCGGATGAACGCCGGCGACAAAGTCGAGAAGCTGGTGCACCTTCATCCAGCGCGGCAAGGTGGCGACATCGGCGATATAGCTGACCTCATGCATCAGCCGGGCGCGCTCGCGATAAGGCTCGCGCCCCAAAACCGACAGTGCTCCGTCATAAGCCAACAGCCCCAGGAAACAATTGAGCAGGGTGGTCTTGCCAGCGCCATTGGCGCCGACGACGCCGACGATGCGGCCCAGCGGGATGTCGAGGTCCGAAGGCTTCAAGGCTTGCGTGGCGCCATAATTCTTGGCAAGGCCGCGCGCTGAAATGACCGATGTCATGAGTGCTCTCCCGCGCTTTGTTTAAGGAGGGCGCGAGGCTCCAGGCCCAAACGCTCGATCCGCTTCAAGATTTGCGGCCATTCATGCTTCAAAAACGCTTCGCGCTCCGATGCCACCAGGCGGCGGCGTGCTCCGTCCGTTACATACATGCCCAAACCCCTGCGCTTTTCGACGATGCCTTCGGCGGCGAGCTCCTGATAGGCTTTCGACGCCGTCAAAGGATTGATCTGATAATCGACCGCGACCGTGCGCACCGAGGGCAGGGCTTCGCCCTCCTTCAGGCTGCCGTCGAGGATGAGCGCGATCATCCGGTCCTTGAGCTGCCGGTAGATGGGCTGGTCCTCGTTCCAACGAACGCTCACAAGCTTGTCCTTCCTGTCGCGTGGTCCGGGGCAGTCGCTCCGAACTGGCCGTCAACGTTATGTCTTAGTGTTATATATACGTAATACACTATGCTTGTCAAGCGGATGATTTTGCCTTGGCCTCGTCATTGGCTTGGGCCCCTCGCGCCGTCTTGCCATAAAGGCGGCGATTTGTCATGACCGGCATGGGGAAACTGCGAAAGGCGCTTGGCGATGCGGACAATGCTTTCAGGCCTGACACTGGTGGCTTCCATGCTGCTTGCCCCTCCCGGCCAGGCGCAGGACGAAGGGGTAACGAATATCCTTGCCTGCGCCCATATCGTCGAGGACGCGGCGCGGCTTGCCTGTTACGACCGGGCGGTGGCGGGCTATGATGACGAACGGGCGCGTATCGCCGCCGCTGGTGCAACGCAAGACGCGCGGGCAACGGAGACCGCCCGGCAGGAGGAGGCAAAGGCCCGCTTTGGCGCCGAAGCCTTGCCCAGGGAAGCGCAGGAGCGTCTTGGCGTCGATACCGACAAGCTCGATGAAGTCACCGTCGTCATCGTTGAGATGGGGCGCAATCCGTGGGGTAAATTCTTCATCGTCACCGAGGACGGCCAAATCTGGCGGCAGAAGGACGACCGTAGCATGCCGTTCGGCAAAATGATGAAGGCCGCCGTCATCAAGCGCGGTTTTTTAGGCAGTTTTCGCCTCACTTTTCCTGAAATCGGCCGCACTTATACGGTGGAGCGGGTGCGCTGAGGCAAGACCCGTGGCCATAGGAGGCTTGGTGACTTGTCTTCAGCCCCGCCATGACGTGACGACCTCATCATAGGCGGGGCGGGGCCGTTCAGAAAGCGGCCGCGACGGCGTTCCGAAGAAGAAAAAGCCGGCGATTCTGTCCTCCGGCGCGCCGCCAAGGAGTTCGACCACGCCTTGCGAATAAGCCGCCCAGCCGGTGAGCCAATTGCCGACATAGCCCTGGGCATGGGCGGCCAGCAGCATCGCCATGCCAGCAGCGCCCGCCGACAGGCGCTGCTCCCATTCCGGGATGTCGCGCTTTTCCCGCACTTGGGAGATGAGGACCACCAGCGCCGGCGCTTGCTGGGGAAAGTCGCGCATCGCTTTGACCTCAAGCCGCCCGGCATTGGGCTTTGCCATCAAATAGGCGGCGGCGATTTCATCGCCCAGCGCCGCTTGCCGCTCCCTGGGGACGAGAATGAAGCGCCAGGGGGCAAGCTTGCCATGGTCGGGAACCCGCATCGCCGCGGCGAGGATGCGCGTCATTTCTTCCGGCGAAGGGCCGGGGGCCACCATGTCGCGCGCCTTGCCGGAGCGGCGAGTGAGAAGAAGATGAAGGGGCGATGAAATATCGTTGAAGGCCATGGTCCATCCTTGCTGGCGCTGACTGAAGGCAACTACAATAATAAACTGCGGGCTTGGCGAAAGCGTTTCTCTTGATTATGGCCATCCTAAAAACAGGCTCTCGAAGCGATCCACTGGGAAAAGACGGGGAGACAGACGATGCGCAAGACGGCATGGCTTTTTTGGCTGGGCTTTCTGGGGGTCTTCCCCGCCCAGGCGGGCGAGAGCGCCGGCATCACCCTGCCGCCGGGCTTTCACGCGCAGATTTTCGCCGACAATCTCGGCCGGGTTCGTCATATAGCCGTGCGCGACGACGGCGTGGTCTATGCGGCGCTGCGCCAGAAAACCGAGGAGGGGGGGATCAGGGCCTTGCGCGACCGCGATGGCGATGGCAAGGCCGATGACATCGTCGCCTTCGGCGATGTCGAAGGCACTGGCCTTGCCATCGCTGGCGCGTATCTTTATTTCGGCGCCGACGACAAGGTCCTGCGCTTTCGCTTTGCCGGCGACGCGCTTATTCCCTCGGGGGCGGCGGAAGTCATCGTCGCCGGCTTTCCCGAGCAGCGCCAGCATGCCGCCAAGTCGCTGGCCCTCGACGGCCAAGGGGGGCTTTATGTCAATGTCGGCGCCCCGTCCAATGCCTGCCAGGAGCAGATGCGCACCCGTGGCTCGCCGGGGCTGAAGCCCTGCCCGCAGCTTGTCCGCCAAGCCGGCATCTGGCGCTTCGACGCGCAAAAGCCGGGCCAGACCCAGGCCGATGGCAAGCGCTATGTCAGCGGCATTCGCAACGCCGTCGCCCTTGACTGGAACCGGGATGTCGGGGCGCTTTATTTCGTCCAGCATGGCCGCGACCAGTTGAGCAGCCTGTGGCCCGACTATTTCGACGATGCCGACAACGCGGAAAAGCCGGCCGAGGAATTCCACCGGGCGGTGC
Source organism: Pseudomonadota bacterium (assembly GCA_049324415.1). Lineage (GTDB taxonomy): Bacteria > Pseudomonadota > Alphaproteobacteria > Sphingomonadales > CAKZYD01 > JBMOOS01. Next base: position 134,450 of record JBMOOS010000006.1, read on the forward strand.
CCGGCGGCGACTATGGCTGGCCCTATAGCTATTACGACCCGGTGATAAAGGCGCGGATGGCGGCGCCGGAATATGGCGGCGATGGCAAGACCCGGGCCGCGCCCGGCGCCGCGCCCGAGCCGCTCATTGCCTTTCCCGCCCATTGGGCGCCCAACGACCTTCTGTTTTATGAAGGAACGCAATTCCCCGCCGGCTGGCGCGGCGGCGCCTTCATCGCCTTCCACGGCTCGTGGAACCGGGCGCCCTTGCCCCAGGCCGGCTATAACGTGGTTTTCGTGCCGATGAAGGATGGGGTCGCGAGCGGCCCCTGGCAGGTCTTCGCCGACGGTTTTAAGGGCGCCGACCCGCTCACCAGTTCGGGCGAGGCGGCTTATCGCCCGATGGGCCTTGGCCAAGCGCCCGATGGCGCCCTTTACATCGCCGATTCGGTCAAGGGCCGCATCTGGCGCGTGACCTATGAAGGCAAATAGCCGCCTCTGGCGCTTGCTTGGGGCCCTCATTTCCTTTCCCATCTTGTCGCCCGCCTTGGCGCAGGAGGAAATCATCATCACCGCGCCGCGTCTTGCCGCCGCGCCGGGCGAGGCGGCCTATGCAGTGACCCGCATCGACGCCGCGGACCTTGCCGCGGCGCCGACCACCCGGCTTGATGCGACGCTTGCCGGGCGCGGCGGCTTTTCCCTATTCCGCCGCGCCGACAGCCGCTCCGCCAACCCGACGACGCAAGGCGCCACCTTGCGCGGCCTTGGCCCCAACGGCGCCGGGCGCGCCCTGGTGTTGCTCGACGGGGTGCCGCAGAACGACCCTTTCGGCGGCTGGGTCTATTGGTCGGCCTTGCCGCAGGCTGCGCTTGAAAAGGTGGCGCTTCATCGCGGCGGCGGCGCTGGGCCGTTCGGCGCCGGCGCCTTGTCCGGGGTCATCGACATGACCAGCGCGGCGCCCGCCGCCGGTCTTGCCCTCGACCTTGCGGGCGGCAGCTTCGGCAGTGGGGAAGGGGCGCTGCTTGCCGGCGCCAGGATGGGCGATGTGGGGGCGCGCCTCAGCCTTTCCGGGGGAACCAGCGATGGCTTTTTCCTTCTTCCCCGCAGCCAGCGGGGCGCCATCGACGTGCCGGCGGCCTATGACAATTTCGCCGGCGGCCTCGACCTTGCAACCGCCCTGGGCGGGGACGTGATGGCGGCTTTGCGCCTTGCCGGCTTTGCCGAGCGGCGGGTGAACGGCCTTGCCGCGGCGCCCAACGAGACGGAAGGCCTGGAAGCCAGCCTGCGCCTTGCCCGGGAGGGCGCCGCCGCCGC
>JBMOOS010000007.1:0-12050 GCA_049324415.1 Pseudomonadota bacterium
TGCGATACCAACAGATGGGAACCATCTGTTGGTATCGCACCACTAGGATCCGGACCCCAATCAAAAACGCTCAAGCAAACGACGCAGATAGGCCCGCTCGGTGGCCGGGCGTGAAGGGTCGGCAAGCCGGCGTTGCAATTCCTCGACGATCGCCCGCGCGCGCTTCATGTCATCCGCGCTGGGAATCGCCACATCCTCGTTTGACAGCATGCCCGGCCCGGCCCGGCCCAAAGGATCGGTTTGCAGACCACCGGCCTGATAGCGGCGCTTTGCCTCCGCCATCGCCGTAGCAGCCTCCTGCCGCGCCGCGCGCAAGGCGTCGAGCGCGTCGCCCTGATGGCGCGCGGCGCCAATCCCCTCGCCTTGTTGCAGATACGCCCCCGCCGCGCCCATCGCCTGGCCGGCCTCGCCCAGCCCGCGCGGCGCGGGCAGGCCGGCGCGGGAAAAGGTTTCGCCAACACCGCCAAGGGCTTCTCCCAACCCCTGCTGGCGGCGCGCCAGCCCATCAAGGCCCCTTGTCGCCGCGCCGCCTTCTCGATTGCCTGGCAGCGCGCGGGCAAGTCCCTGGCCAAGGCTTTCGCGCACCGTCTCGTTGAGCAATTGACGCTGCTCCTCGATGAGCCCGTCAAGATCATACAGCGCTTGGTTGGCGGCCATCGCCCGTTCCATCGCCGCCGCGTCCATGGGACCCGCAATTTGCAGGTTCTCCATCATGTTCTGAAGCTGCGCCAGCATCGCCATGGCCCCCGCCATGTCGCCCGCGCCGGCCATCGCCTGCATTTGCTCCAGCATGCGGTCGAGGAAGGCGCCATCGACGAGCCGCGCCGCGTCCATGTCCCCGGAGGGCGCAGCCTTGCCTTGCCGCGCCAGATGTTCGCGCATCAGCGCGCCAAGCTTGTCGTGCATTTGCCGCATCAGCTCAGCGACCTTGGCCTTTTCATCACGCGCCAAGGCCGCCATCAGCGCTTCCATGGCCGCCCGCAAGTCGCGCTGGGCGGCGCCGAGCTGGCCTTCCTCCAAATGAATGGCGGTATCCCACAACAGATCGGCGACCTCGTTAAGGGCGCGCTCGGCGGTGTTGTGCACCAACCGCCAATGGGCGGCACGCACCGCGGTAAAGACAAGAAGGTCGTTGTCGAAGCTGTCGGGCGCCTGGGCGATGGCGTCGAGCATCTGCGACTGCCGCGCCCGGCTGTCGGGGCGGCGCAACAGACCCTTGCGCACCTCGATCAAGGCCCGCGCCACGGGATGATGAAAGGGTCGTTCCGGCAGCGTTACGGGAAGCGGCAGCGAGCGGCCCACTTGCCCCAACGCATCGCTTGCCACCAGCATCATGCGCACCTCCTCGCCGGCCCAGGGCGAGGGCGTCAAATCCTGATAGGTGGCGCTTAACCCAGGTTGGCCATCGCGCATCGCCGGCGGCGGCAAGTCGATGACCTGCGGCGCTTCCCCCTCTTGTCCCGGACCGATGATTTCAAGACGAAGGGCGGCAAGGCCGTAATCGTCGAAGGCCTGATAAGGGATGCGCAAGGCGTGGTTGAGGGTTGCTTCCGGCGTTTCGGGAAAGACCGCGATCGGCGCCATGTCGGGGACCACTTCGAGCGTCCACCGGCCATGCACCCGCCCGCCTTGGCCAATCACCAGTTCTTGCCCCGAGGCCAGGGCCTCTTCCAGTCGATAGCTCTCGGGGGCGACCTCGGCAAAGGCCATGCGCGCGCCATTCCACCGCGCATAAGGGGTGCGCCAGCCGCCTTTGAGAAGAGCGCTTAAAACCGAGCCCGCCGGCACCGCGATCGGGGTGGCCGACTGGCCGCTCTTGGAGCCCAGCATGATCGGCGGGCGTCCGGTATAGGCGGGCGGGGTGATCCAGGCGTCAAGCCGGGCGTTCGCCGGCGCGCTTCCAAGTTCGGGGACAAAGCCCGCCCACAGCCTTGGGCGAACCTCCCCGCCGGCCGCCAGCAGGCCAGCGACCAGCAGCAGGGCGATGAGCATCCGCAGGGCATGAGGGTCGACGCGCACCAGCGACAAGGCCGGGGCGGCGAGGCAAAGCCGGCCCACCTTATTGGCAAGACGCGCCTGATAGGCTTGCCACAATATCACGCCGTGACGGTCGGCGCGGTCGGCCAGTGCGTCTTCCAGGCTGGCCAGGGGACAGTTTTCAAGGTGGCTGTCGCGCTCAAGACGGCGCAGCGCTTCGCGCCGGCCGGGCCAGGCGATAACGCGCGCCAGGCGCCAGGCCATCTGGCCAAGCGCGGCGGCAAGCCCGATCAGCGCCAGTGCATGCAGCCAGCCGGGAAGCTTACCCCAAACCCCGAACAGGCTGGCGGCAAGAAACAGGCCAAGCCAGCCCAGCCCGGGCCACAGATGGGGCCAAGCCCGTTCCGCGAACAGGACGAGACGGGCAAGGCCCGGCCTTGCGCCATCAAGGGATGGCGGTCTTGTGGGCGACGGAACGAACGGATCCAGGGACATCGCTCCTATCCGGGCGGCGCTTTAAGTTCAATCTCGCTTGCGCCCATTGTCCAGCCATGGCGGCATTGTGTCCATGGCGATCAACGCATCCAAGGGCGGCCGGTCGCGAATAACCGCATATTCGTCGCCCTTGACCAGAACCTCGGGCACCAGCGGCCGGCTATTATAGGTGGAGGCCATGACCGAACCGTAAGCGCCAGCCGACAAAATGGCCATGAGGTCGCCCGGCTTGACCAGGGGAATGGTGCGCCCGCGAGCGAATATATCGCCGGTCTCGCAGACCGGACCCACTATATCTGCGATGATATTTTCACAAGATACCGCAGGCTCCATGACCGGGATGATGTCGTGATAAGCCTCGTACATGGCGGGGCGAATAAGATCGTTCATCGCCGCGTCGAGAATCACGAAACGCCGCGCCTCCCCCTCCTTGACATAGAGCACGCGCGTAAGCAGCACCCCGGCATTGCCAGCGATGAGGCGGCCGGGCTCGAGGATGATGCGGCAATCCAGTGTGCCGGCGACCTCGGCGATCATCCGGCCGTATTCGGCGGGCGCCGGGGGCGGCGCCTTGTCCGGCTCATAGGGAATGCCCAATCCGCCGCCCAGGTCGAGGCGGGCGATGGCGTGGCCGTCGCGGCGCAGCGCGGCGACGAGCCCGGCGACCTTTTCGAAGGCCTGGCGAAAGGGGGCAAGGGCGGTCAATTGCGAGCCGATATGAACGTCAACGCCAACCACATGGAGGCCGGGCAAGCGCGCAGCCATGCCATAGGCGGCGCGCGCCCGGCGCCAGGGGATGCCGAACTTGTTTTCCGCCTTGCCGGTGGCAATCTTGGCGTGGGTGCCGGCGTCGACATCGGGGTTGATGCGCAAGGTCACCGGGGCGATGCGCTCCATATCCCTTGCCACGGCGTTAAGAAGCTCCAGCTCCGGCTCCGATTCGACGTTGAACTGATAAATCCCCGCGGCAAGGGCGGCGGCCATTTCCGCCGCCGTCTTGCCAACCCCGGAAAAGACGATGCGGCTTGCGGGAATACCCGCCGCCATGGCGCGCTTAAGCTCGCCAAGGCTCACCACGTCGGCGCCAGCGCCAAGATCGCCTAGGGTTTTCAAGACCGCGACATTGGAATTGGCCTTGACGGCAAAGCAGATGAGCGCGTCAAGCCCGGCAAAGGCCTCGGCGAAGACCTTGTAGTGGCGGACAAGGGTGGCGCTGGCATAGACATAGACCGGGGTTCCCACCTTTTGCGCAATGTGGGAAAGCGCCACCCCTTCCGCGTTGAGAACCCCGTCCCTATAGGCGAAATGGTGCACGGCTAGCCGCTTGTGTCTTGGGCGGTGGGCGGCGCTTGATAGCCGGGCGGCGGCTCAAGCTCCCCCTTGCGGCCGCACGCGGCGAGCAGCAGCGTCGCCATGAAAGACAAAAGGATCAGTCGCATGCCAAATACTCCCGCGCCGCCGCCACCTGCTCGCGCACCCGTGTGGGCGCCGTGCCGCCATAGCTGGTGCGGCTCGCCAGGGAATTGTCAAGGCCCAGCACGGTGAAGACATCCGCGAGGAGCCGCGGCTCCACGCCTTGCATCTCGGCCAGCGTCAAACCTTCAAGGCCAACGCCCTTCTCTTCCGCCAGTTTCACCAGCCGGCCGGTCACATGGTGGGCGTCGCGGAAGGGAAGTTCAAGGACCCGCACCAGCCAGTCGGCAAGGTCGGTGGCGGTGGCAAAGCCGCTTCCTGCGGCCTCGCGCAGGCGCGCCGCGTCCACCTCCAGCGCCGCCACCATGCCGGTGAGCGCGGCGAGGCACAGCTCGAGGGTCGCCGCGGCATCGAACACCGGCGCCTTGTCCTCCTGCATGTCCTTGGCATAGGCGAGCGGCAAGCCCTTCATCACCATCGCCAGGGTCTGAAAGGCGCCGACGACGCGCCCGGCCTTGGCGCGGGCAAGCTCGGCGGCATCGGGGTTGCGCTTTTGCGGCATGATCGAGGAGCCGGTGGAAAAGCGGTCCGAAAGGGTGATGAAGCCATAGGGCTGGGAGCTCCAGATGACCAGCTCCTCGGCAAGGCGCGAGAGGTGAAGCGCGGCGATCGAAGCGGCAGCGAGGAACTCGAGGGCGAAATCGCGGTCCGAGACGCTGTCGAGGGAATTGGCGCTGGGGCGCGCAAAGCCCAGCGCCTTGGCCGTCGCCCGCCGGTCGATGGCAAAGGAGGTGCCGGCCAGCGCCGCCGCCCCCAAGGGGCATTCATTGAGCCGGCGGCGGGCGTCCTGGAACCGCCCCCGGTCGCGCTTTGCCATTTCGAAATAGGCCAGCAAATGATGGCCCAAGGTCACCGGCTGGGCGGTCTGGAGGTGGGTAAAGCCGGGCATCGCCGTTGCCGCGTGGCTCTCCGCCTGTTCGACCAGCGCGGCTTGAAAGCCCTTCAGGGCGGCGTCGATACGGTCGATGGCGTCGCGCACCCACAGCTTGAAATCGGTCGCCACCTGGTCGTTGCGCGAACGCGCCGTGTGCAACCGCCCGGCTGGCGCGCCGATGAGCGCGGCAAGCCGCGCTTCCACATGCATGTGGATATCCTCAAGCTTGGGGTCGAAGACAAAATCGCCGCGGGCGAGCTCATCGGCCACCTGATCGAGGCCCTTGAGAATGGCGGCCGCGTCGTCGAGCGAAACGATGCCGCAGTCGGCGAGCATGGCGGCATGGGCGCGCGAGGCGGCAAGGTCCTGGCGCCACAGCGCCTTGTCCACCTCGATCGAGGCGTTGATCGCCGTCATCACCGCATCCGGTTCGGCGGCGAAACGGCCGCCCCACAGGGGATTGCCGCTCATCGCTTGCTTGGTCTTGACCTTCTCGTCCTCAGCCATATCTTGCCGCCCTGGAAGGAGTGCCCGTGAAACCCTCTCGCCGCATCGTCTGGCCCGCCCTCGCCCTTGCCATCGCCGCCGCGCTTGCCCTGCTGTCGCCATCCCGAAATGATGGGCTTAAGTCAAAGGGCGGGGACGCGCAAGCCTTGGACGTCAGTGCCTTACCCGGCCTTGAGCGGCTCACGCCGCGCCGCGCCGCGCCGGACGTTTCCTTCATGGCCGGCCCCGAGGCGCACCGCGCGAGGCGTCTTGCCGACTATCGCGGGCGGGTGGTGCTCCTCAACCTGTGGGCCACCTGGTGCGCCCCATGCGTGCGCGAACTCCCCAGCCTCGACCGGCTGCAAGGGGCGCTGGGCGGCGACGCGTTCACCGTTCTGGCCGTCTCGCTGGACCGCGAAGGCGCCGTGAAGGTAACGCCCTTTTTACGAGACCTTGGGGTTGCCCGGCTTGAGGTCCTCACCGATCCGGCGGGCGATGCGATGCGCGCCCTTGGCGTTTCCACCCTTCCCACCAGCATCCTCATCGACGCCGAGGGGCAAATGGTGGCGCGCATGACCGGCCCGGCGGAATGGGACAGCGCCGAGGCCAAGGCGTTGATCGGAGCGCTGGTCGCCAAGGGTCAGCGGGTCGGCACGGGCTCGCCCGAGCGATAGTCGTAAAAGCCGCGGCCCGCTTTCCTCCCCAGCCAGCCGGCCTCGACATATTTGACCAGCAGGGGGCAGGGCCGGTATTTCGAATCCGCAAGCCCTTCATAAAGCACCTGCATCACCGCAAGACAGGTATCAAGGCCGATGAAGTCGGCAAGCTGCAACGGGCCCATCGGATGGTTGGCGCCAAGCCGCATCGCGGTATCGATGGCCTCGACCCCGCCAACCCCTTCATAGAGGGTGTAGACCGCTTCATTGACCATCGGCATGAGGACACGGTTGACGATGAAGGCGGGGAAATCCTCGGCGCTCGCCACCGTCTTGCCCATCGAGCGCGCCACCTCAAGGACGCTACGATAGGTCGCTTCGTCGGTGGCAATGCCGCGGATGAGCTCCACCAGCTTCATCACCGGCACCGGGTTCATGAAATGCATGCCCATGAAACGCTCCGGCCGGTCGGTGGCGGCGGCCAGCCGGGTGATGGAAATTGACGAGGTGTTGGATGCGATCAGCGCCTCGGGCTTGAGCTTGGGGCATAGCTCGGCGAAGATTTTTTTCTTCAGCGCTTCGTTCTCGCTCGCCGCCTCGATGACGAGATCGGCACCCCCCATGGCCTCGAGCCCGGAGGCCGGCTTGATGCGGGCAAGGGCGGCGGCCTTGTCGGCCTCCTTTATGGTGCCCTTGGCGATCTGGCGGTCAAGGTTATTGGCGATCACCCCCAACGCCGCCTCGGCCCGCTCGAGGCTGATATCGCTTAAAATCACGTCATAGCCCGCCAAGGCGCTGACATGGGCGATGCCGTTGCCCATCTGGCCAGCGCCGATGATGCCGATGGTCTTGATGGCCGAAACTGGGGACAAGGGCGTTCCTTTCCGAGGCTTGCCGAGCCGTCTATCGTTCAGTCGAGGGCTTGCGTCAGCGCCGGCACCGCCTGAAAGAGATCCGCCACCAGGCCATAGTCGGCGACCTGGAAGATGGGCGCTTCCTCGTCCTTGTTGATGGCGACGATGACCTTGGAATCCTTCATGCCCGCGAGATGCTGGATGGCGCCGGAAATGCCGATGGCGATGTAAAGCTCCGGCGCGACGATCTTGCCGGTCTGGCCCACCTGATAATCGTTGGGCACGAAGCCGGCATCGACCGCGGCGCGCGAGGCGCCGGTCGCCGCCCCGAGCTTGTCGGCCAGGGGGTCGATGAGCTTGTGATAATTCTCCCCCGAGCCAAGGCCGCGGCCGCCGGAAACGACGATCTTGGCGGCGGTCAGCTCCGGCCGGTCCGACTTGGAGAGTTCCTGGCCGATGAAGCGCGCCTTGTCCGTCGCCTCCGCCGCCGCCACGGGCTCGACCGCCGCCGCCCCGCCTTGCGCCGGGGCTTTATCGAACGTCGTCGTCCTCACCGTGATGACTTTTTTGGCGTCCGACGACTTGACGGTGGCGATGGCGTTGCCGGCATAGATCGGCCGCTCGAAGGTGTCCGGCGCGACAACGGCGGTGATGTCGGAGATTTGCGCGACGTCGAGCTTGGCGGCGACCCGCGGCATGAAATTCTTGCCCGTGGTGTTGGCCACTCCGAGCACTGCGTCATAGTCAGCCATCAGGGAAAGGACGAGCGGCGCCAGCGCTTCGGCAAGGGGGTGCTCATAGCGCGCATCGTCGGCCAGCAGCACCTTGGCGACGCCCTCGATCTTGGCCGCCGCCTCGGCCACCGCGCCGCAGCCGGCGCCGGCCACCAGCACATGCACATCGCCCCCCAGCGCCTTGGCGGCGCTCACCAAGCTCAATGTGGTGTCGCGCAGCGACTTGTTGTCGTGATCGGCGAAAACAAGGGTTGCCATCAGATCACTCCTTCTTTTTTAAGCGCCGCCACCAGCGCCTCGACACTCTCCACCTTGACGCCGGCCTGGCGCTTGGGCGGCTCGCTCACCTTGAGGGTGGTGAGCCGCGGCGTCAGGTCGACGCCGTAATCGGCGGCGCTTTTCTCGGCGATCGGCTTTTGCTTGGCCTTCATGATGTTGGGCAGCGAGGCATAGCGCGGCTCGTTGAGGCGCAAATCAGTGGTGACGATGGCGGGAAGGCTGAGCCGCACCGTCTCCAGGCCACCGTCGATCTCGCGGGTGACATCGACGCTGCCCTCGCCCAGCACCACCTTGGAGGCGAAAGTGCCTTGCGGCCAGTCGAGAAGGGCTGCCAGCATTTGCCCGGTCTGGTTGCAATCATCGTCGATCGCCTGCTTGCCCAAAATGACGAGGCCGGGCGTTTCCTCGGCAATGATGGCCTTTAAGAGCTTGGCCACCGCCAAGGGTTCGGTGGGCTGGTCGCTGACCACGAGGATGCCGCGATCGGCGCCCATGGCAAGGGCGGTGCGGATGGTCTCGCTCGCCTGCTTGGGGCCCACCGAGACGATGACGATCTCGCTCGCCTGGCCCTTTTCCTTGAGCCTTATGGCTTCCTCGACGGCGATCTCGTCGAACGGGTTCATGCTCATCTTGACATTGGCGAGCTCGATCCCGCTGTTGTCGGCCTTGACCCGGACCTTGACGTTGTAGTCGACGACCCGCTTGACGGGCACCAGAATTTTCATGCCTTCAGCTCCTCAAGGATGGTGGCGGCGCATGGGCCTTTAAGGCTGATGCGTTGAACTAGCCGACAGCGCGGCGCGCGTCAATCAATGGCCTTGAGGCGGGCCGGTCTTGATTTTACTTTTCGGCCTCCGCGCGGCCAGCGCCAGGCACCCACAGAACGTCCCGGGCGCCCTCGTCGTTGAGCCGCCGGGCCAGCACGAAAAGATGGTCCGACAAGCGGTTGACATAGCGCAGGGCAGCGGGATTGACCGGCTCACCGGCGGCAAGATGGGTCATCGCCCGCTCCGCCCGCCGGGTTATGGTGCGGGCAAGGTGCAGCGCCGCGCTCGCCGCGCTGCCACCAGGAAGGACAAAGGAGGTGAGCGGCGCAAGGCGCGCGTTCATGGCGTCGATCTCCGCTTCCAGCCGATCGACCTGGGACTGCTGGATGCGCAAGGCTTGCGTATCGGCATGAAAGTCCTCGCCGGGGGTCGCCAGATCCGCGCCCAGATCGAACAAATCATTCTGGATCCGCGCCAGCATGGCGTCCTCCTCGCCCGACAGATGCACCCGTGCGAGGCCAATTGTCGCATTGGCTTCATCGACCGTGCCGAAAGCCTCGATCCGCAGCGCGTGTTTGGCCACCCGGGCGCCATCGACGAGGGAGGTCTCGCCGCCATCGCCGCCCCGGGTGTAGATTTTGGTCAGTTTCACCAAGGCCGGTCAGCCCCCCGCCATGATGGCGACGAACAGCACGATGAGGAGCAAGGTGCCCGCCTGGGCTATGACACGCATCCGCATCAGCCGGTTGGACTTGCGCGCCGTCACCTCTCCCCCCCGCGCCATGGTGAAAACCCCGGCAAGGAGGATACCCAGCGTCACCAGCGCGGCAACAATGATGAGGCCAATCAGGACGGTCATGGCCTTCATATACTCCCGTCGCGCCCGCCTGGCCAGCCGCTTGCCAGCAAAAGCGCGACCGACGGCCTTGACGAGATTATGATTTTGTTGTTGTAATTTTATAACATTAATCGACGCGTCACCCGACAAGGCCTTGACCCATGACTTGGCTGCGCCAGCATTTGCGCCTTCTGCTTTTCGCCGCGCTGGTGGTGCTGGGCGCTTTCCAGGTCGGCCTGATGGCGCACGACGCCGGGCACGAGGCCACTTTCGATGGCTGCGCCGTGTGCAAGACGGCAATTCAAAATTGGGCGCCGCCAGTCAGCATCGACGGCGCGCCAAGGCCTGTGCTTGTTTTCCTTGCGGCCCTCCCCAGCCGCGCCGCCCGTGGCATCGCCGTCCAGGCTGTCCGGCGCCCACCCGGCCAAGCGCCGCCCCTTATGCCCCTCCCAGTCTGACGCCGCCGCCCCTGGCCTCATGGGGCGGGCTCCATGTTTCCCTATCAACGGACCAGTGTGGGCATTTTAAAATGACGCCTTTTCCCCTTCCCCAAGCCGCCCTTGCAGCATTGACGGCGACGGCCTTTTCTTGTCTCGCGCCCAGCGCCGCCCTGGCCCAGCAAGGGGGCAAGACCCCAGGCCAGAATGTGGACATGCACAAAGACCACGACAAGGTCGAGGAAATCATCGTCACCGCCCCCTTCCAGCGCCAGCAATTCGATATCCTGCAAGCGACCTCGGTGCTTGCCGGCGAAGCGCTCGACCGCGCGTTGGAGACCAGCATCGGCGAGACCCTTGCCCGCCTGCCCGGCATCGAATCGAGCTATTTCGGCCCCGGCGTCAACCGCCCCGTCATTCGCGGCCTTGGCGGCGACCGCCTGCGCATCCTCATCGATGGCATCGGCGCCATCGATGCCTCCAATGTCAGCCCCGACCACGGCGTCGTCGGCGAGCTGGTCACCGCCGAGCGGGTGGAAGTGCTGCGCGGCCCGGCGAGCCTGCTGTACGGCTCGTCCGCCGCCGGCGGCGTCGTCAACATCATTGATGGCCGGATCCCGTCGGCAATGCCTGCAGGGGCGGCGGACGGCACCCTTTACGGGCGTTACGCCAGCAATGGCGATGAAGCCTCGCTCGCCGGCAGCGTCAACGTCGGGCTTGGCGGCAAGCTTGCCCTCCACGCCGACGGCTTTTTCCGCGACACCGGCGACATCAGGGCGCCGGGCTTTGCCTTTTCCCCTGCCTTGCGCGCGGCGCGCACGCAAGAAGCGGTGGCGGCGGGGGAGGACCCGCCCACCTTTAGCCGCGGCCGCCTGGATAACACCAGCACGCAAAGCTATGGCGGGACAGGCGGGCTTTCCTATGTCTTCGACCGGGGCTTTCTGGGCGCCGCCGTCTCCACCTACCAGTCCAACTATGGCGTCCCCCTGGAAAAGGAAGAGGCAACGGCGCCCGGCGTGCGCATCGCCCTTGACCAATGGCGGGTCGACATGAAGGGCGCCGTCGCCTTCGACGGCTTTTTCGAGGAAGCCAAGCTGCGCTTCGGCTATGGCGACTATCAGCACAGCGAGCTCGAAGGCGACGCCATCGGCACCACTTTCCTCAATCAAGGCTGGGAAAGCCGCCTCGAGCTGGTCCAGCGCGCCCAAGCCGGCCATAAGGGGGCGATTGGCCTTCAGGTGCGCCGGCGCGACTTCTCCGCCCTCGGCGCGGAAGCCTTCGTGCCGCCCAACGACACCCTGCAAGTGGGCCTTTTCACCCTCCAGGACTATCAACTGGCGCATTGGAACCTGGAGCTGTCGGGGCGCTATGAGCGGGTCACGGTCAAGAACACCACACTGGGCGAGAGCCGCGCGTTCAACCCGGTCAGCGTCTCCGCCGGGCTATCGCATCTGTGGGGCGAGACGGTGCGCGCCGGCCTTGCCCTTTACCGCACCGAGCGGGCGCCGGCGGCGGAAGAGCTGTTTTCGAACGGGCCGCACCTTGCCACCGGGGCGTTCGAGCAGGGCGATAGCGGCCTGGTGGAGGAGGTCGGCCTTGGCGGCGAAGCCACGCTGCGCATCAATACCCGGCACCTCACCACCGATGTCGCGCTTTTTTACACCCGCTATGACAATTTCGTCTTCGAGCGTTTTACCGGCGCGCAGGAAGACGGGCTGCGGGTGTTGCAGTTTTCCCAGACCGGCGCCCGTTTCCTCGGCGCCGAGGTGGAGATGGAGGCGCATCTTTACGAGACCCCGGGCTGGCAGCTAAGGGCCGACGCGACCGCTGATTTCGTGCGCGCCACCGACCGGACGGCGGGGGAGCCGCTGCCGCGCATTCCGCCCAAGTCGCTGACCCTTGGCATGAATGGCGAGAGCGAAAACTGGCTGGGTCGGGTCGAAGTGGAGCTTGCCGCCAAACAAGCGCGGCTTTCTTCGTTCGAGACCGAGACCAGCGGCTATGCCGTGGTCAACGCCGACCTCACCTGGCGCCCCATGGGGGAAAGGGGTGGCCTTGCCTTGATGCTGCAAGGGCGCAACCTCAATGACACTGAGGCCCGCCGCCACACGTCCTTTCTCAAGGACCAGCTTCCCCTGCCGGGGCGCAGCGTCCGCCTTGCCGCGCGCTTTGATTTCTAG
>JBMOOS010000008.1:0-11301 GCA_049324415.1 Pseudomonadota bacterium
CGCGTTTGATGGCCTGCATGCCGCCGCCAAAGACGATGCCGAAGACGGCGGCGAAGACGAGGGCCGCGGTGAGGTCGCCGTCCATCGATGCCAGATAGGCGGCAAGCCCAAAGCCGATGGTCCACCATAGCGGGATTTGCAGGTGGCGCATGTCCCGTCTCCCCACGGATTCAGCCATTTAGCGCCGGGATATGGTTGACCAAAGGTTAAGCGCTGTCAATGAAGAGCTATGGTCAAGCTTTCCGGAGATTGAATCCCTGGGATCTGGATCCTCTTTTCCAACTTGATAAGACTTGCGTTTCCCTCTTTTTTCACCCGCTTTTCATGGAAATTTATCTTCTTGACCTGGGCTTTCCAGGCGCCATATATTAGCCATGTGACTAATTAGCAATATGGAAAACAAAGAAACCGGCAATGAATAAGGTCTATCGGGCATTGAGCGATCCGACGCGGCGCAGAATTTTGGAACTTTTGCGCGCGGGGAGCCTGACGGCAGGGGAACTTAGCGCGCATTTTCCGCACGCCAAGCCAACCATGTCGAAGCATTTCAACGTTTTGAAGGAAGCCGATCTCATTCAAGGTGAACGACACGGTACACAAATCACTTATCGGCTGAACCTTAGCGTCCTGGAAGAGGCGCTCATGCTTCTCATGGCGCGCTTTAAAATCGATCCGGAGAACAAAAATGGTTGAGGCAAAGCATTTATCCTTTCACAAGCTTCTGGTCATATCGCTTGTCATTGTCGCCGCCATGACGGCGTTGTCCGTCTATGCCTGGTTGGCGTTGCCTCTTGATGCGCAACTCCCCATCCACTGGAATATCGATGGAGTGCCAGACCGTTATGCCGGCAAGGCGCTTGCTTTGAGCCTTCTTCCCGCCAATGCCCTGCTGATTGCGCTTGTTTTTGCGCTCATTCCTAAACTTGAGCCAAGGCGGGCGCATTTACTGATGTCCTCCAAGGCCTATGGCGCCTTTTGGTTGGCCATGATTGGGCTTTTTGCCGTGCTCCACGTAGGCCTTGTCCTGCTGGCGTTGGGCCCGGGATTTAAACTGACGCCCCTGTTTGGCTTGGGGCTTGGCATCCTTTTCATGGTTATGGGAAATTTTCTGGGCAAGGTGCGCAGCAATTTCTTCTTCGGCATTCGCACGCCTTGGACTTTATCGTCCGATCACGTGTGGGACCGCACGCATCGCATGGGTGGTCTGGCATTTTTTCTTTTGGGGGCGATTTTGCTGGCGAGCGCGCTTTTACTCCGCCCCTCCGTGTTTTTCTGGGTTCTAATCACCGGCGTTCTGGCCGTTACGCTCTTTGTCGTTGTCTATTCCTATGGGCTGTGGCGCCTACAACAAAGGCATGAGGATAGAAATGACGTCTAATATGCCAAGGGCATCGACTGCCAACGGCGCTCGGTGAAAGCGGCGTCGTTAAAGTCAGGGGCGGGCGTCGTCGACCGGGCGGGGGCGGCCCTCGGCGTCGATGGCGACGAAGGTGAAGGTGCCCTCGGTGACCTTGATTTCCTCCAGCGCCTGGCGCCGGCTGGCCAGCACCTCGATGGCGACGGTGATGGAGGTGCGGCCGACCTTGGTTATCTCGCCATAGACCGAAATGAGGTCGCCGATGAGGATGGGGCGGATGAACTTCATCGCCTCGATGGCGACGGTGGCGACCGGCCCTTGGGCGCGGCGGGCGGCGGTGATGCCGCCGGCGATATCCATTTGCGCCAGCACCCAGCCGCCGAAAATATGGCCGTTGCTGTTGAGGTCGGCGCGGCTGGGCGCCAGCCGCAGGACGGGATCGCGGGTGCTCATGAACGTCCTTCTTTTTTTGCGTCCGGCGCAAGGGGGAAGGCCTCGGGTTGATCGAGGGACGGCAAGGCCTCGACATAAAGCGATTGGCTGGGAAAGGCAAAGCTGGTGCCTGCGCCCTCGACGATGGCCTTGATGGCGAGCGCCAGCCTTTCCTTGATTTCCAGCCATTCCCCCCATTGCGTGGTGCGGGTGAAGCAATAGAGCATGAGGTCGATGGAAGACTCGGAAAAGCGATCGATGCGCACGAACAGCGGCGCTTCCGGCGGCTGGGCGAAGGCGTCGCTCCCTGTCACATAGGCCTCGATGGCGTCGCGCACCTGGCGCAACTGGTCGACGGTGGTTCCATAGACAAGGCCGATGCTCCAATAGATGCGGCGATGGGTCATGGCGGAGAAATTGGTGACCGCGTTGTCGGACAGCTTGGCGTTGGGGACATAGACCGGCGCCTTGTCGAAGCGGCGCACGGTGGTGGAGCGAAAGCCGATGGTCTCCACCGTGCCTTCGACCACGCCCTCCACATTGATCCAGTCGCCGACGCGAAAGCGCTGCTCGCCGATGACGAACATGCCGGCGATGAGGTTCTTGAACAAATCCTGGGCGCCCAGGGCGACCGCGACGCCGAAGAGGCCAAGGCCGGCCAGCAAGGGCCCCACCTTGATGCCCCAGATCTCGAGGATGACGGCAAGGCCGATGGCGGCGAAGCCGATTTTGGTCACCCGGGCGAGCCAGGTCACCAGCTCCTCGGTGAACCAGGCGCCGGCATGGAGAAGCACCCGCGCCGCCGGCTGGGACAGGGAATAAAGCGCCCAGAACAGGATGATGGCGACAAGGCTGCGGTTAAGGTTATAGGCAAAGACGGCGGCGGCGCCTTCCGGCTGCAAATACTGGCTGGCCAGAAAGATGGCGAGCGCCACCGGCACGAAGGCAAGCGGGCGCGCCAGGGCGTCCACCAGGGCATCGTCAAAGCGGGTCGCCGAGCGTCGGGCGAGGCTGCGTAAGCGGGCGATGGCAAAGCGGCTGAACCAGCGCCGAAAGGCGACCCCAATGAGGATGATGAGAAGGGCGACGACGATTTGCCCCACCGAAACCCCGGCGAGGCCCTGACGCCAGACATCCTGGGCGAGGGTCCAATAGTCGCTCAGCCTCTCCATGGGCGGGGGTGCTCCTTGCCGTTGACGCTGCGCCGGCCCATAGCATGCTTGCCAGGAGGATTGAACCCCCGAAGGCGAAGGGGCTTGAGCTTGAAGCAAGCGCTCCTTGACGGCGGCGAGGATGGCGTGGATGCGCGCCGCATTGCTGCCGGTGTCGCTGCGCCCGACCCGCAAGACCGACCCTGCGGCCAGGATCGCGAGTCGGGCCAGCCAGCGCCCAGCCAGCGCAAGGACCGCCGGGCCATGAAGCGGCCCCTTCCATGAACCGCTTGCCCGATCGTCGAAAGCCATGCTCTGCTAATGCGCGGACGATGATGGCTGCTTTTGACCTTCCACGGCCGGCGTTTTATCATCAAGATCGTGCGCCCGAGGGGGATGCGGCGCGCGGTGGTCGTGAAAAGGGGAAATGGTCATGCTGATCAACGCGATTCTAAAGGATAAAGGGGGCGATATCGTCTCGGTGAAGGGCGATGCCACTATATTGGAAGTGACCAAGGTGTTGCGCCAGCACCGCATCGGCGCGGTGCTGGTGATTGAAAGCAATGGCGCCATCGATGGTGTTCTTTCCGAGCGGGACATCGTGCGCGGCTTGGCGACGCAAGGCGCGGCGGTGCTCGACGCGCCCGCCCGCGCGTTGATGACCAGGGATGTCATCACCTGCCGCCCGGACCAGGACCTGCCCACCGCCATGGCGCTGATGACCACCCACCGCATCCGTCACTTGCCGGTGATGGACGGCGGGAAGCTTCTCGGCCTCATCAGCATCGGCGACCTCGTTAAGCACCGCATCCTGGAGACCGAGAAGGAAGCCGAAATGCTGCGCGGCTATATCGCCACCGGCTGAGGCAAGCGGCGTCTTCCCGCGCCCAGCAAAGGATGTCCTGCGAGTGGCCCGGTTCCGGCATTTGCGTTCCGGCGCCACCCGCGGCGACGCCGATTCCGGCTCGCGTTAAGGCAATTTTCTCATGTCCATGCTTTTCTTCGTGCGTCATGCATGGCATGGCAAGCGCGCTAAACCATCGGGGGCCGTCCTTTGCGCATTCTCCATGTCTTTGACCATTCGCTGCCCATCCACAGCGGCTATAGCTTTCGCAGCCTTGCCATCCTGCGCGAGGAACGCCGCCGCGGCTGGCAAACGATCCACCTCACCTCGCCCAAACATTACGCCCAAGGCCCGGCATGCGAGGAGGTGGAGGGCTTTTCGTTCCACCGTTCGCCGCCCCTGGGCGAATGGGTGAAGGGAAAGCCGCTCATCGACCCCCTGGCGCATATCGCGGCGACCACCAGCGCCCTGTTGCCCCTCGCCCGCGCTGGGAAGCCCGACCTCATTCACGCCCACTCCCCGGTCCTCAACGCGCTCGCCGCCTATCGCGTGGCGCGGCGGCTGCGCATTCCCTGGATCTATGAAGTGCGCGCCTTTTGGGAGGACGCGGCGGCCGCCCATGGCGGGCCGGCGCAAGGCAGCCTGCGCTATCGCTTGTCGCAAGCCCTGGAGACCTGGGCGCTGCGCCGTGCCGATGGGGTCACCGCCATCTGCCAGGGCCTGCTTGACGATATCGCCCGGCGCGGCGTGCCCGCCGCGCGGATGCAGATGATCCCCAACGCCGTCGATGCCATCCAGTTCACGCCGCCGGCCCATGATGCCGCCCTGGCGCAAGCGCTGGGACTTGAAGGGCGGCTGGTGTTGGGCTTTCTCGGCTCCTTTTACGACTATGAAGGGCTCGATATCCTGCTTGCCGCTGTGCCGCGCATCGCCGCCGCCCGCCCCGAGGTTGCGCTGCTCCTGGTGGGCGGCGGCCCGCGCGAGGAGGCGCTGAAAACCCAGGCGCAGGCGCTTGGTCTGGGGCCGCGGGTGCGCTTTGCCGGCCGCGTGCCGCAAGCCGATGTGGGGCGCTATTACGGCCTTGCCGACATGCTGGTGTTCCCCCGCAAGTCGATGCGCCTCACCGAGCTGGTGACGCCCTTAAAACCCTTGGAGGCGATGGCCCAGCGCAAGCTGGTGCTGGCCTCCGACGTTGGCGGGCATCGCGAGCTCATCGCCGACGGCAAGACCGGCGTGCTTTTCAAGGCCGACGACCCCGCCGCCTTGGCGGACGCCGTCCTTGGCCTTGCCGCCAGCTCCTCGGCATGGCCGGCGATGCTCGACGCCGCCCAGCATTATGTGGGCAAGGAGCGGACATGGGCAAGCAGCGTGGCCGGCTATGAAGCGCTTATCGCGCGGCTCGGCGCGTCCACGCCGATGGCCTGGAGCGCCGCGAAATAAAGCACGAGGTCGCGGATCCAGCGCTGGTTGAGGGCATAATGGGGGTCGAGCGCGATCTTGGCTCCTCCCAGCACGATATGCCGCTTCGACAGACTCTGGCCCGCTGGGAGATAGAGTTTGAGCAAATCCGCAGCGTCGCGCAGGCGATGGCGCAAGGGCGCTTTGCGCGACCAGATCTTGCCAGCGAAAGGCAGATCGGCGAAGCGCGGAAAGGCCTTGGCGATGGTCTCGGCGTGAAAGCGATGGTCGGCGAACATGTCCGGCGGCAGGCCCATCAGGAAGTCGAACAGCGGCGGATAAAGATAAGGCGTCGCCACCCGCCAGCGGGGGTCTTGATAGACCTTGAACGGCCCCAAGGCGATGTCGCGCCTGGTGCGGGTGAAGAAATAGCCGGCGGCCAAGGGGTTGGGATAGTCGCGGTAGGCGGCGAAGGTCTCGCCAAGGAGGCGGTGCGCGGTCGCGTAGTCGGCGAGCGCGCGGTGGCGCGGCGCGAGCAGTTGCGCCATCGCCGGCCGGGTGAGATGGTCGGCGACGAAATCGTCGAACGGGCCGTCGCGGAATAAGGCGATGCGATGGGGGCTGGACATGAGGCCGGCCGACAGGATGTCGCCGGCAAGGCCGTCGATGATATCGACGGGCTTTTCCTGGAGGTGGGCAAGCCCGGACAAGGCGAAATCGTGCAGCACCGAAAGCGCGTCGAGGCGCAGGATCTTGCCAAGGCTTGTCGCCATGTCCCCGCGATAGTGAAGCGCCACATGCTCAAGGCCAAGGCGCGCGCTCAAACCGGCGGCGATGGCGGCGTCCGGCATCACCACATGCGGCTCGTGCGGCTGGGCGGTGAAGCAATAGCGCGGCGGCCGGTTCTGGCGCATGGCTTCAAGAAGGATATGCCGCGAATCCTGGCCGCCCGATAAGGGAAGGGCGTAATCCTGAAGCCCTGCAAGGCAGTGCGCCATCGCGGCGCGGAAAAGATCGATATAGCCATCGATCGCGGCGGCCCGGGGAAGGGACAAGGGCTTTGGGCGCGGCGGCGCGCCGCCGCTGACGCTCTTGCCCTGCGCCGTCCAGACGATCCGCTCGCCCGGCAGC
The DNA here is from genome assembly GCA_049324415.1 of Pseudomonadota bacterium. Taxonomy (GTDB): domain Bacteria; phylum Pseudomonadota; class Alphaproteobacteria; order Sphingomonadales; family CAKZYD01; genus JBMOOS01. The sequence continues at coordinate 6,314 of JBMOOS010000008.1, forward strand.
AGCGCCCGGATGGCGCGGAACGGCGTCATCGCCTGGACGAAGTGGCCGTAAAAAAAGCGTATCGATAAGGCTTGGGCATCGCGTTCGCGGCTTACGCCAGCCTCGAGCAAGGCGGTGATCGCGTTGGAGACGAGAACCCCTTGCGGCGTTTCGGCGTAAAACAAGGGCACCGCGCCATAGCGGTCCGCCCACAGGGAGAGCCTGCCCCCCTCGGCCGTCCAGCCGGCGGTCAAGGCGTCGCCCATGACTGGCGCGCCCAGCCGCGCTTGCGCCGTCCCCCGGAGCGTCATCACCCCCTTCGTCCAGGAAGCGGCGAGGAAGACCGTGGCAAGGCGCGGCAGGGATGGCATGGCAAGGGAAGGCGGCATTACGCGTTCGATCCAAAACGCAAGCGAAGAAAAAACAGCGCCATGACCGGCATGGCCCAGGGTGCATCCTTATCCTGGCCAACCCGAGGCTTCCCTGCAAGCCGCCAAGAAAAAACTTGGGGCTTTGGGCTCGGGCATGAAAGATGCTATGGGCGATTTCATGTCCTAGTGTCCCGAATCGTTGAGTTCGCACTATTTGGGGGCGCGCGACCGCGCGAACTTAACGATTCGCAAGGACACTAGTCATCTATTGAATCGAGTGTGGTTTTGGATTTGAAGTTCGTTTGCGAGCGGGCCCGCAAGAATGGAACGAACTTCAAATCCACCACACTAGTGCGCGTTGGGCGATGGCGTTGCCAGCATGGGGTGACAAGGAACGGGCGTGGACTGGACGAGCCGGGTTATCGCATCGCTGAAATGGAGCGCCTCGGCGCGGCTCGCCAGCCAATTGCTGTCGTGGCTCGCGACCCTGGTGGTCATCCGCCTGCTCGCCGTCACCGACTATGGCTTGATGGCGATCGCCATGATCTTCATCGGCCTTGCCGAGATCGTCAAGGATCTGGGCCTTACCCAGGCCATCATTCAGCGCACGGCGGTGTCGGACGCGCAACTGGCCGCCGCCCGTGGCTTCACCATCCTCACCGGGGTCTTTTTGTTCGCCCTTTTGTTTGTCGCCGCAAGGCCAATCGCGGCCTTTTTCGACGCGCCCAACGCTGTTGCGGTCTTGCGGGTTCTCGCCGTGCAGTTCCTGTTCATGCCGCTGGGCATCATCGAATACGCCATGCTTTCGCGCGCCCTTGATTTCAAGCGCATCTCCCTTGTCGAGCTGGTCGCCAGCCTGTGCGGCATCGGCGTCAGCCTGGGGCTTGCCCTGGCGGGTGCCGGGGTGTGGGCCCTGGTGGGCGCCAGCGTCACCAGGCAGGTGTTGAATTCCCTTGGCTATTGGCGCAGCCAGCCGGTGAAAGTGGGCGTTTCCTTCCGCTTGTCCCTCGTCGTGCCGCTCTTGCGCTTCGGCATGCTGATGAGCGTCAACCGGCTCGCCTGGATGCTCAAGGGCTCGCTCGTCAATCTTTTCATCGGCAAGCTGCTGAGCACCGAAGCGCTGGGCCGCTACACCGTCGCCCGCGACCTCAGCACCTTGCCCGTTGCCCGGGTGATGCCGATCTTGAACGGCGTCCTGTTCCCCGCCTTCAGCTCCATCCAGGACGACCCGCAGCGCATCGCCCGTTCTCTCGCGTTCACCGCCGGGGCGGCGCTCACGTTTTTCATCCCTCTGCTCTGGGGCCTTGCCATGGTGGCGCCGGTTTTCGTGCCCCTGGTTCTGGGCGCGCAATGGGTTGGCGCCGTTCCGGTGTTGCAGATCCTCTCCGCCTTCGTGCCCGTCGCAGCGCCAACCTTTCTCTTGCCGGCGATTTTCAATGCCCGGGGCATGCCGCAGCGCAGCCTGGAAATGGTCCTTGCCGGCGGTGGCCTAACATTAGCCGCCATCCTTATCGCCTATCCCTATGGACTGGAGGGCATCGCCCTTGCCATGGGGCTTGCCGATAGCTGCCTCCTCGTTTTCGCCCTTTATCGGGTGGCGGGTGTCATCGCCATCAGAAGACGGGTTTTGCTGCGCGCCATGTGGCCCGCCTTCGCGGCGGGCGCAGTCATGGCGGCGGCGCTGTTCGGGCTCGACAGGGTGGTGGACCGCTGGCCCAATCCTATACTCGAGCTTGGCGCCAAAATAGCGTTGGGTGGTCTCGTCTATTGCCTGGCGCGTTGGCTGTTCGACCGCAAATCGGTGGCGCACTATGTGCAACTGGTCCGCCGCCGCGCCGCGCCGCCGGTAAACGGTCTTTGAGAAGGCGCAGACCAGTGCGCCATAAGGGTTTTTTTGGAGGTTGCGTCTGACCCTGGCTTCATTCCAGGGCTTCGAGCAGCGCCCAGTCGCCGTCTTGCGTGCCGCACGCTTGCCCGTGCCAGGCGGTAAAGCGGCGCAGTGACCCGGCAAAGGATGTGATGGGCTGATAGCCGATGGCGTCTTTTGCCCGTTGGTTGCTGTGATGCACCCCGCGAAGCTGCTGCACGCATAAGCGCCAGTCATAATCGGGGCCAAGGGGGAAGGGGGTGACGGGAAGCGGCCCCTCGATCCAGCGCGCCACATGGCTTTCCAGCCACGAGACGCGGGCGACAAGCCGGCGCAAGCCCTTGTCGGCCTTGGCCCACGAGGGGTCGCGGCGCAAGGCCTCGCGCACCGGGCTGGAAACGAGATGCTTGAGACTGCGGCCGAGTGATGGCGGCGGCGCAAGCGCAGGCCGGCGCGCGGCAAGGGTTGCGCGATCGATGCGTGGCACTGCCGGCGCGTGTTCCAGCAATGGCGCAAGGCCGGCGAGCAATTCCGCCCAGCTTGCCGGCTCGTCATCGACGATGAAAAGCCGCCCGCCGGGGAGACGCGGCGCTTCGAGCGCCGCGCGCGCCGCCGCGGCGAGATTGGCGACATCGACAAGGGAGCAAGGGACTGCGGGCTCGTCAAGGAGGGCGAACTTGCCGGCTTTGAGCGCTTGCAAGAGGCCGAGCAGGAAAGCCGCGCCCGGCCCGGTGATGTTGGGCGGGCACAGCATCACCGTCTCGAAGCGCCCCGGCCGATGCGCCGCCGCCACGATTTCGTCCTGGGCAAGCTTGAGCGCGCCATAGCTGTTGGGAAGCGGGTTGGCGGGGGCGTCCTCGCGCACGCTTTGCGGCGGCGGCGGGTCGCCATAGACGGCGACGCTGCTCAAGTGGATGAAGCGGGTGACGCCAGCGGCGCGCGCTTCGAGAAGCAGGTTTTTAAGGCCCCGCAGCATGGCCTCCTCGCTGCCGCGGGTGCAGTTCACCACCGCGTTGCAGCCGTGCATCGCCCCGGCCACCGCCCGCCGGTCGAGGATATCGACGGGCGTGAGCGTAAAACCGTCCTTGGCCAAGTCCCATGCCGAGCCAGCAGAGCGAATGGCGGCCAGCGTTGTAAACCGCCCTGCGGCGGCGAGCACCCGCACCACGGCGTTGCCGACAAAGCCCGAGGCGCCGAACACCGCGACCTTCATGAGACGGCCTCCTCGCCCGGCGCCCCCGCCATGCGCCAAGGCTCGGGCAGCGGCTGGCGGACTTGATAAAGGCGGTCCAGCAAAATGAGCGAGGCCTGCCCGTCCTCGGCGGTGACCGGAAAGGGCTGTTCGCCGCGGCAGGCCATCAGGAAATGGTGGAACTGGCGTTGGATATCGTCCGTCCCCGGCGGGTAGGGCGAGGGCCCCTTGTCCTCGACGATCAAGGCAAGATCGGGCGAGTCGTGGGAAAGGAAACGAACGGCGCCCGTGGGCGATTCCGGCAGGATAAGCCGGCCCTTTTCCGTCTCCACCACCATGCCGCCAGGCAGATGCACGGTTTTGGAAAAGCGCGCGCTGCCCTGAAAGCCCTCGCCATTGCCAGCAGCGGCGAAGCGAAAATGGCAATGGGCGTTGGCTTCCGGGCCTTGATGGCCATCGTCCACATAGTCGACGGCGTCCGGCATGCCGAACCAGTGCAGCATGCGGTCGAGAAAGTGGGTGCCGCTCACCACCGTCACCCCGCCGCCGCTGGCGGCGCGATCGAGGGTATAGGCCGAAAGCGCCGCCCACCCGCCAGTGGTGCCGAACTGATAGGCAAAGCGCTTGACGCGGCCAAAGTGCGCGCTTTTCAGCAGGCGGCCGAACAGCCGGACATTGTCGCGAAAGCGGGTGCAATAGCCAATGGCGGCGAGCGCGCCATTTTTGGCGGCAGCTTGGATGACGCGCGCGCCATCCGCGGCATTTGTCGCGAGCGGCTTTTCGATGAGCACATGCACGCCGGCCGCAAGGCAACGCACGGCAAGGTCGGCATGGCTATGGTTGGGGGTGGCGATGATGCAGGCATCGACCTTGGCGAGGATATCCTCGATATCCCGCGCTAGAAGCGGCGCTAGGCCATAGCTTTGCGCCAGCGCCTTGGCGCGCGCAAGATCGGGATCGACGAGCGCCGTCAAATGCGCCGCCGGATGGCCCAGCACGGCGGGTAAGTGCGCGCTGCGGGTGATGAGGCCGGCGCCGGCGATGGCTATGCGAAGCGTCATGCTGCCTCCGCTCCCTTAAGCGTGCTTGCCCCATGGGCAGCTTATAGCAAGCGGCGGCATTTAGGCATGCTGGCCCGGGCTTGGCAAGGAAGGTCTTGGCGGTCGCGGCCCCATGGGAGTTTCGAGACGGGCTCCTAGTGGTGCGATTCCAACGGATGGTTCCCATCTGTTGGAGAAATCGCACCACAGATTCAATAACCTAGTGGTCCACTTTTCCCAAACGGATGGATTTATCCGTTTGGGGCGGACCACTAGTCTGGGCTTTTCCAAGGGGTGCGGAACTGAAGGTAAGAATCTTTCAAAATCCGTTTGACAAGGGGGAAACGCCCCCATATAACCCGCCGCCGTCGCCCCCGTTGGGCGGGCGATGCGGGGCCCCAAGGGGGCCTTTATTTTCGTTATTTGACATTGTTGGGAAGGATGAAGGGAAGTGTGGGCGGCGGTGCTTGATGCGCTGGCTGTTGGCTGACGACTGGGCTGGTTTTTTGCTGGTTTGGCTGGTTGGTTTTGGCTGGCGC
>JBMOOS010000009.1:0-29741 GCA_049324415.1 Pseudomonadota bacterium
ATCAACTACGATCTAGGGTATATCGATCTGGAGCAGAGAACCTTGCAAACCATCGACAATCCGTTCGGCTCGAGATTGTCACCCATGTCTTAGGTACAATCTGTTACCTATGTCTCCGGTCCGGACAGGGGGGCGATGGTGCCGGCTGTCGGACTTGAACCAACGACCTACCGCTTACAAGGCGGTTGCTCTACCAACTGAGCTAAGCCGGCGCCTTATCGTCGCGCCCGTCTATGTCCCGGGGCCGCGAAAAAATCAACCATCACGCTTTTAGGGCGGTTTTAATGAGCGTGTACCGCTCCCGTTATCAGGCCCTTGACAGGAGGCCATAGTGTGCTATGTATCTAATACACTATTACGCATCCGCCCTATGGCCTGAAGCATCGCGCTGGCCATGGGGCAAAAGCCGAGGATGAAGCCGATGTTTGTCGAACCCCGCTCCCACGCTGCGCGTGTCTATAGCCGTGCAACGCCTGCTGCCGAGCCGGCCTTGCCGGCGCGCAACTGGCTGGTCGCCCTTGGCGGCCGGCAGGTGCGCACCTTGTTTGAGGGGAGCGCGCCGCTTGCCGTTGCCCCGCGCTGCCGGCCCTAGATTAGCTTAGCTTAGCGCGCCTGCCTGGTTGCGATATAAAGCGCCACCGCCGCCGCGGTGGAGACGTTGAGGCTCTCCACCCGGTCGCTGATGGGAAGGCGCGCCAGCGCGTCGCAATGGGCGGCGGTGTTGGGCCGCAGGCCGCGCCCTTCCGCCCCCAGGACCAGGCACAGCGGGCCTTGCGGCAAGGCCGGCGCAAGCTCGCCCGGCGCCGCGCCGTCAAGGCCGATGCGCCAATAGCCGGCGTCGGCAAGCGCCTCGAGCGTGCGCGCAAGGTTGACCACCCGCAGCCAAGGCACGACTTCGAGAGCGCCGGAAGCCGCCTTGGCGAGGGGGCCGCTTTCGGCCGGGCTGTTGCGGTCCTGGGTGATGAGGGCGGCGGCGCCGAAGGCGGCGGCGCTGCGCAGGATGGCCCCCACATTATGGGGGTCGGTCACCTGATCGAGGACGAGGACCGGGGCGTCCGGCGCCGGCGACGATAAGACGTCCGCAAGATGCGGCGGGGCGAGCGGCGCCACCAGCATGGCCAGGCCCTGGTGGACGCCGTCGGGCGGCAGGGCGCGGGCGAGCTCCCTTGCGTCCATGGTCTCGGCGGCAAGCCCCGCCGGCAGGGGGCCAAGCTCGGTGAGCGCGTTGGCGGTGGCGCGCAGGCGCAAAGCCTGGCGGCCCGGGTTGGCGAGCGCCGCGCCCACCGCGTGCCGGCCATAGAGCCAATAGGCGCCCCCCGCCGGTCCCGCTTGCCGCCCCCGCTTTTTGTCGAACTTCCTTGCCATCGCGGCGGACTATAGTGAGGTGGCCACCAGGCACGCAAGCGGGGGGTGAGCGGGTCTTTGGCCGCCGCTTCCGGCGCACCGATGTTTTTGGGATGGCCTTGGCGTCCTTTGACCGTTGACTTGGCGCGCCGTTTCACCCTAGACACCTTGCGCCCGACGGCGTCGCGCGCAAGCACCCATGGAGGGGTGGCCGAGCGGTCAATGGCAGCAGACTGTAAATCTGCCGGGTTTTCCCTACGTTGGTTCGAATCCAACCCCCTCCACCAGCGCTGCCGCGCGCGCGGCTGTCCGGGCTTTCGCGGGTGTAGCTCAATGGTAGAGCCCCAGCCTTCCAAGCTGGTTATGAGGGTTCGATTCCCTTCACCCGCTCCAGTTTCAAGCCCTGCGCTGCGAACCCTCACTTTATGTGATGGCGCCGCTGATGCGGCGCGGGGGGTTCGATTCCCTTCACCCGCTCCAGCTTTTAAAAAAACAGGCCGTTCAGTCCGCCCTTCATCGCGACAAGCGCTTGACCGGCTGGGCTGGGCTTATTATGACCACCGGCCATAGGAAGCGCTGCGCGCCGGCTTGCCGGCAGCGTCGGGAAAGACGAGGGCACGATCATGTCGAAAGCGAAGTTTGAGCGGACGAAGCCGCATTGCAACATTGGGACGATTGGGCATGTTGACCATGGCAAGACGACGCTGACGGCGGCGATTACGAAGGTTTTGTCTGAGACGGGTGGAGCGACGTTTACGGATTACGCGAACATAGACAAGGCGCCAGAGGAGCGGGAGCGCGGGATCACGATCTCGACGTCGCATGTTGAGTATGAGACGGGGGCTCGGCACTACGCGCACGTGGACTGCCCTGGCCACGCGGATTATGTGAAGAACATGATCACGGGCGCGGCGCAGATGGACGGGGCGATTTTGGTTGTCTCGGCGGCGGACGGTCCGATGCCGCAGACGCGGGAGCATATATTGCTGGCGCGCCAGGTTGGGGTTCCGGCGCTGGTTGTGTTTTTGAACAAGGTTGACCAGTTGGACGACCCTGAGCTTTTGGAGCTGGTTGAGCTGGAGATCCGCGAGCTGTTGAGCCAGTACGATTTTCCTGGGGACGAGGTGCCGATTGTCGCGGGGTCGGCGTTGGCGGCGCTGGAGGGCCGGGACGACGGGATCGGCAAGGCCAAGGTGCTTGAGCTGATGAAGGCGGTGGATGACTATATTCCGCAGCCGGACCGTCCGGTTGACAAGCCGTTTTTGATGCCGATCGAGGATGTGTTCTCGATTTCCGGCCGCGGCACGGTGGTGACGGGTCGGGTTGAGCAGGGGATCGTCAAGGTTGGCGATGAGGTTGAGATTGTCGGGCTTCGCGACACCTCGAAGACGGTTGTGACGGGCGTTGAGATGTTCCGCAAGCTCCTCGACCAGGGCCAGGCGGGGGACAATATCGGGGCGTTGCTGCGCGGCGTTGGCCGGGAGGACGTGGAGCGCGGCCAGGTTCTGGCCAAGCCGGGGTCGATCACGCCGCACACCAACTTCACGGCGGAGACCTATGTCCTGACGAAGGAGGAGGGCGGTCGCCACACGCCGTTTTTCGCCAACTATCGGCCGCAATTTTATTTCCGGACGACGGACGTGACGGGGACGGTGAAGCTGCCGGAAGGGACCGAGATGGTGATGCCCGGAGACAACATCACCATGGAGGTGGAGCTGATCAGCCCGATCGCCATGGACGAAGGCCTGCGCTTCGCCATCCGCGAGGGCGGCCGCACCGTCGGCGCCGGCGTCGTCGCCAAAATCTTGAAATGATTGAATTGATGGGGCCTGGTGGCGGAACCGGTGCTTCCATCGCGGGTTGTGGAGACGGCGGTCTCGGCAAAGATCGAGGATCGCGAACGTGATGCGGCCGGCAGCGCCATGAAGGGTTGACGAGCCAGTGGTCCGCCGCAAACGGACAAATCCATCCGTTTGGAAAAAGTGGACCACTTAAGTTAGTGAATCTGTGGTGCGATTTCTCCAACAGATGGGAGCCATATGTTGGAATCGCACCACGAGGTCCGTATTGGCCCGCTTTTCCGCCGCCCGTTAGCCAAATACGCCCCCAATGCTCTCGCGGCGCTTGGCCAGCCTTTTGTATTTTACGAATTTTTCTTGCCAGACCCTGAGGCAGCCACTAAAACCCAGCCCGCACACTTGTAGGAGTGTAGCTCAGCTGGTAGAGCATCGGTCTCCAAAACCGAGGGTCGGGGGTTCGAGTCCCTCCACTCCTGCCAGGACGAGCATGGGAGATAACCGGGTGCGCTGGGAAGAAACCGCTTGAGCGCGCTGGGCTTTTTTGCGTTTTTCAAGGCGCCGCCAGAAGCGTGCGCCAGGGGTGGCTTTAAAGAGCATGGCAAAGACCAACCTGTTTGAATTCGCCCGCCAGGTGCGCCAGGAAGTGGCGCGGGTCACTTGGCCGACTCGGAAGGAAACCATGATCACCACCTTGATGGTGTTCATCATGGTGACGCTGTTGAGCATTTTCTTCCTCGGCGTCGACCAGATCCTGCAATTGGGCGTGCGCCTGCTGTTGAGCTTGGGAGGCTGAAGGTTAGCATGGCAAGTCAGTGGTACATCGTCCACGCCTATTCGGGTTTCGAGGACAAGGTGGCCGCGTCGATCCGCGATCTTGCGAAGGCGCAGGGCCTCGAGGCCGAGATCGAGGAAGTGGTGGTGCCCAAGGAGGAAGTGGTCGAGATCAAGCGCGGCCAGCGCAAGAAAGTGCAGCGCAATTTCTTCCCCGGCTATGTGCTCGCCAAGATGCACATGACCGAGCAGGCCTATCACCTGGTCAAGAACACCCCCAAGGTGACCGGGTTTCTGGGCCCCCAGGGCAAGCCGCAGCCCATCACCGAGGTCGAGGCCAAGCGCATCCTCAACCAGGTGCAGGAAGGCATCGAGCGGCCGCGCCCCAAGGTCGCCTTCGAGATCGGCGAGGAGGTGCGGGTCATCGACGGGCCCTTCACCTCGTTCAACGGCCTGGTCGAGGAGGTCGACGAAGACCGCGCGCGGCTCAAGGTATCGGTTTCCATTTTCGGCCGGCCGACGCCGGTCGAACTGGAATATGGGCAGGTGGAAAAGTCCTGACCCGCAAGGCCCGCTGAACGCCACAGGGGTGTTCGCGGCCGTCACCGGTGTGGGAGGCCTGGCCAGGGCCATGACCACGCCCTCACGAAGGAAAGGTGAGACAAGACATGGCGAAAAAGAAGATCGACGGCTACATCAAGCTGCAGGTGCCCGCGGGCGCCGCCAACCCCTCGCCGCCCATCGGCCCCGCCTTGGGCCAGCGCGGCGTCAATATCATGGAGTTTTGCAAGGCGTTCAACGCCGCCACCGCCGACATGGAAAAGGGCATGCCGATCCCGGTGGTGATCACCGTTTATGGCGACCGCTCCTTTTCCTTCGTCACCAAGACCCCGCCGGCATCCTTCCTCATTCGCAAGGAAGCCAAGATCAACAAGGGCTCGGCGACTCCGGGGCGCGGCGCCACCGGCAGCATCACCCGCGATCAGATACGCAAAATCGCGGAAGTGAAGCTCAAGGACATGAACGCCTCGTCCGTCGAGGCGGCGATGAAGTCCATCGAGGGCTCGGCCCGCGCGATGGGCGTCACGGTGGAGGGTTAAGGCCATGGCAAAGCTGGGAAAGCGCATGACCTCGGCGCGCGCCGCGGTGAACCGCGACAAGGCTTATGGCGTTGATGAAGCCATCAAGCTGGTGAAGGCCAACGCGAGGGCCAAGTTCGATGAAACGGTCGAGGTGGCGGTCAAGCTCGCTGTCGACCCGCGCCATGCCGACCAGATGGTGCGCGGCGTCGTCGCCTTGCCCAAGGGCACTGGCAAGACCTTGCGCATCGCCGTTTTCGCCAAGGGTCCGGCGGCCGAGGCGGCAAAAAAAGCGGGCGCCGATATCGTTGGCGCTGAGGATTTGATGGAAACCGTGCAAAAGGGCGAGATTAATTTCGACCGCTGCATCGCCACCCCCGACATGATGGGGATTGTCGGCCGGCTCGGCAAAATTCTTGGCCCCAAGGGGCTGATGCCCAACCCCAAGCTGGGTACCGTCACCCCCAATGTGGCGCAGGCGGTCAAGGACGCCAAGGGCGGGCAGATCGAGTTCCGCGTCGAGAAGGCGGGCATCGTCCATGCCGGCATCGGCAAGGCGAGCTTTGCCGAAGCGGACTTGAAGGAAAACATGCTTGCCCTCATCGACGCGCTGATGAAGGCCAAGCCCTCCGGGGCCAAGGGCAAGTACATGGAAAAGATCGCCTTGTCCTCGACCATGGGGCCGGGCGTCAAGATTGACATGACAAGCCTTGCCGCGAACGCCACTGGCGCGGCGGCGGCTTGACGGAAATGGGGCGCCGCGCCGCCCCTCTAGAAAATCCGGCGGCTTGTCCGCCGGTCGGGTGGGGCCGGAGCGTTCCGGTCTTTCGCCTGCTGTCCAAGATTGCAGGTGCCGGCGGGCGAAAGCCCGTCCGGCTTAATGGCCAAGGGGGGCATCGCGGGCCCCTCGCCTGCATGAGACGGGGTCGATGTGAGGCAAGGCCCTGGGCCTTGCCAAACGGAAACACCGCGGTTTCCAACGGTCGGGCCTGACCCGCCCTGCGGCAAGCCGGGAACTCCCCGGACGGACACTCTGGTCAGATGTCGGCGACGGCATCAAGGCCATCCATCGAGCGCCGGCCTTGCTGGCGCCCGGTTAAACCCCGGAAGGGACGGCTATGTCCCTTCCTATTTTGGGAGATATGGAGTGGAAAGAGCCCAAAAGCAGGAGCTGGTGGCCCAACTGCACCAAGTCTTTTCCACCACCAACGTGGTCGTTGTTGCCCATTACAGCGGCCTTACGGTGGCGGACATGACGACGCTGCGGTCGCGGATGCGCGAAGCGGGCGCCAGCTTTAAAGTCACCAAGAACAGGCTGACCAAATTGGCGCTCAAGGACACCGATGCCCAGGCGATTGCCGACCTGTTCGAAGGGCCGACCGCGATCGGCTATTCGGACGATCCCGTCGCCGCGCCCAAGGTGTTGTCCAACTTCGCCAAGGAAAACGACAAGCTCGTCATCCTTGGCGGGGCGATGGGCGGCACCAAGCTGGACGCGGACGGGGTGAAGGCGCTCGCCGAGCTGCCGTCGCTGGATGAATTGCGGGCCAAGCTCCTGGCCCTCGTTCAAACCCCGGCGACCCGGCTGGCGCAGGTCACGGCCGCCCCGGCGGCCCAGCTTGCCCGGGTGTTCGGCGCCTATGGCGCTAAGGACGCTGCCTGATTTTTTAAAACTTGGCGCCGGCTTGCCGGCGCAGCACAGACCGTTGGAGAAAAAACATGGCTGATTTGCAAAAGCTCGTTGATCAATTGTCGACCCTCACCGTCCTCGAGGCGGCCGAGCTGTCGAAGCTGTTGGAGGAAAAATGGGGCGTTTCCGCCGCCGCGCCGGTCGCGGTGGCGGCGGTCGGTGGCGCTGGCGCTGCCGCCGCGGTCGAGGAGAAGACCGAATTCGACGTCATCCTGGCTGCCGCCGGAGCGCAAAAGATCAATGTGATCAAGGAAGTGCGCGCGATCACCGGCCTTGGCCTCAAGGAAGCCAAGGACTTGGTCGAAGGCGCGCCCAAGCCGGTGAAGGAAGGCGTCGGCAAGGACGAGGCTGACAAGCTGAAGGCCCAGCTCGAAGGCGCGGGTGCGACCGTCGAACTGAAATAAGGGCCCCATGGGGCTTTGAAGGCATGGCGCGCGCTGGAAAAGGCGGCGCGCGCCACGCCTGATTTTGCGTTTTGGCGTTCATCGACGGCCGCAAGGCTTGGACGCCAGCCTGCCAGGGACAAATTCGAGGGCGAGATATGGCGACGGCGACGTCTTATACCAGTCGGAAACGGGTTCGTAAGAATTTCGGCTCCATTCGCGAGGTGGTCACGATGCCGAACCTCATCGAGGTTCAGCGGGAAAGCTATGACCAGTTTCTTTACCCCGGAGAATGGGGCGAATCCGGGCTGGAGCGCGTTTTGAAGTCGGTTTTCCCGGTGTCCGACTTCTCCAACACGTCCGAGCTGCATTATGTGAAATACGCGCTCGAAGAACCGAAATACGATGTCGAGGAGTGCCAGCAGCGGGGCATGACCTATGCCGCGCCCTTGCGGGTGACGCTGCGCCTCATCGTCTTCGAGGTCGACCCCGACACCGAGGCCCGCTCGGTCCTCGATATCAAGGAGCAGGACGTCTACATGGGCGACATGCCGCTCATGACCTCGAACGGCACCTTCATCGTCAATGGCACGGAGCGCGTCATCGTCAGCCAGATGCACCGCTCGCCCGGCGTGTTCTTCGACCATGACAAGGGCAAGACCCATTCCTCGGGCAAGTTCCTGTTCGCCGCCAGGGTCATCCCCTATCGCGGCTCCTGGCTCGATTTCGAGTTCGACGCCAAGGACATCGTCCATGTGCGCATCGATCGGCGGCGCAAGCTGCCGGCGACCGTCATGCTCTATGCCCTGGGCATGTCGAGCGAGGACATCTTGCAGCATTTCTACAAGACGGTGACCTTCAGCCGCGACAAGAAGGGCTGGAAGGTGCCCTATGCGCCGGAACAGTGGCGCGGCCTCAAGCCCGATTATGACGTGGTCAACGCCAAGACCGGCGAAGTGCTGTTCGAGGCGGGCAAGAAGATCACCCCGCGTGCCGCCCGCGCCGCCGCCAAGGACGACAAGGTGCAGCTCCTGCTACCGCGCGAGGAATTGATCGGCCGTTATGCCGCCGATGACTTGATCAACGAGAAAACCGGCGAGATCCATATCGAGGCGGGAGAGGAAATCGGCAAGGCCCACCTCGATGCCCTCGATGCCGCGGGCTTTGACGCCGTCCGCGTCCTCGACATCGATCACGTCAACACCGGCGCTTATTTGCGCAACACCTTGATGGCGGACAAGGCGGAAAATCGCGACCAGGCCCTGGCCGAGATCTACCGCATCATGCGCCCCGGCGAGCCGCCGACCAAGGAGACTGCGGAAAGCCTGTTCTTCAGCCTGTTTTTCGATCCCGAGCGCTACGACCTTTCGGCCGTTGGCCGGGTCAAGATGAACATGCGCCTGGCGCTTGACTGCGACGACAGCGTCCGCGTGCTGCGGCTCGAGGATATCCTCGCGGTGCTGCGGACGCTGATCGATCTTAAGGACGGCAAGGGCGAGATCGATGACATCGACCATCTCGGCAACCGCCGGGTGCGCTCGGTGGGCGAGTTGATGGAGAATCAGTACCGCGTCGGCCTGCTCAGGATGGAGCGGGCGATCCGCGAGCGCATGTCCTCGGTCGAGATCGATTCGACCATGCCCCACGATCTCATCAACGCCAAGCCGGCGGTCGCCGCGGTGCGGGAGTTTTTCGGCTCCTCGCAGCTTTCCCAATTCATGGACCAGACCAACCCCTTGTCGGAAATCACCCACAAGCGGCGCCTGTCGGCGTTGGGGCCGGGGGGATTGACCCGCGAGCGCGCCGGCTTCGAGGTGCGCGACGTCCATCCCACGCATTATGGCCGCATCTGTCCCATCGAGACGCCGGAAGGCCCCAATATCGGCCTTATCAACTCCCTGGCGACCTTCAGCCGGGTCAATAAATACGGCTTTATAGAAACGCCCTATCGCATCGTCGATAAGGCCAAGGTGACCGACAAGGTGATCTATCTTTCGGCCATGGAGGAAGCGCGCCATACCATCGCCCAGGCCAATGCCGAGATCGACGCCAAGGGCAAGTTCACCGCCGACCTGGTGAGCTGCCGGCAAAATGGCGAGTTCATGCTGGCGCCGCCCGACCAGATCACCTTGATGGACGTCAGCCCCAAGCAGCTCGTCTCGGTGGCGGCCTCGCTCATTCCCTTCCTGGAGAATGACGACGCTAACCGGGCGCTCATGGGCTCCAACATGCAGCGCCAGGCGGTGCCCTTGATCCGCGCCGAGGCGCCGTTCGTCGGCACTGGCATGGAGGACGTGGTGGCGCGCGATTCCGGCGCCGCCATCGCCGCTCGCCGCGCTGGCGTCGTCGACCAGGTGGACGCCACCCGTATCGTCATCCGGGTCAGCGAGGCCGTCGACCCGGGCGAATCCGGGGTCGATATCTATCGTTTGTCCAAATTCCAGCGCTCCAACCAGTCGACCTGCATCAACCAGCGCCCGCTGGTGCGGGTGGGCGACGCGGTGGCGCGTGGCGACATCATCGCCGACGGGCCGTCGACCGACCTCGGCGAGCTGGCGCTGGGCCGCAACGCCCTCGTCGCCTTCATGCCTTGGAATGGCTATAATTTCGAGGATTCGATCCTCATTTCCGAGCGCATGGTGAAGGACGACGTCTTCACCTCGATCCATATCGAGGAATTCGAGGTGATGGCCCGCGACACCAAGCTCGGTCCCGAGGAAATCACCCGCGATATCCCCAATGTTTCCGAGGAAGCGCTGCGCAACTTGGACGAGGCCGGCATCGTCTATATTGGCGCCGAGCTGGAAGCGGGCGATATTCTGGTGGGCAAGATCACCCCCAAGGGCGAAAGCCCGATGACGCCCGAGGAAAAGCTTTTGCGGGCGATTTTCGGGGAAAAGGCCTCCGACGTGCGCGACACTTCCTTGCGCTTGCCGCCGGGCACCACCGGCACGGTGGTCGAAGTGCGCGTCTTCTCCCGCCATGGCGTCGAGAAGGACCAGCGCGCCCTCGCCATCGAGCGGCAGGAGATCGAGCAGATCTACAAGGACCGCGAGGACGAGCGGGCGATCTTGCGCCGCAATATCTTTGCCCGGCTGAAAACCATGCTCATCGGCCAGAAGGTGGCGTCGGGCACCAAGCCCTTGAAGAAGGGTACGGCGATCAGCGAAAAGGCGCTCGAAGAACTGGACACCAGGGAATGGTGGAAAATTCCGGTGGACGACGATGCCGTGATGAGCGCCATCGAGGCCTTGAAAGCGCAGTTCGATGAATCGACCAAGGCGCTGGAGAAGCGGGCGACCGAAAAGGTGGAGAAGCTGCAGCGCGGCGATGAACTGCCGCCCGGCGTGATGAAGATGGTGAAGGTCTTCGTCGCGGTGAAGCGCAAATTGCAGCCGGGCGACAAAATGGCCGGCCGCCACGGCAACAAGGGGGTGATTTCGAAAATCCTTGCCGTCGAGGACATGCCCTTCCTTGAGGACGGGACCTCGGTCGACATCGTGCTCAACCCCTTGGGCGTGCCGAGCCGGATGAATGTCGGCCAGATCCTGGAGACCCATCTTGGTTGGGCGGCGCGCGGCCTGGGCAAGCAGCTGCGCGGCCTGCTCGACGACTATTATGCGCAAGCCAAGGACCTAAAGCCGCTGAAGAAACGGCTGAAGGAAATCTATGGCGAGGCGCAGTTCAAGGAGCAGATTGGCGCCTTGAGCGATGACGAGGTTGTGGAGCTGGCGGAAAACATGTCCTCTGGCGTGCCGATGGCAACACCCGTTTTCGACGGCGCGCGGGAAGGGGACGTCACCCAGATGCTGGACATGGCCGGGCTCAATAGCTCGGGCCAGGTGGAGCTTTACGACGGCCGCACCGGCGAGAAATTCGCCCGCAAGGTGACGGTGGGCTATATCTACATGCTGAAGCTGCATCACCTGGTGGACGACAAGATCCACGCCCGCTCCATCGGCCCCTACAGCCTCGTCACCCAGCAGCCGCTGGGCGGCAAGGCGCAATTCGGCGGCCAGCGCTTCGGCGAGATGGAGGTGTGGGCGCTCCAGGCCTATGGCGCGGCCTATACCTTGCAGGAAATGCTGACGGTCAAATCCGACGATACGGTGGGCCGCACCAAGGTCTATGAAGCCATCGTCAAGGGCGACGACACCTTCGAGGCCGGCATTCCCGAAAGCTTCAACGTGCTGGTCAAGGAAATGCGCGCCCTTGGCCTCAACGTCGAGCTTTTGACCGGCCATCAATGACGGCGGCAAGGCCGGCCTGTCCGGCCTTGCTCTTTTGCCTTTCGCTGATATTGACGCCGCGGACCGGGCACCCCACGGGTCCACAAGGAGAGCGATGATCATGAACCAGATGATCAATATTTATAATCCCGCCGCCAAGCCGGAGACGTTCGACCAGATCCGCATTCTGATCGCCTCGCCCGAGCGCATCCGCTCCTGGTCCTTCGGCGAGATCAAGAAGCCCGAGACCATCAACTACCGCACCTTCAAGCCGGAGCGCGACGGCCTGTTTTGCGCCCGCATCTTCGGTCCGGTGAAGGATTACGAGTGCCTGTGCGGCAAATATAAGCGGATGAAATACAAGGGCATCGTCTGCGAGAAATGCGGCGTCGAAGTGACCCTTGCCCGGGTCCGGCGCGAGCGCATGGGCCATATCGAGCTGGCCGCGCCGGTCGCCCACATCTGGTTCTTGAAATCCTTGCCGAGCCGCATCGGCCTTCTCCTCGACATGACGCTCAAGGATCTGGAGCGGGTCCTCTATTTCGAGTCCTACATCGTCATCGAGCCGGGCCTCACCTCGCTGGGGCAATATCAGCTGTTGTCCGAGGAAGACTATTACCGCGCCCAGGAGGAGTTCGGCGAGGACGCCTTCACCGCCTCGATCGGCGCCGAGGCGATCCGCAAGATCCTCGAGGACATGGACCTGGAAGGCGAGCGCACCAAGCTTTTGCAGGAGCTTGCCGAGACCAAGTCGGAGCTGAAGCCGAAAAAAATCGTCAAGCGCCTGAAGGTGATCGAGTCCTTCATCGAATCCGGCAACCGGCCGGAATGGATGATCCTCACCGTGGTGCCGGTCATCCCGCCGGACTTGCGTCCACTGGTGCCGCTCGACGGCGGGCGTTTCGCCACCTCGGACCTCAATGACCTTTACCGCCGGGTGATCAACCGCAACAATCGCTTGAAGCGGCTCATCGAGCTGCGCGCTCCCGACATCATCGTGCGCAACGAAAAGCGCATGCTGCAGGAAGCGGTCGACGCCTTGTTCGACAATGGCCGGCGCGGGCGCACCCTCACCGGCGCCAACAAGCGGCCCTTGAAGTCGCTCAGCGACATGCTGAAAGGCAAGCAGGGCCGCTTCCGCCAGAACCTGCTTGGCAAGCGCGTCGATTATTCCGGCCGCTCGGTGATCGTCACCGGCCCCGAGCTGAAGCTGCATCAATGCGGCCTGCCCAAGCGGATGGCGCTCGAGCTGTTCAAGCCGTTCATCTATTCGCGGCTCGACAAGCGGGGCATCTCCACCACCTTGAAGCAAGCCAAGAAATGGGTGGAAAAGGAGCGCCGCGAGGTTTGGGACATCCTCGACGAGGTGATCCGCGAGCACCCCGTGTTGCTCAACCGCGCGCCGACGCTGCACCGCCTCGGCATCCAGGCCTTCGAGCCGGTGCTCATCGAAGGCAAGGCGATCCAGCTTCACCCCCTGGTCTGCGCCGCCTTCAACGCCGACTTCGACGGCGACCAGATGGCGGTCCATGTGCCCCTAAGCCTGGAAGCGCAACTGGAAGCGCGGGTGCTCATGATGTCGACCAACAACATCCTGTCGCCGGCCAATGGCAAGCCGATCATCGTGCCGAGCCAGGATATCGTGCTGGGGCTTTATTACATCACCATGGAGCGCAAGGGCGAGCCGGGCGAAGGCATGGCTTTCGCCGACATGAAGGAAGTCGAGCAGGCCTTGCATGCAGGGGTGGTCACCCTCCATTCCAGGATATCCTGCCGCATCAGCACCGTCGATGAAGACGGCAAGCCGGTCATCCGCCGGATCGAGACCACGCCGGGCCGCATGACCTTGGCCAATGTGCTCCCAAAGCATCCCAAGGTGAAGCTGGATATCGTCAATCGCCTGCTCACCAAGAAGGAAATCTCCGAGGTCATCGACACCGTCTATCGCCACTGCGGGCAGAAGGAGACGGTGCTGTTCGCCGACGCCATCATGGCGCTCGGCTTCGGCCAGGCGTGCAAGGCCGGCATTTCCTTCGGCAAGGACGACATGGTCATCCCCGAGGAGAAGGAGAAGCTGGTCGAGGAGACCCGGCAGCTGGTCAAGGAGTACGAGCAGCAGTATCAGGAAGGCTTCATCACCCAGGGCGAGAAATACAACAAGGTGGTGGACGCTTGGTCGCAGTGCGGCGACAAGGTCGCCGAAGCGATGATGCGGCGCATTTCCGCCACCGCCATCGACAAGAAGAGCGGGCGCGAAAGCGAAATCAACTCCATCTATATGATGGCCCATTCCGGCGCCCGCGGCAGCCAGGCGCAGATGAAGCAGCTTGCCGGCATGCGGGGGTTGATGGCCAAGCCCTCGGGCGAGATCATCGAGACGCCGATCATCTCCAACTTCAAGGAAGGGCTGTCGGTGTTGGAGTATTTCAACTCCACCCACGGCGCCCGCAAGGGCCTTGCCGACACCGCCTTGAAGACCGCCAATTCCGGCTATCTCACCCGGCGCCTCGTCGACGTCAGCCAGGACGCCGTGGTGGTCGAGGTCGATTGCGGCACCGAGGACGGCCTTACCGTTTCCGAGCTGGTGGAGGGCGGCACCACGGTGGTGAGCCTTGCCGACCGCATCCTCGGCCGCACCGCCGCCGTCGATGTCAAAGACCCCATCTCGGGCGATGTCCTCGTCGAGGCGGGAGCGCTCATCAACGAGGTGGAGGCCGAGGCGATCGAGAAGGCGGGCGTCGCCGCGGTCAAGATCCGCTCGGTCCTCACCTGCAAGACCAAGGCGGGGGTGTGCGGCAAATGCTACGGCCGCGACTTGGCGCGCGGGACGCCGGTCAATGTCGGCGAGGCAGTCGGCGTCATCGCCGCGCAATCGATCGGCGAGCCGGGCACCCAGCTCACCATGCGCACCTTCCATATCGGCGGCACGGCGCAGGTCTCGGAGCAATCCTCGGTGGAGGCCTCGATCGACGCCAAGGCGACGGTCCGCAACATGAACGTGGTCAAGGACTCGAAAGGGCGGTTCGTCGTGATGAGCCGCAACTCCGAGGTGGTGCTGATTGACGAGGAGGGCCGCGAGCGCGCGGTCTATCGCGTGCCCTATGGGGCGCGCCTCATGCACCAGGACGGCGCCAAGGTGAAAAAGGGCGACAAGCTGGTGGAATGGGATCCCTATACCATTCCCATCATCACCGAAAAGTCAGGCATTGCCCGCTATGTCGACCTCGTCGAGGGGGTCTCGCTCGCCGAGACCACCGACGAGACCACCGGCATCACGTCGAAGGTGGTGATCGACTGGCGCTCGCAGCCCAAGGGTTCCGACCTGCGCCCGCGCATCACCCTGCGCGACGATAAGGACAATGTGGTGCAGCTCGCCAACGGCACCGAGGCACGCTATTATCTCTCGGTCGACGCTATTCTCTCGGTTGGCGACGGCGATCGCGTTTCGGCCGGCGACGTCATCGCCCGCATCCCCCGCGAGGCCGCCAAGACCCGCGACATCACCGGCGGCCTGCCGCGCGTCGCCGAGCTTTTTGAAGCGCGCAAGCCCAAGGATCACGCGATCATCGCCGAGATCGACGGCATCGTCGAGTTTGGCAAGGACTACAAGAACAAGCGCCGGATCATCGTCCGCTCCAAGGATGGCGAGGAAGAACGCGAATACCTCATCCCGAAGGGCAAGCACGTGGCGGTCCAGGAAGGCGACTTCATCCAGAAGGGCGATTATCTTCTGGACGGCAATCCCAGCCCGCACGATATCCTCTCCGTCATGGGGGTGGCGGCGCTTGCCGAATATCTCATCAAGGAGATCCAGGAGGTCTACCGGCTGCAAGGCGTCAAGATCAACGACAAGCATATCGAGGTGATCGTGCGCCAGATGCTGCAGAAGGTGGAGATCACCCAGTCGGGCGACTCGACCTTCCTTATCGGCGAGCAGGTGGACCGCGAGGAGTTCGACGAGGCCAACGCCAAGCTCGTCGCCGAAAAGCGCAAGCCGGCGCTCGGCATGCCGGTGCTCCTTGGCATCACCAAGGCGAGCCTGCAGACTCGCTCCTTCATCTCGGCGGCGTCCTTCCAGGAAACGACGCGGGTGCTCACCGAAGCGGCGGTCGCCGGCAAGGTCGACCGTTTGTCGGGATTGAAGGAAAACGTCATCGTCGGCCGGCTTATTCCAGCGGGGACCGGCTCGGCCATGGCGCGCCTTAAATACGAGGCGCAACGACGCGATAAGGCCTTGCTTGCCGAGCGGGGCGAGAGTGAGGGAGCGGAAGAAACAGCCCAGGCCTAAGCCTGCTGTTCAGCGCAACCAGGCCGCCTGGCGCAGCGGGTTCATTGTGCGCCTTGGCAGCCGGCAGACTTGGATTAAAGGCGGGGTCGCCCGATTAAACGGCGGCCCCGCTTTTTCATGCCAGGGTGACGGGCAAGCCTGCGGGTGCTTTGCCGCGTGCGGAGGTGGGTGCGGGCTGCGCCGCCACCGCCATATTTTGTTGCGCCGGCTAGTGGTGGATTGTTCGCTTCTGTCAACATCTGGTGGCGGGCCAGGATCGGCAACAATCTTTCGCTTTTTTGTTTGACGCCGGCAGGCACCATTACTATAAGGCGCCCACGCTCGCGGGCTGGTGGTAGACTTCTCTGTCTAGACGCTGTCCTGGCACGGGCCAACGGGAATGGATTTTGTGGTTTTCAACCGGACGGTGGGCCGGCTGCCCATCGCTCCGGCCGTCTTGTTGTCAAGACGGCCGGACGCCGCCGCCCGGGAGACAACATGGGAACGGGTTATGCCGACGATCAATCAGTTGGTGCGCAAGCCGCGGCAAAAGGTCCTGGCGCGCAATAAGGTGCCGGCTTTGGATGCCTGCCCGCAAAAGCGCGGGGTGTGCACCCGGGTCTACACCACGACGCCGAAAAAGCCCAATTCGGCGCTGCGCAAGGTGGCGCGGGTGCGGCTCACTAACGGCGCCGAAGTGACGAGCTACATCCCGGGCGAGGGGCATAACCTGCAAGAGCATTCGGTGGTGCTCATCCGCGGCGGCCGCGTCAAGGACTTGCCGGGCGTGCGCTATCACATCCTGCGCGGCGTCCTCGACACGCAAGGGGTGGGCAGCCGCAAGCAAAGCCGCTCGAAATACGGCGCCAAGCGGCCGAAATAAGGCGGTTCAAGGAATTTTCGGGAGAAGACTGACATGTCCCGTCGTCATCGTGCGGTCAAGAGAGAGGTTCTGCCGGATCCCAAATTCGGCGACCTGGTGCTGACCAAATTCATGAACAGCCTCATGTTCGAGGGCAAGAAGTCGGTCGCCGAGGCGATTGTCTATGGCGCCTTCGACGCCGTCCAGGCGAAGCTGAAGAAGGAGCCGCTCGGCATCTTTCATGAAGCCCTCGACAATGTGAGGCCGCAGATCGAAGTGCGCTCCCGCCGGGTTGGCGGCGCCACTTACCAGGTGCCGGTCGAGGTCCGCCCCGACCGGGCGCAGGCCTTGGCCATCCGCTGGCTTATACAAGCGGCGCGCGCCCGTTCGGAAAAGACCATGGCGGCGCGCCTGGCCAATGAACTGATGGATGCCGCCGCCGGCCGCGGCGCCACCGTGAAGAAGCGCGAGGACACGCACAAAATGGCGGAAGCCAACCGTGCCTTCTCGCACTACCGGTGGTGATGAGGCCGACGGCCGAGAGGAACTGAACCCATGCCCCGCGTCACGCCCCTGGAGCGCTACCGCAATATCGGCATCATGGCCCATATCGATGCCGGCAAGACGACAACCACTGAGCGCATTCTTTATTACACCGGCCGCTCCCACAAGATCGGCGAGGTGCATGAGGGCGCCGCCACCATGGACTGGATGGAGCAGGAGCAGGAGCGCGGCATCACCATCACCTCGGCGGCCACCACCTGCTTTTGGAAAGACCACCGCATCAACATCATCGATACCCCGGGCCATGTGGATTTCACCATTGAGGTGGAGCGATCTTTGCGCGTCCTCGACGGCGCGGTGGCGGTGTTCGATTCGGTCGCCGGCGTCGAGCCGCAGTCCGAGACCGTGTGGCGCCAGGCGGACAAATACAAAGTTCCGCGCATGTGCTTTGTCAACAAGATGGACCGCACCGGCGCCGATTTCGAGCGCTGCGTGCGCATGATCAAGACCCGGCTGGGCGCCAAGGCGCTGGTGACGCAATTGCCGCTGGGCAAGGAAGCCGATTTCACCGGCGTCATCGATCTCATCAAGAACAAAGCTATTGTCTGGCACGACGAAAGCCTTGGCGCCAAATTCGACTATGTGGACATTCCCGCCGAGTTGCAGGACGAGGCGGAAGCCGCGCGCCTGGAGATGATCGAGACCCTTGTCGAAGAGGACGAGGCGGTCATGGAGGCCTATTTGGAAGGCGCCGAGCCCGACGAGGCGACCATGAAGCGCCTCATTCGCAAAGGCACCTGCGGCCTCAAATTCGTGCCCGTGCTGTGCGGCTCGGCGTTCAAGAACAAGGGGGTGCAGCCGCTCCTTGACGCGGTTGTGGATTATTTGCCCTCGCCAACGGAAGTTCCCGACATTCGCGGCGTCTCGGTGGACGGCGAAACCGAAATGGTGCGCAAGTCCTCGGACGACGAACCCTTCGCCGCCCTTGCCTTCAAGATCATGACCGACCCCTTCGTTGGCTCGCTCACCTTCGTGCGGGTTTATTCCGGGGTCCTTGAATCCGGCACCCAGGTCTTGAACTCGGTCAAGGACCGCAAGGAAAAAATCGGTCGCATGCTGCAGATGCACGCCAACCATCGCGAGGATGTGAAGGAAGCGCGCGCTGGCGACATCGTCGCCCTGTGCGGCCTTAAGGATACGACCACCGGCGACACGTTGTGCAACCCGGCAAAGCCGGTGGTCCTCGAGCGGATGGAGTTTCCCGACCCCGTGATCGAGGTGGCGGTCGAGCCCAAGACCAAGGCCGACCAGGAAAAGATGGGCATCGCGCTCAATCGCCTGGCTCAGGAGGATCCCTCCTTCCGGGTCTCTTCGGATGCCGAATCCGGCCAGACCATCATCAAGGGCATGGGCGAGCTGCACCTGGAGATCATCGTCGATCGCATGAAGCGGGAGTTCAAGGTCGAGGCCAATGTCGGCGCCCCCAAGGTGGCTTATCGCGAAACCATCGCCCGCGCCGTCGAGGTCGATTACACCCACAAGAAGCAATCCGGCGGCTCCGGTCAGTTCGGCAAGGTGAAGATCGTGGTCGAGCCCGGCGAGCGGGGCTCGGGTGTCGTTTTTCACGACGAGATCGTCGGCGGCCGCATCCCGCGGGAATATATCCCGTCGGTGGAAAAGGGCGTCCGCGCGGTGGCGCAGTCGGGGCATCGCGTCGGCTATCCGATCATCGATTTTTCCGTGCGGCTGCTGGACGGCGCTTATCACGATGTCGACTCTTCGGCCCTCGCCTTCGAAATAACCGGCCGCGGCGCGATGCGCGAAGCGGCGGGCAAGGCCGGCATCAAGCTGCTGGAGCCGGTGATGAAGGTCGAGGTGGTGACGCCGGAGGACTTCGTCGGTTCGGTGATCGGCGACTTGAACAGCCGGCGCGGCCAGATCCAGGGCCAGGAAACCCGGGGCAATGCCATCGCCATCGATGCCCGCGTGCCGCTGGCCAACATGTTCGGCTATGTCAACCAGTTGCGCTCGATGAGCCAGGGGCGGGCGCAGTACACCATGCAATTCAGCCATTATGAGGAAGTGCCCTCCAACGTGGCGAATGAAATCGAGGCCAAGCTCGCCGGCTGACCGGCGGCGCGCGAAAATGGAATTCGAGGGAAAAGGAACGAGCCATGTCGAAAGCGAAGTTTGAGCGGACGAAGCCGCATTGCAACATTGGGACGATTGGGCATGTTGACCATGGCAAGACGACGCTGACGGCGGCGATTACGAAGGTTTTGTCTGAGACGGGTGGAGCGACGTTTACGGATTACGCGAACATAGACAAGGCGCCAGAGGAGCGGGAGCGCGGGATCACGATCTCGACGTCGCATGTTGAGTATGAGACGGGGGCTCGGCACTACGCGCACGTGGACTGCCCTGGCCACGCGGATTATGTGAAGAACATGATCACGGGCGCGGCGCAGATGGACGGGGCGATTTTGGTTGTCTCGGCGGCGGACGGTCCGATGCCGCAGACGCGGGAGCATATATTGCTGGCGCGCCAGGTTGGGGTTCCGGCGCTGGTTGTGTTTTTGAACAAGGTTGACCAGTTGGACGACCCTGAGCTTTTGGAGCTGGTTGAGCTGGAGATCCGCGAGCTGTTGAGCCAGTACGATTTTCCTGGGGACGAGGTGCCGATTGTCGCGGGGTCGGCGTTGGCGGCGCTGGAGGGCCGGGACGACGGGATCGGCAAGGCCAAGGTGCTTGAGCTGATGAAGGCGGTGGATGACTATATTCCGCAGCCGGACCGTCCGGTTGACAAGCCGTTTTTGATGCCGATCGAGGATGTGTTCTCGATTTCCGGCCGCGGCACGGTGGTGACGGGTCGGGTTGAGCAGGGGATCGTCAAGGTTGGCGATGAGGTTGAGATTGTCGGGCTTCGCGACACCTCGAAGACGGTTGTGACGGGCGTTGAGATGTTCCGCAAGCTCCTCGACCAGGGCCAGGCGGGGGACAATATCGGGGCGTTGCTGCGCGGCGTTGGCCGGGAGGACGTGGAGCGCGGCCAGGTTCTGGCCAAGCCGGGGTCGATCACGCCGCACACCAACTTCACGGCGGAGACCTATGTCCTGACGAAGGAGGAGGGCGGTCGCCACACGCCGTTTTTCGCCAACTATCGGCCGCAATTTTATTTCCGGACGACGGACGTGACGGGGACGGTGAAGCTGCCGGAAGGGACCGAGATGGTGATGCCCGGAGACAACATCACCATGGAGGTGGAGCTGATCAGCCCGATCGCCATGGACGAAGGCCTGCGCTTCGCCATCCGCGAGGGCGGCCGCACCGTCGGCGCCGGCGTCGTCGCCAAAATCTTGAAATAGCTGAGCGAAGGGCTCCTAAGGCCAGGGGGTCGCAAGCCAGCCTGGCCTGGAGCAAATGAGGTAAAGTCAGATGGACGCTCAAAACATCCGCATCCGCTTAAAAGCGTTCGATCACCGCGTGCTCGACCAGGCGACCGGCGAGATCGCGTCGACCGCCAAGCGCACGGGCGCTCAGGTGCGCGGCCCCATTCCCCTGCCGACGCGCATCGAGCGCTTCACGGTGAACCGCTCGCCGCATATCGACAAGAAAAGCCGCGAGCAGTTCGAGGTGCGGACCCACAAGCGCCTTCTGGATATCATCGATCCCACGCCGCAAACGGTGGACGCGCTGATGAAGCTCGATCTGTCCGCTGGTGTCGACGTGGAAATCAAGCTGCAAGGGTGATTCCATGCGCGCAGGATTGATTGGCAGGAAAGTCGGCATGACCCGCCTGTTTGGCGACGGCGGGGTCAATGTGCCCGTCACCGTGGTCGACGTCTCGGGCTGTCAGGTGGTGGCCCGGCGGACAACGGACAAGGACGGCTACAACGCCGTGCAGTTGGGCTTGGGCAAGGCCAAGGTGAAGACTGTTTCCAAGGCTCAGCGCGGTCATTTCGCCAAGGCCGAGGTGGAGCCCAAGCGCAAGCTGGTGGAGTTCCGCGTCGCCGAGGATGCCCTGCTTGCGCCGGGCGCGGAGTTGACCGCCGAGCATTTCGTCCCGGGGCAATATGTCGATGTCGTCGGCACGTCCATCGGCAAGGGCTTCCAGGGCGTCATCAAGCGTTGGAACTTCGGCGGCCTCAACGCCAGTCACGGCGTTTCGATCTCGCATCGCAGCCATGGCTCGACCGGCAACCGGCAGGATCCGGGCCGGGTTTTCAAAAACAAGAAAATGGCCGGCCATCTGGGCGCCGAGCGGGTGACCCAGCAGAATCTGCAAGTGGTCGCGACCGATGCCGCGCGCGGACTCGTGATGATCAAGGGCTCGGTGCCGGGGGCCAAGGGAAGCTGGGTGTTGATCGCCGACGCGGCGAAGAAGCCACGCCCCGACGCCGCGCCTTATCCGGCAGCGCTCAAGGCCGCGCCAGAGACTGCGGCGCCGGCCGAAGAGCCGGCCAAGACCGAGGAGTAATCGTCCATGAAGACGGACGTGAAAACATTGGATGCCGGCAAGGCGGGCAGCATCGACCTTGATGAGGCGGTGTTTGGCCTTGCCGTGCGCAAGGACATCCTGCACCGGGTGGTGCATTGGCAGCTTGCCAAGCGCCGGGCGACGGCGCGGGCGGCGCAGGAGCGCGGCGACGTGAACCGGACCGGGGCCAAGTTCGGGCGACAGAAGGGGGGCGGGCGCGCCCGCCACGGCGATCGCAAGGCCAACATCTTCATCGGCGGCGGCAAGGCGCACGGCCCCAAGGTTCGGGACTTCGGCTATCAATTGCCGAAGAAGGTGCGCAGCTTAGGGCTAAAAACCGCGCTTTCGGCAAAGCAGGCGGCCGGCCAGTTGATCATCCTCGACACTGTCGATCTTGCCGAGGCCAAGACCAAGACGCTGGCCGCCAAGCTCGAAAAGCTGGGCATTTCCTCGGCCCTCGTCATCGATGGCGAGACGGTCAACGAGAATTTCAAGCGGGCGGCGTCCAACCTGCCGCTCATCGATGTGCTGCCGGTGGTCGGCGCCAATGTCTATGACATTTTGCGGCGCGACGTCTTGGTCCTGACCAAGGCGGCGGTCGAGAAGCTGGAGGCGCGGCTGAAATGAGCGAGCTCAAGCATTATGACGTGATCCTGGGGCCGCTGATCACCGAAAAGTCGACCCAAGGCTCGGAGCATAACCAGGTCACCTTCAAGGTCGCGAAAAGCGCCAGCAAGGGTGACATCAAGGCGGCGGTCGAGGCCCTTTTCGAGGTCAAGGTCACCAAGGTCAACACCCTTATCCTCAAGGGCAAGACCAAGCGTTTCCGGGGCATCAAGGGCCGCCGGTCGGACGTTAAAAAAGCGATCGTCACGCTGGCCGAAGGCCAATCGATCGACGTGACGACGGGAGTCTGAAGCGATGGCGCTGAAACAATACAACCCGACGAGCGCTGGCCGGCGCGGGCTTATCCTTGTCGACCGGTCGGACCTTCACCGGGGCAAGCCGGTGAAGATGTTGACCGAGGGCTTGTCGAAATCCGGCGGGCGCAACAACCATGGCCGCATCACCCAGCGGGCGCGCGGCGGCGGACACAAGCGCACCTACCGCATCGTCGATTTCAAGCGCCGCAAATGGGACGTGCCGGCCACCGTCGAGCGGTTGGAATACGACCCCAACCGGACCGCCTTCATCGCCTTGGTGAAATATGCTGATGGCACGCTTGCCTATATCCTGGCGCCGCAGCGTCTGGGCGTCGGCGATACGGTGCTGGCCGGGGCGCGGGTCGATGTCAAGCCGGGCAATGCCATGCCCTTGAGCGCCATGCCCATCGGCACCATCGTCCATAATGTCGAGCTAAAGCCCGGGCGCGGCGGCCAGATCGCCCGTTCCGCCGGCACCTATGTCCAGCTCGTCGGACGCGACCGGGGGATGGCGATTTTGCGCCTGTCCTCGGGCGAGCAGCGCTATGTCCGGGCCGAGTGCATGGCCACCGTCGGCGCCGTCTCCAACCCCGACAAGCAGAACGAATATCTTGCCAAGGCCGGCCGCGGCCGTTGGCTGGGCAAGCGGCCGCTCACCCGCGGCATCGCCCGCAACCCCGTCGACCACCCCCATGGCGGGCGCACCAATGGCGGCAAGCACTGGGTCACCCCGTGGGGCATTCCCACCAAGGGCAAGAAGACCCGCTCCAACAAGGCGACCGACAAGTTCATCCTGCGGTCGCGGCATTTGAAGAAAAAGAAGTAAGGACCGAGGCCATGGCGCGCTCTGTTTGGAAAGGCCCGTTTGTCGATCTCCACCTCCTGAAAAAGGCGGAGGAGATGCAGGACAACCCGAAGAAACAGCCGATCAAGACCTGGTCGCGGCGGTCGACCATCCTGCCGCAATTCGTCGGCCTTACCTTCAACGTCTATAACGGCCGCAAGTTCATCCCGGTTTACGTCACCGACGAAATGGTCGGGCAAAAGCTGGGCGAATTCGCGCCAACCCGCACATTCTGGGGCCACGCGGCCGACAAGAAGGCAAAGAGAAGCTAGTCATGGGCAAGAAAGCAAATCCCCGTCGGGTGGCCGAGAACGAGGCGTTTGCCGTCGGCCGCATGCTGCGCGGCAGCCCGCGCAAGCTCAACCTGGTCGCGGGCCTCATTCGCGGCAAGAAGGTGGAAGCGGCGCTGGCGGATCTCAGTTTCTCGAAGAAACGCATGGCGCATGACGTGAAGAAGGTGCTGCAGGCGGCGGTGGCCAACGCCGAGAACAACCACAATCTCGACGTCGACAGCCTGGTGATCGCCGAAGCCAGCGTCGGCAAGTCCCTGGTGATGAAGCGTTTCCATGCCCGCGCACGGGGCCGGGCCTCGCGCATCGAAAAGCCCTTCAGCCGCATCCGCATCGTCGTGCGCGAAGTTCAGGAGAACGCATAATGGGTCAGAAGGTTTCACCGGTCGGCCTGCGCCTGGGGATCAACCGCACCTGGGATTCGCGCTGGTTCGCCAACCGCGGCGACTATGGCAAGCTGTTGCACGAGGATCTGGCGATCCGTAAATTCCTGGAAAAGGAAGTGCCGCAAGCGGCGATCTCCCGCATCGTCATCGAGCGTCCGGCCAAGACTGCGCGGGTGACCATCTATGCCGCCCGCCCCGGCGTTCTCATCGGCAAGAAGGGCGCCGATATCGAAAAGCTGCGCCGCAAGGTGGCGGCGATGACCGAGGCCGATGTCTCGCTCAACATCGTCGAGGTGCGCAAGCCCGAGATCGACGCCCGGCTGGTGGCCGAGAATATCGCCCAGCAGCTCGAGCGCCGGGTGGCCTTCCGCCGTGCCATGAAGCGCGCCGTGCAATCGGCCATCCGGCTGGGCGCCGAGGGCATCCGGATCAACGCCGGCGGCCGCTTGGGCGGCGCCGAGATCGCCCGCATGGAATGGTACCGCGAAGGCCGGGTGCCCTTGCACACGCTGCGCGCCGACGTCGATTTCGGCACCGCGGAGGCGAAAACCGCCTACGGCATTTGCGGCATCAAGGTGTGGATCTTCAAGGGCGAGATTTTGGAGCACGATCCAATGGCCCAGGACCGGCGCTTGCAAGATGCCCAGGCCGGCGGCGGCAGCGGCCGCCATCGCGCCTGAGGAATTTAAGGAACAAGAACCATGTTGCAACCGAAACGGACAAAGTACCGCAAGGCGCACAAGGGCCGGATCCATGGCCTTGCCTCGTCCGGCGCCACCCTTGCCTTCGGCGCTTATGGCTTGAAGGCGCTGGAGCCGTCGCGCGTCACCGCCCGCCAGATCGAGGCGGCGCGCCGCGCCTTGACCCGCCATATCAAGCGCGCCGGCAAGGTGTGGATACGTATTTTCCCCGACGTGCCGGTGTCCTCCAAGCCGGCCGAGGTGCGTATGGGCTCGGGCAAGGGCGCGCCCGAATTCTGGGCGGCGCGGGTCAAGCCCGGCCGCATCCTGTTCGAGCTTGACGGGGTCAGCGCCGAGATCGCCCGCGGCGCCTTCGAGCGCGCGGCGGCCAAACTGCCGATCCGCACCAAAGTCGTGACCCGCGTCGGCGAAGGCATGTGAGGAGGATCTGATGAAAGCGGCGGACCTTCGTACCAAGACCGAGGACGAGCTGACGGCGCTCCTCGCCCAGCTCAAGCGGGAGCAGTTCAATCTGCGCTTCCGAAAAGCGACGGGACAGCTTGAGAAAACCGACCGGGTGCGCGCCGTGCGGCGCGACATCGCCCGGATCAAGACCCTGATGGCCGGGCGCGCCGCGGCAAGCCAGGCTTAAGGATAGGAAAACGACGATGCCGAAGCGAATTTTGCAAGGGACCGTGGTCTCGGACAAGACCGACAAGACCGTGGTGGTCGAGGTCGAGCGCCGCATCATGCACCCGCTTTATAAAAAGGTGGTGCGCCGCTCCAAGAAGTTCCACGCCCATGACGAGGGCAACGCGTTCCATGTCGGCGACGTGGTGCGCATCGAGGAATGCCGTCCGGTTTCCAAGCTGAAATCGTGGCGTGTTGTGGAAAAGGTGTCCTAGCCCTCGGGCGGGACGGGTTTTGAGAGGACGTAACCCATGATCCAGATGCAGACGAACCTGGATGTGGCCGATAACTCGGGCGCGCGCAGGGTGCAGTGCATCAAGGTGCTGGGCGGCTCCAAGCGCAAGACGGCGGACGTCGGCGACGTCATCGTCGTTTCCGTGAAGGACGCCATCCCGCGCGGCCGCGTGAAAAAGGGCGATGTGCACCGCGCGGTGATCGTGCGCACAAGCAAGGACATTCGCCGGCCCGATGGCTCGGTCATCCGCTTCGATCGCAACGCCGCGGTGTTGATCAACAAGAATATGGAGCCCATCGGCACCCGTATCTTCGGCCCGGTCGCGCGCGAGCTGCGCGCCAAGAGCCACATGAAGATCGTCAGCCTGGCGCCGGAGGTGTTGTGATGGCTCTCAAGTTCAAGATCAAGAAGGGCGACAAGGTCGTCGTCATCGCCGGGCGCGACAAGGGCAAGCGGGGCGAGGTCATCAAGATGATCCCGACCGAGGCCCGCGCCATCGTCTCCGGGGTCAACATGGTCAAGCGCCACAAGCGTCCCACCATGCAGGACGCCGGCGGCATCGATAGCCGCGAGGCGCCGGTTCATGTCTCGAACCTGGCGATCGAGGACCCCAAGACGGGCAAACCCACCCGGGTCGGTTTCAAGACGCTGAAGGATGGCAAGAAGGTGCGGGTTTCCAAGGCGTCGGGAGAAGTGATCGATGGCTAAGCAGGAAGGCTACACGCCGCGGCTCAAGCAGCACTATGAGACGGTGGTGCGCGGCCAGTTGACGGAAAAGTTCGGCTATCAGAACCCCATGCAGGTGCCGCGCCTGGACAAGATCGTCATCAACATGGGGGTGGGCGAGGCGATCCAGGATAAAAAGCGCCTGGACGCCGCGGTCGCCGACATGACTGCGATCGCTGGGCAAAAGCCGGTGATCGCCCGCGCCAAGAAATCGATCGCCAGCTTCAAGCTGCGCGAAGGCATGCCGATCGGCGCCAAGGTGACGCTGCGCAAGGCGCGTATGTACGAGTTTCTCGACCGGCTGGTGACCATCGCCTTGCCGCGGGTCCGTGACTTCCGCGGCGTCAACCCCAAGAGCTTTGATGGGCGGGGCAATTATGCCCTTGGCCTTAAAGAGCAGATCGTCTTTCCCGAGATCGATTACGACAAAATCGACAAGATCCGGGGCATGGACATCATCATTTGCACCACCGCCAGGACGGATGACGAGGCGCGGGAATTGCTGCGCGGCTTCAACATGCCGTTCTGGAAATGACAAGGGCTGGAGACACCGATCATGGCTAAGACCAGTGCCATCATGAAAAACGAACGTCGCCGCAAGCTGGCGAAGAAATTCGCCGGCAAGCGCGCGCGCTTGAAGGCGATCGCCGAGGACAAGGCGCGTCCCGAGGAGGAGCGGCTGATGGCGCGGCTCAAGCTCGCCAAGCTGCCGCGCAACGCCAACCCGACCCGCATTCGCAATCGCTGCGAGGTGACGGGCCGGCCGCGCGCCTATTATCGCAAGTTTCGCATGTCCCGTATTGCGCTGCGGGAGCTGGCCGCCGCCGGTCAGATCCCCGGCGTCGTCAAGTCGAGCTGGTAAGGAGCGGGCTTAAGATGTCGATGACCGATCCGCTAGGAGATTTGCTGACCCGTATCCGTAACGGGCAGCGCGCGCGCAAGGACTCCGTGCAGTCGCCGGCGTCCAAGCTGCGCGAGCGTGTCTTGGAAGTGTTGCAGCGCGAAGGCTATATTCGGGGCTACACCACCGCCGAGATGGGCAATGGCAAGGCCGAGATCCGCATTGAGCTGAAATATCATGACGGCGATCCGGTGATCCGCGAGATCGCCCGAGTGTCCAAGCCCGGCCGGCGCGTCTATTCCGGCGCCAAGGATCTGCCGCGGGTACGCAACGGGCTTGGCATTTCCATCGTTTCGACGCCGCGCGGCGTGCTTTCCGACGCGGAAGCGCGCGATGCCAATGTCGGCGGCGAAGTGTTGTGCACGGTGTTTTGACGGTTTTGGACGAGCGGGGATAATCCATGTCACGTATTGGCAAGAAGCCGATTGCAATTCCCTCCGGCGTGACGGTGGAGCTAGCCGGCGCCGACCTCAAGGTGAAGGGACCCAAGGGTCTTTTGGCCATGCAGGTGATGGACGATGTCGAGGTGAAAGTGGACGCTGGCGCGGTGAGCGTAACGCCGCGCGCTGCCACCAAGGAAGCGCGGGCGCGCTGGGGCATGCAGCGCACGCTGGTGTCGAACCTCATTGAGGGCGTGACCCGGGGCTTCAAGCGCAAGCTGCTGATTTCCGGCGTTGGCTATCGCGCCCAGATGAAGGGCAAGACGCTTGCCCTGCAGCTCGGCTACAGCCATGACATCGATATACCGGTGCCCGAGGGCATCACCATTGCCTGCCCCGACCAGACGACGATCGAGGTGTCTGGGATCGATAAGCAGAAGGTAGGCCAGGTCGCCGCGGAAATCCGCGCCTGGCGCAAGCCGGAGCCCTATAAGGGCAAGGGCATCCGCTATGAGGACGAATATGTCCTGCGCAAGGAAGGCAAGAAGAAGTAGGTGACGCGATGGGTAAGACTTTGACAATATTCGAGCGTCGGCGCCAGCGCGTGCGCACGCGTATCCGCCAGCGGGCGGGCGGTCAGCTCCGCCTGTCGGTGCACCGCTCGTCCAAGCATATCTATGCCCAAGTGATCGATGACGCCAAGGGGGTGACCCTCGCGGCGGCCTCGTCCTTGGATAAGGACTTGCGCGGCAGCTCCGGCGCGACGGTGGCGGCAGCGGGCGCCGTCGGCAAGCTTATCGCCGAGCGTGCCAAGAAGGCGGGCGTTGCCCGAGTGGTGTTCGACCGTGGCGGCTTCATCTTCCACGGGCGCGTCAAGGCCTTGGCCCAGGCCGCCCGGGAAGCTGGTTTGGAATTTTAAAGAGAAGGCTGAAGATAGATGGCGCGTCCCAGCAGGATAGAGCGCGAGGAAAGCGAGCTCGTCGAGAAGTTGGTCCACATCAACCGCGTGGCCAAGGTGGTGAAGGGCGGCCGGCGCTTCGGCTTTGCCGCCCTGGTGGTCGTTGGTGACGGCCGCGGCCGCGCCGGCTTCGGTCATGGCAAGGCGCGCGAGGTGCCGGAGGCCATCCGCAAGGCGACCGAGGCGGCGAAAAAGACCATGGTCCGGGTGCCATTGCGCGAAGGCCGCACCTTGCACCACGACGTGGAAGGGCGCCATGGCGCCGGCCGCGTCGTTCTGCGCACCGCCAAGCAAGGCACCGGCATCATCGCCGGCGGGCCGATGCGCGCGGTGTTCGAAAGCCTGGGCGTGCAGGACGTGGTGACCAAGTCGTTGGGCTCGTCCAACCCCTATAACATGGTGCGCGCCACCTTTGACGCCTTGCGCAACCAGGCGAGCCCGAAGATCGTCGCCGCCAAGCGCTCGAAAAAAGTGGGCGACATCGTTGCCCGGCGTGACGATACGTCGCGCCAGGCCGCCGAAATGGAAAGCGCCGCGCAGGCTGACTGAAATCGCCGCCCCGCCTGGCGGCGCTGTAAAGATGCAACCGAGATGTGAGAATTGAGCCATGGCAAAGAAAAAGACCCTGCGCGTGACCCAGACCGGCAGCCCGATCCGCCGCGCCGCCGACCAGCGGGCGACGCTCATCGGCCTCGGGCTGAACAAGATGCACCGCAGCCGCGAGCTCGAGGACACGCCGGCGGTGCGCGGCATGATCGCCAAGGTGCACCATCTGGTGCGCATCGAGGACAATGACTGAAAGCCGCGCGAAGATCGCGTAAAAGGGTGAATGACATGGATTTAAGCAAGCTTTCCGATAACGCTGGCGCCCGCAAGCGGCGGATGCGCGTTGGTCGCGGCATTGGCTCGGGCAAGGGCAAGACCGCGGGCCGCGGCTACAAGGGCGCGAAATCGCGCTCCGGCTATGTGGTGAAGGGATTCGAGGGCGGCCAGATGCCGCTCCACCGCCGGTTGCCCAAGCGTGGCTTCACCAACCTTTTCGCCAAGGACTTCGCGATCGTCAATATTGGCCGCCTGCAGGCGGCGATCGAGGCTGGCACGCTTGATCCCAAGGGCAAAATCGACGCTGAAGCCCTCATAGCCGCGGGCATCGTGCGGCCGTCCGCTGATGGCGTGCGGCTTCTTGCCAAGGGAGATTTGAAGACCAAGCTGACGCTCGTCGTCGCCCATGCCAGCGCTGGCGCCCTCGCCGCGGTGGAAAAGGCCGGCGGCAAGGTCGAGATCGTCCAGCCTCGGGAAACAAGCACGGGCGCTTGACGCCCT
>JBMOOS010000009.1:29841-109351 GCA_049324415.1 Pseudomonadota bacterium
TTTGAAGACCAAGCTGACGCTCGTCGTCGCCCATGCCAGCGCTGGCGCCCTCGCCGCGGTGGAAAAGGCCGGCGGCAAGGTCGAGATCGTCCAGCCTCGGGAAACAAGCACGGGCGCTTGACGCCCTAGTGGTCCGCCCCAAACGGATAAATCCATCCGTTTGGGAAAAGTGGACCACTTAGTTATTGAATCTGTGGTGCGATTTCTCCAACAGATGGGAACCATCCGTTGGAATCGCACCACTAGGACGCGGAGCGCGGGCATGGCATCTGCCGCCGAACAACTTGCCGCCAATCTCAACTTCGGCGCCTTCGCCAAGGCGACCGAGCTGAAGAAGCGCATCTGGTTCACCCTCGGCGCGCTGATTGTCTTTCGCTTGTGCTCCTATATTCCGCTTCCCGGCATCGATACCGAGGCGATGCGGCAGATTTTCGAGCAGGCGCGCGGCGGCGTTCTCGGCATGTTCAATGTCTTCGCTGGCGGCGCCTTGGAGCGCATGTCGATCATCGCGCTCAACATCATGCCTTATATTTCGGCCTCGATCATCGTCCAGCTTTTGACCAGCATGTCGCCGGCTTTGGGTCAGCTCAAGAAAGAAGGCGAGGCGGGACGCAAGAAGCTCAACCAATATACCCGCTATGGCACGGTGGTGCTGACCGCGGTTCAGGCCTATGGGCTTGCCGTCGGCCTTGAAGGCTGGGGCGGCCAGGGCGGTGTCAGCGCGGTCATCGATCCGGGCATGATGTTCCGGGCCACCACCGTGATTACCCTCGTGGGCGGCACCATGTTCCTGATGTGGCTCGGCGAGCAGATCACCAGCCGCGGCGTGGGCAACGGCATCTCCCTCATCATCATGGCCGGCATCGTCGCGGAACTGCCGCGCGCTTTTGCCGGCACGCTGGAACTGGGCCGCACGGGCGCCCTCTCGACGGGGATCATCATTGGCGTCATCGCCCTCATCGTCGCCGTCATTATCGGCATCGTGTTTTTCGAGCGGGCGCAGCGCCGGGTGCTCATCCAATATCCCAAGCGCCAGGTCGGCAACAAGATGTTCCAGGGCGATAGCTCGCACATGCCGCTCAAGCTCAACACCGCCGGCGTCATTCCGCCGATTTTCGCTTCCTCGCTCCTCCTGATGCCGCTCACCATCGCCGGCTTCAGCGGCCAGGGCGGCCCGGAATGGCTGACCCAGTTCAACGCCGTGCTGGGCCATGGCCAGCCGCTTTACATGTTCCTTTACGCCGCTCTCATCGTGTTCTTCTGCTTCTTTTATACCGCGGTGGTCTTCAACCCGGAGGAAACGGCGGACAATCTGAAGCGCTATGGCGGCTTCATTCCCGGCATTCGCCCAGGCCAGCGGACGGCGGAGTATCTCGACTTCATCCTCACTCGGCTAACGGTGATCGGCTCGGCTTATCTGGTGGTTATCGCCCTCATCCCTGAGTTTTTGACCGCGCGCTTTTCCATTCCCTATCTTTTCGGCGGCACCAGCCTGCTGATCGTCGTCAACGTGACGATGGACACGGTGGCGCAGATTCACGGTCATCTGCTTGCTCACCAATATGAAGGGCTGGTGAAAAAGGCGCGGTTGCGGGGGGGGCGGCGATGAACATCATTTTGCTCGGGCCGCCTGGCGCCGGCAAGGGGACGCAGGCCAAGCGGATCGAGGCGGCGCACGGCATGGTGCAGCTTTCGACCGGCGACATGCTGCGCGCCGCGGTTGCCGCCGGCAGCCCTATCGGCAAGCGGGCCCAAGCGGCGATGGAGGCTGGGCAACTGGTCTCGGACGAAATCGTCATTGATCTCATCGCCGAGCGGATCGCCGAGCCCGATTGCGCGCATGGCTTCATTCTCGACGGCTTTCCCCGCAGCATCGCGCAGGCCGAGGCGCTTGACCGGATGCTCGCCGAGCATGGCCTTAAGCTCGACCGGGTGGTCGAGGTGAGGGTCGATGATGACGCCCTGGTCGAGCGGATCGCCGGCCGCTTCACCTGCGCCAATTGCGGGGCCGGCTATCATGACAGGTTCCAACGCCCGAAGACGGCGGGGGTGTGTGACGTCTGCGGCGGCAGGGAATTCATCCGCCGCCCTGACGACAATGAGGAAACGGTACGCGATCGGCTCAAGGTCTATCGCGAACAGACGGCGCCGCTCATAAGCTACTATGGCGCGCGCGGCCTGGTATCCGGGGTCGACGGCATGGCGTCGATCGACGAAGTGACGAAGGAGATCGACCAGATTCTGAAGACGGCCTGAAAAGAGGGAAAATGCGCGGTTGACGGGCGCTGGCGCCCGCCTATAATCGCGCACTTTCGTCGATCGGGCGAATTTTCGGAAAAAGTCGGCGTTGAAGCGGAAAAGTTCTTTAAGGAGAACGGGTTGTGGCGCGCATAGCAGGTGTCAATATCCCGACCAACAAACGTGTCGAGGTGGCTCTCACCTATATTCACGGGATTGGTCGGACCAAGGCCAAGGAAATTTGCGGCAAGCTGGCGCTGCCGGCATCGCGTCGGGTGCATGACTTGACCGACGCGGAAGTTCTGCAACTGCGCGAGATCATCGACCGCGATTACCAGGTCGAGGGCGATCTGCGGCGCGAAGTGGCGATGAACATCAAGCGCTTGATGGATCTGGGCAGCTATCGGGGCTTGCGCCATCGCAAGGGCCTGCCGGTGCGGGGGCAGCGGACCCACACCAATGCCCGCACCCGCAAGGGCAAGGCAAAGCCGATCGCCGGCAAGAAGAAGTAAGAACCGGCGCGGCCGGACGGACCGGCCCGCCATAGGCTTTAAGAGGTTGAGACGACAATGGCCAAGGAACCACGGCTGCGCCGGCGCGAGCGCAAGAACATCACCAGCGGGGTGGCGCACGTAAACGCCTCGTTCAATAACACCATGGTGACCATCACCGACGCCCAGGGCAACACCATTTCCTGGTCTTCCGCCGGCACCATGGGGTTCAAGGGGTCGCGCAAATCCACCCCCTATGCCGCCCAGATGGCGGCGGAGGACGCTGGCAAAAAAGCCCAGGACCACGGCGTCAAGACGCTGGAAGTGGAAGTCAAGGGCCCGGGCGCTGGCCGTGAATCCGCCTTGCGCGCCCTGCAGGCCGTGGGCTTTACCATTACATCGATCCGCGACGTGACGCCGATCCCTCACAATGGCTGCCGGCCGCCGAAGCGCCGCCGCGTTTGATGGTCGAGCGCCGGTTAAAGACGATTAGGAATGCGAGGGTGATGACGTGATCCAGAAAAATTGGCAAGAACTTATCCGACCCGAAAAGCTTGAAGTGAAAGGCGCCGGCGCGGTCCGCGCGACCTTTGTCGCCGAACCCTTGGAGCGCGGATTCGGCATGACCTTGGGCAATTCCCTGCGCCGGGTGCTGCTTTCCTCATTGCAGGGCGCAGCGGTGACCAGCATCCATATTCATGGCGTGCTGCACGAGTTTTCCTCGATCCCCGGCGTGCGCGAGGATGTGACCGACATCGTTCTCAACGTCAAGCAGCTGGCGCTCAAGGCCTATGGCGAAGGCGAAAAGCGCCTCACCTTGAAGGCGACCGGCCCCGGGGAAGTGCGCGCCGCGCAAATCACCGAGACCGCCAGCGTCGAGATCATGAACCCGGATCTTGTCATCTGCACCCTCGATGAAGGGGCCTCGATCCACATGGAGCTCACCGTCAATACCGGCAAGGGCTATGTGCCGTCGACCCAGAACCGCCCGGCCGACGCGCCGATCGGCCTCATACCCGTCGATGCCATTTATTCGCCGGTGCGCCAGGTCGCCTATAAGGTGGAGGCCACCCGCGAAGGCCAGGTGCTCGATTACGACAAGCTGACCATGACCATCGAGACCAATGGCACCGCCAAGCCCGAGGACGCGCTTGCCTACGCCGCACGCATCCTTCAGGAGCAGTTGCGCCTGTTCATCAATTTCGACGAGCCGCGGGTCGAAACCAAGCAGGAGGAGGAGGAAGGCCCCGCCTTCAACCGTAATCTGCTGCGCAAGGTGGACGAGCTCGAGCTCTCGGTGCGCTCGGCCAACTGCTTGAAGAACGACAACATCGTCTATATCGGCGATCTGGTGCAAAAGAGCGAGGCGGAAATGCTCCGCACCCCCAATTTCGGGCGCAAATCCTTGAATGAAATCAAGGAGGTCCTGGCGCAGATGGGGTTGAAGCTGGGCATGGAAGTGTCTGGCTGGCCGCCCGAGAACGTCGAGGAAATGGCGAAAAAACTGGAACACGAATTTTAAAATGACCGGCCATGCAGCGTAGCGTCGGCAAGACGGAGCGCTGTGGGCAAGCAAGGAGATGAGCGATGCGGCATGGCAAGGCTGGACGCAAATTGGGACGCACCTCGACCCATCGTCAGGCGCTGTTGATGAATCTTGCAAATGCCCTCATCAAGCATGAGCAGATCAAGACCACCCTTCCTAAGGCCAAGGAATTGCGCCCCTATGTGGAGCGCCTCGTCACCAAGGCCAAGAAAGGGGGGCTGGCCAATCGCCGGCTGCTGATCGCCCGGTTGCAGGACGAAGCGATGGTGGCCAAGTTGATGGATGTCCTCGCCCCGCGCTATGAAGCGCGCGCCGGCGGCTATACCCGCGTTCTCAAGGCGGGGTTCCGTTATGGCGACGCGGCGGCGATGGGGGTCATCGAATTCATCGACCGCGACCCCGGCGTCAAGGGCCAGGATTCCGGCCCGCCGCAAAATACCGAGGCAGAGGAACAGGCCGCCGCCTAAGCCTTGACTGGGCGATGGGGCACCACAAATGAGGGGCGGCCTTAGGTGCCGCCCTTTTGCTTTTCCTGGCGCAAGGCGGCATTTTGGGCGAGCAAGCGGGGCGTGTTGCGGGCAAGGGTTGCCAAACCATATTGCTAAACGGCAAAGGAGGCGGGGTAATGCACAAAAGCGGATTGTTGACGGCGCTGCTCGTTGCCCTCGCGCCAGCCATTGGCTGGGCGCAAGATACCGCGCCGCGCGAGGTGCCGCAAAACCAGGCTCAGATACAATTATCCTTCGCCCCGGTGGTGGCGCGCACCTCGCCCGCGGTGGTGAACATCTTCACCGCGCGCACGGTGCAGGTTGCGGACCCCTTTTTCCGCTTTTTCATGGACCGCGCCGTGACCCGGGAACAGGTCCAGCGCTCCCTTGGCTCCGGGGTCGTGCTGGCGGCGAACGGCATCGTCGTCACCAACAACCATGTGGTGGGCGATGCCGACGAGATCCGTGTCGTCCTTGCCGACCGGCGCGAGTTCGAAGCCAGGCTCCTGCTCGCCGACGAACGCACCGACCTGGCGGTCCTCAAAATCGACGCCAAGGGCGAGGCCTTGCCCGCCCTCGAACTCGCCAATGCCGACGACTTGCAAGTGGGCGACCTTGTCATCGCCATCGGCAATCCCTTCGGCGTTGGCCAGACGGTGACCTCGGGCATCGTCTCGGCGCTCGCCCGCACCGGGGTCGGCGTTTCCGACTATCAGTCCTTCATCCAGACCGACGCCGCCATCAATCCCGGCAATTCCGGGGGCGCCCTCATCGACCTCAAGGGGCGCCTGGTTGGCATCAACACCGCGATTTTCACCCGCACCGGCGGGTCCTTGGGGATTGGCTTTGCCATCCCCGCCGA
The DNA here is from genome assembly GCA_049324415.1 of Pseudomonadota bacterium. Lineage (GTDB taxonomy): Bacteria > Pseudomonadota > Alphaproteobacteria > Sphingomonadales > CAKZYD01 > JBMOOS01. The sequence continues at coordinate 35,467 of JBMOOS010000009.1, forward strand.
CATGGTGCGCGTCGTCCTCGAGGCCGCCACCTCCGACCGGCGGGTGGTGCGCCCCTGGCTCGGCGTCGAAGGCCAGCCGGTGACGAGCGACATCGCTGCCTCCCTTGGCCTTGTCCGCCCGGAAGGGGTGCTCGTCGACCAGGTCTTCGCCGGCAGCCCGGCCGCGGATGCAGGGCTGGCCCCCGGTGACGTCATCACCCGCGTCGCCGGCCGCGAGGTCGCCGACCAGGGTAGCCTGCGTTACCGCCTGGCGACCCAGCCCATCGGCGCGACGGTGCCCATCACCGTGGTTCGCGGCGGCGCCGAGCAAGTCTTGCGCGTGCGTCTCAAGGCGCCGCCCGAGATACCGCCGCGCGAAGTCACCGAGCTTTCCGGACGCAACGCCCTCACGGGGGTCACGGTGGGCAATCTTTCCCCCGCCTTTGCCGAGGAACTGGGGCTGCCGGGCTCGGAAAAAGGGGTCATCGTCCTTGACGTCGACCCGCGCAGCCCGGCGCGCCGGCTCAATCTTTTCGCCCGCGGCGACATCCTCCTAGAAATCAACGGCGTCGCCATCGCCAGCGTTGGCCAGCTCAAGCAGTTTCTCGCCGACACCGAACCGGTGGATATGATTTATCGCATCAAGCGCCGCGGCCGGGAAGCGCTGTGCCAGTTCCGCGCGCCGGGCTCGCTTGCCTGCCGGTCGTGACGACGCCCGACCTTTTCGCCGCTATGGGGCGGGAGGGCCGCCCGCTCGCCGACATCCTGCGCCCCACCACGCTTGCCCAAGTGGTGGGCCAGGACCATCTTCTAGGCCCCAAGGGGGCGATTTCGCGGATGCTGGCGGCGGGGCATCTGGCTTCCCTCATCCTCTGGGGGCCGCCGGGCACTGGCAAGACCACCATCGCCCGCTTGCTTGCCGATGAAGCGGGGCTCGCATTCGAGGCCGTCTCGGCGGTGTTTTCCGGGGTCGCGGACTTGCGCAAGGTTTTCGAGCGGGCGCGGGGGCGCCAGATGACGGGCAAGGCGACCCTCCTCTTCGTCGATGAAATCCACCGCTTCAACCGCGCCCAGCAGGATGGGTTCCTGCCCTATGTGGAGGACGGCACGGTGGTGCTGGTGGGGGCGACGACGGAAAACCCGTCCTTCGAAATCAACGCCGCCCTGATGTCGCGGGTGCAGGTCCTGGTTCTCAACCGCCTCGATGAGGCCGCGCTCGAAGCCTTGCTCCAGCGTGCCGAAGCCTATGCCGGTCAGCCCCTCCCCCTCGATCCGCACGCGCGCACGGCGTTGAAGGCGATGGCCGACGGCGATGGCCGCTATTTGTTGAACGCGGTGGAAACCCTGCACGCGCAAGCCTTCGCCAGCCCCCTCGATCCGCGGCAATTGGCCGAGGTCATCCATCGCCGCGCTGCGGTCTATGACAAGGACCGGGAAGGCCATTACAATCTGATTTCGGCGCTGCATAAGTCCCTGCGCGGCTCGGATGTGGATGCCGCGCTTTATTATCTGGCGCGCATGTTGGTGGCGGGCGAGGAGCCGTTGTATATCGCCCGCCGGCTGGTGCGCTTCGCCGCCGAGGATGTGGGGCTCGCCGACCCGCAAGCGCTCGCCCAGGCCTTGGCCGCCAAGGAGATGTATGATTTCCTCGGCAGCCCGGAAGGCGAGTTGGGGCTCGTTCAGGCGACCATCTATCTTGCCACCGCGCCCAAGTCCAACGCCGCCTATAAGGCGGAGGGCGCCGCCCGGCGCGCCGCCCGCGACACCGGCTCGCTGATGCCGCCCAAGCATATCCTCAACGCCCCCACCAAGCTGATGCGCGCCCTCGACTATGGCAAGGGCTACGCCTATGACCATGACACGGCCGAGGGCTTTTCGGGCCGCGATTATTTCCCCGAGGAAATGGGAAGGCAAAGCTTTTACCAGCCGGTCAACCGGGGCTTTGAGCGGGAAATCGCCAAACGCCTCGACTATTGGGCGAAATTGCGGGAAAAGCTGTCGCACGGCGATGCCTGAGTTCAGCCATTTCATCGCCATCGACTGGTCGGGGGCAAAGACCGGCTATCGCCATAAGCTGCAAGTGGCGCTATGCCCCCCGGGGCGCGCGGCGCCGCGCTTGATAAAAAGGCCTGGGGGCTGGACCCGGGCCGGTATTCTCGAGTGGCTGACCCAGGATCTTTTCCCCCAGTCACGCGCCCTGGTGGGCTTTGATTTTTCCTTCGCGCCGCCTTTCCTCGATAAGGGGGCCTATCTTGTGGGCGAAGCCCTGCCCGGAGACGCCCGCGGTTTCTGGGCCTATGTCGATGCCTGCTGCGAGGACGCCGACCTCGGCGCTGCCAGTTTTTTGGAAAGCCGCCACCGCCGCCATTTCTATTTCGGCAAGGCGGATGGCGAAAAGGCCCCTTATATGCGCTTGCGGCGCTGCGAGCGGCGCTTCAACGCCGTTGGCGGCGGCAAGCCGTCCAGCGTTTTCGACGCCATTGGCGCCGCGCAAGTGGCAAAAGCCAGCTTTGCCGGCATGCGCCTGCTGCATCGCCTTGCCCCCGAGGTCGCCGTCTGGCCCTTCGATGAGGTGGGGGATGAGGACGGTCCCCTGGTGGTGGAGATTTACTGCCGCCTGTTCCTGCGCCTGGCCGGCGGGCGCGGGGTCAAGCTGCGCAGCGTCGCCGCGCTCAATGCCGCGCTTGCCCGGTTGCAAAGCCAGCCGGTGGCGTGGGGAAAGGCGCCCATCAGCGACGATGAAACCGACGCCCTTATCGCCGCGGCTGGCTTGCGCCATTTGGCGATGAACGGGAAATACTGGCGCCCCGCCGGTCTTTCGGATAGCGTGCGCACGCGCGAGGGGTGGACCTTCGGCATAGATTGACACGCCCGGTGGCCCCAAGATAACCCAAGACAGAGCGACGAGGACGAGCCCATGCAGATTTATCTTGCCGTCGCCGCCGGTGGCGCGTTGGGCGCGCTGGGGCGCTACGGCGTTGGCAAGCTCGCCATGCATTGGCTGGGTGCCGGCTATCCCTGGGGAACGCTCGCCGTCAATGTGGCGGGGGGGCTGATGATGGGGATTTTGGCCGAGCTTTCCGCCCTCCTCTGGTCGCAAGGGCTTGCGCTGCGCGCCTTTCTCACCGTCGGCCTGCTGGGCGGCTTTACCACTTTTTCCGCCTTTTCCCTTGAAATGGCGCTGATGCTGGAGCGGGGCGAGGCGGCGGCGGCGCTGCTCTATGCGCTGGCGAGCGTCGGGCTTTCGCTTGCCGCCCTGTTTTTGGGGCTCCTGCTGGTCCGCTGGGGGCTGGCGGGATGAAAAAAACGGTTGAGACCGTCACGGTCAAGGCCGATGACGCCAATATCCGCCTCGACCGTTGGTTCAAGCGGCACTACCCCGCGCTCAGCTTCACCGCCCTTGCCAAGATGTGCCGCACCGGCCAGGTGCGCGTCGATGGCAAACGCGCCCAGCCCGCGGACCGCCTGGCGGCGGGCGCGCTCATCCGGGTGCCGCCCATCGCGCCGTGCGCCACCGCTCCGGTGAAAGCGCCACGCGCGGCGCTCACCCCCGCCGATGTCGCCTTCGCGCAAGGCCTCGTCATTCACAAGGACGTCGCCGTTCTCGTCCTCAACAAGCCGGCGGGGCTGGCGACCCAGGGCGGCCCCGGCATCACCCGCCATGTGGACATGCTGCTCGATGCCTTGAAGTTCGAGGCCGAAGGCCGCCCCAAGCTGGTGCACCGGCTGGACAAGGATACCTCGGGCGTCCTCCTTCTCGGCCGCACGGCGGGCGCGGCGGCGCGCCTTGCCGAGGCTTTTCGCGCCCGCGAGGCGGAGAAGGTCTATTGGGCGCTGGTGGCGGGCACGCCGAAAAAACGTGCTGGCAAGATCGTGATGGCGCTTGACAAGCGGCGGGGCCCTGCGGGCGACAAGGTGGAGGGCGCCGAGGACGGCAAGCCGGCGCGCACCCAATATCGCCTCATCGACCACGCCGCCCAGCGCGCCGCCTGGTTGGAGCTCAAACCCCTCACCGGACGCATGCACCAGTTGCGGGTGCACTGCGCCGAGGGGTTAGGCCATCCCATCGTCGGCGATGGCAAATACGGTGGCAAGGCGGCGTTCGTGACCGGTGGGGTTTCCCGCAAGCTGCACTTGCACGCCCGCCATATCCGTATCGCCCACCCGCTGGGCGGCTGGCTCGAGGCGACGGCGCCCTTGCCGCCGCATATGCGTGAAAGCTGGGCGATGCTGGGCTTTGTCGAAGGCGAGGCATGAAGCCCTTGCTGGTTTTCGATGTCGACGGCACGCTGGTGGACAGCCAGGGGGTGATCATCGAGGCGATGCGCCGCGCCTTTGCCCATGAGGGCCTTGCTGCGCCCGCGGCGCCGGCGATCCGCGAGGTCATCGGTTTGTCTCTGGTGCCGGGGATCGCCCGCCTTTTACCTCTGGCTGACCCCGAAACGCATGAAAAACTGGCCAAGGCCTATAAGGCGAGCTTTCACGCGGTGCGCGCCGAGGGTCCGGAAGACACGCCCTTTCCCGGCATGGTCGAACTGGTGCGCACGTTATGGGGCGAGGGCTTTTCCCTGGGCGTCGCCACCGGCAAGTCGCGTCAGGGCCTTGCGCGGACATTGGCGGCGCATAGGCTTATCGACTGTTTTATCACCCTCCAGACCGCCGACAGCCACCCTTCTAAGCCGCATCCCGCGATGCTCGAGGCGGCGATGGTAGAGGCAGACGCCGCGCCAACGCGCACCGTCATGATTGGCGACACCAGCTATGACATGGCGATGGCGAAAGCCGCCGGCGCCACTGGTCTTGGCGTGGGCTGGGGCTATCATGGGGCAGAAACACTCCTTACCGCCGGCGCGGCGCATGTCGCTGCCAGCGCTGGAGACCTCATGGATTGGCTGATGCGGTTTTAGGGCATATTAGCGCTTATTTTGAGCGGTTCTGGAAAACAAAATGCTTCGATAGAATGTAGAATGCTATGGTATATGTAAAAATTGAAAATAATTGAGATATATTGTCTTCGATATAGATAACATTAATAAAAATATACAATGTCACGATATTTAAAGAATATGCTATTATGAATGATAACATAAATTTCATAAAGCTCGTAAAGTATCTATCATTTGAATTGAATGTATAAATTCTGTTCAGTATATAAGATATTATGAGACCGAACCCATATCCCAGAGCATTTGACAAAAATGGGTTGAGATCCAGGATGTTCATCGAAAAAAATATAATAAAAAAACCGACGGCTGTGTTGGCCACGCCAACAAGGGTGAATTTATAAAAATCGCTTTTGAAAAATTTCCCCTGCATGGGCCCCGTTATTTCCTGGCATGAACAAGATATTGCGCGCCCAGGGGCAGCCATGAAAGATATTTTTCCAAGGGGCGCAGCCAGGCAAGGGCCTTGGGAAAAAAAACGCAATAGGCAATATGTGGCGCTGCAAAGCCCGCCTGGCGTACGCGGCGCCGCATCGCGGGCGCGGCAATGAGTTCGGCATTTTCGTCAAAGGGGCAGGTGTTGACCGCATGGACGGTCAGGGGGTTCCAGGGATTGTGCTCGAAAAGAAAAAAACGCCCTTGCCTTTTCGTCACCCGCCACAGCTCTTTCAGCGTTTCTCGATGTCTATCCCGCTCAACGTGATGAAACACGCAGGCCGTGAAAACCACGTCGAAATGATCGTCCCCATAGGGTATTTTGCATCCGTCGAAGAGTTGATATTGGGCGCTTGCCCCATGCTTTTCCCTTGCCAGGTCCAGGCTTTTTTCCGAGACGTCCAGGCAATGGATCTGGGAAGACGGAAAAAAACGCGTGAAATACGGCGTGGAAGCGCCGGTGCCGGCGCCGAAATCCAAAATCCTGTTTACGGTTTCCCCTCTCAAAAGCTGTTTTAAGTAAGCCACCTTATACTGCGCGAAATAGGCCGGCTCTTCGCCGGACAAGGCGACATTCTCGGCGTGGAGCCGGTGATAGGTTGCCGCGTGCCGGTCGAATTCCGCCTCTGGCATGGGACCCTCTGACAAGGCTTACTCAAGGGGATAGGGATATGCGCCGCACCATGGCCTGTCTTTAGGCACTTCGTAAAGCATGGCCGGTGCCGGCGCCAGCAACTTGGCGAAGGGGGCGCCGATATAAGGGAGCCTGGCCAAGGCCGCCGCGACATAGCGGCCAAGGCCAAAGCCGATTGGTTCCAAGGTTTTAATTTCGCGCCAGCATGCCGGGGGCTGGTCAAGGACAACGGGGTTGTTTCCCCAGGCTTGGGTTTCCCGGTCAAGCACCGCGTAGAGAACGTCCACCTCGGGCGTGCTGAGGCCCATCTCCTTCAGCCAGCGCACCTGGCGCGCGGCTTCCCCGGTACGCAGGAGCGACATCATGGCGGCGATGTTTTCGTTATTGGCGGTGCCATAGATGAGCGCGCGGGGGTGGTCTTGCGCGAATTGCGCCACCGCCTTGGAATTGGCGGCGAACACGCGATAGGCCTGTTGCTCCAAGGCGCCAAGGACAAGGCCGGAGAGAAGAGCGCCCGACAGCAGGAGCATGCGCCAGCGCTTGCCTAAATTATCGAGGCCGATGGCGGCAAGAAGGCTGAGGGACGGGATGAAAAGATTGAGATAATTGGATTGTTTGTAGATGAATTGCAGGGGCGCGAAGGAAATAGGGAGGAAAGAAAAGACGGCAAGAAGCCCCAACGCCCAGAACAACGCATAGCCCTGGCCATCGCGCGGCCCTCTTGCAGTCTTTCCACGCCACCAGAAAACAATCCCAAGAAGGGCGAGGGGGCCAATCAGCGCGCTATGGCGGCCATCGAGCAACAGATAACGAAAATAGTAAAAAGGCCCGGAAGTGGCGGTTCTCCCGACAAAGCTTGTCGCGGCATGCTCAAGATAAATGGAAACGCCGTGAAATGGGTTGCCGCTGATAAACCACATGAGAATGAAATGAAGGAACAGCATGACGCTGCCGCCGGCTACAGCCCACCACCAGCGCTTTTCCCAACGGCCCACCAAAAAGGGGTAGATCAGGAAGACGACGAGGAAGACGATGGCGGCTTCCTTGACCCAGAAGACATAGCCGGCGGCAAGCCCGGCGGCGAAGCTGAGGCTTCGGCTACGCCTTTCTTCGGCGAACCAGAAAGCGACGAAGGTCGCGGTGATGGCGGCGCTCACCACGGCGTCGGCATGAATGACCGAACGCTGCAACACGAGGAGCGGCGCGAAGGCCAGCAGAAACGCTGCCATGACACCAGTCCGGCGATTGAGCGCGCGTGCCGCGAAGGCATATATAAGGACAATCTCGCTTAAGCCCGCGAGAAGAGGAAGCAGGATCGCCGCGCCATAGAAAATGCCGAAGAGTTGAAGGAATACGCCAGCCGGGATATTGAAGCCGAAGCGCAAGGCGCCATTGTAATTGGAACTGTTGAATTCTCCCCTGGCGACCTCGATGGCGCGGGCGAGATAAACCGTATCGTCCGAGCCATAGGGGCCGCCTGAAAAGGCGATGGAAAGGGCAAGCGCCAGGACCAGGGCCAGGAGCAAAAGAGGGTCAAGGCCCGCCGACCGAAGGACAGTCATCGCCAATCAACCGCTATCTTGAGAGTCTGCGTGCTTTTTGAAAGACGAGGCGGGCGTTGCCGCGCCTCCATTGTGCGGCGCTGAATCCCCGTCCTTTGCAGGAGCGCGCGCGGTAATGTCCTGGATGATGAACAACGGGCGGCGCTTGGCCTCCATATAAAGCCGACCCAAATATTCGCCGATCACGCCCAGAACCACCATCTGCAGGCTGCCAAGGACGACGACGATCGCCATCAGGCTGGTCCACCCAGGAACCACGTCCCCGAGGAAATAGGCGCGCAGGATGTAGGCGATGAGGATGACGCCGGCAACGCCAAGGACGAGGCCGAGCAGACTGGCGATGCGCAAGGGTCGGGTCGAGAAACCGGTGATGGCGTCGAGCGCGAAGCGCACCATTTTTTTCAAGGGATATTTGGTTTTGCCGGCAAAGCGCCGGGCGCGGTCATAGCGCAGCGCGGCTTGCGGGAAGCCGATCCAGCTTACCATGCCGCGGATGAAGCGGTGCTGTTCCGGCATGGTGAGAAGCGTATCGAGGGCGCGACGCGAGATCAGCCGGAAGTCGCCGGTGTCAAGCGGGATGGAAACATCGGCAAGATAGGAAAGGAGCCGGTAAAACATCTTTGCGGTCAGCCTTTTAAAGGCGGTCTCCGCTTCCCTGGCGCGGCGCTGGCCATAGACGACGTCGAAGCCCTCGTCCATTTTCGCCATCATCTCCGGCAGCAATTCGGGAGGGTCCTGGAGGTCGGCGTCGATGATCAAAACCCGGGCGCCCTTGGCCACCGACAGCCCTGCCGTGAGGGCAAGCTGATGACCGTGGTTTTTCGATAAATCGACCCCGATCACATGGCCGTCCGCCGCGCTTGCGGCAACGATGAGAGGCCATGTCCGGTCTTTGGAGCCGTCATTGACGAGGATGATCTCGTACCTGTCGTCGGCGGCGCGCTGGGCGGCGCTGGTCAGGCGGGGGAGCAACTCCGCAAGACAGGCTTCCTCGTTATAGCAAGGAACGACAATAGAAATTGCAGGTGGAATGACGGGCGAACTTGCGGGCGGCCTGTGCGCGCGCGGCGCTTCCTCGTGCTTTGCCTGCATCGGCAAACCTCCCCTTGGCCGCCTGCCCCATGGTATTTTATTACCGGCTGTGGATGTACGTAAAAAGAGGGGACGCAACAACACTTTGACACAGCATGATTGAGTGTGCCCGATCCCTTCTGTAGATGAAAGAGTTGATGGCAAAACGCTTTTACAAAAACGCGGCGGCGGTCCCGCAGGGCGCGGGCTTTGCCATGACGCTCGACGGCCGTCCGGTCAAGACCCCTGCAAAACGCGCTCTGGTGGTGCCAAGCCTGGCCCTTGCCGAGGCGATGGCAGCGGAGTGGCTGGCCCAAAATGAGACAATCTTGCCGGCCAGCATGCCGCTCAACCGCCTTGCCAACACGGCGATCGACAGGGTTTCGGCGGCGCTGGCCGAAACCCGCGCCGAGATTTTACGCTTCGGCGCGACCGACCTTCTCTGCTATCGCGCGGACAGTCCCGATGCGCTTGTCAAGGCGCAAGCGCAAGCATGGGACCCGCTCATCGCCTGGCTCGGGAACGTTCATGGCATCCGCCTCCACACCGCCAAGGGGGTGACGCCCATCGCTCAGCCCGATGCCGCGGCGCGCGGCCTTGCCGCCCTTCTGGCGCCGTGTGACGCTTTTGCCCTTACTGGACTGGGCAGCATCGCCGCGGCCGCGGGTTCGCTTATCATCGCCCTTGCCGTCCAAGCGGGAGTCCTTGATAGTGAGGCGGCCTGGGCGGCGGCGAGCGTCGATGAAGCCTTTCAGCGGGCGCGCTGGGGCGAGGATGAAGAGCATGGCGCCATGCTGGCGGCACGGCGCGGCGATTTGACCGCGGCCGCGCGTTTTTTAAAGCTTCTCGGTGAAAAGGGGGGTGGACATGACGCAGGATGAAACACGAGACAAGATGAAGTCAGCCGCCTTGGCGCGGGCCATTCTTGCCGGCTCGGCCGTATTGTTTTTCATTGCCGGCCTTCTCTTCGCGCTTTTTCCGGAAGCAGTGGGCGCAACCCTTGGCCTTGGCGACAACAGCGTGACGATGCTGGTTTTCCTTTTTTTCGCCATCGGTTTCGGCGACCTCATCGTTGCCCGTATCATTGCCAGGCGCGGCGTGCGCAAATGAAGCAGAAGGCGCCGGCAGCATCGCGGCTCTTTGCTTCCACCGCGCCGCTTTTGCCGCTATAGCCTGTCATCGACCTGTCGCAATCGGGGAGGGGGCCTTGCGCCAAATCCTGGAAAAGCTCGAGGAAAAGCGCGCTGGCGCACGGCTGGGCGGAGGCGCGAAGCGAATCGCGGCGCAGCACGCCAAGGGCAAGCTTACGGCGCGCGAGCGCATCGCGCTCTTGCTCGATACCGGCTCCTTCGAAGAATACGACATGTTCGTCGAGCATAATTGCACCGATTTCGGCATGGCGGAGCAAAGGGTGCCGGGCGACGGGGTGGTCACCGGCTCGGGCACCATCAACGGCCGGCTGGTCTATGTCTTTTCCCAGGATTTCACCGTGTTCGGCGGCTCGCTGTCCGAACGCCATGCGGAAAAAATATGTAAAATCATGGACATGGCGATGAAGGTGGGGGCGCCGGTCATCGGCCTTAATGATTCCGGCGGCGCCCGCATCCAGGAAGGGGTGGCAAGCCTTGCCGGCTATGCCGAGGTGTTTCAAAGGAATATTCTTGCCTCCGGCGTCATCCCGCAAATTTCCGTCATCATGGGTCCCTGCGCTGGCGGCGCTGTCTATTCCCCGGCGATGACCGACGTCATCTTCATGGTCAAGGGCACCTCCTATATGTTCGTCACCGGCCCCGACGTGGTGAAGACGGTGACCAACGAGGTGGTGAGCCAGGAAGAATTGGGCGGCGCGGTCACCCATACCACCAAGTCCTCGGTCGCCGACCTTGCCTTGGAAAACGACATCGAGGCGCTGACCCAGACCCGGCGCTTTTTTGATTTTCTGCCGCTGTCGAACCGCGAGGCGCCGCCTCGCCGGCCCACCAGGGACGCGCCCGATCGGCTGGAGATGGCGCTCGACAGCCTGGTCCCGCCCAATCCCAACAAGCCCTATGACATGCATGAGCTGATCAATAAGGTGCTCGATGAAGGCGATTTTTTCGAGCTTCAGCCAGGCCATGCCGCCAACATCATCATCGGGCTTGGGCGGATCGAAGGCGAGACGGTGGGCATCGTCGCCAATCAGCCGATGGTGCTGGCCGGCTGCCTCGACATCAACGCTTCGAAAAAGGCGGCGCGTTTCGTGCGCTTTTGCGATTGCTTCAATATTCCCATCCTCACCTTCGTCGACGTGCCGGGCTTCCTCCCCGGCGTTGGCCAGGAGCATTCGGGCATCATCAAGCATGGCGCCAAGCTGCTGTTCGCCTATGGCGAAGCGACGGTGCCGAAAATCACGGTCATCACCCGCAAGGCCTATGGCGGGGCCTATGACGTCATGGCCTCGAAGCATTTGCGCGGCGATTTGAATTACGCCTGGCCGACGGCGGAGATCGCGGTGATGGGGGCCAAGGGCGCGGTCGAGATCATCTTCCGCGCCGATAGTGGCGACGACAAGAAAATCGCCGCCCGCACGCGCGAATATGAAGACCGTTTCGCCAACCCCTTCATCGCCGCCGCGAAGGGCTTCATCGACGAGGTGATCATGCCCCACTCGACGCGCCGGCGGATCGCCCGCGGGCTTCGGCTTTTGCGCAACAAACGGCTCGAAAACCCATGGAAGAAACACGACAACATCCCGCTATGAGCGGGGATCGACGACAAGGGGGTAACGCCCATGCAGCGCATCATTCTTGGCCTTATCCTTGTCGTTGGCGCGCCTCTTTGGGGCGTGCTGGCCTATCAAGACTATGGAGAGGGCCGTATGATCATGGCGGCGGGGTTCGCGTTGGTGGCCTTGGGGGGCTTTGCCGCCGGTCTCATGCTATTGAAACAAGGCTTTCGCGCCCAGGCGGCGGGGAGAGCCCAAGATGCCAACGATGCCCAGGATGACTGAGTCAATCCTCTTCAGGAAAATGGCGCTAAGGGCTTAGCCGATGATCAAGAAAATCCTCATCGCCAACCGTGGAGAGATCGCCTGCCGGGTGATCAGGACGGCGCGCGCCATGGGCATCAAGACGGTGGCGGTCTATTCCGACGCCGACGAAGGCGCCCTGCATGTGGAAATGGCGGATGAGGCCGTGCGCATCGGCCCGCCGCCCGCCGCTCAGTCCTATCTTGTCGCCGACACGATCATTGCTGCCGCCAAGGCGACGGGCGCCGACGCGGTCCATCCCGGCTATGGCTTCTTGTCGGAGCGGGCAAGCTTTGCCAAGGCCTTGGCCAAGGAAAAGATCATCTTCATCGGCCCGCCGGCGAAAGCCATCAGCGCCATGGGCGACAAGATCGAATCGAAAAAGCTCGCCAAGCGCGCCGGCGTTTCCACCGTGCCGGGCCATATCGGCGCCATCGCTTCCGCCGATGAAGCGGTCAGGATCGCGCAAGGCATCGGCTATCCGGTGATGATCAAGGCCTCGGCCGGCGGCGGCGGCAAGGGGATGCGCATCGCCCACAACGACGCCGAAGCGCGGGAAGGGTTCGCCGGCGCCAGGAACGAAGCGCGCGCCTCCTTCGGCGATGATCGGGTGTTCATCGAGAAATTCATCCTTGAGCCGCGCCATATCGAAATTCAGATCCTCGGCGACCAGGCGGGCAATATCCTTTATCTCGGCGAACGCGAATGCTCCATCCAGCGGCGCCATCAAAAGGTGGTGGAGGAAGCGCCCAGCCCCTTTCTCGATGCCAAGACCCGGCGGGCGATGGGGCAGCAGGCGGTGGCCCTCGCCCGCGCCGTGGGCTATTATTCCGCCGGCACGGTGGAGTTCATCGTCGGCGCTGATAAGTCCTTTTATTTCCTTGAAATGAACACCCGCCTGCAGGTGGAGCATCCGGTGACCGAGATGGTGACCGGCATCGACCTGGTGGAGCAGATGATCCGGGTCGCCGCCGGCGAGAGCCTGCCCTTCAAGCAAAGGGACGTGAAGCTCAGCGGCTGGGCGGTGGAAAGCCGCGTCTATGCGGAAGACCCTTATCGCAATTTCCTCCCCTCCATCGGGCGCCTGGTGGGCTATCGCCCCCCTGAGGCTGGCGAGCATGTGCGCATCGATACCGGCGTCGTCGAAGGCTCGGAAATCTCCCTCTATTACGACCCGATGATCGCCAAGCTTGTGACCTGGGGGAAGACCCGGGGCGAGGCGATCGAGGCGCAGGTCGAAGCCCTGGATAACTATTATATCCGCGGCATCGGCCATAACGTCCATTTCCTCTCGGCGGTGATGCAGAACAAACGCTTCCGCGCGGGTCGGCTCACCACCAATTTCATCGCCGAGGAATATAAGGGCGGGTTTGCCGGCGCCCCCACCAGCGCCGAGACGCGCGATCAGCTCATCGCCATCGCTGCGGTCATCAACCTCATCGAGCGGCGGCGCGAAATGGAAATCTCCGGCCAGCTCAATGGGCCGCCGCCGCTCGGCGCCGATTGGGTGGTGGCGCTGGACAAGGAGCGCTACCCGGTTCACATCGAAGGAGTGACCGGTGGCTTCGCCGTCAAGAAAGGCACGCGCAAGCTTAAGGTTCTGAGTGTCTGGGCGCCTGGCGAGCCGGTGTTTCGCGCCATGATCAAGGACAGGCCGGTGGCGGTCGAGGTGGAGCGCCGGGCTCTCGGCTATCGTCTTTCGACCCGCGGCGCAGCGCATCAGGCCGTCGTATACACCCCGCGCGCGGCGGAGCTGGCGCGCCACATGATCGACAAGGCGCCCCCCGACACCTCGAAGCTGCTGCTGTGCCCCATGCCAGGCCTTGTGGTGCGTATCGAAGTGGAGGAGGGGGCGACGGTCGAGCCTGGTCAGCCGCTTGCCGTTGTCGAAGCGATGAAGATGGAAAACATCCTTCGGGCCGAGCGCCAGGCGACGGTCAAGAAGGTCAACGCCAAGGCCGGCGACAGCCTTGCCGTCGATGCGGTCATCATGGAATTCGCGTGAAGCTGGCTCTGAAAGGCTATTTCTAGAGCGCCGGTGAAGGCGGCGTTGGCTTTATGCTATGAGGCATGTCATGCCGAGCGGCGCTTCTCGTCTGCAAGGAGGAAGCAAATGCGCCAGGCGGTGAGACTGCGCATTTTCGGCCGGGTGCAGGGCGTATGGTTCCGGGCCTGGACGGTGGGGGAGGCCACACGCCTGGGGCTTGACGGTTATGTACGTAACCGCCGTGACGGGTCGGTGGAGGCGGTTTTCCAAGGGCCTGCCGAAAGGATCGAGGAAGCGATCGCCCTATGCCATCGCGGGCCGCCCGCCGCCAGGGTCGAGCGAATCGTGGTTGAGCCCATCGAGGATGTGGCTGCAGATGGGTTTCAAACGCTGCCGACAAAGTGAGGAAATCGCGTAGGTTACTGTCCGTTTACCGAATTTTCGGCATTTTCCCCTATGGTTGAGCGCCAAGACGGTAGCGCGGCTTTCGCGCTTATGATCAACATGCTCTAGAGCACGTTCATTTCAATGAGAGTCGTTGAACGGGCTCTAGGGTCTTGATTTGTCGCGTTTTAAAACCCGCAAAACCGTTCACACTTTTTTTTGAAAACGCTCTAGGTGAGGAATGTCCGGCGGTAGTGATTTTTTCAGGATCGCCCAGGATTCGATTGAAGGAGCGGCGGCTTTCTGGCCATCGCCCCACAATAGGGACGTGGACGCCGGCGATGCCGCCCTGCTGGCGGCGCGGGAGGCCGAGCATGGGCACGCCGTCGGCGCGGCGCCCGATCCCCGCTGCCTCGGGCGCGTGGTCTGCGTCTCCGGGGCGCAGCTCGTGGTTTGCCTTGAAAACGGGGAAAATAGAGGGCAAGCGGACGCGACGCCGCGCAAGGGGGGCCTTGTCAAGATTGTCGGACAGCACAGCGTAACTTACGGCATCGTCACCGATCTTGCCATTCCCTTGCCCGGGCGGGGGGAAGGCGATGCCGAGGTCAGGCTTGCCGAATTGGACCTCGTGGGCGAAGCGACAGGCAAGATAGGGGGCGGCGCGCCCGCGTTTCAACGCGGGGTTGCCACCCATCCCGCGCTCGGCGATTTTGTCTATGCCGTCGGCGCCGAGGATCTTGACCTTCTGTTCGCGGTGGGCGATGGCCAAGCGCTCCCTATCGGCGTTCAGCGTCAAGACCCGCCTTGCCCTGCCGTCCTTGCCGCCGACCGCTTGCTCGACCATCATTTCGCCATGCTCGGCGCCGCTGGCGCAGGCAAGTCCTGTGGCGCGGCGGCGGTTCTGCGCCAGCTCGCCAAAGCCTGTCCCAGGGTGCATGTCCTTATTCTCGACGGCCACAATGAATATGCCGCCGCCTTTGCCGACAAGGCCGAGGTCATAAGGCCAGCGGAGGTGCAAATCCCCTTTTGGATGCTGAGCGGCGATGAGATGTGCGCGCTCCTCCTCGGCGCCGCGCCGCATGCCGCGCGCCGCGAGGCTGGCGCTCTCCTCAAGGCGGCGATCCTTCACTGCCGCCAGGCCGCGGCGGGGCATGATCAAGGGGGCAAGGCCGGCGCGCGCGTGAGCGTCGATACCCCGCTCCCCTATGGCTGGCAAGACCTGGGCAGCCGGATTGAGGCCGAGGCGCGGCGTGGGCAAAGCAATGACGCGGCGCTCCTTGCCTGGCTGAAAGGCGGTCTTGATGAAGTGCGTGGCGATCCCAGCCATGGCTTTCTCTTTGGCCCGGCGGCGGATGAAGACGGAATGGCGGATATCCTTGCCCGTCTCCTTGGCATGGCCGGCATGGGCAAGCCCTTCACGGTGCTCGATCTTTCAACCCTTTCGCCCGAAGTCGCCGCCCTCATCGTCGCCGTCGTCACGCGCCTGGTCGTCGATTTCGGTGTGTGGAGCAACAAGGCCTTCCCCACCCTGCTGGTGTGCGAAGAGGCGCATCGTTACGCGTCCGCCGATGGGGCAAGCGGTTCTGGCCTTGCCAAGGAGGCTTTAGTGCGGCTGGCTCAAGAGGGCTTGCAAGCCGGGGTCAGCCTGTGCGCCATCAGCCGGCACCCGGCGGCGATCGCGCCGGCCGTCCTGGCGCAATGCCATACGGTCTTTGCCTTTCGCATGCAAAAGAATGAGGATCAGGAGACAGTCCACTCCCTCATGGCTGGGGCCGCGCTCGGCCTTTTGGACTTTCTGCCGGTCCTTGGCGATCGGGAGGCCATCGTTGTTGGCGCGGCGGCGCCCTTGCCGCAGCGGGTGCTGTTCGACGCGCTTCCCGCCGCAGCCCAGCCGCGGCGCGCGCCGGCGCGTGCCGCCCAAGATGAAAAGATCCCTGCCGCCGACCCCTTCCTCATCGCCAAGGCGATCGCCCGCTGGCGTCAGCAAGCGCGCTGACCTGCAACGGGCATTGCCGGGCAGCCTTACCGGGTCTTTGCCCCTTGTCGGACGAGCCAGGGGCCGGTCTCCTTCGCCGCCATGGGCGGGGCGATGAGGAAGCCCTGCGCATAGTCACAGTGAAGGCGCGAGAGGATATCCAGTTGCGGCGTGGATTCGACGCCCTCGGCGACCACCTCGAGCCCTAGATTATGCGCCAAGTCGATGGTCGAGCGAACGATGACGACGTCGTTTTCGTTATCGGCCATCTGGCCGACGAAGGAGCGGTCGATCTTGAGCTCGTTGAGCGGCAGTTTCTGAAGATAGGAAAGGGACGAATAGCCGGTGCCGAAATCGTCGATGGCGATACGCACGCCAAGGTTGCGCAAACGGCGTACATTGTCGCCGGCGCCGTCGGGGTCGAGAAAAATCGCGGTCTCGGTGATTTCCAGCGTCACCCGGTCGGCGGGCACCGTGCTTTCACGCAAGATTGCGCCGAGGATCGCTGGCAAGTCCCGGTCATGCAGGGTACGCGGCGATAGATTGACGCTGATGGCCATGTCCAAGCCTTCCTGGCGCCATTGCAGCCATTGCGCCAGCGCTTGTTCGAAGACATGGCGGGTGAGGAGTTGGATCATGCCGGTGCGCTCGGCCTGAATGACGAATTCCGATGGCGGAATGGGGCCAAGGCGCGGATGGTGCCAACGCGCCAGCGCTTCCATGCGGCGAGTCTTCTTATCCTTGAGGCTCAGCATGGGTTGAAACGCCAAGTCCACCTGCCGCCCCTGAATGGCGAGGCGCAACTCCCCGGTAAGGGTGAGGTGGCGGACATTGTTGGTGTCTTTTTCTTCGTCATAAATGACGATTTTCTCGCTCCCCGCCTTGGCGGCGTACATGGCGACATCAGCGCATTGCATCAGCTTGGAAGGCTCCTGGGCATGGCCGGGATAAAGCGCGATGCCGATGGAAACCCCCACTTCCAAATTAAGGCCGTCCATCACCGTCACCGGCTGCAAAATCATCGCGCGCACGCGGGTGGCCACCTCTAGCGCGCGCTCCTCGCTGGCCGCAGAGGGGAGCAGGATGGCGAATTCATCGCCCCCTAAGCGGGCGACTGTGTCGCTTTCGCGCAAAGGCTTGACCAGCCGCCGGCCGATTTCCACCAGCAGCATGTCGCCGATGTGATGGCCCAGCGTATCGTTGACATCCTTGAAGTTGTCGAGATCGAGCAACAAAAGCGCCAGGGGTTCATCGGTACGCCGCGCCGTGTGCATCGCGTGCTCCAGCCGGTCCGACAAAAGCACGCGGTTGGGCAGGCCGGTGAGGGCGTCGTGCAGCGCCTGGTGCTCGAGTTGCCGGCGATGCTCCTTGGTTGCCGTGATGTCGCGGACGATGGCGATGATGAGCTGGTTGGAGCCGAACAGGGTTTCGCTGAGGCATAGATCAATGGGAAAACCGCTGCCATCGGCGCGCACGCCCAGGGTTTCGCGGTGACCGGAGCCGACGCAGAAGTCCTCGCTGCGGGGGTCGGTGAAAATCCGGTAGCCGGGCACGATTTCGTCGATCGCGGCATTGATCAAATGCTGCGGTGGGTAGCCGAACATGTCGGCCGCCGCCTTGTTGACCATGCCAAGCTTGCCATCTTTCTGGACCGTCATCACGCCATCGAAATTGGCTTCCACGATGCGCCGCATCAAGGCGTCGAGCCGCTCCAGCTTGATGTCGCGCATATGGCTGAGGTCGGCGGTGCGGCGATCGGCGAAGCGGCGCATGTCGGCGCTATAGCGGCCGAGCAGCGAGCCCGGCCGCAGGCCGAAGAGGGCTTTGGACAGCGAAGTGGACACAGCTTGGCTTTTCCCCGCGGCGGCATAGCTTTGCCAACCGCGCCATTATTAGGCGCGATGGCAAACAAGCTGTTAAGCCTGGGTAAAAACTGGCTCCGGGAAGATCCGGTTGAAGGAGGCCATGAGCGCCGCGTCCACATCGGCCATGGCGGGGCAGCGGCCAAGCGCGGCAAGGCTGGTCACCCCGTGGGTGGTGATGCCGCAGGGCACGATGCCGGAGAAATGGCTCAAATCCGGGCTGACGTTGATCGACAGGCCATGGAAGCTCACCCAGCGCCGCAGCCGCACGCCGATGGCGGCGATCTTATCCTCGCCGCCGTCAGGCCGCGCGACCCAGACGCCGACCCGCTCGGCGCGCCGTTCGCCCGCCACGCTAAAGCGCGCCAGCGTCTGGATCGCCAGTTCCTCCAGATTATGCACCAAGGCGTGGATGTCGCGCCCGCGACGCTTAAGGTCAAGCATGACATAAGCGATTCGCTGGCCCGGGCCGTGATATGTATATTGCCCGCCGCGTCCCGCTTGGAAGACCGGAAAGCGACGCGGGTCCAAGAGATCCCCCGGCCGCGCCCCGGTGCCAGCGGTGTATAGCGGCGGGTGCTCGAGCAGCCACACCGCCTCGCTGGCCGCGCCCTTGATAATGGCCGCCACGCGGGCCTCCATCGCCTCAAGCGCCGCCGCATAAGGCACCGGGGCCTTGGCTATGATCCATTCAACCGCCATCGCTCGTCGCTTATCCCCAGGCGTTTAACCGGTTGCTAACCCTGGCTTGTCAATGTGGCGCCATGAGCAAGCATTCGGTTCTCGACGCCCTGTCCAAGGTCAAGGTCGAAATCACCGTCGTCCTTGGGCGCACTTCCATGCCGATCCGCCAGCTTCTTAAAATGGGCCGCGGCGCGGTGATCGATCTTGACGCCCATCATGACGATCCGGTGCTTATTTACGGCAATGAGGAATTGATCGCCAAGGGCGAAATCGTCATTGTCGGCGACCGCATCGGGGTGACTTTAAGCGAGCTCATCGACGAAAATTCCGATCTTTAGGGTTCCTCTTGTTAGCTGTTGCGCGCAAGGAGCGCATTTGATAGAGGGACCCGTTCCTGAGAGCCTGTTTGAGGATGCTGACAAGCGCCAGCGTCGCTGAGTTCCTCAGCATTCTCAAACAGACTCCAAGCGGTCGTGGCGGAACTGGTAGACGCGCAGCGTTGAGGTCGCTGTGGGAGAGATCCCGTGGAAGTTCGAGTCTTCTCGACCGCACCATTGTGAAGGCCTGCCGGCGGCAACTGGCAGGCCTTCTTCCTTCTGCCCCCTTTGTCCCTAGGGTTCGGACCCTAATGTGGTGGATTTGAAGTTCGTCATAATTGCTTGCTGCATGGTGTGACGAACTTCGGATTCTGGACACTAGCAGAAAACCGGTTAAATGTGATCCCGGGCAATGCGACGGGGACAGGGATGAGCGACACGGGGCAACCGCAGGGTCCGATGCCGGAAGCGGCGGTCGAGGCGCTTGAGGATAACCGCCTGCGCGGCGAGTTTGTGCGGGAGGTCCTCGAAGCCCTGGACGCCGACGCCGATGCGCGGGTTCGCGCCCTTGCCGAAACGCTGCATGAAGCCGATCTTGCCGACCTCATCGAGCAGGTCGGCGCCGGCCCGCGCGAAAAGCTGGTCCGGGTCCTGGGATCCGCGGTCAGCGCCGAGGTCCTCTCCGAGCTCGACGTCGCGGTGCGCGAGAGCCTCCTCGAGAGCCTGGCGCCGCATGAAGTCGCCGAGGCGGTCAGCCAGCTCGATACCGATGACGCAGTCGATATCCTCGAGGATCTCGAGGAAGACCGCCAGCAGGAAGTCCTGCAGGCCATTCCCCTCGGCGATCGGGTGGCGCTCGAGGAAGCGCTGTCCTATCCAGAGGAGTCCGCCGGGCGCTTGATGCAGCGCGACCTCGTCGCCGTGCCCGAATTCTGGACGGTCGGGCGGACCATCGATTATTTGCGCGACAACCAGGACCTTACCTCCGATTTCTGGGAAATCTTCGTGGTCGACCCGAGCTACCGGCCGGTTGGCACGGTGCGCTTGTCCCATGTCCTGCGCAGCCGCCGCGACACCGCGGTCAAGGATGTGATGCAGGTGGAGCAAACCTTGATCCCGGTCGATATGGACCAGGAGGAGGTCGCCTTTCTGTTCCGTCAATATCATTTGATTTCGGCGGCCGTGGTGGATGGCATGGGACGCCTTGTCGGCATGATCACCGTCGATGACGTGGTCGACGTCATCAATGAGGAGGCCGAGGAGGACATTCTCGCCCTCGCCGGCGTCAGCGACGCCGATATCAACGAAGGCGTCGTGACCACGACGCGCACCCGCTTTACTTGGCTGTTCGTCAATCTGTTGACGGCCATCCTCGCTTCGCTGGTCATCGGCCTTTTCCATGCGACGCTCGAGCAAATGGTGGCGCTTGCCGTGCTGATGCCCATCGTTGCCTCCATGGGCGGCAATGCCGGCACCCAGACCATGGCGGTGGCGGTGCGGGCCCTGGCGATGAACCAGCTCACGCCGGCCAACGCCTGGCGCATCCTTTATAAGGAAGTGCTGGTGAGCGGCATCAACGGCTTTCTCCTCGCCACTGTGATGGGGCTGGTGGCCTGGCTGTGGTTCGCCAACCCGCTCCTCGGCTTCGTCCTGGGGACCGCGATGGTGGTCAACCTCATCACCGCCGGGCTTTCCGGCATGCTCATCCCCTTGGCGCTCGATCGGCTGGATATCGACCCGGCGATAGCCTCCAGCGTCTTCGTCACCACGATGACCGATGTCGTGGGCTTTTTCGCCTTCCTTGGCCTTGCCGCGCTTTGGCTCATGTGATGGCCGAGGTCCGGATCTTGATGGTGGACGACGAGCCTCTGGTGGCGCGGCTTTACGCGCGGGCGATTTCCGCCCATGGCTGGACGCCGGTCATCGTCGACAATGCCGTCGATGCCCTGGATATCGTCGCCATGGAACCGCCGGCGCTCATCATTTCCGACATGCAGATGCCGGGGATGAGCGGGCTCGAGATGATCGCCCAGCTTGGCTATCGGGCGGCAAAGACGATGCCGGTGATGTTCATGTCGGCGGCGACGGCTGCGGAAATCATCGACGAGGCGCTGGCGGTCGGCGCCGATGATTTTCTTCCCAAGGGAAGCCGTTTCGACGCCCTTATCGCGCGCCTGCGCTTTTGGCTGACGCAAGGGGTGCCCGGTCTTCCCGATGACGCCCGGGCGGCGGCGCGGGCGCGCCTGCCGGAGGCCCGCTACCCGGCCGACCCGCTGTCCCTTCTCGATTTCCCCCGCGTCAAGCTGATGGAGCGCGCCACCGTCACCTTGCTTGACCAATTGGCGACGATGCCCGCTGACTTTGGCGCCGCGCCCAGCGACCGCATCCGTTTCCTCGGCGTGTTATCAGCCGTCCTGGCCTTGCTCGGGCGCAGCGACCCCATAAGCTATATCCGCCGCGGCGACCTCATCGTCGGCGTGGTGGACCGACTTAATCTTCCCTGGGCCGGGCAATTGCGCCGCCATGAATTCCCCGGTCTTCTCCATCTGGTGCATGACGCGACCTATAAGCACGCCAAGGCGACGCTGTGCCTCAGGCCTTAACGGCAGCGACCGCCATATTATCGATCAGCCTTACTTCGCCCACATGCCCGGCCGCCAGCACCCGGCCTGGGCGGTCGAGAATGGCAAGCGGCGCCAAGGTCCTGGCATCGCGTAAATCGAAATAATCGACGCTGGCAAAACCAGCGTCGAGCAGCCGTTGCCGGCCGGCGGCAAGCACCGCCGCCACTTCATCGCCCGCCTGCAAAGCCGCCACCGCTTCGCCAAGCGCCGCCGGCAGGGCGCGCGCGATTTGCCGCTCATGGGGCCGCAAATTCTGGTTGCGCGAGGACAGGGCGAGCCCGTCCGCGTCCCTCACCAACGGCCCGGAAAGGATGGCGACCGGGATGTCCAGATCGCGCACCAGACGGCGGATGATGAAAAGCTGCTGATAGTCTTTCTCGCCGAATACCGCGATGTCGGGAAGGGTCTGGAGCAGCAATTTGGCCACCACCGTCGCCACCCCCTTGAAATGGCCCGGCCGGGCAGCGCCGCACAAGGCTTCGCTCAGGCCCGCGACATCCACCGTGGTGGCGAAATCCGGCGGATACATCTCGGCTTCCCTGGGCGCGAAAACGAGATGGCCGCCGGCGGCACCCACCGTGGCGATGTCCTGCGCTTCCTGCCGCGGGTAGCGCGCAAGGTCGTGGGCGGCGTTGAATTGCCGTGGGTTGACGAAGATCGAAACGACGACCCGCTCCGCCTTTGCCAAGGCGAGCTTGATAAGCGAGACATGGCCGGCGTGCAGCGCCCCCATGGTGGGCACCAGGGCGACCGATTTGGCTTGCCGGCGCCAGGCGCTTATCTGCGCGCGCAAATCAGCCACGGCGCGCGCCACGGCGACGCTAGGGGGCGACACGAGCTACCTCCTTGCTAAAAAGCCCAGACGCGCATGGCTAATGGCCAGGCGAGGCCAAGGTCAAGCCCCGACTCAGTCCGCAAGGGCGGCGCTGTCGAAATCGGCCAGGCGATTGACGCGCATGACCGCGCGTAATTTGCGCGGATAAGCCTCGCCCAGCGCGGAATAGTTGAGAAGGGTGTCGGCAAGGGCTGGGCTGTCCCAGCCGGCGCCTGCCAGCCGCTGGCGCTGGCGTTCGGCGCGAAAGGCGGCGTATGCCGCGTGGGTGTTGAGGTTGTGGATATAGGCATAGACCGAGCGCAAGAGATCGGGAAAGGCGCGCACCCTGTGCCGGGCGCCCGCCGCGCGGGCGGTGGGGACGAGGCCGCGGCCTCGCCAGGTCCATTGGCCGAAAAGGGCGTTGCCCTGGGCGGCGAAACGGGACCGCCCCCAGGCCGATTCGACCGCCGCCTGGGCCAGCGCCAGGGATGGCGGCACCACGTCGAGTCGCTCAAGAAGCGTTGTAAAATCGCCTTCATCGACGCCATAAGCCTGCCATAGGCGGGCAAGCCAGGCTTTTTGCGCGCGATTGGGCGCCCGCCCTTGGCGCATGGCCGTAGCAAGGCGCTCAAGCCGGGCGCGGTCCGCGGTGATAAGCGCGTTCACCTTGAGAATGAGAGGGGCGGTGGTGGCAAGGAAACGGCGCTTCCACGCGTCCGGGGCGTCGGCCTCCTCGACCCCCGGCGGGATGGTGGCGGCGAGAATCGAGGGCACCTCGCCGCTGCCGCGCCAGGCCTGCAACTCGCCTTCCAGGCGGATGCTCAAGCCTTCGACGTCGCGGATAAGCGCAAGGTCCGCCAGCCGCTGCTCGGCGGTGCGATAAACCATGGCATAGGCGCGCTCGGCTGCCCTATTGGCGATGAACGCCGGCATGACCGCCAAACCCAGCCACAAAAATCCCCACAGCCAAGCGCTTAGCTTCATGGATGCCCCCGTTGACAGCCCATCCTTGCCTCATCACTATCCTGCCGCAAATTGGCGGGTTTAGCAGCAAGGCATTTGAGGGCAAGGGGCAAGCGCGCATGACGACAACGCCGCATATCGTGGTCTTGGGCAATGAAAAGGGCGGGTCGGGCAAGTCGACGACGGCGATGCATGTCATCGCCGCGCTGATGAAGGGGGGCAAGCGGGTCGGCGTTCTCGACCTCGATGGCCGCCAGCGCTCGCTCAGCCGCTATCTCGAAAACCGCAAGGATTATGCCCAGCGCCACGGCCTGCGCCTCGAAATGCCGCTGGTGCGCGCCCTCATGCCCGCCGACCTTCCCACCAAGGCGGCGAGCGAATCCGCCGACGAGGCCGCTTTTACCGAGGCTCTCACGGAAGTCTCGGCCAATGCCGACTTCGTGGTGGTCGATTGCCCCGGCTCCAACACCAGGCTTGGCCGGATTGGCCATGAGCACGCCGATACCCTGATTACGCCCATCAACGACAGTTTCATGGATTTCGATCTGTTGGGGCAGGTGGACGCGTCCACCTACCGGGTGACGCGCCCCAGCTTTTACGCCGAGCTGGTCTGGGAATCACGCAAGAACAGGGCGCAGCGCGGCGGACGGCCCATCGACTGGGTGGTGATGCGCAACCGTTTGTCGCACCTTGATGCGCGCAACAAGCGGCGGGTCGAAAAAGCCCTTGTCGACCTTGCCAGGCGGGTGGGCTTTCGCTTCGTCCCTGGCCTGTGCGAGCGGGTCATTTACCGCGAGATGTTCGTCAAGGGCTTGACGCTTCTCGACTTGCGCGAGGCGCAGGCAGCGGGCGCCATGACCATGAGCCAGGTCGCGGCGCGGCAGGAAGTGCGGGAATTGATGCAGGCGCTGCGCCTGCCCGGCCTTGAAGAGCCGCTACAGCGCAGCGCGTGAACGCCTGGCGCGCGGCAGGCCCTTCCCTTGGCGCCGCCACCCGCTTATGTCTTCATTTGTCATGACGGGCAAAAAACCACCGGCAAAACCGCCCGCGCACGCAGGCGAGGGCGGCGCGGTCGAAGCGTTTCTGGCCGCGGTTGCGCGCACCCCCGCCCTTAAGCCGGCGGCGCGGAAGGGACGGCTTGTGTTCGCCCTCGATGCGACGATGAGCCGCCAACCCACCTGGGACCGGGCGGCGGCCATCCAGGCCGATATGTTCGCCGCCGCCGCCGCCATCGGCGGCCTTGCCATCGAGGTCGTTTTTTTTCGCGGGCAAGGGGAGTTCAAGAAAAGCCCCTGGCTTGACGACGGGAACGAACTGGCGCGGCGCATGGCCAAGGTCGCCTGCCGCGGCGGCCTGACGCAAATCGCCCGGGTGCTGCGTCATGCCGTGCATGAGGCAGATACCGGCGGTGTCGCCGCGCTGGTCTATGTCGGCGACGCCATCGAGGAGGACGCTGATGCCCTGTGCGCCCTTGCCGGGACCTTGGGGATGAAGGGGGTCAAGGCCTTTGTCTTTCAGGAAGGGGATGACCCCTTGGCGCGCGCCACCTTCCGGGAAATCGCCCGCTTGAGCGGCGGCGCCTATGCTGAGTTCGCGGAAGGGAGCGCCGAGCGCCTGCGCGCGCTTCTCTCGGCTGCCGCCGTCTATGCCGCCGGCGGCTGGCAGGCCCTTAGCGCCCTTTCGCAAACCGGCGATGCCGCGGCGCGGCTGCTGATTGCCCAAATGAAGGGCGGCGATTGATGGCGCCGCTCCGCAAAAAGGGGGACGCATGGTCTGGCTGATCGCTGGCGCGGCCTTTGCCGCCTTGTTTTACGCCAGCATGCGCTGGCTGGCGACCACTTCTCCTTCAAAGGTGAAGCGCCTTGCCATCACCCTGGGCATCGTCTTTCTGGTGATGATCGCCTTTGTCCTCGTCCTCAGCGGGCGGGGGGCGGTTTCCTGGCCCTTCCTGTTGGCCGCCGCCGGGCTTTATTTCAGGCTGCGCCGGGCTTTCGGCCTGTGGTCCTCGCTGGGCCGCTGGTCTTCTCGGCGCCAGCCCAGCGGCGGCCAGCGATCGACGGTGGCGAGCGCCTATTTGCGCATGACTCTCGACCATGACAGCGGCACCTTGGGCGGCGAGGTGGTGGCCGGGCTGTTCGCCGGGCGCCAGCTCGCCGAGCTCACCCATGAGGAATTACTGGCAAAACTCAAAGAATTGCGCCAGGCAGACAGCGAAAGCGCCCGCCTGCTGGAAAGCTATCTCGACCGGCGCTGGCCCGGCTGGCGGGCCGCCTATGCCGGGCCGGGGGACAGCGCCCAACCCCCATCCCAAGGCGCCATGACCCGTGACGAGGCGCGGGACATCCTGGGCTTGGGCGCCAACCCCTCACCACAGGAAGTCCGCGCCGCCCACCGCCGGCTGATGCAAAAGCTGCACCCCGATCATGGCGGCAGCACCTATCTTGCGGCCAAGATCAACCAGGCCAAGGACGTGTTGCTGCAACAATGAATCCGGACCCCGATTTGCCGGCGGGATCTCTTCACAGCATCGTGACAGTTGGTTAAGAGAACTGGGTTAAGAGGATCGGGGGCAGACAAGACCAGGGGTGCTTTCGCCATGAGGGGAACATTCGCATGACCGCCGCCAAACCCGTGCGCAAGGCCGTTTTCCCGGTGGGCGGCCTTGGCACCCGCTTTCTCCCCGCCACCAAGGCGATGCCCAAGGAGATGCTGCCGGTGGTCGACAAGCCGCTGATCCAATATGCGGTGGAGGAAGCGCGCGCCGCCGGCATCGAGGAGTTCATCTTCGTCACCGGCCGCGGCAAGTCGGCGATCGAGGATCATTTCGACCATAGTTTCGAGTTGCAAGCGACGCTGCGCAACCGCGGCAAGTCGGACATGCTGGAGGAGGTCCTCGCGCCCGTCATGGAGCCCGGGCAGATCAGCTATGTCCGCCAGCAGGAGCCATTGGGCCTCGGCCATGCGGTATGGTGCGCGCGCAACCTCATCGGCGATGAGCCTTTCGCCATTCTCCTCGCCGACGATCTCATCAAGGCGGACGTTCCCTGTTTGAAGCAGATGGTCGCCGTCCACGCCGCCCATGGCGGCAATGTGGTGGCCGCCATGCCGGTGCCGCCGGCCCATGTCAGCCGCTATGGCATCATCGACCCCGGGAGGCAAAGCGGAGCGGCGACCGCGGTCCAGGGGTTGGTGGAAAAGCCACCCGCCGGCACGGCGCCGTCAAACCTGGCGGTGATCGGCCGCTACATCCTCCAGCCCCAGATTTTTGGGCACCTTGCCGCCAAGGAAAGGGGCGCTGGCGGCGAAATTCAGTTGACCGACGCCATGGCCAAGCTGATCGGGGTGCAGCCCTTCCACGGGCTGGCCTTTGCCGGCACGCGCTTTGACTGCGGCGACAAGGTGGGCTATCTCGCCGCCAATATCGCCTTCGCGCTCGACCGGCCGGACATGGCGCCCGGCGTGCGCGCTTATCTCGCCAGCCTCGATGCGGATGCATGATCGGGGGTCATGGATTAGGGGACGCACATGCATGTGACGATGGTGGGCGCCGGCTATGTCGGTCTCGTTTCCGGCGCCTGTTTTTCCGAATTCGGCCACAGCGTCGTCTGCGTCGACAAGGACGCCGACAAGATCGCGCGGCTGACCCGCGGCAAGATCCCGATTTACGAGCCGGGGCTTGACGATCTGGTGGCGCGCAACGCCGCGGCCGGACGGCTGCGTTTTGCCACCGATCTTGCGACTTGCGTGCCGGAAAGCGACACCGTCTTCATCGCCGTCGGCACGCCGTCGCGGCGCGGCGACGGTCATGCCGACCTCAGCTATGTCTATGCCGCGGCAGAGGAGATTGCCGCGCTTCTACACGGCTATACCGTCGTCGTCACCAAGTCCACGGTGCCGGTGGGCACGGGACGCGAGGTCGAGGCGATCATCCGCCGCGTGCGGCCTGGAGCTGACTTCGACGTTGCCTCCAACCCGGAGTTCCTGCGCGAAGGCTCGGCGATCGAGGATTTCATGCACCCCGACCGGGTCGTCGTCGGCACCGAGGTGGAGCGGGCGCAAGCGGTGCTGCGCGCCCTTTACCGCCCGTTGTCGCTGCGCGAGGTCCCCATCGTCTTCGCCAGCCGGGCGACCGCCGAGCTCATCAAATATGCCGCCAACGCCTTTCTTGCCACCAAGATCAGCTTCATCAACGAGATCGCCGACCTGTGTGAGGCGACCGGCGCCGACGTGCAGCAGGTGGCGCGGGGGATCGGCCTCGATGGCCGCATCGGCGGGAAATTCCTCCACCCCGGCCCCGGCTATGGCGGCAGCTGCTTTCCCAAGGATACGCTGGCGCTCCTGCGCACCGCCGAGACGCATAAGGTGCCCTTGCGCATCGTCAAGGCGACGGTCGATGTCAACGACGCCCGCAAGCAGGCAATGGCGGCGCGCGTCGTCGCGGCTTGCGGCGGCGCGGTCGCAGGCAAGACCATCGCCGTCTTGGGGCTCACCTTCAAGCCCAATACCGACGATATGCGCGACAGTCCCAGTTTGACCATCATTCCCGCCTTGCAGGCCGCCGGGGCGCGTATCACGGCGTGCGATCCGGAGGGCATGGCGGAAGCGGCCAAGCTGTTGGAGGGCGTTGCCTATCACGCCGATCCCTATGACGCCATCATGGGCGCCGACGCGCTGGTCGTCCTTACCGAATGGAACCAGTTCCGCGCCCTTGACCTTGCGCGGGTGAAGGCGAACCTCAAGGCGCCCGTCTTCGTTGACCTGCGCAATGTCTACCGTCCCGGGGAAATGGCGGCGGCGGGTTTCCAATACCATAGCCTGGGCCGTCCCCGGGCGAGCGCATCATCCTGATGGAGAGAGCCGCATGACGCATCGCTTCGACCCCACCATATTGCGCGAATACGACATACGCGGGGTGGTGGATGAAACCCTAAGGCCGGCTGATGCCTTGGCGCTTGGCCAGGCCTTCGGCACCATGGTCCGGCGCAAGGGCGGTCAACGCGTCGTGGTGGGCCGCGACGGCCGCCTCAGCTCGCCCAAGCTGGCCGCCGCCCTTGTCGAGGGCCTCATCGCCGCTGGCATCGACGTGATCGAGATCGGTGTCGGCCCCACCCCCATGACCTATTATGCGGTCTTCGCCCTGGAGGCCGATGGCGGCATCATGGTTACCGGCTCGCACAATCCGCCCGCCTATAACGGCTTTAAGATGATGCTGGGCCGCAAGGCCTTCTTTGGGGCGCAGATCCAGGAGCTGGGCCGTATCGCCGCCGATGGCGCCTATGCCGCGGGCGCTGGCACGCGGACGCAAGCGGCGATGCTCGCGCGCTATGTCGATCGCTTGTTTCAGGATTTTGCCGGCGGCGCCTTGTCGGTGGCCTGGGACCCCGGCAACGGCGCGGCGGGGGAAGCGGTCTCCATGCTGGTCAAGCGCTTGCCCGGCCGTCACCTCGTCATCAACGGCGATATCGATGGCAGCTTTCCCAACCATCACCCCGATCCCACCGAGGAAAAGAACCTTGCGCAACTCAAGGACGCGGTTGCCCGGCACAAGCTTGACCTCGGGATCGCTTTCGACGGCGATGGCGACCGCATCGGCGCGGTGGACGCGCGCGGCCGCGTCGTTTGGGGCGACCAGTTGCTGGCCATCCTGGCGCGCGACGTTTTGGCGGCGGTGCCCGGCGCCACCATCATCGCCGACGTCAAGGCCAGCCAGACCCTGTTTGACGAGATTGCCCGCCAGGGAGGCAAGCCGCTGATGTGGAAGACCGGCCATTCCCTGATCAAGGCGAAAATGGCCGAAACCGGAGCGCCGCTTGCCGGCGAGATGAGCGGCCACATCTTTTTCGCCCACAAATTCTATGGCTTTGACGACGCGCTTTATGCCGCAGTGCGGCTGTTGAACGCGATTTGCGCCCAAGGCGGCAGCCTGGCGGCGTTGAAGGACGCGCTGCCGGCGGTGGTGAACACCCCGGAATTGCGCTTTCCTTGCCCCGAGGCGCGGAAATTCGCCGTTGTCGAGGACGTGGTGGCGCGGCTGCGCGAGACCGGCGCCGATTTTTCCGATATCGATGGCGCGCGAGTGCGCACCGCCGACGGCTGGTGGCTGTTGCGGGCGTCCAACACCCAGGCGGTTCTGGTCGCCCGCGCCGAGGCCCGTGACGGGGCCGCGTTGGAGCGCTTGAAAACCGAGCTTGTCGATCAGCTCAAGGCAAGTGGGGTGGCGCCGCCGGCCGATCTATAGGTCTCGCTCCGGCGCCGTTTCTTGCAGTGCAAAATTTTTTGTGCACTGCACAAATTTTCCCTTGACTCCTATCAGCGCGCGCTTATGTTAACGCTATTGCTGCAGTGCAGCAAAGACTGCGTGACGAATTAACCCCCATTCAGTCCCCGGGCGCGGGGAGCACGAAAGGATGATGACCATGACCGCCAAGGCAAAAGCAACGCCCAAGGCCAGCAAGACCGTCGAGAGCGTGGTCGAGGCCGGCAAGGAGCAGTTCGAGCAGGCCATGAAGGCCTCGACCGATGCTGCCACCAAGAATTTCGAGAAGAGCTTCGAGTTTGCCCGCAAGCAATTGGACGAGGCCGTCAAGGGTTTCGACCAGGTCGCCGCTTATTCTAAGGAAAACATCGAGGCGGTGGTCGCCTCCACCAATGCCGCGACTCGCGGGGTGGAAGCGTTGTCGGCCGAGGTGATTGGCCTTTCAAAGAAGGGCATGGAAGACGGCATCGCCGCTGTCAAAGCGCTCACCAGCGCGAAGAACGCCCGCGATTTCGTCGACATTCAATCGACGCTGGCCAAGGACAGCTATGAAAGCTTCGTCGCCGAGGCCAGCCGCTTGTCCGAGATGACCTTGAAGCTCGCCAACGAGGTATTGGAGCCGGTTGGCAGCCGCTTCTCGGCCGCGGTGGAAAATTTCGTTCGCCCGCTCGCCCGCTAAGCGACGCTGGCGCAAGCCCGAGACCAAGGCCCGGACCCTCAAGGTCCGGGCCTTTTGTTTGAGGATTTTTCTATTTCAATGCCCGGGCTTTGGCATGGCCGCTCGCGCCATTGCGCTGGTCGAAGACCTTGAATTCGTGGGCGATGCACCATTCCACCATGTTTTTGTAAAGCATTTCGACAAGGGCCTCCGGCGCGCCCACCTTGCGGGCTGTCGCCCGCACCTTGTTCAGCACATCGGTGATGCGCCATTCGTCGCGAACCTGCGAGCGCTCGGGCTTGATGCGCGCCGCCGCTTCGATATAGCCGACACGTTCGGCGATGAGCCCGACAAGTTGACGGTCGAGGCGATCGATCTCGGCGCGGACCTCGGCCATGGTGGTGCAGTGTTTCACGCGCGAATTCCTAAAACTCTGGGGTCATGGCGGGTTATTAACCCTCTTTCGGCGACGATGAAAGGGCGCATCCTGTCGCATAATCATAGAGGGTCTTGGTCTTGCCGCACTGTCGCATTATCTTATGCCCTATGAAGCCGATGCCAAATGATTGGCGCTTGTTAGCCACGCGTCTTTCCAAAGAGGATAAGCGCGAGGGCGACGGGCGCGGCCCCGATGCGGGCACCTTGACGCAAACGCGGCCCAAGACCAAGCGGCCGTCGATGTACAAGGTTTTGATGCTGAACGATGACTATACGCCGATGGAGTTCGTGGTCTATGTCCTCCAGCGCTTTTTCCGCATGGGCGCCGAGGAAGCCACCAAGGTCATGCTGATGGTCCACCAAAAGGGGGTGGGCGTGTGCGGCGTCTTTCCCTATGAAGTGGCGGAAACCAAGGTTGCCCAGGTGGTCGACCATGCCCGCGAGCACCAGCATCCCCTGCAACTGACATTGGAAAAGGAATAAGTGGGGAAAAGGACTAAGTGGGGAAAAGGACTAAGTGGGAAGGAGGAGTAAGCGGCCCGCCGGCTTGAACGTATTTACCGATTGTCATCCATTGCCCAGTTAGGATTGCCTCGTGCCATCATTTTCGCCCAATCTTGAGACCACATTGCACCGCGCGCTGGCGGAGGCGAATGCACGCAATCATGAATATGTGACGCTGGAGCATCTTCTCCTCGCGCTCATCGAGGATGCCGACGCCGCCGCCGTGCTGCGGGCCTGTTCGGTCGATCTCAGCGACCTTAAGGAGACCGTGCGCGACTATGTCGACGACGAGCTTGAGAGCCTCGTCGTGCCCGACGCGGTGGACGCCACCCCCACCACCAGCTTTCAACGGGTGGTGCAGCGGGCCATCATCCACGTCCAGTCCTCCGGCCGCGAGCAGGTGACCGGGGCCAACCTCCTCGTCGCCCTGTTTTCCGAGCGCGAAAGCCATGCGGTCTATTTCCTCCAGCAGCAGGAAATGACCCGGCTCGACGCGGTCAGCTATATCTCCCACGGCATCGCCAAGACGCCCGGCCAGTCGGAGCCGCGCACCGTGCGCGGCGCCGAGGAGGGCGAGGACGAGGAAGGCGAAGCGACGCCTGGCGCCGCCAAGCCAGGCGGCCAGACGGCGCTGGAGGCCTATTGCGTCAACCTTAACGACAAGGCGCGCGCCGGCAAGATCGACCCCCTCATCGGCCGCGCGGCGGAGCTGGAGCGGACCATCCAGATCTTGTGCCGGCGCGCCAAGAACAATCCGCTTTATGTGGGCGACCCCGGCGTCGGCAAGACCGCCATCGCCGAGGGCCTGGCGCGCAAGATCGTCGAGGGCGATGTCCCCGAGGTCCTGGCGGACGCCACCATCTTCGCCTTGGACATGGGAACCTTGCTCGCCGGCACCCGCTATCGTGGCGACTTCGAGGAGCGCTTGAAGGCGGTCGTCAAGGAATTGGAAAAGCGCGAGGGCGCCATCCTGTTCATCGACGAAATCCATACCGTGATCGGCGCCGGGGCGACCTCGGGCGGGGCAATGGACGCCTCGAACCTGTTGAAGCCCTCGCTTGCCTCGGGGACGATCCGTTGCATCGGCTCGACGACCTATAAGGAATATCGCGGCCACTTCGAGAAGGACCGCGCCCTCTTGCGCCGCTTCCAGAAGATCGACGTGGTCGAGCCGTCGGTCGCCGATTCGATCAAGATCATGATCGGTCTTAAGCCCTATTTCGAGGCCCATCACGGCGTGCGCTACACGGCGGAGGCGATCAAGGCGGCGGTCGAGTTGGCGGCGCGCTACATCAACGACCGCAAGCTGCCCGACAAGGCGATCGACGTGATCGACGAAGTGGGCGCGGCGCAAATGCTGCTGCCGCCCTCGCGGCGCAGGAAGACGGTCGGGGTTCGGGACGTGGAAGCGGTGGTCGCCAAGATCGCCCGCATTCCCCCCAAGTCCGTCTCCCAGGACGACAAGCGGGTGATGGAGACCCTGGGCACCGATCTAAAACGCGTGGTGTTCGGCCAGGACAAGGCGATCGACGCCCTTGCCGCGGCGATCAAGCTGAGCCGGGCTGGCCTGCGCGAAGCCAACAAGCCGATCGGCTCCTATCTGTTCTCCGGGCCCACCGGCGTCGGCAAGACCGAGGTCGCGCGCCAGCTCGCCGCCCTCATGGGTATCGAGCTTCACCGTTTCGACATGTCGGAATATATGGAACGCCACTCGGTGTCGCGCCTTATCGGCGCGCCGCCGGGCTATGTCGGCTTCGACCAGGGCGGGCTTCTCACCGACGCCGTCGATCAGACGCCGCATTGCGTGCTGCTGCTCGATGAAATCGAAAAGGCCCATCCCGACCTCTTCAACATCCTCCTCCAGGTGATGGACAATGGCCAGCTCACCGACCATCAGGGCAAGAAGGTGGACTTCCGCAACGTCGTCCTCATCATGACCACCAATGCCGGCGCCATGGAGATGGCCAAGCAGGCCATCGGCTTTGGCCGCGCGACCAAGGACGGCGAGGACGAGGAAGCGATCAAGCGCTTGTTCACCCCGGAATTCCGCAACCGGCTCGACGCCGTCATCGGCTTTGACTATTTGCCCATGCCGGTGGTGGAAAAGGTGGTCGAGAAATTCATCCTCGAGCTCGAAGTGCAGCTCGCCGATCGTGGGGTGATGGTCTCGCTCACCGATGCGGCCAAGCGCTGGCTCGCGGAAAAGGGCTATGACAAGCTGTTCGGCGCCCGTCCGCTTGCCCGCCTCATCCAGGAAAAAATCAAGAAGCCGCTTGCCGACGAGCTGTTGTTCGGCAAGCTGGCGCATGGCGGGGAAGTCGTCATCGACGTCGCCAAGGATGCGCCTGCATTCAAAATCACCGCCGCCGCCGCGAAGGGTGGCAAAGGCAAGGCGCGGCAACCGGCCGAGCGGGTGTAAGCGTCCAAAGGGGCGCGGCGGCGCGCCCCGTCATTTGCCGCATCATAAGGCGATGGCCAATGCCATGGATTTATGGCTAGTCTGTCACCATGGCGAGGCTTGAGGACTTTCTTTATCTGGGGCTGGCGCTGGGCATAGGCCTGCTCATCGGCCTTGAGCGCGGCTGGCATGAGCGCGAGGCGGCCGAGGGCACCCGGGTGGCGGGGTTTCGCACCATCGGTCTCATCGGCCTCATCGGCGGTGTCCTGGGCTTGCTCGCGGCAAGGCTTGGGGGGCTTGTCCTCGCCGGCGGCTTCATCGGCGTCGCCGCCGTGCTCGGCATCGGTTACTGGCACGACGTGCGGCTCGACAAGAACGTCTCCGTCACCACGGTGATGGCGGCCTTGCTCGCCATCAGCCTGGGAGCCCTGGCAACGCTTGGCTACCC
Organism: Pseudomonadota bacterium; assembly: GCA_049324415.1. Lineage (GTDB taxonomy): Bacteria > Pseudomonadota > Alphaproteobacteria > Sphingomonadales > CAKZYD01 > JBMOOS01. The sequence continues at coordinate 69,410 of JBMOOS010000009.1, forward strand.
CCGCCTGGCGGCGAGCGCCGCCGTCATCGCCGCGCTGGTTTTGCATTTAAAGCCGGCCTTGCACGGCCTGGTGCGGCGGATCGATGAGGAGGAAATCAGGGCGGTCTTGCGCTTTCTCCTCATCTCCGTCGTCATTTTGCCGCTGCTCCCCAACCAAGGCTATGGCCCCTATCAGGCCCTCAATCCCACCATCATCTGGTGGATGGTGGTGTTGATCTCCGGCATTTCCTTCGCCGGTTATGTGGCGGTGAAGGCCTGGGGGGCGCGGCGCGGCCTTATCCTCACCGCCGCCGTGGGGGCGCTGGTTTCCTCGACCGCCATTACCCTCGCTTACGCCCGCGAGGCGCGGCGACGGCCGCAAGCCGCGCCGCTTTTCGCCGCCGGCATCGTGCTTGCCTCCACCATCATGGTCGGGCGCATGGCGGTGGTCGCCACCCTCATCGCCCCGGCCCTTGGCCCCATGCTTCTCCTGTTCCTCAGCCCCATGGCGCTCGCCGGTCTTGGCGCCACCCTTTTATTGGCGCCGGGCGGGCACGATGACGTGACGCCCGACTATAAGCTCGCCAACCCGTTCGAGCTGCGCATCGCCCTGTTCTTCGGCCTTGGTCTTGGCCTCATTCTCCTGGGTGCGCGCTTTCTCGAGGCCCGGTTCGGCGACACCGGCCTTTACGCCATCGCCCTTGTCACCGGCCTCTTTGATGTCGACGCGATGACGGTCTCGGCGAGCCAGATGACGCGCACCGGCCTTGCCCTCAATGTCGCCGCCGTCGCCATCACCTTGGCCGGGATATCCAATTCGGTTGCAAAGCCCATCATGGGCATCGCCATTGGCGGGCGCGCCCTTCTTATCCGTCTTGGCCTTGCCTTCGCCGCCATGGTGGTCGCCGGGTTGCTGACGCTTGCCGTCTGGGCAGGCGTTGGCGGTGCTTGACAGGGGAGCGCATGACCTATCGCATCGTGCAAATCTGCCTTGCCGGCGTCGGCGACGTCCTTGACCAGCTCGCCGCGCTCGATGCCGTGATCGATGCCTGGCGGGTGGAAAGCCGGGAAGATATGGCGACCTATAGCGTGCTGGTGCACGCCACCCGGGTGGGCGAAATCACCGACCGGTTGCAGGCGCTGTTTGCCGCCGCCGCGTTGCGCCGCATCGTCGTCTTGCCGGTGGAGGCAGTGCTCCCCCGCCCCAGCGAGGAACCAGCAGTCAAGGAAGGGGCGAAAAAACCCCCGCGCGGCCTCAGCCGGGAAGAGCTATACGAGGATATCGGCGCCGGCGCGGCCTTGAACGGGCAGTTTCTTATCCTGGTCGTGCTTTCCGCCGTGGTCGCCGCCATCGGGCTTCTGGAGGACAGCGTCGCCATCATCATTGGCGCGATGGTGATCGCGCCGTTGCTTGGCCCCAATCTCGCGCTCGCCCTCGCCACCGCCCTTGGCGATGTGGCACTGATGAAAAGGGCGCTTGTCACCAACGCCGCGGGCCTTGGGCTGACCCTTGTCCTGGCCATTCTCATCGGCCTCATGACCCCCGAGCTGCCGGCGACGCGCGAGCTTCTCGACCGCACGGCGGTCGGCTATAGCGGCGTGGTTCTCGCCATCGCCTCGGGTGCGGCGGCGGCCCTGTCGCTGGCTGGCGGGGTGGCGACCACCCTGGTCGGCGTCATGGTGGCGGTGGCCTTGATGCCGCCGGCGGTGGCGCTTGGCATGCTTCTGGGCGCGGGTCAGTGGCCGGCGGCGGCCGGGGCGGCCTTGCTTCTGGCGGCCAATGTGGTGTGCGTCAACCTTGCCGCCAATCTGGTGTTCTGGCTTCGCGGCGTGCAGCCGCGCACCTGGTGCGAGCGCTCTGCCGCCCGGCATGCCATGCTTGCCTTCACCGCCGCCTGGTTGGTAGGACTGGCGGTGATCCTGGGTCTCATCGCCTATCGATGAATAAAACCGCTTATAGGCGCTAAATAGGGGATTTCTTGAACGGTGTTGCCGCGGCGAGGGCGGCGATGTCCGCTTTCACCGCTTGGCGTTCGGCCTCCAGGAAATCCGCGACCGCGTTGTGAAGCATGGGGTCGCGCAGCCAGTGGGCGGAGCAGGTGGCGACCGGCTCATAGCCGCGGGGGATTTTGTGGGGGCCTTGCGCGCCGGCTTCGACGCGGCGAAGGCCATGGGCGATGGCGAAATCGATGGCCTGGTAATAGCATAGCTCGAAGTGGAGAAACGGCCGCGCTTCCTTGGCGCCCCAATAGCGGCCATGAAGCGCATCCCTACCCCGCAGATTAAGGGCGCCGGCGATGGGCTGGCCATCGCGCAGGGCCAGCATCAAGACGACGCCATCGCCCAGACGCTCGCCCAAAAGCGAGAAAAAGGCGCGGTTAAGATAAGGCACTCCCCATTTGCGGCCGCCGGTGTCGCGGTAAAAGGCGAAGAAGGCGTCCCAATGGGCTTCCCGGATTTCCCTGCCCATAAGGATTTCGACGCTAAGGCCATCGGCCAAGGCCATCGCCCGCTCGCGGCGGATGGCCTTGCGCTTGCGGCTGGCGAGCGCGGCGAGAAAATCGCTAAAATCCCGGTAGCCGCGATTGCGCCAGTGAAACTGGATCCCCAAACGGGTATGCAGGCCGATTTTTTGCGTGAACGCAGCTTCCTGGGGCGTTGCGAAAGTGATGTGCAGCCCGGAAAGCCCCAGGTCTTTGCAGATATTTTGCGCGGCCTCGATAAGGCCCTGTCGCGCCGCGTCATCATGGGCGAGCAAACGCGGCCCCGGGACAGGGGTGAAGGGGACGCATGCCTGGAGCTTGGGATAATAGCGCCCGCCCGCCCGCTCATAAGCGTCCGCCCAGCCATGGTCGAAGACATATTCGCCGTAGGAATGGCTTTTAAGATAGGCCGGCATCAGGCCAAGCGGGCTTCCCGCGGCGTTTTCGAGGAGGATGTGGAAAGGCTGCCAGCCGGTTTGCGCGGTGGCGCAGCCGGCGTCCTCGAGGGCGGTGAAAAAGCCATGGCGTAAAAAGGGGTTGGCGGTGCCGGCAAGGCCATCCCACAGCGCCCCATCGAGGTCAGCGGCGCGGGCAAGGACGCGCGCTTGATAAGGAGGCGCGGTGGCGGCGTTCATGGCGAGGGTAGGGGCTGTACCGCTTCGAAAATCACATTGTCGGCATGGGCGCGCGCCTTGGCAAGGTCCGCTTCCGAGCGCACGGTCCAACTGAGGATGGGAAGGCCTCGCCGACGCTGGCGCGCCGCATGGCGGTTGGGCAGGCTGCGCAGGTCGTAGGCAAGGAAATGCGGCTGGCGCGCCCGCCATCCGAGGAGCGCAAGGCCGAAAGGCAGCCGGGCAAGCCAGCGGCTGCGCGCATTGCTGTGGTGGGTGACGACGAGCCCGCGCACGACGTTGATCCGCTGCCGGGAAAACCATTGCGCGACTTCAGGGTCGAAGGACATCACCCCCACCGGGCCGCCATAGCCTTCCAGGGCATGGCGCACCGCCGCCAGCAGGCGATGGCGTACATGGTGATTGCTTTTCACCTCGATGAGCACTGGCACCCGTCCAGCAATGAAGGACAGCACCTTGCGCAAGGTGGGAATGGTTTCCGTGCTGTTCAGAAGGGGGGTGTCTCCAAGAAACTGGCTCGAATAATGCTCGATGGGCCCCGTCATGCCGGTCAAGCGGTCAAGGGTCGCGTCGTGGAAGACCATGGCCACATTGTCGGCGGCAAGGCGCACGTCGAGCTCGATCCCGAAGCCTTGGGCGATCGCCTCGGCAAAGGCCGCCAGCGAATTTTCCGGCACGCCCCTGGCGGCGTCATGGAGGCCGCGATGGGCGAAGGCCTGGGCGGTGAGCCAGCGGCGCGCGGCTTCGGGAGTGGCGTTTGGCGAAGGCTTTGCCATGCCTTAGCCGATGAGCGCGATGGCGTCGATCTCGACCGGCGCGTTGAAGGGAAGGGCATTGCTGCCGACGGCGGCGCGGGCATGGCGGCCCGCTTCGCCAAAAGCGACGACCATGAGATCGGAAGCGCCGTTGATCACCACGGGCTGCTGCTCGAAGGCGTCGGCGCAATTGACAAAGCCGCCAAGGCGCACGATGCGCCGCACGCGCTCAAGGTCGCCCTCGCAGGCCACCTTGAGCTGGGCGATGATGTTGAGCGCGCACAACCGCGCCGCCGCCACCGCTTGGTCCAAGCTCACCTCCTGGCCGACCTTGCCTTCATAGGCCAGGCCGCCGGGACCGACGGGAAGCTGGCCAGAGACGAAAACCATGTCGCGCACGAGCGTGAAGGGCACGTAATTGGCCGCCGGCGCCGCCGGCTTGGGCAAGAAGAGGCCTTTTGCCTCCAAACGCGCTTCCACTGACATCCTTCCCGCCTCCCTTGGCTGTGTGATCCGGGCGCCACAATAGGAAAAATGCATCGGCGTGAAAAGCGCCAGCGTCGCGGACCCATGGGAGTTTCTAAACGGGCTCTTAATGGCCGGCTGCGGCCAGCAGCCGCTCCAGATAATCCCGGGTGTCGCGCCAACTGTCGATACGGCAGTGCGCGCGCGCCGCCGGCCCCAATAACGCGGCAAGGCGCGGGTCGGCGACGAAATGGATGCGATGGACGTGCGCCGCGTCTTCAGCGACCGAATCGATATTGGGCGGCAGGTCGTCAAGAAAGCATATCGGCGCCCGGCGGCGCAGGGCCAATAGCGCCACCGCCGGACCCTTCAGGCCATCATTGGCGATCACCGGATAAGGCATGCCGAGGCGCTTGAGGGCCGCCTCGCGCACCGCGCGCAAGCCATCCGGCAAATTGGTGAGGACAACGATGTCGGCCCGCGTCGACAGGGCGTGCAGCGCCGCCGCTGCGCCCTCGACCGGCGGGCAGTCGGCGATGCGGGTGGCGAAAAACTGGCGCAAAAGACGCCCCACCTCCTCTTTATCGAGCGGCCTGTCGTCTTCGCGCCGGCGGATGTTTCCGGTAAGGGCGAAACTGTCGAAGCGCAGATAAAGGCCCTCATCGCCCAGATAAGCCTCAAGCGTCGCGACGAAGCGCACCAATACTTCATCGGCGTCGCAAATGATCAGCGGCCGAGCGCCGTCAAGTCGTGCACGAAGGTCTTCGATCTGGGTCCTGGTATGGGGGGCTATGGGCATTTAGGGCAGCCTAATCAAGGTCTTGCGCATGCGCAAGAGAACGTCGGGCCGCGTTGACCGTCTCCGGCGCGAGACGAGCGGCATCGGCGAAGGCGACCACCCAATCCTCGCGCGAGGCGATAAAATCAAGGACGCCTTGGAGAAAGTCCAGATCGCCAACTTGTGCCCTGACATGGGTGGGGTCGATCCCGCTTTGGACCAGAAAAGCCTGCCATTTGAAGGGTTCGGAGGCCAGAAAGGCAAGGGCGTTGAGGGCCAGTATCTCGGCTTGCTGCTGATCCATGGCGGGCTCCTAAGGATTTTGTCGTAAACGCTTCCTTAAGCCCGTTTCTATAGCTTTACCAATGGCGAATACGCGTTGACGCCGTGGCCCGGGGCGGGGCATGGAAGAGCCGGTTTGGACTTTGACGAACAGGCCCTTATACCCGTGACCTTGGCGCCGTCCAAGGCTAAGATAGTGGCGCCTCAAAGGAGACAAACGGGGGATTTTCTCGTGCACAAAAAGATCCTCGTCGTCGAGGACAATGACCTCAACATGAAATTGTTCTGCGATCTCCTGGAGGCCCATGATTACCATACGCTCCAGACCCGCGACGGGCTGGAAGTCCTCGATATCGCGCGCCAGCAAAAACCGGACCTCATCTTGATGGACATCCAGCTCCCCGAGGTGTCGGGGCTTGAAGTCACCCGTTGGCTCAAGGAAGACGAGGAGCTGCGCAATATTCCCGTCATCGCGGTCACCGCCTTCGCCATGAAGGGCGATGAACAGAAGATTCGCGACGGCGGCTGCGAGGCCTATATCGCCAAACCCATATCGGTGAAGCGGTTTCTCGAGACCGTGCGCCAGTTTCTCGAATAAGGGGGCCAGTAAATGACAGCGCGTGTATTGGTTGTCGACGACGTTCCCCCCAATGTCAAACTCCTCGAAGCGAAGCTGACCAAAGAGTATTTCGACGTTCTGACCGCCACTTCCGGGCTGGAGGCGCTGGCGGTGGCGCAGCGCGAGCTTCCCGATATCATCCTTCTTGACGTGATGATGCCGGGCATGGACGGTTTCGAGGTCTGCCGCCGCCTCAAGGCCGACCCAGCGGTCAGCCACATTCCCGTTGTCATGGTGACCGCGCTCGACCAGGCGGAAGACAAGATAACCGGCCTCGAAGCGGGGGCCGATGACTTCCTCACCAAGCCGGTGAAGGAAGTGGCGCTTTACGCCCGGGTGCGCTCGCTGGTGCGCTTGAAAATGATGATGGACGAATTGCGCAACCGCGCCGTGACCTCGACCGTGATGGGGGTCTCCGGCAACGCGCAGGATGATATCACCGTCGATGACGCGCGCATTCTTTTGATCGGCGAGGACGCGGCGGCGGCGGCCAAGCTTAGGGAAGCGGTCGCCGAGATGGGAGAGGTCGAGGCTCTCCCCGGCTCCGATAGCGCCGCCGACAAGGCACAGGCGGGGCATTATGACGTCGTGGTCGTCGATCTGGCGATGCAGAATGTGGATGGCCTGCGCATCGCCTCGCGGGTGCGCTCCTTTAAGGAGACCCGCAATATCGCCATTCTTGTCCTCACCGCGGTGGAGGACAGCTATCGCATCGTCAAGGCGCTGGAGATCGGCGTCAATGACTATATCGGCCGGCCCCTCGACGTCTTGGAGATCAAGGCGCGGATCCGCACCCAACTCAAGCGCAAGCGGTTTGCCGACCGGCTGCGGGAAAACCTCCATATGAGCGTGCGCCTCGCCACCACCGACGCGGTGACCGGGCTCTATAATCGGCATTACATGGCAAGCCATCTCGCCACCATGATCCAGCACGCCGTCGCCATGCGCAAGCCGTTGTCGCTGGCCATGCTCGATATCGATTTCTTCAAGCAGGTCAACGACAGCCATGGCCATGCCGCCGGCGATGAGATCCTTGCCGAGTTCGCGCGGCGGCTCAGCACCAATATTCGCGGCGTCGACCTTGCCGCGCGCTATGGCGGCGAGGAGTTCGTCGTCATCATGCCGGAATGTCCGGGCGAGACGGCGGCAAAGATTGCCGAACGCTTGCGTCAAGTGGTGGCGGACGCCCCTTTTGCTCTGTCTGACGCCAAGACCAGGCTTAACGTCACTGTAAGTGTTGGTCTTGCCTCCCTGGCGCCGGGCGAGGAAACGAGCACCGCCCTTCTCGAGCGCGCCGATGAAGCGCTCTATAGCGCCAAGGCGGAAGGGCGCAACCGCGTCGTCAGCGCGTCGCCGCCGGGCTCCAAGGTGGCCAAGATCGCGTCGCGCTAAGACGTGCTTCTTGCGAGGGCTCCCGACTTCAATCCGTTGCCGGCCCCCCGGCGGCGATCCAGTCGGTGATTTTCGCTTCCAGGACCGCCATGGGGAGCGGCCCCGACATCAGCACTTGGTCGTGGAAGGCGCGAATATCGAAGCGCGCGGCAAGCGCGTCGCGCGCCATGTCGCGTAATTCGAGGATTTTGAGCTGGCCCAGCTTATAGCCCAGCGCCTGGCCAGGCCAAGCCATGTAGCGCTCGATCTCCGGGGTCACCTCAACCAGGCTCGCCCCCGTCGTCTCGCGCATGTAGGCAATGGCTTCCTCGCGGGTCCAGCGCTTGGCGTGGAGGCCGGTGTCGACCACCAGGCGGACGGCGCGGAACAGCTCGTCCTGCAGGCGCCCGAGGTCGCCAAAGGGGTCATCGGCGTAAAGCCCCATTTCCGCCGCCAGCCGCTCGGCGTAAAGCGCCCAACCCTCGCCATAAGCGTTGAACGGCGCGATCTGGCGGGCCAGGGGAATGTCCTTAAGGCCAAGGCTGAGGGCGTTCTGGAAATGATGGCCCGGCACCCCTTCGTGATAGGTCAGCGTCTTTAGGGAATAGGCGGGCCAGCGGGCGGTGTCGGCAAGGTTGATCCAATAAATGCCGGGGCGGGTGCCGTCGAGCGAGGGCGAATCATAATAACCGCCGGGCGAGGTCGCTTCGGTGAATTCAGGGACCCGGCGAATCTCCAGCGCCTGGGGCGGGATATGGATGAAATAGTCCGGCAAGCGCGCTTCCATCCCGGCGACATAGGCGCGCAAGTCGGCGAGAATCCGGGCCCGCCCGGCGTCATCATTGGGGTAACGGAAGCGGGGGTCCTCGCCCAGCGCCATCATCCGCTCCCCCACCGAGCCTTCGCCATACCCCTGGCTTTTGAGGATGGCGTCCATCTGATCGCCGATACGGGCGACCTCGGCAAGGCCGATGGCATGGATTTGCTCGGCGTTGAGGTCCGAATCGCCAAGGTTGCGGATGGCGGCGGCGTAAAACGCCTCGCCTTGCGGCTGCGCCCAGATGCCGGCCTCCTGCCGCGCTTTGTCTTCAAGGCCGGCGGCGGCGTCGCGCAGCCGCTGATAGGCGGGCAAAACCACATCGCGCATGGCGTTGAGGGCTTCTCCGCCGAGGGCGGCGCGCTTAGGGGCGTCAAGGGAGGGGATGGCCTCCAGCTTTTCCTTGAACGAGGTGATGAGGGCATTGGCTTCCGGCGGCGTTGCCAGCACGCCGTCAAGCACCCCCAGCATTTTTCCCATCAGCGCCTTGGGCAGCGCCAGCCCGAGGGCGGCGTCGGCGTTGAGCTTTTCTATAACGCCGTCGAAGGTGGGGCCGATGGCGGCAAGGCGGGCGATATAGTCGCGGGCCTCCGCCTCGCTCGTCACCGGCTGCTGCGCCTGCATCAGATTGGCGATGCCGATATGGGGGCCGGAAATCTGGCTCACCACGAAGGGGGTATGGCCCGCGAAGGAAAAGGGCTCCACCAGGCCATAGGCGATATCGCCGCTGGCCATAGCGTTGGCATAAAGCGTGCGCACGATATCGCGGCTGAGGCGCGCCTCCTCGTCAAGCGGCTGGGCGACGTCGCCGTCCAGCTCGGCGATGAAACGGCGCATCAGGGCGCGGCGTTCGGCCTCGGCGGCGGGGCGATAGTCGTTGAGGCGGCTGTTATAGGGTCCGCCGGCGAGGGCCTCGGGAACGCCGACATAGCTCGCCGTTTCCGGGAGGGTGGCAAGGAGCGCCGTGGTCTGGCGGGCAATCAGCGCATCGAGCGCTTGGCGCGCCGCTGCGTGCTGCTCATCGACGCTTTGCGCCGCTTGCTCCGCGGGCTCGTTGCAGGCGGCGAGAAAAAGCGCCAAACCAACCGCGGCAGAAAGGCGACGCGGGCCTTGCGCTAAGGGGGGATTCCTTGTCATCCTTAAGCTCCCAGACGATGGACGGCTCCAGCATAACCAGTCTGTGCCGCGGTTCAATCGCAACGACCAATAGGGGGAGGGGGATGGGCGAGGCTTTGATCGTGCGGCGCGGGGATGAGACGGCCGAGCTCCTCATCGACCGGGGCTCGCGCAGAAACGCGCTTACCCAGGCCATGTGGGAAAAAATTCCCAGTCTCCTTGCGCCTCTTGCCGAGGACCCGCAGGTAAAGCTGCTGCTGATCGCGGGCGAGGGGGGCATGTTCTCCTCGGGCGCCGATGTCTCGGAATTTGCCGCCATGGTCGCCGACCCCTTCCGCCGGGCAGCCAATGTCGAGGCCATCCATGGCGCGCTTGAGGCGCTGGCGCGCTTTCCCAAGCCGGTGATTGCCCGAATCGAGGGCGATTGCATCGGCGCGGCTTGCGGCCTTGCCCTTGCCTGCGACCTGCGCTACGCGACGCCGGACGCCCGCTTTGCCATTCCCCCGGCGAAGCTGGGGCTGGTCTATACCTTTCCCCAAACGAAAGCGCTCATCGACCTCATCGGCCCTGGCCATGCCAAGGCGCTGCTTCTTACCGGCGATGCCATCGATGCGGCGGAGGCGCTGCGCATCGGTCTTGTCAACGGCGTCGTTGCCAGCGCCGAGATGGCGGCGCATGTCGCGCGCTTAAGCGCCCGCATGGCGGCCTTGTCGCAGCATAGCCTGCGCCAGATGAAGCGTATGATGGGAATGGTGCGCGAGGGAGTGATGGAGGAGACGGCGGAAACCCGGGCCATGTTCCTGATGAGCTATGACGGCCCCGACCATGCCGAGGGCCTGGCCGCCTTCCAAGAAAAACGCAAGCCGCTGTTTCCCGTGCGATGAGCTGGACCATCCATCCCCTCACCCCCGGCCGCTGGGCCGATTTCGAGCGCGTCATGGGCGCCAATGGCGCGTGCGCCGGCTGTTGGTGCATGTGGTGGCGCTTGAAGCGCAAGGACTGGGAAGCGGCGCAAGGGGCGGGCAACCGCCGCGCCATGCGCCGCATCGTCGGCGCCGGCCCGCCGCCGGGGCTCATCGGCTATAGCGAAGGAGCGCCGGTGGCCTGGGCGCAGATTTGCCCCCGCGCCGACCTTCCCACCCTCGACCGCTCCCCCGTGCTCGCCCCCATCGATGCCGCCCCGGTGTGGTCGCTGAGCTGCTTTTACATCCGCCCTGGTCATCGCCGCGCCGGCTGGTCGGGCCGGCTCATCGCCGCTGCTATCGACCATGCGGCGGCCCATGGCGCGTCCGTTGTCGAGGCCTATCCCTGGGACCGCGCCGGCAAGCAGTCCTCCACCACGATTTTCACCGGCATTGCCTCCACCTTCGCCCGCCACGGCTTTCGCGAGGTGGCACGCCGGGCGCCCCACCGCCCCATCATGCGCTGGCAAGCCCCATCCTCGTAGAAGGCTTCCCCTCTTGACGCCAAGGCTTTGGTTGTTCAGCCTGGGGCGCCCAAAAGGGAAGGCTGGCGCATGAAGGCTGATGGGCGGCGCGATCTGTTCCTGCCGGCGCGGCTGGGTCCGCTGCGCCTTGCCAACCGCATCGTCATGGCGCCGCTGACCCGCAGCCGCGCCGATGCCAAGGGCTGCGTCAAGGATATCACTGCGCTTTATTACAGCCAGCGCGCTTCCGCCGGGCTCATCGTCTCCGAAGCGACGGCGGTCTCGCCCCAGGCCCATGGCTACGCCTGGACCCCTGGGCTCCACAGCGCGGCGCACGGCGCCGCCTGGGGCCGCGTTACCCGCGCCGTCCAACGCAATGGAGGGCGCATTTTCGCCCAGCTTTGGCATGGCGGGCGCATCGGCCACCCGGTGATGCAGCCGGGTGGGGCAAGGCCGGTGGCGCCCTCGGCGATTCGCCCGGCGGGCAAGGCCTTCACTCCCCATGGCCTTCTCGACATGGTGGCGCCGCGCGCCCTGGAGAGCGAGGAAGTGCCCGGCATCGTCAGCGACTTTCGCCGCGCCGCGCGCCAAGCCATCGCCGCCGGCTTCGACGGCGTCGAGCTGCACGGCGCCAACGGCTATCTTATCGACCAGTTCCTGCGCGACAAGACCAACAAGCGCGCCGACCGCTATGGCGGCTCGATCGCCAATCGCTGCCGCTTCGCGCTGGAGGTGGTGGAAGCAGTCGCGGGCGAAATCGGGGCGAGCCGCGTGGGCTTGCGCATCTCGCCCCTGAACCCCTTCAACGACATCGCCGACAGCGATCCGCGCGCCTTGTTTTGCCATCTGGCGGCGGCCTTGAACGAAGTGGGGCCTGCCTATCTTCATGTGGTGGAACGGGTGCCGCACCTCGCCATCGACCCGGCGACCGCTTTCGACCTTGATGAGCTGCGCCGCCTTTTCAAGGGCGCCTATATGGTGAATGGCGGCTATGACGGCCGCAAGGCGGAAGTGAGCATCGATACCGGCCGCGCCGATTTCGTCGCTTTTGGCCGCGCCTATATCGCCAACCCCGACCTGGTGGCACGGCTTGCCGGCGATCATCCCATCGCCGAGCCCGACCGGGAGACCTATTATGGCGGCGGCGAGAAGGGCTATACCGATTATCCGCGCCTGGCCGAGGCTGGGTGAACCGGCAAAAGCACCAGCGCCCTTGACCTCATCGTCATGGGCAAACGGGCTCTTAGTAATTCGCCTTGTCGTCGATGGCGTGGCCGCGCTTGGGGATGAGCACCGCGCGGTCGAACTGGCACACCATGACGCCGTCCTGGTTGAAGGCGCGCGAGCGCACCTTCACCACCCCCTGGGTCGGCCGCGATTGCGATTCGCGCACCTCCAGGACTTCCGTCTCGCCATAAAGGGTATCGCCGGCGAACACCGGGGCAGTCATCTTGATGTCGGTCCAGCCGAGATTGGCGATCGCCTTCTGGCTGACGTCGGAGACCGACATGCCAAGAAGGATGGCGACGGTGAGCGGGCTGGCGACCAGGGGGCGGCCGAATTCCGAATGCTTGGCGTACTCCGCGTCGAAATGCAGCGGATGGGTGTTCATGGTAAGGAGAGTGAACCAGGTGTTGTCGGTCTCGCTGATGGTGCGGCCCGGGCGGTGCTCATAGATGTCGCCGACCTTGAAATCCTCAAGATAGCGGCCGAAGGATTCGCGATAGCGCTGCGCGCCCACTTGCTTATGCTCCACCGTCATGCTTCACCCCTTTCCGGGCATGGCCTTGGGCCACCCGTGATTGTGCGCCGCAGCATGCCAAGCGCAAGGCCAAGGCGCAAGGTTGATGGTTGCGGGGCAATGGTGCGGACCGCGAGAAAGGGAAAAGACATGGCAGGACCGCTGACCCATCTCAAGGTGCTCGACTTGTCGCGGGTGCTCGCCGGGCCATGGGCCGGGCAGATCCTCGCCGACCTGGGCGCGCAGGTGGTGAAGGTGGAGCGCCCCGATGGCGGCGACGACACCCGAAGCTGGGGCCCGCCCTATATGAAAAGGCGGGACGGCAGCCAAAGCGACACGGCGGCTTATTTCCTCGCCGCCAACCGGGGCAAGCGCTCGATCGCCATCGACATGGCGAAACCGCAAGGGGCGGAGCTGATTCGCCGCCTGGCCCAGCATAGCGATATCCTGATTGAAAATTTCAAGGTGGGCGGGCTCGCCAAATACGGGCTCGATTACCCGCGGCTTGCCGCCGACCATCCCGGCCTCATCTATTGCTCGATCACCGGCTTTGGCCAGAACGGACCCATGGCGCCGCGCGCCGGCTATGACTTCCTCATCCAGGGGATGGCCGGGCTGATGAGCATTACCGGCACCCCGGAAAGCGGCCCGGTGAAGGTGGGAACGGCGGTCGCCGACTTGACCACCGGCATGTACGCCGTCATCGGCATCCTCGCCGCCCTCGCCCACCGCGCGCGCACCGGTGAGGGCCAGCATGTGGACATGGCCTTGTTCGATACCCAGCTTTCCTGGCTCGCCAACCAAAACCTTAATTATCTGGTGGGCGGCATCGTCCCAGGCCGGCTGGGCAACGCCCATCCCTCGATCGTGCCTTATCAGGATTTCCCCACCGCCGACGGCCGCTTGATCGTCGCCATTGGCAACGACCGCCAGTTCGCCCGTTTCGCGGCCCTCCTCGGCCATGGGGAATGGAGCGAGGAAGGGCGCTATGCCAGCAACGCCGCGCGGGTGCGCGGGCGCGACACCCTGGTGCCGGCGATCGCCGCTATCATGGCGCGGGAGACGACACAGCATTGGCGCCGTCTTCTCGATGAGGCGGGCATCCCCTGCGGGCCGATCAACAGCATCGCCGAAGCCTTTGCCGAGCCGACGGCGGTGGCGCGGGGGCTGAAAGTGGACATGGCGCATGAAGAAGCGGGGCGCCTTTCCTTGGTCGCCAATCCCATCAAGCTGTCGGCAACGCCGCTTGACTACGGCCTGCCGCCGCCCGGGCTGGGGGCGCATAGCGATGAAATCCTTGCCGAGCTGGGCGTTACGGACAGCGAGAGGGAGGCCTTGCGCGCCGCCAAGGTCATCGGCTGAACGCAAGGCCTCTTTCATTGCGGGTCAGGGTCGATTTTCCGCAAGGCCCCGAAGCGGGGACGGTAAAGGGCGGTTTGATAGACCAGCCCCGGGTTGATGAATTTGTCGAACAAAAAAACGGTGTGGCGGTAATAGGCCTCGGCGACGATGAGGCCCTCGCCGGGGGCGAGCTGGATGGCCGCGGGCAAGGAGGCGCCGCCGCTCGGCACGCCGATCTTGCTGGCCGATCCTTCGCCCAGGTCGGCACCGAACGAGCGCTGCCAGTCGATCGACGGCGGATTCTCGCCATCGCGGTAGACCGCAGTGAGAATAAGCCGCCCGTTGCTGCCAAAGTCCACCGCGCCCGACACATTCTCCGCCGCCGCGAAGACGTTGGCGATTTCCCCTTCGGTGATGGTCTGCCCTTGCGAGGACAAGTCGGCGGTGCCCATCGCCACCCTGCTCAGCTTTTGATAGGTGAGCATATAGCGCGCAAGCTCGACTCCGCCGAAAATCAGCGTGATGAGAAGGGGGGCCGCGAAGGCGAACTCGATCATGATGCTGGCGCGCCGTTCGGCAAGGAGTTTCCTGAACCGAGGAAGGAGCGGCATGGCGCACCTCATATGTCGCAGGCGACGGCCAAAGAGCCATCGGGGTTGACCGGAATGGGTTCGTTGCGGATGGCGGCGGTGGCGGTCATCGTCATGCGTGATGGCAATTTCAAGGTCTCGGTGAAAAAGCCGGTAAGCAGGCTCACGTCATAGGAAACCTTGTAGGCGACGACGGCACCCGGACCGCCGAGGCCGGCAGCGCCCATGTCCGGATCCCACTGCAGATTGCCGTTGATATCGGTGAATTCCTCGCCCGGGTCATATCGGCCGTTGGGAAAGTCGGGGTTGTCGGTGAACGGCTCCGGCTCGCCGATATTGCTGAAGGCGTCATAGACCATGATCGATATGGTGCGCCGGTCGGGATTGGCAAAGCCGATCATCTGCTGATCGATGACTTGCTCGATATATTCCTGGCGGGTCATGTTGCAGGGGGCAAAGCCGGTGACGCCGCGCCGCGCCGCTTCACGGGCGGCGCCTTCAAGAACGGCGTTGGCGTACATGAGGTTGCCGACCTCGAAGGCGCCGATGACAAAGAGTAACAAAATGGGCGCGACAAAACCGAACTCGAGGGCGCTGACGCCATCGCGGCGGCGCCAAAGAGAAACGGCGAGACGATGTGGGGTATGCCAGCGAGCCATCTGCCTTGCTCCTAACGGTTGATGAACTCGTCTGAAATCTTGCACGCCGCGGGACCCATGAGGACGATGAACAGGCAAGGCAGGATGAACAGGATGAGCGGCACCGTCATGATCGCCGGCAGCCGCGCCGCCTTTTCTTCCGCCTTCATCATTCTTTCATGCCGGAACTCGGCGGAAAGAACCCGCAGCGAGGTCGCGAGGGGCGTGCCGTAGCGCTCGGTCTGGATGAGCGTCGTCACCACCGAGCGGATCCCCGGCAGATCCACGCGTGAGGAGAGGTTTTCCAGCGCCTGCCGGCGTTCCTGCAAGAAGCCAAGCTCGATCGAGGTCAAGCTGAACTCGTCGCCCAGTTCAGGATAGGCGCTTCCCAACTCGCGGGCGACGCGCTGGAAGGCGGCGTCGAGGGTAAGGCCCGCCTCGGAGCAGATGACCATGAGATCGAGGGCGTCGGGAAGGCCCCTTCTAATCGCCTCGGTGCGCTTCTGGATCGCGTTCTTGACCAGGATGTCGGGCAGGAAAAACGCGCCCAGAACGGCGCCGCCGGTCACTATCAGGCGCATCTGCGGTCCGAAGGAGAACATCTTCATGACAACGATCATCATCACGGCCAATATGCCCACGACCAAAGGCAAGGCCAGCTTGGCGATCATGAAGATCATCTCGGCGTCGGGCGATCGCCAGCCGGCGCGGACGAGTTTCTGCGTGATTTTTGCGCTCTGCTCCTTGCGCATCAAACGCAGCTTTTCGAAAATTTTACGCACCTGGTCGGTCTGCCCCTTGCGGCGGATCGAGGAAGCGCGCCGCACCGGGGCGACGAAGCCCGAGCGCAATTCCTCGCGCCGGGCCTGCAGCGCCTTGACGCGGCCGCGCATCGGATCGCGGGCGGTGAAGGCGTTGTACATGGCGACGCAAAGCATCAACGCGGCGATGCCGCTGAAGATGGTGACCGCGTCGATCGTGGTGAGACCAAAGGGAAGGGCGCCATCCATGTCGTCAAACCTCGAAGTTGATCATCTTGGCCATGATGAAGGCGCCGATCGACATCCAGACCACGCCGCCAATGGCGGCGGTCATCGCCCGGGGGTCGGTCACCAGAACGATACCGTAATCGTAGTTGAGCATCAGGATGAGGCCGAACATGATGAAGGGCAGGGCGCCGACGATATAGGCGCTGGCCCGTCCCTCCGACGACATCGCCCGGACCTTCAGCTTCAATTGCTGGCGCTTGCGCAGGATGTCGGAGAGATTGCCCAGGGTTTCCGCCAGATTGCCGCCGGTCTCGCGCTGGATGGCGAGGGTGATGACGAAAAACTTGAAGTCCGCCGTGGGAATGCGTTGCGCCGTCTCCCACAATGCCTGCTCCATCGACTTGCCGATCTTGATCTTGTCCGAGATGGTGCGAAACTCGACACCGACGGGATCGGGAAATTCCGCCCCCACCGCGCCCAGCGACTGGGCCACCGGCAAGCCCGACCGCAAGCCCCGCACGATGAGGTCGATGGCGTCGGGAAACTGCGTCGTGAAGCTGGCGATGCGCCTTTTCACCATGCGGCCGGTGACGACATGGGGAACGCCGATGCCGACCAGCAGCGAAAGCAGCAGGGAAAGCTGCAGCGGCAGGGTGACGATGAACCAGAAGGTGCCGAAGGAGAGCAGAAGAAGAATGGCGCACAGGCCGGCATATTGCCCCACCGAAATCTGTCGTCCGGTGGCGTTCAGGCGGGCGCGCAAGGCGGCCGGGCGGGGGACGAAGCGGCGCAGGAAGCTTTCGATCGCGCCTTCCGTCTCGATGTTGCGAAGGCGCCGCGCCCGGGCTTGCGCCACCGCGGCCTGGTCGTTGCTGAAGCGTTCGCGCAGGCGCTCCAGCCGCCGCCCCATGACCCGTGTCCTACCCCCCCCCAAATGGGCCACGGCGAAAAGCCCGAAACCGCCGACCAACAGGGCGGCTATGAAAACCGTCACGACAATCGCATTTGCATAGCTCATCGCGGTTTCCCCCGGCGGTGCCTATTGGATCGCTTCCATAAGGGCGCGTCCCAAGCCGAAATATTCGGCGCGGTCGTAGAATTTGGGCCGCACGCCAGTGCATTGGAATTCGCCCAGGAGATTGCCCTTCTCGTCCTCGCCGGTGAATTTGTAGACGAAAAGGTCCTGGGTGGTGATGACGTCTTCCTCCATGCCGACGACTTCCGTGATGTATTGCACCCGGCGCACGCCGTCACGCATGCGGCTGACTTGCACGATCATGTCGAGGGCATCGGAGATTTGGGTGCGAATGGCCTTGGCGGGCAGGTTCATGCCGGCCATGTTGACCATGTTCTCAAGCCTGGTCAGCGCTTCGCGCGGACGGTTGGCGTGCACGGTGCCCAGCGAGCCGTCGTGGCCAGTGTTCATCGCCTGGAGCATGTCGATCGCCTCGGCGCCCCGGATTTCGCCGAGGATGATGCGGTCGGGGCGCATGCGCAGGGCGTTCTTCACCAGATCGCGCATGGTGATCTCGCCATTGCCCTCGAGATTGGCCGGGCGGGTCTCCAGGCGCACCACGTGGGGCTGCTGAAGCTGCAGTTCCGCCGCGTCCTCGATGGTGACGATGCGCTCGCCCTCGTCGATCATTCGGCTGATGGCGTTCAGCATGGTGGTTTTGCCCGATCCGGTGCCGCCGGAAATGAGGATGTTGAGGCGGCAGCGGCCGGCGATCTTCAGAACCTTGGCCATGGCGGGCGAGATGTTCCGGGTTTCCACCATGCGGTCGAGGGTGATCTTTTTTTTGGAGAATTTGCGAATGGAGATCGACGCGCCGTCGATCGCCAGCGGCGGGATGATGACGTTGACGCGGCTGCCATCGAGGAGGCGCGCGTCGCAGATCGGCTGGGTCTCGTCGACCCGCCGGCCGATGGCCGAGACGATCCGCGTGGCGATGTTCATGAGGTGCTGGTCGTCGCGGAACTTGACGTCGGTGAGGCGCAGCTTGCCGCCCTGCTCGACATAGATTTGATTGGGGCCGTTGACCATGATGTCGGTGATCGTCTCGTCGGCCAGCAGCGGTTCGAGCGGCCCTAGCCCCAGCATGTCGTTGAGCAGCAGCGTGACGAGTTCGCGCTGCTCCTTCTTGTTGAGGTTGACCTTGGTCTCGATCAGCAGCTCGCTGACGACGTCGCTGACTTCCTCGGCCAACTCGGAGCGACCCAGCTCGGTGGCGGCGGAGGGGTCGATATGCTCGAAAAGGAGCGGCTGGATCTTTTCCTTGGCGTCGTTGAGCGTGTCGTGGCCGCTGCGCTTGCCGCCGCGCCTGGCGGCCTCGACGATGGTCAAGGGATCGTCGCGCGCGCCCCCCACTTCCTCGAGATAGAGGTTGAGAAGGACAGTGACGATATCGCGCCGATCGGGGTCGGAGAGCGCGATATCCTCGGCGATGGCCGCCTCGGCGATGCGCTGGTCGAGCGCATCGGCAAGCTCGCCGCGGTTTTTCGTGCGCGCGGCCTCGCGAGGCAGAAGCTCCCAGATTTGCCCTTCCAGCTTTTCGATGAAATCGTCGACCTCGCTCGCCGCGGTGGCGCGTCCGCCCGAGGGGTCCTTGGCAGCGGGCGTGAGACCTGAGCCGCGGCCGAAGGCTGGCGCCATGGTGCGACTGGTAAGTCCCGATCTTCTGCCGAAGGGTGCCATTATTTCTTCTTGGATGACCTGTTCAATGAGCCACGCAGCAGCCCGTTGACCTTGTCCCAGAAGCCCTGGCCGCTTGTCTCGCCTAAGTCGCCGACAAGCTTTTCCGCCAAGAGCTTCATCTGACCGCTCAGTTTGGAGGCGGTGGTGATTTGCGGGATCGATTTTCCTTTCTTGGCGGCAAGGCTGGCGGCCTTGACGTCGATGGGCAGCAGCATGTCGATTTTACGCTCGACCGCGTTTTCGAAATCGCCCCGGGCGATTTCCACCTGGGAGCCGCCGGGCACCTTGTTGGCGACAAGATGAACCTTGGCATCCGGTGCATGCTCTTTGAGAAAGCCAAGAATGCGGATGGTATCGCGCGCGGCAGGCAGCGACATATCAACCACCACGACGATGTCGTTCATCGCCTGAACCAGATAATGATGGGTCGGCAACAGGGTTCTTGGCAGGTCCACCAGGACCAGTTCATAGCTGTTCTTAAGCTCGCCCTGGAGATGGCTCAAGGCGGTGGGGTCGATCACCATGGGTTCGCCGATCGGCGCTTCCGCGCCGAGGAGGGCGAGATTGTCGCTTTCCTTGATCAGCGCGCGCTCGATGAACAGGCTGTCGATGCGACCGGGATTCTCCAAGGCGTCAAGCAGCCCGCGCCCGGGTTCGAGGTCAAAGGCCAGGGCATCGGTCCCGAAGTGAATGTCGAGATCGAGCAGCGCCGCTTTTTTCTTGAAATGATGGGCGATCAGCCAGGCGCAGCTCGAGGCCAAGGTGCTTGCCCCGACGCCGCCCCGCACGCCGATGAAGCCGCAGATACGATGGGAAGCGGGGTCGTCGGTTTCCTGAGAAGGCGCGGCAAGCGCCATTTCGATGTTGAGCAAGGCCTCGCGCAGGAGCTCCGAACTCACCGGCTTGACGAGATAATCCTGAATGCCGGAGCTCAACAAATCGCGGTAAAGCGCCACATCGTTGGTGCTGCCGATGGTAAGGACGATGGTGCCGGGCTCCACCACTTCCGCAAGGGCATTGATGTTGGCGCGCGCGTCGCGCGCGTCGCCTAGGTCGATGATGAGGAAATCGGGCGAGGATTCGATGGCGAGCTGCTTTATCGCCTGGTTGATGCCGCCCAGGGAAACCCGCTCCGAGGTCCAGCCGTGTTCGGCAAGGACGGCGCTGATCAGCGCGGCCGACGCCTCGTCATGCACGAACGCGGCGCACGATCTTTGCTGATTGCCGCCTGCTTGTATCGATAGGGAAGGTGCGTTCATGCCTCGCGTCCTTTTGTTCTTATGGCGTGCCCAAGCCGCTGGCGCCGCTTTGATCGCCGCCGCTGGCGCCGCTGCCCGTGCCGCCGCCGCTGGCGCCGCCGCCTCCGGCGCCGCGCCTGGTGAAGATCCGGTTCATGGCGCGGTTGCGGTAGGTGGTGATCGCCTTGGCGGTGGAAACAGGTTCCGCTCCGGCATGCTCCTGGCCCTCGATAAGATCGCGCGGATTGGCCACCTGCTGGGCGATGTTGGCGTAGGTGGCGCAGCCGAAATTGCTGCTCCGTGCGTTGCTCCAGTTATTGTAGTTGGGCTGGCTCCAGTCGGGGCAGGCGGGCGCCTCGAGGACATAGCGGGTCACCACCAGGCGAAGGCCGCCTGGCGCCGGCGCTGCGCCATAGGCGACGGCGCCGCCGTCAAGGCTCAGGCCATAGCGCGCCAAGGCCCGCGCCAGGATGGCGGCGTTGGCGTCGTAATCCGTTTCGCTGGCGACATCGATTTGCAATTCATCGCCATAGCCGACGCCGCCACGCGACAGGAACGCGGCCAGCCGCGCATATTCCGCGTCACTCAGGGTGTCGCTGCCGGGGGTAAGCTGGATATCGTGCGCCAGGCGCACCATGCGGACCTCTGGCTGGCGCTCATAGGCAAGGCCGGCATTGTCGCCTTGCTCCATGGCGCAGCCGCCAAGGATGACGCTGCCAGCGAGCAAGGCGGCCTTGGCCAGGGCCGCGGCGCGGGTCGTGTAAAGCTTGCGATGGCTGTGGCGGTTCATGGCATGTCCCTCAATTGGCCAAGGAGAAGCCGGCCGGCCCCACAAGACCCCGGCTATTGGGGCTGCTTGGCGGCGGCGATGGCCGCGTCGGCTGCGCCTGGAAGGTTTCGCCGCGCAGGTAGCGGTCGATATCGGTGGGGTTGCGCTTGCCCTCCATCGGCGTCAGCAAGCGCCGCTTGTCGGTCGGCTTGACGAGATAGGGGGTGATGACGATCACCAGCTCGGTCTCCCGGTTCTGAAAACGGTCCGATTTGAAAAGCGCGCCCAGGATGGGAAGGTTGCCAAGGCCGGGAAATTTGCGCACTGACTGGCTGAGGTTGTTCTGCAGCAGGCCGGCGATGGCGAAGCTTTGGCCGCTGCCCAGCTCGACCGTGGTTTCCGCCCGGCGCGAAGTGAGGGCCGGGATGGAAATGCCGTTGACGCTGATGGCGGCGTCGGTGGAAAGCTGGCTCACCTCGGGGCGCACGCGCAAAGAAATGCGGTCATCGGCCATCACCGTCGGGGTGAAGGACAGGCCGACGCCAAACTCCTTGAACTCGACCACCAGCTTATCGAGGCTGGGGACCGGAATGGGAAATTCGCCGCCGGCAAGAAAAGTCGCGGTCTCCCCGGAAAGCGCGGTGAGGTTGGGCTCGGCGAGCACCGAGACGAAGCCTTCGCTTTCCAGGGCATCGATGGCGTAGTTAAGGTCGAGATTGCCGGTCACCAGGTCGCCGGCGATGGTGTCGGCGCCATTGGCCAGGGTGGGAAAGACCTTTTGCAAGGCCAGGGGGTTGAGGGGGTCGGGCACGCGATCGAAGACATTGCGCCCGGTGGCCACCAGAAAGCCGGCCTTGGAGCCGAAGAGCGAGGTCTCCCAATTAAAGCCGAGCTGCTTCAAGGTATCGCGGGCGAGCTCGGCGAACTTGACATGAAGGTTGACCTGGGTCGGGGTGGTGACCTGCAAACGGTTGACCACGGTCTGGCCTTCGCCGACCAGCTTTTGCGCCAGCGTCACCAATTGCTCGGCGTCCTCCGGCCGCTGGACATAGCCGGAAAGCAGGACAAGGCCGTTGAAGGTCTTCACGTCGATTTCCGCCTGGGGCACGACCGCCTTCACCAAGTCCTTGATCTGCCCGATGTTTTGCGCCACGGCGACGCTTGCGGAATAGACGATCTTGTCGTTGCGGTCGACGGCGTAGAAACTGGTCTCGCCCTCGCCGGTGCCAAAGAGATAGACAAGGGTCGGCGACTTGATCTGGACATCGGCGACCTTGGGATTGGCGATGAAAATATTGCTGACCGGCGCTTCGAGGCGGAGCAGCAGGCCTTTGTTGACGTCAAGGCGGATGACTTGCTCCTCGGGCTGCATCAGGCTGGCGGCCAGGCTTGACCGCGCCATGCCCATAAGCGGCGCCAGCATCATCAGCGCGCCGAGAACGACCCGAGCCGCGGCCTTTGGCCTTGCGTTTTTATCGAGGCGGCGCATCATCATTGACCTCCAAATGCAACCGATGCGGTTTCCGCTCCGCGGGAGACCGTCAGCATGTTGCGCTGCGAGACATCAGGCAGCAGCGCGCTCACGTCCGAATCCCAGGTATAGGAAGGCCGGGACGCGAAAAATTGGTGGTTGACGCTGGGGCCATCCTTATCCTCGTTCAAGGCCAGGCTGCGCAGACTCAAGGACAGATCGCCCAACTCGCGCAGCACGGAAATCGCCTCGGCGATTTTCGGCGTGACTTCCAGGGTGACGGTCTGCCCCAGCGCCGGCTTGTTGGTCTGGTCATCGGTCCGCTGGTCGACGGCGAGAATGCGGACATTATAAAGAACGGTCTCGGAAACCTTGCGCCGGCTGCCCTTGGCGTCCTCGATGGCGTGGCTGAGGATGATGTCCACCCGATCGCCGGGAAAGATGAAGCCGGCGATGCCGGAGGTCTGGTTGATGGGCACCGTGATGGCCCGCATTCCGGGACTTAAAATAGCGGCGAGGAAGCCGCGTTCGCCAGGGCCGACCAACTTGCTCATGGTGACGGGTTCGCCAGCGACCATGGAATGGCGGACCACCTTGCCGACGAGACTTTGCGGATCAAAGCCCTCCTCGCGCACATAACGGTCGTCCACACCGTCCTTGGGCCATGCCTTCCAGCCATAATCCTTGGCTTCCATCAGGCGACCCACCGGCAAGGCGTTGGCGGCGACCAGGATCTTGACGGCATCGGCTGGCGCCGCCGTGCTGATGACCGGCGCCGCGGCGGGTTGGTCGCCGACCAGCGAACGCGCGAACATGGCGGCGGCAGCGGCGATCGCGACGGCGATGACGATGAGGAGCAAACTGCGCACATTCATTGCCGGTACTCCTTGGGAGATCTTAGTCCGCACTATTGCGTCAAAGCGTTAACAATGAGTTCGCCGGCAAGAGCAAGGCCGCCCGCGGCGATGGCGACGCCATAGGGAATGGGCTGTTTGCTGAGGACTTGCCAGGCTGATTGCTCGCCCCGTTCAGTGATGGAGGCTTGGGCCCGGGCTTGCCAGAGCCGCGCCAGGGCCATGGCCAGCGCCAAAACGCCGCCCGCCAGGCTGATGACGAAAAAGACGCGAACCGCCTGTCCGGGGGTCATCCACAAGGCAAGCGCCGTCATCAGCTTGATGTCGCCACCGCCCATGACACCAGCAGCGAACAACCCGAAGCCAAGCGCGAACACCGCCAAGGCCAGCACCAGGACGAGCCATATGGACGGTGGCGTAATATACCCCGCGGCTGTCGCTGCCCCCCAATAAACCGGCGCCAGGCTAGCAAGGGCGAGGGACAATCGGTTGGGAATGACGAACCGCCGAAAATCCCCATGGGCCGCCACGAGCACGATGGCGGCAAGCCCCAAAAGGCTAAGAAGAGTAACCGCCTGAGCGAGCATTCTTTCTTTCCAATCGCTTAACGCTGCCCGTCTCCGGGAGCCGAGTCATTGCCTTGTTTTGAAACACAATCTAGGGCAAGCGCCTTAAGAACGCGTAAAAAAAGGACGATTTGCTTGTGCAATTATATAGAGATTTCCGTAAAATTTTAATAGTAATAATAAGGAATGTTTATTTTAAAAGTGCGTTATTTAAAGTTAAATGATAGTGGCTTTAGGGGGCATTGTTTATGTTTTATTAAACTTGTTTTACTATTTGTGGGACAGAAAAAAATTATATCTGCAAATTTATAGCTGGGATATGAACGATGACGCATCGCCAAAGGGGTGTCGTGTTTTTATTTTCCAGTCTGTGCCGCCATGGGGCCGCTCTGACGCGGCGTTTTGCCGAGGACCGGCGCGGGCTTTCGGTGGTGACCGTGGGGCTGGGCCTCATCCCCATCATGTTCGCCATCGGCATGGCCTTTGACGTTACCCGGGCGCATTTGCTGCGCAGCCGGCTTTCCGCCTCGGTCGACGCCGCCGCGCTCGCCGGCGGGCGGGTCTTTTTCGAGGCCGACCGGGATCAGGATATCGAGGCTTTTTTCAAGGCCAACTTCCCCGACAATTTCCTCAACGCCACGGTCGAGGGTCCAACGCCAGTGGCCAATATGGCAGCGGGGGTCTTGACGGTGTCGGCATCGGCGCGCATGCCGACGGTGTTCATGCGCCTTGCCGGGGTGAACGAGATCCGGGTTGCGGCCACCGGCACCACCACTCGCCGCTCGGTGCCGCTGGACGTGGTTCTCGCCATCGATATTTCCGGCTCGATGCTGGGCAACATCCCTGGCGAATCGACCCAACGCCTGCAAGCGGCCAAGGACGCTGCCAAGAAGCTCATTGACATTCTTTATGGCGACCCGGTGTCGTCCCTGGTGCGGGTCGGCGTCGTTCCCTGGGCGGGCAAGGTCAACGTCACCGACATGAACACCACCTATGGCAAGGGACCATCGGGCGAAACGCTGACCATGCCGACGGATCCGCGGGACCCGGGCGGCGCCGGCTATGCCTGGCAAGCCGTCGACACCGGCACGAGCTATGTCAATCCCTATCGCACCGATAAGTATAGATTCAGCTATATCAAGTCGAGCCAGTGGTCGCCCAACGACTGGGCGGTTGACAATTACGACCAACGCCCGGCGGGCGCGCCGGCCAACGCCAAGGAACGGCTGCAAATGAACATGGACACGCGCCATGTCTCCTTCGGCCATTTCGACACCATCACCCATCTTTATTACGCGCACAATTCGGTGGTGCCGTTTTACGCGCCGCCGTCCAACGCTTGGAAGGGCTGCGTCTACAGCCGCTATGCCTTTACCGGGCAAGCGAGCGGGTGGAACATGTCGCCCACCGGCCGCGACAAGTTCGAGGATGCCGACAACGCCGCGGACATCATCGATGGCCCGGTCGCCAAATATGGTCCCGCCAGCCTTGACTGGGTGGCCTGGATGCCCATGGGCATCGAGGGCGACCCGCAAGCGGGGTCGACCAAATGCGACATGGCGCTTGCCATGCGCCTCAATGAAGAATGCACGCCATGCCCGACGGTGGGTATCTACCGCCTCAAGAACAACAAGCCGGGGGTCATCGCCGCCGTCGATTCGCTGGCCGCCGATGGCAGCAACTACACCAATATCCCGGAAGGCCTTGCCTGGGCGTGGCGGGTAGTGTCGCCGCAGGCGCCCTTTGTCGAAGCCGCGACGCCGCCACCTGGCACCGACCCCAAGCGCGTGCAGCGGGCGATCGTCCTGTTGACCGACGGCGAGAACACGGTGCGCGCCGGCGATGCCTATAACGGCTCGCTGTCGAACCGCAACCGCCGCGATGAACGCCTGCGGGCGCTCGCCGCCAATATCAAGGCCGAGGATATTTTGATCTACACAGTGCAGTTCGCCAACGGCGATGGCGTGCTGGCCAATCTCATGAAGGATGTCGCCACCGAACGCCAGGCGCCCTTTTATCACTATGCGCCGAGCAGCGAGGAGCTGGAGCGGGTGTTTCAAACCGTCGCCAACAACCTCGCCGAGCTCCGGCTATCGAAATAAAGCGGTTAAGGTCGCCCGACCTGAAGCACGGCGCCGGCAGGGGAGAATCCCTTGCGGCGCCGCGCGCCATTTGCAGGGAAGCAACCTCGACACCTCTCTTTACCCTTTTCCCAAGGGGCTGTCCCGCGCTATGCGAGCGTCATGGATAAGCACTGTATGACCATTGCTCGTCGCCGCACGGCGCCGCCTGGCGGGCGCATTGGTTTCTTCGAGGGCGCCGACGGCCAGCCCTTGCGCTATGGCCTGTGGCGTCCGCAAGACCGTCCCATAAGGGCCAGCATTGTTTTCCTGAACGGCCGCTCGGAGTTCATCGAAAAGCATTTTGAAACCTATGCCGATCTCCTCGACCGGGGGTTCGCCGTCGCCACCATGGACTGGCGCGGCCAGGGGCTTTCGGGGCGGGGGACGGGGGATCCCCATAAGGACCATCAAGCCGATTTTTCCTATCGCCGCGCCGATCTTGACCGCTTTTGCCATACTGTCGTCGCCGAAAAGATGCCGCCGCCCTATTACGCTCTGGCCCATTCCCTGGGGGCGCATCTCTTGCTGCACGTCTTGCACGACCGCCCGGGGTTTTTCGCCAAGGCCGCCGCCTTGGCGCCAATGGTGGGGATCAAGCTGGTGCCCTTGCCGCCGTGGCTGATGGATGTCTTGCTCGCCCTTGCCGGCTGGGCCGGTCTAGGCCGCGTCTACATGCCTGGCCAGCGCCCCTATGGGCCGCACCGCCGCAGCGCCGAGCGGGCCGGCCACCTCACCTCGGACCTCGCCCGTTTCGCCGACGAGCACGCGGCGATCGATCTCAACCCTGCCCTGGCCATGGGCGGCGTCACCTATGGCTGGTTGAAGGCGGCGCGCCGCTCGACCCGGCGGCTGCTGAGCCCCGGCTTTGCCGAGGCCATCGAAACGCCGCTCCTCATCCTTCTCGCCGGCGCCGATCCTGTGGTCGACAATGATCGGGTGCGTGCCTTCGCCGCCCGCTTGCCGCACGCGCGGGTTGCAACCATCGCAGGCGCCCGGCACGAGCTTTTAAAGGAAAGGGACGCCTTGCGCGGGGAAGCGATGGGGCATCTCATGCGCTTCTTCAAGGCTGTTGATTAAGAGGCTGCGGCGGGGGCAAGCAGGCGCAGCACTGGCGCCTCCAACCGGGGATCGCCAATCGCCACCACCTGGCCGCCTTGGCCGGCATCGCCGCCGCGCCAGGAGACAAGTCGCCCACCCGCCGCCTCGATGATGGCGATGAGCGCCAACACATCGTGCGGCTTTAGCCCCGATTCGACAACGATGTCGATATGGCCCGCCGCCAACAGCGCATAGGCGTACCAGTCGCAGCCCAATCGGCACAGGCGGGTGCGCTGGCGCAGAGCGTCAAACGCTACCCGCTCGAGAGGGCTGAATAGACTTGGGTCGGTGGTCGCCAGGATCGCCGTATCGAGGCTTGGACAAGCGCGGGTGCGGATGGGCCGGCCGTTGAGCGAGGCGCCGCTTGTCCCGCCGCTGAAAAGATCGCCGACAAAAGGCTGCATGGCGGCGCCGGCGACGGCCTTGCCACCCATGCGCAGGCCCACCAGGGTGCCCCAGGTGGGAAGCCCGGCGAGGAAGGCGCGGGTGCCGTCGATCGGATCGATCACCCAGGCGCGGCCCGAAGTGCCTGGCTGATGGCCATATTCCTCGCCTTCGATGGCATCGTCGGGATAATGGCGGCGGATCTCCTCGATGATGGCCTGCTCGGCCGCCCGGTCGGCCTCGGTCACCGGATCGTAGCCACCGGGAGGGGCCTTGTTCTCCACCTCAAGGACGCTGCGGAAAAAGGGCAGGATAGCCGCGCCGGCGCGGCGCGCCAGGGCGGCGGCGAATGCGCTGTCTTCGAGCCTTGCCACGCGCTTCTCCCTATGGTGAGCATCCCATGCTTGAGCGTTGAGGGGAAAAAGACCACATTGCGCCGGGCGAAACAACAGACTCTCAGAGCGGGTACAAAAATGCAGCGCTCTTTCGATTTCATCATCATCGGCGGCGGCATGGCGGGCGCCTCGGCGGCCTATGGCCTGGCGCCTTATGGCCGCGCGCTGATCCTGGAGGCGGAAGACCGTCTTGCCTACCACACCACCGGACGCTCGGCCGCCTTCTATTCGCAAGTCTATGGCGGCCCCAAGGTGCAACCCTTGACCACCGCTTCCAAGGCATTTTTCCTGGCGCCGCCGGCGGATCTCGCGCCCGCGCCGCTGATGACGCCGCGCGGCTGTCTTTATGTCGCCTGGGAAGATGGCGCGGCGGCGCTGCAGGCGCTGGCGCGGGACTTCGCGGCAATCGGCCCGCGGCTGCGCCCGGTCGATGCCGATACCGTGCTGGCGCAGGTGCCGGTCTTGCGGCGGCAGGGTCTGTTGGGCGGGCTCGCCGATCCCGAGTGCAGCGACATGGACGTCCACGCCATCCACCAAACCTTCCTGCGCGGGCTGCGCCGCCATGGCGGGGCGGTGGTGACGGCGGCGCCGGCCAAGGCGCTGGCGCGTCAGGGGCGGGTCTGGCGGGTCGCCACCCCGCACGGCGATTTCACCGCCCCCATCCTCGTCAATGCCGCCGGCGCCTGGGGCGATGAGGTGGCGAAACTGGCCGGTATCGCGCCTCTGGGCTTGGTGCCACGGCGGCGCACCATCGTCACTTTCACGCCGCAACCCGCCACCATCGATCCCGCCTGGCCCTTGACCCTCGATGCTGATGAAAGCTTCTATTTCAAGCCGGAAAGCGGCCGCATCCTCGCCTCGCCCGCCGATGAAACGGCGATGCCCCCGTGCGACGCGCAGCCCGAGGAACTGGATGTGGCGCTGACCGTTGACCGGATCGAGCGGGCAACCCATTGGCGCATTCCCCGCATCGACGCCAAATGGGCGGGGCTGCGCAGCTTCGTCGCCGACCGTCTGCCGGTCTATGGCTTCGCGCCGCAGGCGGAGGGCTTTTTCTGGTGCGTCGGGCAAGGCGGCTGGGGCATTCAGACCGCCCCCGCCGCGGCCATGCTCATCGCCGCCCTTATCACCGGCGAGGCGCCCGCCAGCGCCCTGGCGCAGGCAGGGGTCGAGCCCCGGCTATACGCGCCGGAACGGCTTATGCCCCATAAGCCCATGTCTTAAATAGGCACTTAATCCAGGTTCTTGTTGAGCTGATAGACATGGGGGTAGGGAATGGTGATGCCGGCGGCGTCGAAGCGTTCCTTGACGCCTTTGAGCAAGGCGGCGTGAAGGGCCCAATAGTCCGCCGTCGCGACCCAGACGCGGGCGGTGATGTTGACCGCGCTATCGGCGAGCGCGGTGACGACGACTTGCGCCTCGGGGTCGCTGAGGGCGCGCTCGTCCTCGGCGAGATACTGGCGGATGACCTCCATCGCCTTATCGATGTCGTCCTCATAGGCGATGCCGAAGGTCACATCGACCCGCCGGGTGGCGTTGGCCGAGAAATTGGTGATGGGATTGCCCCAAATCTTGCCGTTGGGAACGATGATCTTGCGGTTGTCGGGGGTCGCCAGCTCGACATTGAACAGGGTGATGGCCTTCACCGTGCCGGCGATGCCCCCGGCATCCACATAATCGCCCGCCTTGAAGGGACGAAAGAACAACAGCATGACCCCCGCCGCGATATCGGCGAGGGTGCCTTGCAAGGCCAAGCCCACGGCCAGCCCGAAGGCGCCCAGGAGGGCGACGAGGGACGCCGTCTGCACCCCGAAGCGGCCCAGGATGGCGAGCGCCGTTATGGCGATCACGAGATAGCGCGCAAGGCTGCCCAGAAAGCCGGTGAGCGTGTCGTCCACCCGGCCGGTGCGCGCCAGCAACCGGGCGATCAGGCGGTGCGCCCAACCGGAAAGCCACAGGCCAAC
The DNA here is from genome assembly GCA_049324415.1 of Pseudomonadota bacterium. Lineage (GTDB taxonomy): Bacteria > Pseudomonadota > Alphaproteobacteria > Sphingomonadales > CAKZYD01 > JBMOOS01. Next base: position 98,989 of record JBMOOS010000009.1, read on the forward strand.
CGCGAGAATGATGACGGCGGCGAAGAAGTTGCCGCCCCAGCTTATGACGACGGGCGTGTAGTTTTCCAGCAAGGCCTCGATCTCGGTCGCGTTCAACGCCACGGCTCCGCTCTCCTCCCGGCAAATCGTGCCAGCCAGTGTTAACCTCTTGCCGGGGGAAAGGAAAGGCAGGGCCTTCGACGCCACAGGGGCGTCTGGCGGGGCTTAGCCGTTGGCGGCGGCTTTTTCCGCTTTTTTGCGGACATGGGGGTTAAGGTGGCGCTTGCGCAGGCGGATCGCCTTGGGCGTCACCTCGACGAGCTCGTCCTCGGCGATATAGGCGATGGCCTGCTCCAGGCTGAGGATGCGCGGCGGGGTCAGGGTCACCGCTTCGTCCTTCGAGGTGGTGCGGATATTGGTGAGCTTCTTGCCCTTGAGCGGGTTGACCTCGAGATCGTTGCCCCGGGAATGCTCGCCGATGATCATCCCGACATAGACCTCGTCGCCCGGCTGGACCATGATGACCCCGCGCTCTTCCAGATTCCACAAGGCATAGGCGACCGCCTTGCCCTGCTCGTTGGAGATGAGCACCCCTTGATGGCGGTCGCGGATCGCCCCGCGATGGGGGCCATAGCCTTCAAAGCCCCGGCTCATCACCCCGGTGCCGCGGGTGTCGGTGAGGAATTCTCCATGGTAGCCGATCATCCCCCGCGAGGGCACGCGGAACACGAGGCGCATCTTGGCGCCGCCCGAGGGGCGCATTTCCAGCATCTCGCCCTTGCGCTGGGCCATTTTCTCCACCACCGCGCCGCAATAGGCCTCATCGACGTCGATCTGCACGATCTCGATGGGCTCCAGCCGCTGGCCGGTCTCGGGGTCGGATTTGTAAAGCACCCGCGGCCGCGAGATGGTGAGCTCAAAGCCCTCGCGGCGCATGGTCTCGATTAAAACGCCGAGCTGTAATTCGCCGCGCCCCGCGACTTCGAAGCTGTCCTTATCGTGCGCTTCCTCGACCCGGATGGCGACATTGCCCTCCACTTCTCTCAGCAGGCGGTCCCGCAGCATGCGCGAGGTGACCTTGTCGCCGTCGCGCCCGGCGAGCGGGCCGTCATTGATGCGGAAGGTCATCGCCAGGGTTGGCGGGTCGATGGGCAGCGCCGCCAAGGGTTTTTCCACCTCGGGATGGACTAGGCTATGGGCCACCGTGGCGCTCTGCAGCCCGGCGATGGCGATGATGTCGCCGGCGGCGACTTCTAAGACCGGCTTGCGCTCCAAGCCCTCATAGGCCATCAGCTTGGTCACCCGGCCTTGCTCGATGAGCTTGCCGCTGCGGTCAAGGACGCGGATCGGGTCGTTGACCTTAAGCCGGCCGCTTTCCACGCGGCCGGTCAGCACCCGGCCCAAAAAGGCGTCGCGGTCGAGAAGGCTCACCAGCATGGAAAAGGGCTGCCTTGCGACTTGTTCATCGCGGGTCGGCGCGGGGGCTGGGACATGCGTCAAAATGGTCTCGAAAAGGGCGGCGACCGAATGGCGCTCACCCTCGAGGTCGCGCACCGCCCAGCCGTTGCGCCCGCTGGCGTAGAGCACGGGGAAGTCGAGTTGCCGGGGGTTTGCCTCCAGGGCGACGAAAAGGTCGAAAATCTCGTTCAGCACCTCGTCGACCCGGGCGTCCTGGCGGTCCACCTTGTTGATGACGACGATCGGCTCAAGGCCCAGGGCGAGCGCCTTCATGGTGACGAACTTGGTCTGCGGCATGGGCCCCTCGGCGGCGTCCACCAACAGGATGACGCCATCGACCATCGACAGGATGCGCTCCACCTCGCCGCCGAAATCGGCATGGCCGGGGGTATCGACGATGTTGATGCGCGCTGCGCCCCAGCGCACCGCCGTGCATTTGGCGAGAATGGTGATGCCGCGCTCGCGCTCCAGGTCGTTCTTGTCCATCGCCCGTTCCGCCACCTGCTGGTTGGCGCGAAAGGTGCCGGACTGGCGAAACAGGGCGTCAACCAGGGTCGTCTTGCCATGATCGACGTGGGCGATGATCGCCACGTTGCGTAAGGTCATCTCAAGTCTCGGGGGGTTAGGGGCTATACCAAGGCGCGGGACTATACGCGGCGACGCGCGCTTGGCAAGTCAAATCACTATCCATACATCGCCTGATAAGCTTTATAAGCTTTTGCGGGTGTTGGTCGGTTGTTTAGCGCAATCGATAAGAGCGTTTGACGCCGGGGGATGATTTTTGGCTCGAAAATACTTCACCATCATCCATAATCCCACCGCGGGACGCCGTTCGGCCCCCAGGCTTGCCGCGGTCATCGCCGCCGTGGAAGCCGGCGGCGGCGTGGCCACCGTGCACGCAACCCGCGCTTGCGGCCATGCAACGGCCTTGGCCCGCCAAGCCGTCGGCCATGCCGACGTGGTGGTCGCCGCCGGCGGCGATGGCACGCTGAACGAGGTTGCTGCCGGTCTTCTGGGAAGTGCGCAGGTGATGGGGCTCATTCCGTTGGGCACGGCCAACGTGGCGGCCCATGACATGGGCTTGGCAGATTTGTTCGGGGTGTCCTGGCGGCGGGTGGCCCATACCCTCATCGCGGGTCGTCCACGGCCTTTGTGCGTTGGTGAAGTGCGCGCGGCCGATGGCTGGCGCGCGCTTTTTCTGATGATGGTGGGCATCGGCTTTGACGCGGCCTCGGTCGCCGCCATCAACCCTCGCCTCAAGCGGCGGTGGGGCAAGCTCGCCTATGTCTGGGCCGGTTGCGCCGCCTGGAGGGAGTATCGTCCGGGTGCCCTCAAGATCACGGCGAGCGACGGCCGCTCGGCCGTCGGGCAATGGGCGATCATCAGCAACGGTCGATATTTTGCCGGACATCACAGGCTCGATCCGGACGGCGATTTATTCGCGCCCATCTTGCGCGCGTTCGTCATCCGCCAGCCGGGACGCGGCGCGCTCACCCTTTCCTTGGCACGTTTGTCGGTGGGCCAACTTCATCGCGACCCGCATGCGCAAATATTGGAAAGTCAACATTTCGAGATTGACAGCTTGGCTGAAGTCCAGCCAGTGCAAAGGGACGGCGAGATGTTTGGCACAACCCCCGTCACGGTCGCGCTGCTGCCCGAAAGAATTGCATTTCTCACGCCCTCTGGAATTAAAAGTTGAGTTTTGGTAAGGTTGCGTTAATCTGTCACATGCAAAGTGGTCTTGAATTGAGGCTTGCGAGGATTATCTAGTAGCATGACGAGTTTCGGGCGAGAGCCCGATACGTTGCCCTCCGTGGGCGTTTCCTCCCTGAACCTGGGCCACCCTTAACCGGGTGGCCTTTTTTCTTGGGAGGTGCTCATTCGGCGGCCAGCCGCCGCGGCGGGGGCGCGTCCTCGGCAAGGCCGAGCGCAGCCGCCTGCGCCGCCAGGCGCTGGACGAAGAGGGTAAGCAGATCCCGCAGGCTGGCAAAGCCGCCATGCTTGGCGATCCGGTGTTCGTCCATATAGAGCGCGCGGGCGATTTCGATTTGCAGCGCGTGGATGCCCTTTTCCGGCCGGCCATAGGTGCGGGTGATATAGCCCCCGGCATAAGGGTCGTTGCGTGCGACTTTAAGCCCAAGGCGGCGCAAGGTGGTTTCGGCGAATTCGACAAGAGCGAGGGCGCAGCCCGCGCCGAAGCAATCGCCAAGCACTACGTCGGGTTGACCACCAAGCAAGCGATCCTTGCGAGCATCCAGGGTTGACGGCATGGAATGACAGTCGACCAGAACGGCAAAGCCGAAGCGTTCGCGCATGGCCTGGACTTGCTCTCCAAGGGCATGGTGAAAGGGGTGATAGATCCGCTTGATCCGCTGCTCGGCCTCGGCGAAGCGCAAGCGCGTGCGATAGATGTCCAGCCCTGCACCGACGATGCGGGGGATCGTGCCCAGGCCGAAAGCGACCCGCTCCGAGGCGCTGTCGACATAGGGCGGCAGGGGGTCGGCAAACATCGTGGGATCGAGCTCGAACGGACCCCTGTTCACGTCCACATAGGCGCGGGGGTAATTGGCGGTGATGAACGTGGCGCCGGCGCACGGCGCGGCGGCGAACAATTCGTCGATATAGCCATCCTCGGAGCGTCGCAAAGTCACGTCATCGAGCTGGGATTGAGCGAGAAATCGCGGCGGATAATAACGCCCGCTGTGCGGCGAGGTGAAAATGACCGGGCGGCCGGGCGCGATGGCTTGCGAAATGGTAACGGCGGGAGGCGGCATGGCCTTGGCTTTTATCAACCCCTTGGCTTTGGCGGTGAAATCAGTCATCCATTCAGCTTATCTTAAGCTGCCGCATGGCAGTAGACGAGCAAGAATAATCCGAGCAAGAATAATCAAGGACTGAAGTGCTGCAATGGCCAATATTGTGCTGGCGGAAGACGATGATGCCTTGCGTGCCTTCCTGGCCCGGGCCCTGGAGCGCGCGGGGCACGCCGTGGTGACGGTGGACCGGGGCACCAAAGCCTTGCCGCTGATCGCCAGCGGCGCTTACGACTTGCTGCTGACCGATATCGTCATGCCGGAAATGGATGGCATCGAACTGGCCCAGCGCGCCGCCACACTTGCGCCAAAGATGCAGGTCATGTTCATCACCGGCTTTGCGGCGGTGGCGCTGAACAGGCGCAATCAGACGCCGCAGCAGCCGAAGGTTTTGTCAAAACCCTTTCACCTGCGCGACTTGGTGGGGGAAATCGAGAAAATCTTCGCCGCTTGAAGGTGAAGCGCGTTAGCCCAAGGGGAGTAGGGAGCAAGGAGGTAAAGGCAAATAATGGCTTTTCTGCCGTCATTTATCCTTCATTAACCATGAAGGGCTCTTATGCCCTTGGCGGCAGGGCGTATCGGCATGGGCGTCCCCACCTTGAGGCATGAGGTTATTCTGAGGCCAAGGGAATGACGCGGCATAAGCCTTCGTTGTCAAATAGGGAAGTGGATTGCGCAAGGGAAGACATGGCGTTCGACCCGCTTCATAGCATGAAAGCTGGCAAAATGCAGGGGACGATAATGCGCGCAATATCCAAAAACGTGTGGCCTGTCTGGGGTGCGTTTCAATTTCGCTTGCGGATGAATTTCTCCTCTACTAGAAGCTGTAGGAAGCGTCCCACCCCCCCTGTTGCTTTCGCGTACCATTCATTGGCCTTGCGCCGTCACGGCCGTTCAGGGAAGAAAAAATCGCGGAGGTAAAAAGCGTGTCGGTGGTCCTGCAAATCACGGCGGTCGTTTTGACCATGGCTGTAAGCGGCTCGCTATGCTTGATGGCGTGGCGCATCGCGCGCATGTTGTCGCTCATCGACATGCCCGATGGCCCCAACGGGCGCAAGCGTCATGCTGGGCCAACTCCCTTGGTGGGGGGATTGGCGGTGATCCTGCCGCTGCTTGGCGGGTTGTTGCTCGTTCCGCTGGGTTCGCTGCCATTTGCCGCAACACTCGGTTTTGCCGCCTTGGCGATGCTGTTTCTCGGCATGGCCGACGACCGCGTGCATCTTTCGCCCGTCCTGCGCCTCGCCATCGCGACGATGGTGCTCATGATCGCCATCGTTGTGGGCGAGGACTTCAATCTTGGGGCGCTCTATTTCTCCTTTGTCCATGGCGTCTTCGGCATCGGCTATCTGGGCGGCGCCGCGCTCGCCCTCCTGTGCCTTCTCGGCTTGCAGAATGCCGTCAACATGGCGGATGGCAAGAACGGCCTCGTCATTGGTCTTGCCATGATCTGGACCGGTTTCTTGATCCTGACGGCGCCGGCCGGTTTGCGGCCGATCCTTTTCATCCTGTTGGCGGCCCTTGCCGTCACCTGGCTGTTCAATCTTTCCGGGCGGCTGTTTTTAGGCGACGGCGGCAGCTACGCCATTTCCATCGCCATCGGCTTGCTGGCGATCTACAGTTATAATCAGCAGGCGGTGTTGTTGCCCGCCGATGTGGTGGCTCTCTGGTTCCTCGTGCCGGTCCTTGATTGCCTGCGCCTCATCGTCGCGCGCTTGCGCCGGGGGATGGGGCCCTTTACGCCGGACCGCAGCCATTTTCACCATATCCTTGCCGACAACCTGCCTTGGTCGGCGGGCCTTGCGGTCTATCTCGGGATGGTCGCCGTGCCGGGCTTGATCGCCATCGCCATGCCGGACATGACGCCATTGTTGTTTGTCGTGACCATCCTTACCTACAGTCTCATCTACGTGACGATGACACGCCTCCAGCTTATCGCCGCCGAGATGGGCGAGATGCAATAAGCGCCCTTGCCCCCCCGTTTATGCCTGAAAAGCCGCGTTGAAGGCGGCCACCGCCGCCCCGGGGCCGGCCGCATGATCCCACACGCCCGATGACACTGCGATCATGTCGGCGCCGGCGGCGATGAGAGGCGGACAGTTTTCCACCGTGATGCCGCCGATGGCGACGCATGGCAATTCCGCGAGCGAGACCCACCAGCTAAGGATTTCCAGATTGGCATAAGCCGGCGGGCTCTTGGTCCGGCTTGGGAAAAACGCACCGAAGGCGACATAGTCGGCGCCCGCTTCGCCGGCCACCATGGCGAGGTGACGCGAGCCATGGCAGCTCACGCCGATGGCGCGGTCAAAGCCAAGAAGCGCCCGCGCGCGCTTAACCGATCCGTCCGTTTGTCCCAAATGAACGCCATCGGCCTCGGTTTGCTTGGCAAGGTCGGCGCGGTCGTTGATGACCAGCGCCACGTCATAGGCGTTAAGGAGCGGCTTGAGTGTCGCCGCCGCGCTTAAAATATCCGCGTCCGGGGTTTCTTTGAGCCGCAGTTGGAAGACGGCGACCGGCCCGCCGTCCAGCGCCGCCTTGATTTCGTCGAGATGACGGGCGTTAAAACGTGGGCGCGAAATAAGATAAAGCGTGCAAGCCTCCCGCCGCTCGCGTGCAAATTCAGTGATGTCGCGGCCGGAAGGCCCGGTCATTCTCTGCCCTGATAGATGCGGATGATGCGCGCCAGCATGTCCAAGGCTTCGAGGCGGGGGCGCTGAAAGGTGTTGCGCCCGATGATCGAGCCATGGCCGCCGCCATCGCGGATGGCGCGGGCGTCGTCATAGACCGACGAGGCGCCCTTTTTCGCCCCGCCCGAAAAAACCACCAGGCGCCGACCGTTAAAGGCCGCCTGCATGATATGGGCGACGCGCTGGGCGGGACTTGCGATGTCGATCTTCTCCGCGTCATAGACTTTTCGCGCTTCCGCCTGCTCGACATGGGCGCTGGGCAGTTTCACCTTGATGATATGGGCGCCGATCAAGGCGGCGAGATGGGCGGCATAGGCGGTGACGTCGATCGCGGTCTCGCCTTCCTTGCTGAGGGCGCCGCCGCGCGGATAGGACCAGATGACCACGGCCAGGCCGACGGACTTGGCCTCGGCCGCCATCTCGCGCACTTCCTCGACCATTTCGTTGAAACGGTCCGAGCCCGGGTAGAGGGTAAAGCCGATGGCGGCGCAGCCGAGGCGCAAGGCGTCGTCCACCGTCGCCGTCACCGCCTGGTCCTTGTCCGTCGCCCAGCTGTTGGAGGAATTGACCTTCAAGATGAGGGGGATTTGGCCGGCAATGCGGTCGGCGACGGCCTCGATCATGCCCAAGGGCGTTGCATAGGCGTTGAGCCCGGCGTCGATGGCGAGCTGGGGGTGATAGATCGGGTCATAGCCTGCTGGGTTGGGCGCGAAGGAGCGGGCCGGCCCATGCTCGAACCCCTGGTCGACGGGCAGGATCACCATCTTGCCGGTGCCGGCGAGCCGGCCGGTCGAAAGGATACGGGCGATATTGGCCTTGGTGCCGGCATTGTCGGCCTCGTACCAGGAGAGAATGTCCTTGACGCGCTTGGTGACTTTCATGGTTTTCCCCTATAGCTGGGTTGAGGCGAAGATATGGGGCTGTGATAGCCGAGGAAGGCTCAGCGCTGCAATATTTTCACCCCCGGCAGTTGCTTGCCTTCCATCCATTCGAGAAAAGCCCCGCCGGCGGTGGAGACGAAGCTGAAATCCCTGGTGACGCCGGCGTGGTTGAGGGCCGCCACCGTGTCGCCGCCCCCGGCGACGGACAACAGCGCACCATCCTTGGTGAGCGCCGCCGCGGTTTTGGCAAGCATCACCGTCGCCTTGTCGAAGGGCGCGATTTCAAAGGCGCCAAGGGGGCCGTTCCACACCAGCGTGCGGCAGGTCTTCAAGACATCGGCCAAGGCCTCCACCGCCGCCGGGCCGATATCGAGGATCATGTCGTCTCCGGCCACCTCGTGGACATTGATAACGCGCGCCCGTGCGCCGGCCTTGAAGTCCTTCGCCACCACCACGTCATAGGGAAGGTGCACGGTGCACCGCGCCTTTTCGGCACGGGCAAGGATATCCCGCGCGGTGGGCGCTAGGTCCGGCTCGTACAGGGATTTCCCGATGCCGACGCCGTTGGCGGCAAGGAATGTATTGGCCATGCCGCCGCCGATGATGAGGTGATCGACCTTGGCCACGAGATGGGCAAGGACCTCAAGCTTGGTCGATACCTTGGCGCCGCCGACGATGGCGGCGAGCGGCCGCGCCGGGTTGCCCAGGGCCTTTTCCAGGGCATCGATCTCGCTTTGCATGGCGCGCCCCGCCGCTGCGGGGAGGCGATGCGCCAGCCCTTCGGTCGAGGCATGCGCCCGATGGGCGGCGGAAAAAGCGTCATTGACATAAGCCTCGCCCAATTCGGCAAGGGCCTTGACAAAGGCGGGGTCGTTCTTCTCTTCGCCGGGGTGAAAGCGGGTATTTTCCAGGACGACGATTTGCCCGGCGGTAAGATTGGCCACCGCGTGCAGCGCCGCCGCACCGGTGCAGTCGGGCACGAAACCCACGGGACGGCCCAGCACGTTCTGCAAGGCGGGAGCCACCGGGGCAAGGCTCATCTCCGGCACCGGCCTTCCCTTGGGCCGGCCGAAATGCGCCAATACAAGGACGATTGCGCCCTTGTCGGCCAGTTCGGTGAGCGTGGGCTTGGCGGCCTCCAGCCTGGTGGCATCGCTCACCCGGCCCCCGTCCATGGGCACGTTGAGGTCGAGGCGCAGCAGAACCCGTTTGTCCTTAAGATCGCCCAGATCATCGATGGTCTTCAAGCGCGGCACGGCACCGTCAGCCCAGCTTGGCCATGGCGAGGGCGGTGTCGGCCATGCGGTTGGAGAACCCCCATTCATTGTCATACCAGGCAAGGACGCGCACCAGGCGTTTGTCGATCACTTGGGTCTGGGTGGCGTCGAAATTGGACGAGAAGGGAGTGTGGTTGAAGTCGATGGAAACCAGCTCCTCCGTCACATAATCAAGAATGCCTTTGAGGGGCTTTCTCGCCGCCGCCTTGGCGACGGCGTCGTTGATCTCCTCCTTGGCAGTGTCGCGGCCGGCGACGAATTTGAGATCGACCACCGAGACGTTGGGCGTCGGCACCCTGATCGCGGAACCGTCGAGCTTGCCTTTCAGTTCGGGCAGCACCAGACCCACCGCCTTGGCGGCCCCGGTCGAGGTGGGGATCATCGACATCGCGGCGGCGCGGGCGCGGCGGATGTCCTTGTGGATCTGGTCGAGGATCTTCTGGTCGTTGGTGTAGCTGTGGATGGTGGTCATATAGCCGCGCTCGATCCCCACGGCATCGTTCAGCACCTTGGCCACCGGCGCCAGGCAATTGGTGGTGCATGAGGCGTTGGAGACGATTCTATGGCCTTTTTCCAGCATGTGATGATTGACGCCGTAGACCACGGTGAGATCGGCGTCCTTGCCGGGGGCGGAGATGAGCACCTTCTTGGCGCCGGCCTCAAGGTGCCAGGCGGCCTTGTCGCGGTCGGTGAAAAAGCCGGTGCTTTCCATGGCGATATCGATTTTGAGCTTCTTCCAGGGGAGCCTCGCGGGGTCGCGCTCGGCCAGGACCTTGATCGCCTTGCCATTGACATAAATGGTGTCGCCGTCCACCTCGACCTTGCCGGGGAAAGCGCCATGCACCGAATCGCGCTTGAACAACAGGGCATTGGCTTGCGGCGCGCCGAGGTCGTTGATGGCCACCACCTCGATATCCTTGCGCTTGGCCTCGAAGACGGCGCGCAAGACGTTGCGGCCAATGCGTCCAAAGCCGTTGATGGCGACCCGTGCTGTCATATCCGCTGCTCCTTCGCGTGTCATGCTTTGCTGCTCGTGTGGTGGGTTTGAAATTCGTTCCATTATCGGGGGCGCGCTTACAAGCGAACTTAACGATTCCGGACCCTAGTCTAAAGGCGTTGTTTCACCGCCTCAACAATGGCTTGAGGCGTGAAGCCGAAATATTTGAAGAGGGCGTCGGCGGGGGCGGAGAGGCCGAAGCCGGTCATGCCGATCATCGCGCCGCGGGGGCCGACGAGGCCCTCCCAGCCCTGGGCGACGCCTGCTTCCACGG
>JBMOOS010000010.1:0-8744 GCA_049324415.1 Pseudomonadota bacterium
TCAGAGAGGGCACAATGTTTTTGCAACAATCATCCAACCGTAAAGTCGTCGCGCTGCGCCGCGCGCTTCTTGGCGCCGCGCTTTCCATGCCGCTGGTCATACTGGCGGGCGAGGTCGAGGCGCAACAGATCACCTCGGAAATCCGAGGTCAGGTGGTCACGAATAGCGGCCAACCAGTGGGCAATGCGCCAGTTGTCATTACCCATTTGCCAACGGGAACAACGTCAACCGTCACCACCAATGCACAAGGGGGCTTTTCCGCCAGCGGCTTGCGTCCGGGCGGTCCTTATACCGTAAGCATTGCGAGCACGGCGTCGTTTCAAGGCACGACCATTGAAAATGTCTTTCTAAGGGTCAATCAGACCCTTCCGCTTACGCTGCAAGTGGCTTCCGGGCAAGCGGCGGTCGAAGAGATCGTCGTTTTCGGACAGGCCGCTGCCTCCGCCGCCTATGGCGGCGGATCATCAGCCTATGGCGCAGACACCATAGAGGCCTTGCCCTCTATCAGCCGTGATTTCAAAGACGTTATCCGGCAAAATCCGTTTGTCGACATCGACAACGCCAACCAGGACGCCATCAGTATTACGGGCTTCAACAACCGCTTTAACAGCCTGACCGTCGATGGCATTCGCCAGGATGACGACTTCGGGCTAAACGCCAGCGGCGTGCCGACGCAGCGCACCCCCATCTCGATTGATGCGATCGAGCAGATCGGCGTCAATCCCGCCCCCTTTGACGTTGAGTTCGGCCGTTTCCAAGGCGGCAACATCAATGTCGTATCAAAATCCGGGACCAACGAGTTCCATGGGACGGCATTTTATTTCTTCAGTCGCGACGATATGGTCGGCAACCAAAGCAAGAAAGACAAGATAAACCTTGGAGATTTTAGTGAAAAATTCTATGGTGGAACACTTGGCGGCCCCATCATTAAGGACAAATTGTTTTTCTTTGCTAATTACGAACGGTTCTCCGGCGCCACGCCCAATACTTTTGGGCCAGCAGGCTCAGATGTCACCAATGTCGTCTCGGAGATTAGCGTTAATGATATCAATAGGATTAACCAGATCGCACAGACTGTTTATGGATTTGATACCCTTGGCCTTGGAGGCGCATCCATCAAAGAAAAAGACGAAAAAATATTTGCTAAAATTGATTGGAATATCAATGACGATCATAGAGCCTTTGTATCTTACCAGAGAACGGATGGCAATCGTGTTGTCCCGCAGAATAACTCACTTAGCCAAGGCACATTAGGTCTCCTTTCCAATTGGTACAACGTTAATGAAAAGTTGCGTGCCATCAACTTTCAACTCTTTTCTGACTGGACAGATAATTTTTCAACTGAATTGAAAGTCGGCCGCAAAATTGTCAATAATCGCCAGGTGTCCTTCGGCAATCCGGATTTTTCCGAAATGGAAATTACCACTGCTGGCGGAGGTATCGTGGTCATCGGCCCCGATGAATTTAGACACGCCAATGTACTCGATAATAAATTATGGCAAATAAAGTTGAAAGGTGACTACCTCGCAGGCGATCATCTAATATCAGGTGGTTATGAACTTGATAGCCTCGACGTATTCAATCTTTTTGTGCAGACAAGTCAAGGTTATTATCAGTTTAATAGCATCGATGACTTTGAAAACAGACGAGCTTCGTTCTTTCGTTATAATAACGCTGTTTCAAACAACGCCCAGGATGGAGCCGCAAACTTTAGGATTAATGTTCATACTTTTTATCTCCAAGACCAGTGGACCCCAACCTCCGAATTAACCCTTAGCGGCGGCATGCGTTTGGATCTTTATCAGCAAAACAGGGGTCCGGCTTTTAATCAAAACTTCCTCGACCGTAACGGCTTTGACAACGCCGCCACCTTGGACAGCAAGAAGCTGATCCAGCCCCGTCTCGGATTTAATTACGAATTCGACGCCCGCACCACCGTGCGCGGCGGCGCCGGCCTTTTCGGCGGTGGCGACCCCAATGTCTGGATTTCCAACAGCTTCACCGTCGATGGCGTGACCCTTGCCGACTTCAGCCTCACGCGCAGCGGAAACCCTGCGTTAGTAAGCGCGATTTTAGACAATGTCAGCGGTTTCGACATCCCCCTTGCCGCGCAAAACCAATTGATCGCAGGCAATGGCAGCGTCGCGGCGACCGACCCCAATTTCAAAATCCCTTCCGCCTGGAAACTCAACCTCGGCCTTGATCACAATTTTGACCTTGGTGTCTTGGGCGACGATTGGCTCGTCACCATCGAGGCGATCTGGAGCCGGGCCAATAACGAGGCGGACTGGAAAGAGTTGCGCCGCACCCAGATTGGCACGGCCCCAGACGGCAGTCCAATTTACGATAAACCAGGGGGCTTTGACCTTCTCCTTACCAACACCAGCAAGGGCAAATCCGACACCTATGCCGTCAGCGTGCAAAAAGCCTGGGATTTCGGTTTGACCACCAGCGCTTCCTACACCTACCAAGACGCGGAAGTGGTTAATCCCGGCACCAGTTCCCGGGCACAGTCGAATTATAATTTCGCGGAGCAAACGGACCGCAACAACCGCACCCTTGGCACGTCACCCTTCCAAATCCGCCACAATGTCAAGCTGACCGCCACCTACAAAAAGGCCTTCATAGACGATAACTTTACCACCATCAGCCTGTTTTACAGTGGGCGGAGTGGCCGGCCCTATAGCCTGACGCTGGATAACAGTTCACGCGAACTCCCCTTTGGCGGCACCTCGGATACCGATGGAGGCGATAGCCACCTGTTCTATGTGCCCCTGCAGAACGACCCCAACGTCATTCTGAGCGGCATCACCCAAGCGGACCTCGATGATTTCATCAACCGCTTCGGCCTTGAGCAATACCGCGGCCAGAATGTGCCCAAGGGTTCCTTCCGCTCACCCTGGGTCAACCGACTGGATATGCGGCTCGCCCAAGAGATCCCCTTCATGTTCGGTAAATTCGAATTGTTCTTCGATATGGAGAACCTTCTCAATTTCATCGACAGCGATTGGGGCCGGGTGGAAGAAGCCAATTTCCCGCAAATTACCGTCGTCAATGTATCGATCAATAACGCCAACAAGTTCGTTTACAGCCGCCTGCGCGATCCGCGTCTCACGCTGCGCAACGCGGAATCGGTTTGGAAAGCGCAGCTGGGCATCAAGTACAAGTTTTAAAATTTCACATTGGATAGACGAGACAAATTGTCATAAGGGCGGCCCTTAGGGGTCGCCCTTTTTCTTGGCCGTCCGGCCTGGCTCCCCGCGTTACTTGCAGGCGCCCAGCTTTTCCATGAAATGCTTGCGACACAGGGCGATATAGCGGTCCTCGCCGCCGATTTCCGTCTGCGCCCCTTCCCGCACCGCGCGGCCCTCACTGTCGAGCCGCAGGTTCATCGTCGCCTTCTTGCCGCAAGGACAGATGGTCTTGAGCTCCCTCAGCTCGTCGGCGAGCCCCAGCAGATAGCGGCTGCCTTCAAAAAGCTCGGCCTGGAAATCGGTGCGCAAGCCATAGGCGAGCACCGGCACGTTCAGCTCATCGCACACCCGAGCCAAGTCAAACACCTGGTCGCGGCCGAGGAACTGCGCTTCATCCACCAGCACGCAGGCGATGGGTCCTTCTTCAAGGGCGGCGGCGACTTCCTCATAAAGCCGGCTTGCGCCATCGAATATCTTGGCCTTGGCTTCGAGCCCGATGCGCGAGCGGATGACGCCGCTGCCAAAGCGGTCGTCGATGGCGGCGGTGAAAAGCAGCGTGCGCATGCCCCGCTCGCGGTAATTGAAGGACGACTGCAAAAGGTTCGAGGACTTGCCCGCGTTCATCGAGGAATAATAGAAATACAGCTTGGCCATCGTCGCCTTTGCGTCCCTGTTCCCGACCATTCATCCACACATGCACGAGAGATAGCCGGCGCGCACCCCTCTGGCAACCGCGCGGCGGCGTGAAAACCGAAGCCTCCGCGCGCCACACCATGTTTTATTCCGGTGGCGCGGCAAGCAGCTTTCCGGGGTTGAGGATGGCCTGGGGGTCGATGCCAGCCTTCACCGCCCGCAGCGCGGCAAGCCCGACCTCTCCTTTCTCGGCCGCCAGCCAGGCGGCATGGTCGGTGCCGACGCCGTGGTGATGGCTGATGGTGCCGCCATGGGCGATGATGGCGCTGCTGGCGGCGGCCTTGATATGGCGCCACTGGCCGATCGCATCCTCGCGGTCGCGGGGAAAGAGGAAGGTGAAATAAAGGCTGGCGCCGTCGCGATAGGCATGGCTCACATGGCCAAGGACGATGCCGCGCGCGCCGGGCGAGGCCGCCGTTTCGCGCATCGCTTGAAGAAGCGCCTCGCGAACGCCGGCGTAAAGCGGCGCGATGTTGGACCACCGGGTCGCGGTTTCCAGGGTATCGACGCCAAGGCCCCGGTCCAGCATCGGGTCGCGGCTATAGGGGCCGGCAAATCGCCCCTCATGCCAGCGCGCGCCGGGCGACCGGCCCAGGGCAAGGCCGCCATGGGCGCGCACCAGGCGGGCGGCATGGCGTCCAGCATAGGCGGTGGTGGCGGCATCGCCCTCGGCACCGATGAGCAGCAGGCATGGATGCCCGGAAAAACGCCGCAGGCGCAAAACCGCGCGCGCCAATCCGGCCTTGAGCCGCCGGCCCGCGCCGCCGGCATGGCCGATCTCGGCAAAGGCGCGGAAATAATGGGTTTCATCAGCGTCCGACAGGCGCGCCATGGCGATCGGCAAATCCGCCTGGCAGAGGGCGCGGACGGCTTCGAGGCCAGCCGCGAAATCCTTGAGAAGATAGCCGCGGTAATCCTTGACGGCCGGCGCCGTGTGGAGCTTCACCGTGGCCTCGGTGATGACGCCGAAAATGCCCTCGCTGCCCAGCACCAGCTGGTTGAGGTCGGGACCGGCGGCGGAGGCGGGAAAGTCGTGCGTCGTCAAGACCCCCGCCGCGGTGGCCAGGCGTAGCCCGGCCAGCCATTTCTCCGCCTTGCCATAGCGATAGGATTGCTGGCCCGCGCCGCGCGCCGCGATCCAGCCGCCGAGGGTGGAAAACTCGAAGCTTTGCGGGTAATGGCCAAGGGTGAGGCCGGCGCTGGCCAGCGCGCCCTCCAACGCCGGGCCATCGATGCCCGCTTCGAAGCGCGCCGTCATCGCCTGTCTGTCAATCCCTAAAAGCTTGTTCATGGCGGTGGTGTCGAGGGTGATGACCGCGCCCTGCCCGGGGCCGGGCTCGGCGGTGACGCCGCCCACCACGCTGGTCCCGC
Source organism: Pseudomonadota bacterium (assembly GCA_049324415.1). Classification (GTDB taxonomy): domain Bacteria; phylum Pseudomonadota; class Alphaproteobacteria; order Sphingomonadales; family CAKZYD01; genus JBMOOS01. The sequence continues at coordinate 5,259 of JBMOOS010000010.1, forward strand.
CGCCGAAGGGGATGACCGCAATGCCTTCCCCTGCGGCCAAGGCAAGGGTGGCGATAACCTCGTCCTCGCTTGACGGATAAAGGACGGCATCGGGCGCGGCCTCGAGGCGGCCGGCGCGCAAGTGCAACAAGTCGTGATAGCTGCGCCCCCGGGCATGGAAGGCGCGCTCGCGCTTGTCCACGCGCACCCGCTCGTCGCCAAGGATGGCGCGCAAGGCGGCGAGGGTCTTGTCGTCGAGCCGCGAGGGCGGCAGGACGATGTCCTCAAGGGGACGCGCTGGGGTATCGGGAAGCGCGGCAACCCCCAGCGCTTCGGCGATCCACGGCCAGACCGCCGCCCGCCCGGCCAGGGGGTCGGGATGATCGCGCCAGCCCCAGCCATTCCAGCGCATGCGGCTTCGCTCCAAGGTCATGGGCTCATATCCTTATGCTGAGGGCCTGGGGAACCACTTCGAACACGGCATCGAGGCGCCCCGGGGTCTCGCCATCCACCTCCAGCATGACCGGCGCCGGCCCATCGAGCGCCACTGCCTCGATCCGGGCGCCGCGCAATACCTGCACCTTGGCGTGGTCAAGGTGGCGCCCAGCGTAAATCGCCCGGGGGTCCGCGCACAGATCGCGGCGCGTCATGTCGTGGAGGATAATCACGTCCAGAAGGCCGTCGCACGGGTCGGCCTGCGGCGCCACCATCATGCCGCCGCCGAAATAGCGGCCGTTGGCGATGGCGACCGTGCTGACGGCGAGCGTCTCGTTAAATCCATCGTCGATGCGCAAGCGGATGCGGCGGTTGCGATGGGCAAGAAGCGCCATCAAGCCATGCCAGGCATAGATATGGCGGCCCAGCAGCCTTTTGCCCAGGCGCGCGGCGTTTACCCTGCGGGTAATCGCGCCGCTCATGCCGAAGCTGGCGATATTGTCGAAATAACGGGTCTCTGGCATGCCAGCGTGGTCGGTGTAAGAGACCCGGGCAAGGTCGATCTTGCGCGGGGTGGCGGCGGCGAGCCGGGCCACCGCCGCGCGCCAGTCGCCCTCTATCCCGAAGGTGCGGGCAAAATCGCCCCCCGTGCCGGCATTGACGACGGCAAGCACGGCCTGGGGATTGATGGGGCCTTGCATTGTGAAAAAGCCGTTCACCACCTCGCTGACCGTGCCGTCGCCCCCCACCGCGACGATCAGCGTCGCCCCCTCCATGAGGGCCTCACGGGCGAGCGTCGTCGCATGGCCGGGATGGCGGGTAAGCGCCGCCGAGACCGGCCCCAGGCTATGCGCCATCGCCTGGCGCACCTCGGGCCAGATCCGGCCGGTCTCGCCGCCGGCGGCATGGGGGTTGACGATGGCGTGGACCGCGGTCATGTCGCCTCGACGGTGGCGAAGCGGCGCTGCGCCGCGTCGATCTGGCGCCGGGTTTCAGCCTGGTCCCAGCCGCGCGCGCTGGCCATGATGGCGGCGGCGCGGGCGATGCTGGCGTCCCCGGGCGGGCCCAGGGCGCAAAGGCCGGTGCGCCGGAACAGCACGTCCTCGAGCATGACCGCCTGTTCATGGCGCACGCCATGGACGATCTGCGCCCCCATCTCGGGCAAGCCTTCGGCGAGGGGGGCGCGCAGCGCCGCATCCGCCGCGGCAAGACCGAGAACCTCCTCATAGCGGGCGCCATAGGTGCGGGTGAGATGGTGGATGACCGGGGCCGGCCACCCCTGATGCTTGGCAAGGGCCCGCGCCGCGAACTGGTCGAAGCGGCCGGTCGCCCCCGCCCACAGCGGCGTTATCGCCGTGCGGCAAGGGCGCTTCCCACCGCCCACGCCTTTGGCCACCACGAGATCGACGACCTTTTCCGCGACATGGCGGGCGGTCGTCCATTTGCCGCCCAGGGCGGAAATGAGGCCGCGCTGGCCACCGCCCGCTTCATGGTCGATGATCTCGGCGGCGCGGCTCGCGTCATAGGACTGGGCGTTGGCCTTGGCAGCGGCGTTGTCGGCGTCGACCAGCGGGCGCAGGCCGGCATAGAAGGCGGCGATGTCGCCGCGCGTCAGGCGGGCGGCGGGAAGGGTCCGGTTGACGAGGTCAAGGAGGCCGGCGATGTCCGCCTCGCTGACGCCGACCTCGTCCGGAGAGCCCGCGAACAGGCTGTCGGTGGTGCCGATGATGGTCGCCCCGCGCCATGGAAGGAGGAAGAAATGCCGCCCCTCGGCCTGCAAGGCGACGGCAAGGGGCCCGTGCAGCCTGGGGGTGATGAGGTGGATCCCCTTGGAGCGCATCAGCCGCGGCGCGGCGTCATCCCCGCTTCCCCAGCGCGCCACCATGTCGGCCCATGGCCCGGCGGCGTTGATGGTGAGGCGGGCGCGCAGCGGATATTCCGCCCCGGTCAGGCGGTCGCGCACCAGGGCGCCGCCGACGCCGCCATCCTCAAGCACGAAATCCAGCGCTTCGGCATAGTTGGCGATGCCCGCCCCCAGCGCCGCGGCACCCAGCAGACATTCGAGGGCGAGCCGCTCCGGGGCGTGCATCTGGCAGTCATGGTAGACGAAGCCGCCGCGCAAGCCCTCGCGCGCAAGATAGGGGGCAAGGGACAGGGTCGCGGCCGGCGACAGGCGCCGGTGGCGGGCCAGTTTCTTGTCGGGATGGACGCCCCAATTGCGGTCGAGGGCCAGCGCGTCATAGAGCGACAGCCCCAGGCGCAGGAGCCACGCCTCCCCCGCCCTGGCGCCATAGACGGGGATGAGGAAGGCCAAGGGCGCGACCATATGCGGGGCGATCCGCCCCCAGATGCGGCGCTCGCGCAAGGATTGGCGCACCAGAGCCAGCTTGCCCTGGCGCAAATAGCGCAAGCCCCCATGCAGAAGCTTGGAGGAAGCGGCGCTGGTGGCGTGGGAGAAATCGCCCTTCTCGACCAGGGCGACCCGCAGCCCCCGTAGCGCGGCGTCCCAAGCGATGGCGGCGCCGGCGATGCCGCCGCCGATGACAAGGATATCATGGACGGCGCCCGCCATGGCCTTAAGGTCGCGTTTCATGGCTGCCCCACCTGTTGCCATTCCCATCAAGCGCGACCCGAGCCCTTTTGGGCGAAGCTTAGAACAGGATGGGGGCGGAGGGAAGCCATCTGACACCTCTAAGAGCCTGTTCATCTTGCCGGTAGAGGTGCGCACCGGCGGCAAGGGCGCCCCTTCGCAGCGAGCGTGAAAAATGAGAGGGAAGAAATGGCGACCCCTACGGGACTCGAACCCGTGTTTTCGCCGTGAAAGGGCGATGTCCTAGGCCACTAGACGAAGGGGTCGCGGCGAGACTGGCGCTACTTAACGATGCCTCCTCGCCCCGTCAAGCCTGCACGGGGCCACCCGTCAATCGGCGAAGGCGGCATCGTCAAGATGAAGCTCCGCCTTAGGCACAGCCCCCCAATCGTCGCGCTTCAGCTTGCCCGCCACATGCAGCCGCCGGCCACGGGCGGTAAGCAGGCTTTGGCCAAAGGCGGTATCGCCCTCGCGGAAGGCCA
>JBMOOS010000011.1:0-8588 GCA_049324415.1 Pseudomonadota bacterium
TCGACGTGCTGGACGGCACGATCATCGGCCGCTGCATGCAACGCCACCGCCATCAGGAGTTCATCCGCTTCCTCAATACGGTCGAGGCCAAGGTGCCCGCCGGCAAGATCGTCCACGTCATCCTCGACAACTACGGCGCCCACAAGCACCCCAAGGTCATGGCCTGGTCGTAGCGTCATCCCCGCTTCGCCTTCCATTTCACGCCGACCTCGTGCTCCTGGCTCAATGCCGTGAGAGGCTTCTTCGCCAAGCTCGCCAAGCAGCGGCTCAAATGCGGCGTCTTCCGCTCCATCGTCGACCTCCAGGCCGCCATCAACCGATACATCGAGGAGGCCAACGGTGACCCCAAGCCCTTCGTCTGGACCGCCGACCCCGACAAAATCATCGCCGCCGTCAACAGAGGGCGCCAAGTGTTAGATTCGATCCACTAGGCGGCGACGGGGAACCAGGGGTGGCAGCGATAGCGGCGGGTGATTTCCTCGCCGGTGGCGATGGGCTTGAGCGCCCTTAGAACGGCGATGAGGCCAAGATGGGGATCATCGCACCAAGTGACTTCCGCGTTGGGCGTTTCGGAATGATTGAGGAGGCTGGCGATGCCGAGAATGATGAGGCCATCGTCCTCGCTGCTGGGGTGGGCGAAATAATAATTGCCCAACGCGGTTTGCTCCACATGGCTGCATTCCTCGGCGTTGAGGAGGACGGTCGGCGCGATCTCAAGGACTTCCCCAACGTGCAGCGGCATGGCGGCGGCTACGCCGCGGCCCTTGCCGGCGATCGTGAGGATCTGGAATTTATCCCGCAGCTTCATGGGACGAGGTCTTTCACATAAACGACCTTGGCATCGCCAGGGCGATAGAAGTCGGCGAGCCTTGCCGCCTCGCCATAGCCCATCGCCTGGTAAAAGGCCCGGGTCGGCGCATAGGTCTGGGTCGAAGAGGTCTCGACATAAACCTTGGCCCCGCCTTGCCTGGCGATGGCGGCCTCCGCCCGGGCTAATAACTGGCGCCCCAGGCCGCCGCGCTGGCGGGCGCGGTCGACGACGATCCAGTAAAGGTCATAGCGTTTATCGGTCCCGGCGATGGCGCCGTAACAAGCATAGCCGGCGAGCCGGCCGTCCTCCTCAGCAAGGATGAATTCATAGCCGCTTAAAGGCCCGCGCTGCACCCGCTCGGCGACCAGCTCGGCGGCGACCGCGGTTTCCTGCGTGGTGAAAAAGCCGGTGGCGGCAACCAGCGCCCGCACCGCCTCGATGTCCTCCTGGCGCACCGCTTCCCGCCAGCGCAAAGACCCCCCGCTGCGGCGCGGACTTGGCGTTTTGCGCGAAGGGCGCTTGGCGACGGCGGCGCCAGCGGCAAGGCCGGTGAAGAAATGGCGGGCGTTGGTGCCAAGGGTGCGCACCCGATAGCCGCCTTCCTGGACGACGAGGGTGGGGCGGCCGATCTCGCCCAGCATGCGGCCGATGGCGGTAAAGTCGGCGGCGCGGTTGACCCAGGTGCCGGTGGGGTCGGCCTTGGCGGTGTCAAAGCCGACGGCGAGCACGACAAAGGCGGGATCGAAACGGGTGATCCGCCGGATCGCGGTCGCCAGGGCCTCGCGATAGTGCTCGGGGGTGATGGTCTCGGCGAGCGGCAGGTTGAGGTTGTAGCCGGCGCCGGCGCCGATCCCGGTTTCTTCCCGAAAGCCGGAAAAATAGGGGTAAGCGAAGCTGGGGTGGCCATGGATCGAGAGGGTCAGCACATCGGCACGCTCGTAGAAAATATCCTGGGTGCCGTTGCCGTGGTGGTAATCGATGTCGAGCACCGCGACCGTGCCATATTGGCTAAGGTGGTGCGCCGCCACGGCGGCATTGTTGAAATAGCAAAAGCCGCCAAAGGCCTTGTGCTCGGCATGGTGGCCGGGGGGGCGCACCAGGGCATAGGCAAGAGGGGCGCCGCCGATGACTTCCTGCGCCGCGGTGAGGGCGCAATCGACGGCGCGCCGCGCTGCCTTGTAGGCGTTGGCGTTGAGGGGGGTGAAGGTGTCGATGCAATAATAGCCGGCGCGATAGGCGAGGTCCTTGGGCGGCCGCGCCGCGTTGCGCACGGGGAAAGTGTAGGGATAGATGGATTTTTTCGGGTCGATGTCCTTGCACGCCCGCTCCAGATAATCGACGAGGGCGCTGTCATGGACAGCGCGGATATGGCGGTCGGCGAAATGCTTAGGCGGGCGGCGCTCGAAAAGACCGCTCATCTCAAGCTCGCCGAGGATGGAACGGATCCTGACCGGCGCCTCGACATAGCCGCGCTCGCGCACATGATGGATGAAATGCTCGTCATTGACCACCATGGGAATGCGCCGCGCCGGTTTTTCAAGAGGTGCGCCGCTTGCCGCCGTGCCATAGCGGGGTGGGCGCAGGCGCAGCGGGTCGTCACGGAAGGAGGCAACCACCTTGTCGATATAGTCGGGTGGGCAAATGGCGCCATATTTGCGCGTCAGAATCGCCCGCACGATACGCCGCGCCTCGCGCCGGGAAGGGGTTTTGCCTTCATGGTCGAGGGGATCGAAGACGAGATAGGGCGGGTCGCTATCGCCCGGCTTTAACGGGGTTTCGTAAAGGGTGCCGATGATCGGACGGGCGCCGAACCGCTCATAGAATTTTAGCCGGGCGGCGTTCTGCGCGCGCACCGTGGGGTTGGGGCTGAGCGCCGGATCGTCGGGCAGGCACTCGAAAAAAATCCCATCGGCGCCTAGCGCGCGGGCTTCCTCGCGCACCCGCTCGTAAAGGACTGCGCCCAACCCCTTGCCGCTGCCGCCGGGGGCGGTGGAGATGGTCTCTAGATAACAGAAATTGACGTCCGAGGCATGGAGGAGGACGGCAAAGGCGCGGATCTTTTCCCGCGCGCCCTGGGCGATGAAAAGATGGGTGACGAAGCGATATTTCAAGGGGTCGCTGAGCTGGGCCGGCAGTTTGTCGATCTCGTCCGCCGCCATGCCGGGAAACTGGGCGCGCAAGATGGCCTGGACCTCGGCGACCGCTGCCCGGTTGGCCGGGGTGAGCGCGTCTTGCACCTTGCGAATGCGGAACATGGATCAGGCCGCCGCCCGCACGGCGATGCCAGCGGCGGCGATGATGCGGGCCACCACTTGGGTTTGGCTAAGCCCCGCCCGCCCCGCCGCCGCCATGAAGCCGGCGTCCTGGCTGAGGCATGGGTTGGCGTTGACTTCCAGGACCCAGGGCTGGCCGGCGGCATCGACCCGGAAATCGACCCGGGCATAGCCGGCAAGGGCGAAGCAATCCCAACAGGCGCACGCCAGCGCGCGCATCCTCATGAGGAGAGAGGCGTCTTCAGCCGGCAGATCGAAGCGGCGCGGCGTGTGGTGATAGGCGAAGTCCGTCTCGTCCCATTTGGCGGCATAGTCGAGAATGCGCGGCCGCTCGGGCGGAAAGCCAACGAAGGTCATTTCGGCGATGGGTAGGATCTCCGGCCCCTCGGGCCCGTGCAGGAGGGCGAGGTTGAACTCGCGCCCGTCGATATAGCGTTCCGCGAACCAGTCGCCGCCATGCTTTGCCTGGCGGGCGGCAAGCTCGGCGCGCACCGTCTTGCCTGGAACCACCGAGCGCGCGTCAAGGCCGAAGGAGGCATGTTCCCACACCGACTTCACGATATAGAATTGGGCCGGGTCGGGGCATTGCCCGCTTGTCGCCTCCAGCCAGTCGGGCGTCGGGATGGCGCTGGCGCGCATCACGCGTTTGGCGAGCGGCTTGTCGGAGCTCAAAAGCAGCGCTTTGGCTGGCGCGCCGCTGAAGGCAAGGCCATTGGCTTCCAGCGCGGCGGCAAGGACATGGGCGTGCCGGCCATCGCCGCCCAGCGCTTCCACCAGATTGAAAATGAGCGCCGGCGGCGCGGCGCGAAGCTGGCCAAGGATGCCAAGGTCGGGGGTGACGGCAAGGATTTCCGGCGCAAAGCCCAAGGCATGAAGGGCCGTAGCGACCTCATCCGCTTGGATGAGGGTGTCACGCTCGTCGGCGCTGGGCGCCGTTTGGGTGACGCCGTGAAGAATGTACGCCTTGTTGGCCGCTTGCGTCTTCATGGCGCTAGGCGGCGCGCCGCCGCAGCTTGAGGCCATATCGTGCCGCGCTCGCCTCGACAATGCGCCCGATCAAGTCATCATAGCGCCAGCCGGCAAGGCCAGCGAGGATGGGAAGGTCGGAATGGCTGGGGTGCAGGCCAGCGAGCGGGTTGACTTCGAGGAAATGCGGCACGCCCCTGGCGTCGGCGCGCAGATCGACCCGCGCTGCGTCACGGCAGTCAAGGGCGCGATAGGCGGCAAGCGCGCTCATGCCGGCTTGCCGGGCTTGCGCGTCGTCCGCGAGCTGGTAACGCACCCGACTTTCGCACTCCTCCTTGTTGAGGTAGGAGTAAACCTCGGCCTCGGCATTGTTGAGCAGCGTGATTTCCATCACCGCGATGACCCGCGCCGCCGCGCCATTGCCGACAATGCCGACGGTGAACTCGCGCCCCGGCAAGAAGGCTTCGGCGATGGCCGGTTGCTGGAAGCGCGCGCGGATCGCCCGCGCCGCGGCGGCGAGGGCGGCGTGGTCCATCACTTTGGAGGCCCGCTCGCAGCCCTTGCCGGTGCCTTCGGCGATGGGCTTGACGAACAGCGGAAAGCCCAAGCTCACCGCGGCGGCGTCGGCATCGCTCTCCAGCACGGCGAAGGCGGCGGTGGCGATCCCCTGGTCGCGCACCAGCCGCTTGGCGACGGCCTTGTCAAGGGTCGCGGCGCAGGTCAGCGGGTCGGAAAACACATAAGGCACGTCATAGGCTTCGAGCAGCGCCGGCACCTGGGCTTCGCGGGCGCGGCCCTTCACCCCCTCGGCGATGTTGAACACCAGGTCCCAGCGTGCGCCGGCAACGAGGCGCGCGGCGAGCGCCTTCACATGGCCGATGCGCTCGGTCTCATGGCCCAGCCTGGTGAGCGCGCCTTCGAGCGCGTTTATGGTCTCCAGGCTGTCGAACTCGGCCACCGCCTCCTCGGAAAAGCCTTGCGCCAGATAATCGTCGCGCAGGTCATAGGCAAGGCCGATCTTCATTGCGCCGCCTCCTTGAGGCCTGTGTCGCCGCCCCGGTCTTTATCGGCGCCAAGGCGGCCAGCGGGGTCGGGATAGCGGTAGATGTTGCCCTCGAAATTGCGCAGCAGCAAATCGTCGCCATCGCGGCCCACCACATAGTCCGGCAGGATGGGAATCTTGCCGCCGCCGCCGGGGGCGTCGACGACGAATTGCGGGTTGGCATAGCCCGTGGTGTGGCCACGCAAGCCCTCGATGATCTCGACGCCCTTTTCCACCGGGGTGCGAAAATGCGCCGACCCGGTGATGGGGTCGCACTGGTAAAGATAATAGGGCCGCACCCGGCGCTGCAAAAGGCCGTGCACCATCGCCTTCATGGTGGCGACATTATCGTTGATGCCCTTCAGCAGCACCGTCTGGCTGCCCAGGGGAACGCCGGCATCGGCCAGCCGGTCGAAGGCTTCCGTCACTTCCGGCGACAGCTCGGCCGGGTGGGTGACGTGAATGCTCATCCACACCGGCTTATGCTTGCGCAGGACTTTGACGAGCGCCCGGGTGATGCGCATCGGCAGCACCACCGGCACCTTGGTGCCGAGGCGGACGAACTCCACATGGGGAATGGCCTTGAGGCGCCCGAGAAGATAGTCGAGCTTGTCGTCGGCGAGCGTGAGGGGATCGCCGCCCGAGACGAGGACGTCGCGGATCTCGGGGTGGCTGGCGATATAGTCCAGCGCCTTGTCCCAGATTTTCGGGGAGAAATTATAGTCCCCGCCGGGATTGCCAACCGCCCGCGCCCGGGTGCAATAGCGGCAATAGGTTGAGCAAAAGGCGGTGGCCAGGAACAGCACCCGGTCGGGATAGCGATGGACAAGGCCCGGCACCGCCGAATCATGGTCCTCGCCCAGGGGGTCGTCGGCTTCGCCAGGGGACCTTAAATATTCACCGCCCACCGGCACATGGGTGCGGCGCAAGGGGTCCTGCGCGTTGTCGCGGTCCATGAGGGCGGCGTAATAGGGGGTGATGCCGAGCGGCAGCGCCCCTTCATGGGCGGCGACCGCCTGGCGCTCGTCCGGAGTGAGGGCAAAGACCCGCTCCAGCTCGGCAAGGGTGCGGATGCGGTGGCGCGCTTGCCAGCGCCAATCATTCCATTCCTCGACGCTGGCGCCCGCGAAAAAGCGCTTCTTGAAGGCCTGGCTGGCGCGGCCCATGGGAAAGCGTTCGGCGCGCGCGGCGATGGGATGAATATTGGTCTGGGAAGCCTTGAAGGGAGTGGGCGGCGGGGTAAGGCTGGGCTTCAGCCGGCGCGCCTGTCGAGTCGACAGCGCCACGGCTTCGGTGGTAGTGGGAGGCTCCTCATCACGGTCGGCGGCGAAAGCATCCATTTTTCAATCCTTTAGCCTTGAAGCCCGCAGCTATGGCTGCCCCCGATGGACATAGCCCTAGCGCAGGCATGGTTTAATGTGTGCAAGATTTAGTATTTGACAAACGAATTTTTATTGACATTAATATCGGAAACATTGAATTTAAAATAAGATTGCGCATATCATGGACCTCAATCTTGCCCGAACCTTTCTCGCGGTGGTGGAAACCGGCAATTTTCTGGGCGCGGCCAAGCGGCTTTACGTCACCCAATCCACCGTCTCCATGCGTATCAAATCCTTAGAGGACCAGCTTGGCCGCACCTTGTTCGAGCGCAACAAGACGGGCGCCAGCCTCACCCCCGCCGGCGCTCAGTTCGAGCGCCACGCCGCCGCCCTGGTGCGGATTTGGGAGCAGGCCAAGCTGACGGTCGCCTTGCCGGCGGGGCACGAAACGGCGCTCACCATCGGCGGCTCCTACAGCCTGTGGGACGGCTTCTTGCTGAAATGGCTGCCGTGGATGCGCCAGGCGGCGCCGCATGTCGCGTTGCGCGCCCAGCGCGGCACCTCGGCCGATTTGATGGCGCAGTTGGTGAATGGCAGCCTTGACCTTGCCATCATGCACACCCCCGCCAACCGCGCCGATGTGGACATCATCAAGCTGTTTGATGACGAACTGGTGCTGGTCTCGAGCGAGCCCAAGCCCGCGCCGGGGCTGGGCGCCAATTATGTGTTCGTCAATTGGGGGCCGGAATTTCTCGAGGACCATCAGTTGAATTTCCCCGAGCATGAAGCCGCCGGCCTTGCCTTCGACCTCGGCACGCTGGGGGTGGATTTTCTGCTCGACAACCCGAGCTCCGGCTATTTCCCCCGCCGGGTGGTGGCGCCGCTCATCGCCGCGGGCACGCTTGCCCGGGTGCCCGACGTGCCGAGTTTTTTCTATCCCGTCTATGCCGTCCTTCTCGCCGAGCCGGAGGAAGAGCCCTTCGCCACCGCCCTTAAGGGTCTGCATGATGTGGCCGACCAGGTCGGCGGCCATGGTTAGGGCCTGACATTTCATTTGTTTTCGCCTGCGGCGGGCGAGGACGGAGGGTATAGGCGCTGGGACTCACCCCGTTCCAGGTCTTGAATGCCCTGGTAAAGCTTCGGAAATCGGAAAAGCCCAGTTCATCGGCAACTTCCGCGATACGATGGCCTTGCCGAAGCAGCGCCTTGGCGGCCTCGTTCAAGCACTGTTGCCGCAGCGCCCGGAAGGACGTGCCCTCGGCGCTCAGACGCCGCCGCAAGGTGGCGACGCTCATGCCCAATTTGCATGCAACATCATGTTGGCTCGCGATGCCACGCCGCAAGCGATCAACCACCCGTTCGGCGGTGCGGGGCCGCCGCGCTTCCACGCGCTCTCGAGCATCGATGAGATCGATGATCTTGCGGTAGACTGCCTGCGGTGGCGGTAAATCGTCTGGGGTAATGCGTATGGGCAGGGTATTCGCGCGCGCTTCATAGATGAGGGCGTATGAAGGCGCTTTGAACCGAATGGGCGCGTCCCAAAAGTCAAGATGGCCAGCGTGCTCGGTGCGGGCCTCGCGTTTGGTGTAGACCTTGTGTAAAGCGCCGTGGAGGGAGTCTGAGGTGATCAGCGCGAGCGTGCTGTGAAGAAAAATCAAAACACACTCCATGGTAAAGCAGATATGGCCCTCATCCTCCCGCGAGGCGTAAGGAAAATCGCGGTCATCGATGATATAGGCGATGCTTGCGCCGCGATGCTCCACATGGTTGTAACTGCCGCCGTGAAGGATGTTATAAGCCTTGGCGATGCGCTTCATGGCGTCGAATAAATCGGCGGATGGCGCCAGGTTGGAGAGCACGAAATGCGTCGAGCCAGGTAGCAGCGGGCGCGTCGAGAGCCGGCAGGTCTCGTCATGGGCGGCGATCGACAGGCGCTCCAGGATACGGAAATAATCAGCCAGTCTTAAAGTCGCCGGCGCACCCGCCGCGCTCAGCCCAGATGGCAAGCCAAGCGCGGTCAAGATGTCGGGAAGAAAAATGCCGGCGCTAGGGTCCGGACTCAATTGAGCCACCATAACAGGGTTGCGGCGATGAGGACGGTGGCGAGGAAGGTGTCTGCGCGTTTGTCGTAGCGCGTGGCGATTCTACGGAAGTCTTTGAGGCGACAGAACATT
>JBMOOS010000012.1:0-15746 GCA_049324415.1 Pseudomonadota bacterium
CTGGGCACAACGCGCGCCGTAAAGTACTAACTCTTTGATTCCTCACGAGTCGTTCCCAATTTTAGGCTTGACCCTGTGCCTTGGCTGTGATTCGCTTCGCCCATGCTCAACCGTTCCATGCCGATGATCGGTCCTCGTCTGGCGCAAGCCCTGGCGCCGGCGCTTGCCCTGTCGCTGCTGCTTTATTTCGGCTATCATCTGGTCGAAGGGCGCTATGGACTGTTGGCCTTGCGCGCCTATGAGGATGCGCTGCCCGGCCTGCGGATCGAGGCCGATGGCCTGGCGGCAAGGCGGGCCGCCCTCGAGCGACGCATCGCCCAATTGAGCCCGCGCCATGTGGATCCGGACCTCTTGGACGAAATGGCCCGCCGCCGCCTGGGCTTTGTCCATCCCGACGAACGCATCGCGCCCATGCCCGCGCCGCGCGCCACGCCCCAGCCCTAATATTCCATCCGCCATCGCAACAGGGTGCTGGAAATCCGGGTGGCGACGGGTTATCCAATCGGAAAATCGATTGCCGCCGGCGCGAGGCGCGGGGGCGTTTTTGTTTTGAAAATAAAAAGGCACGAAGACCGATGGCGGCTCCCAAGCGCACCAAAACGACGGCCAAGGCGAAAGCGGCTAAGCAAGAGGCGCCAGGGCGCCCGCCGGTCGGCAAGGACAAATTGCTCGCGCTTTACAGGCAGATGCTCCTCATCCGCCGGTTCGAGGAGCGCGCCGGGCAAATGTACGGCATGGGGCTGATCGGCGGCTTTTGCCATCTTTACATCGGCCAGGAAGCGATCGTCGTCGGCATCGAGGATGTGCGCAAAAAGGGCGACGCGGTGATCACCGGCTACCGCGACCACGGCCATATGCTGGCGACCGGCATTCCGGCCAAGGCGGTGATGGCGGAGCTGACGGGGCGCGCTGGCGGCATCTCCAAGGGCAAGGGCGGGTCGATGCACATGTTTTCCATCGACCATGATTTTTACGGCGGCCATGGCATCGTCGGCGCGCAGGTCTCGCTGGGCACCGGGCTTGCCTTCGCTGCGCGTTACCGCAAAAGCGACAATGTCGCCATCGTCTATTTCGGCGATGGCGCGGCCAATCAGGGCCAGGTCTATGAAAGCTTCAACATGGCTGCCTTGTGGAAGCTGCCGGTCGTTTATGTCATCGAGAACAACCAATACGCCATGGGCACCTCGGTGCGCCGCTCGTCGGGGCAGACGGAGCTTTTTCGCCGCGGCGAGAGCCTGGGCGTACCGGGCAGGCTGGTGAACGGCATGGACGTCCTCGAGGTCCGCGCCGTGGCGCAGGAGGCGATGGCGGCGGCGCGCGCCGGCAAGGGGCCGCTCATCCTCGAGATGAAGACCTATCGCTATCGCGGCCACTCCATGTCCGACCCGGCGAAATACCGCTCCCGCGAAGAGGTCGAGGAAGTGCGGCAAAAGCAAGACCCCATCGAGCACGCCAAGGCCGACCTCGAAAAGCTGGGGGTGAAGGAGGACGCCCTTAAAGTCCTCGACAAGGAGATAAGGGCCCTGGTCGCCGAGGCCGCCGACTTCGCCCAGCAAAGCCCCGAGCCCGACCCGGCCGCGCTTTATGCCGATGTGATGGTGGAGGGCTGAGCGATGGCGACCCAGATCACCATGCCCGCGATGTCGCCCACCATGGAGGAGGGGACCCTTGCTCGTTGGCTCAAAAAAGAGGGGGACGTTGTCGCCGCCGGCGATGTCCTCGCCGAGATCGAGACCGACAAGGCGACCATGGAATTGGAAGCGGTCGATGAGGGAAGGCTGGCGAAAATCCTCATCGCCGACGGCACCGAGGGGGTGAAGGTGGGCACCCCCATCGCCCTCATTGCCGGGGAAGGCGAGGATGAAGAGGAAGTGGCCGCCACGCCGCCGGCTAAGGCGCCAAAGCGAGAAACGTTAGAGCCCCAAGCGACCCCGCCCGCGCCGCAAGCCCAAGCGCCGGCCGCGCCGCCCGCCGACCCCGCCATCCCCGCCGGCACCGAGATGGTGAAGCAGACGGTGCGCGAAGCATTGCGCGACGCCATGGCCGAGGAAATGCGCCGCGACGATGATGTTTTCGTCATGGGGGAAGAGGTCGCCGAATACCAAGGGGCCTACAAGGTGACCCAGGGCCTGTTGGAGGAGTTTGGCGCGGCCCGCGTCATCGACACCCCGATCACCGAGCATGGCTTTGCCGGCCTGGGGGTCGGCGCGGCGATGGCGGGGCTCAAGCCCATTGTCGAGTTCATGACCTTCAATTTCGCCATGCAGGCGATCGACCAGATCATCAACTCGGCGGCCAAGACCCATTATATGTCGGGGGGGCAGATGCGCTGTCCCATCGTCTTTCGCGGCCCCAATGGCGCGGCGGCGCGGGTCGCCGCCCAGCACAGCCAGAACTATGCCGCCTGGTATGCCCATGTGCCCGGCCTCATCGTCATCGCCCCCTATTCGGCGGCGGATGCCAAGGGGCTCTTGAAGGCCGCCATCCGCAATCCAAATCCGGTGGTGTTCCTCGAGAACGAGCTTCTCTACGGCCAGTCCTTCGAGGTGCCGAAGCTTGACGATTATGTCCTTCCCATCGGCAAGGCGCGCATTTGTCGCCCCGGCGGGGACGTCACCTTGGTGTCCTATAGCATTGGTGTCGGCGTCGCGCTGGAGGCGGCGGAGATCCTTAGCCATGACGGGATCGCCGCCGAGGTCATCGATTTGCGCAGCATCCGCCCCCTCGACCGGGAGGCCATCCTGGCCAGCCTTGCCAAGACCAACCGCCTCGTCGTCGTCGAGGAAGGCTGGCCGCAATGCTCGGTCGCTTCGGAAATCATGGCGCTGTGCATGGAAGATGGGTTCGATGACCTGGACGCGCCAGTGCTGCGGGTCACCGATGCCGACGTGCCGTTGCCTTATGCCAATAACCTGGAGAAGCTGGCGCTGGTCAAGGCCGACGACGTGGTCGCGGCGGCGAAAAAAGTCTGTTACAGGGATTGAGCCATGCCGATTGAGATCTTCATGCCCGCGCTGTCCCCCACCATGGAGAAGGGCAACCTTGCCAAATGGCTGGTGAAGGAGGGCGAGGCGGTCACCTCCGGCGCCATCATCGCCGAGATCGAGACCGACAAGGCGACGATGGAGGTGGAATCGATCGACGACGGCACCATGGGCAAGATCCTGGTCCCCGAAGGCACGGAGGATGTGCCGGTGGGAACCCCCATCGCGCTGCTTTTGGAAGAAGGCGAGGATGAAAGCGCGCTCAAGGACGCCGCACCCAAACCCAAGTCTCAGCCCAAGCCCAGCCCCGGGGCGGACGCCAAAGCCGAAGCGCCCAAGGAGGGGGTGCCGGAAAAGCAAAGCCAGGCCAATGGCGCGCCGGCGCCAGCCGCTACTCCGACGGCGGCAGAGGACGGGCGGGTCAAGGCCTCGCCCCTGGCGCGGCGCATCGCCGCCCAGGCGGGCATCGACCTTGCCGCCGTCAAGGGCTCGGGACCCGGTGGCCGCATCGTCAAGCGCGATTTGGAAGAGGTCGGCGCGGCGCGGCCCGGCGCGCCGGCCCCCGAGACGCCGGCGCGCGCCCCAGCCGCCATGGCCGCAGCGCCGCTCTATCCGCCGCCCGCCGACGTGCCGCATGAGGAAGTCAAACTCTCTGGCATGCGCAAGGTCATCGCCAAGCGGATGACGGAATCGAAAACCACGGTGCCGCATTTCTACCTCACTGTCGATGTCGCGCTCGATAAGCTTTTGGCGCAACGCAAGGAGCTGAACGCCAGGCTTGAGAAGTCCGGCGTCAAGTTATCGGTCAATGATTTCGTCATTCGCGCAGTCGCCTTGGCGCTTAAAAAAGTCCCGGCGGCCAACGCCCAATATGCCGGCGATAGGATGTATCTGTTCAAGCGCCAGGACATCTCGGTCGCCGTCGCCGTGCCGGGTGGCTTGGTGACCCCGGTCATCCGCGACGCCGGGGCGAAGGGGTTGAGCGAGATTTCCCTGGAAATGAAGGCGCTCGCCGAAAAGGCGCGCGACGGCAAATTGATCCCTGAAGATTATCAGGGCGGCACGTTTTCCATCTCCAATTTGGGGATGTTCGGGATCAAGCAGTTCGAAGCGGTGATCAACCCGCCGCAGGGCGCGATTTTGGCCGTCGGCGCCGGCGAGGCGCGCGCCGTGGTCAAGGATGGCGCGCTCGCCATCGCCACCATGATGAGCGTGACCCTCGCCGTCGACCACCGGGTGCTGGACGGGGCCATCGGCGCGGAATTCCTCGCCGCCTTCAAGGCGCTTATCGAGGACCCGCTAACGATGCTGCTCTAGGCGAGGATGGATGAAAAAAATTTCCCTTGCGCAAAAACTCGCGCTTTTCAGCGAAGCCTGGCAGCCCAAAATCATCGCTGACTTTAATGATTGTGAAGTGCGGCTAACCAAGCTTCAAGGCCCGTTCCTATGGCACAGCCACAAGGACACCGACGAGTTGTTCCTGGTGGTCTCTGGCGAATTGATCATGGAGTTCCGCGATCGCGTTGAGCATGTGAAGTCGGGAGAAATCATTATCGTCCCACGCGGCATGGAACACCGCACCAATTGCCTGGAAGCATGCGCCGTCATGATCCTGGCGAAAAAAGATACGCTGAATACCGGAGACCATGACACCGCGCGCAGCGTTCATAAGCTGGAAAGGATTTAAGCGTGGCCGAGACCAATTTTGACCTGGTGATCGTGGGCGGCGGGCCGGGGGGCTATGTCGCCGCCATCCGCGCCGCGCAGCTCAAGCTCAAGGTGGCGCTGGTGGAGCGCGAGCATCTCGGCGGCATCTGCCTCAATTGGGGCTGCATTCCCACCAAGGCCCTGCTGCGCTCCTCGGAGATCCATCATTATCTGCGCCATGCCAAGGACTATGGGCTGAAGGCCGACAATGTCGGCTTCGACCTCGGCGCCATCGTCAAGCGCTCGCGCGCCGTCGCCGGCCAGCTCAACGCCGGCGTCAAGCATTTGCTCAAGAAAAACAAGGTGACGGTCTTCGACGGCCACGCCAAGCTCGTTGCCAAGGGCCAGCTCGCGGTCGAGAAGGACGGCAAGGCCGTCGGAGAACTCACGTCCAAGAACATCATCCTTGCCACCGGCGCCCGGGCGCGCGAGCTGCCGCACCTCAAGGCCGACGGCAAGCGGGTGTGGACCTATAAGCACGCGCTGGTTCCCGATGTCCTGCCGCCATCCCTGCTGGTCATCGGCTCGGGCGCCATCGGCATCGAGTTCGCGAGCTTCTTCAACGATCTTGGCGCCAAGACGACGGTGGTGGAAGTGCTGGACCGCATCCTTCCGGTCGAGGACGCGGACGTCTCCGCCTTCATGGAAAAGGCGCTTATCAAACAGGGCATGGAGATTTTCACCAGCGCTTCGGTGGCGGCGCTAAAAGCCGGCAAGGATGCCGTCACCGCCACCATCGAGATCAAGGGCAAAAAACAAGAACGCCGCTTCGATCGGGCGATCCTCGCCATCGGCATTACCGGCAATGTGGAAGGCATAGGTCTTGAGGCAGCGGGCGTCGCGGTGGAAAAAGGCCATGTCCTCACCGATGCATGGGGCCGCACCAATGTCGATGGCATCTGGGCCATCGGCGATGTCGCTGGCCCGCCCTGGCTTGCCCACAAAGCCTCCCATGAAGGGGTGGTGGCGGTGGAGAAAATCGCTGGCATGAAGGGCCTCCACCCGATGGACAAGGACAATATCCCCGGCTGCACCTATGCTCGCCCGCAGGTGGCGTCCGTCGGTTGGAGCGAAGCCAAGGCCAAGGCGCAAGGGCGCGCCGTCAAGGTGGGGCGCTTTCCCTTCATCGGCAATGGCAAGGCCATCGCCCTAGGCGAGACCGAGGGCTTCGTCAAGACCGTGTTCGACGCCAAGAGCGGAGAGCTTCTCGGCGCCCATATGGTGGGCGCCGAGGTGACCGAGCTCATCCAGGGCTATGCCATCGCCCGCACCCTCGAGACCACGGAAGCGGAATTGATGCACACCATCTTCCCCCACCCGACGCTTTCCGAAATGATGCACGAAAGCATTCTCGACGCCTATGGCCGGGTTATCCATATGTAAGAGAAAGGGGCTGCGATAAGCACCCACACCCCTCTTTTCGGCCAATAATGAGCTATAACTATTACAGCAACCCATGAGTTGGGGCGGGGCTATTCCTGTTCCGCTTCTTCCATCGGCTGATGGGTGAAGCCCTGGAGCGAGGAGAGCTCCTCGGCGTCGCGCTCGATTTCCACCTCCGACAAAGCGTAGGCGCAGACGAGACGGGAAAGGCTCAACAGCGCGGCCACATGAATCCGCTCATGGCCATGGGAGGCATCGACGCCGAAAGTGATGAGCGCGGTGCGGATGTCATTGCCCGCTTCCACCGCGCTTGCCGCGTCGCAGCGGTAATAGCGGAACACATCCCGCTGATAGGGAATGTCGTTTTCTTCCGCCAAATCGATGAGCTTGTGGGTCAAATGATAATCGAACGGCCCGGTGGCGTCCGCCATGGCGATGGTGACGCCGAATTCCCGGCTGTTCTGTCCTGGCGCGGTGGTGCCGTTGTCGATGGCGATGAGGGAGGCGATGTCGCCATGAAGAACGGTCGAGGCGCCGACCCCCACTTCCTCGGCGATGGAGAACAGGAAATAGGTGTCGACGGGTGGTTCTTGCCCTTTTTCCTTCAGCGCCTTCAAGGCCGCCAGCATCACCGCGACGCCGGCCTTGTCGTCGAGATGGCGGGACACGATAAAGCCGTTATCGAGGAATTCGGGGCGCGGGTCGATGGCGATGAAGTCGCCAATGGCGATGCCGCGGGCCGCAAGATCGCTCGCCGTTTTGACCCGCGCATCGACCCTGAGCTCCAGATTGCTCCAGGCGACGGGCTGGGTGTCGATCTCCTCGTTGAAGGTGTGGCCCGAGGCCTTCAAGGGCAGGACGGTGCCGCGATAACTGCCATGCCGGGTGAAAAGGGTCGCCCGCGCGCCCTCGGCGAAACGCGCCGACCAATGGCCGATGGGGACGATTTCGCAGCGGCCATTGTTCTTAAGGTTCTTGACCTGCGCCCCCAAGGTGTCGAGATGGGCGATCAGCGCCCGCGCCGGCTTGCGCCTTCGCCCTTGCAGGCGAGCGCGGATGGCGCCGCGCCGGGTCAATTGATGCGGTACCCCAAGCCGGGTGAGCTCGGCGCAGGTCGCACGTATGATTTCGTCGGTATAGCCGGTGGGGCTGGGGGTGTTGAGGAGGCGGCTCAGTTGTGCGCACAAATAGTGCTGGTCGATGGCGGCGATGTCCATTGTCTTTCCCATGAAACAGCGTGGGTCAACAGATGGCCTTGAAGACTGTGCTCGTCAACCCTCAGGGTTTTGGCCTAGAGCCGCCAGCCGGCAGCGCCCCAGTGGAAAAGCAGAAGCCAGGTGGCGGCGAACAGGGCCAAGGCCATGCCGCCGCCGCGCCGCCGCCAGGGCTTGCCGGTGGGCGCGCGCCATGACGGCATCATGAGAAAAAGGCTTAACAAAGTGGCAAGTCCGGCAACAAGGCTTGCCGCCAGGGCGGCGATGACGAGCGGCGTTGGATAGACGAAGACCGCGATGCCGCGGTTGATCGCCATGTCGCCAAGGGCAAGAAAAAGGAAAAGGAGATAAATAAGCCAGGTCGCGGCGGCCAGCGTCAACGCCGCCACCGCCCGGCTTTCTTGTGGGGAGCAAGCGCTTTTTCTTGCCCGCCGGGCGAAGGCGGCGATAGCCAAGGCAACGGCGCTCAAAAAGCTTGCAAGGACAAGAAGGCCAAGGGTTGAGGGCTGGGCAAAAAACGACAGCTTGTCGGCCGCGTTAAGCCCGTAACCCATGGACAGGCGCACCACGGCGCCGTCAAGGTCGCGGGCAAAGGCAAGGCGCCCGTTACCCCCCTCCTCGGCGAACAGGTCGGGCGCGGTGGCGCGCCAGCGCTTGGCGCCGCCAGGACCGCGCGTCAGCAGGGCGCCATCGCCGCTAATGCTCACCCGCGTCAAGCCCAGGGTGCCGATCAGCAGCTTTTCAAAGCCGCGATAGGGGCGGCGGTTGGTGAGATAGGTGCCGCGGTAATCGGCGAGCGTGGGCGCCAGGGCGGGCGAGGCGGGCGGCGCCGGCGTGGCGGCGGGGTAATAGCGCTCAAGAATGAGCCGGGGCAGGGTTTCGGCCAAGTCCCGCCCGTCTGGGCTGTTGACGGAAAGGAAAATGCCGACGCCCAACTCCGGGACAAGGACCATGTTGGAGAAAAAGCTCAATGTCGCCCCGCCATGGCCGATGCCGCGATAGGCGCCGAAGCGATATTCCGTGAAGCCATGGGCAAGGCCTGGCAAGCCTTCGGCGTTGCTGAAGCTGGTGGCTTGCATGGCCGCCATGGTTTTGGGGCTGAGGATGCGCCCTTCCTCGTAACCTCCCATCCCCAGCAGTGCCAGCATGTAGCGGGCCATGTCGGCGGCGGTCGACGAAGCGGCGCCCGCCGGGCCAATGCCGGCGATGAAGGCGAAAGGCTGGCGCTGCCACCTGCCGTCATTCCAGGCAAGGCCGTCGGCAAAGTCCCCCCGCAACTGCGCGCCCACATTGGCGGCATGGCCTGCGCCCAGGGGCTCGCGAAAGGTGGTGTGCGCCATGCCAAGGGGGGCAAGGATATGGGCTTCCACATAATCCTCGAAAGGCTGGCCCGACACCGAGGCGACGATGGCGCCGGCAAGGGCGGCGCCATAGTTGGAATAAGCGGTGACAAGCCCCGGCGGGCGCACCCGCGCCGGGCGGTGGGCGGCGAGATATTCAGCAAGGGTCGGCACATCCTCGGCCCGGGCGATGAAGAGGTGCCCCAGCGCCCGGTCTTCAAAGCCCGGCGTATGGGTCAGCAGATGGCGGATGCGGATGGGCTCGGCAAAGCCATCGTCGGGGACATGGAGGTTGGCCGGCAGATGGGCGTTGACCGGGTCGTCGAGGCTAAGCCGCCCCGCCTCTGCCAATTGCATGATGGCGACCCAGGTGAAAGTCTTGGAAATGGAGCCAAGGCGAAACAGGCTGCGCGCCGGATCGACGGCGGCGTCCTCATCGCCAAGGCCATAGCCCTTGGCGATGAGGACCGCGCCGTCCTTGACCACGGCGACACTCATCCCGGCGGTGGCGTGGCGGGCATGGGCATCGGCGAAAACCCCGTCGATGAAGGTCTCGACATCGCCGGGGACGAGATTCGGCCGCGCCGGCTGGACGAGGCTGTGCGCTTCCACCGCGGGCGCCGGCACGGCGCCGGGACCTTCGATGCCGATCTCCCGCGCCCCGAGGGAAGGGAGGAAAAAGGGCAGCAGCGCCCCAAGCAGCCAGCGCGCGCGTGGGCTTGCCTGCCTTGAAAAACACCCCATGCCGGCGAGTCCCCTTAAAAACCATCGGCATCGAGGCTAGAGGCAAGGACGCGCACGCACAAGGTCTTGCCCAGCGCCTCGCTTCCAGGCAAGCATGGGCTCGGCAGTGACGAAGGAAAGGTGGAAGGTCGCGGCGATGGCGCAGGGTCCGGAAGGCAGGGGCAAGCGGGACGAGGCGCGGGCGCGGCGCGTCGAGAAGGCCCAGCAATGGGGCCTTATCACCTTGCCCAATGTCCTTGGCTATGCCCGTCTTGCCGCGGCGCCGGCGATGGCGGTCCTGGTGCTCGATGGCTATTTCGTTCCTGCCTTCTGGACCTATCTTGCCGCCGGCATCACCGATTGGCTCGATGGCTTCATCGCCCGGCGCTTTCGCTTGACCAGCCGCTTCGGGCGCTTCCTCGACCCGGTCGCCGACAAGGTTTTCGTCAACGCGACTTTTCTCGCCCTTGCCAGCGTCGGCCTGATGCCGTTGTGGTTCGCAGGGCTTGTGGCGCTGCGCGATATCCTCATCGGCGCCGCCTTCGCCGCCTCCCGGGTGCGGCGGCGCGAAGGCAACATCACGCCGCTTCTCATCAGCAAGGTGAACACTTTCTTGCAAGTGGTCCTGGGCTCGGCCCTCCTCGCCGGCGAGGCTTTCGCTTGGCCGATGGCGGAATTCTCCCTTGCCCTGATGATGACCATCCTTGCCACCAGCGCCGTCAGCGCCGTGCTCTATTACCAGCGCTGGCGCGATTATTTCACTGCGCGACGTTGAGGTGTCGTTTAGCGCCCAAGGGCGCGCATGGCGCCCTCGATGCCCTCGAGGGTGAGGGGGTACATGCGCCCGCCCATGATGGTCCGCATCATCTCGATCGACTGGGAATAGACCCAGTGCTTTTCCGGCACCGGGTTGAGCCAGGCCGCCTTGTCGTAAACGCCCAGCAAGCGGCGCATCCAGGTCTCGCCCGATTCCTCGTTCCAATGCTCGACGGAACCGCCGGGATAGGCGATTTCATAGGGGCTCATCGAGGCATCGCCGACGAACACCACCTTATAGTCATGGGGAAATTTATGGAGAACCTGCAGGGTAGGGGTTTTTTCCTGCCAGCGCCGGCGGTTGTCCTTCCATACCCCTTCGTAAAGACAGTTGTGGAAATAGAAATATTCGAGATTCTTGAACTCGGCATGGGCGGCGGAGAACAACTCCTCGACCAGCGCCACATGGGGGTCCATCGAGCCGCCGACATCGAGGAACAGCAGCACCTTGACGGCGTTATGGCGCTCGGGCCGCATCTTGACGTCGAGATAGGCCTTGCGCGCGGTGGCGTCGATGGTGCCATGAAGGTCGAATTCCTCCGCCGCGCCATCGCGGGCGAAACGGCGCAGGCGGCGCAGCGCCACCTTGATGTTGCGGGTGCCCAGCTCCTTGGTTTTGTCAAGGTCCTTGAATTCACGCTTGTCCCAGACCTTGATGGCGCGGCCATGGCGGCCCTGGGCCTGGCCGATGCGCACCCCTTCCGGGTTATAGCCATAGGCGCCGAAGGGGGAGGTGCCGGCGGTGCCGATCCATTTACTGCCGCCCTGATGGCGGCCCTGCTGCTCCTCCAGCCGCTTTTTCAGGGTTTCCATGATCTCCTGCCACGAGCCGAGGGACTTGATTTGGTCCATTTCTTCCTGGGTGAGATAAAGCTCGGCGAGCTTTTTCAGCCATTCCTCGGAGATGTCCGCCACCGCTGTTCCATCGAGGGTCTCTAAACCCTTAAAAACACGTCCGAAGACCTGATCGAAGCGATCGAGCATGGCTTCGTCCTTCACCAGGGCGGCGCGGGCGAGATAATAGAACTCCTCTACCTTGATGCCGATGACCCGCGCGCCTAAGGCTTCAAGGAGCATCAGATACTCCTTGATGGAGACCGGCAATTTCGCCTGCTTCAGCTCGAGGAAAAAGGTGTTGAACATCGGACCTTCCAACCTTGCCGGGCGCTCTCAGAAGCGCTGTTAAACCTGTTTACAAAATAAAATGTCTGGATGCACCGCTTTCAAGCGCGCTGGATGAAAGTTGCATAGTTAAAATACCCTCAAAATTTATGGTTCCATTTGCTAATTATTAAGGAGTGAATGGCTTATTTTACCGATCAGTGAACATGCGTTTTAGGCGGTTGCTCCACCCAATGACAAAAAAAACCACCGGTACCCGCGTCAAAGTCAAAGCCAAAAGCAAAGGGCCTAACCCGTCCATCGACGCCCGCCGCTGGCGGCGGCGCAAAGTATTGTGGACCGGCACCATGCAGGTGGGGGACTATGACTTCAACGCCCGGATCTGCGACATCGCCCCCGGCGGGGCCAAGGTCAAGGTGGACCTACCCTTGAAGGAAGGGGCGCGGGCGACCCTTACGCACGCCCGCTTCGGCCGGCTGCACGGCCATGTCATTTGGCAGGCGGACGGCTGTTTGGGCCTCGCTTTTGCCGGTGACCCGCGCGAGGTCATCGCGGCTTTCGGCGACAGCGCCGCCGTTCTCGGTCTTGCTTGAACCCAGGCCTTAGAGCCCGTTTCGAAACAGGCTCTTAAACGTCGCCGCGACGGTTCATGAAGGCGAGGCGCTCGAACAGCATCACGTCCTGCTCGTTCTTGAGAAGCGCGCCATGGAGCGGCGGGATGAGCTTCTTGGGGTCGCGCGATTTGAGGATGTCGAGCGGCAGGTCCTCGTTTAACAGCAGCTTGAGCCAGTCGAGAAGCTCCGAGGTTGAAGGCTTTTTCTTCAGTCCCGGCACCTCGCGTATGTCATAGAAAATATTGAGCGCCTCGCGCACCAGCATTTTCTGAATGCCGGGGAAGTGCACATCGACGATGGCCTGCATGGTCTCGCGGTCAGGAAACTTGATATAATGGAAAAAACACCGGCGCAGAAAGGCGTCGGGCAGTTCCTTCTCGTTGTTTGAGGTGATGATGACGATGGGCCGCTGCGCCGCCTTCACCGTTTCCCCCGTTTCATAGACGTGAAACTCCATGCGGTCGAGCTCGAGGAGGAGGTCGTTGGGAAATTCGATGTCGGCCTTGTCGATTTCATCAATGAGGAGGACCGGCGTTTCCGCGCTTTCAAAGGCTTGCCACAGCTTGCCGCGCTTGATGTAATTGGCGATGTCCTTGACCCGCGCGTCGCCAAGCTGGCTGTCGCGCAGCCGGGTCACCGCGTCATATTCGTAAAGCCCTTGCGCCGCCTTGGTGGTGGATTTGACATGCCACTCGATGAGCGGGGCGCGCATGGCATGCGCCAGCTCGATCGCCAATACCGTCTTGCCGGTGCCAGGCTCGCCCTTGACCAGCAAGGGCCGGCGCAGCGTCACCGCGGCGTTGACCGCGACCTTGAGGTCGTCGGTGGCGACATAGCGTGAAGTGCCTTCGAACGTCATCTGGCTGTCCCAACATGCTGTGAAAAAAATGCTGGGACTGGTTTTAGGGCGCGTCCTTCACCCTTGCAACAGCCGTGCAATCTTCTCCGGCTCCTTGATGGCGCACGCCAGCCAGTGGGCGGTTTCCTCGGCCACCGCGGGCCAATCGCCGGGGGTCGCGGGGGAAATCACCCGGGCATGGGCAAAAAGCGGGGTCTTGGGCGACTGGCCGAAGCACCACCAGGGGGGAAAGGGGAACATCCACAAGACGGGGGTGCCGACGCCATAGGCCATCATGCCGGGCGCCGCGCCGATGGAGATGACGAGGTCGCACGCCTTGGTCAGCGCCGCGCAGTCATCCTGGTCCTTCTTCAGGTCGATATCGTCCCAGTCATGAACGGTGACGCCGAAGCGCTCGCGGATGAAGCCAAGCTCTTCCTCGCAGTCGCCATATTGCAGGTTGATGAAATGGCAGCCTTGCTGCGCGAAAATGGGCGCCCAGGCGGCGAGGTCGGCATACCAGATATTGCGCTCG
This sequence comes from Pseudomonadota bacterium, assembly GCA_049324415.1. Lineage (GTDB taxonomy): Bacteria > Pseudomonadota > Alphaproteobacteria > Sphingomonadales > CAKZYD01 > JBMOOS01. The sequence continues at coordinate 13,277 of JBMOOS010000012.1, forward strand.
ATGTTGCGCAGGCCGGACCGCCAGCAAACGCCCACCTTCAAACCGTCGCCCAAACCCGCCAGCCGCGCCCGCCAATGGGCAAGCCGGCCCGCGTCGGGGACAAGAAAGCCGCCGCCGGGGGCGGGAAAATCGGCGATGCTGTTGCGGTAGAATTTGCCCAGGCTTCCCATTTCGATGAAATAGTCGGGCTTGCGCGGCAAATCATCGACAAAAGGCAAAAGCCGATAGCGGAAACCGTTATGGGTCTTGTCATCGAACGAGCCGATGGCAAGGGCCTTGGGAAAGGAGCGCTGGAACAGCGGCACCAACCTTTTTTCGCAACTGATGTAAACCTCGTCGCAGGCGCGGAAGACGTCGGGCAGCATGTGGCCGAAGAGGATTTCATCGCCAATGCCCTGTTCCGAGCTCACCAGGATGGACTTGCCGGCAAGCGGCTGGCCGTCCCAGCGCGGCAGGCCATGCAGCCAACGCAGCGCGGTGTTGCGCAAGGGGTGCTGGCGCCATTCATATTCCCGCCATCCCTTTTCCAGCTCGCCAAGACCGAGAAGGCCGAAGGCAAGGCCGATATGGGACTGCGGCTGGTCGCCGCGCACGGCGTTGGCGCGGCTGCAATATTCCACCACTTTTTCAAATTCGCCGCGGTCGTTATAGGCCCGGCCGAGATTGTTGAGGGTCTGCCAGAGCCTGGGGTCCAGCCGCAGCGCCTCCTCGTAAAAGGGAAGGGCGGTCTCGAACCCGTCGCGAAAGGTGACGGCGGTCGCCAGCACGTTCCACAAGGGGGCGCTTTCCGGGAACATGGGAATGACGTCCTTGAGGAAGGCGACGGTCTCGTCCAGGCGCTCCAGATGGCGCAATGCGGTGGCGAGGTTGTTGTAGCCCAGCTCGTTGTCGGGGCGGGCGGCGATGTAGATGCGGTTGAGCTTGAGCGCTTCCTCCCACATTTCGAGGTCGATGGCGATCTGGCCCAGAAGGCCGGTAAGGTCGGGGTCGTCGGGGCGGCGCTGGAGCACGATTTCGAAAAGTTCGAGCGCCTTGCCGCGGGCGCCGGTCTGCCCCAGGCTGTGGGCGAGGCACTTGATGCTGTCGAGGTTTTCATAGTCCAGTTGCCAGGCGGCGAAGTGCAATTTCAGCGCCTCGTGATACTGCCCGTTTGAGCTGAGCTTATTGCCCTGCCTGAGCAGGCGGGCGATTTTTTGCTGCAATTTCGGGTTGTCCGCGGAGCGCCCGACCTCCTGATGGCTCCTCGTCGCCGCCTTGAAGTCTATATGCGCCAAAAGGGGGCTGCCCTCGTCCCCTTTGGCAAGGGTGAAAGCCATCGGCTGTGCGGTCATGGGCGCCTCTCCCTAATCCTCGTCAAGTATTTTCACTGTGCCTCGCTCGTGGTTAAAAAAACCTTGACCCAGGATGGACCATCGCCGCCCAGGGCCACGCCTGGCGGGCTTTTTCCGCCAACGCCCATATGGTGAACCAGCGTTAACACTCTTTGCACCAAATGGCCTTAAAGGGGGAACTGTCAGTGCAGTGGCCAGCGGCATGAAGCTTAGCCGCCATGCTCATGGAGGATTGTGATGGCGCTGAAAATTTCCCTGAAGCCGGGCGAGAGATTCGTGGTCAATGGCGCCGTTCTTGCCAATGGCGACCGCCGGGCCTCGCTGGTCATCCAAAACAAGGTCTCGCTATTGCGGGAGCGGGACATCCTCACCGAAAGCGAAGTCAACACGCCAGCGCGGCGGGTCTATTTTCCGATCATGCTGTCCTATCTCGACCAGGACAACGCCGGCCGCTACTATGAGGAATTCATCCAGCGGATGATGGAGTTCATGAACGCGGTGGAGAGCCAGGATGCCCTGGCGCTGTGCGTGGAGATCAGCGCCGAGGTGATGAACCGGCAATATTACCGCGCGCTGGTCAATTGTAAGAAACTGTTCAAGTTCGAGGAGGAGCGGCTGTCCCATGTCCCTGGATGCGTATCGCAAGGCACAGACAGTCTCGGAGTCGCCGCGGCAGACTGAATACCGGATCTTCGCCCAAGTGACGCGCGCCCTTATCCAAGCCAAGGAAAGCGCCGCCTCGGGGCGGGAGTTGATCAGCGCGCTGGATTGGAACCGGCGGCTGTGGTCGACCCTGTCGTCGGACTGCGGGGCGCCGGGCAATCAGCTCCCTAAGGAGCTGCGCGCGCAGATCATCTCGCTGTCGCTTTGGGTCAGCCGCTATTCCTCCGAGGTGGCGCGCGGCAAGGCCGATATCGATGCCCTCATCGACGTCAACACGGCGATCATGGACGGCTTGGCCAGCCAGCCGGCGAGCCCGGCTGCGACGCAGCCTGGCGGTGGGCCTGGTGGCGGTGTCCCGGCGGGCGGCACGAACGCCTGACTTTCGATCCATTCTCCCCTCTTTGCAGTGGCTTATTGCATTGTCTTGCGCCCGGCGGCGCGCGGGTCTTGGCGCGGGCGCATGCGTTTGTTCGTGC
>JBMOOS010000012.1:15846-96269 GCA_049324415.1 Pseudomonadota bacterium
TGCCGCCCGGTGACCTGGAGAAGGATTTCTTCGCGGACAAGAATTTAGTTCAAATTTTTCGCATCGAGGGCGCTTGCGCGCTTCCGTGGTTAACCGGCGCTAACCACAAGTCTTGGCACGCGAATTGCTGCATCGGGGCTGGGCAAAAAGCCCGCGAGCAAAACGCTCACGCCTAACCCAGAAAGGAGACATGGTAATGTCGTTTTCCGTCAATACGAACGCGTCCGCGTTCGTTGCCCTGCAAAATCTCGCCGCCACCAATCGTGACCTTAATGTCGTCCAGAATCGGGTGAACACCGGCAAGGCCGTTTCATCCGCGAAGGACAACAGCGGTATTTTTGCGATTGCGCAAAACCTGCGGTCCGATCTCGGCGGCCTCAACGCGGTCAAGCAGAGCATCGATCGTGGCATTTCCACGCTCGATGTCGCCGTTTCGGCGGCGGAGTCGATTTCGGATATCTTGATTCAACTGAAAGAAAAAGCGGTCGCCGCTTCCGACGAAGGCATCGATGCCGCCAGCCGGAGCGCCCTGGCCGCCGACTTCAACGCTCTGCGCGATCAGATTGATATTATCGTCAACAATGCCCAGCTCAATGGCTCGAACCTCATCGACGGCAGCGCCGGCACGGGTTCACGCCTCAAGGTTCTGCTGTCCGACGCTGGCACCCAGACCTTCTCCGTCGCCAACGCTTCCCTTGGCCTGGGCAGCGCCAACGTCACCCTGGGCGCCGCTTCGACCTTCACCACCGCGACCGAGGCGCAAAGCGTCATCACGGTGATCGAGACCTCGCTCACCAACGTCAACAAGGTGCTGTCGACCTTTGGTTCGGCCGTCCGCACCCTGGAGACGCAAAAGAGCTTCGTCACCAAGCTGTCCGACACCATCGAGACCGGTATCGGCAACCTGGTCGATGCCGACCTGGCGCGCGAGAGTGCAAAGCTGCAAGCTTTGCAAGTCAAGCAGCAGCTCGGCCTGCAAGCGCTATCGATCGCCAATCAGGCGCCATCCACCGTGTTGGGTCTGTTTAGGTAAGCAAAGCTTTGGTGGAGCGCGCCCTCAACAACGCGCTCCACCAACCACCCACCGCAAGAGCAGCAGACCGCCCAGGCGGTGGGTACTGACCCACCGCATGTCGGTATTGGCGGTTTATAAGAACCTATTAGGTGGAACAATGCGCTGAAGGGATGCAACCGCACTGATCGCACGGCGGCACATGGTGCGAAAGGAATTTGGAATGGATGGGGTTAATTTCACGGGAAAACTGCCTCCCCCCTCGGTGTCGCGCGCCGAACCCGTCCGCGCTGACATCGGCGGGCGCGCTGCGGGCCACGGCCAGGACGCGCAAACCCCTGCCCCGGTCGGCCCCACCGGCAGAGCGCCGGAAAACAGGAATGATCCGAAGGACCCCTTTGCCAAGGTGACGCAGATGCTGGGAGAGGCGCTTGCCGGGCGGATTGCGCGCTCCAAGCTGCAAATCGAGCGTGACGAGGCCAGCGGTCGCTTCATATACAAGGCGGTCGATGTCGAGTCAGGCGAAGTGACGCGGCAATTTCCGCCCGAGGAGGTGCTGCGGATCCTCGCCTTTTACCGTAACCCGGAAGGCTTGGTTATCGACGACAAAGCCTAGTCTCCTCTGCGGCGCGGGACGCGTATCCCTCGCGCCGCGACACGGAAGTGTACGACAAAACTATGCCGCCTTGCCCTGGCAAGGCGGCATTTTTTTCCGCCCGTGGGTGGTCGAACTGTCCCGGAAAACCTTTCCCAGGCCATGGGCCTGGCTGGCCTTGGTCAATAAAAATATCAATTATATCAATAGATTGAATGTCACGCCTTCAACTCGTCGCGCGCTGGCACATGGCTTGCTTTCCTGTCTTCCCGAGCAAAAGGCTCGAGCCGAGAAAACTCGGTTTCTCACAGAAAGGAGTAGACAATGTCGTTTTCCGTGAACACCAACGCAAGTGCCTTTGTCGCTTTGCAGAATTTGACCGTGACCAACAAAGCACTCACTGTGACCCAGAACCGGATCAATACCGGCAAGGCCGTGGCGACGGCGAAGGACAATAGCGCGATTTTCGCGATCGCGCAGAACCTTCGCTCCGACCTCGGCGGTCTCAACGCGGTCAAGCAAAGCATCGATCGCGGCCTCTCGACGCTCGATATCGCTGTTTCGGCCGCCGAGTCGATTTCCGACCTTCTCGTTCAGATGAAGGAGAAGGCGGTCGCTGGCGCGGATGAGGGCCTCGACACGCAAAGCCGCAGCGCTTTGACCGAGGACTTCAATGCGCTGCGCGACCAGATCGCGATCATTGTCAGCAACGCCCAGTTCAACGGCTCCAATCTCATCGATGGAAACAGTGGCGCGGGCTCAAGGCTCAAGGTGCTGCTGTCGGATGCCGGCACGCAGACCTTCTCCGTCGCCAACCAGTCGCTGGGATTGGGCAGTTCGAACGTGACGATCGGCGCAACGTCCACTTTCACCACCGCGACCGAGGCGGCCAGCATGGTGACCACCATTGAAACCTCGTTGACCAATGTCAACAAGGTGCTGGGCACATTCGGTTCCGGAGCGCGGACTTTGGACGTGCAAAAATCGTTTGTCGCCAAGCTCGCCGATACCATCGAGACCGGTATCGGGAACCTGGTCGATGCTGACCTGGCACGGGAAAGCGCAAGGCTGCAATCGCTGCAGGTCAAGCAGCAACTTGGCTTGCAGGCCTTGTCGATTGCCAATCAATCGCCGCAGGCGGTGCTTTCGCTGTTCTCATAAACGACCTCGAGAGCGACGGGTCACCCTCGCTCTCCTGGCGCCTTCTCAATTTCCCGCCAGGCTCTCCTGGCGGGAAATTTTTTTCCCCACCCCCCATTCAACCCGGAAAAAACTGCGCGCCAGCCCTGCTCAAGGCTTCCCAAATCAAAGTCAACGCATTGAATAATAAAAGAAAAATATATTGGCACGAGGCTTGCTTCATGTCTTTGCAAGCGGACTTTGCCGGGCATCAACGCCGCGGCGGGACCGAAGACAGCCGAAGGAGAGCCGACGATGTCAATGTCGATCAACACCAATAGCTCAGCGCTCAACGCGCTGCAGAATCTGAATATCACCAACCGCGACCTCGATAAGACCCAGCTTCGGGTCAATACCGGCCTTGAAGTGCGCAATGCCAAGGACAATGCGGCGGTTTACGCCATCGCGCAAAACCTGCGCGCCAACAAGCAGGGCCTTGAGGCGGTGAAGCAATCCCTCGACCGCTCGATCTCGGCGGTCGACATCGCGCTGGCCGCCTCGGAAGCGATCGCCGACATCCTCATTCAAATGAAGGAGAAGGTCGTCGCCGCCGCCGACGCCGGACTCGACGCGCAAAGCCGCAGCGCGCTGCAGGAAGACTTCAACTCGTTGCGCGACCAGATCACCACCATGGTCAACAACGCCGAGTTCAACGGCATCAACCTCATCGATGGCAATGGCGACCAGGTTTCCGCCATCGTCAACGCCAATGCGACGCAGAATATTTCCATCGCCCACCAAAGCCTGTCGCTGGGCAGCTCCAACATCTCGCTGGGCGCGGCGAGCACCTTCACGACGGCGACGGAAGCGCAGTCGTTGATTTCGGTGATCGACAGCTCGATCAAGAATGTCTCTTCAGTGATGACGGTGCTGGGCGCTGGCTCGCGCTCGATGGAGCTGCAGCGCCTGTTCGTCAACAAGCTGTCCGACACCATCGAGACCGGCATTGGCAATCTGGTGGACGCCGATCTTGCCCGGGAAAGCGCGCGCTTGCAGGCGCTCCAGGTCAAGCAGCGACTTGGCGTCCAGGCGCTTTCCATCGCCAACAGCCAGCCGCAGGTCATCCTCGGCCTGTTCGGGAATTGACGCGCGCGCAAGGAAGGCTGTCTTTGCCCGTACGCGTGGATGGGCCGGCGGAACGCCGGCCCATCCATTTTTTTTGGCGATCATTATTTGTCGGCAACCAGGTCCCAGGACAGCGGCGTGCCGCGGGCGATGGCCTGGCGGGCGGCGCGGCCAAGGACATCGGGCAAATGCCTTGGCGCAAGGCCAAAGCCAGGGCGGATCGAACGGACATTGGCTGGCGTCAAGGTCTCGCCGGCGGCGATATCGGCCACCGCGTAGAGCGAGCGCTTGAACTGGGCGTTGGCGGTCTCGGAGGGCTTCAGCTCATAGCCCACTTGTCCCAAGGCGGCATGGGCGGCGCGGGTTTCGCGCACCAATGCCGCGAGCTCTTGCGGTTCAAGGGAAAAGCTGGAATCGGGTCCGCCGTCGGCCCGCGCCAGGGTGACGTGCTTTTCGATGATGGCGGCGCCGAGCGCGGTGGCGGCGATGGCGACGGTGACGCCCATGCTATGGTCGGAAAGGCCGACGGTCGCATCGAAGCGCCGGGCCATGTCGACCATGGTGTTCAGGTTGATCTCCTCGACCGGCGTTGGATAGCCGCTGACGCAATAAAGAAGGGCGATGTCGCGGGCGCCCGCCCCGCGCGCGGTGCTCAAGGCGGCTTCGATATCGCCCAAGCTGGCGGTGCCGGTGGACATGACGATGGGTTTGCCGGTTCGCGCGACGCGGGCGATCAGGGGCAGGTCGACAAGCTCGAGGCTGGCGATCTTGTATGCCGGGTTGCCAAGGCTTTCCAAGAGATCGACCGCCGAGGGGTCGAAGGGGGCGGAAAACAGCGTGACGCCACGCCGGGCGGCGTGGGCGAACAGGGGGGCGTGCCATTCGAAGGGGGTGAAGGCCTTGCGATAAAGGCTATAAAGGGTTTCGCCGTCCCACAGCCCGCCGCTGATGCGAAAGCCCGGCCCGTCATGATCGATGGTGATGGTGTCGGGGGTATAGCTTTGCATCTTGACGGCATCGGCGCCGGCCTCGGCCGCCATGTCGATGATGGCGAAGGCGCGGGCGATGTCGCCATTGTGGTTGGCCGACATCTCGGCGACGATATAGGGTGGGTCGCCCGGGCCGATGGCGCGGCCATTGATGGCAAACTTCCTCATCAGCGCACCTTGAACACCGGTTCCAGGGGAGGGCAGCGCAACCGGGCGCGCACGTTCTTGCTCTTGATCGCCATGGCCAGCACGTCCAGCACCTCGTCATAGGCATCGAGCAACCGCGCCACCTCGGCGGGGCCATGGGCGTAGGAAATATTGTGGGTGCCAAGGGTGAGGACGCCGCGGGCGAACATTTCCTGCAAGAAAAGGGTTTTCATCTCCCAGGCGGTGGCGCCCTCGCAGTCGGAGAGAAGAAAGAAGCTCCAGCTCGGGTGGCCGGCGACCTTGGCGATATGATGGAGGCCATGCGCCGCAATGCGCGCGCCAAGCCCTTCCATCACCTGGCCGCCGGTGGCGGCAAGGGTTTCCACCACTGGGGCGCTGGCGATCTTGTCGAGAACCGCGTTCGCTGCGGCGAGCGATAAAGTCTCGCCCCCCATGGTGAAGGAGAAAAAGATGTCCTCCATCAGCGCCATGATATCCGCACGGCCGCAGACCAAAGACAAGGGAAAGCCGTTGGCAAGGCCCTTGCCGAAGGTGGCAAGGTCGGGGGTCACGCCGAACAGCTCCTGCGCGCCGCCCTTGGCGAAGCGAAAGCCGGTGATGGTCTCGTCGAAAATAAGGAGCGCGCCATGGCGGTGGGCGATGTCCCGCACTGCCGCGAGATAGCCGGGCAAGGGCTGGGTGGTGTTCATCGGCTCGAGGATGACGGCGGCGAAGGCGCCGGGATGGGCGCCGAGCATGTCATCGAGGCGCTCGGCGTCGTTATAGGGAAAGACGTGGGTCAAGGCGCGGGTCGCCTGCGGCACCCCTTTATGGCGGGCGGTGGCGCCGATATACCAGTCCTGCCAGCCGTGATAGCCGCACACCGCCACCCGGTCGCGCCCGGTATAGGCGCGGGCGAGGCGCACCGCGCCGGCGGTGGCGTCCGACCCGTTCTTGCCGAAGCGCACCCGCTCGGCGCATGGCACCATGGCGATGACTTTTTCCGCCACTTCCATCTCCAGGCGGTGGGGGAGGGAGAAGATGACTCCATTGTCCAGTTGCGCGCGCACCGCCCGGTCGACGTCGGCATCGCCATAGCCCAGCATGACGGCAAGCAGGCCGTTGACGAAATCCACATAGCTGTTGCCGTCGGCGTCCCACACGGTGGCGCCATGGCCGCGCTCGATGAAAAGCGGCGAGACGCCGGGGGGAAATTGCAGCCGTGACTTGGAGAAGGTCTGGCTGCCGAGCGGGATCGATCGTTCCGCCCGGGTGAGCCAGGCGAGCGAAGTGTCGAAACGGCGCGCCGGCGTGGTCATGGGCGGGGCTCCATGGCGTTGCGGGCCAGCGTCGCCTCGTAGCCGGCGTTGCGCGCGATGTGGCTGTTGAGGGCCGCGACATCGGGATGAGCGCCAAGAAAATCCAGCACGTCATGGCTGGAAAAGCGGGGGTTGTCGGGATAGAGCGCGGCGAACACCGCTTGCACGAAGGCAAGGTCTTCCGGCTCGTCGACGGTCCAGCGCTGGCTGGAGCGATCGATTTCGCTGGTCAGGTTGCCGATGGAAAAGCCCTTGGCGCGCCCGGTGATGTAACTGGTCACATGCTCCCGCTGCGATGGCTTGCTGGCGTTCTCCCAAGCCAGGTTGAGGGCCTGGCGGGTCATCGCCTCGACGTCGAGGCCGTCGGGATAGGTGGGGGGCAGGACATTGCTGCTATAGTCGTGGCGACCGGCCAAATGCAGCCGCACCACGGCGTCGATGAGGTCGGGGTCGATGAGCGGGCAGTCGCCGGTGAGGCGCACCACATGGTCGGCGTTGTAGCGCTTGGCGCATTGGTAGAAGCGGTCGAGCACGTCGTCGACGGCGCCGCGATAGCAATCGACTTTCAGCGCCTGGGCAAGAGCGGCCAGGGGGTCGTCCTCGGCCTGGCCCGAGGTGGCGATGACCAGCCGATCGAGAAGGCGGGCGCGGGCGATGCGCTCGATCTGACGGGCAAGCATGGGCTTGCCAAGGATCGGCGCCAAGACCTTGCCAGGCAAGCGGGTCGAGCCCATGCGCGCTTGCAGGACACACAGAATCATGAGGCAAGTCTCCCGAGCATCATGAGGCACGTCTCTTAAGGTCGGCGGGCGCGGGCCATCGCCGGGGGTCAACGAGGCGCGCCTCGCTAATCGCAAGGCCGCCATAGTCGAGCGCGGCGACCGGCGCGGCGGCGGCGCCAGCCAGCTCCTCCAGCTCCTCGACGGTGGTGACGCCGAGAATGGCGACATCGATGCGCCCGCTCAGCCGGGCAAAGCCCAGCGCCGCCTCAAGCGGCGTTCTCCCAGCCGCCGCGGCCTGGCGGCGCAAGGCGGCAAGGGCAGGGCGCAGCTCGGCAAGATGGGCCGGCAGGCGCTCGGGGTCGGCGGCGATCACGCCTTGCAAGAGGAGGGAGCGGGCATGGACCTCTATGCCACGCCGGCGCAGCCGGTCCAGCGTGCCGTCATGCAACAGCCGCTGGTCGAGGATGCTGAAGGGTATCTGGAGGATGTCGATGGGATAGCGGGCAAGCAGCGCGTCGACCTCGCCGCCGTTATAGACCGAGGCGCCAAGGCGGCAGGCAAGGCCATCCTCGCGCACCTCCTCCATGGCCCGCCACAGCGCCGCGCCATGTTCGCCGAGAAGATCGCCCGCATGGTGGACGAGGAGACCCTCGAGCGGCGCTTTCAGCCGCGCCGCCGAGGCCTCGGCATCGCCGCGCACGGCCTCGATCGCCTGGCGCAAGGAAAGGCCGGTGAAATGCCGGGTCTTGCTGATGACGCGCAGGCCATGGGTCGCCGGCAGGTGGCGGCCGATCAAGGCCTCGGCCTCGCCATAGGCGGGCGCGGTGTCGATCAGCGCGACGCCGAGATCGCAAGCGCGGGCCAAAATCGCCGCGACCATGTCCTCGCGCAGGCGGCCATGCTGGTTGGTCGCCCCATAGTCGAGACCGAACTGCGCCGTGCCCAACCCCAGTTTCATGGCAAGAGGCCCTCCAGGGCGTCGCACACCCGGTCGACGTCGGCGTCCTTCATGCCGGCGTGCAAGGGCAGGGACAGGCAGCGCTCGTAATAGCGCCAGGCGCCCGGCAGATCGGGCGCGCCATAGCGGGCGACGTAATAAGGCTGGTGGCTGACGGGAAAATAATGCACTTGGCTGCCGATGGCCTGGTCGCGCAAGGCCGCCATCACGGCGCGCCGGTCGCGCCCCAGGGCGGCGAAGTCGATGAGCGCCACCGCAAGATGCCAGCACGGATCGGCATGGGGCGCGCGGGCGATGAAGCGGATCCGGGGCGCCATGACGGAAAGGCGCGCCTCATAGCGGCGGACGAGATGGCGGCGGGTCTCGGCGAAACGGTCGAGCTTGGCGAGTTGCGACAGGCCAAGGGCGCATTGCAGGTCGCTTGCCCGGTAATTATAGCCGAGCTCGGGCATTTCATAATACCAGGGATTGGCCTTGCCGTCGGCGGCAAGGCCATGGGCGGGGTACGCGAAATGGCCAGGCGCGCTCGCCATGCCGTGATGGCGCAGCCGGCGCATGCGCGCAGCAACCTCGGGGTCGTTGGTGGTGACCGCGCCGCCTTCGCCCATGGCGATGGTTTTCACCGGATGAAAGGAAAAGCAGGCGGCGGCGGAAGTGGCGCAATCGCCAACCCGCTGGCCGTTGCCGTAGCGGGTGCCCAGGGCGTGGCAGGCGTCCTCGACCAGGCGGGCGCCATGCTCGGTGGCGATTGCGCCAAGGCTGATAAGGTCGCATGGCTGGCCGGCGAGATGCACCGGGATGGCGAGCTTGACCGGCGCGCCGGCGCTGGCAATGGCGGCGTCAAGGGTGGCGGGCGTCATCAGGCCATTGTCGGGATCGACATCGGCGAACACCACTTCGGCGTCGCACATGCGCGCGGCATTGGCGGTGGCAAGGAAGGTGATCGCCGGGACGATGACGCGATCGCCAGGCCCCAGCCCTTGCGCAAGATAGGCAAGGTGCAGCGCCGCCGTCCCATTGGCGCAGGCAACCGCATGGCGGGCGCCGAGCTGGGCGCACAGCGCTTCCTCAAAGGCGGCGACGGCGGGGCCGGTGGTGAGCAAGTCGCCCTGCAAGGCGGCGACCACGGCGGCGATGTCGTCGGCGTCTATCTGCTGCCGGCCATAGGGAAGAAAGGGCGCGCCCATGGCCGGGTCACTGGTCGAGGCCAAGGAGGGCGCGCATGCCCGCGACGCTGAGCCAATCGTCATTGCGGTCGGAGGAATAGGTGAAATCCTCGGCGACGCTGACCGCCCCTTGCGCTTCGTAGGAAACCCGGCTCCACCAGGCGAAAGCGGGCTCGATGACGTAGCGCCCGTCGAGCTCGATGGTGGTGCGGGCGTCATCGAGCGGCACCATCACCTCATGCAGCTTCTCGCCTGGACGAATGCCAACGATATGGGTTTTCATCCCCGGCTTCAGCGCCTCCACCAGGTCGGTGATGCGCATCGAGGGGATTTTCGGCACGAAGACTTCGCCGCCGTTCATCATCACCAGCGACGACATGACGAAATCGACGCCCTGCTCGAGGGTGATCCAGAAGCGGGTCATGCGCGGGTCGGTGATGGGCAGGCTGTCCGCGCCTTCCCGCAACAGCTTTTGGAAGAAGGGCACGACCGAGCCGCGGCTTCCCACCACATTGCCATAGCGGACCACGGCAAAGCGGGTGCCGCTTTCCCCGGCAAGATTGTTGGCGGCGACGAAAATCTTGTCCGAGGCAAGCTTGGACGCGCCGTAAAGGTTGATGGGGTTGGCGGCCTTGTCGGTGGACAGGGCGATGACCTTCTTCACCCCGGCCCGGATCGCGCCGTAAACCAGGTTCTCCGCCCCCAGCACATTGGTGCGGATGCATTCGAAGGGGTTGTACTCGGCCGCCGTCACATGCTTGAGCGCCGCCGCGTGGATGACATAGTCGACGCCGCGCAGCGCCATCTCGAGCCGGCGGCCATCGCGCACGTCGCCAATGAGATAGCGTAAAGTGCCTTCATGGGGCCGGAAGGCGGGATCGCCTTGCATTTCATATTGCTTGAGCTCGTCGCGCGAATAGATGGCGACGCGGCGCGGCTGATAGCGCTTGAGCAAGGTGCGGATGAAGGCCTTGCCAAAGGACCCCGTGGCGCCGGTGATGAGGATATTGGCGCCGTTGAAGATATTGGCGCAGGCGGGATTCCAGCCCTCCACCGCTTCGCTGCGGCGTTTATTGTCCACTCGGTCCATGCCCATGGAAAAAACCCACTTTCCTGATGGCGCGGCGCGCCGTCGTTTTTTGCGTTCGCCAAATCCTTGCCGATCGAGGTAAATAATCGCTTACCAAAAGAGCGTGCGGCCAAGGGACGCATGCTGTTGCGGCCACGGATCAATGTTAACGGGACGGCCATGGCTCATATCCTCATGCGCTGCGACGGCGATGCCACCATCGGCCTTGGCCATGTGATGCGCTGCCTCGCCTTGGGCGAGGCCTTGCTCGAGCAAGGGGCGGAGGTCACTTTTCTATGCCGGCGCTGCCCCGATCCCATCGCCAAGCGAATCGGCGAAGCGGGCGCTGCGATTGAATATCTCGCCAGCGCGGGCACGGCAGCGGAGGCGGATGAGGTGATCGCTGAGGCGCAGGCGCGCGGCGCGGCGGCGGTGGTCATCGACGGCTATGCCTTCACCCCGGACTTTTTCGCGCGGCTTGACGCAGCGCCGGGGTTGCGGCGGGTGGCGATCGACGATCTGATGCTGCCCGCCTGTCGCCAGGCCGACCTCATCGTCAACCAAAATCCCCATGCCAGGGCTGAGGACTATGCCGGATGTCCGGGACGGCTTCTTCTGGGGCTTTCCTATGGCATCCTGCGGCGGGAGTTTCGTGGCGGCGCCCGGCCGGAACGGCGTTTCGATCAGCCGGTGCGCCGGGTGCTGATCTCGTGCGGCGGCGCCGATCCCGCCAATGCCACGACGAGCGCCATCCAGGCGCTCGACGCCATGGCGTGCGACGCTTTGGAAGTGGTCGCCCTCGCCGGCGCGGCCAATCCCTTCATGATGGAGCTCGACGGCGCCGCCCAGTTGTCGCGCCATGATGTGGCCATCGTGCGCAACACCGCCGCCATGGCCCATGTCATGGCCTGGGCGGATATCGCCATCGTCGCCGGCGGGACGACGCTGTGGGAATGCGCTTGGGCAGGGTTGCCGACGCTGGCGCTCATCGTCGCCGACAATCAGGCGCCGGGGGTCGAGGCTTTCGCCCGCGCTGGCGGCGTCATCGCCCTTGACTGGCGGCGCAACGCCGGGCCGGGGCGCGTGAAGGACGCTTTGGCGCCGCTGTTCGCCGCGCCGGCCTTGCGCGCCCGCCTGTCGCAGACCGCCGCCGCGCAAGTGGATGGCCTTGGCGCGGCGCGGGTTGCCCGGGCGGTGCTCGATCTTGCCGCGCCACCATGATCGCCATCAGATATGAGCGTCGAGCGCCAGCGTCGTCGGCTCGCGCACCGTCTTGCCGATCTGGGCGTCGCGGCCATAGGACGGCACCGGGCGCTTGCGCCGCTCGATTTCATCGCCGATCGCCTGCATGAGACCCTCGCTCACCGATTTCAAGCGCTCGATCAGGCGGCGGTTGCCATCGAGCATCTTGTGAAACTCCTCGGTCGCCGCCTTGAGCGCAAGGCGCAGGGATTTGTCGACGCCGCCAAGCTGGCTTTTATGGCTGCGGATGACGCCGAGCTCGGTGGCGTATAGTGCGGAAAGGCGGCTTTTCTCGCCCGCCAGGCTCTTGATCTCGCTGGCCCGCCGCTGGCGCAGCCATTGGTTTTCCTGATCGAGCAGCCGGGTCAGGGATTGCGTCACCTGCAGAAGATGACGCACCCGCTCGCTGAGCATGGCGGCGCTAAGCTGTCCGCAGGAACCGCCGGCCGGACCTTGTCTTTCATGCTGGGTCATTACGCAACCTCCTGAAATTTCAGCATTTCCCGCTGGAGGGCATCGGCCACGCCAATGCCGCCGCGCTGGACCATGGCGACGCCGTATTCCTCGATCATCAGACTGCGGTAGAGCTCTTCGGAAGAACCCCCGCCGAACGGCCCGTCGACGGACAGGCCGGAAAACATTTGCGACAGCATCTGGGCGATGAAAATCGCTTCATAGGCCTTGGCCGCCTCTTCCGCTGTCGCGGGCCTGCGGGCGCCGGTGCCGCCAGCGATGCCGCCAAGGCCAGCGATATTGACGGCGGGGGACGCGATCATGCTCATCAGATCACCTCCAGCTCCGCCTGCAAGGCGCCTGCCGCCTTCAAGGCCTGGAGGATGGAAATCATGTCGCGCGGACCGACGCCCAGGGCGTTGAGGCCATCGACCAGGTCTTGCAGGCTGACGCCGCCGTCGAGCACCGCCAGGCGGCGTTCTTCGCCAGCGTCGACTTCGACGGTGCTGCGGGGGACGACCACGGTTTGCCCCTGTTGGGCGAAGGCGTTTGGCTGCGAGACTTGCGGGGTCTCGGTGATGCGGATGGTGAGGTTGCCTTGGGCGATGGCGACCCGCGAGACCCGCACCTCGGCGCCGATGACGATGATCCCCGAGGATTCGTCGATGACGACGCGCGCGGTCTGGTCCGGCATGACTGTAAGCTGCTCGACCTCGGTCATCAGCGAAACCATGTCGCCGGCATAGGCGGCGGGACGCTCCACCTTGACCGTCGAGGGGTCGAGCGAGGTCGCGACGGCGCCGCCGAAATAATCGTTGATGGTGCCGGCGATCCGCCGGGAGGTGGTGAAATCGGGGTTGCGCAAGGCAAGGTTCATGCTTTGCATGCGGTTCAGCGCGAATTCGATTTCCGCCTCGACGATGGCGCCGTTGGCGATCCGCCCCGAGGTGGGCACCCCACGGGTGATCGAGGTCGCGTCGCCCTTGGCGCTGAAGCCGTTGACCGCGACCGCGCCTTGGGCGACGGCATAGACCTGGCCGTCCAGCCCCACCAGCGGCGTCACCAGCAGGTTGCCCCCGGTCAGGTCGGTGGCATCGCCCAGGGTCGAGACCTGCACGTCGATGCGCGCGCCGCGGCGGGCGAAGGGGGGCAAGGTGGCGCTCACCGTCACTGCGGCGACGTTGCGGGTTTTCATGGTGTTGTCGCGAATGTTGACGCCGAGGCGCTCCAGCATGGCGACAAGGGTCTGCTCGGTGAAGGGCGAGTTGCGCAAGGTATCGCCGGTGCCGCGCAAGCCCACCACCAGCCCATAGCCGGTCAGTTGATTTTCCCGGACATTCTCGAAATCGACGATATCCTTGATCCGCGATTGCGCGCGCGCCACGCCAACGCCAAGGCTCAGCATAAGAGCCAGCGCCATGGTCAATAGCGCGTTAACGATTTTTCCGAACTTCTGCGTCATGAATTCTGTCACCGCTTGTTGCAAAGCCAGGGAAGCAGCTTTCCTCAAATTTCCTCAAGCGAAATTCATGCCAATGGGAGTTATTGATTAAGTGGTTGATTTCTATCGTGTCTATGGTCAATAGACAGGCGGACGGCGGGACCCTGATGGCAAGGCTTGCCGGGTGGTGGGGCAAAGCTTGCCGGGAATGATGCAGCATCGGTGACCGAGGTTTGACATGAAAATAGAAGGGCCAGGACGCATCACGCCGGCAACGCCCGCCAAGCGCCGGCACGGCGCGCGCGCCGGGGGTTTTGCCGATGCCTTGGGCGCGGCGGGCGAGGCCAAACCCGCAGCGCCGCCGCGCGCCGCCGCGCCCACAGCGTCGATCGATGCCTTGCTCTCGATGCAAGGCGTTGACGATGCCACCACCGGCCGCTCGCGCGGCCTTGCCCAAGCCCATGGCCTGTTGGAAGGGCTGGAGGCGCTGCGCCGCGGCATCTTGGCCGGGGTTGTCCCAGCGCCGCAGTTGCGCGCCCTTATTTCCCGCATCAACCACAATCGCGATATGATCGTGGATCCGCAACTTTCGGAAATCATTGCCGAAATCGACCTGCGCGCGCGGGTCGAGCTGGCTAAGCTCGGCATTGCCTTGTAACAATCTTGCCGCTTGCGGGGGCAGGGCCCAGCCATTATAAGGACCGGCGCTTAAGGGTCGTTTTAGGAAATTGCTTAGACAATGCGTCTAGGCTCGCCGGCGGCCCTGACAGTTAAGAATTTTGGGGAAATGGAGAACTGGCTGGAATGAAGTCCGAAATTAACATGCCGGCCGACTATCGGCCAAGCATGGACGAAGATTTCATGAATCCGCGGCAGTTGGAGTATTTCCGCCGCAAGCTGTTGCAATGGAAAGACGAGATTCTCCGGGAATCGCAGGAGACGCTGCAGACCTTGCAGAACGAGTCCCTGCGCGAGCCGGACATCGCCGATCGGGCTTCCTCGGAGACCGACTGGTCGATCGAGCTGCGCACCCGCGACCGCCAACGCAAGCTGATCGCCAAAATCGATTCCGCCCTTAAAAGGATCGAGAGTGGCGAATATGGCTATTGCGAGGTCACCGGCGACCCCATCAGCCTGCAGCGGCTGGACGCGCGGCCCATCGCCACCATGACGCTGGAAGCCCAAGAGCGGCATGAAAAGATGGAAAAAGTCCACCGCGACGATTGATAAGGCGCGGGTCGTGTTCTTTGCGCGGCTGATCTTTGATCCCCCGAAAAATGGCAAGGGTTGATCGCGCGTTTTGTGCGACCAACCCTTGTGCTTCCACGCTTGGAGGTTGGGAATTCCTTTTCCTAGAAGGGGAAGAGGGCGTCGAAAAGCTGTTGTCCGTAGCGGGCTTGCTGCACGTCGGTGAGCTGGCCGCGTCCGCCATAGGAAATCCGGGCTTCGGCGATCTGGGTGTGCTTGATGGTGTTGTCCTGGGCGATGTCCTGCGGGCGGACGATGCCGACGATGACCAGCTCGCGCATCTCGAAATTGACCCGCACCTCTTGCCGGCCCTGGATCATCAGATTGCCGTTGGGCAGCAATTTGGTGACGATGGCGGCGACGGTGAGGTTGATGTCTTCCGAGCGCTGCACCTCGCCGGTGCCGACCGAGGATGAATTGCTTTTGCCCTTCACCAGGCTGGTGGGATCGACGGCGTTGGGAAGGAAGCTGTTCAATTTGCTTTCCAGGCCGAACAGATTGTCTAGCCCGGCATCCTCGGAATTGGCCCGGGTGCGGCTCGTGGTGTTGTCGACCTGGGCGCTGTCGGAGATGGCGATCTTGACGGTCAGAATGTCGCCCACCTGATTGGCCCGCTGGTCGCGGAAGAAGGAACGCGCCCCCGTGCGCCACAAGGACATGGCCTGGCCTTGGGAGAACGTTGGCGGGACTTGCCGCACAGCCAGATTGGGACGGGTCTGGACTGCCAATGGTGCGCCGATGGACGATTCCGCCTCCGGGGCCGAGACATCGCCAATGGGGGTAAGCGCTGGCGCCCTGCCGATATTCTTCACCCTTTCCAGGGTGGCACCGCAAGCGCCAAGGCTGAGGCTGGCGACCAGCCACAACGCGCATTTTGAAAGCCGGGAAGGGAAGGTGCTGGTGCTCCGCATGGGTTTTGGTCCTATCGCTTGCAAGGATTGTCAGTTGGTGGCGAGGAGGCCGAGGCGCACGGGCGCGGCGACGAGGACGAGGTTGGGCCCCTCGATGCGCCCCTCCACCACCTGCCGGGTATCGACATTGAGGAGGCGGATGGTCTCGCCCTGCGCGCCGTTTTCCTGGGCGCGGCCCTGCGCCGTCAACATCAGGGCGCCAAAGCGCAGCACCATGGTGACGAGGGCGTTTTTGCGAATCATTGCCGGGACCTCGACGTCGCTATGCCGCAAGGGCAGGCCTGCTTTGAGCCGGCGCCGCGCCGCCATGTCGACGAGCGCCGCCTTGTCGCGGACGATGTTGCCGCGCGCCTGGCCATCGGAGATGGAAATCCAGCGCAAGTCTTGCTCCGCGATGACCTCGCCGGTGGCAAAATCCTGGCGCAAGACCGGGACCGCGACTTCGGCGCTGGCGGCGGTGGCGAGCCACAGGGCGGCACTGGCAAGCAGCGGGCTCAACAAGAGGGCGGACAATTTCACGGCGGCTCTCCCTTAAGGCTTAGAGCGTTTTCAGCAAAACTGTGAACGGCTTTGCGGTTTGAAAACGCGACAAATCAGGACCTCTAGCGCAGGTTGGAGGTGACGCTCATCATCTCGTCGGCGGTGGTGATGACCTTGGAGTTCATCTCATAGGCCCGCTGCGCGGTGATGAGGGCGGTGATCTCCGCCACCGGGTTGACGTTGGAGGTCTCGACGAACCCCTGGCGCACGGTGCCAAAACCGACATCGCCCGGCACCCCGACGACCGGCGCGCCGGAAGCCGGGGTCTCGGCCAGCAGGTTATCGCCTAGCGCTTCCAGCCCGGCATCGTTGGGGAAGGTGACGAGCTCGACCTGGCCGATGAGCTGAGGCTCGATCTGTCCAGCGAGCTTGACTTGGATTTGCCCCCGTTCGTTGATGGCGACGTCGATGGCGTCGGGCGGTACTGTCAAGCCCGGCGCCACGATATAGCCGTCCGGGGTGACGAGCTGGCCCACGGGCGACAGTTGGAAGGAGCCGGAGCGGGTATAGGCGTCCGTGTTGTCGGGCAGGGTGATGCGGAAATAGCCGCGGCCATTGATGGCAAGATCGTAAGGGTTCTTGCTTTCCACCAGGCTGCCTTGCTCGGTGATGCGGTAGATGCTGCCGGTCTTGACGCCGACCCCGATCTGAATGCCGCTGGGCAGGATGGTGCCGGCGTCCGATGAAGTGGCGCCGACACGCTCGATATTCTGGTAGAGCAAGTCCTGGAATTCCGCCCGCTGGCGCTTGTAGCCGGTGGTGTTCATATTGGCGATGTTGTTGGAGATGACCTCGACATTGAGCTGTTGCGCCAGCATGCCGGTGGCGGCGGTAGAGAGGGCTTTCATCTTGGTTTTCCTTTCACGTCCTGGGCTTGCGCGGTCACTGTATGCGGCCAAGCCGCTCGATGCCGCGCATGCGCAAATCCTGGTAACGGTCGATCATGCGGGCGGCGGATTGATAGCTGCGCAGGACCGACATCATGTCCGTCATTTCGATGATGCCGTTGACGTTGGAGGTCTCCAGCATGCCGTGCTGGACGCGCAGACCGGTCGCCGGCTGGGGCGGCTGGGTGCTGCGGTAAAGGCTGTTGCCGGCCTTTTGCATGAGCTGTTCGTTGGCGAAGGCGACGAGCTGCAGCTTGCCCATCACCCCGCGCTTCGAGGAGACGGTGCCATCGTCGGCGAACTCGATATTGATGTCCTGCGGGGTGACGGCGATCGGCTGGCCGCCGTCATCAAGAACCTTGTGGCCGGATTCGACGGCGAGGAAGCCATCGGGGCTGATGTGCATGCGCCCGTTCCGGGTATAGAATGCCTCCGTCTCGCCATCGCGCTGGACAGCGAGGAACCCCTTGCCGGCAAGGGCGATGTCGAGGGGGTTGCCGGTCGGCACGAAATCCCCTTGGGTAGCGTCGCGGGCAACGCCATAATCCTCGACGAACGCGACTTCGCGGGCGCCCGGGGCGTCGGTCTCGGCGCCCGGCATGTCCATCAGATAGTCCTGGAACATCACTTGCTCGCGCCGGTAGGCGGTGGTGTTCATGTTGGCGATGTTGTTGGCGATGATGTCCATATAGCGCCGCATCGCCGCCTGATGCGACAGGCTTACATAAAGCGTGGTATCCATCTTCGGGCTCCATTTTGGATGGAAGATCGACTGCTGATTTCGAAAGCAGGAAGCGTGCCAATCTCTAACGCCTTGATTTTATTAAACTATGCAAGCAACCCTTCGGGCTTGGCGGCAAGCCTTGCCGGCCCGCTTGCGGGCAGGAATTGCCGTCTCCAATGCTTTTGGCAAGGCAGGGCTTCAACGGCTTGTTAACCCTCCCGCCCCTAGCATGGCCTCAGTGACGCGCCGGGTTGGCCCGATGGGCCGCATGGCGATGGACGACGGGGAACGGGTGACGGGGACGGGATAATGGCGCAAGACGCGGCAGCCGATGACCTGGCCGAGGGCTTGGAACAGGAAGGTCCGGCGCGAAAACGCTTCAGCGGCAAGAAGATCGTGCTTTTCGCGGCGCCGGTGGTGTTGCTTTTGCTGGCGCTTGCCGTTGCCTTCTTTCTTGGCCTCTTCGGCGGCGAGGAGCCGGCGGAGGAAGCCGCGGCGCTCGCCAAGGAGCCGACCCAGGTTCTTTTCTATGACGTTCCGGAAATGCTGGTCAATCTCAATACCGGCGAGAAGAAAGCGACCTATTTGAAGCTCAGCGTCGCGCTGGAGGTCGATCGGCAAAGCACGCTTGCCACGCTCGAGGCGAAGCTGCCGCGCGTCGTCGACAATTTTCAGATTTATTTGCGCGAGCTCCGGCTTGAGGACCTTTCCGGATCCGCTGGCATGTTCCGCTTGAAGGAAGAGCTTTTGCGCCGGGTCAACGAAGCGGTGGCGCCAGCGCAGGTGAAGGACGTATTGTTCAAGGAAATGCTCGTGCAATGACGCGCTGATGGCGCGTGGCGCATGGACGATAGGGCTTATGGCAGACGAAAAACAAGGACCCGACGACGAGGCGGTCGCCGCCGAATGGGAGGCGATGGCCGGCGAGGGCCAGGGGAAAAGCGTCGATGACGAGGCGGTCGCTGCCGAATGGGAGGCGATGGCCGGCGGCGACGAGGATGAGGAGGCGCTAGGCGGCGGCGCGGCGGGCCGGGTCCTCGACCAGAACGAGATCGACAGCCTGCTCGGCTTTGACGGCGATGACGAAGACAAGAACCGCCAGGGCATTCACGCCATCATCAATTCGGCGCTGGTCTCTTACGAGCGCCTGCCGATGCTCGACATCATCTTCGATCGCGTGGTGCGGATGATGACGACCTCGTTGCGCAATTTCACCTCGGACAATATCGAGGTCTCGCTCGACAACATCAATTCGGTGCGTTTTGGCGATTATCTCAATTCCGTGCCGTTGCCGGCGATGATGTCGGTGTTCCGGGCCGAGGAATGGGACAATTATGGCCTGATGACGGTGGATTCCTCGCTCATCTATTCGATTGTCGATGTGCTCCTGGGCGGGCGCCGGGGCACCGCGGCGATGCGGATCGAGGGCCGGCCCTACACGACCATCGAGCAATCGCTGGTCGAGCGCATGATCGCGGTGATCTTGAAGGACCTGTCGGGCGCTTTCGAGCCGCTCAGTCCGGTCACCTTCACGTTCGACCGTTTGGAGACCAACCCGCGTTTCGCCTCGATCGCCCGGCCGTCCAACGCCGCCATCCTGATCAAGCTCAGGATCGACATGGAAGATCGCGGCGGCCGGCTGGAGATGCTGTTCCCCTATGCCACCCTGGAGCCGATCCGCGAGCTTCTCCTGCAACGCTTCATGGGCGAGAAATTCGGCCGGGACTCGATCTGGGAAACCCATTTGGCGACGGAGCTGTGGCACACCCGCGTGTCCCTCGACGCCGTGCTCGACGAACAAGTGATGTCGCTGCGCAAGATCCTCAACTTGAAGGTTGGCGATACCCTCGTCTTCAACGCCACCGAGCGCACCCCGGTGGTGCTGCGCAGCGGCAGCATCGCTTTGATGAGCGGGCGCATGGGCCGCTCCGGCCAGCATGTCGCGATCAAGGTCAACGCCGTCACCACCACGGCAAGGAGTTCCAGCAATGACGCTTGATCTTGTGACCAGCGCGGTTCTTGGCCTTTTGCTGCTGGCCATGATCGTCAGCGCTTGGCGTCTTGAGCGCCGCTTGAAAAGCGTGCGCGCCGGCAAGGAGGAGTTGCAGGCGTTGATCGAGGGCTTGAACAAGGCGACGGAAAGGGCGCAGGCCAGCATCGTGGAGATGCGCGCAGCGGCAAAACAGTTCGAAGGCACGTGGGAGGGTAGCGTTGGCAAGGCGCGGGCGCTCGCGGATGAATTGGCGCTCATCACCCATGCCGGGGAAAACCTCGCCAACCGCTTGGAACAGCGCCTCGCCGACTTGCCGGATGCGGCGGCGCGGCCGTCACCCGTGCCCCCCGCGGCTAAAACCGAGGACAATGACGTCGTGCGCGCCTTGCGCGGCGTTCGCTAGTGGCGAAAATCAAACGCTTGGACCCCATTCATCGTGTTTGATTTTCACCACAATATATTGGATTTGCGCGTGGCTCGGCCCGACAATTCGGAAATGAATTGGCGGAATCGAACCACTAGAATGTGAGACGCCCATGGCACTGCCACGAATACGCCTGCTGCCGAGCTTGATGATTGTCGGCGCCTTCGCCCTTGGCATCCAGGTCGTTGGCCTTGTCGAAGGCTTCGACGCGACTGGCGGGCCGGCGCGGGCGCAGGAGGGCGCTGACGCCAAGACCGGCGCGGCGGCGCCGGAGGAAGGCGAGGCCCTCCACGATGGCGCCATGCCGGACATGCCCCTGGCGCCCGATGCATCGGCGCCCGCGCAAGACCCTGGCGCCTTCGATCCCGCCTATATGAGCCCCTCGGAGATCGCGCTGCTGCGCGACCTTGCCCAGCGGCGCACTATGTTGGACGAGCGCGAGCAGCAGATCGCCTTGCGCGGACGCTTGCTCGAAGCGACGGAAAAACGCATCGATGGCAAGATCGGCGAGCTTAAGGCTCTGGAAGAGCGCATCAAGGGCCTCATTAACCAGCATGACGAAGCGCAGACGAAGCAGATCGACAATCTGGTCCGCGTCTATGAGAAAATGAAGCCCAAGGACGCCGCGCAAATCTTCGAGCGTCTCGACCTCGACATCCAGATCGCCGTCGCGCAGCGCATGAAGGAGGCCAAGATGGCGCCGATCATGGCGGCGATGGCGCCGGAAAGCGCGAAAACCCTGAGTACGGCCTTGGCCAGCCGCATCGAGCTTCCGGGCTTGAACAGCGAAAGTTGACATAAGGGACAGGCTTTACGCCCCTTTAACCCGGCTTCCCTATGGTTGACGGCATCGCGAAGGACGCTGGCATGATGCGTTCTGGCATGCCCGGCCGTGGAACAGCAGGCGGCGGCCCAGTGGAAGAAGGCAGGACATGAGTAGCAATTCCGTATCGGTCAGTTTGCAATCGCGCCTGGCGGCGCTGCGCGCCGAACGCGGCGGCAATGTCGCGATCGACGAGGTGGGGGATGTGGTCACGTCCCTGGTTTCGACGCTGCAGGGCGATTTCGAGGCCACCACCTTGCGCTTCAGCGCCGAGATCGAGCGGCTGATGGAATTCATCACCACGGCCAAGGAAGAAATCGCTTCCATCAACCCCAACACCTTGTCGAAGCGCGATTTGCCCGGCGCCGCCGACGAGCTTGACGCCATCGTCGCCGCCACCGAGGATGCCGCCGGCAAGATCATGGACGCCGCCGATGAAGTCCAGGCCATCGCCGCCGGGCTCGACGGCGCGCTCGGCGACAAGCTGCTCGCGGTGTCCACCAAGATTTTCGAGGCATCGAGTTTTCAGGACATCACCGGGCAACGGGTGACCAAGGTGGTGCGGGTCCTCAAGCTGGTGGAGGAACGCCTCGCGCTCCTTGCCCAGACCATTGGCGATGATCACATCGAGGAAAAAGCCGCCATCGAGCGCGACAAGGACGGGGTCGTGGTCAAGGACGAGGATCTGCTGCACGGCCCTCAGCTCGAGGGCGACGGCAACAACCAAGACGATATCGACGCCCTGCTCGCCAGCTTCGATTAGGAACCGCTATGGCCATGGAGTCCTTTCCTGGCCCGGAAAACCATGGCGCGGCCAGTGTAAACACCCTGGTTTCGCTGTATCTTTTGTTGCTGACCTTCTTCATCGCCTTGCAGGCCCTGGCCGAACATCAGCCCCTCGACGCCCGGCGCACGCTGGACAGCGTGCGCGCCGCCTTCGGCGACAAGCGCGTCATCATTCCCAGAATCGCGCCCGATCTACCCTTTGAGGGCAGCTTTGAAGCGGAACTGGAAAGGCTCATGCGACAGGCCTTCGGCATCGCCGCCCGCTCTGCCGGCGGCGCCGCGCGGGAGGAGGTGGGCATCGCCATTGATCCGGCCTATTTCTTCGCGCCTGCCAGTATTCGGCTTCGCGGCGACCGGCAGGGCGCGCTTGGCGCGGTTGCCCGCTATCTTGCCACCTCGCCCAAGGGCGAGGCGCGGCGCTTGTCCATCCTCGCCATGGGCGCGGATGGCCTTGCCACGCAGCGCGCCATCGCGCTGGGGCTCGCCTTGCAGGCGCAGGGCGCGCCGTCGGAGAGCATCGTCCTGGCGCGCCGCCCCGATGCCGAGGACGGGCTTGTTTTGCGCTTTGCCAGACGGCCGGCGGAGCCGCGCCCGTGACGCGGAGGTCCAGCGGTAGCCTCATTGGCGGGCTCGGCGCCGGCTGGTCGCTGTTGCTCGCCGACCTTCTTGCCCTGCTCTTGACTTTTTTCATCCTGATATTTTCCTATACCTCCTTCGACCAGGCCTCCTGGTCGGCGATGACCCAGGCGCTGTCGGCGCAATTGAACGACAAGGCGGCGCCCGCCCGCCCGGACGCGTCGGGAACCCCCGAGGAGAGGGCGGGCGGCCTTTCCCTTGATTATGTCACGCGGCTTCTCGAAGAGCGGCGCGCCGACAACAAGGTGCTCGCCCAGGCGACGCTGATCCGCAGCGAGGACCGCCTGACGCTGCGCCTCCCCCACAATGCGCTTTTCACTGCCGAAGACGCTGTGCAACCCGATATCCATGCCGCCCTTGGCGAGCTCGGCGTGACTTTCGCCCATTTAGGCCATGGTCTTGAAATCACGACGCATTTGCCGCCCGGCATGACGCCGGCCGCAGCCTGGCCGTTGGGCCTGGCGCGGGCGGAAAGGGTGGCGCAGGCCTTGCGACAGGCCACCGTCTTGCCCGACGTCACGCTCGTGTCGGCGGCGGACGCGGATTTTTCGTTATTCCTAACCAATTATGAACTAGCTGCGCGCTATGCTCTGGCGGACCGCGTGGAAATCAGCATTTTGCGCCGCGGCGCAGCGACGGAAAAATGAATACGGATAAAGGCTTGCAAAAGAAGATAAGACGCGCGTCGCGGCTGGCCGCTGTTCTTCTGCTTGCCCTTTTTTCGCCCGCCATGGCGATGGCTGCGCCGGTGGCGGTGCGGGGCGGCGACCATGAGGGCTATAGCCGGATCGTGTTCGACTGGCCGGCGCTGGTGCCCTATGCGGCATCCATGGACGGCGACAGCATCGTTCTTACCTTCGACAGCGCCGATGACCCCAAGCTTGACGGCCTCGCCCGCCAGCGCCTTATCAACATCCGCGCAGTAAGCGCGCGGCGCGACGCGGACAGGGTGACGGTACGCGTGCAGACCGCCGTGGGCGTTGGTCTGCGCCACTTCCGTGACGGGCGTAAAGTGGTGGTCGATGCGCTCGTCCCGCGGCCCGCCATGGCCAAGCCCGAGACTGCCTCCCCGGCGGTCGGCGAGGATGCTCCGAAATTGGCCGAGATCGCTGCCCTGGGCCGCGCCGCCGCGCAAATGAACGCCGCCGACCACGCGGCCGCGGTGCGCCGCGCTGAAGCGGCCGAGGCGGCGGCGGAAAAAGCGAAAGCCGAAGCCGCGGCCGCCGCCAGGGCGGAGGCGGAAGCGAAGGCGGCGGCGGAGGAGGAAGAAGCACGCCGGCAGGCCGAGGCGGCGGCGCAAGCGGCCGAGCAAGCAGCGCTTGTCGCGCAGGCGCCGCAACATCTCGTCGTCGGCGTGCGCCCCTTGCAAAACGGCGTTCTGCTTCGCTATCCCTGGGCGCGGACGGTGGCGGCGGCGGCGTTCAAGCGCGGCGCCCAGCTTTGGGTGGTGTTCGAGGCCTTGGCGACGGTCGATCATGGCGCGCTTGTCACGGCGATGGGCGAGCGCATTCGCGACGCGACCCAGGTGCCGCATCAAACGGCGACCATCCTGCGCTATCGCATTCGCGTCGATCAGAATGTCGGCATGCGCCGCGAGGGCACGCAGTGGGTGGTCGAGGTCAAGGATACGCTCGTTCGCCCGCGCCAGCCGATGACGGCGGTGCGGCAATTGGATCCGCGCGGCGGGGCGCGGCTGTTCATCAACCTTGAAGAAGGCGGCGCGACCCTCATCGCCGATGACCCGGAAGTGGGCGACCGGCTGTTCATCGTGCCGGTCGTACCCTCGGGAAGGGGCCTTGCCGAGGAGCAGCGGTTTGCCGAATTCGAGCTGCTTGCCAGCGCCCAAGGGGTCGCCGTCTCGGCCTTGTCCGATCACGTCCTGGTGGAGCGCGATCGCGACGGGGTGGTGATCGCGACGGGCGACGGGCTCGAGGTCTCCGGCAAGGGGCGCGAGGACGCCGTCGAGGAAATCGCCCCTGCGCCGGCAACGCGCATTTTCGATTTCGAGGCCTGGCGGGCGCTTGGCGGGTCGGGCGAGACGACCCAGCGTTACCACCACTTGCTCTATGCTCTGTCGCGGGCGCGCAAGGATGCGCGCAATGCCCGGCGCTGGGATCTGGCGCGCTTCCTGTTGGCGGGCGGACGCGCCACCGATGCCTATGGCGTGCTCGCCGTCATGGGCAGGGACGAGCCGGCGCTTGAAGACAGCGCCGAGTTCCGCGCGGTGCGTGGCGTCGCGGCATTGAACCTGCGGCGTTATGATGAAGCGGCGGGGGATTTGGCCATGGCTTCCCTCGATGACGAGCCGGACGCTTATTTATGGCGTGCCCTGGTGGCCGAGGCGCAAGGCCAGCCGCAAGCCGCGCTTGACGCCTTCCGGCGGGGAACGGATGTCATCTCTCTCTACAGCCATGATGACCGGGCGCGCTTCAGCCTGGCGGCGATGCGCGCCGCGCTGGCCTTGGGCGAGAACGAATTCGTCGAGCGCGAATTGGCATTGCTCGAGACCTTGACGCTGTCGCCGCACCGCCGCGCTGAAGCGCAGTTCCTGCAAGCGCGCCTGTCGCAAGCCTATGCCGACGTGGAAACCGCCAAGGCGACTTATGCGCGCCTTAGCGACGAAGCGCCGCGCCATATCGCCGCGCGCGCCCGCTTCGAAGCGATCAAGCTCGCCACCGCCAGCGGCGCGATCACCCTGGGCGAGGCGATCAACGGCCTTGAAAGGCTGCGCTATGCCTGGCGCGGCGATGAATTCGAGCTCGATCTTTTAGAGCGCCTCGGCGAACTCTATATCGCTACCGGAGACTACCGGACCGGACTCGAGGCCTTGCGCCAGGCGGTGAGCTATTTCGCCGATTCGACGCGCACCCGCGCCATCGCCAGACGCATGGAGGCGATTTTCCGCGATCTTTTCCTGTCCGACAAGACGCAAGCGATGGAGCCTTTGCAAGCGCTTGCCCTCTACTATGATTTTCGCGAGCTGACGCCGCTCGGCGCGGAGGGCGACACCATGGTCCGTCGGCTCGCCGATCGGATGGTCGCTGTCGATCTCCTCGATCGCGCCGCCGGCCTCCTCGAGCATCAAGTGAAATATCGCCTGGAGGGAGTGGCGCAAGCCGACGTCGCCACGCGCCTGGCGATGATCCATCTGATGAACGGGCGCGCCAGTGATGCCCTGGGCGTTTTGCGGGCGACCCGCAATGTCGCCGCCATGCCGGAGGATTTGCGGCGGCGGCGCCGGCAATTGGAAGCGCGCGCGCTCATCGACCTTGGGCAGTTCGCCGAGGCGGAAAGCCTTCTTGAGGAAGACGCCACGCCCCAAGCCACGCTGTTGCGCGCCGATCTCTATTGGGGCGACAAGGCGTGGACCAAGGTCGTTGCCGCCAGCGGCGCGGTCCTTGGCGAGCGTTGGCGCGACGATGCCCCGCTCGGCGAGGACGAGCGGCGGCATCTGTTGCGCATCGCGGTGGCGCTGGCGATGACCGACGACAAGGCCGGTCTGCGCCAGTTGCGCCAGCAATACGCCAAGGCGATGGCAAGCGGCGCCTTGTCGGAAGCCTTTGACGTCATCACCAATACCGGGACGCCCAATCCGCGCGACCTTAAGGCCGCGGTGGCCAGTCTCGCCGACATCGATCGGCTGCAAAGCTTCCTCGCCTCCTACCGCGATGCCTTGTCGCAAGGCGGCGCCAGCCAATCCTGAAACGGCGCCATGATCGCCATTGGGTGGTCAAGAGAAGCGTCGGTGAAAGAACGCTCAGCCTGGGCCGAAGCTTTGCACCAGGCTGCCCGCGACCAGGTGCCAGCCGTCGACCAGCACGAAAAAGATCAGCTTGAAGGGCAGCGAGATCATGATCGGCGGCAACATCATCATGCCCATCGACATGAGGACCGAGGAGACCACGAGGTCGATGACGATGAAGGGGATGAACAAGAGAAAGCCGATCTCGAAGGCGCGGCGCAGCTCGCTGACGACAAAGGCCGGTACCAGGGCCTTGAGGGGAACGTCCTCGATTTTGTCAGGCCTCTCGGGGATGCCGGACATGTCGAGGAAAAGCGCGAGGTCCTTGTCCCGGACCTGTTTCAGCATGAAGGCGCGGAATGGCGCCACGGTGCGGGTGAAGGCTTCCTCCTCGCCGATCTGCTCCTCGATCAAGGGCTGCAGGCCGTCGCGATAGGCGGTTTCGAAGGTCGGGGCCATGACGAAGGCGGTCAGGAACAGCGCCAGGGAAATCAGCACCATGTTGGGGGGCGATTGCTGGGTCCCGAGCGCGCTGCGCAGAAGCGACAGCACAACCACCATGCGGGTGAAGGAGGTGACCGTGATGAGGATGGACGGCGCCACCGAAAGAACGGTGAGCAGCAGCAGCAACTGAACCACCCGGCCCGTCAGCGTGCCCGACTGTTCGCCAAGATCGATGGAAATGGACTGCGCCGCGGCGCCGCCCGCCATGGCGAGGATGAAGATAAACGCCAGCGGGATGAGCCCCGCCTTACGCCGGACGCTCATGCAGGGTCCTCGTCGCGCGGGGTGGGCGCGGCCTTGCCGCTTTCGATGAGGAGGGTCGAGTTGGGGCCGAGCAGCAAAAGATGCCGGCGCTGGTCGCAGGCGACAAGGACCAGCTTGTGGCGCACGTCGATGGCGCGGGTCTCCACCACCTCAAGCCGCGCCTTGGCGCCAGGGCGGGAGCCGTCCCATAAGCGCGCCAATCCCATGCGCCGGACCAGCCACACGCCCAGGGCGATCATCGCCAGAACGAGCCCGAGGGCGCCAACGCTGCGCAAAAGGTCGAGCGCGCTCATGGCGTATCGCCACCCCGCCGGCTTTCGGCATAGACATGCGACAACACCACGGCGACGGCGTGCACCGCCTCGAGGGGAATGGGGCTGAGCTCGTCGAACTGGGCCAGCAGCGCTGCGAGCTCCGCGTCCTCGCGCACCTTGACGCCCTCGGCGAAGGCCACCTCCAGGATCTTCTCAGCGCGCCAGCCCTGGCCGCTGGCGGTGATCATCGGGTGTGCCGCTTCCTCGCGCGCGGCGATGGCGACGGCGGTGCGGCGTCGATGATCGGATGTGTTGCTGTCGGGGTCGGCGGTCATTTAAAGGACGGCTTTCTGTCCGCGGGGTGTAGCCATTCACCGAGATTGTCGGCAAGTCATGCTTAAAAATCCGTTAAGTGGCGGCGGCTGGCAAACCCAAACAATTTTACGAAATCTTAAAATGTCCGGCAGACAGTGAAGACTCGTGAAAAAAGGGAGCGAGGCTCCCGGTGGCGGACTGGCTATGGACCTGACGAGCATTCCCATCCTCGCGGCGATCAACCAACGGCTGAAATGGCTGGGTGGCAGACAGCAGCTGATCTCGCAGAACATCGCCAACGCCAACACCCCCGACTACATGCCGCGCGACCTCAAGGCGCAGGATTTTTCCGACCTGCTTGCGCAAGCGCCTGGCAGCGGCGCCGAAACGCAAGCGACCGGCATGCGCCGGACCCAGCCGGCTCATTTCGACAAAGCCGGCGGCAATGGCGCGCGGCCGGCGGTGGCAGGCCGGCAGGAGCGGATTGGCGAGATCAAGCCCAACCGCAACGGCGTCGTCCTCGAGGAGCAGTTGACCGCCATGGCCGACACGCAGATCGAATACAATATGATGCTGAACATCTATCGCAAGCAGATGAACATGATGCGCATCGCGCTTGGCCGCAATGGCCAGCGCTAAGCAAGGAAAAGGCCATGGACCTGACCAAAGCGATGCAAATCTCGGCCGCCGGCATGAAGGCGCAAGGCACCCGCATGCGGATCATCGCGGAGAATATCGCCAACGAGCGATCGATCGCCAACGGCCCGGGCGATGAACCCTATCGCCGCCGCGTGGTGACCTTCGCCAACGAGCTCGACCGCCAATTGGGCGTCGAGCTGGTGAAGGTGAAGAGCATCCGCAAAGACCCGTCGGATTTCGGGCGCAAATACGAGCCCAGCCATCCCGCCGCCGACAAGGACGGCTATGTCACCACCACCAATGTCAACGGGCTTATCGAAGAAGGCGATATGAAGGAGGCCTCGCGCACCTACGAAGCCAATTTAAGCGCCATCGAGGCCGCCAAGAATCTGCTGATGCGCACCCTCGATCTGCTGCGATAAACAAACGGAATTTGGAGAGCGGGCATGGACATGAAACTCTTGGACGCGACAAAGGCTTATGGCGGCACCGCCGGCCGCCTCGGCGCCCCTGGCTTGGACGCCGCCCCCGCGGGCGGCCCCAGCTTTGCCGACATGGTGGGCGAAGCCGTCAAGACCACGGTCGATGCGTCCGCCAGATCGGAAGGCGTCACCGCCCTGGCGCTCAACAAGGAAGCGGAGCTGCTGGACGTGGTGACCGCGATCAACAACGCGGAAATGACGCTGGAGACGGTGGTCGCGGTGCGCGACCGGGTGATCAACGCCTATAACGAAATCATACGCATGCCGATCTAGCGCACGTTCAGTGAAATCAGAGTCGGTGAACATACGCTAGAGTCTTGATTGATCGCGTTTTCGAACCGCAAAACCGCTCACACTTTTGCTGAAAACGCTCTGGGAACAAGTCTGAGGGATGGGCGTGCTCGCGTCCGGAATGCCGCATTAAGGTTAATCAAAAGGCAAAAGACATGACAGGGGCGGAAGTTCTGGATCTCGGGCGGGGCGCCATCTATACGCTGCTCATCATGTCGGGTCCGCCCATGGCCATCGGTCTTGGCGTCGGCCTCATCATCGCTCTTTTCCAGGCCTTGACCCAAATTCAGGAAATGACGCTCACCTTCGTGCCGAAGATCATCGCCATTTTCCTGTCACTCCTCGTTTTGCTGCCATTCATGGGCACAGCGCTCGCCAGCATGACCGAGCAGCTCATGGCGCGCATCGTCACGGGATAGGAAAAGGCCGTGCTTGCCCAATGGATTGGTGGCGAGGTTTTCGCCTTTCTGCTGTTGCTGGCGCGCTTCTCGGCCATGCTTACCCTGATGCCGGCCTTGGGCGAGACCATCATCCCGGCGCGGGTGCGCGTCGGCCTTGCCGTCATCCTCGCCTTCATTCTGTTGCCCAGCCTGGCGCCGGGCTTGCCCGCGCTGCCGGCCTCGCTTCTTGGCCTTATCGGTGTCGTCTTGGGCGAGATCGCCATCGGCCTGTTCGTCGGCGTCATCCTGCGCTTGATGACCTCGGCCTTGAACCTGGCTGGCAGCGTCATCGCCTTGCAAAGCGGCTTGGCGGCGGCGCAGACCTTCGACCCCACCCAGGGCACGCAAAGCGCGGTGGTCGCGCGCTTTTTCACCGTTGTCGGCACCGTCGTCATTTTCGCCGCCGATCTCCACCTCATGATCATCAAGGCGATGGCCTATTCCTATGTCCTGTTTCCCGCCGGCAAGGTGCCGTTGATTGGTGACGCTTCGGCCTCGATTACGCAAGTGGTGGCGGGTTCCTTCGCCATCGGCCTGAGCATGGCGGCGCCGTTTCTCGTCTATGGCATCGTGTTCAACATCGCGCTCGGCCTGCTCGCCCGGCTGATGCCGCAATTGCCGGTGTTTTTCGTCGCCATGCCGGCCAACATCTTTCTCGCCTTCACCATCCTCATGTTCACCCTGTCGGCGATGATGCTGGTCTTTGCCAGCTATTTCGAAGAGGGCGTGGCGCGGTTTCTCGGTTAAGGAAGAGCGATGGCCGAGCAGAATGACGACGCCCAGAAGACCGAGGAGCCCACCTCCAAAAAGCTGGAGGACGCCTATAAGAAAGGCGAGGCGCCGCGCAGCCATGAAGTCCGCACCTGGCTCATGCTCTTGACCGCTACGCTCGCCTACGCGCTTTTCGCCTCCCGTTCCGGCGGCAGCATCACCGAGCGTTTGACCGTCTATCTTGCTCAGTCCCACGCCATCAGCCTCGACGGCGGCGCCATCCTGGCCGACCTGCGCGCTCTCGGTTGGGCGATATTGCGCGCCCTGGGGATTCCCATCCTGATGCTGATCGCCGCCGCTTTCGCCGGAACCCTCATTCAAGCCAAGGTGGTGCTTTCGGGCGAGAAGATGAAACCTAAATTGTCAAAAATCTCGCCCCTATCGGGATTGAAACGGCTGTTTTCCATCCAGTCCGTCTCGGAACTGGGCAAGTCGGTCGCCAAGCTGGTCATCATCGGCGGCGCCAGCATCCTTCTTTTGTGGCCCGAGCGGGGCCGCCTCATCGAGGTTCTCGGCCTCTCCTTTCCCGACATCGTGACGCTGGTCAACGCCATGGCCCTGCGGCTTGGCATCGCCGTTGTCTCCATCATGACCGTCGTCGCGCTCCTCGACTACGCCCTGCAGCGCCAGCAGTTCATGAAGCGCATGCGCATGACCAAGCAGGAGGTCAAGGACGAGCACAAGCAGCTTGAAGGCGACCCGCAGGTGAAGGGGCGCATCCGGCAAATCCGCATGCAGCGGGCCAAGCAGCGGATCACCAAGGCGGTGCCGGAATCCGATGTGGTGATCACCAACCCGACCCATTATGCAGTCGCCCTAAAATACAAGCATGGCGAGATGGCGGTTCCCCTGCTCAAGGCCAAGGGGGTGGATCATCTGGCGGCGAAAATCCGCGAGCTTGCCAAGAAGCACGATATTCCCATCGTCGAAAACCCGCCCCTTGCCCGCGCCATCTATGCCACGGTCGACGTCGATGAGGAAATCACCCCGCAGCATTATAAGGCGGTGGCGGAGGTCATCGGCTATGTGCTGCGGCTGCGCGGCAAGCTCGTCAAGCGCCGTTAAGCGGAAAAAGAGAGCGATGCCGTCTTGCAACGCTGCGCGGTGGATTTATTCTGGGCAAGGCTTGGCATCAAGCGCTCCATGAAGTGCCGGCTTTGGCAAGGGCTAAGGGGATTAGGGCAAGTGTTGCGCAGGGCGGTGAACAACCTGATCGGCTTTTCCGGCCTGGGCGGCTGGAATGGCGCGCCGCGCCCGGCGCCCGGCTGGGAGGATTTCCTCTCCGCCACGCAAAGGCCGTCGCCACTCAAGGCCATGCCATGGCCCTCTTTGGCCGCCATCCTCATCCTCCTTCTCGTCTCTGGCCTCATCATCGGCCGCGTCACCGGCCTGTGGCTGCAGACCGGTTTTGTCCTGGCCTTCCTCTTTGGCGGCGCGGCGGCGGGGCTGTTCGTGCTGGTGGCGCGCAGACCGCGAAGCGCGCCAGCGGGCGTTGCGCGCGATATCCTGATGGCGGCGATCGAGGTGCCGCGCGAGGCGGTCGCCATCACCGACGCGCACGGCGGTCTTGTTTGCGCCAATGGCGCCTATGGCCGGGCTTGCCAGGGCTTTCCAGCGCCCCACGCATTGGCGCGAAGCGACACGGAGGCGCGGCGGATCAACGCCATGGCGGCGCGCGTCCTTGCAGGCGCCGCCGGCGATGAAAGCCTTTTCATCGACGACGCGAAAAGCGGCGCTACGCTCAAGATTTCCGTTGCCCGCGCCCGCCACGCGCCGGGCTATCTGGTGTGGACGGTGGAACCCCTCACCGACGCGGCTCAGCTCAACCGCATTCTCCAGCAAGGCGGCCCGCTGTTGCGCGGCTGGTTCGATGCGTTGGACATAGGGCTCGTCCTGGCCGACGCCCAGGGCTTTGTGCGCTTTGTGAACGCGACATTTTCACGCTGGTGCGGCGCCCGCGAAACCCAGGCAGGAGCCTTGCGCCTTGCCGACCTGTTCGAGCAGGGCGCGGACGGCGCCTTTCTTGTCCGCGACGCCAAAGGCGGCGCTCTTGCCGTCCATGTGACCGACATCCCCTTGGCGAACGGCCGGCCCGATGGCGAGGAAGCGGCAGGCGCGGTTGCCCGGCTGGTCCAGAAAGCATCGCCCCTGGCAGCGCAAAGGCAGGCGGCGCTGCCTGGCCATTCCACCTTGCCCGAGCAGCTTTTCAACGAAGCGCCGGTCGGCATCGCCATCGTCGATCGCCATGGCGTGGTGTTGCGCCTGAATGGCACCATGCGGGCCATCCTTGGCCTTGCCGCGCAAGAGGAGGAAATCGACCTTCTCTCGCTGGTGGCGGAAGAGGAGCGGGAGGCGGTCTCCCGGCTGCTCGCCGACGCTGCCGCCGGGCGGGCGCCGCGCGCCCCCACCGACATTCACTTGCGCCAGGCGCGCGATGGCGTGGCCCAGCTTTATGTCCGCACCGCCCATGGCGGGGAAGGCGACGCAGTGCTTTATCTTGCCGACACTACCGAGCAAAAGCGCCTCGAACTGCAATTCGCCCAGGCGCAGAAAATGCAGGCGGTCGGCCAGCTGGCCGGCGGCATCGCCCACGACTTCAACAACATCCTGACGGCGATGATCGGCTTTTGCGACCTTCTGCTGGTGCGCCACGGCGCCGGCGATGCGTCCTTTGCCGATATCATGCAGATCAAGCAGAACGCCAATCGGGCGGCCAATCTGGTGCGCCAGTTGCTGGCCTTCTCCCGCCAGCAGACCTTGCGCGCGACGGTTCTGGTGGTGACCGACGTGCTGGCCGAACTGTCCAACCTGTTGCGCCGGCTGATCGGCGAGAATATCGAGCTCAAAATGATCCATGGCCGCGATATCGGGCCGGTGAAGGTGGACCAGGGCCAGCTCGAGCAGGTCATCATCAACCTGGCGGTCAATGCCCGCGACGCCATGCCCGACGGTGGTGTCTTGACCATCACCACCCGTATGGTGAACGCCAGGAACCTGCCGTCCATGGGGCACGAATTCATGCCGGCGCAGGATTATGTCTCCATCGCCGTCAGCGATACCGGCCATGGCATTCCGCAGCAATATCTCAGCAAGATTTTCGAGCCCTTCTTCACCACCAAGGAGGTGGGGCGGGGCACGGGCCTCGGCCTTTCCACCGTCTATGGCATCGTCAAGCAGACCGGCGGCTTTATCTTCGCCGAATCGAAGCAAGGTGCGGGCGCCACCTTCCTCATCTATCTGCCCGTTCATCACGGCGTCCAGGAAGCCCCGCCAGAACGCGCCGCGCGGCGCAGCGACAGCGTCGCCGATTTGTGGGGGCGCGGCACCGTTCTGCTGGTCGAGGATGAAGATGCCGTGCGCACCTTCGCCGTGCGGGCGCTCAGCAAAAAAGGCTATTCGGTCCTTGAGGCGGCCAGCGGCGAGGCGGCGCTTGACATCGTGCGCGGCCATGAAGGCGCCATCGACCTCGTCATCTCCGACGTGGTGATGCCCAATATGGACGGCCCGACGCTGGTCAAGGCGATTCGCAAATTACGCCCCGAGACCAAGATCATCTTTATCTCCGGCTATGCCCAGGACGGCTTTCGCAACACCGTCGATGCTAGCGATTTTCATTTCCTGCCCAAGCCCTTCAGCCTCACCCAGCTTGCTGAAAAGGTGAAGGCGGTGATGAGCGAGGACGGCCCGCCAGCCGCTTAAGCTCTATTTAAAAAAATTTTGAACATAAGCCGAACATTTTCTAATATTATTAATGTTTTTCAATAAGTTATAAAAACCGCTTGCAGGATAGAACAAAACAGGTACATTTAGTCCGTTGCGCTGCTTGGCACGGCTATGTGATAAAGGAAGGGCGAGATGGCGAACGCGGGTTTGAAACTGGTTGGAACGGATGTGATGGACAAGGGCCGCGCATTGGAAGCCGCGCTGGCGCAGATCGACAGGGCTTTTGGCAAGGGCTCGGTCATGAAGCTGGGCCAGCGGGGCGCGATGGTCGATATCGAGGCGATTTCCAGCGGTTCGCTGGGGCTCGATATCGCGCTCGGCGTCGGCGGCTTGCCCCGCGGGCGGATCATCGAAATCTACGGCCCGGAAAGCTCGGGCAAGACCACCTTGGCCCTCCATGCCGTGGCCGAGGCCCAGCGCAAGGGCGGCATCGCGGCGTTCATCGACGCCGAGCATGCCCTCGATCCGGCCTATGCCAGGAAATTGGGGGTCAATGTCGACGAATTGCTCATTTCGCAGCCCGACACTGGCGAGCAGGCCTTGGAAATCGCCGACACGCTGGTGCGCTCCGGCGCCATCGACATCCTGGTCATCGACAGCGTGGCGGCGTTGACGCCGCGCGCCGAGCTGGAAGGCGAAATGGGCGACAGCCATGTCGGCCTGCAGGCGCGCCTCATGAGCCAGGCCTTGCGCAAGCTTACCGGCTCCATCTCGAAATCGCGCTGCATGGTCGTCTTCATCAATCAGATCCGCATGAAGATCGGCGTCATGTACGGCAATCCGGAAACCACCACCGGCGGCAACGCCTTGAAATTCTACGCCTCCGTGCGACTCGACATCCGCCGCGTCGGGCAGATCAAGGACCGCGACGAGATCATTGGCAACACCACCCGGGTCAAGGTGGTCAAGAACAAGGTGGCGCCGCCCTTCCGCACCGTCGAGTTCGACATCATGTATGGCGAAGGCATTTCCAAGCGGGGCGAGCTCCTCGATCTGGGGGTGAAGGTGGGGGTCGTGGAAAAATCCGGCGCCTGGTATTCCTATGACAGCCAGCGTATTGGCCAGGGGCGGGAAAACGCCAAGGCTTTCCTGCGCGACAATCCTGATCTTGCGCAAGCGATCGAGGCCTCGGTGCGGGCCCATGCCGGACTGGTGAGTGAAACCATGGTGGCGGGCGATGACGAGCCTGTCGATGCCGATGCGTGAAGGGATTGAAACCCTAGCTGGGTGAAAGCTTTGCACGAATCCAGCGAATGGGGACTTAAAGACCGTTTTTTTGATTTTGCGCGCCCTGCCATGGGTCAACGCGCCTTCAGCGTCGCTGACATGGCCACATAGCGGCGGCCGGCGTGGGGTGCCGCACTGGGTTTTTATCGGGTTGCCGGATGCCGTTTCACGACTTGCCTTCGGCCATACAGCGTCATTGTTTGGCCTCTTGCCCTTTCCCAACACCATGACAGCCGGCATGGACAGCCGGCCTGCGCCCCGCTAAAACCGGGGCCGATTTCGCTTGCCCCACGGCGGGCAAGGGGGCGGTTATGGCCTTTCAAGGGAGTTGACGGCGGTGCCCAGCAGCAACGAGATACGCGCGCTTTTCCTCGATTTCTTCAAGCGGCACGGCCATGAGGTGGTGCCCTCGAGCCCCCTGGTGCCGCGCAACGACCCCAGCTTGATGTTCACCAACGCGGGCATGGTGCAGTTCAAGAATGTTTTCACTGGGGTGGAAAGCCGGCCTTACCAGACCGCGGTCAGCGCCCAGAAATGCGTGCGTGCCGGCGGCAAGCATAACGATCTCGATAACGTCGGCTATACCGCCCGGCACCATACGTTTTTCGAGATGCTGGGCAATTTTTCCTTTGGCGACTATTTCAAGGAGCGGGCCATCGACCTTGCTTGGCGCTTGGTGCATGGCGAAATGGGCCTTGAGCGCGACCGGCTATGGGTCACGGTCTACCATGATGACGATGAGGCCTTCGATTTGTGGCGTAAAATCGCTGGCCTGCCCCTTGAACGGGTGATCCGCATCGCGACCAAGGACAATTTTTGGGCGATGGGCGATACCGGGCCGTGCGGGCCGTGCACGGAAATTTTCTATGACCACGGGCCGGACATTCCGGGCGGCCCCCCGGGCAGTGCCGATGCCGAGGGCGATCGCTTCGTTGAAATCTGGAACCTGGTGTTCATGCAATATGAGCAGGTGACGCCCGATGAGCGTATCGCTCTCCCCAAGCCCTCGGTCGATACCGGCATGGGGCTGGAGCGCATGGCGGCGGTTCTCCAGGGCACCCACGACAATTATGCAACCGACCAGATCCGCGCCCTCATCCTGGCCTCCGCCGAAGCCTCGCAGAGCGCGCCCGACGGCCCCCACAAGATCTCCCACCGGGTGATCGCCGATCACTTGCGCGCCGTCAGCTTTCTCGTCGCCGACGGGGTTTTTCCAGCCAATGACGGGCGCGGCTATGTCCTGCGCCGGATCATGCGCCGGGCGATGCGGCACGCCCATCTCCTCGGCACCCGCGAGCCCCTCATGCATCGTCTGGTGCCAGCGCTCGCCGCGCAGATGGGTAAGGCTTATCCCGAGCTGGTGCGCGCCGAGGCGCTGATCAAGGAAACCCTTTATCACGAGGAAAGCCGCTTCCGGCAAACCCTGGAGCGGGGCTTGCGCCTGCTTGACGAGGAAGTGGCGAAACTGCCTGCAAAGGCGGCCTTGCCGGGCGAGATTGCCTTCAAGCTCTATGACACCTATGGCTTTCCCTATGATTTGACCGAGGATGCCTTGCGCGGCATGGGGCGTGTTGTCGAGCGCGCCGGTTTTGACGCGGCGATGGCGCGTCAGCGCGCCGAGGCCCGTGCCGCCTGGGCCGGTTCCGGCGAGCAAGCGACGGAGCGGCAATGGTTCGCGCTGCGCGACCGTGTTGGCCCCACGGAGTTTCTCGGCTATGGCGCCGATGAAGCGCAGGGCGAGATCATCGCCCTTTATGCCGATGGCCAGCCAATCGAGCAGGCAAGCCAAGGCGACACCGTTGAGATCGTCACCAACCAGACGCCATTTTACGGCGAATCCGGCGGCCAGATGGGGGACAAGGGCACGATCCGCGGCGAGAGTGGCGCGGCGCAAGTCGAGGACACGCGAAAGCCGCTGGGCCTTCATGTCCATGTGGCGCGGGTGATCGAGGGCACTTTTGCGGTTGGCGATGTCGTTACCCTCAGCGTCGACGGGGCGCGCCGCGACCGGCTGCGCGCCAATCATTCCGCGACCCATCTTTTGCATGCCGCCTTGCGCCAGACGCTGGGCTCGCATGTGGCGCAAAAAGGCTCCCTGGTGGCGCCGGACAGGCTGCGCTTCGATTTCGCCCATCCCAAGGCGATGACGGACCAGGAAATCGCCGCGGCCGAGGCCATGGTCAACGCCCAGATCCGCGGCAACGCCGAGGTGGTGACCCGGATCATGACCCCGGACGAGGCGATCGCGGCGGGCGCCATCGCTCTTTTCGGCGAAAAATACGGCGATGAAGTGCGGGTGTTGTTCATGGGCGATGAGCAAGGCGCCGCGAACAAGGTTTTTTCCATCGAGTTTTGCGGGGGCACCCACGTCCGCCGGCTGGGCGACATCGCCTTGTTCAAGATCATGAGCGAAAGCGCCGTTTCCGCCGGCGTGCGCCGCATCGAGGCGGTGGTCGGCGAGGCCGCCCGGCAGGCCTATATCGCCCAGGAGAACGCCTTGCGGGAGGCGGCGGAAGCGCTCAAGGCCGCGCCCATGGAGGTGCCGGCGCGCATCGCCGCCCTCATGGAGGAGCGCAAGCAGCTGGCGCGCGCGCTTGCCGAGACGCGCAAGAAGCTCGCCGCGGGCGGGAGTTCCGCAAGCCGCGAGGCGATCGAGGAGGTGGGCGGCGTCGCCTTTTTGGGCCAGGTGCTTGACGGCGTCCCAGCCAAAGAGCTGCGGGGCTTGGTGGACGCCGCCAAGGCGCGCCTCAAAAGCGGCGTTGCCGTGATGGTGGCGGTGAACGACGGCAAGGCCGCCGTCGCAGTCGGCGTCACCGAGGATCTCACCGAACATTTGAGCGCCATTGAGTTGGTGCGGGTAGCCGCGCAATCGTTGGGCGGTGTTGGCGGCGGCGGCCGCCCCGACCTTGCGCAAGCCGGCGGCCCGGAGGGCGCCGCCGCTGCCAAGGCGCTGGATGCGGTGCGCGGCGCCTTAAGCGCGCGCGCGGTCGCGTGAAAGGCGAGGGGGTGGAGGACCCGCACACCTTGCGCATCTCGCGCGCCATTCGCCCACTCAAGCTAGCCCGCGAGTGTCCCGGGTCGTTAAGTTCGCTCTATTTGGGAGCGCGCTCACACGCGAACTTAACGATTCATCGCCCAGCATGAAGATTGATTTTTAGCCGTCCTATTTTCAGCGCGCCATCGCCGCTTCCAGATTCTCGACGATCTTGTCGAAAAAGCCCTGCGTCGTCAGCCAGGGCTGATCGGGGCCGATGAGGAGGGCGAGGTCCTTGGTCATGTCGCCGGCTTCCACGGTTTCGACGCAGACCCGCTCCAAGGTCTCGGCAAAGCGCACCACTGCGGGCGTGCCGTCCACCTTGCCGCGGTGCTTGAGGCCGCCGGTCCAGGCATAGATCGAAGCGATGGGGTTGGTCGAGGTCGCCTCGCCCTTCTGATGCTGGCGGTAATGGCGGGTGACGGTGCCATGGGCCGCTTCCGCCTCCACCGTCTTGCCGTCGGGCGTCATCAGGATCGAGGTCATGAGCCCCAGCGAACCGAAGCCTTGCGCCACGGTGTCCGACTGCACGTCGCCATCGTAATTCTTGCAGGCCCAGACAAAGCCCCCCGACCATTTCAAGGCGGCGGCCACCATGTCGTCGATCAGGCGGTGTTCGTAGACGATTTTCCTGGCCGCGAAGGCGTCCCTGAACTCGGCGTCGAACACCTCCTGGAACAGGTCCTTGAAGCGACCGTCATAGGCCTTGAGGATGGTGTTCTTGGTGGAAAGATAGACCGGCCAGCCCAACTGCAGGCCGTAGTTGAAGGAGGCGCGGGCGAAGTCGCGGATCGAGGCGTCCAGATTGTACATCGCCATGGCAACGCCGCCGCCCGGAAAATCGAATACCTCGTGCTCGATCATCTGGCCATCCTCGCCCACCCATTTGATCGACAATTTGCCCTTGCCCGGCACCTTGAAGTCAGTGGCGCGGTACTGGTCGCCAAAGGCGTGGCGGCCGATGACGATGGGCTGGGTCCAGCCGGGCACCAGGCGCGGCACGTTGCGCATGATGATGGGGGCGCGGAACACCGTGCCGCCAAGGATGTTGCGGATGGTGCCGTTGGGCGACTTCCACATTTTCTTGAGGCCGAACTCCTCGACCCGGGCCTCGTCCGGCGTGATGGTGGCGCATTTGACGCCGACGCCATAATGCTTGATGGCGTTGGCGGCGTCGATCGTCACCTGATCGTGGGTGGCGTCGCGATGGGCAATGCCAAGATCGTAATATTTAAGGTCGATATCGAGATAGGGAAGGATGAGCCGTTCGCGAATCCATTGCCAAATGATGCGGGTCATTTCATCGCCGTCGAGCTCGACGACGGGGTTCGTCACCTTGATCTTCGCCATGATATCCCTCTGTTGCGAGCACTTGGCCGGATGAGCGCAGCGCCGGCCTGTTTCGCGGCGGACCCTAGCACCGCCGAGGCGGGATGCAAAGAGCGGACGCGCGCGACTTTCGGATAATGTTAGATGATCCGCCCCAAGGCCTCGGCGCGGTGGTTGCCAAGGGCGGTCATCATGTCGTCGACGGTGGGCACCACTTCGAAAAGCCGCCGGTTGGCGGGGTCGGCGAAGCCATGGGCGATGACGTGCTCGATAAGGTCGATGAAGGGCTGCCAATAGCCGTCATGGTCGAGGAGATAGATGGGCTTGGCGTGCAAGCGCAGTTGCGCCCAGGTGGCGATCTCGAAAGTCTCGTCCAGCGTGCCGGTGCCGCCGGGGAGAACGGCGAAGGCATCGGCGAGGGCGAACATGCGCGCCTTGCGCTGGTGCATGGTATCGACGATTTCGAGCCGGGTCAGCCCCTCTTGGGCGACTTCCAATTCGTCGAGGAACTGCGGGATGACGCCGATCACTTCGCCGCCGGCGCCCAGCGCCGCCCGCGCCAGCACCCCCATCAGGCCGACGCTGCCGCCGCCGTAGACGATGCCGATTCCCGCCTTGGCGAGGCGCACGCCCAAGTCCTGCGCCATCTTGGCAAAGCCAGGCCCGCGCCCCTCGCGGGAGCCGCAGAAGACGCACACCCTTTTGTGGTCGATGGCTGCTTGCTTCATCTCGTTCAAGGATATAGGGCGCATTGCCTTTTTTGTCTTCCCTTCATGGCTCGCTTATGGGTGCAAGGCATGACCAAATCATGACGAAGCCTTGGGGTCTTGGCTCTAAGCTTGAAGTTTCGCAGGCGCCGACCCATCGACGGGAATGGTGCGCCCGCTGAGCGCGTCCAGCATCGGGGTGAGATGGAGGGCAAGCTGGGTCAAAAGGGTCATGAACTCCGACGGCTCGGGGTGATGGTCAAGGCAAGTCTCCTGGATCATCCACACTTTATTGGCCTTGTCGATCTTGAGGGTGGCGCGGATATCCTTGGCCGCGTCGCGCGCCAGCTCCATGATCGAGCGGCGGTTCCATTCATTCTCCGCGGTGAAGGGCAGGTAGCCAAGACAGGTGGTAAGGCGCAGCACGATATGCCGGAGAACGTCTTCGCTGAGGCGGGCCTCGAACTCCATGCCGCGCAGGCGAAAGCGCGTGGTCACCGGCTTGTCGACCCGGTCCATCTCCACCAGCTGCAGCAGCCGCTGGCAGGCCGCGGCAAGGGTCATTTGCCGCGGCGCGCCGCCTTTTAAGGTCGCCTCTTGTTGAGAAGGCGCGCCGCCCGGTTCGCCGGTGCCGTCATGTGCTTTGTCCATGTCCCCGCAACGCTCAAAAAATTGCCAACGCCCAGGCCCCATAATGCGCGATGTCTATTTAATAGGAGGTAAACCCATGGTTGATCTGAGGCGCGGGAGACGACGCGCGCTGGAGGCCAATGGGCGCTGGCGCAAGGCGGCGCAAGACGCTAAAAGACTGGCCAAGGGCAAGCCCCTACCTTAAGGAGACGAGATAGCAATGGATAGCCAGCAAACGGCCTTTTCCTGGTCGGATTTTTTCCCATCGCTCCACCCCGAGGGACGTAAATTCGTGATCGCCCTTGGCGTCGCCGCGCTCGTTTTCTTGGTTTTGGGCTGGGGCGTGCTGCTTGTCATCACCCTTATCCTGGCGCTCTTTTGCGCCTATTTCTTCCGCGACCCGGCGCGCGTCGTACCGCAGACACCCGATGTTCTCGTCAGCCCGGCGGACGGGCGGGTGCAGGCCATCGCCATGGTCCCGCCGCCGGCGGAACTGGAGATGGGGGACGCGCCCATGCTGCGGATCAGCATTTTCCTGTCCGTCCTTGACGTTCACGTCAACCGGGTGCCCGCGGCGGGGTGCATCGAGAAGCGGGTCTATGTGCCCGGCGCCTTTCTCAACGCCCAGCTCGACAAGGCCAGCGACAAGAACGAGCGGCTGTTGCTACGCCTGCGC
Source organism: Pseudomonadota bacterium (assembly GCA_049324415.1). Classification (GTDB taxonomy): domain Bacteria; phylum Pseudomonadota; class Alphaproteobacteria; order Sphingomonadales; family CAKZYD01; genus JBMOOS01. The sequence goes on from JBMOOS010000012.1 coordinate 57,204, forward strand.
CTCGCGAACGGGCAGGCGGTCGGCTTTGTCCAGATCGCCGGCCTCATCGCCCGGCGCATCGTCTGCCATGTCCATGAAGGCGACGAGGTGGAGGCAGGCGAGCGCTTCGGCATCATCCGCTTCGGCAGCCGCATGGACGTCTATCTTCCCGCCGGCATGGCGCCTGCGGTGGCGCTGGGCCAGCGCACCCTGGGCGGGGAGACCATCATCGCCGCGCCGGGCGACCCGGCAGACCGCGTGACGGGTGTCAGCCGTTGACAAAGCCGCCGCTCGAACATACCGAACACCGGCCATCCCGCCTGCGGACGCTGCCGTTGCGGGCACTGGCGCCCAACATGATCACCATGCTGGCGCTGACCGCGGGCTTGACCGGCATTAAATTTGCCATCGCCGGGCGGTGGGAGGCGGCGGTCTATGCCATCGTCATCGCCGCCATTTGCGACGGCATGGACGGCACGGTGGCCCGCTTGCTGCGCGGCGCCACCCGCTTTGGCGCCGAGCTCGATTCGCTGTCCGACGTGGTGGCTTTCGGCATTGCGCCCGCGGTGGTCCTCTATATGTGGACGCTTCAGGACTTGGGCGGCGTCGGCTGGGTGGTGGCGCTCATCTACGCGGGCGGCTGCGCGCTGCGCCTGGCCCGCTTCAACGCCAATCTGGATGGCGAGGAGGCGCCCTATCGCCTCGCCGGCTATCTCACTGGGGTCCCGGCGCCGGCCGGCGCCGGCCTTGCCTTGCTGCCGATGATCCTTTCCTTCTGGACCGCCAAGGACGATATGTTCACCCCTGCCTTGACCGCGGTCTACATGACCGGCATCGCCCTTCTCATGGTGTCGCGCCTGCCGACCTTTTCCATCAAGTCCTTTCGCGTGCGCCCGGCGATGCGGTTTCCGCTCATCCTGGCGGTGCCGCTTTTCGTCGCCCTGCTGACGGCGTTCCCGTGGAAGACCCTGACCGTGGTCGGCGCCGCCTATCTCTTGAGCCTGCCGTTCAGCCTGCGCAGCTATCGCCGCCATCGCGGGGGGAAGGCGAGCCCGTCTAAAATTGCGCGGCGATAAGCGTTGTTCGGCGCATTTACTCCGCGGCCTTATGGGCGTGCCGGCGGCTTTTGCCGGACATCAGGCGGGCGCGGTTTTTTTCCAGATAATCGAGCGCGGCGCGCTGCACGGACAGGCCATATCCCAGGACGAACTCGCCCGCCGGGGTGAGCTCGCTGCGCGCCATCTCCTCAAGCGCCTGGATGCGGTCCCGGTGGTGATCGATGCGGTCGTCGATCAGTTCCGCGACCCGCTCCGGCGAGACCGCCTCGGCGAACAGCAAGGCGGCGAGGAATTCCGAGCGCTGGCGATCCGGGCCGGGATCGCGCTCCAAGGCGTGGGTGAGCTCCGCCCGGCCCTTGGGGGTGAGGGAATAGACTTTCTTGTCGGGCTTGCCGTCCTGCGATTCCTCGCGGCAGGTGACGAGCCCTTCCTCCATCAGACGGGCAAGGGCGGGATAGATGGAGCCATAGCTCGCTTCGCTGAAGAAGGAAAAAGCGCCATCGGCCACTAGCTTCTTGATTTCATAGCCGGTGGCATCGCCCAGAGCCAGGATGCCCAAACACAACGTCCTGACGTCCATAGATCATCCTCGATTTTATAGTTATCGTTATGATATATATCGATATGATATTGAATTTTCGCGGGCTTGGCAAGGGGCGCAAAGCCAGGCGCCGCCGCGCCGTGGACGGCGTTCGTTAAGCGACTCTTAACCCTGTCGCGTCACAAATTATTTAGCTTTGACGGCGTGGCGCCATTCCTGGCGCCCCGCGCGGAGGGAATGGATCATGCGGGGCAAAGTTTTTTTTCTTCCTCTTCTTATCGCCTTGCTGCAGGCGTGCGCAGGCCCCGAGGCCGTGATCCGCGCTGAGCCAGCCGAAGCGGCGCCGGGCGCGCTCATGGTCTCGGTCCATGACTATCAGCGCTTGCAGCTGCGCCTTGCCAGCCTGGAAAGCGATGTGCGGGCCTTGCAAAGACGCGAGGCGCTGGCTGGCGGCGACAGCGGCGTCGCCATCATGGCGCCGCCCGCCACGCCCGTAACGGATGGCGTCGGGACGGCCGCCGCGCAGGACTGGCAGGCGCTTGAGATGGAAGGCGAGAGCCGCGAAGACCTGTCCGCCGCCGATGCCGAGGCGGCAGCGCCTGGCGCGCCGGTGACGGGCGCGGCGACGGACGTGGCCAACCTTGCTCCGGCTTCCGCCGGGGCGGGGGTTATGGAAACAGGCGCCTCTGCGCTCCGGAGCGAACCAGGCGAGGACAATAAGGGAGCGCAAAGCGCGGAAAAGGCCATCGAATTTGGCGCCGCGGCGCAGGCCGATCCGGCGGCGTATCCTGCGCCCAGCGCAGCGCTGCCTGCCGCCGACATTGCCATCCACCTGGCCTCCTACCGCAAGGCGGAGGATGCACGCAAAGGCTGGCGCGCTTTGCTTGCCGCCAACCAGGACCTTTTGGCCGGCCTGCAGCCTGTGCTCGGCCTTCTCGACATGGGCGATTATGGCGGGCGCTATCTCAGGCTCAAGGCGGCCGGCTTTGCCGATGGCGATGCCGCCACCGCCGTTTGCACGGAATTGAAGCGCCGGGGCCACTATTGTGTTCTCAGCGACACGCAAGGCGAACCCTTGATGGCGCAGTCCAGCGCCCAGCCTTGAGAACGAGGAACGGGAAAAGAACGCCTGAAAGTCGGGCTTGCTTTCGCCGGCAAAGTCGGAAAGTATCTGCCCGTGAACGACCTCGGGTCGTGATGAACGGGCCGGACATGAGGGGGCACTTCGTCCGGCGCGGCGCGGCAGCGATGATTTGGGGGCAAGATGCAGCCAATTCCGCTGCCGCGCTTCTTATTGGCGCGGAGCGGTGTTTCCTTTCCCCCAGGACCTCAATCCTCCCATGACTCCTCCCATCACGGCTTTCCGGCGGCCGCCCTGCCTCACTCCCCGGGCTGGGGATGGCGTTTTTCCACCAGCCGGGGATAGCGCGCTTCAAGGGTCTCGATCTCGCCGGCGATGGCTCCCGGCGAGCGGGTATGGCGGGCCATCAGCCGGTAGAAGACCGGCACCACGAACAAGGTGAGAAGAGTGGCGAAAAGGACGCCGGAGAACACCACGATGCCAAGGACGCTGCGCGCTTCCGCTCCGGCGCCGCTGGCCAGCATCAAGGGAATGGCGCCCATGACGGTGGACAGCGCGGTCATCAGAATGGGCCGCAGGCGCTCGACCGCGGCGGTGACCAGCGCTTCCTCGAAGGCAAGGCCCTTGTCGCGCAGTTGATTGGCGAACTCGACGATGAGAATGCCGTTTTTCGCGGCAAGGCCCACCAGCATGATGATGCCGATCTTGCTGTAGATGTTGAGGCTTTGCCCGCCAAGCCAGAGGGCGGCGAGCGCCGCGGCGATGGCCAGGGGCACGGTCAGCATGATGACAAGGGGGTGGATGAAGCTTTCGAACTGGGCGGCCAGCACCAGAAAGACGACCAGGAGCGACAGGCCGAAAGCAAGATAAAGGGCGCTTGAGGACTCGAGAAGGTCGCGGGCCTCGCCCTTGAAGTCGAGCCGCGCCGCCGCCGGCAGAATCGCGCGCGCCGCGTCTTCGGCATAGGCCAGGGCATCGCCAATGGGATAGCCCGGCGCCAGGCTGGCGCTGATGGTGACGGCGCGCAGCCGGTTGAAACGAGGCAGGGACGTGGCCCCCGCCATTTCGGTCAGGCTCACCAGGTTGGACAAGGGGACAAGCTGGCCCGAGGTCGACGAGCGGACATAGATATTGCTGAGATCGCTGGGGGTCTGACGGTCCTCGCGCTTGGCTTGCAGGATGACGTCATATTCCTCGCCGCGGTCGACGAAGGTGGTGGCGCGGCGCGAGCCCAGCATGGTTTCCAGGGTGCGGCCGATGACCTCGACCGAGACCCCGAGGTCGGCGGCCCGGGTGCGCTCGATCCGCACCCGCATTTGCGGCTTGGTCTCCTGATAATCAGCGTCAAGGCCGAAGATTCGTGGATTGGCTTCCAGCCGCGCCATCATCGCGTCGCGCAATTGGCGCAGTTCCTCATAGGTGGCGGCGCCGATCACCACCTGCAGCGGCTGGCGCGCGCGGCCCTGGCCGATGCCGGGGCGGGGCAGCACGAAGGCATTGGCCCCGGGCAGGCGGCTGAGGTCGCGGAACACCCTTTGGGTGACTTCATCGACGCGCGCCGCGCGCGCGTCCCAGTCCACCAGGGTGACGACGGAAAAACCGCTGTTGGTGTCGTCGCCGCCGCCAAAGCCCGGGGTGATGGAAAGCACCCGGGCGGCGATGCCTTCATCGACAAGGGGCATGAGGCGCGCTTCGATTTCCCGTTGCCGGGCGCGGGCGTAATCGAAGCTGGCCCCTTCCGGCGCGCTCATCCGCACGAAGAAGGAGCCGCGGTCCTCGCGCGGGGTGAACTCGTCCGGCACCCGGGTCAACAGCACGGCGATCGAGGCGGTGACGATGAGGGCGGCGATGATGACGGCGTCCGGCCGGTGCAGTGCCGCCTTGAGGAGGCGGCGGTAGCCTTCCTTGAGGGCGCTAAAGGCGCGGGCGTTGAATTCGCTGATGCGGGTCGACTTGGCTCGCCGTTGCAACAGCTTGGCGCACATCGCCGGGGAGAGGGACAAGGCGACGACCGAGGAAAAGCCCACCGCCGCGGCAAGCGCCAGGGCGAATTCGGAAAAAAGCCGGCCCACGGTGCCTGGAATAAGGGCGATGGGCACGAGGACGGCGATCAGCACCAGGGTGGTCGCGACCACCGCAAATCCCACTTGCCGGGCGCCGCGATAGGCGGCGAGGAGGGGGGTCTCGCCATGTTCCACCCGGCGATAGATGTTCTCCAAGACGACGATGGCGTCATCGACGACGAGGCCGATGGCCAGCACCAGGGCGAGCAGCGTCAGGATATTGATGGAAAAGCCAAGGACCGCCAAGGCGATGAAGGAGCCGATGAGGGAGATCGGCACGGTCACCGCCGGCACCAGGGTGGCGCGCATGTCGCCGATGAAAAGATAGATGACAAGGATGACGAGGCCGGCAGTAATCAGCAGCGTGCGCACCACCTCGCGCAACGAGGCCTCGATGTAGACCGAATAGTCGGTGTTGACCTCGAGCCGCATGCCGTCGGGAAGGGTGGGCTGGATGCGGGCGACTTCTGCCTTGACGGCGCGCGCCACGGTGAGCGTGTTGGCCTGGCTTTGCTTGATGACGCCAAGCCCCGCCGCGGCAAGGCCGTTGGCGCGAAAATCGGTCTTTTCGTTTTCCGCCCCCAGCTCGACGTCGGCGACTTCGCCAAGCCGGGTGAGCGAGCCATCGCCGCCGCGGGCGACGACAAGGGCGCGAAAATCATCGACGCTAAGATAGGAGCGGGCGGTGCGCACGGTAAAATCGCGGCTTTCCGATTCCAGCCGGCCCGCCGGCAATTCGACATTTTCTTGCCTGAGCGCGCGTTCGATGTCATCGACCGTCAGCCCGCGCAAGGCGAGGGCGGCGCGGTCGAGCCAGATGCGCATGGCGTAGCGCCGCTCGCCGCCGATGCGCACCCGGCTGACGCCGTTCACCGCCGCCAGGCGATCCACCAGAAAGCGGCGCATATAATCATGCATTTCCAAGGGCCGCATCGTGTCCGAGGAAACCGTCAGCCATAAAATGGGCTGGGTGTCGGCGTCGGCCTTGGAGATGTCGGGGGCTTCGGCTTCGTCGGGCAGGCGGTCGATCACCCGGCTGACCCGGTCGCGCACGTCGTTGGCGGCGCCATCGATGTCGCGCTCCAGGGTGAATTCGATGCTGATGGAGGAACGGCCATCGCTGCTCGTCGATTCGATGGTGCGCACCCCCTCGATGCCGCTGATTTCGTCCTCGATGATGCGGGTGACCTTGCTTTCCACCACGTCCGCCGAGGCGCCGGGGTAGGCGGTGGAGACGGAGACCACGGGGGGGTCGATGTCCGGGGCCTCGCGCACCGGCAGGCGGGAGAGGGCGAAAAGGCCGAAGGCGACGAGCAAGGCGCTGATGACGGTTGCGAAAACCGGCCTTTTCACCGAAAGGTCGGAGAGGATCATGCCGGCCCTCCCTCGGCGGGTTGCGGCGCCACGGTCGGCGCGACGATTTGGACCGGCGCGCCGTCGCGCAGGCGCTGCATGCCCTGGACCACCACTTTTTCATCCTCGGCAAGGCCGCTCAGCACTTCCATATAGCCAGCGGTGCGCCCGCCGATGGCGACGGGGCGCAAGCGGGCGACGCCGTCCTCCACCACATAGACGAATTGCTTGTCCTCAACCGCGACCAGGGCCTCCTCGGGGACGCGGATGGCGCGCCGCGGGTTTTTCAACAGCTCCACCGTCATCGACATGCCGGGGCGCAGCGCCGAGTCAGGATTGGGCAGGAGGGCGCGCACCTGCACCATGCGGGTCACCGGATCGACGCGGGAATCGACGGTCGCCACCTTGCCGTTGAACAAGCGGCCGGGATAGGCGGTGGTGCGCGCTTCGATGGTCTGGCCCGGGGAAAGGGATGGCAAAAAAGCCTCAGGGATTTGAAAATCGAGCTTCAGCACGCTCAAATCGTCAAGACTGGTGATTTCAAGGCCGGGATTGACCAGCGCTCCCTTGGAGACGCGGCGCAAGCCCAGGCGGCCGGCGAAAGGCGCGGTGACCCTGCGCTTGGCGAGCCGGGCGCGGGCGGTCTTGACATCGGCCTCGGCCTTGCGCAGGGCCGCGGTTTGGACATCGAGCTGGGCCTGGCTCACCGCATTGCGGGCGACAAGCTCGGCGAGGCGCTCGAACTGCTTGCGCTTTTCCGTAAGGTCCGCCTCGGCGGCGGCAAGGGCCGCCTCCTCCTCCTGCGATTCCAAGGTGACCAGGGTCGCGCCAGTGGCGACTTGTTGGCCGTCGTTGAAATGGACCTGCGCGACGACGCCGCTGACCTCGGCAAGGATGGTCACTGATTCGTTGGCGCGCAGGGTGCCCAGGGATTCCAGGCGGTCGACGAACGGCACCCGCTGCGCGCTCGCCACCACCACCGGGGCGGCATCGCCCGCGGCCAGGCCATTGTTGTCATCCTCGGCGGGCGACTGCCGGAGGAAATAAACGCCAACCGCCAGGATAGCCGCAAGGCCAGCATAGGCCGCCATTCTCGCCCAAGACATGCGCCATCGCCTTTTTTTGGAACGAAGCCTTTTTTTGGAACGAACCACTTCACCCCGCCGACAAAGCGACAGGGGTCGTGCTTCCTACCCTAAGGCTAACGCATGACAGGAGAAGAAGAAAGCGCCGCGCGTCTCAAAAATCCTACCGTTGGCCGCAGGCCTTGGCCTTGCAAGGCGGCCCAGGCGTCCTTGATGCCGCGCAACGCCAGAACCGCTAGGAGAATGAAAAGCCCATAGCCAAGGAGGTACATGGGTCAGCCTCGAAAGTTCCTGAAATATTCTTATATGTTTCTTATTTGTTCTATTTTGTCAAGGCTCATTTCGATCTGTTGCGCGGCGTTGCCGATGGTTCAAGCTTCTTGAGAAAAATCTTCAATAGACCGCAACATCAGATTGAAATTTTTTGTGTTTTTCTTTCCATCGTAGCGCTTGAATACGGTCTGGAAACCGCGCCGCAGCCGTGTTGCCTGGATAGTCCTTTGGGCAATCAGGCACTCTATGGCGCGCAAGGCTTCTGGCGCGGCGTCCGGTTTTTCGCCCAGGCGCGCGGCAAAGTCCTGCAAGGCCGCCCGTTGCACGCAGCAGTCCTGAAAGGCGCCCAATACTTCCTGCAAGGCGCGCAGTTGGCCAAGCTGGGCTTCCATGGTCCCGGGGTCAAACAGCGGCGCGAAGAATTCCAAGCCATAGCGCAATTCCTTGGCCCGCTTGCGCACATCGTGCACCGCCGCATCGGGGCTCTCGGGGGTGATGGCGCGGCCGCGCCTTATCATCCGCCGATGGGCTTTCGCCAGGGCCCTTGTCGCCGCGACATGAAGGGGAACGCCCGCGCGCTGCCCTCCGCCAGTGGTACCAAGGCGGGCGCATAAATTTGCAAAACGCTTGGCGGTGAGCATGCGAAGAAGGCGCCGATACGCCGCCTGGCGTTGCTGGACGAGGCGCTGGCGCAAGGCCGCCGGCGCGTCTCCTGCCGTCTTGTCAAGGTCGGCCAGATGAACATCGAGGTCCCGCGCGAGGCTGCTTTGCCGGCTCGCCCAGCGCAATTCCCGGCGGCAGATGCGGACAAAGACGGGCGGCAAATAAGAGCCGAGATGCTTCACCATGGCGCGGGCCCGGCGCATGGCGACGCGCAACTGGTGCAGGGCTTCAACATTGCCGCCTTGGGCTTTGATGAGGGCGCCATTGGCCGCCATGGCGTTGGCCAGGACGGCAAGATAGCGTCCCAGCAGCGGGGCTATCATCGCCTCGGGGTTTTTCATGGCGCGGGCAAGGGTCTTGGCGGGCTTGACAGGCCGGCCTTGCGCTTTTCCTGGCGGTGTCATGGCCTTTCCTTCAATAATCGCGCGACCAGCGCAGCGACATGGTGGCGTCACGCTCGCCGCTAAAGCGGCTGAGGAGGCTCAAGCGGCGGGTGATGCCCCATTCCACGGCGGCGCCGGTCTGGCCGGTCGAAGGGTCGGTGGTGACTTCCACATAGACATCGTCGGTTAAATATTTGCCGCCGGTGATGGCGGTGGCGCTGGTTCCGGTGCCGACGCTCAACCGGTCAAGCCCAATGCCGCTGCGCGCCGCGCCGAGGACGTTAAGCCCGCCGCCGCCGCGCAAGGTGGTGAGGGCGCTGGCGAGCTGGACCGCCTCGAGGGCGGAAAGATTGGCGACCGAGTTGCCAAAGAGGATGCGGGACAAAATCTCGTCGGTGGGGAGGGGCGGGCTCGAGCTCAAGTTGAGTTGCGGCTTTGAGGCGGTGCCGGTGACCGTGATCGTGGCGGTCAAGCCCTCGCGGCTGTTGCTGGCGAGGATGTCGAGGCGGGGATCGATTCTACGCCCGCCGGTGAAGCTTAAAAGCCCGCGTTCAAGCTCGAACCGCCGGCCGGCGAAATCAAGGTCGCCGCGCACCAGCCGGGCCTCGCCGGTGATCGCCGCCTGGTTGCTGGGGCCGGTGATTTTAAGGTCGGCGCTCCATTCCGAATTGAGGCCGAGGCCGCGCACGAACATGCGCCGCTCGGCGCGCACCGCGACATCAAGCTGGATGGGGAGGGGCGCGCCCTCGGCCTGGCGCGCCGCCATTTCCTCAGAGACGCCATTGACTTCCTCATAGGCGATGGTGGGGATGCTGGCTGCCTCGCTGTCCTTGAGGGTGATTTCGGCACGCTCAAGATTAAGCTTGCCGGAGAGGTTGAGCGCGCCCTTGGCGCTGGCGATGTCCACCCCGCCGCTGGCCTTGGCGCGCAGGTCGTCACGGCGCAGGACCCAGAAATCGCGCAATTCAAGCCTGGCCGCGCCCGGCCATGGGCCCTTTTGCCCAAGCGCCATTTGCGCCGCGCCGCTGATGGTCAGCGTCCCGCCATTGCCGTCGCCGGCGCTGAGGCGGCGTAATTCCAGCTTTTGACCGTTTATCGCCACATCCGCAGCGATGTCGGTGAAGATAAGGCCCACCTCGAGGTTTTCATAACGCCCTTGGACCAGGCGAAGCGCGCCTTCAAGGCGCGGCGCGGCGGGGGTGCCGGCAAGGCCAAGATCGCTTTCAAGGGTGCCGCTGATGAGGTGCTGCGGCTCGCCCACCAGCGCCCACAGGGGGGCAAGGCTGCTGTCCACCTCAAGCCTGCCGTCAAGGGGCGCGTCCGCATCCAATTGGGGCAAAAGCGCATCGGCCGGCCAGTCCATGCGGACGCTCGCCGTAAGCCGCGCCACTTGCGCATCGTCAAGATAGGCTTGCGCGCCGCCGGTAAAGGCGTTTCCCGTCAACCTGCCGTCGAGCGCCAGGGCGAGACGTTCGTCGGGAAGGTCGGCGCGGGGCAGGATATCCTCGATGCGCAAGGACAAGGCGCCTGCGACAGTCTTTGCCTCGCGCTCAAGGGTGACAAGGCCGTTTACCCGGCCGCCATGGGTCCAGTCGCCGCCCAGGCCCCGGGCCAGGCCAAGCGGCACGGCTTCCATGCGCAAGGACAGGTCCTGCCTCTCCCCCGCCCAGGTGAACGCGCCCAGCACGCGGCCCGCGCCAGCACGCAAAGCAAAGGGGGCGAGCGCAAAATCGCCGCCGGTCACCGTCAAGCGCAGCGGCGCCTCGCTCGCCACCGCCTGGCCGTTGATGGTTCCCTCGATGCCGGCCTTGAGCGTCCAGGCGCCCGTGCCTTGGGGACTGAAGACCAATGCCAGCTCCAGCTCGGCCGGCGCCGGGGCAAGGGCGGAAAGGCGGACCTGGGCCCTGGTATCGCTTCCCGCCCGGGTGGCGGTCGCGCTCAGCCTATCGATATAATGGCCAGCGATGTCGATGCCTTGCGCGGTGCCATCCAATGTAAGGCGTGGTCCCGCGCCGCCCCAGCCAAGGCGGCCTTGCATGGTCATCCCATCGACGCGCAAGGGGGTCGCCGCCTGCCAGCGCAGTTTTTCCGCGCTCATCTCGAAATCGATGCGCTGGCCGTCGGCCAGGGGGGAAAAAACGAGGGTTGCCCGCGCTTTGGCGTCAAGGCCGAACAACAGGGCCTCGCCAGGCCCCGCCGGAGCAAGGCTGAGGCGGGCCTCGCCGCCAAGCTTGCCCGCCGCGTCAAGGGCAAGCGCGCCCGTCGCTTGCCAGGGGCCGAAGGCAAGGGCGATGTCCTCGGCGGTCCAGTTGGGGGCGCGGCGCAGGCGCCCCGACGCTTGCAATGCTTGCCCGCTTGCTTCGGCATTGAGGCGCACGGCGAGGCCTTCGGCCAGGCGGCCGTCAAGGGTGAGGCGCGGTGCCGTGAAGGCGACCTCGGCAAGCTGGGCGCGCGTGCCTTCAAGCCTGGCCTTAAGATAAAGGGCATCGAGGGGCCCTTCGACCTGCGCGCTCAGGCGCAGCGCCCCCGACAATGGCGCCGGGCGGGCGGCGAACAGCGCCGCTGCGTCCCCCAGGCGGGTCTCGGCGTTGACCAAAAGCCGCGCCGCTTCATAGCGGCCCTTGGCGCTTGCCTCTATGCCCGCGCCCACCAGCGCCAAGTCGTGAACGATGACGGCGGGGCCGTCCAGCGCGCCATCGACCGTCAAGCGCAAGGGTCCCGCGGCAAGGCGCTGCAGGGCGGGGTGCGGGCTGGCAAGGCGCGCCGCGCCTAGGTCGGCGGCGAAGGCGAGGGGAAGGCCGCGCCCCTGGCGCTGAAGGTTGATGTCGCCGGCAAGCGCCCCATCAAGCAGACTGGCATCGCCGTTCAGCACGGCAAGGCTGGGAAGGGAAACGGCAAAGCCGCCCTCGAGGCGGCCCGTGCGCAGACCCAGGGTCATCGCCCCCTTGAGCTGGAGCGCCGCCGCGCCGCCGGTCAGCCGGGCGATGTCGAGCCGCCGCCAGTCTTCGCTAAAGGAAAGCTCGGCGGCAAGGTCGAGGCCGCCAGCGCTGAGGCGGTCGAGCATGGCGCCAGGCGCGCCAAGACGGGCAAGGCGGGCGCGGGCATGGGCATGGGGCGCGAAAACCGGCCCCGACAGTTCGCCTTCAAGGGTCACCGCGCCCACCGGCTGGCCGATGCGCTCATCGAGCCAGTCATTTTCCGCCGGCACTTCCATGGTGAGGCTAAAGCCCGTGGCGAAAGCCGGCGCCGCGCCAAGATCGAGATGGCCGACCCAGGCCATCTCGCCAGCCTCCATGGCAAGGCCGCCGGCCAGCCGCCACCGACCGTCTTCCGCACGCTCGATGCCAAGGGCGCCGGTTACCTGGCGGCCGACGAGGCGCAAGGCATCGCCGGTCAACAGTCGCGCGGTCTCGGCGGTGAAGGCCAATTGCCAGCCATCCTCGCCATGGGCGATGTCGGTGGCAAAAAGCGGCGCCCCGGCAAGGCTGATGGCGCCCGTCCCACGCCATTCTTCATAGGGGCCGTCGCCGGTGAGGCGAACGGCCAGGGGCGCGTCGAGGCCGAGCAGGCCGCCGATAAGCCCCCCCGCCGGCGCTTCCGCCGTCAGTTCGAGCGTCAATGCCCGCGCGCCGGGCGCGTAGACCAGGTCGAGACGCGCCCGATCGCCGGTTTCCTCTGCTGCGGGGTCGACGGCGGCGAAGAGGCGGATGGCCTTGCCCCGCCGCCAGTCAAGACGACCGCTGAAACGGGCGAGGATCGGCGCGCGGTCCGGCGGCGTATAGCGGATGCGGTCAATGACAAGGCGGTCGAGGGTGATATCGAAGGGGAGCCGAGGCAGCGCAAGGCCACCGCTGGGAGCTTGCCCATCCTTGCCCTGGGGCGGGCGCAGCACCTCCACCGTCTCGGCCTCGATCGCCGCGATGCTCAAGCCGCGGCGTAACAGGCCCCAGGGGCGCCAGGCGATGCTAAGCTGCGGGACGCGCAGCCAAACCCCCTCGTCATCGGCGATGCCGAGGTCGATAAGGCGAAGGCGGCTGAAAAGGCTGCCTTCAAGGCCGGCAATGCGCACCCCTTCGACCCGCGCCGATAGCTCGCGCAGCAGCCAGCGATGGCCGGCGGCGCTGTCGAGAAGCGCGAGGCCGGCAAGGGGGATGGCGGTCAATAGGAGCATGGCCATAGCAAGCCATGCCATATAACGCGGCCAGCGGCGGCGCGGCCGTGCCTGTGCGGTTTTTGCCCTTTGCGCCATCAGAAGCTTTGCCCAATACTGATATAGACTTGCACCCGGCCCTCGCCGGGACGCCGGTCCAAGGGGGTGGCAAGGTCGAGCCGGATCGGCGCGAAGTCGGTATAATAGCGAAAGCCAAGGCCGCCGCCGAAACGCAAGCCGGAAAATTTCGGGATATTTTCAGGGTAGACATTGCCGGCGTCGACGAAAGGGACGAGGCCGAAGCGCTGGCTGATCTGCACCCGCGCCTCCAGCCCCATCTCCACCAAGGCAAGGCCGCCAAGGGGCTCGCCCGTTGCATCCACCGGACCCACATTCTGGTAGCCAAAGCCGCGCACCGAGCCGCCGCCGCCGGCAAAGAAGCGCCGGTTGGCCGGCAGCCGCGCCCGCCCGGCGCCCAGGATGCTGCCCAGCTTCAGGCGGCCGGCCAGCACGTGCCGGTCACCGCGGCCCAGGCCGTAATAGGCGGTGGCTTGCGCGGTGGTGGTGGTGAAGCCGAAAACGCCGCCGTCGATGCCAAGCTCGGGCGCCGCCGTCAGCACCAGGCGGGCGCCGCCGCGCGGGTCGAGGAGGTTGTCGGTGCCGTCCCAGCGCGCCGAGAGGGGCAGGGCGGCCAGGAAGAAATTGCGCTCGCCGGCGTTGTCGATGACCTGGGTGAATTCCCCCTTGGTCGCGGCGGCGAAGACCCAGCGCTTGCCGATCTGCCGTTCAAGGCCAAGGGAGGTGCGGGCGGAGTAGGCGGTGAAGGCGTCATTGCCTTCCCGGGCGAGGGCAAGCTCGGCGAGCAGGGTTTGCCCTGGCCGGCGGAAATTGGGCTTGTCGATCTTGGCGCTTGCCGACTGTTCGAGTTCGGACAATAAAAGACGCAAGCGTAACCGCTCTTGCGCCCCCAGGATGTTGCGGTGGGCCCAGCCCGCCTCGCCGCTGAAGCCGTCGGTCGAGCTGTAGCCCGCGCCCAGGGAGATGGTGCGCATTTTGCCTTCAGTGACGGCAACCTCAATGGGCCCGGGAATGGCCGGGTCCACGCTTTGCGCATGCGCCAGCGCCGGGCGCGGGGCCACCGTGATGCTGTTGAAAAGCCCGGTGCGGCTTAAACGTTCGAGATAAAGATCGACTTTGTCCTGGTCATAGACATCGCCCATTTTCCATGGCGCCAGCCGGGTGATGTAGCTGGGCTTGACCGAACGGGCGCCGGTGATGGCGATGGGGCCGAAGGCGACCCTTGGCCCCAGGCGCAAGCGAAAACGTATGGTGACTTGGTGGCGGGCGTGATCGACCACGACCTCACGGCTGACAAGTTCGGCAAAGGGGTAACCCCGGGTCTTGGGGGCAAGCGCCAGCGCGCCGTCGGCGGCGAGAATGGTGTCGGCGCGCGCCGGGTCGCCGACAAGGAGGATGCCGCCGAGCGCGCCTTCGAGGTCGGGCAGCGTGGCGTCCGCCGGGTCGAGCGCGATGTCGATGCCACCCACTTCATAGCGGGGGCCCGGGGTGGCCAGGACCTCCACCTGCCAGCGCCCCTCCGGCGTTGGCCGGATCCGGCCGTCAAGCCGTGCGCCGTAATAGGCTTCCGAAATAAGAAGCTGGCGCAGCACCTTGATGTCGTTGTCGAGCCGCCGGCGCAGGCCGGCGTAGGAAGTGACCGGCTCGGCCTTGTCGTCGAGGAGGCGGGCAAGGTCGCGAGCACGGCCCTCCATGCCGATCCCGGCAAAGCCACCGAAAGTGACGCGATAGTCAATGGGCGCCGTCGCCAAAGGCGGGGTGCTCGTCTGGGCGCTGGCGGGCAAAGCCATCAGGAGCGACCAGAAAAATCCCGCCCGCCATGCAAGACCCGCCACTGCGCGTGAGGCACGCGGCGCGCAGCGGTGGAATGAAAACGGCCAATGATTCACGGGATGTCCGGTGTAGCTGTCTTTATCAGCGGCAAGCGACCGCTGAGGACACGCCGCCAGCTTAGCTGCTCCATGGGCACTATAACAGAGTTTGTGCGCGAACTATGGCGGCGCGTCGCGACCTCATCAGCATTCTCAAACGGTCTCTAAACGCTGATGTCGATGACAAGGCCGGTGTTGCGCTTCTGGGTGAGGAGGTGATGGCTGACCTGACGCCATTCCTCGGCGCGGTGGGTGGCGCCGCGCAAGCGGGCTGCTGCGGCAGCCTGTCTGGCCGCTGGCAATGCGGCGGTCCCCATTTGTCCGCGAAGGCGAACCGCCACATAAAGTGTCGGGTCTATTTCGCCTATCATAGTGCATCATAAATAGGGACAGGCGTAGAGAATTCAAGTATTGTAAGCACAATATTATCGTTAATATCTATGGTTAACAATAGCTTGCCAGACGAGGTTCAAATTATATGAGCGCTTGTTCCTGACCCACTATCGCGTTTGGCAAACCATGTTTTTTGCCTGCTCTGGCGGGCGCACAGAAAAGGACCGCATGGCAGGGGATGCGATGCGGTCCAGGTCAGGGCTGGGTTTCCAGCGTGGAAGTAGGAAATGCGCTTGGCAACGCAGGTCATGATTAACGAATAGCGTTAATATATCGTAAACACGCCGCTCTTTAGCGCGAGGCGCGCGGGGCAAGGCGAGCCCGGACGCTGGCGAAAGGGCAAGCCGGCGAAAAAAACCTGAAAGTGCAGGGCCGCCAGGCTTTTTCCCACGTCCCTTGCCTTTCCGCACAAGTTTTTCTTCACCGCGGCGAAATTTATATCGTTTGTTTCCGCCATCCCCCTTGCGCGACCCTTATGGCCTGAGAAGCCGCGTTTCAAATAGCGCGCAGGGAGCCATAAGGATGCGTTATTTTCCGATCTTCCTCGACCTCAAGGACCGCCGCGTCGTCATCGTCGGCGGCGGCGCGGCGGCGGCGGCCAAGCTGCGCCTGCTTGCCAAGAGCGAGGCTATACTGATCCTCATCGCCCCCAGGCTTGCCGCCGGCACGGCGCAGGCCGCGCGGGAAGCCGGCGCCCACCATATCGCGCGCGCCTTCCAGGCGAGGGATCTTGATGGCGCTGCCCTCGTCTATCTTAGCAGCAAGGCGGCGGGCCTTGAAGCGGCGGTCACCGCCGCGGCGCGGGCACGGGCCGTTCCCGTCAATATCCTCGATAAGCCGCAAGGCTGCGACTTCATCACCCCCGCGCTGGTGGAGCGCGCGCCGCTCACCATCGCCATTTCCTCCGACGCCAAGGCGCCCACCCTGGCGCGGCATGTGAAGGCGCGCCTTGACGCCTTGTTGCCGCAGGGTCTTGGCCGGCTGGGCCGCCTTGCCGAGGCGTTTCGCCCGGCGGCAAGCCGGGTGTTTCCCGACATGGTGGCGCGGCGGCGCTTCTGGGACAAGGTGTTCGCCGCGCCGTTGGCGGGCGACCTCATGGGCGATGACCAGGGCGCGGCGCGGGCGCGCATCATCCGCCTGATGAACCAGGCTGCGGGCGCCGCGCCAGCCCACGGCCGCGTCGCGCTTGTTGGCGCCGGCCCGGGCGATCCTGACCTTCTCACCTTGAAGGCGCATCGCGCCCTGCAGCAGGCGGACGTCATCGTCCATGACCGGCTGGTCTCGGACGCGGTGCTGGAGTTCGCCCGGCGCGAGGCGGCGCGCATTTGCGTCGGCAAGCAGCGCGGCCACCACCCGGTGCCGCAGGCGGCGATCAACCGGCTGCTGGTCAAGCATGCCCGGGCTGGCGCGTTCGTGGTGCGCCTCAAGGGCGGCGACCCCTTCATCTTCGGCCGGGGCGGCGAGGAGGTGGAGGCGCTCGCCGCCGCCGGCGTGCCGGTCGAGGTGGTGCCGGGGATCACCGCCGCCGCCGGCTGCGCGGCGCAAGGGCTGATCCCGCTGACCCATCGCGAGGTGGCAAGCACGCTTACCCTGGTCGCCGGCCAGCGCAGCGGCCTTCACGACCAGGACTGGTCGGGGCTGGTCGGCGCCGGGCGGACCCTTGTCATCTATATGGGGCTCCATAACGCCGCCGCCATTGCAACCAAGCTGATGGCCGCCGGAGCGCCGCCCGGCCTTCCCGTCGCCATCGTCGAGAACGGCACTCGGCCCGACGGGCGGCGCATCGCCACCACGGTGGCGGCGCTGGCGCACGCCATCGCCGCCCATAGGGTGACAAGCCCCAGCTTGCTCATCGTCGGCGAGGTCGCTGCGCGCCATGGGGTGCAACAGGACGCTCTTATGGCCGACCTGCGCCACGCGGTCGGGGCATGAGGAGGCAAGGATGACGCTCAAGATCCTTACCGCCAACCATCTTCAAAACGGCCATGTGGTCTTTCTTGGAGAGGATGGCGCCTGGTCGCCGCGGCTTGCCGCGGCGAGGCTTGCCCGCGATGGCGAGGAAGCGGCCGCGCTCGAAGCCGAGGGCGAGGCGGCGCAAGCGGCGCGGCGCGTGGTTGGCCCTTATTTGATCGAGGTTGAAGCGACGGCTGAAGGCCCCTTGCCGCTGCGCGGGCGCGAGCGGATCCGGGTCGCCGGCCCCACCGTGCGCCGCGATCTTGGGCCCTGGACCAAGGCTGAGTGAATGCGCGGGGCGCGAAGGAGCAGGACTGATGACCGCCATCTACCGCTATGACGCTTTCGACAAGGCGCTGGTCGAGGAACGGGTCGCCGATTTTCGCGACCAGGTGGCGCGCCGCCTCGCCGGGCAATTGTCGGAAGAGGAATTTCGCCCGTTACGCTTGATGAACGGGCTCTATCTCCAGCTTCACGCCTATATGCTGCGCGTCGCCATCCCCTATGGCACGCTGAGCAGCGACCAGATGCGCATGCTCGCTTCCATCGCCCGGCGCTATGATCGTGGCTATGGCCATTTCACCACCCGCCAGAACATCCAGTTCAACTGGATCAAGCTTGGCGAAGCGCCGGACATCCTCGCCGACCTCGCGAAGGTGGACATGCACGCCATCCAGACATCCGGCAACTGCATCCGCAACGTCACCACCGATCACTTCGCCGGCGTCGCCGCCGACGAAGTCACCGACCCACGCCCCTATGCCGAGCTGGTGCGCCAGTGGTCGAGCCTGCACCCCGAATTTTCCTTCCTGCCGCGCAAGTTCAAGATCGCGGTCACCGCCGCCGCCCAGGACCGCGCCGCGATCAAGTTGCACGACATCGGCATTGTCTTGAAACGAGACGCTGCCGGGGACCTGGGCTGTGCGGTCTTCGTCGGTGGCGGCATGGGTCGCACCCCGATGATCGGCCATGCCATCCGCGACTTTTTACCGGCGGGGCATCTCCTTGGCTATCTCGAAGCCATCCTGCGCGTCTATAACCGCCATGGCCGTCGCGACAATAAATTCAAGGCGCGGATCAAGATCCTGGTGCACGAGCTGGGGGTCGAGGCCTTCACCGCACAGGTGGAGGCGGAGTGGGACAAGATCAAGGACGGGCCGGTGGACGTGGATGGCCGCGAGCTTGCCCGCATCACCCGCCATTTCGCGCCTCCGCCCTATGCCAAGCTCGCCGAGCCGGTGCGCGCCTTCGAGGCGAAACTCTTCGAGGATCGTGCTTTCGCCCGCTGGGTCCGCCATAATGTCGCGGCCCACAAGGTGCCCGGCCATGGCGCGGTGACGGTGTCATTGAAACCCCATGGCGGCATTCCCGGCGATGCCACGGCGGCGCAGATGGATCTCATCGCCGACCTTGCGCACCGGCACAGCTTTTCGGAAATCCGGGTCAGCCACGAGCAGAATCTGGTGCTCCCCCATGTGCGCAAAGATGCCCTTTACGCCCTGTGGCAGGCGCTGGAGGCGCATGGTCTTGGCACCGCCAATGCCGGGCTCGCCACCGATATCATCGCCTGCCCCGGCCTTGACTATTGCGCGCTGGCCAACGCCCGCTCGATACCCCTGGCGCAAAAGATCTCCCGGCGTTTCGACGACATGGCGCGGCTTGAGGACATCGGCGAACTCAAGATCAAGATTTCCGGCTGCATCAACGCCTGCGGCCATCATCATGCCGGCCATATCGGCATTTTGGGCGTCGACCGCAAGGGCGTGGAGAACTATCAGCTCCTGCTTGGCGGCTCGGGGGCCGAGGATGCCTCGCTGGGGCAAATCCTTGGCCCCGGCTTTGACGAGGACGGCATTGTCGATGCGGTGGCAAGTGTGGTGGAGGCTTATCGCGCCCGGCGCCGCGACGGCGAGACCTTCCTTGCCGCCTATCGCCGGCTGGGGGCGCAACCGTTCAAGGAGGCGGTCTATGGCGCTCGTTGAATTTCGCAGCATTTTAAAGCGCGATTGGCTATGGCTCGATGACGCCGCCGCTTTCGCTCCTGGCGCGCCGGTGGTGGTGACGCTGGCGCGCTTGCAAGGGGAGGCCGAGACCCTTTTTGCACGCGCCGGCGCGGTGGGGGTCGTGCTTGCCGCCGGCGCGCCGGCGGAAGCGCTTGCCCCCCATCTCGACCGGCTTGCCATGGTGGCGCTGGACTTTCCCAGCTTTGCCGACGGGCGAGCCTATTCCAACGCCCGGGTACTGCGCGACCATCTCGGCTTTTTGGGCGAGATCCGCGCTGTCGGCGACGTCCTTGCCGACCAGCTTGGCTTCATGGCCCGCTGCGGCTTTTCCAGCGCCGCGCTTGCCCCCCATGTTGATGAGGCGGTGGCGGCGCGGGCCCTCGCGCGCTATTCGGTGGCCTATCAGGCGGCCAGCGATGACAAGGCGCCGGCCCACCGCCTGCGCCGCATGCCCCCCTTAAAGTCCCGCGAGGTGGCCTGATGCACGCCATTTCGCAAACCACCGTCGATGCCTTGAACGCGCGCTATGCCGGGCAGGGCGCGCAAGCCGTGCTGCGCGGGCTGCTGATCGAGGAGTTTCCCGGCGCGGTGACGCTGGTTTCCTCTTTCGGCGCCGAGTCGGCGGTGCTCCTCCACATGGCGGCGCGGATCGACCGCGCGATCGACGTCGTCTTCGTCAACACCGGCAAGCTGTTCGGGGAAACGCTGCGCTACAAGGCGGACCTCGTCGCCCGCCTGGGCCTTCTCAATGTGCGCACCATCATGCCCAAGCCGGCGCTCCTCGATGCCAACGATCCCAAGGGCGATTTGTGGGCGCGCAACGCCGACCGCTGCTGCTATGTGCGCAAAGTCGAGCCGCTCGCCCGGGCATTGAAGGACGTCAATGTCTGGATTTCCGGGCGCAAGGGCTTTCACGGCGGGGCGCGGTCCGGCCTGCCGCTGTTCGAGCTTGTCGACGGGCGCATCAAGGTCAATCCCTTGACCGACTGGACGCGGCAAGAGCTTGAGGCATATTTCACGGCGCACGGCTTGCCGCGCCACCCCTTGGAGGCGGACGGCTATCCCTCGGTCGGCTGCATGCCGTGCACCAGCCCGGTGAAGGCGGGCGAGGGGGCGCGCGCCGGCCGCTGGCGGGGACTGGACAAGAGCGAGTGCGGCATTCACATCCCGCTTGCCCAGCACAGCGTGGCGTCTTAAAGGCTAAGGCGGCGATCAACGAAGGGGACGGCCATGAAGCGGGCGCTGTTGCCGCTCAATGCCTTGCGCGTCTTCGACGCCGCCGCGCGCCATTTGAGCTTCAAGAACGCCGCCGACGAGCTGGCGGTGACGCCGGCGGCGGTCAGCCAGCAGATTCGCGCCCTTGAGGATTATCTCGGGGTGGTCCTGTTCAGGCGCCAGGGGCGGGGTCTTGAGCTCACCGAGGACGCCAAGCGCGCCTTGCCGGCGCTGCGCGTCGGCTTTGAGCGTTTCGAGGAAGCGGTGCGCACGCTGCAAGCCGCCCAGCATTCGACGACGCTCACCATTTCCGTCGCCCCGTCATTCGCGTCGAAATGGCTGGTGCCGCGGATCGAGCGCTATTATTCGGCGCGGCCCGCCATGGACGTGCGCATCCAGGCCTCCAACAAGCTGGTGAATTTCGCCGAGGAGAATATCGACCTTGCCATTCGCTATGGCGGCGGACGTTATCCCGACCTCATGGTGGAAAAGCTGATGGACGAGCGGGTCTTCCCGGTTTGCAGCCCGGCCTTGCTGGCAGGCGAGGCGGGCCTTCGCCAAGCCGCCGACCTGCTGCGTTACATACTCATCCACGACGACAGCTCGGAGGACGACCCGAGCTGCCCCACTTGGACGATGTGGCTGGCGGCGGCGGGGGTCGCCCTTGATCCGCCAACGCGCGGCCTCCATTTCAACCAGTCGCAACTGGCCATCGAGGCCGCCGCCTTGGGCAAGGGCGTGGCCTTGGCCAAGCAGGCGATCGCCGGCGCCGACCTTGCCTCAGGCCGGCTGGTGAAACCTTTCGAGGCGGCCCATCCCGTGGATTTTGCCTATTTCCTGGTGGCGCCCGAGCCGCAATGGCGGCAGAAAAAAGTGCAGGATTTCGTTGCCTGGCTGAAGGCGGAAGCGGTGGAGGAGGCTTGAGGGCCATTGGACGCACCGCGAGGGCGTGCGGTTTATTTTTTTAAGCGCGCCGCGGACCCATGCGAGTTTCAAGACGGGCTCTTATTTCCTTTCGCCGTTTCTGTCATACTGTGGCGGTGCCAGCCGGGTTGCGAGGGGAAGGGCCATGTTGGACCGTTTCATGGAAAAAACCATCGCCAAGGGAAGGCTTGTCCTGTGCTTGCCTAATGGCCGCCGCCATGCCGCCGGCGATGGCACGGGCCCCAAGGTCACCTTGCGGTTCGCCAATTGGCGGACGATGCTAGGCGTGTTGTTCAATCCCCATCTGCGCCTGGGCGAAGCCTATATGGATGGCACCCTTATCCTCGAGGAAGGCGACGTTTATGATCTCCTGTCGCTGCTTGCCCTTAACGCGAGCCAAGGCTACGGCAATCAATGGTTCGCGTTTCTAGGCAGGCTGCGCCGCGCCTGGCGGCGGGTGCAGCAATTCAACCCGGCGTTCCGCGCCCGCCGCAACGCCGCCCACCACTATGACATCGACGGGCGGGTCTATGACCTGTTTCTGGATCGCGACCGGCAATATTCCTGCGCCTATTTCAGCGATCCGGAGATGACCCTTGACGCCGCCCAGGCGGCCAAGAAAGCCCACATCGCCCGCAAGCTGTGCCTGGCGCCCGGGCAAAGCGTCCTTGACATCGGCTGCGGCTGGGGCGGCCTTGCCCTTGACCTGGCGGGCGTCGAGGGCGCCAAGGTCACCGGCATCACCCTTTCGCAAGCCCAGCTTCGGGTCGCCGAGGAAAAGGCGCTGCGCCGCGGCCTTGCCAGCCGGGTCGATTTCCGCCTCGCCGACTATCGCGCGCTCAAAGGCCCCTTTGACCGCATCGTCTCCGTCGGCATGTTCGAGCATGTCGGGGTCGGCTATTACCGGACGTTCTTCAACCAGGTGGCGCGGCTCCTCACCCAAAACGGCGTTGCCCTTATCCACAGCATCGGGCGCAGCGACGGGCCCGGCGCCACCAACCCTTGGATCGCCAAATACATCTTTCCCGGCGGCTATATCCCGGCGCTTTCGGAAATCCTGCCCCATATCGAGCGGGCGGGGCTTGTCCTCACCGATATCGAAGTCTGGCGCCTTCATTATGCCGAGACACTGGCCCATTGGCGGCGCCGCTTCGCGCAAAACCGCGCCAAGGCGGCGCAATGGATCGACGAGCGTTTTTGCCGGATGTGGGAATTCTATCTCGCCGCCAGCGAAGCCTCCTTCCGCTGGGGGGGCATGGTGGTCTATCAGTTGCAAGTGGCGCGCGTTCAAGACGCGGTTCCCTTGACCCGGGATTATCTTTATGTGTCGTCTGAACCGGCAGTGGAGGAGCAGGCGATCCCATGGCGCGGCCAGCGGACCATCCCGTCATAGAAAAGGGCAAGGTTGGCGTCCTTCTCGTCAACCTCGGCTCGCCCGACGCGCCGACGCCCCAGGCGGTGCGGCGCTATTTGCGCGAATTCTTGTCCGACAGGCGGGTGATCGAAATCCCCCGACCCCTGTGGCTTCCCATCCTCTACGGCCCGATCTTGAGCTTTCGCCCCCGGCGCAGCGCCCGGCTTTACGAAAAAATCTGGGACACCACCCATGACGACGCGCCGCTGCGCCGCATCACCCGCGTGCAAGCGGAGAAGCTGGCGGCGCGCTTTGCTGATATGCCCCATGTCATCGTCGATTGGGCGATGCGTTACGGCGCGCCATCGCTGGCCCAGCGCCTTGCCGCGCTCGCCGCGCAAGGCTGCGACCGGCTGCTCGTCTTCGCCCTCTATCCGCAATACGCCGCCGCCACCACGGCGAGCGTTTATGACCGGGCGTTCGATGTGTTGAAGGCGATGCGCTGGCAGCCGGCGTTGCGCACCGCGCCGCCCTATCACGATGACCCCGGCTATATCGCCGCGATCGCCGAGAGCATCGCCGCCCATGTCGCCGGCCTTGACCAACCGCCGCAAGTGGTGCTCGCTTCTTTTCATGGCTTGCCGCAACGCAGCCTGGAACAAGGCGACCCCTATCACTGCCAGTGCCAGAAAACAGGGCGCCTGGTGCGCCAGCGCCTGGGCTGGCCCGAGGGCCAGCTCGAGGTCACCTTCCAGTCCCGTTTCGGCCCCGCCGCCTGGCTGCAACCCTATACGCTGGAGCGGGCGAAGGCCTTGGCGGGCGAAGGCGTCAAAAGGCTTGCCATCATCTGCCCCGGCTTTGCCGCCGATTGCCTGGAAACCCTTGAGGAGATCGCTATCGGGCTGCGCGAAGCGTTCCTCGCCGCCGGCGGCGAGGCGTTCAGCTATATCCCCTGCCTCAACGCCGAGGAACGCCATATCGATCTCTTGGCCGCTATCGTCCGCCGCGAGGCCGCCGGCTGGATTTAGCGGCGCGCGCCCTTGGTCTTAATTGACCCTTCCCGCGTTCCCGTTCTAGGCTGAATAAGTCCACCGCCACCATAACCGACACAAGGAGAGAAGCCATGGCGCGCGTTGCAATCGTCACCGGAGGGACCCGCGGCATCGGGGAAGCCATTTCCATCGCGCTTCACGCCATGGGCATGAAGGTGGCGGCGATCTATGCCGGCAATGACGAGAAGGCCAAGGCCTTTGCCGCGCGGACCCAGATCAAGACCTATAAATGGGACGTTGCTGACTTTGACGCCTGCCAGCGGGGGGTTGCCCAGGTGACGGCCGACCTGGGCCCCGTCGATGTGCTGGTCAACAACGCCGGCATCACCCGCGACGGCACGCTCTTGAAGATGAGCCACGACAACTGGCAGCAGGTCATCGACACCAATCTTGGCTCCTGCTTCAACATGGCGAAAGCGGTGTTCGGCGCGATGAAGGACCGGGGCTTCGGCCGCATCGTCAACATCGGCTCGATCAACGGCCAGGCGGGGCAATATGGCCAGGTCAACTACGCCGCCGCCAAGTCCGGCATCCATGGCTTCACCAAGGCCCTGGCGCAGGAAGGGGCGCGCTTCGGCATCACGGTCAACGCCGTCGCCCCCGGCTATATCGATACCGACATGGTGGCCGCCGTGCCCGACCATGTGCTGGAGAAGATCATCGCCAAAATCCCCGTCGGGCGCCTTGGCAAAGCGGCGGAAATCGCCCGCGGCGTCGCCTTCCTGGTCGCCGAGGACGCCGGCTTCATCACCGGCTCGACGCTGTCGATCAACGGCGGCCAGCATATGTATTGAGGGCATGGTGACGCGCAGCATCCGCGCCGCGGTGGTGCAGGCGGCGGCCGCCGCCTTCGACCTCGAGGCAACGCTGGACAAGGCGGCGCGGCTTGCCGGCGCGGCGGCCGCTGCCGGAGCACAGCTTGCGGTGTTCCCGGAAGCCTTCATCGGCGGCTATCCCAAGGGCGCCGATTTCGGGGCCCGCGTCGGCCAGCGCTCGGAGGAAGGGCGGCGCGCCTTCCAGCGCTATTTCGAAGCCGCCATCGAAGTGCCGGGCCCGGCCACCGATCGCCTGGGCGAGATCGCCGCCGCCCATGGGCTGGTCCTTATCGTCGGCGTCATCGAGCGGGACGGCGGCACGCTCTATTGCACGGCGCTTTATTTCGCCGCCGACGGCCGGCTCCTCGGCAAGCACCGCAAGCTGATGCCAACGGCGATGGAGCGCCTCATCTGGGGCTGCGGCGATGGCGCCACCATGCAGGCGGTGGATACCCCCCTGGGCCGCGTCGGCGCGCTGATTTGCTGGGAGAACTACATGCCGCTGGCGCGCATGGCGCTTTACGCCCAAGGGGTCGCGCTTTACTGCGCGCCGACGGTGGACGACCGCGACGCCTGGCAGCACAGCATGCGCCATATCGCCTATGAAGGGCGCTGCTTTGTCCTCGCCGCCTGCCAATACGCCACCCGCGCCGATTACCCGGCGGACTATCAGTGCGCGCAAGGGAATGACCCCAAGACGGTCTTGATCCGCGGCGGCTCGGCGATTTTCGACCCCTTCGGCGAGGTTCTTGCCGGGCCGGTATATGGGGAAGAAACGGTGCTCGCCGCCGAGCTCGACCTGGGCGCCATCGCCCGCGGCAAATACGACCTTGACGTCGCCGGCCATTACGCCCGCCGGGACGTCTTTGATTATGGCGTGAAGGGCGGGTGAGGGCGGCCTTGCCGCTTGACATTATTAGTTTCAAATGTAACTATTAAGCTCTCCGCCAAGCGAGGCCGCGCCATGACCAGCCGCTATATTTCCTTTTCCAAGAGCCAGGGCCGCGCCTCGCGCCAGGCGCATGCCGACTTGCCGGCCGGGACCTATGAGCGGGAAATGTCGAAGGAGGGCTTTTTCGGCCCTGCCGCCATGTTCTACCATGCCCACCCGCCCACCGGCTGGAGCGCCTTCGAAGGTCCGCTCAGCCCCCACGCCTTCGACCTTACCCGGCTTGAGGAAAACCAGAGCTTGCCCTGGGACGCGCCGGTCATTCTCGTCAATAATCACTGCGAGATCCGTCTGTGGCGCTTGCGCGGTGCCATGCCCGACCTCGCGCGCAACGGCGATGGCGATCAGCTTCTTTTCATCCATCAAGGAGCGGGGGCGCTTTATTGCGACTTCGGCCATCTGGCGCTGCACGCGGGCGACTATGTGGTCATTCCCCGCGGCGCCATGTGGCGGATCGCGCCCGCTGAGGCGATGGTGATCCTGATGGTCGAGGCGAGCAATGGCAGCTATGCCTTGCCCGAGAAAGGCCTTGTCGGCCAGCATGCGATTTTCGACAAGGCGATGCTGGACACGCCGGAGATCGACGACGCCTTCCTCGCCCAGCAGTCGGATACCCAGGAGACCCGGGTGCGGGTGAAGAAGCGCGGGGTCGTTTCCACCATCACCTATCCCTTCAATCCCCTCGACGCCCAGGGCTGGACCGGCGACTTGTCGGTGGCGCGTGTGAATGTCCGCGACATCCGCCCGCTGATGAGCCATCGCTATCACCTGCCGCCCTCGGCCCACACCACCTTCGTCGCTCCGCGCTTCGTCGTCTGCACCTTCGCGCCGCGTCCCTTCGAAAGCGACCCGGGTGCCTTGAAGGTGCCGTTCTTCCACAACAACGACGATTATGACGAAGTGCTGTTCTACCATGCGGGCGACTTCTTCAGCCGCGACAATATCCATCCCGGGATGATGACGCTGCACCCCGCGGGCTTCACCCACGGCCCGCATCCCAAGGCGCTCAAGAACATGCTGGTGCAAAAAAAGCCGGCGACCGACGAATACGCCGTCATGATCGACACCCGCGACCCCCTTGACGTTGGCGCGGCGGCGAGGGCGGTGGAATGGGCCGGCTATAAGGAGAGCTGGAAAGCCTGATGAAGCTTGCCTCGCTTAAAGCCGGAGGGCGGGACGGCACCCTCATCGTCGTCAGCCGCGACCTTTCCCGCTATGTGGAGGCGGGCGAGGTGGCAAGGACGCTGCAAGCCGCGCTCGATGACTGGGACGCGGTGGCGCCCCGCCTTGCCAAGCTCTCGGACGACCTCAATGCCGGCGCGCTGGGCCAGGCGCGCGCTTTCGACCCCAAGGCGTGCGCCGCTCCTCTGCCGCGCGCCTATCACTGGGTCGATGGCTCGGCCTATGTCAACCATGTGGAGCTGGTGCGCAAGGCGCGCGGCGCCGAAATGCCGGCAAGCTTCTGGGACGATCCTCTGGTCTATCAAGGGGGGTCGGACGACATGCTGGGCCCGTGCGACGACATCCTGGTGCCGGACGAGGCGTTCGGCATCGACCTCGAAGGCGAGGTCGCGGTGATCACCGACGATGTCCCCATGGGCACGGATGAAACGCAGGCCGCCAGCCATATCAAGCTGCTGTTGCTGGTCAACGATGTTTCCTTGCGCAACCTCATTCCGGGCGAGCTCGCCAAGGGCTTCGGCTTTTATCAATCCAAGCCAGCCACCGCCTTTTCCCCGGTCGCCGTCACCCCGGACGAGCTGGGCGCGGCCTGGCGCGCGGCGAAGGTGCATTTGCCGCTCCTCAGCCAGATCAACGGCGCGCCCTTCGGCAAGCCCGATGCCGGGGTGGACATGACCTTCAGCTTCGCCCGCCTCATCGCCCATGTGACCAAAACCCGCCGCTTGGGGGCGGGGGCGATCATCGGCTCGGGCACCGTTTCCAACAAGCAGGACGGCGGGCCGGGCAAGCCCATCGGCGAAGGTGGGCTGGGCTATAGCTGCATCGCCGAGCTGCGGATGATCGAGACCATCACGTCAGGCGCGCCCAAGACCGACTTTCTCAAATTCGGCGACCGGGTGCGCCTGGAAATGCTGGACGAGGCCGGGCGCTCGGTGTTCGGCGCCATCGACCAGCGGGTGGCCAAGGCGCCTTAAGAGAGAGGCTCTAGCGCAACTGGCTGGCCACCACCGAGATGGTCCGGTCGACTTCTTCTGCCGTGTTGTAATGGGCGATGCCGAGGCGCAGCACCCCGCCGCCCTCCAGAAGGCCAAGGGCGCGCAACGGCTCGATGGCGTAGGAATGGCCGGCCCAGGCGAAAATATTCTCCGCCGCCAGCGCCGCGGCCAGCTCGCGCGGGCTTTTCTGCCGGGTGGTGAAGGAGACGGTGGGGGCGCGCCGGGCGGCCTGGTGGCGCTGGGTCAGGCCATGGATGTCAAGGCCGGGCAGGGCGGCAAGGCCGTCGATGAGGCGCCAGGCAAGGCCCGTTTCATAAGCCGCGATTTGGTTCATGGCATCGACCAGCCGCGCCCGCCGGGTGTTAAGGGTGGTCTTGCCCAAGCTTTCCAGATAGTCGATGGCGCCAAGGGTGCCGGCCAGCCCCTCATGGTTCTGGGTCCCGGTCTCGAAGCATTCGGGGATGGCATCGGGCGCCGGGCGCACCTTGTAGGGGGTGAGCGCCTGCAAAGCGGCGGCCCGCCCGTAAAGGACGCCGACATGGGGGCCATAGAATTTATAGACCGAGCAGGCCAGGAAGTCGCAGCCCAGCGCTGCGACATCGATGGCCCCGTGCGGCGCGTAGTGGACCGCGTCGACATAGCTGAGGGCGCCGGCGGCGCGCGCCTTGGCGCAGACGGCCTTCACCGGGTTGATGGTGCCAAGGACGTTGCTGGCGTAGCCGATGGCGACAAGACGGGTGCGCGCGCTGAGCAAGCCATCGAGCGCCGCCGGGTCGTATTCATAAGTCTCGGGATTGAAGTCGAGCCATTTGACGTTTAGCCGCAAATCCTCCGCCAGCATGCGCCAGGGCTGGACATTGGCGTCGTGGCACATGCGGGCAAGGATGATGTCATCGCCGGGCTGGCAGATGCGGCCGATGGAGCGGGCGATGTGAAAGGTGAGCGTCGTCATATTGGCCCCGAAAATGATCTCCTGGGGGCCTTGGGCGCCGAGGAAGTCGGCCATCGCCGCCCGCGCGCCTTTGACCAGCGCCTCGGCCTTTTGCGAGGTGGCAAAGCCGCCGCCCAGATTGGCGTTGGCCTCGATAAGGCAGGCCTTCATCCGCTCGATGACGGGGATGGGCGCCTGGGTGCCGGCGGGATTGTCGAGATAGATGCGCGGCTTGCCGCCATCCTTGAGGTCAAGCGACGGAAATTGCCGCCGTAGTTTTCCGACATCGAGGGCCATGCCGCCTCTCCCGCTTATTTGACGCCTGCTGCATTGCACGAAGTGGGGAAGTTTTCTAGTGTCCTGGCCATCATGTTGTTGTTAAATCACATGTGTTGCGCCGCAGCATGAAGGGGAGGCCATGAAACACCCGCGCGATTTTTACAAGCCCCTCGCCATCGGCGCGCCCATGCCGCCGCGCGAACTGCCCGTCAGGCTCGAGCGGATGATCCATTTCTTCCCGCCGCATGTGGAAAAGATGCGGGCGAAAGTCCCGGCCATGGCGGCGCAGGTCGATGTCCTTCTCGGAAATCTGGAGGACGCCATCCCCGCCGACGCCAAGGAAGCGGCGCGGCAAGGCTTCATCGAGGTCGCGCGGCGGACCGACTTCGGCGCCACCGGCTTGTGGACCCGCATCAACTGCCTCAACTCCCCCTGGGCGCTCGACGATATCAGCACCATCGTCGCCGCCGTCGGCGACAAGCTCGATGTCATGATGCTGCCCAAGGTGGAAGGGCCGTGGGACATCCATTATCTCGACCAGCTTCTCGCCCAACTGGAAGCGCGCCATGGGGTGAAAAAGCCGATCCTCATCCACGCCATCCTCGAAACCGCGCAAGGGGTGAACAGGATCGACGCCATTTGCGCCGCCAGCCCGCGCCTGCATGGCGTCAGCCTGGGGCCGGCGGACCTTGCCGCCTCGCGCGGCATGAAGACGACGCGGGTTGGCGGCGGCCATCCCCATTACCGGGTGCTGGCGGATGCCGGGCACGAGGCAGGCGCGGCGCGCGCATTTTACCAGCAGGACCCCTGGCATTACACCATCGCCAGGATGGTCGATGCCTGCGCCGCGGCGGGGGTGAAGGCGTTCTATGGCCCCTTTGGCGATTTTGCCGATATGGACGCGTGCGAGGCCCAGTTCCGCAACGCTTTCCTCCTCGGCTGCGCCGGCGCCTGGACCCTCCATCCCAGCCAGGTGGAGGTCGCCAAGCGGGTTTTCTCACCCGATCCTGCGGAAGTGCGCTTTGCCAGCAAGATCCTCGCCGCCATGCCGGACGGGACCGGGGCGGTGATGATCGATGGCAAGATGCAGGACGACGCCACCTGGAAGCAGGCCAAGGTGATGGTTGACCTGGCGCGCCTGGTGGTGGCGAAGGAGCCGGCGATGGCGAAGGCCTATGGCCTATGAGCTTTTTGTCCGACAATACTGCGCCGGTCGCCCCGGCCATCATGGAAGCGCTCGAGGCGGCCAATCGGGGCAGCGCCGCGGCCTATGGCGATGACCCGTGGACGGCAAGGCTCGACGCGGTTTTTTCCGAAATTTTCGAGCGCCCTGTCAGGGTTTTCCCGCTCGTCACCGGCACCGCCGCCAACGCCATCGCCGCCGCCGTCCTGTCGCCCCCCTATGGCGCCGTCTTCGTCCATGAAGAGGCGCATATGGAAGTAGATGAATGCGGTGCGCCGGAATTTTTCACCGGCGGCGCCAAGCTCGGCCTGGTTGCCGGCACGCATGGCAGGATGAGCGCCGAAGGGCTGCGCCAGGCGCTCGCCCGCTATTACCGCAGCGTCCATATGGTGGAGCCGGCGGCGGTCTCGCTCACCCAGTCCACCGAGCTGGGCACGGTCTACCGCCCGGCGGATATCGCCGCCATCGCCGAGGTGGCGCGGGGACGGGGGATGCGCCTCCACATGGACGGCGCCCGCTTCGCCAACGCCCTTGTCCATCTCGGCTGCGCCCCGGCGGACATCAGCTGGCGGGCCGGGGTCGATGTCATGAGCTTTGGCGCCACCAAGAACGGCGCGCTCGCCGCCGAGGCGCTGATCTATTTCGACCCCGCGCTGGTGCGCGACACCGCCTGGCGGCGCAAGCGGGCGGGCCACTTGGTTTCCAAGATGCGCTATGTCTCGGCCCAGCTTCTGGCCTATGTGGAAAACGATTTATGGCGCGCCAACGCCGCCCATGCCAACGCCATGGCGGCGCGCATCGCGGCGGCGGCGGGAAGCCGGCTTATCCACCCGGTGGAGGCCAACGCCCTTTTCCTCGCCCTCGATGAGGCGGAAAAGCAAGCGCTGCGCGAAGCGGGCTTCGGCTTTTATGATTGGGGCGCGCCGGGAAGCCCGGTGGTGCGGCTGGTCACCCATTGGGCGAGCGAGGAAGGCGAGGTGGAGCGTTTCATCGCCGCCCTCAAAGGCCTTGCCCGCGCTGCCTTGAGCGAGCATTAACCCTAACCGATTATTAAGCCCTCCGCCTTCATGCTGGGGCGATGGGCAGACCGGGTCCATATCGCTGTTGGAGTTCTTGGGGCGCGCTGGCGGCGCGCGCCCTCGTGGGTGTTGTCACGGCGTGGTTCATCGCCAGCCCGGCGGCGCGCGCCCAGGCCATCGCCGTGCAAGACGGCCTTACCCCGATGGCCCGCTTCGATTATTTTTACGACCCCTCGGGCGCGCTTGGCCTGGAGGACGTGAAGCGCCCGCCGCTCGCCGCCAGCTTTCGCCCCTTTGGCAAAACCCGCCTGGTGGCGCGCGACCGGGCGGGCGCCCATTGGTTCCGCTTCACCATCGCGCCCGGAAAAGGGGCGACGGCGCCGCTGCTTCTCCTCTTCAGCCAGGGCGACCTTGAAGGTTATGACCTGTGGCTCGAGGGCGGGGCTGGCAAGGCCCATCGCCGCCGCCTCGCCCTGGGCGAAGGCGCGCGCGATGCCGACGCCCTCGGCAACGGCATCGGCCACCTGGTGCGCCAGACGGGAGAAGCGCAGCGCGTTCATGTGCGGCTTTATGGCAAGCACATTGATGGCGCCTTTGCGGTGCAAAAGCCCGCCGCGTGGACGGCGGCCTCTGGGTGGCGAGCGCGGCTGTTCTGGGCCGCCGGCGCGCTCGCCGCGC
The DNA here is from genome assembly GCA_049324415.1 of Pseudomonadota bacterium. Taxonomy (GTDB): domain Bacteria; phylum Pseudomonadota; class Alphaproteobacteria; order Sphingomonadales; family CAKZYD01; genus JBMOOS01. The sequence goes on from JBMOOS010000012.1 coordinate 88,707, forward strand.
TTGCCCTTGCCGCTGCGAGCGCGGCGGCCTTGCGCTGGCGCCGCCTTGGCCATGCCTTGCCAGCGCTTGCCGCGGCGGGGGTGCTGGGGCTTGCCGCCTGGAAGGCCGGCTTTCTCGACCAGTCGCCCGCCCTTTGGGAATTTGCCAATCAGATGCACGGCGCGCTTTTGCCGTGGGTCGTCGGCATCCTTCTCCTCGCCATCCGCCGGGCGGTGCGCCTGGAGCGGGTCAGCGCCTGGCTCGACCGCGGCGTGACAGTGCTGGCCGGGCTTGCCGGCGGGGTGGGATTGGGCGGCCTTTTTTACCCCGGCCATGGCCTCCTTTCCCTCGTCGCGCTCGTCCCCGCCGCCAGCCTTGGGGCGCTGATCGTGGGGGTAAAATGCTGGCCATTGCGGCGCTGGCCAGCGGCCCTTGTCATGACCGCCGCGCTCGCGGTCGGCCTTGGCCTGGCCCCATGGGTCTATGCCGATCTCGCGCACCCCGGCTTCCCGGCCTGGCCCACCGCGCCCGCGCTTTTCGTCGCAGCGGGACTGGCTTGCCTGATGGTCGCCATGCTGCCCTGGGTGCCGGCTGGCGCGCCGCGCCCTGCCCCTGCGCTGGCGCAAGCCTCTGGCCATGGCATTGCCGGGGTGCTGAGTGGCTTGGCAAAGCCCCTGCCGGCGGGGAAAGAAAATGAAGAAGACGCGCTGGCCAAGGACTTGGCCGCGGTGTTGCACGCGCGCCTCGACATGGTGAAGGCCAGCGTCGCCCGCCAGCGGGACGATGATGCGGCCCAGCTCCAGGGCGGGGAAATCACGGTGCCCTTCGCCGACCTTCCCGACTATGCCGACATGGTGGACGAGGGCGAAAAGCTCCTCGCGGGCGTGCGCCAAGGCGGCACGGTGGCGAGCGTTGCCCTCATCGCCCTCGATGGCCATGAGCATATCCTGGCGACCCACGGACAAATCATTGCCCAGCGGGCCTTCAAGCTGTTGCTGGTGACGGCTGCCGGCGTGCTTAAGGAAAGCGATAAAATCGGCCATTTCGGCCCCCGCCGGCTGCTTGCCTTATTGGTTGGCGCCCATGGCGGAGAAGCCGCGCTGTTCACCCGCCGCCTTGCCCGCGCGCTGATGGAGCGCAGCCTTCCCACCAGCCAGGGGATGCTGCAACTGGGGGCGGCGATCGCCCATCTCGAGCTGCAGGCGCAAGACGCCGGCTTCGAGACGGTGCTTGCCCAACTTGAGGGCGCCCTTGACGAAGCGGACGGCGCTATCCCCGAGCGCGCCGCGGGATAGTTTTTCTTCTTTGCCTGAAGGCCATGAACCGGCCTATGCAAAGGGCCTTGTTGTCACATCGGACCCATTCATGCCGACGCCCGCGCTCTACCTTGCCACCATCCTTATCTGGGGTTCCACCTGGCTTGCCATCCGCTATCAATTGGGGGTGGTGCCGATCGCCTGGTCGGTGAGCTATCGTTTTTTCATCGCCGCCCTGCTTTTTGGCGTGGTGGCGCTCATCCTGCGCCGCTCCCTGCGCTTTTCAGCGTGGGCCCATGGCCTGTTCCTTGGCTTGGGTTTTTTCCTTTATTGCGCCAACTATCTTTTCACCTATGCCGGCAGCCAGTATCTGGTGACCGGCGTCGTCGCGGTGGTGTTTTCCCTCATCCCCCTCGGCAACGCGCTGTGGGGAAGGGCGGTGCTGGCAACCCGGGTCAGCCGCCAGGTCTGGCTGGGCGCCGCCTTGGGGCTTTCAGGCCTCAGCCTCATCTTCTGGCCCCAGCTTGCCGGCCTTGATCTTGGCAACCAGCGGCTATGGGGGCTTTTCCTGGTGCTTGTCGGGGTCACGCTCGCCTCCACCGGCAATATGGTGGCCGCTTTGCGCCAACGCCGCGGCCTGCCGCTCATCGCAAGCAACTTCTGGGCGATGCTTTACGGCGCCGGCCTCACCGCGCTCTATGCCGTTATCAGCGGGGCGCCGCCCGCCTTCGACTTCTCCGCCCCTTATATCCTCTCGCTTCTCTACCTTGGCGTCTTCGGCAGCGCCCTTGCCTTTGCCGCCTATATCACCCTTATCGAGCGGATCGGGCTGGCGCCCGCCGGCTATGCCCTGGTGATAACGCCGATCGTCGCCCTTGGGCTTTCCACCCTGTTTGAGGGCTATCGCTGGTCCGGCCTTGCCGCGCTGGGGGTTGGGCTGACGCTTGCCGGCAATCTGGCGATGCTGCGCTGGAAAAAACCTTAAGCAACTTGCGCCGTGCGCAGGCGCCGCCAGATTTTTTCCGGCGTTGCCGGCATGTCGATGTCGTCAATGCCATAAGCGGCGAGGGCGTCGAGAATGGCGTGGACGATGGCCGGCATCGCGCCAATCGTGCCGGCTTCGCCGCAGCCCTTTATCCCTAGGGGGTTGTTGGGGTTGGCCACGACGTGGTTGGCAAAGGCGATGTCGGGCACATCGTCGGCGCGAGGCATGGCGTAATCCATGAAGGAGCCGGTGATAAGCTGGCCGGTTTCCGGCTGGTAGACCACGTCTTCGAGAAGCGCCTGGCCAAGCCCCTGGACGACGCCGCCATGGACTTGTCCGGCGACCAGCATCGGGTTCATAAGGCGGCCGAAGTCATCGACCGCGTGGTAGGAAACGACGGCGACCTGGCCGGTCTCGGGGTCGATCTCCACCTCGGCGATGTGGCAGCCATTGGGAAAGGTGGGGTGCGCGCCCTCATAGCGGGCTTCGGCGCGCAGGCCCTGGGGGTAGCGCGCCCGCAAGGCCGCCGGCAACCGGGCGGCGTCATGGGCAAGGGCGGCGAGCGCCATGAGCGGGACATTGCGGTTGCTGCCGCGCAACCGGAAATGGCCATCGGCGAAGTCGAGCATCGCTTCGTCGGCTTCCAGAATATAGGCGGCGAGCGGCCGGGCGGCGGCGATTGTTGCCTTGGCGCCTTCGATCACCGCGCCGCCGCCGATATGGAGCGAGCGCGAGCCGCCGGTGCCATGGCCGCGCGCCAAGCGCTCGGTGTCGCCTTGAATGACACGGATCGTGTCGAAAGGGATACCCAAGCGTTCCGCCAAAATCTGGGCAAAGGCGGTTTCATGGCCCTGGCCGGTGGACTGGGTTCCGACGGCCAGTTCCACCGCCCCGTCCTTGGTAAAAGCAACAGTGGCATAATCGACCATGTTGCCGGCGGAGGTGATTTCCACATAATAGCCAAGGCCGCGGCCGCGCAGCAGGCCGCGCGCCGCCGAAGCGGCCTTGCGCGCGGCAAAGCCGTCCCAATCGGCGTGCTCCTTGGCAAGACTGAGCACCGCCGCCGGCGCCCCGGTGTCGAAAGCAACGCCCAGCGCGGTGGTGAAGGGCATGCGCGCCTCGGGGACGAGGTTGCGCTGGCGGATGGCGTCCTGGCCCAGGCCCATTTCGCGCCCCGCCTTGTCGATCAGGCGCTCGGTCATATAGGCGGCCTCGGGCCGGCCGGCGCCGCGATAGGCGTCGACCGGCGCGGTGTTGCTGACGATGCCCTTGACCCGGTTGTAAAGCGCCGGGATGGCGTACATGCCGCCCAGCATCTTGCCCCCGGCGAGGGTCTGGATGGCGGGCCCGAAGGCGGAGAGATAGGCGCCGAGATTGGCTTTGCTCGCCACTTTGAGGCCGAGGATGCGGCCCTCGGCGTCGAGCCCGATGACCCCTTCGCTGATCAGGTCGCGGCCATGGGTGTCGGTGAGGAACGAGTCCGCCCGCTCGCCGGTCCATTTGACCGGCCGGCCCAGCATTCTGGCGGCATGGAGCACGCAAACATATTCGGGAAAAAGGAAGAACTTCATGCCGAAGCCGCCGCCGACATCAGGGGTGACGACGCGCAGCCGCCGAGGGTCCACCTTCAACACCAGGCCGGCGAGCAGGCCCTGCATGACGGCGACCCCTTGGGTGCCCGTGGTCAAGGTATAACGGCCACTTGCGGCGTCATATTCACCGATGGCGGCGCGGTTTTCCATGGCGTTGGGGGCGACCCGGTTGTTGACGATGCGCAACGTGCTGACATGGGCCGCCTTGGCGAGCGCGGCATCGACCGCCGCTTCATCGCCAATATGCCAGTCGAAGGCGACATTGCCGGGGATATGCCCCCAGATGTCTGCGGCGCCCGGCGCCGTTGCCGCCATGGCGTCATGGACGGCGGGGCGGTCGGCGTAATCGACCATCACCGCCTCGGCGCCGTCGCGGGCCGCCGCGCGGCTTTCGGCGACCACCACCGCGACCGGCTCGCCGACGAAACGCACCCGCCGGCGCGCGAGGATGGGGCGCTCGGTATAATGCTGCTTGCCGCCGTCGACAGTGTCGAGGGCGGTGATGCAGGGAAGGGGGCCATAGCCCGCCGCGTCGAGGTCGTCCTGGGTGTAGACCGCAAGCACGCCGCCGATGCCAAGGGCGCCGGCGCTGTCGAGGGCGGTGATGTCGGCATGGGCATAAGGAGCGCGGACCACCGCGAGATAGGCCATATTCTCAAGCTGGATATCGTCGGTATAGCGCCCCTTGCCGGTGATGAAGCGCTTATCCTCGGTCCGTCTCACGGATTGGCCGCTGCCGAATTTCATGGTCCTTTTCCTTCTTTTGCTGCCGTCATCGCCGCAAGGCACGCCGCCAGGCCTTCGCGGTAGCTGGGATAGAGTGGGCGCCACCCCAGCTCCGCCTTCAGCCGGGCGTTGGAGACTCGCCGGCATTCACCGTAAAAACCGCGCGCGAGGGGCGAAAGATCGGCTTCTTCCAGGCTTTGCGCCAGCGGCGGGGCAAGGCCCAGAAGGCGGCAGGCGTGGGCATTGACCTTGGCGGCGGCGGCGGGGGCATCGTCGGCGACGTTGTAGATGGCGCCTGGCCGGGGACGGGCGATGGAGGCTTCAAGCGCGCCCGCGATATCGTCCACATGCACCCGGCTGAAGACATGGCCGGGGACGTCGATGATTTTCGCTTCGCCCCTCGCCGCCCGCTCGAGCGCCGAGCGGCCCGGCCCGTAAATCCCCGGCAAGCGGAAGATGTGGACCGGCAGGCCATGCTCGGCATGGGCCGCCTGCCAGGCAAGGTCGGCGGCGCGCCGTTCCGGCACCCGGGCGCCATGGAGCGGCGCGCTTTCGTCCACCCAGGCGCCGCCGGCATCGCCATAGACCCCGGTGGAGGAGAGGTAGCCGAGCCAGGCGAGGGATGGCGCCGCCATGAGGTCTGGCAGGTGATGGGAGAGGACGATGTCCGGTCCCTTATCGCCGGGCGTGGGCGGTATGGTGACGAGGACATGGCTGGCGGCGCGCAAAAGCGCGGTGTCGCCAAGCGGCGCGCCGCCATCAAAGGCAAGGACGCTTATCCCGCTTGGCGCCAGGGCGGCGGCCTTCTTACCATCGCGCACGGTGCCGGCGACGCGCCAGCCCTGCGCCTGCATCGCTTGGGCGAAGGATAAGCCCGTATAGCCAAGGCCGAAGACGAACAGCCGGCGCGCGGTCAAGGGCCGGGCTCCCAGTGCGGCGGGGCAAGCTCGAAAGTCTCCCAGGTAAAGCCGGGGGTGACGGTGCAGCCCACCAGCGTCCAGCCGCCGAGCGTCCTTGCCGTTTGCCAGGCCTTGGCCGGCACGACGACTTGCGGGCGATGCCCGTGGGCGATGTCGGGGCCAAGGACATGGGAGGCGACGGCAAGGCCGTCGGGACTGAGGCGCAGCGCTATCGGCGCGCCGGCATAATGGTGCCAGATCTCGGTCCCGTCGATGCGGTGCCAGCGCGAGACCTGCCCCGCTTCCAGAAGGTAATAAATCGCCGTTTCCTTGGGCCGGGCGCGCCCGGGCGGGCCATCGGGCCAGGTGCGGCGATACCAGCCCCCTTCGGGGTGCGGCTCCAGCGTCAAGCGCTTGATGATGTCCTGGGCGGTCAACGCCATCTATGGTCTCGTGACTTGATTTTCGCTTGCCGACAGGATAGGCGCTGCAATCCCGTTGCAAAAGGCCGTTTCGAGAATTTCATGACCGAGCTTGCCCGCGAAGTCGCCCGCCGGCGCACCTTCGCCATTATTTCCCACCCCGATGCCGGCAAGACGACGCTCACCGAAAAGCTGCTGCTGTTCGGCGGCGCCATCGCGCTCGCCGGCGCCGTCAAGGCCAAGGGGGAACGCCGCCGCGCCCGCTCCGACTGGATGAAGGTGGAGCAGGAGCGGGGCATTTCCGTCGCCTCCTCGGTCATGACCTTCGACTATGAAGGGAGGACCTTCAACCTTCTCGACACGCCGGGCCATGAGGATTTCTCGGAGGATACCTATCGCACCCTGTCGGCGGTCGATAGCGCGGTCATGGTGCTCGACGCCGCCAAGGGCATCGAAGCGCAGACCCGCAAGCTGTTCGAGGTCTGCCGCCTGCGCGACGTGCCGATCATCAGCTTCATCAACAAGCTCGACCGCGAGGGGCGGGACCCCTTCACCCTCCTTGACGAAATCGAGACGACGCTCGCCCTCGACGTGGCGCCGGCGTCCTGGCCCATCGGCATGGGGCGTGATTTCAAGGGCTGCTACGACCTCCTCAACGACCGCCTCGTCCTTTTCGAGCGGGGGACCGGCGCGCGCCTGGCCCCGGCGGTGGAAGTTACCGGGCTCGACGACCCCAGGCTTGTCGCCCTCCTCCCCGAGGAGGCCCTCGTCAAGCTGCGAGAGGACGTGGCGATGGTGCGCGCGCTCACCAAGCCGTTCGACCGCCAAGCGTTCCTCGAAGGCCATTTGACCCCGGTGTTCTTCGGCTCGGCGGTCAATAATTTCGGGGTGCGGGAGCTGCTGCAAGGGCTGGCGGAGCACGCGCCGGCGCCCACCCACCGCCCGGCGCGGGAGCGTGACGTCGACGCGCTGGAAAGCACGGTCTCCGCCTTCGTCTTTAAAATCCAGGCCAATATGGATCCCAAGCACCGCGACCGGATCGCCTTTGTTCGCCTGTGCTCGGGCCATTTCCGCCAGGGCATGAAGCTGCGCCATGTGGCCTCGGGCAAGCAGCTCACCATCCATAGCCCGCAAATCTTTCTCGCCCGCGACCGGGAGCGGGCGGAGGAAGCCTTTCCCGGCGACATCATCGGCATCCCCAATCACGGCCAATTGCGCATCGGCGATACCTTGAGCGAGGGCGAGGCGCTGCACTTCACCGGCATCCCCTCCTTCGCGCCGGAATTGCTGTCGCGGGTGCGCCCCGACGACCCGTTGAAAGCCAAGCATCTGGGCCGCGCGCTAACCCAGTTGGCGGAGGAAGGGGCGGCCCATGCGTTCAAGCCGCTCATCGGCTCGGACTGGGTGGTGGGGGTGGTCGGCGCGTTGCAGTTCGACATCCTTGCCGAGCGCATCCGCAGCGAGTACGACATCGCCGCGCGCTTCGAGCCGACCCAGCTTTACACCGCGCGCTGGCTTGCCGCGGACGAGCCCCGCATGGTCAAGGCATTCGTCGACATGAACCGCGCCGCGGTGGCCGAGGACCATGCCGGCGAATGGGTGTTCCTCGCCCGCAATGCCTGGCACCTTGATAAAAGCGCCGAGGATTTTCCGCGCTTGCGCTTCCTCAAGACCAAGGAACAGACGCATTAAGGGCGCGGCGCG
>JBMOOS010000013.1:0-7104 GCA_049324415.1 Pseudomonadota bacterium
GGTCGAACTTAAGAAAGCGGCTGAACAGCACCGTGGCCGCATCGGCCATCCCCAGCGGCATCCCGGGATGCCCAGACCCCGCCCGCTCCACCGCGTCCATCGCCAAAACACGAACCGCTTGCGCCATGTGATCGTGGGTTACAGCCATGGTCACTGCCTCCGGATTGCAAGGTCTGTCAAACGGCGCGCACCATGGCGGGGCGCGGGCGCGCCGTCAACTTGAGAGCAGCGGTGCCGGTTGTCACGCTGGGGCAAGCGATGGTTGACGCTCCTTGGCTTCACCTCATAATCTGTGGTTAAGCTGGCGGATTTCATGACCATCCCGGTCGTTGGCCACGGGTCTTGCGGGGGAGTGCAAAGCGATGGATGAGGCCGACTTTAAGGCCGCGCGCACGCGTCTTGATGAAGCGTTGAGTCATCTCGAATCGATGGTGACGCGCCATCTGGAAAGCGCGGCCCGGACGGATGGCGACGCCAAGCGCATCGCGGCGTTGGAGGCGCGGCTTGCGGCGCTGAGCGCCGAGCGGGACGCCTTGAAGGACGAGCTTGCCGCCGCCAAAAAGCGCCAGGCGGAACTCGCCCGCGCCTATGGCGAATTGCAAGCGGCGGCGCCGGCGGCCGACATGGCGGCGAAACTGCCGGACGTGGACAGCCTGCGCCAGGCCTATGATGATTTGGAACGCGCTTATGCCGATCTTCAGGACGAGCTTGCCGCATCGCGCGGGGCAACGCCGGCGGGACTCGATGAGCTTGCCCGGCTTAAGGCACGCCTTGCCGAGGAACGGGAGAAAGCGGGCAAGCTTGAAGTCTTGCGCAAGACGGCGCTGGCGCGGGTCGACGGCGCCTTGCACCGGCTGACGAAAATCGCGGGATAGGAGGACAGCATGGCGCAGATCACGGTGGATATTGGCGGCGCCGCCTATAAGCTCGCTTGCCGGGATGGCGAGGAGGAGAGGCTGCGCGCCCTGGCCGTGTATGTCGATCAAAAGGCGCAGGATTTGACGCTCACCCTGGGCCAGGTAGGGGAGACCCGCTTGCTCCTCATGTCGGCCTTGTTGGTCGCCGATGAGCTGTTCGAGCAACGCGAGCGCGGCGGCAATAAACGCCATGCCGTGCAGGAAGAGGCGTTCATGCAATGCCTTGGCGAGGCAACGCAAAGAATAACAAAGCTTGCGGAAAGACTTGAGCAAAGCCCCGGGAAGACTTAAATCAACGCCCGGCGGGTACTGCCCGGTGCGACGGACCACACATCCCTGAGGCGATACCATCAAGAACGGGAGCCGTCCCTGCCCGGACCCAAGGTTCGCGGCACATGGCGCCCACCTGACGTGTTAGGCGTCAGAGGATCCGGCGTCCGACGGCCACGGCGGGCCCGCCGCCTTGCGTCGCGGGGGTAAGGCAGAGAGGAGTTGGGGATTTGTCCGGCGTGCGGTTGAGCGTCGATGAAAGCAAGGCGGAGATGCGCAAGCGCCTGCGCGCCTTGCGGGCCGGCGCTCACCGCGCCCATGGCAAAGCGGCGGCGATGGCGGTGCGCGAGGCGCTCGTCGCCCTTGCCGCCGGCACGGCGCAAGCGCGCGTCATCGGCGGCTATTGGCCGATCAACGAGGAGCTGGATTGCCGCCCGGCTCTGCTTGACCTCGAGCGCTGCGGCTACACCCTTGCCCTGCCTGTCGTCGAAGGGCCTGGACTTGCTCTTGGCTTTCGCCGGTGGCGCTTTGACGAAGGGTTGCGTCCCGGCCCCTTCGGCACCCGCCAGCCCGAGCCCGCCGCCATGGCAGCGAAGCCCGACATCGTCCTCGTCCCGTTGCTCGCCTTCGACCGGCGCGGTCATCGCCTGGGCTATGGCGGTGGCTATTATGACCGGACGCTGAAAACCCTTCGCGCGGCGCGGCCTATCCTTGCCATCGGGCTTGCCTTTCAGGCACAAGAGGTGCCCGTGGTGCCGAGCGATGGAGCGGACGCCCGGCTTGATTATGTGGTGACCGAAATCGGCGTCCGGGACCTGCGCCGCGTGGATGGCGGCAAGCCCGGCGCTTGACGCCTGCGCTTCGGAAAAGAAAGCACGTTCATTGCGTATCCTGTTTCTCGGCGACATCGTGGGCCGCGCTGGCCGTACCGCGGTTCTTGACGAGGTGCCGCAATTGCGCGCCCGGCTGCGGCTTGATTTCGTCGTTGCCAATGGCGAGAACGCCGCCGCCGGCTTCGGCATCACCGAACGCATCGCCAGGGCTCTTCTGGAGGGGGGGATCGATTGCATCACCTCGGGCAACCATGTGTGGGACCATCGGGAAATCATCCCCTATATGGAAGCCGAGCCGCGCTTGCTGCGGCCACTCAATTTCCCGCCTGGAACGCCGGGACGCGGCGCGGGCGTGTTTCAGGCGGCGGGCGGCGGGCGGGTGTTGGTGGTGAACGCCATGGCGCGGCTGTTCATGGACCCTCTCGACGATCCTTTCGCGGCGGTCGACAAAGCTTTGGCGCAAGCCCCGCTGAAGGCCGCCGTCGATGCCGTCGTGGTCGATTTCCATGGCGAGGCGACGTCGGAGAAAATGGCCATGGGGCGGTTCGTCGACGGCCGCGCCAGCCTGTGCGTCGGCACCCATTCCCATGTGCCGACAGCGGACGCGCAAGTGTTGAACGGCGGCACCGCCTATCAGACCGACGCCGGGATGTGCGGCGATTATGATTCGATCATCGGTATGGACCCCGCCGAGTCGCTGCAGCGCTTCACCGGCAAGATCCGCATGGGACGGTTGAGCGCCGCCCTTGGCCCGGCGACGCTATGTGGGGTGGTGGTCGAGACCGATGATGCAACCGGACTTGCCCGCCATGTCGCGCCGCTCCGGCTGGGTGGTCGCCTCAAGGAGACCTGGCCTGGCCGCGACCCCGAAGGGCCTGGTTGAGAATGCCGAAGGGATCGCGATGCTGGCCGTTTTTGCCCGCTGGCGGCCCTGGCCTTTGCCGGCTAATCTGCTATGAAGTCGCGCCAGGGCGGTCCGCGACAGCGAAGATAAAGCGTTAGGGATTATCGAGAGGCGTTATGGCCGGCCATTCGCAGTTCAAGAACATCATGTACCGCAAGGGCGTGCAGGACGCCAAGCGGTCGAAGCTTTTTTCCAAATTGGCACGGGAAATCACCGTCGCCGCCAAGACCGGCGGCGCCGACCCCGAGGCCAATTCCCGTTTGCGGGCGGCCATCGCCATGGCTCGCTCGCACTCCATGCCGAAGGACAATATCGAGCGCGCCATCAGCAAGAGCCTGGGCAATGACGGGGAGAATTACGAGGAGGTGCGCTATGAGGGCTTTGGCCCCGGCGGCGTCGCTCTCATCGTCGAGGCGCTCACCGACAACCGCAACCGCACCGCCGGCGACATTCGTTCGGTTTTCGCCAAGAACGGGGGAAATCTGGGCGAATCGGGGTCGGTCAACTATATGTTCGACCGGGTGGGCGAGATCGTCTACCCGCTTGCGGCGGCGAGCGCCGACAAGATGTTCGAAGCCGCGCTGGAGGCCGGGGCGGATAATATCGTCAGCGGCGAGGAGGGCCATGTCATTACCACCCAGCCCGACGCCCTAGCCGAGGTCTCCCGGGCGCTTGAAGCCAAGCTGGGGGAGCCTGCCTCGGCCAAGCTCTCCTGGAAGGCGCAGGCCTTGACGGCGGTCGATGAGGAAAGCGCGCGCCGGCTGATGAAGCTCATCGACTTGCTCGAGGACAATGACGATGTGCAAAATGTCTATGGCAATTATGATGTGGCCGACGACATCATGGAGAAATTGAGCGGATAGGGCGTGGCGCAAGATTTTCAGCGTTTGTTGGGGCTCGATCCCGGTTTGCAGCGTACCGGCTGGGGGGTGATCGAATCCGATGGCCGGCGCTTGCGCCACCTTGCCAATGGAACCATCGCCTCAACGCCCGCCGCCACGCTCGCCCAGCGGCTGGTCGAGCTTTACGACGGCTTGACCGCGGTGATCGAGGCTTGGCATCCGCACGCGGCGGCGGTCGAGGAAACCTTCGTCAACAAGAACCCGGTGTCCACTCTGAAATTGGGACAGGCGCGCGGCGTTGCCTTGCTGGCGCCCGCACTGGGCGGCATCCCGGTCGCCGAATATGCGCCGAACCATGTGAAAAAAGCGGTGGTCGGCGCCGGCCATGCCCATAAGGACCAGATCCACGCCATGGTGCGCATGCTGCTGCCGGGGGTTGACATCGCGAGCGCCGACGCCGCCGACGCCTTGGCGGTGGCGATTTGCCATGCGCATAATAGGCGGAATTTAAACCCGCGCCACGCCTTGGCCCACGCCACGGAGGTCAAGGGATGATCGCCAAGCTCAAGGGGCTTATCGATGAGGTCGGTGCCGATTGGGCGGTGATCGACGTCGGCGGCGTTGGCTATCTGGTGTTCTGCTCGGCGCGCACCCTTAAGGCCTTGCCCACCCCCGGCCAGGCCGCCAGCCTGACGATCGAGACCCATGTGCGGGAAGATCATATCCATCTTTACGGCTTCGCCACCCGGCGGGAGCAGGATTTTTTCCGCCTGCTCCAATCGGTGCAAGGGGTCGGCGCCCGGGTGGCGCTCGCCATATTGTCGGCCTTGCCGCCCGACCCGCTGGCCAACGCCATCGCCGCCGGCGACGTGAAGGCGATCACCCGGGCGCACGGCGTCGGCGCCAAGCTTGCCGCCCGCATCGTCAGCGAATTGAAGGACAAGGTCGGCGGCCTTGCCGCGCGCGCCGCGCCGGCCGCCCTTGCCAAGCCGGGCACGGCGCCTTCGCCGCCCAGCGCCGTGGAGGACGCGGTCTCCGCCTTGGTCAATCTCGGCTATGGCCGGACTGAGGCTTATGCCGCGATCGCCGATGTTCATGGCCGCCTGGGCGAGGGGGCCGAGCTTGCCGCCCTCATCCGCGCGGGCCTTAAGGAGCTGGCGGCATGACCCGGCTGATGGCCAGCGTGGCGGCGAGCGAGGACGCCCATGACAGCCATCTGCGGCCGCAGCGGCTGGACGAATTCATCGGCCAGGCCGCCGCGCGCGATAACCTTGGCGTCTTCATCGCCGCAGCAAAGGCGCGGGGCGACGCGCTCGACCATGTCCTTCTCTACGGCCCGCCGGGGCTGGGCAAGACGACGCTGGCGCAGATCATCGCCCGCGAGCTGGGGGCGAGCTTTCGCGCCACCGCCGGGCCGGTCATCGCCAAGGCGGGCGACCTTGCGGCGCTCCTCACCAATCTCGAGCCGCGCGACGTTCTCTTCATCGACGAAATCCACCGTTTGAACCCGGCGGTCGAGGAAATCCTTTATCCCGCGATGGAGGATTTCCAGCTCGACCTCATCATCGGCGAGGGGCCGGCGGCGCGCTCGGTGCGCATCGACCTGCCGCCCTTCACCCTGGTTGGCGCGACCACCCGCTCCGGCCTCATCACCACGCCGCTCAGGGACCGCTTCGGCATCCCCACGCGGCTCAATTTTTACGAGGTCGCCGAGCTCGAGGAAGTGGTGACGCGCGGGGCGCGGGTCATGGGGATAAAGATCAGCCCCGAGGGCGCCCACGAGATCGCGGCACGCGCCCGCGGCACGCCGCGCATCGCCGGCCGGCTTTTGCGCCGGGTGCGCGACTTTGCCAGCGTCGCAGGCAGGGAGGTGATCGATGCGTCCACTGCCGATGCCGCTCTTGCCCGGCTGGAGGTGGACCGTCTTGGCCTCGATGGCATGGACCATCGCTACCTGCGCTGCATCGGCGTCACCTATTGCGGCGGCCCTGTCGGCATCGAAACGCTGGCGGCGGCGCTTTCCGAGCCGCGCGACACCATCGAGGACATCATCGAGCCCTATCTTCTGCAGGCCGGGCTCATTCAGCGCACCCCGCGCGGCCGCTTGCTCAGTACCGCGGGCTGGCGCCATCTTGGCCTTACCCCGCCCCAAGGCGATGAGCGGCAAATGGACCTTCTCGATGGCGATGGCTGAGATGATCCTCCATGCCGAGGCCCAGGCTCCGCCTGCCGCGCCGCAGCGAAGGTGGGGCTGGGGCATCGCTTTTTCCGTTATCCTTCACCTCCTCCTCGTCCTTGCCCTTCTGTTCTGGCATCCGGCAACGCCGCCAAGACAGCAGGAGGCGCCAGCGCCCATTCCCGTCGAAGTGGTGATGGAAGAGCCTCCACCGCCGCCGCCAGCGCCTCAACCGGCCCCGCGCCAGCGCGAGGAGCTCGATCAGGCGACCCGCTATGCGGAAAACCCCAAGGCCGGCAACGCCGACCAGATCAGCCGGGCCTTGCAGGAAAAGGACGCCGCCAAGACCGCGCGCCGCGCCAGCGAGGCCGTGCCCTTCCCCGGACCGGCGGCGGCGCGGCCGGAGGAAGAGGAAGCCCAGGCCGTCATCGCCTCCACCACCTCGGCGCAAGGCAGTCAAATCGGCGGCCGGCTGGGCGCGCTCATCCGCGCGCAATTGACGCCCTGCTGGTCCTATTATGGGCAGAACTGGCGCGGGGTCGCCGATATCGGCCAGCTTCGCCTCTATGTCGAGGCCGAGCTCGACCCCAATGGCGCGCTCGTCCGCCCGCCGATCGTCGCTGGCCAAGGCGGGGTGACGGTACGCAACGAAGTGGTGGTGGCGGCGGTGGCGGAAGGCGCGCGCAAGGCGATCGCCGAGTGCGCGCCCTACCGCTTTCCCGACGAGATCTACAATGAATGGCGGCGCCTCAAGCTGGTTTTCCTGCTCGAGCCGGGACGCCGCTGATGGACGAGGCGATGGGCGATACACAACCGACGCGCGGCTGGATCGCGGACGGCGTCCATCATTTGCCGCTGCGGGTCTATTACGAGGACACCGATGCTTCGGGGATCGTCTATCACGCCCGTTACTTGCATTTTTTCGAGCGCGCGCGGACCGAGTTCCTGCGCTGCCTGGGGATCGAGCGGCGGCAGATGGTGGCGGGCGCGAAGGCGCATGCTTTTGCGGTGCGGGGGATGAGCCTGGACTATCGCCGGCCGGCGCGCTTGGCGCGCCAATCAAACAATTGGCCGCCACTGCGGCCGGCGCGCTTGGCGCGCCAATCAAACAATTGGCCGCCACTGCGGCCGGCGCGCTTGGCGCGCCAATCAAACAATTGGC
>JBMOOS010000014.1:0-3103 GCA_049324415.1 Pseudomonadota bacterium
GGTTCCAACAGATGGTTCCCATCTGTTGGAACCGCACCACTAGGAGTGGCCGTGGAAAAATCCAGCATGCGGGAGATGCGCTGGCAGGCGGTGGATGAGGCCGACTATAGCATCACCCCCATCGGTCCCTTTTACGCGGTTTTTCACGCCCCTTCCGGCGCCACCCATATCCTCACCGAGGTGGCGCTGGAAATCCTTCGTCTGGCACGGCCGGCGCCGTTGAGCGCGACGGAGCTCGCCGCCCGACTCCAGCAGGAATTCGCCCTCGAAGCGGCCGGGGACGTTCCCGCCATCGTTGCCCGGCGCATCGCCGAACTCGACGATTTGGGCCTCATCGCCCCCGTGCTATAGCCCTTTTCATGAAGCGTTATGGGGAAATGCCAAGGAGCGCGGTGGCGCGCGCGCTGGCCGGGGGCGGCTTGACCTTGCGGGTGGGGCCGTTGGTCTGCCTGCTACGCTCGCCCTCGCGCCGCCTCGCCCGCGATTTTCACGCCATCTATGGCGCGTATCCGGCGGCGCCCGAGAACGCCTGGACCCATTTTGTCGTCAGCGTCGATTATACCTCGCGCCTGCGTCGTTTCGTGCGCCCGAAAATGGCGGCTTATGCCGACTTTCCCGCTCCCTTCGTGCCCTTGCCCGAGCGGCTTGCCTTCCTTGCCCTTGAAATGGCGATGAACTGGCAGGTGGCGATGGGCAGCAACCTTTATCTCCTCGCGCACGCGGCGAGCGTTGGCGATGCTTATGGCCGGGCGGTGATGATGGTCGGCGCCTCGGGCTCGGGCAAAAGCACCTTGGCGGCGGCCCTGGGCTGGTCGGGCTGGCGTTTCCTGGGCGACGAGTTCGTCCTGCTCTCGCTTGACAAGGGCCTCCTTCACGCTTTTCCCCGTCCCATATCGCTGAAGAACGACGCCATCGCCGTGATGCGCGCCGCCTTTCCCAAGGCGCCCTTCTCGCGCCCCTTCGAAGGCACGGCCAAGGGCCGCATCGTCTATATGACGCCGCCCCTTGACGCGGTGCGGGAAGCGCCGCCGGCGATGGCGCCAGGCCTCATCCTCATGCCCCATTTCAGCCCCGGCGCGGCACCCCAAGCGCGCGCCTGCCCGCCGGCCGAGACCTTCGGCCAGATCATCAGCGCCTCGGTCAACTATGGCCGCTTGGGCGCTCCCGCCTTCCATATCGTTGCACGGCTCGCCCGCGCGGTGCCCGCCTATCATATCCGCTATGGCGATTTGGCCGCCGGCATGGCCCTGGTCGCCGAGCTGGCGCGCAAGCATGGGGAGGAGGGATGAAGGAGCGGGTTAACGGCATGGCCCTTGCCGCTGTCCTGCGCGCGCCCACGCGGCTGTGCGATGCCACGCCGCGCGGCTTTGCCGCCCTGGCGCGGCTGGCGCAAAGGGAGGCCCTTCTCGGCCGCCTGGCGGCCAGCGCCCGCGAAGCCGGCGTCCTTGACGGCCTGGCGCCGGTCGCCCGAGAGGTCCTGGAAAGCGCCTGGCGTGCGGCGCAGGCAAGCCGCACCCAAACCCTTTGGGAAGCGGCGCGCATCCGCCGGGCGCTCCTCGCTTATGACGGGCCGCTGATCCTCCTCAAGGGCGCGGCCTATTTCGCCATCGCCCTGCCGGGGAGCGCCGGGCGCTGGTGCTCAGACGTCGATATCCTGGTGCCGCGGGCCCGGCTGGCCGAGGTCGAGGCGCAGCTTATCGCCGCTGGCTGGGCGAGCGCCAAGCAGCACCCCTATGACGATGCCTATTACCGCCGCTGGATGCACGAGTTGCCGCCGCTGCGCCACCTCAAGCGCCGGACGGTGGTCGATGTGCACCACGCCATCCTGCCCTTGACGGCGCGCCTCAAGCCATCGCCCGAGGCGCTGCTGCAAGCAGCCTGCGCCAGCCCGCTCGCCGGGCTGGACGTGCTTGCCCCGGCCGACATGGCGCTCCACAGCGCTGCCCACGCCTGCCATGACGGCGACTTTACCGGCGGCTTGCGCAATCTGTTCGACCTCACCGACCTCATCGATTTCTTCGCCGCGCGTGACGCCGCCTTCACCGGGCATCTGGCGGACCGCGCGAGGGCGCTCGACCTTGGCCGGCCGCTGGCCTATGGGGTGCGCTTTGCCAGGGCGGTGACCGGCTGGACGCCGCCGGCGGGGCTGGAAGCGATGCTTGCCCGCCATCTGCCCGCCGCGCCCCTGCTGCGCCTCATGGACCATCTGGTGGCACGCGCGGTGGGCGGCGCCGATCCCTGGCGCCCCACAAACAACCGCCTCGCCCGTCGCGCCCTTTATGCGCGGGCCCACTGGCTGCGCATGCCGCCCCTCATGCTGGCCCGCCATCTTGTCGTCAAGGCATGGCGCGGCCAGCGCCAAGAAGGCGCGCGATGACCGCCGGCAATTCGTCGAAATGACTGATCACCGCGTCGGCTTTCAAGGTTTGAACAGGCACCTGGCTATAGCCGAAGTCGACGAGGACGATGGGAACCCCGGCGGCGCGCGCCGCTTCCAGGTCGATGACGGAATCGCCGATCATGCATGCCCGTGTCGGGTCGCCGCCGGCTTGCGCGATCGCCTCCAGAAGGTGGCGCGGGTCGGGCTTGCGCACGCTGAGGCTGTCGCCCCCCAGCATGGCGGCGAACATCCGGTCGAGGTCGAGGGCGGTGAGCAAGCGGCGGCTCAAGGCGGCGGGCTTGTTGGTGCACAGGGCGAGGCGATGGCCCTGCGCCTGGAAATGGCGCAAGGCGGCGATGGCGCCGGGATAGGGCCGGCTCTCGACGCAGATATGGGCGCCATAATGGGCCAGGAAGCGGGGGAGAAGGACGTTCACCGCGTCATCGGCGGCCGATTGTCCGATTGGCGCGCCGGCCGCGGAGGCGGCCGATTGTCCGATTGGCGCGCCAGGCGCGCCGGCCGCGGAGGCGGCCGATTGTCCGATTGGCGCGCTGGCCGCGGAGGCGGCCGATTGTCCGATTGGCGCGCCAGGCGCGCTGGCCGCGGAGGCGGCCGATTGTCCGATTGGCGCGCCAGGCGCGCCGGCCGCGGAGGCGGCCGATTGTCCGATTGGCGCGCCAGGCGCGCCGGCCGCGGAGGCGGCCGATTGTCCGATTGGCGCGC
>JBMOOS010000014.1:3203-57100 GCA_049324415.1 Pseudomonadota bacterium
GGCCGCGGAGGCGGCCGATTGTCCGATTGGCGCGCCAGGCGCGCCGGCCGCGGAGGCGGCCGATTGTCCGATTGGCGCGCCGGCCGCCGCCAGGCCCTTTTCCAGCATCGCCCGCCCGCCATGGCCGACCATGTCGCGCACTTCGTCGACGGCCACCTGACGGCGGCCCAGTTCGAGGAGCACCCGGTTGAGGGCGATGGTGAGGTCCGGCGCCGTGTCGACAAGAGTGCCATCGAGGTCGAAAACCAAGGTTGCGGGACGTGTCACGAGCTCAGGCGGCGCCATCAAATCCCCTTAAACCTCCGTCAATCGGTTTATGGCATTTCCGTATATGGCATTCTCCGCCGCTCTATGGCAGGGTGCCGCTGCGCAGCAACATAGCCTGATGTAATCGATTGTCCATGACCAAGCTTCAAACCGCCGCCATCATCCTTGCCGCCGGCAAGGGCACGCGCATGAAATCGCGGCGCCACAAGGTGCTGCACCCGCTGGCCGGCCGGCCCATGCTCGACCATGTCCTGGCGAGCCTCGATTGTCTGGGCATCGACCGCCGGGTTCTTGTTGTGGGCGACAAGCGGGAGCAATTCACGGCCTATGGAGAGCGGCTATGCATCGCCCTTCAGGAGCCGCAACTCGGCACCGGTCACGCGGCGATGCAGGCACGCCAAGCGCTGGCTGACTTTGCCGGGGTGGCGCTCATCCTTTATGGCGACGTGCCGCTCATCACCCCGGATACCCTTGCCCGCTTGACGGCGGCGGTGGCCGATGGGCCGGAAGACCGGGCGCTCGCCGTTCTCGGCTTCAAGGCGGCCGATCCCGGCGCTTATGGCCGCCTGGTGGTGGGCCCCGGCGACAGCCTGATGGCGATCGTCGAATATAAGGACGCAACCTCGTCCGAACGGGCGATCGCCTTGTGCAATTCCGGGGTCATGGCGGTGCGCGCGCCGCTCTTGTTCGCGCTTTTGGACGCGGTGGGCAACGACAACGCCGCCGGTGAATATTACCTTACCGACATTGTCGCGGTGGCGGAGCGAAAGCGCCTTGCCGCCACCGTGGTAATGGCCGAGGAGAGGGAAGTCCTCGGGGTCAACGCGCGCGATGAGCTGGCCCGTCTCGAGCGGCTCTACCAGGACCGCCGGCGCGCCGAGGCGATGGCGGCGGGGGTGACGCTGATCGATCCCGAAAGCGTCTTTTTCAGCTTCGACACCCGCCTTGGCGAGGACGTCACCATCGCCCCCCATGTGGTGTTCGGCCCCGGAGTGACGGTAGAGGAGGGGGCAAGCATCCACGCCTTCAGCCATTTGGCAGGCTGTCATGTGCGCGCGGGCGCTTCTGTGGGGCCGTTCGCCCGGCTGCGCGGCGGCGCCGATATCGGGGCCAAGGCCAAGGTGGGCAATTTCGTCGAGATCAAAAAGACAACGCTGGGCGCAGGCGCCAAGGCCAGCCATCTCGCTTATCTCGGCGATGCCGATATCGGTCCCGACGCCAATATCGGCGCTGGCACCATCACCTGCAATTATGACGGCTTTTTCAAATACCGGACGGTGATCGGCGCGGGGGCGTTCATCGGCTCCAACACCGCGCTGGTCGCCCCCGTCTCTGTGGGCGCGGGGGCGATCATCGGCGCCGGCAGCGTCATCGCGAAAGACGTCGCCAAGGACGCCCTTGCCGTGGCCCGCGGCGAGCAATGGGACCGGCCCGGCGCCGCCGCGCGTTTTCGCGAGCGCAAGGCGGCGGCCAAGGCGGCCGGCAAAATGGGAAAGAAAGACTGACTTCCATGTGCGGCATTCTCGGCATCATCGGCACGGCGCCAGTAGCGGACCGTTTGCTGTTCGGCCTCAAGCGGCTGGAATATCGCGGCTATGACTCGGCGGGCATCGCCACCCTTGTCGAAGGCCGCATCCATCGGCGGCGGGCGATGGGTAAGCTCGTCAACCTTGAACGGGCGCTGACCCGGGACCCGCTTGACGGACGGATCGGCATCGCCCACACCCGCTGGGCGACCCATGGCGCGCCCAATGAAGGCAACGCCCACCCGCACGCGACGGACCGGGTCGCGGTGGTGCACAATGGCATCATCGAGAATTTCAAGGAGCTGCGCGAGGAGCTGGCGGGGCGCGGCCATGAGTTCGTGACCGATACCGATAGCGAGGTCATCGCCGTTCTCATCACCGATCACCTCAAGAACGGCAGCGCGCCCGTCGCGGCGGTGGCCAAGACCTTGCAGCGGCTGCGCGGCGCCTTTGCCCTCGCCATCCTTTTCGACGGCGATGAAACCCTTCTTGTCGGCGCCCGGCGCGGCAGCCCCCTGGTGGTGGGCTATGGCGAAGGCGAGATGTATCTGGGTTCCGACGCCATCGCCCTGGCGCACCTCACCAGCCGGGTCTGCTATCTGGAGGACGGCGACTGGGCGGTGCTGTCCCGGGACGAGGCCACCATCTATGGCGAAGGCGGCCAGCCGGTGACGCGGCGCGTCGACCAGTCGAGCGTTTCCAGCGCCCTCATCGACAAGGGCAATTACCGTCACTTCATGCTGAAGGAAATCTTCGAGCAGCCCAATGTGGTGAGCCAGACCATGGCGGCCTATCTCAACCCCCTTGAAGGCACCATCCGCTTGCCCAAGCTGCCGCTCGACCTTGCCGCCGTCACCAAGGTCAACATCGTCGCCTGCGGCACCAGCTATTATGCCGGCATGGTGGCGCGCTATTGGATCGAGCAGATGGCGCGCCTTGCCGTCGAGGTCGATATCGCCTCCGAGTTCCGCTACCGGGCGCCGGTGTTCGCGCAAGGCGGCCTTACCCTTCTCATTTCCCAGTCGGGCGAGACCACCGATACCCTGGAAGCGCTGAGGCTTGCCAAGCACGCCGGCCAGCATATCGCGGCCATCGTCAATGTCCGCGAATCGACGATGGAGCGCGAGGCCGACATGGTCCTTCCCACTTATGCCGGGCCCGAGATCGGCGTTGCCTCGACCAAGGCCTTCACCTGTCAACTGGCGGTCCTTGCCGCATTTGCGACCGCGCTCGCCCGCGCCCGCGGCGCCATCGACGCGGCGGCCGAAGGCGAGATCGCCCAGGCCTTCATGGAATTGCCCGCCCGCATGTCGGAGGTTCTCAACCATGACGAGGCGCTGGAGCAGCTGGCGCACGAGGTGGCGCGGGCCCGCGACGTGCTCTACCTTGGCCGCGGCCAGGACTATCCCATCGCCCTTGAAGGCGCGCTCAAGCTCAAGGAGATCAGCTATATCCATGCCGAGGGCTACGCCGCCGGCGAAATGAAGCACGGCCCCATCGCCCTTATCGACGAGGATGTGCCGGTGATCGTCGTCGCCCCTTCCGGTCCGTTGTTCGAGAAAACCGTTTCCAATATGCAGGAAGTCATCGCCCGCGGCGGCAAGGTGGTCCTGATTTCCGACATCGACGGCCTGATGAGCCACGGCCAGGCCGCCTTCGCCACCATCGAGATGCCCAAGGCGCATGCGATGACGACGCCGCTCCTTTACGCCATTCCGGTGCAGCTGCTCGCCTATCACACCGCCGTCGCCAAGGGCACCGATGTCGACCAGCCGCGCAACCTCGCCAAATCGGTGACGGTGGAATAGCGCGCATGGCACGCCTCGTCTGGCACCAGGGGTCCTGCCATTGCGGCGCGGTGCGGTTTGAGGTCGCGGCGCCGCGGCGGGTCACCGTCCAGGAATGCAACTGCTCGATGTGCGCGCGGCTGGGGTTTTTGCACTTGATCGTCCCACGGAGCCGCTTTCGCCTTCTTGCCGGAGCCGAGATGCTGAGCGAGTACCGCTTCAACACCGGGACGGCGCGCCATCTTTTTTGTAAAACATGCGGGGTCAAGGGCTTTTACGTGCCGCGCTCCAACCCCGACGGCTGGAGCGTCAACCTGCGCTGCCTTGACCGCGCCGGGTTCGAGGCGATCGTCATCGAACCCTTCGATGGCCAGAACTGGGAAGCCCATGGCGCGGCGCTCGCCCAGCTCAGCAAGGACTCGCAATGAGCGCGTTCGACTATGACCTTTTCATCATCGGCGCCGGCTCAGGGGGCGTGCGCGCCGCGCGGATTGCCGCCGGCCACGGCGCCAAGGTTGGGATCGCCGAGGAATACCGCGTCGGCGGCACCTGCGTCATCCGCGGCTGCGTCCCTAAAAAACTCTTTTTCTACGCTGCGCATTTCGCCGAGGATTTCGCGGACGCGGCGGGCTATGGCTGGCATCTGCGCGGCCACCCGCGCTTTGACTGGACCCAGCTCATCGCCCATAAGGACAAGGAAATCGACCGCTTGAACGGGCTTTATATCCAGACCCTTCAAAGCGCCGGCGTCGATTTGTTCGAAACCAGGGCGAGCCTCGCCGATGCCCATGTCATCGACCTTGGCGATAAAAAATGCAGCGCCAGGACCATCCTCATCGCCACCGGCGGCACGCCCTTCATCCCCGATATCCCTGGCATCGAACATGCCTTTACCTCCAACGAGGCGTTTCACCTGGAAAAGCTGCCCAAGCGGGTGATCGTCGCCGGCGGCGGCTATATCGCCACCGAGTTCGCCGGCATTTTCAACGGCCTTGGCCTTGAGGTGACGCAGCTTTACCGCCGCGATCTCATTCTGCGCGGCTTCGACGACGAGTTGCGCCAGCGCGCCATGCAGGCGATGGCCGCCAAGGGCGTCACCTTCCATTTGAACGCCAGCCTGACGCGCCTGGAAAAGACCCCGGACGGCGCGCTTTGCGCCCATTTGTCCGACGGCGCGATTCTGGAAGCCGACGGCGTCATGCTCGCCATCGGCCGGACGCCCAATACCCAAGGCTTGGGGTTGGAGAAGGCGGGTCTTGCCCTCGCCGACAATGGCGCGGTCATCGTCGATGCCTATTCGAGGACCAATGTCGACCATATTTACGCCGTGGGCGATGTCACCGACCGGGTGGCGCTGACCCCGGTGGCGATCCGCGAGGGCCACGCTTTCGCCGATAGCGTGTTTGGCGGCACGCCCACCAGGGTGGACCATGAATTCGTGCCCTCGGCGGTGTTTTCCTCGCCGCCCATCGCCACCATCGGCTATACCGAGGCCGAGGCCCGGACCGCCTTCGACGACATCGCGGTCTTCAAATCCGATTTTCGCCCCATGCGCCATACCCTGGCTGGGCGGGGCGAGCGGGCGTTGACCAAGCTCATCGTCGACACCGCGAGCGAGCGGGTGGTGGGCGCCCATATGATCGGGCCGAACGCCCCGGAAATCATGCAAGGCATCGCCATTGCCCTCAAGATGGGGGCGAAAAAAAGCGACTTTGACGCCACCCTTGCCATCCATCCCACCAGCGCCGAGGAATTCGTGTTGATGCGCCGCCCGGCATAAAGCATTGGCCTACGCTTGCGATTCTGGTATTGCACCGCAGCATTTGATAGACTGATCGCCCTTCTCGACAAGGTGGAGCGCATGGCCCAGGGAACGACCCATTGGACACCCGCGAGCTGGCGGCAGAAGCCGGCGCACCAGATGCCGGTCTATCCCGACGTCGCCTTGGCCGCAGCGGTGGAGGAGGAGCTTAAGTCCTATCCTCCCCTGGTCTTCGCCGGGGAAGCGCGCCGCCTCAAGGCGCAATTGGCGCAAGTCGCCAAGGGCCACGGTTTTTTGCTGCAAGGCGGCGATTGCGCGGAGAGCTTCGCCGAATTCCATCCCAACACCATCCGCGACACCTTTCGCGTGCTGCTGCAGATGGCGGTGGTCCTCACTTTCGCCGCCAAGCGTCCGGTAGTGAAAGTCGGGCGCATGGCCGGCCAGTTCGCCAAGCCCCGCTCGACCGCGACCGAGCGCCAGGGCGAAATGGAGCTTGAAAGCTATCGCGGCGACATCGTCAACGACATCAGCTTCACCCCCGAGGGCCGCACTCCCGACCCCAAGCGCATGCTGCGCGCCTATATGCAGGGCGCCTCGACCCTCAACCTTTTGCGCGCCTTCGCCCAGGGCGGCTACGCCAACCTTCACCGGGTGCATGGCTGGACCCTCGATTTCGTGGCCCATTCGCCGGCTGGCGAGCGCTATCGCGCGCTCGCCGACCGGATTTCCGAGGCCCTCGACTTCATGAAGGCCTGCGGCGTCGGGCCGGACGATGTGCCGCAGCTTGCCGGCACCGACTTTTACACCAGCCACGAAGCCCTGCTCCTGGGCTATGAGCAGGCGCTCACCCGCCAGGACAGCCTCACCGGCGACTGGTACGACACCTCGGCCCACTTCCTGTGGGTCGGCGACCGCACCCGCCAGATCGACGCCGCGCATGTGGAATTCCTGCGCGGCGTCGGCAACCCGGTGGCGGCCAAGGTCGGCCCTTCCATGCAGGCGGACGAGCTGCTGCGTCTCATCGACATCCTCAACCCCAGGAATGAAGCAGGCAGGCTCACCCTCATCTGCCGTTTTGGCGCCGACAAGGTGGATGCGCATCTGCCCCGCCTCATCCGCGCAGTGAAAAGGGAAGGGAAAGTGGTCATCTGGTCCTGCGACCCGATGCATGGCAACACGCTGACCAGCGTGACCGGCTTCAAGACCCGCCCCTTCGAGCGCATCCTTGCCGAGGTGCGCGCCTTCTTCGCCGTTCACCGCGCCGAGGGCAGCCATGCCGGCGGGGTCCATGTGGAAATGACGGGGCAGAACGTCACCGAGTGCACCGGCGGCGCCCAGGCGATTACCGAGGACGTTCTCGCCGACCGCTATCACACCCATTGCGACCCCCGCCTCAACGCCTCGCAAGCCCTGGAGCTTGCCTTCCTCCTCGCCGAGGGCTTGAAGGAGGAGCAAAGCGCGCTGGCGGCGGAATAGAGGCCTTGCGTCCATGCCGGCGCTTGTGGCCGCCCTCTGGGGCGGCTAAAAGGCGGCCATGACCGACCGTCTCGCCATCGCCATCGCCCAAATCAACCCCACGGTGGGCGCCATCGCCGACAACCTTGGCGCCATACGCCGCGCGCAGCGGGCGGCGGCCCGCGCTGGCGCCGACCTTGTCGTTTTCCCCGAGTTGGCGATGATGGGCTATCCCCCCGAGGACATGGTTCTTAAAGCCGCTTTCCAAAAGGATGCGCGCGCCGCGGTGGAGGCCTTGGCCAAGGACACCGGCGAAGGCGCCCCGGCGTTGCTGGTGGGCAGCGCCTGGACCGTCGAAGGCGCGCTTTACAACGCCTTTCACCTTCTCGATGGCGGGCGCGTCATGGCGACGCGGCTCAAGCACCACCTTCCCAATTACGGGGTGTTCGATGAAAAACGGGTGTTCACCGCCGCCCCGCCGCAAGGGCCGGTCGATTTTCGCGGGGTGCGCCTGGGGCTCATGATATGCGAGGACATGTGGTTTCCCGAAATTCCCGAGTGCCTCGCCGAGACCGGGGCGGACATCCTTATCGCGCCGCACGGCTCGCCTTATGAGGTGGACAAGCTGGACCACCGCTTAAGCCACGCGGTGGCGCGGGTGAAGGAAACCGGCCTTCCCATCATCTTCGTCAACCAGGTGGGCGGCCAGGACGAGCTGGTCTTCGATGGCGCTTCTTTCATCCTCAATTCCGATTGCAGCCTTGCCGTGCAACTCCCTGATTGGGAAGAGAAAATAACAGTCACCCAGTGGCATAAGTCGGACAAGGGCTGGACCTGCGCGGCACAGCCGCGGCCAGCGCTTACCGAAGGCTTGTCCGGCATTTACCAGGCGATGATGCTGGGCTTGCGCGATTATGTGACGAAGAACCGCTTTCCCGGCGTCATCCTCGGCCTTTCCGGCGGCATCGACAGCGCGCTGAGCGCCGCCGTGGCGGTCGATGCCTTGGGCGCCGAGGCGGTGCGCTGCGTCATGCTGCCCTCGCGCTACACCAGCCGGGAAAGCCTTGAGGACGCGGCGGTTTGCGCTGCCGCCTTGGGGGCAAGCTATGAGACGATCGCCATCGAGCCGGCGGTGGCGGCGCTCGGCGCCACGCTGGCGCCCAGCTTTGCCGGGCGAGCGCCCGATGTGACGGAAGAAAATATTCAGTCGCGCCTGCGCGGCCTTATCCTGATGGCGCTTTCCAATAAATTCGGGCCGATGCTGCTGACCACCGGGAACAAGTCGGAGATGAGCGTCGGCTACGCCACCCTTTATGGCGACATGTGCGGCGGCTATTCGGTGCTGAAGGATGTTTACAAGACCACGGTTTTCCAGTTAGCGCGCTGGCGCAACGAGACGCTTCCCAGGGGCGCGCGCGGACCATCGGGGGAGGTTATCCCTTCGCGCATTATCGCCAAGCCGCCCACCGCCGAGCTGCGCGCCGGGCAACGGGACGAGGACAGCCTTCCCCCCTATGAAGCGCTTGACGACATGCTCCAATGCCTCATCGAGAAGGAGATGGCGATCGATGACATCGTCGCCCGCGGCCATGCCCGTGATCTGGTCAAGCGCATCGAGCATCTCCTCTATGTCGCCGAATACAAGCGCCGCCAGGCCCCGCCGGGGGTCAAGATTTCCTCGAAAAGCTTCGGCCGCGACCGCCGCTATCCCATCACCAATGGTTTTCGCGACGCGGTGGACCTTGACTTTCACCGCTGGAATGATTGAACAAGCGCCGCCATGACCCTTGCCCCCACCGTCCGCTTCGCCCCCAGCCCCACCGGCAAGCTTCATGTCGGCAATATTCGCACCGCGCTTTTGAACTGGCTGTTCGCCCGCAAAATGGGCGGGCGTTTCCTGCTGCGCTTTGACGACACCGACACCGAGCGCAGCCGCGAGGAATATGTCGATGCCATCAAGGCCGACCTTGTCTGGCTGGGCCTTGACTGGGACGCTGAGCTGCGCCAGTCGGCGCGCCTTGCCCGCTATGGCGCGGCGGCCGACGCCTTGCGCGCGGGCGGGCGCCTTTATCCCTGCTACGAGACGGCGCAAGAGCTTGAGTTGAAGCGCCGCCTCCAGCTTGCCCGTCACCAGCCGCCGGTCTATGACCGGGCGGCCTTGGGCTTGGGCGATGCCGAGCGGGCGCGGCTGGAAGGAGAGGGGCGGCGGCCCCATTGGCGCTTCAAGCTCGATGTGGCGGCGCCCGTCACTTGGCATGACCTTATCCGCGGCGAGACGACGATCGACATGGCCTCGCTCTCCGACCCGGTGCTGGTTCGCGAGGACGGCAGCTATCTTTACATGCTGCCCTCGGTGGTCGACGATATCGACACCGGGGTCACCCATGTGGTGCGCGGCGAGGACCATGTGGTCAACACCGCGGTGCAGATCCAGATCGCGCAAGCCCTGGGGGCGGCGCCCGCCCACTACGCCCATGCCGCGCTGCTGGCGGGGGGGCAAGGCGAAGGGCTTTCCAAGCGCATCGGCAGCACCGGGGTCGGGCATTTCCGCGACCGGGGCGTCGAGCCCATCGCCCTTCTCGCCAAGCTGGCGCGCCTTGGCACCAGCGACCCTGTGGAAGCGGTGACCAGCGTCGCGCCGCTCATCGCCGGCTTCGATTTCGCCAAGTTCGGCCGGGCCACCGCCAAGTTCGACGAGGACGAGCTCATCGCCCTCAACGCCAAGGTGATCCGTCAATTGCCCTATGAAAGGGTGCGGCAACGCTTGCCCGCCGGCATGGGGCCGGAAGCCTGGGAAGCGGTGCGCCCGAACCTTATGACGGTGGTGCAAGCGGCAGACTGGTGGCCGGTCATCGCCGGGCCGCTGGCGCCGGTGGTGACGGATGCCGCTTATCTTGCCGAGGCCCGCTTGGCGCTGCCCGGCAATCCCTGGGGGCCGGAAACCTGGAAAAGCTGGACCGAGGCGGTGAAAGCAAGGACGGGGCGCAAGGGAAAGGCGCTCTACCTTCCCTTGCGCCTGGCGCTGACAGGCGAGGAGCATGGCCCGGAAATGGCGGCGCTGCTTCCCCTCATCGGGCCGGAGCGGGCGGCAAGGCGCCTCGCCGGCGAGACCGCCTGAGCCCCGCGATGGCGCCGCCGGCCATCATCCTGGTGCGCCCGCAGCTTGCCGAGAATATCGGCAAGGCGGCGCGCGCGATGCTCAATTTCGGCCTTGATGACCTGCGCCTCGTCGCCCCGCGCGACGGCTGGCCCAACCCGGAAGCGGGGCCCGCGGCGGCCGGCGCCGACAGCGTCCTTGACAAGGCACGGGCGTTCGCCAGCCTCGAGGAGGCGATCGCCGACTGCCACTTCGTCTATGCCGCCACCCGCCGCCCACGCGGCATGATGAAGGCGGTGGCGACGCTTGCCCACGCGGCCGGGGAGGCGCGCCGCCTTGCCGCCGCCAGGCGCCGTGCCGCCATCCTCTTCGGGCCGGAACGCGCCGGGCTTGAAAACGACGAGGTGGCGCGGGCCGGCGCCATCCTCACCATCCCGGCCAACAGCGCATTCGCTTCCCTCAACCTTGCCCAGGCGGTGGTTCTGTTCGCTTATGAATGGCACCAGGCGGCTGACGCAACGCCCTCGTTCAAGCTCGACAAGGCCCACAGCGGGCCCGCCGCGCAAGGCGAGGTGGTGGGGCTGATCGCCCATTTGGAGGAAGCCCTGGCCGCACGCAATTATTTCTTTCCCGAAAGCCGCGCTGGCGCCATGCGGCGGACGCTGCGCAACCTCGTCAGCCGCGCCGGCTTCACGGCGCAGGAAGTGCGCACCCTGCGCGGCGTGGTGAAGCGCCTCGATCGCTTTCCCCGGAGGGACGCGCGCAAGCGTTGACAGGGCGCGCGAAATCCCTATAGTCCCGCCCGCTCCAAAAGGATGGGCCCGCAGCCCCGAGTGAAGCGGCGCCCGCGTTGGATGATCTTTTGCAAGGCTTGTTATCCAACGGCGCGGTCTCGGGAAAAACTTTTGTTTATCAAGCGATTCGGAGACTTTCATGTCAAAACGCGCGCAAGCGAAATACAAACTCGACCGGCGCATGGGGGAAAATGTCTGGGGCCGCCCCAAAAGCCCGGTCAACACCCGCGAATATGGTCCCGGCCAGCACGGCCAGCGGCGCAAGGGCAAGCTCAGCGACTATGGCATCCAGCTTCGCGCCAAGCAGAAGCTGAAGGGCTATTACGGCAATATCACCGAAAAGCAGTTCCGCAAGATCTACGCCGAGGCGGTGCGCCGCAAGGGCGACACCTCGCATAATCTCATCGGCATTTTGGAAAGCCGGCTCGACGCCATCGTCTATCGCGCCAAGTTCGTGCCCACGGTCTTCGCCGCCCGCCAGTTCGTGAGCCACGGCCATGTGACGGTCAACGGCCGGCGGGTCAATATCCCCAGCTATCAGGCAAAGCCCGGCGATGTGGTGGAGATCCGCGCCAAGTCGAAGCAACTGGCCCTCGTCCTCGAAGCCCAAGCCTCAAGCGAGCGGGATCTGCCCGACTATCTCGCGAGCGAAGGCGATGGCAGCAAGGTGACATTCACCCGCCTGCCGACGCTTGAGGAAGTGCCCTATCCGGTGCGGATGGAGCCCAATCTCGTGATCGAGTTCTATTCGCGCTGATCGGCCGCGCGTTCGCGTTCAAGAAAGCCGGGGGCGCACCCAAGCGAACCCGGCTTTTTGTTTGCAAGCCTTTGAGGAACAAAGAGGATGACAGACGACCACGCGCCGGAAAAGTCCCCGGAAAAGTCCATCGCCGAAATGTTGGAGGATGCCGAAGTGAAGGCGCTGTCGGGCAAGACGGTGGAGGCCGCCGCGCTCCATGAGGCCATTCTTGCCCGCGACCCAAAATCCAAGCCATCTCTTTCTTTTCTAGCGCAAGAGGCGGTCACCCAAGGGCGTTATGACGAGGCCATCGCCCTGGTCGAGCGTTTCATCGCCGAAGAACCCGACGAGGCCCTGCACCGCCACTCCCTCGGCCTGTGCCACGCCGCCAAGCGGGATTTTGCAAGCGCCGCCCGCGCCTTTCGCGAGGCCATCGATATCGACCAGCGCAACCCTCTTTCCTATCTCCTTTACGGCACCGCGCTCGCGCAAATGGGCGAGGGGATGCGCGCCGCCGCCGCCGCTTCCGCCGCCTTTCAACTGGACCCCGGCCTTGCCGTGGTCAAGGACATGAGCGATGTCGCGCCGGTCATCGCCTCCAGCATCCAGCTTGGCCGCGACCTCCTCAAGGCAGCGATGCAAAGCCTGCACCAGGCGGCCATCAACGATACCGCCAAGCGCTTCCCCGGCGAAAAGCTGGAGCGCGTCGCGGGCGCCCTATGGCCCACCTCGCAGGACAGCCCAAAGTTCAAGGACCCGTTGCAGCGGCCCAGCGTCTTCTACATGCCTGACTTGAAGCCAAGGGCCGTCTACGAGCGCGGCAGCTTTCGCTGGATCACCGATCTGGAAGCGGCGAGCGATGACATCATCGCCGAATATGACGCCAACGCCGCCAAGGCGACCTCGGTTTTCGCCCTCGAGCCGCATTTGGGCGTGAAGCTCGAAGTCGGCGGCCAAGAGGCCTGGCAGGCCGTCTATCTTTACCGCAACACCCAAGCGGTCACGGAAAACCTCGCGCTTTTCCCGAAAACCGCCGCCATCCTTAAAAGCTTGCCCCTGGCCCAGTTGGGGGGCCAGCCGGTCAATGCCTATTTTTCAATCCTCGCGCCGGGGGCGCGCATCCCCGCCCATTGCGGCCAGGTGAACAGCCATGTGACGGTGCACCTGCCCCTCCACGTCACCGACGAGGCAAGCCTCAAGATCGGCGGCAAGACCCATCATCATCGCCCCGGCAAGGCCTTTGTTTTCGACGACAGCTTCGAGCACAGCGCCGCCAATGACGGCTCCAAGCCGCGGGTAGTTCTCATTTTCGAGGTGTGGAACCCCCAGCTCAGCCTTGCCGAGCGGGCGGCGGTGGAAGCAAGCTTCGCCCGCCGCAAGGCGTGGTACGAGAACCGCGCCATTTAGCCATTTAAGGGACCGCTATCTATAAAAAGAAAACCGCGCCGGCTAGTGGTCCGCCCCAAACGGATAAATCCATCCGTTCGGGAAAAGCGGACCACTAAAGTTATTGAATCTGTGGTGCGATTTCTCCAACAGATGGGAACCATCTGTTGGTATCGCACCACTAGCCGGCGCGGCCTGGATATTCTTTAGTCTTTTCAGGGTCCAGCGCCTAAAAGTTGAAACGGCCCTCGATGCCCAGCACCCGCGGCTCATTGACATAGCCGGTGAGGTTGTTGAAGTCGATGCCGCCCTTCAAATTGGCCTCGTTGGTGATGTTGCGGGCGAAGAACGCCAGCTCGTACTGGCCGCCATTATGGCTGTAGCCAAGACGCAGGCCGCCCTCGAAGTCGCCGCTGGTGTTGAACTCGGCGGATTCATAGAGGAAGAAATTGGTCTTGCCCTGGACGAACCAGTCGGTGGAGACGAACATCTCGCCCTCATCGCTCACCGGCCGGCTGTAGCGCGCGGTCGCATAAAGGATGACTTTGGGCGCTTGCGGGAAGGGGTTGCCGGCGACCAGGGCGTTGCCGTTGCCGTCCAGCGGATCGAGCACGGTGCACAGCCCCGAGCCGCAGGGCGCGACCGCGAGGGTGTCGTCCTTGAGCTCGGTGTCGTTATAGGAAAGGCCCAGGGTGAGAAGGAGGTTCTCGCTCAGCACCCATTCGGTGTCGACCTCAAAGCCCCAGCCGACGCCCTTGTCGGCGTTGACCAGTTGCACGAAATTGCCGCCGCCGCCGATGGCCGAAAGCTGCTGGCCGCGGATGGTGTAATAGAAGGCCGCGGCGTTGAAGCGCAGACGCTGGTCGAGAAGCTCGGACTTCACCCCCGCCTCGAAGGAGCGGATCTTTTCCGAGCCGGCGGTCGACGGCGCGCCGAAAAAGGCGACGTCGCGGCCCTGGATGGTGGGGGCGCGAAAGCCGCGAGCCACCCGGGTGTAAAGGTTGACGTCATCGCTCGCCGCGTAGGTCAAGCTCACGTCCCAGCTCAAATCATCGTCCGAGACGTTGACATCGGCCGTGGGGACGGGGGCGGCGAGCGCGGAAAAGTCCTTTTTATCATCGGTGTAGCGCAGACCGGCGGTCAAGGTCAGCGCCTCGCTCAAGTCATAGCTGCCTTGGCCGAACAGCGCCCAGGAGGTGTTCTTGTGGCGCACCGTGGTGGGGTCGATGAAGAAGGGGTCGGTGGTGATGGTGAGGTCGGAATTGAAGTAAAAGCCGCCGAACTGCCAGCGCAGCGGCCCCGCCGAATTGCTGGCGAAGCGGATTTCCTGGGTCACCTGGTCAAGGTCGTCGATGCCGTCCTGCGTCACCGCCGGGAAGGGGATGAAGCCCGGCCCGAAGGGGGGCAAGAACACCGCGCCGAAGCCGCCGTCGATATCGCCGAGGCTGAAGCCGTTGGTGGTCTCGAAAGCGGTGATGGAGGTGACGGTAAAGCCGTCGAAGGCGTTTTCCAGCTTAAGGTTGCTGCCCCAGCCTTCATAGGCCTGGGGGTTGTTGTTGCCTTCGTCGAAGAATACCGTTTTACGCGCAAAATTGTCATTGAGCTTGTTGTTGCCCGGCCCGAGGATGTTGGCGCGGAACAGGGCGGAGGTGCCATTGAGATCGCGATAGTGGAAGTTCAACAGGGCGCTGAAGCTGTCGGTGGGGGTGAACAGAAGCTGCAGCCGGGTGGCGAACTCGCGGAAGCCCCCCATGGCGTCGTCCTCGTCGGTAAAGCCGTTGTCCACATAGTCGCTGCGCCGCTGCAAAAGCCCCGAGACGCGGGCGGCGAGCTTGCCGGGGACCAGGGCGCCACTCACCGCGCCCTGCGCGGTCACCGTGTTCATGCTGCCATAGGTCAAGGCGCCATAGGCCTCGAATTCCTCGGTCGGCTTGCGGGTCTCGAACTTGACGATGCCGGCCGGGGTGTTGCGGCCAAAGAGGGTGCCTTGCGGGCCCTTCAGGACTTCGACCTGGGCGATGTCGAACAGGGGAAAGCTTTTCAACACCACATTTTCCATCACCACTTCGTCCATGATGATGGAGACCGGCTGGGACGCCGCCAGATCGAAGTCGGTGTTGCCGAGGCCGCGGATGTAAAAGCGCGGCGCCACCCGACCGTTGGAGGATTCGACGTTGAGGCTGGGCACCCGGCTCGCAAGGCCGCGAATGTCCGAGCCATCGAGGAAAATATTGTCCAGCCGCTCGCCGCTCAAGGTGGAGACCGTGACCGGCACGTCCTGGAGGTTTTCCGACCGCCGCTGGGCGGTGACGATGATTTCCTCCAAGGTGATGCCGCCGGCCTGGTTTTGCGCTTGCGCGGCAAGGGGATAGGCCATGGCGCAGGCGCTCGCCAGCGTCAGGACGCGAAACAGTCTGGCGCGAGAACTTGACATAATATGATTTCCTCCACTGGAAAAGGCGCCGTGTGGTTGTTGTCGGAAGGGCACGGCCAATGAAGGCTTTGTTTAGCCCGTCGCTCGAAGGGTGCCAAGCGCCGGGGCGACTGAATGCAAGCCGCCACGCATCAAAGGCGCAATCTGTTGCCATTTGGCAACGCCGGGCGCGCTGGCCGGTGTTTTACCCTGGCTTGCCAGGAGCAAGGCCAGCCGCCACACTGGCCCATGAGTTCAGGAAACACGCATGGCGAAGCTTTTCCACTTTCTGCTCCTCAACGCCCTCCTTGCCGGCATGGCCGGCTGCGCGCCGCTATTGCGGGTGGCCGAGGATATCGACCGGGCGGCGCCCTTTGGCGGCTATGCGCGCTTTGCCATCCTTGCCGGACATCCCCTGGACCTCACCGGCGACAGCGCCGCCTGCCTTGCCGAAAACGGGCTTTCCAGCCGCGCCTTGGCCGACGCCTTGCGCCAGGCTTTAAGCGCGCGCGGCCTTGAGGAAGCCGCGCCGGGCGTTCGTCCCGACGTTTATGCCGCCTTTACCTGCGGGGCCAGGCGGGGCCTCAGCCTATACAGCGACTATGTGGCGCTGGGGGGCAAGACCTGGCTATGGAGCGCCGACCCGCGCCGCCCCCGCTATGGCGCCGACACCCTCGCCCTCGACATTTTCGACGGGCGCAGCGGCAACGCCGTATGGCACGGCTACGTCGCCTTGAACCTGGCGCAATTCGACGCGGCCGGGCGGGAAAAACGCGCCGCCCAAGCGATGACGCGCCTGGGCCGCGCCTTTCCCCCCGATCCGAAAATCTATCGGCCGCAGCGGCGCGGCGTGATATTCGTTTATTGACCGGATCAACAAGGCAAGAACCCATGAGCGAAATCAGCATTGGACTGAGCCCTGAGGTTCAGCATTACCTCATCTCCACGAGCTTGCGCGAGCATCCCGCGCAATCGAAACTGCGGGCCATCAGCGATGCCCTGCCGCAAGCCTCGATGCGTTCCTCGGCCGAGCAAATCCAGTTCCTTGGCTTGCTGTTGAAGCTCATGGGGGCGCGCCGCGTCCTCGAAATCGGGGTTTTCACCGGCTATGGCACGCTGGGCTTTGCCCTCGCCCTGCCTCCCGAGGGGCGGGTTCTGGCCATCGACATGAACCGGGAGTGGCCGGCGCTGGGTCAGCCCCATTGGCGGGAAGCGGGCGTTGCCGAGCGCATCCACCTTCATATCGAGGCGGCGGGCAGAGCCCTTGATGGGCTATTGCGCCAAGGCGCTGCGGCAAGCTTCGACTTTGCCTATATCGACGCCGACAAGACCGGTTATGACGCCTATTACGAGCAATGCCTGAAGCTGGTGCGCCCCGGCGGCATCATCGCCCTTGACAATATGTTGTGGGGCGGCCGGGTCGCCGACTCTGGCGTTGCCGACGCCGACACCCAGGCCATCCGCGCGCTCAACGCCAAGCTCAAGAGCGACGAGCGGGTCGATATTTCGCTGTTGCCGGTGGGCGATGGCCTGATGCTGGCCCGCCGGCGCGCATAAAGAAGGCGCGCGTCAATCCCTTGGCTGGCGTTCCTCAAGGCCAAGGGCATGGCGCATGATGTGGTAAATCACGTTCTGCTCCATGACGCCGCTCACCAGATGCGCCCACGGGCCGGCGGCGAAGACCGCCACATCCTCGCCGCCATGGGTTTCCGAGCCCAGGGGCACCAGCGCCTGCTGGCGGAAATCGGGCGCCAGCGCCATCTCCTCGCTCAGCATCGCGCGTGGCCCGGCGAGCGCGCCGGGGCCGTTGCCATAGCCAAGGGTCGTATAGGGCTTGCCATCGTCCGCGAGCGCCGGCGCGTCGGAGGCTTCGTCCTCGCTGGCAAATCCCTTGACCAGGCCAAGGATGGGGTTGCCGCGCTTGGGGTAGCCAGCGATGGTAAAGACATGGCTGTGGTCGGCGGTGACGATGATCAGGGTCTCCTCCCGGGTGGTTTTTTCCAACGCCACCGCCACCGCCTGGGCGAAAGCCTGGGCATCGCCAAGGGCGCGATAGGCGTTGCCGGCGTGGTGGGCGTGGTCGATGCGCCCCCCCTCCACCATCAGGAAATAACCCTTTTCCTGGCGCGCCAGCAGGTCGATGGCTGTCGCCGTCATCTCGCTGAGCGATGGTTCGCCGCCCGGGTCCTTGGCCCGGTCGGCCTCGTAACTCATGTGGCTCGCCGCGAAAAGCCCAAGCAGCTTGGGGGTTGCCGCAAGGTCGAGCGCGGCAAGCTGCGCCAGCGACCAGACATAAGCGCCGCCGGGGTTGCGGGCCTGCCATTCGGCGACGAGGTCACGGCCGTCCCGGCGTGACCCGCGTTTTTCCATGTCCTCGGGGTCGGGCGCGTCCTCGGGGAGAAAATGGCGGCGGCCGCCGCCCATCGCCACCTCGATGCCGTCGCCATGGGCGAACTCGGCGAACTGCCGGGCGATGTCGGCGCAGCCATTGGCCTTGGCCTCGGGGGGGAGAAGGCCATCGTCCTCCCAGTCGCGGTTGGCGGCGTGGGCATAGGTTGAAGCCGGGGTGGCGTGGGTGAGGCGGGCGGTGGTGACGATGCCGGTCGCCATGCCGGCGTCCTCGGCCTGTTCCAAAATGGTGGCAAGGCGATGCGCGTCGGCGCCTTGGCACTGGTTGCGCGGCTGCTCGTCGGACAGCGCCAAAACCCCGATGCGGGTTTTGGCGCCCGTCACCAGCGCTGTCGCGGTGCCAGCGGAATCAGGGACTTGCGCGTCGGCGTTATAGGTTTTCGCCAAGGCGACATAGGGCAGGGCCTCGAAGGGAAGGATATTTTCCTCGCCGCTCGTTCCCCGGCTTTGGCCGTCGAAAATGCGCGCCGCGGTGATAGTCGAAACCCCCATCCCATCGCCGATGAAAAGGATGACGTTTCGCGCCCGCCCTTCGATGGGTTTTTGGGCAAGACGGGCGGCGAGGGCAGCAGCCCCCTCCTTCAGCCAGATATTGCTTGAAGCGGCGGGCGCGGCAGCGGCGGGCGAGGCTTGGGCTTGGGTCTTTTCGGCCTTTTGCTCGCTGCAGGCGGCAAGGCCGGCGAGCGCGGCGGCAAGAATCAGCGCTGTCTTGCCAAGGCTTGGCGGCATGGGGCGCATAGGCATCGCTCTTTTCCTCATGATGGCGAGTCGCCCGTTGTCCTAGCGTTTTTTGAAGGCAAGGGAAAAACAATCTTGCGGTAAATGGCGCCAACGCCCACCAGCACCGCGCCAAGGCCAAGGAAGGACAGGGCGCGCAAGACCCCACTCAGCGCTGCCATGTCGATCAGGAAAACCTTGAGGATGGTCGCCGCCAAAACCCCCAGCGCCAGGCGGCGCAGGGCCATGTTCCGGGTTTTGATGCCCCAGCCCAAGAGGGCGAGGGCGAAAGGCAGCCAGGCGGCGGAATAGGCGTAAAGCTCGCCCTGGCGGAAGGCGGAAAGGCGAAGCGCCAGCACATCGCCATGGAAAAGATGCCGCACCTCGAGATTGAGCCACAGGAAAACGCCAACAAGACCGGCGCCGGCGATGGTTTGCGCCAGGATGGGAAAGGGGTGCAGCCGCGTCGTGCGGGAAAGGGCGAGGGCGCCCAGGCCGGGGATCAGCACGCTCAGCCCGATCAGGTTGAAAAATGGCGGGCCGTAATGAACGGCGAGATAGCCGCGCGTCAGCATCTCCCTGACGACGGAGATGACGGCGCCGGCGCTGAACAGCAGCAGGCCGGCAAGGCTCAGGCGGGTCATGGGCGCCGCCGTCCCGCGTGGCGCCGGGATGAACGCATAAGCCAGCGCCAGCCACCCCGATGCACTGATGCCGGTGGCGGCAAGCTGGCGCCCGCCCGGGCCAAAGCTGGGGAAAAGATTGGCGAGCATCAAGGCAAGGGCAAACACGGCCAGCGCGCCAGTGATCACCGCGCTTCCCTCAAGACTGTTCGCCAAGCCATTGTTTTGGCTTCGTTTCGAGAACCAATGACGGGCCGCGAAAACAGCGAGGGCCGGCAGCGTCCAGGCATAGAGCGCCCACCAGGCTTGGGCAAGAAGGGCGGGGCCATGGTCGATGGCGGGAAAGTGCAGGAGCTGGCGCGCGGCGACCAGAAGGGCGAGCGCGGCGGCGGCCCATTCCAGCGGCGCCAGCGGCCAGCGGCGGGCGAAAAGATAGGCGATGGCGGCCAGTTCTCCTGCAAGGGCGAGGGAAAGCCAATTGTCGCGCAGGACCATCGCGGTGGCCAGCATCAGGGCGGCGACGGCGCCCAGCACATAGGCCGCCGTGGGCAAGGCATTTTCGGGAGGCCGGGCATGGCGTTCGGCGGCAAGGCTGAAGGCGAGCGCCAGCAGCGCGCTCGCCGCGCCCCAGGCGAAATCGGGCGCCAGCGCCGCGATGCGCGCATAAGCAGCCGCCATCAAGCCAAGGGGCAGAAGCACCGATATTCCGGCCCAGGCGCCGGGGCGGGCGTGGCGTTGGCTGGCCCAATAGCCGCCAACCCCGTGAAACAGGGCAAAGCCGGCAAGGACCAGGAGATAGGGCCGCGCCGCCGGCGGCACCAGCGGCGCCAGGTTGGCCGCGGGCAAGCCAAGCGTTTCCGGTCGCAGCAAGGCGGGCTGATGCCACAGGCCGAGGCTGAAAAACACCAGCGTCGCAGCGATGATGGCGAGCGAGACCGCGGGCGGGCGGCGAAAGGCGGCGACGGTGAGCAAGAGGGCCATCGCCGCCAGCGCGGCCAAGCCCGCCGCGCCATAGCCGTCCAGCCGCACGATGGCAAAGACCAGCAAGCCGCCCGCCGCCGCCGACAGGGGCGCAAAAGCCTGGGGTTGGGGCTGCCACAGGCCGGGCGGCAACCGGTAGGGCCGCCAGTCGCTGACCAGCAAGGCGGTGGCGGTGAGGGCATAGAGCCCCAATGCCCAGCCATCGCCGGGACGCCAGTGCGCGGCCATCCACAACAACGGCCAGGCCATGACGCCGGCCATCGCCCCCCAGCCCAAGGCCCACCACTGCCGGTAGCGAATGACGGCGAGGGCAAGGCCGGCGACCGCGAGGAGATAGACGAGGAGGCCGATGAGCGACGGCGCGGTGGTGCTGACCAAGGCCGGCACCGAATAGGCGCCAACGAGCCCGAGAAGGACAAGAAATCGCCCGTGCAGGACAGCGAGCAGGAAAGCCGCGGCGCAGACCCCGGCAAGCAGCAGGAAAGCGGCGAGGGGGCTGAGGAAATGATAAAAATCATAGGCCGCGAAAAGGCTTGCGAAAGCGGTGAAAAGACCGGCCCCGGTCGCCGCCGCCGGCACGTGGCTGGGGTCGATATTGGCCGGCAGGCGGCCCACCGGCTGGCGCCGCAGCCATTCGCCGGCGCCCATCATCGCCAGGGCGGCGATCACGCCCAAGGCGATGCGCAGGCCGGGACCCAGCAGTCCTTCATCGATGGAGTATTTGACGAGAAAGCCGCCGCCCAAAGCCAGGGCAAGGCCACCCACCCAGACCAGCCAATGGGAGGTCATTTGCTCCTCCCACCAAGTGCCGGTAGGGGGTTTTTCCTTGAGCAAGCGCTTTTTGGGCGTTTCGGGGGTTGTTCGCCATTGCGGCTTTTGCGGCGCGACAGGGGCGGGCGAGGCGGGCGGCGCGGCTTTGGCGGTTCCGGGGGATGGCGGGATGCCAGCGTGCTGGCGCAAGTCCGCGACCTCGCGTTGCAACCGGGCGATGCGCTGCAGCGCGACGAGCGCCGCGACCAGCGCTCCGACGGCGAGAAGAAAAGTCATATCCCCCCCTTGGCCCCAGCCCTTGCGCCATAAGACGCGAGAAGGAGGACTTTGCCAAGAAAAAGCAGCACGGTTGCCGAGAGGCGTTTGGCCAAGCATAATGCCGAGGCTTCAGCGAGCATGGAGGGCCCGATGGCGACCCAAGCCAAAAACGTTACCGACCCCGGCGTGGCGGCGCGCGAGGCGATGCTGGAAAGGCTCGGCGCACAGCGGCGCGCCTTCATCGCCTCCCAGCCCGAGGCGGCGGCGGCGCGGATCGACCGCATCGACCGGGCGCTCGCCCTTCTCGTCGACAATCAGCACCGCCTTGCCGACTCCATGTCGGAGGATTTCGGCAACCGCTCCATCGCGGTGTCGCGCTTTTCCGACATCATGGGCTCGGTCGCGTCGCTCAAGCACGCGCGCAAGCATGTCAAAACTTGGATGAAGCCGGAGCGGCGGCCGCTGGAATTTCCCTTGGGGCTTCTAGGCGCGCGCGGCTGGGTCGAATACCAGCCCAAGGGCGTCGCCGGGATTATCGCACCGTGGAATTTCCCCGTCGCCATGGTGTTCCAGCCGCTCGCCGGGGCGCTCGCCGCTGGCTGCCGGGCGATGATCAAGCCATCGGAGTTCACCCCGGCCACCTCAGCGTTGATGAAGGAGCTCGTCGCCGCCGCCTTCGCCGCCGACGAGATCGCTGTCTTCACGGGCGGGCCGGAGGTGGGCAAGGCCTTCGCCAGCCTGCCGTTCGACCATTTGCTGTTCACCGGGGCGACCGAAATCGGCCGCCATGTGATGCGCGCGGCGGCGGAAAACCTGGTGCCGGTGACCTTGGAGCTGGGCGGCAAGTCGCCGGTCATCATCGGCCGCAGCGCCGATATCGACAAGGCGGCCGACCGCATCGCCATCGGAAAGCTCATGAACGCCGGGCAGATCTGCCTGGCGCCCGACTATCTCCTGGTTCCCCGGGAGAAGGAAGGCGCCATCGCCGAGCGCCTCGCCGCCAAGGCGGCGGCCATGTACCCCAGGCTGGCCGACAACCCGGACTATACCGCCATCGTCAACGCCCGCCACCGGGAGCGGCTCGAAGGCTATCTCGCCGACGCCCGCGCCAAGGGCGCCGACATCCATGTCGTCAACCCGGCGGGGGAGGATTTGTCCGCCGCCAACGCCAATAAGATGCCGCTTCACATCCTGCGTCATGTCAGCGACGAGATGAAGGTGATGCGCGAGGAGATTTTTGGCCCCCTCTTGCCGCTCATGGGCTATGACAAGATCGACGACGCCATCGCCTATGTGAACGCCCGGCCGCGCCCCTTGGGCCTTTATTATTTCGGCGCCGACGCGGCCGAGGAGCGCCAGGTGCTCGGCCGCACCACCTCGGGCGGCGTCACCTTGGGCGACGTCCTCTTCCACGTGGCGCAGGAGGACCTGCCCTTTGGCGGCATCGGCCCTTCCGGCATGGGCGCCTATCACGGGCGGGAGGGTTTCGCGACCTTCAGCCACGCCCGCGCCGTTTATCGCCAGACATCCTTTGACCTGATGGCGCTCCTGGGCGCGCGGCCGCCCTATGGCAAGGCCCTGGCGCGCAGCCTTGCCCTGCGCATCAAGAAATAGCTGCCGGCCAATGACCCAAGGGGACACACTCACCATCCGCCGCGCCGACGAAGGCGATGCGGCGGCGCTTCTGCCGCTTGCCAACGCCTTTTACGCCGGGCCGGAATACGCCACCACACAGGAAGATTTGGCGCGCCATTTAAGGGCCATGCTCGCCGATCCGCGCAGCGCCATCATCCTTGCCGAGGATGGCGCCAACGGGCCGGTGGGCTTCGTCGCCGCCACCTTGTCCACCGGGCTCGAGTTCGGCGTCATGGCGGAAATCGAGGACCTTTACGTCCGCCCCGGCCAGCGCGGCAAGCAGATCGGCAGCCGCTTGATGGTGGCGGTCCTCGACTGGTGCGGCAAGGCCGGCGCCCATGAGGTTTTCCTCGTCATCGCCCAGCAGGGCGAGCCGGCGCGGCAGTTGGAGCGCATGTATCTGCGCCTCGGCTTTGCCCCCAGCCGACGGCGCTTGATGTACCGCGCCCTCGGGGCAAGCGAAACAGAAAGGAAAGGACCATGATCGGTAATTTCTTGCGGCGGGCGCTCATCCTGGCGGCGGCCCTGGCGGTTTTTCCCACCCTCATCGTCCGCCCGGCCCATGCCGATGCCGTGAAGGACGCCGTTGGCGCCCCGGACCGGCCGCAGGAGGAGCGGGCGCGCGACAATGGGCGCAAGCCGGCGGCGGTGCTGGGCTTTTGGGGGGTAAAGCCGGGCGAGAAGGTGTTCGAGCTCGCGGCGGGCGGCGGCTATTACACCGACCTTCTGTCCCGTGTCGTCGGCGCGCAAGGCCGGGTATACGCCCAATATTCCGAAGGCGCCTGGACGCGGGCCAAGGACATGTTCGCCAAGCGTTTCGCGCCGCGCGGCAATGTCGAGGCTTTTATCGGTGATTTTGCCGATTTTACCCCCGAAGCCGCCAGCATCGACGCCATCATGGCGGCGTTGATCTGGCACCATATGCACTATGACGAAGCCGCGGGCGAGGCGCTCCCGGACAAGACCAAGGCCTTCCTCGCCAGTACTTTACGCATGCTAAAGCCCGGCGGCAGCCTTCTCATCATCGAGCATGAAGCGCCCGCCGGCGCGAGCCGCGCCCAGTCGGCGGCCTGGCACCGCGCGCCCAAGCAGATGACCATCGCCGATGTGACGGCGGCGGGCTTTCGCTTCGAAGGCGCCTCGGACGCGCTCGCCAACCCCGCCGATAACCTTGCCAATTACTGGCGCGAGGCGCTGCCGGCGCGCGACAGCTCGCAGCGCTTCGTCCTCAAATTCTCAAAGCCGGCTCAATAGGTCCTGATCCTTAAGACTCGAGCACCGTCAAATGCCCGTCGGCGATGCCGAAATGGGCGCCGTGGAGGCTGAGCTCCCGCGCCGCCACCCGGGTCGCGACATAAGGGAAGGTCATGAGGTTGGCGAGCGAGGCACGGATCGCCGCCTCCTCCATGGCAAGCTGGGGGTCGGCGGGGGCCTGGTTCAAAACCATGGCCTTGGCCTCCCGGGCGATGGACATCCAGCGGGTGATGAAGCTATCGGGCAAAGGTTGGTCGAGGTCGCGGGCCAGGGCGGCGGCGATGCCGCCGCATTGTGCGTGGCCCATCACCAGGATATGGGCAACGCCAAGGCCGGTGACCGCGAACTCGATCGCGGCCGAGGTGGCGTGATAGGTGCTGTCGGGGGCGTAAGGGGGCACCAGGTTGGCGACGTTGCGGACGATGAACAGCTCGCCCGGCCCGGCGTCGAAAATGGCCGCCGGATCGACCCGGCTATCGCAGCAGGCGATGACCATGGTCTTTGGCGCCTGGCCCTCGGCCAGCCGCTGATAGCGCGCCCTCTGCTCGACGAAATGGCCGTCCCGGAAACGGCGATAGCCATCCCACAGCGCGGCGGGTAGATCAGCCATGCGGCAAAACTCCATTGGCCTTTGCGGCGGGGCAGACTATGTAATGGGAAAAGCCAATCGTCCAGAGCCGATCGATGCCAGAGCCGAACCGATGACTGTCACACCTTTAGCCACCACGCCCGCGGCAAAACCGGTCCAGCGCAAGCCCGCCTGGCTGCGCGTCAAGGCGCCGGTCTCCAGGGAGTATCACGAGACCCGGCGGCTGATGCGGGCCTTGAAGCTCAATACGGTGTGCGAGGAGGCGGCCTGCCCCAATATCGGGGAATGCTGGCAGGCCAAGCACGCCACGGTGATGATCTTGGGCGATATCTGCACTCGGGCCTGCGCCTTTTGCAACATCAAGACCGGCATGCCGGGCAGGGTGGATGCCGACGAGCCGCGCAACGTCGCCCTGGCGGCGGGCGAAATGGGGCTTGAGCATATCGTCATCACCTCGGTCGACCGCGACGACCTTGCCGATGGCGGGGCGCGCCAGTTCGTGCGGGTGATCGAAGAATTGCGGGCCCACGCGCCCGCCACCACCATCGAGATCCTGACCCCCGACTTCCGCAACAAGCCGGCGGAAGTGGTCGACTGGATCGTCGCCGCACGGCCCGACGTCTATAACCACAATCTTGAAACGGTGCCGGCGCTTTACCCCACCATCCGGCCCGGCGCGCGCTATTTCCACAGCCTGCGCTTGCTGGAAAGGGTGAAGGAGCGCGACCCTTCCCTGTTCACCAAGTCCGGCATCATGGTGGGGCTGGGGGAAAGCCGCCTCGAGGTGCATCAGGTGATGGACGACATGCGCTCGGCCGGCGTCGATTTTCTCACCATCGGCCAGTATCTCCAGCCGACCCCGCGCCACGCCGCGGTCGCGCGCTTCGTCACCCCCGATGAATTCGCCGCCTTCGAAAGCATGGCGCGGGCCAAGGGCTTCTTGATGGTTGCCGCATCGCCGCTCACCCGTTCCAGCTATCACGCCGGCGCCGATTTCGCCAAGCTGCGGGCGGCGCGCGCCGCCAGGCTGGGCGCTGCCAGCGCGCCGCGGCCTTGACCGGCGAGGAGCGGGAGCGACGTGCCACGGCATCGGGAACGCAAGGTCCTGCCTTACACGCCGGAGCAGATGTTCGACCTCATCGCCGATGTCGAGCGCTACCCGGAGTTCCTGCCCTGGTGCATTGGCGCCCGCGTCATTTCCCGCAGCGAAAGCGCGATGCTCGCCGACCTTATCATCGGCTTTAAAGTGTTTCGCGAGCGCTTCACCTCGCGCGTCCATCTCGAGCGGCCCGGGCATATTCATGTAAGTTACATCCGGGGCCCCCTCAAATATTTGCGCAACGACTGGCGTTTCTCGCCCTGTCAGGAAAATGGCTGCATCGTCGATTTCTTCGTCGATTTCGAGTTCAAGAACCGGCTTTTTGAAAAACTGGTGGGCGCTCTGTTCAGCGAAGCGACGCGGCGCATGATCGACGCCTTCGAAGCCCGCGCCCTTAGCCTTTACGGATGACGCTTGGGACAAAAGATTGCCCTTCCTCAAATCATTCCTGCGTTGCCGTGTTAAGGTTCAACGCCACGCGAGAATGGGAGTGCAAGAAATGGCGCAAGAACGCGACAGCCTGATGAAGCGATTCGCCGAGGAGCTGCGCGGCCAGGAGGAGCGTTTGGAAGCAAGTATTTCCGACACCGGCGTCGCCGGCGATGCGGTGCAGGCGCTCAAGGCCCGCCTGACGCGCATCCGGCAGCGTTTCGGCGAGCTTGAACAGGTGGTGGAGGGGCGGCTCGAGGACATGATGCACGAGTTGCACATCGAGCTTTCCGGCATCGAGCAATCGATCAACGAATGGGCGCGGGCCGATGAGGAGCGTCAGAAAAAAGATTAAGAGCTGCCAATAAGCGCCTGGGAAAGCAACGCCAGGCCATGGCGCAGGCTCGCGAGGCGGATGGCGGCGCGGCCTGCGTCGGTAAATTGTCGGGCCTCGCTGAACAGCGGCCTCTTTTTGCCGGCGATGGCGAAGCAGACAAGGCCCACCGGCTTGTCGGCGCTGCCGCCGCCCGGCCCGGCGATGCCGGTGACGGCAAGGGCGAGGGTGGCGTGGGAACGGGCGAGCGCGCCCGCCGCCATGGCCGCTGCCACCTCCCGGCTCACCGCGCCATGGCGGATAAGGGTCGAAGCCGCGACCCCCAGCATTTCCCGTTTGGCGGCGTTGGAATAGGTGACAAAGCCGCGCTCCACCACGTCGGAGGCGCCGGCGATGGCGGTCAGCGCCGCGGCGATGAGGCCGCCGGTGCAGGATTCGGCCAAGGCAAGGGTCGCCCCCCTTTCCCGGCACGCCTGCAAAAGCGCGCTCGCGGTCGTTTCGATATCGGCGTCAAAGCACATAGCGGCACAGCCCAAAGGTCAAGAGGCCGGCAAGCGCGCCGGCAACCCCATCGTCGAGCATGACGCCAAGCCCGTCATGGCGCCGGTCCGCGAGGGAAACCGGCCAGGGCTTCGAGATATCAAGCAGGCG
This sequence comes from Pseudomonadota bacterium, assembly GCA_049324415.1. Taxonomy (GTDB): domain Bacteria; phylum Pseudomonadota; class Alphaproteobacteria; order Sphingomonadales; family CAKZYD01; genus JBMOOS01. The sequence continues at coordinate 30,180 of JBMOOS010000014.1, forward strand.
AAAGGCGGCGAAGGCAAGGCCGTAGCCTATTATGCTTTCATCGCACCATAGAACCACGGGGACAAGGGCAATCCATTGCCCCACCACTTCATCGATCACCACCGCGCTGGGGTCGCTTTCGCCGCTGCGGCGCTGGTAAAGGGAGGCCGCCCACCAGCCAGCGAAAAAAAGGCCGAGGGCGGCAAGGGCGAGGGCAAGAGAACCGCCCCAAAGGGCAAGGCCATAGGCGAAGGGAAGGGCGGCAAGCGAGGCCCAACTGCCAGGGGCGGGGCGGATGAGGCCCACGCCGCCCCAGGTGGCGAGCCAGAAAGCGGGATGGGTCCACCCGGTACGCCAGCCTAGCGTCATGCCGTCGCCTCCACGGCGCCGATCATCGCCGGGTCGGGCAGGCGGGCTAAAGCGTTGATCGGCCGCTTCATGACCCTTCTGCCTTCTCATGAGACCACGGCAAGCGCACGGTGGCGGTGGCGAGGGCGGCAAGCCCCTCGCGCCGTCCGCTAAAGCCCAGGCCTTCGGTGGTGGTCGCCTTGACCGAGACGCGGGCGGGGTCGAGCCCGACGATGGCGGCGATGCGCTGGCACATGGCCTGGCGATGGGGGCCGATCTTGGGCCGTTCGCAAATGAGGGTGACGTCGCAATGGCTGACGACGCCGCCAACTGCGGCAACGAGGCTGGAGGCATGGGCGAGGAACCGGTCCGAAGCCGCGCCGCGCCATTGCGGGTCGCTGGGCGGGAAGTGCGCGCCGATGTCGCCGGCGCCGATGGCGCCGAGGATCGCGTCGGTCAAGGCATGAAGGCCGGCGTCGGCGTCGGAATGGCCTTCAAGGCCCCTCTCGTGGGGGATCTTGACCCCGCACAGCCAGAGATGGTCGCCGGCGGTGAAGCGGTGCACGTCGAACCCCTGGCCGGTGCGGACATCGCCAAGGGCGGCGCCGATGAAAGCCTCGGCCCTTGCAAAATCGGCGGCGTGCGTCACTTTGAACAGATCCTCGCTGCCTGGCACCAGCGCCACCTGATGGCCGGCGGCCCGGGCGACGGCGGCGTCATCGGTGAAATCTTGCCCTCCGGCGCAGGCGCGATGCGCCGCCAGGATGGCATCGAAGCGAAAGGCTTGTGGGGTCTGGGCCCGCCACATGCCAGCGCGCGCCACCTCCGCCTCAATGAGGCCGTCGCCCTGCTTGAGGCTGTCGCTGACGGCAAGGGCGGCGATCGCCCCTTCATGGTCGGCGAGCCTGGCAAGCAGGGCATCGACGAGGGGCGCCGGCACGAAGGGGCGGGCGGCGTCATGGACGAGGACGGCCTTGGGGGGATCGTCGGCCAGCGCTTCGAGCCCGGCGCGCACCGAAGCCTGGCGGGTTGCCCCGCCTGGCACTGGCGGCGCGATCTTGGCCTTTTGGGCGGGAAGAAGGGTGCCCAGGGCCGCCTCGTAAAGCGCGCGATCGTCCGGGTTGATGACCGGGACGAGCGACGCGACGCGCGGGTGGTCGGCAAGCCGCGCCATGCCATGCGCCAGGAGCGGGCGGCCCAGGATCGGGCGGTATTGCTTGGGGACGCCGCCGCCGGCGCGCACGCCGCGTCCCGCGGCAACGATGATGGCGGCGCAGTCCATGGCACGGCTTTCCTTCGTGGGTGAACCCGCCGCGCACTCTAACGCCGTTTTGCGTGGCCGCAACGGTTCTCTGGTCTTGCTTAAAGATCGGGAATTCTCTATAGGCTGCCTAAATTTTGGGCAAATTTTGCAATTGGTTGCTTGATGAGCATGGAAATCGGTCCTGTCCGGCTTTCCGATCCGGTGATCCTCGCCCCCATGTCGGGCGTCACCGACATGCCGTTCCGCCGCCTCGTCAAGCGCTTTGGCGCCGGCCTCGTGGTGTCGGAGATGATCGCCTCGCAAGCGATGATCCGGGCCACCCGGCGAACTCTTAAAATGGCGACCAACTGCGCCGAGGAGCAGCCGATGGCGGTGCAGCTCGCCGGCTGCGAGGCCAAGGCGATGGCCGAGGCGGCCAAGCTCAACCAGGACCGCGGCGCCGCCATCATCGACATCAACATGGGCTGCCCGGTGAAAAAGGTGGTGAACGGCCATGCCGGCTCGTCCCTGATGCGCGACCTCACCCATGCCGGGCGGCTTATCGAGGCGACGGTGAAGGCGGTCGCCCTGCCGGTGACCTTGAAGATGCGCATGGGCTGGGACCATGACAGCCTGAACGCGCCGGAACTCGCCCGCATCGCCGAGGCGGCCGGGGTGCGCATGATCACCATCCATGGCCGCACCCGCTGCCAGATGTATGGCGGGACGGCTGATTGGGGCTTCGTTCGCAAGGTGGTGGAGGCGGTGCAGCTGCCGGTCATCGTCAATGGCGACATCCTCTCGCTCGAGGACGTGAAAACCGCGCTTGTCCGCTCGCAGGCCCATGGCGTGATGATCGGCCGTGGCGCCTATGGCCGGCCCTGGTTCCTTGCCCAGGCGATGCATTTCTTGCGCAGCGGCGAGCGCTTGCCCGACCCGCCGCTAACCGTCCAGCTTGCCGTCATGCTGGAGCATTATGACGCCATGCTTAGCCATTACGGCAAAGCCGCCGGGGTGCGCATCGCCCGCAAGCATTTGGGCTGGTACACCAAGGGCCTCCCTGACTCGGCGGCGTTCCGCAACCGCCTCAACCGGCTTGAGGATCCCGGCGAGGTACGCCGTCAGCTCGACGCTTATTACCAGCCGCTGCTGGCGCGCGCGGCGGCCTGACGGATGGGCGGGGCGAGCAACGCAAAGCCGCAAGCGCCGCTTGGCGGGCCATCGGTCAGCCATCTCCTCAACGCCTTGCCGGACCCCGTCATCCTGGTCGATAGCGGCAACGCCATCGCCTACGCCAACGCTGCGGCGGAGCAGTTTTTCCTCGTCTCCGCCGCGCTTTTGCACGCCCGCCGGCTGAATGAAGTGATCGCCGCCACCAGCCCGCTTCTCGCCCTGGTGGACGAAGCGCGGTCGCGCGACGGCTCGTTCGCCGAATACGACCTCGACCTGGCGCGCGCCAGCGGCGAGCGCCAGGTGGTCGATGTGCGCGTCTCGCCAGTGCCCGACTATCCCGGCTATGTCCTTATCCGCCTCGAGCCGCGCGGCATCGCCGAGAAATTCAACCGGCAGATGACCCACCGCGGCGCCGCGCGCAGCGTCGCCGGGGTCGCCGCCATGCTGGCGCACGAAATCAAGAACCCGCTGTCCGGCATCCGCGGCGCCGCCCAGCTCCTGGCCGACACCGTCGCCCCGCCGGACAGCGGCCTTGCCGACCTCATCTGCAAGGAAGCCGACCGCATCACCGCCCTCGTCAATTCCATGGAGGTGTTCTCCGACAGCCGGCCGCCGCAGCGCCGGGCGGAGAATATCCACGCCATCCTCGACCATGTGATCGCGCTGGTGCGCGCTTCCGCCGCGGACGGCCTTATCATCCATCAGCGCTATGACCCCTCTCTGCCGCCGGTGCTCGGCAACGCCGACCAGCTGGTCCAGGTCTTTCTCAACCTCATGAAGAACGCCGCCGAGGCGGTCTTGAGCGAAGGCGGCGAGATCACCATCGCGACCGCCTTCTCGCACGGCATGCGCATCGCCGTTGCCGGCTCGGCGCAACGGGTGACGCTGCCGATCGAGGTCCAGGTGATCGACAGCGGGGGTGGCGTGCCAAACGATGTGAAGGCGCATCTGTTCGAGCCCTTCGTCTCCACCAAGCCCAATGGCAAGGGGCTGGGGCTTGCCCTCGTCGCCAAGCTGGTGGGCGACCATGGCGGCTTCATCGATTGCGAGTCCCAGCCCGGCCGCACCGTGTTTCGCGTGCTTCTGCCGATGGGGACGGAGTAGCGCGATGGCGACAAGCACCGTTCTCGTCGCCGACGACGACGCCGCCATCCGCACCGTGGTGGCCCAGGCGCTGGTCCGCGCCGGCTTCGACGTGCGCACCACAGGCAACGCGGCGACGTTGTGGCAATGGGTGGCGAACGGCGAGGGCGACGTGGTGGTGACCGATGTCGTCATGCCCGATGACAACGGCCTCGACCTCATCCCCCGCATGCACCGCATTCGCCCGCATCTGCCGGTCATCGTGATGAGCGCGCAAAATACCCTCGCGACCGCCCTGCGCTCGGCCGAGGTGGGGGCTTATGAATATCTGCCCAAGCCGTTCGACTTGAAAGAGCTGCAAAGGCTGGTCGCCCGCGCGGTGGCGGCAAGGCCGCCGGCGCGCGAGGAGGCGCGGGAGGACAGCGAGGAGTTGCCGCTGATTGGCCGCTCGCCGGCGATGCAGGACGTCTACCGCGTGATGGCGCGGATCATCGGCACCGACTTGACGGTGATGATCACGGGCGAATCCGGCACTGGCAAGGAGCTGGTGGCACGCGCCCTCCACGACCTGGGCAAGCGGCGCCAGGGGCCGTTCGTCGCCCTCAACATGGCGGCGATCCCCAGGGAGCTCATCGAGAGCGAGCTGTTTGGCCATGAGCGCGGCGCCTTCACCGGCGCCGTCCAGCGCAACGCCGGCAAGTTCGAGCTGGCGCAAGGGGGCAGCCTGTTCCTCGACGAGATCGGCGACATGCCGCTCGATGCCCAGACCCGCCTCCTGCGCGTCTTGCAGGAAGGCGAATACACCACCATCGGCGGACGCGCGCCACAGCGCGCCGACGTGCGCATCCTGGCCGCGACCAACAAGAACCCGACGCTTTTGGTGGAGCAGGGGCTGCTGCGCGAGGACCTTTATTTCCGCCTCAACGTCATTCCCATCCACTTGCCGCCGTTGCGCGAGCGGCTCGAGGACGTGCCCTTGCTCGCCCGCCACTTCCTCGCCGCCGCCGAGGCAAGCGGCCTGCCGCGCAAGAGCCTGGACAAGGGGGCGATGGACCGCTTGCAGCGCCATCCCTGGCCAGGCAATGTCCGCGAGCTGGAAAACCTCATCCGCCGGCTGGCGGCGCTCTACAGCGACGAGGTCATCGGCGCGCCGATCATCGACGCCGAGTTGCGGGAGCGCGCCGGGCGCGCCGCGCCATGGCATGGCGGCGAAGGCCTGGCGGAAGCCATCGAGAACCATCTCCAGCGCTATTTCGCCGCCCATGGCGAGGCCTTGCCGCCCGACGGCGTTTATGAGCGCATTATCCGCGAAGTCGAACGGCCTCTCATCACCCTGTGTCTCGCGGCAACCGGCGGCAACCAGTTGCGCGCCGCCAAGCTTCTGGGACTGAACCGCAACACCTTGCGCCAGCGGCTGCGCTTGCTCGGCATACAAGCCAATAAAAATTTTAAATAGACACCTGCCCGCTCGTGGGAAAGACTTGCCATTGATGCATTTCTGCCACAATGTGGTTGCATCACAACGCCAAAGGACGCCTCGGGCTAAAGCCAAGGATCAGTATCAAAAATTGAAGACCAAGAACAAGGGTTGGGCGCGTGGATGACCAAGGGGCAAGCCGGAAGCCGAGCATGACGGGGCTTGCGCCGAGCCTGTTGGCGGCGCGCCGGCGCAGCGCCCTGTGGCGGCGGCTGCAGCATTGGGCGCGGCGCGTCGATCTCGCCGCCAAGCTGGAGCTGGCCTTCGCCCTGCTCTCGGTCGTCATGGGCGTGACCGCCTATACCTTGCTGAGCCAGACCAACGACCCCTTGCGGGCGACGATCCAGCCCAGCGTCACCTTGATCGCCACCTTGACCCTCATCCCCATCCTGGGGCTTGCCGCCTTGATCGCCCGCCGCCTCGCCACCCTGTGGGCCGACCGGCGGCGCGGCTCGGCGGGCTCGCGCCTCCATGGCCGGGTGGTGCTGCTGTTCTCGCTCATCGCCATCGTTCCCACCCTGCTGGTGGGCATCGCCTCCTCGCTGTTGTTCGAATTCGGCCTTCAGGTCTGGTTCTCCGACCGGGTGCGCACCGTGCTCGACAACGCCGAGACGGTGGCGCAGGCCTATGTCGAGGAGCACCGCAAATTCATCCGCGCCGACGTCGAGGCGATGGCGCGCGACCTCAATTCGCAGCCTTTTCTCGAGCAGAACATTCCCCTCCTTCGCGACTATGTGTTCAACCAGGCGCTGACCCGCGACTTGTCGGAAGCCATAGTTTTCGACAGCAACATGCGGGTTCTGGCGCGCGCCGACCTCGGCGTCTCGGTGGGCACCAAGGGGCTTGAAAAAAGCGACTTCCAGCGGGCGGTGAGCGGCGAGATCGTCATCATGACCCAGCCCGAGGAAGAGCCGGACCGGGTGCGCGCCCTCGTCAAGCTCGACAAATATTTCGATGCCTATCTTTACGTCAGCCGGCTGGTGGACGCCCGCGTGCTGCAGCATTATCTCAGCACCCAGACCGCGGTCTCCGAATACCAGCGCCTTGAAGAGGAGCGCTCGGCGACGCAGATCCGCTTCAACCTCATCCTCATGCTGGTCTCGCTCGCCATTCTCCTCGCGGCGATCCTCACCGGGCTGTGGTTCGCCACCCGGCTGATCGCGCCCATCTCCGCCCTGGCCAAGGCGGCGGAAAGGGTGGGCAAGGGCGATTTGAAAGCCCGCGTGCCGGTGCGCGGCGCCATGGACGAGATCGCCATGCTGGCCCGCGCCTTCAACCGCATGACGGCGCAGCTGATGAGCCAGACCGGCGCCCTCGTCGCCGCCAATGAGCAACTGGAACAGCGCCGGCGCTTCACCGAAACCGTGGTCGAAGGGGTTTCCGCCGGGGTGCTTGGCCTCGACGCCGAGGGCAGGATCACCCTTGCCAACCGCTCGGCGGCGGAGCTTCTAGGCGTCGCGCCGGAGACGCTGGTGGGCCGCGGCCTCGCTGTCGCCTTGCCGGAGATGGCGCCGCTGCTGAGCGCCGTGCGCGACGGCGAGGACCGTTATGGCGAAGCCCGCATCAACCTGTTGCGCGACGGCGCCGTTCAGAACCTTGCGGTCCAGCTTTCCGCCGAGATGGACGGCAAGGACGCGGTCGGCTTCGTCGCCACTTTCGATGACATCACCGAGCAGCTCGCCGACCAGCGCCGCGCCGCCTGGGCCGACGTCGCCCGCCGCATCGCCCACGAGATCAAGAATCCCCTGACCCCCATCCAATTGTCGGCCGAGCGGCTGAAGCGCAAATATGGCGCTGAAGTACGGAGCGACCCGCAGGTCTTCGAGCAGTGCACCGATACCATCATCCGCCAGGTGAGCGATCTGCGCCGCATCGTCGATGAGTTTTCCTCCTTCGCCCGCACCCCGGCGCCGATCCTCCACGCCGAGGATCTCGTCGACGTGGTGCGCCAGGCGATTTTCCTCCAGGAAGTGGCGCATCCCGAGATCCGCTTCACGCTGGACGCTCCCGCTCAAGGCCTTGTCTTGGCCTGCGACCGGCGCTTGATCGCGCAAGCCTTGACCAATCTTCTCAAAAACGCCGTCGAATCCATCGCCCAAAGCCAGGATGACGCGCGCGGCATCGGCCATCCGCTCATTGCCGGCGCCATTGCCATTACCCTGCTGCGCAGCCACGACGCGATCTTGATCCGGGTCGCCGACAATGGCCGCGGCCTGCCGCCCGAACTTGGCGCCCGGCTGTTCGAGCCCTATGTCACCACCCGCGCCAAGGGCACCGGGCTGGGGCTGGCCATCGTCAAGAAGATCGTCGAGGATCATGGCGGCGAGCTCAAGCTGGTGGATGGCGAGGACGGCGGCGCCGTCGCCATCATGCGGTTCGATCCGGAGCTTCTGGCGCGGCGCTTGGCGGAAAAACACGGGACCCGCGAGCCCGCGGCGGGCGCGCCGCCGTTGCGCGGCGAAACCATCGAGATCGGATGACGGCAATGGCGTTGGATATTCTCATCGTCGATGACGAAATGGACATCCGGGAGCTGGTGAGCGGCATCCTCGCCGATGAAGGCTATGAAGCCCGGGTCGCCCAGGACAGCGACGGCGCGCTCGCCGCGCTCGCCACCCGCCGGCCGTCTCTCGTCATTCTCGATATCTGGCTGCAGGGGAGCCGGCTCGACGGCCTCGAGCTCCTCGACCTTATCAAGGAGCGCGACCCGCAGCTTCCGGTGATCATCATCTCCGGCCATGGCAATATCGAGACCGCGGTGGCGGCGATCAAGCGCGGCGCCTATGATTTCATCGAAAAGCCGTTCCAGGCCGACCAGCTTCTCCTCATGGTCCAGCGGGCGACCGAGACCGAGAGGCTGCGCCGCGAGAACGAGGAGCTGCGCCAGCGCGCCGGGCTCGACCTCGATCTTACCGGGCGCTCGACGGCGATCGTCAACTTGCGGGCGCATTTGAAGAAGGTGGCGCGCACCAACAGCCGCGTTCTCATCACCGGCCCCGCCGGCAGCGGCAAGGAAGTCGCCGCCCGCCTGCTGCACGAATGGTCGGAGCGCGCCGGCGGCCCGTTCGTCGTCGTCAACGCGGCGAGCATGGCGCCGGAGCGCATGGAAAGCGAGCTGTTCGGCGTTGAAAGCGATGGCGGCGTCACCAAGACCGGGCTTCTCGAGCGCGCCCATGGCGGCACTCTGTTCCTTGACGAAGTGGCGGAAATGCCGCTCAACACCCAAGCCAAGATCCTGCGCGTGCTGACCGAGCAGACCTTCGAGCGCCAGGGCGGCCGCCACAAGGTGACGGTCAACGTGCGCGTCGTCTCGGCAACCGCCAGGGACTTGCGGGAAGCCATCAATATGGGGCATTTCCGCGAGGATCTTTATCACCGCCTGAACGTGGTGCCCGTGGAGGTGCCGCCGCTCAGCGCCCGGCGCGAGGATATCCCCGACCTTGCCGTCTATTTCCTCGAACGCCTGCGCCCGTTGCGGGGGCGCAGCGCCGCCATCGTCCTCAGCGAGGACGCGCTCGCCGCCCTCCAGGCCTATGATTGGCCGGGCAATGTGCGCCAGTTGCGCAACGTCATCGAGCGAATCACCATTCTTAACGGCGAGGCGAGCCGAACGATAAGCGCCGACGCCCTGCCGGCGGAATTGCGCGAGGAGCCAGCGCGGCGCTTGACCATCGACAATAATCTCGCCATCGTCTCGGCGCCGCTGCGCGAGGCGCGGGAGGCGTTCGAACGGGAGTATTTGCGCATTCAGATCCGCCGCTTCAGCGGCAATATCTCGCGCACCGCCGCCTTCGTCGGCATGGAGCGTTCGGCGCTGCACCGCAAGCTCAAGTCGCTTGGGCTTAACGTTGCGGGACGGGAAAAGGAAGTCGACGCCTGATTGCGGCGTCGCGGCAACGAGGACAGAATCAACCATGCGGGTCATCGTCTGCGGCGCCGGGCGGGTCGGCTACAACATCGCCAAACGGCTGTCGCAACAGCGCAATGACGTCACCGTCATCGATACCGAGCCGCAGCTCGTGCAATCCATCGCCGAGACGCTGGATGTCCAGGCGGTGCTCGGCTTTGCCTCCGATCCGGACGTGCTGGAGCGGGCCAACGCCCGGGACACCGACATGCTGATCGCGGTCACCCAGTCCGATGAGGTCAACATGGTCGCCTGCCAGGTGGCGCATTCGCTGTTCGACATTCCCACCAAGATCGCCCGCATCCGCCAGCAAAGCTATTTGCGCCCCGCCTGGGCCAATCTCTTCAGCCGCGACAGCCTGCCGATCGACGTCGTGATCTCGCCCGAGGTGGAGGTCGCGCACGCCATTCACCGCCGCTTGCAAGTGCCGGGCGCCATCGACATCATCCCCTTCGCCGACGATCTGGTGCGCGTGGTCGGCGTCAAGCTGGAGGAGAACTGCCCGGTCATCGACACCCCGCTGCGCCAGCTCGAGGCCTTGTTTCCCGATTTGCAGATCACGGTGATGGGGATCGCCCGCGCCGACAAGACGATCGTGCCTTCCGCCGACGACATGATGCTGGTCGGCGACCGGGTCTATTTCGCGGTGGGCACCGACCGGGTGGAGCGGGCGCTCGCCGTCTTCGGCCATGAGGAAAAGGGGGTGAGCCGGGTCATCATCGTCGGCGGCGGCAATATCGGTCGGTTCCTCGCCCGCGACCTGGCGACGCACAACCCTTCGGTGCGGGTCACCGTCATCGAGCAGAACAAGGCGCGCGCCGAACGCATCGCCGAGGAACTGCCCTCGGTCGTGGTGCTGAACGGCAACGCCCTCGACGTCGACATCCTGCGCGAGGCCAATATCGGGGACACGGATTCCTTCATCGCCGTGGCCAATGACGATGAGGTCAACATCCTGTCCTCGCTCCTTGGCAAGAAACATGGCGCCAAGCGCGTCATCACCCTTCTTAACAACACCACCTATTCAGCGCTCATCGGGCCGCTCGGCATCGATGTCATCATCGACCCGCGGGAAACCACGGTCTCGACCATCCTTGGCGAGATCCGCCGTGGCCGCATCCGCGGCGTCTATAGTTTGCAGGACGGCCGCGCCGAGGTCCTGGAGGCGGAAGCGCTCGACACCTCGCCCCTCGTCGGCAAGACCATCGCCAAGGCCCAGTTGCCGGAGGACATCCGTTTTGGCGCGGTGGTGCGCAAGGGCCAGGTGATGATGGCCCGTTCCGATACGGTGATCGAGCCCAAGGACCGGATCATAGTTTTCGCCCTCGATCAATCGGTGGCGCAGGTGGAGCAGCTGTTCGCCGTCCGCTTGGACTTTTTCTGATGCCGCGCCCGTGCGCAGCATCGTGCGCTGGCCATAGGCATGGGTGAGCGATATGCCCTTTGCCATCAGCGCTTATATCCTGGGGTGGCTGCTGGCGCTTTTCGCCCTCGGCCATGCGGTTCCCATCCTGGTGGCGCTGCAGTTCGCCGAGGGCGCCGCCCTGCAGGGATTTGTCGAAAGCTTCGCCATCACCGCCTTCGCCGCCGGTGCCCTCTTGCTCGCCTTTCGCGGCAGGGCGATTCCCGACGGCCGGCGCATCCTTTTGATTTGCCTTATCAGCGTTCTCGTGGCGACGCCGGCGGCGGCGGGGCTGCCCTTGCTCACTGGCGGCATGGTATCAAGCTTTATTGAGGCTTATTTTGAAGGCGCCTCGGCGATCACCGCCACCGGCGCCAGCCTTCTTGGACCCCATGACCTCATGACCCGGTCCGGCCTTGTCTGGCGCATCATGTGCGAGTGGTTCGGCGGCCTCATCGTGTTGATCGCGGCCGCGGTCGTCTTGCCGTTGCTGGGAACGGCGGCGATCCAATTCGGGGCCAATGCCTTGCCTCATGGCGAAGGCGCAGGGGTGATGGCAAGAATCCGCCTAGCCTTCCATCTTTTGGGCCGGGCCTATGCGCTTTTGACGCTGGGTCTTGCCCTGGCTTTGTGGCTCGCCGATTTGCCCTTTCTCGACGGCCTGACCCTGGCGATGACGGCGATGGCGACCGGCGGCTTCACCCTGCGCGATGCCGGGTTGGGGCATTATGCCAACCCGCTCGCCGAGCTGATCGTCCTGCTTGGCCTTCTCCTGGGCGCCCTTAACTTGACCTTGGTCCGCGCCGCGGTGCGGGGCCGTCCGGCGCTCTTATGGCATGACCAGGAAACGCGCACCTTCGCCAAGACCGCCTTCATCGGAGCCGCCATTCTCATGACCTTCTGGTTGATCGAACAACCGGGGGGGCTTGCCGGGGAGGCCGGTTTGTGGAGCCCTTTTTTCCTCGCTCTTTCCACCCTCGCCACATCGGGGCTCACCACCGGACAAACGGTTGGCTTGCCGTTATCCATCGGCATCATTCTCCTCTCCCTCGCCATGCTGGGGGGCAGCGTCATGTCGACCACCGGCGGGGTGAAGATGTTGCGCGTTCATCTCATCGGCCGTTTCGCGGGCAAGGAGCTAGCGCGCCTTTCCCACCCCCATGGCGTATTTCCCGTGCGCTTGCGCGGCCGGCGCGTGGACATCGCCACGATGACCGGCGTCTGGGCGCTTTTGCTGGGCAGTGTCTTGCTGATCGTCTTTGGCACGCTTTTCTTTGCCGCCTTCAAGCTCCCCTTTCTCGCCGCCCTGGCGAGCGCGGTGGCGATGCTGACCGGCGCCGGCCCGCTCATTCCCCTCGTCGACCCGTCCTTTGCCGGGTTCGGGGCATTAAGCGCGCCCGTGCTTTGGGTGAGCGCCGCCTTGATGATCGCCGGGCGCCTGGAAGTGATTCTCGCCATCGTGCCGTTGGCGCGGCTGTTTCGCAGGCTTGCTTGATAATACAATCCAAAGTGGTTCGACCATTCGCTTATTGCAATGCGATAAAGCCGCTGCCATAGTGAAGTGGCGCGATGGGGTGCATGCGTTCAGGCCGTATGCGACGTCTTTCCTCAAGAGGCGAAGCACACATCCATGGCGACACAGAAGAAACAGGCGATGTGGGACGGCAATGTCAGACAAATCACATAATCTTCAGGATATTTTTCTCAACACCGTTCGCAAGAGCAAGACACCGGTCACCATTTTCCTGGTCAATGGCGTCAAGCTGCAGGGGGTCATCACCTGGTTCGATAATTTTTGCGTGCTTTTGCGCCGCGACGGGCATTCGCAGCTGGTTTACAAGCACGCCATCTCGACCGTCATGCCCACCGCCCCGGTGCAACTTTTCGATAACGAGACGGCGAGCAGCAGCGGCGAGGAGTAAGGCCGCTCCATCGGCCGACTTTTGTCCGGGCCCGCGACGCGGGCGAGGGCCAGTGTTCAAGTCATGACAAGCGGCGTTAAAGGAGCGGTCTTGTCGCGCAAGGCCATCGTCGTTCATCCGTGGACGAAACAGCCAGCGTCGGCAATGGACGCGCTGGCCCGCAGCGCCCCGTCGGCGCTTGAGGAAGCGATGGGCCTTGCCCGCGCCATCGGGCTGGAGGTCGTCCACGCGCAAACCGTCCCCTTGGCACGGCCGCGCCCGGCGACCCTGTTCGGCAGCGGCAAGGTCGATGAATTGCAGGCGCTGGTGGCCGGCAGCAAGGCCGAGCTTTTGATCGTCGATGCCGCCCTCAGCGCCATCCAGCAGCGCAATCTGGAGCGTGCGCTAAGATGCAAGGTGATCGACCGCACAGGGCTTATCCTGGAGATTTTCGGCGAACGGGCGCGCACCCGCGAAGGCGTGATGCAGGTCGAGCTGGCGCATCTCAGCTATCAGCAGAGCCGCCTGGTGCGAAGCTGGACCCATCTTGAACGCCAGCGCGGCGGCTATGGTTTTCTCGGCGGTCCCGGGGAGACCCAGATCGAGGCCGACCGCCGCCTCCTGCGCCAGCGCATCGCGCGCCTTAAGAAGGACCTGGAGGAGGTGCGCCGCACCCGGGCGCTGCACCGCCGGGAACGGCGCAAGGTGCCTTATCCCATCGTCGCCCTCATCGGCTATACTAATGCCGGGAAATCGACCCTTTTCAACCGCTTGACGGCGGCGCGGGTGGTCGCCGCCGACATGCTGTTCGCCACCCTCGACCCCACCATGCGCCTGGTCAGGACGCCGGCCGGGCGCAAGGTCCTGCTGTCCGACACGGTGGGCTTCATCTCAAACCTTCCCACCCAGCTTGTCGCCGCCTTCCGGGCAACGCTCGAGGAAGTGGTGGAAGCCGACATCATCCTCCATGTGAGGGACATCGCCCACCCCGACAGCGCGGCGCAGCGCCGTGACGTGCTCGATGTCCTCGCCGGGCTGGTGGGGGAAGGGGAGGTGCCTGGGCAGCATGTCCTTGAAGTCCAGAACAAGGTCGATCTCCTTCCTCCCGACGCGGCAGCGGCGGTTCGTGAACGGGCCAAGGCTGACCCCGATACCATCACCCTTTCCGCCTTGAACGGAGAGGGATGCGAGGCGCTTCTGGCGCGGATCGATGCGCTGCTGCGCGCCGCCAGCCGCGACTATGAAGTGGTCTTTGCCACCGACGACGGGGCAACGCGGTCCTGGCTCTATGCCCATGGCGAGGTGGTGACCATGCGCGAGGGGGAAGACGGACGCACCTTGGCGCGGGTAAGGCTCTCCGATAAAGACGCCGGGCGCCTTGGCGCACGCCCCGGGCTCGCCCTGCGATCGCTTGCCCGGTTTTCCTGATATTTTTTAATTTCAATGGATTAGAGGCCGTTCTTGGCATTCTGCCAAAGGACCTCCAGCATTTCAAGGCTCATCTCTTCAAGCTTCTGGCCGTCATTTCTGGCCATTTCTTCCACCCTTGCGAAACGGCGCTGGAATTTCGCCGTCGCCTGGCGCAGGGCAGCCTCGGCATCGCATTCGAGATGGCGGGCAAGGTTGACGCAGGCGAACAAAAGGTCGCCCATTTCCTCGCGCAGGCCGGCTTCATCGCCGGCTTCTTGCGCGGCGCACAGCTCCGCCAGCTCTTCCTCAACCTTGGCAAGGACCGGGGCCACCTCCGGCCAGTCGAAGCCAAGCTGGGCGGCGCGCGCCTGGATTTTTTGCGCCCGGACAAGGGCGGGGAGGGCGCGTGGCACCCCATCGAGCGCGCCCTCGGCGCCCTCCTTGGCGGCGCGCTCGGCCGCCTTGATGGCTTCCCAGGCCGCGCTTTGCGCCTCGGCATTGGCGATCGTGGCATCGGCGAAAACATGGGGGTGGCGGCGGACCATCTTGTCGGCGACGCCGCGCGCCACGTCGTCGAAATCGAAAAGCCCGGCCTCCTCGGCCATGCGGGCGTGATAAACCACCTGGAACAACAGATCACCCAACTCGGCTTTCAGTTCAGGCCATGCCCGCCGCTCGATGCAATCGACGACTTCATAGGCTTCCTCAAGGGTATAAGGCGCGATGCTGGCAAAATCCTGGGCGCGGTCCCAAGGGCAGCCACCCTCCGGCGCGCGCAACCGCGCCATGACCGCGCGTAAATCGTGAAGCGGATCGCGCCGTGGCCTGTCCCTGCCGTCGATCATAATTTCGTCATCCTTGAGCATCAGCATTGTCAGTGTTGTAGCAAGCAGTTACACAAAAGGCGGACATAAAGCCAATCTGCGTTTTATGGCGCGGGGTGTGTTCAACCCCTTGGGGAAGCTAAGGCCATGAAGACGTCGATCATCTTACGCCTGGCGTTTAGCGCGGTGGCCATATCCGCGCTGACTTTTGTCGCCTGGACGTTCGAGAAGAACCTCAGCGAGCGCCATGTGACCAGCCCAGACCCTCTCTTGCACCGCGCTGCCGAGACGCGCCAGGAATGCGCCCGCGGCTATCAAGGCGAGGGGGCCGAGGGTAAACGCCAAAGCGAGGCCGAGACGCAAGCTCGCGCCAGGACCAAGCCGCGCGAGCCTTTGCCGGCGGAACGTCTTGGCATCTCGATCCGCATTTCATCGCTTTAAGTGCACCCGCCTATGCCCTTT
Organism: Pseudomonadota bacterium; assembly: GCA_049324415.1. GTDB lineage: Bacteria > Pseudomonadota > Alphaproteobacteria > Sphingomonadales > CAKZYD01 > JBMOOS01. The sequence continues at coordinate 45,389 of JBMOOS010000014.1, forward strand.
CGGCTATCGGGGTAAGAGGCCGTTGGGTCTTTTGCGGCGGCGGTCGGTATCGTCGTCGTGCACGCTTCAAATAACAGTTTCTAAACTACAGCCGTAAAGGGGGCGGTGATGCTGAATGAAATCATTCTAGCGACGGGGCAGGTGGGTATTATTGCGATCATTGGCCTTGCCTGGGCGTTTTTCTTTCGTCAGGATTTTCAGCCTGGCTGGTTCATCGCGGCGCTTTTCCTTTATGTTCTTTATGATGCGCTTTTAACCGGCGGATTTTATGCGCTTCCGAATGTATTGCCGGAGTCACAATGGAATTGGTTCGGCAAGACATTGTCCTTAGCGGGTATGCTCATCGTCGCTGCCTTGCCTGGTTTTGGCTTCGCGCGTGCGGGCATCACCCTCAAACAGAAAAACGGATATCTGTCTGCTCTGTTCGTCCTTTTACTGCTTACCGCACTCGTATTTTATTTTGCCCTTACCACTGGCGATGGCCCGGATAATCTGGAGACCATCCTCTTTCAATGGACGATGCCTGGCCTCGACGAGGAAGTCTTCTATCGCGGCGTGCTTCTGCTGGCCTTGAACGAAGCCTTTCGCGGCCGCCAATCAATATTGGGCGCCCCGATCGGTTTCGGCGGCATCCTGACCGCGGTGCTGTTCGGCCTGGCGCATGCTTTGAGCTACAACGATGGCGGCTATGCCTTTGATGTGATGACGTTTGTGGTCACTGGCGTTCCCTCGCTCATTCTCTTGTGGCTGCGGGAGAGAACAGGGAGTATTTTGTTTCCCGTGATAGCCCATAACGTTGTGAACGGCGCGTTCACCCTGTTTTAAACCCGGTCAGATGACATAGGGGGCGCGCCGCCAGAGATCGTCAAACGCTCCAATAAGCAGCGCCAAGCTTTTGAAAAGGCGTTGCAAAGCGCCTGCGAACAGTTTTTGATAATTTCGTATAAGGATAATTATGTTAAATTATTCATTCATTGGGGATGAAGATCAGCCGGTCGCCGCTCACTTCGAAGCCCTTCAACTTTCGCAAAAAACTCTGCCCTAACAAAGAGCTATCCATCTCCGTTGAGAGCACTGCGGCGTCCACATCGTGCACCGTCGCGTTGCCGACGCTCATCCGCCGCAAGGTCACCGGGGCCGCCTTGCCGATGCCATTGGCGCTTTGATAGGACCAGACATAGTCCGCCTCGCGCAGCCTCAAATCGAGACTCCGCGCGTCCTTGGGGCTCAAGGCGACGACGCTGGCGCCGGTATCCACCATGAAGTCGAGATAGACCCCGTCGACCAGCATCTCGACCATGAAATGGCCGTTGGCGTCGCGCTCGAAAACCAATGTTTCCTGCGATGGCGCCGTGGCGGCGGCGATGGTGACCGAGGACGCTGCTTTGCTAAAATCCTTCTCCGAAAGCCGGGTCATGAAAATGGCAAGGCCCACGGCGAGGATGGCAAGGATGGCGACAGCGCGCAGCATGATGAAATCCTAGAGCATTCTCCAACCGAACGGATCCCGGCTGGTTGTAGAAAATGCGATAAGAACAAAGACCTGGAGCAAAACGGCGGTTCTGATAAAATGCATTTTGCCCTAGGGCACGGGACAACCCATCATGGCAAAACATGATGTAACAAGGGGTTAATCGTCTAATTTGAACAAATTTCGATGGTCATGCCGTCATAGCCGGGCTCGACCCCGGCTGGCAGGCTGTCTTTGAGCGTCTCATAGTCCAGGTCCCAGGCCATGTGGGTGAGGACCGCGCGCTTAGGGCGGAAGCGGGCAATCCATTCCAAGGTCATGTCGAGATGCGGATGGGTGGGATGCGGGTCGGTGCGCAGGGCATCGACAATCCACAGCTCCAAATCCCTTAAATACTCCTCGGAAGCCTTGGGAATGCCGTTCAAGTCCGTCGAATAAGCAATTGCGCCAAAACGATAACCGACCGACTGGATGGGGCCGTGGTCCTGCCAGAAAGACTGGACTTCAATGTCGCCAATGCGCAGCGGCCGGCCCACCTCGAGGACATGGGGCCGGGCGATGGCGGGATAGCCAAGGACGCCCTTGAAGACATAGTCGAAGCGATGCTCAAGAACCGCCAGGGTCCGCGCGTCGGCATGGAGTGCCACGGGCCGCCCCATGCAGTGAAAAACGCCGCGCAGATCGTCGATCCCATGGCAATGATCGGCATGGTCATGAGTATAAAGCACCGCATCCAGACTATCGACATGCGCGTCGAGCAACTGCTCGCGCAAGTCCGGCGAGGTATCGACAAGAATGCGGGTCGCCCCCTCCTCCACCAGGATCGAGACCCGGCGGCGGCGGTTTTTCGGGTTGTTGGGATCGCAGCGCCCCCAGACATTGCCGATGCGCGGCACCCCATGGGAAGTGCCGCAGCCCAGGATGGTCACCTTCACGGCGCGTCCTCCGCCATCACCTTGTCCCATAGCGTTGCCTGTTCATGAAGGACATCGCCCATGTCCTCGGCGAGCAACAAGCCTTGATCGATGAGGTCTTGCGCCGCTGTGCGGCTGGCGGCGAGGAAACGGGCCCGGTCGGGGCGCTGCAAATCCGCTGGCAAGGCGACGACAAAACCTTCAAAGTCGTTGAGCTCCAAGGGATTGGCGCGGTTTTTTCGCATGCTCCAGGGAATGAAGCTGGCGGCCGGGACGCTGAGCGCCGGCAGCCTGATGCCGCCCAGCTCGTTGCCCGAGGGATCGATGGCGGGCACCAGGGGCATGATTTCCCGGCGCAAGACGGGCGGCTGTCTATCGATGATCCCCGCGTCCCAGCGGGGTCCATAGTCGGCGACATAAGCGCTGTGGGGCTGGGGCGGGCGGGCGATGCCAAGCCAGGCGGGATAGGCAAGGCTTGACGCTGGGACCAGCGTCTTGTCGGCCCGCTGAGGATAACGGCTGGGCGGTGGCGCGCTCCCCTCGCCCACCCAAGCAACAAGCCGTACCGCCAGGGCGCGCAGGACGGTGAGGAAATCGAGAGGGTTGCCAGTTTCACTCCCGTCGAGGCGCACCGGCATGCGGCCGACATAATGCTGGCCGCCCGCCAGGTGATAGACGCGCTCGCGCGGGTGCAAGGGGACATCCGCGCCCGTCCGCCAGTCGCTGTGGATGAGGGCCGCCGCCCGCCCCCAATATTCATAGCCGGTATTGGTCGCCACGATCTTGGGGATGGCGGCCTCCGGCAACGCATCCAAAAGCCCGCGCGCCTTCCCCGTCAAGGGGTCGGGCTGGGGATAGGTTGAAAAAGGGAAAAGGTCGGTGGGGTAAAAGAAGGCGGAATAGCGATGGGCGTCGCGCGAGGGCTGGGCGAAGCGGTGGTTGAAGCTTCCCCGCCCGGCGCCGGCGGTATGGATCAGCATGCCGTCGAAAACCGGGCGGCCGGCTTCGTCGACATTGAAGCCTTGATAAAGGAAGTGGCGCAGGAACCGCCCGGTTTGCGAGACCCCGAAGGCGATGGCCTGATCGACCTTGAACGGGCTCGCCGCGTCATATTTGGCAAAGCTGGCGAAGTCGCGCGCCGCGGCAAGGCCGAGGCCGACGACGCGCGGATCCTCCGTGCGGTAGACCAGCTCATAGATATAGCCGGCCTTGAAGTCGCCGAGGATTGCCTTGCCGTCCGCGCTGAACCGCCAGCTCGCGCGCGCCACCTCCTCGCGCACTGCATCGCGGCCCTGGCGGCGGGTCAGGCGATGGTCGGGGTGGCTAAAATCGACCGCCTGGTAAATGGTGGGAAGGCTGCGGTGGCCGAGGTTCAAAAGGGTCGCGTCCGCGTCCACCACCCAGTCGGAGCGGGCAAGCCCGGTGATCGCGCCGCCGTCCCGCAAGCGGGCGATGGGGGCGTCGAACCACATGCGCCCTTCCCCGGCGGGCACGTCATATTGCCAGCCGACCCAGATGAGGCTCAGCCCCTGGCGGAACAGCAGGCCATCGCCATAAGGCTCCGCCGCGCCGCGGCCGGCCTTGTGGAAATAGCGCAAGCCCGCCATGCCGCCGCGGTTCGAGACCTCAAGCCAGGCGATGCCCCGCCGCCTGGCGGCGTCCGCCGGCTGGAGAATGACGAAATTGGCGCGCGCCTCCACCTCGCCCGCGCCATTGCGCGGCGCCAGCGCGAGGTCGACGACAGGGGCATTGGCGGGCGCGTCGGGGGCGAAGGCAAAGCGGACGATGCCTTCCAGCCGCTCATAAGGGCCAAAATGCCCCGTGGGCACGGCCTCAGGCAGCGTTTCGCGCTGGGTGATGGTGATGCCTTGAACCCGCGCCTGCCCCGGCATGGCGAACACGCTTGCGAAAAAAACGCAGGCAAGGGCCCCCCACTTCATGCCGGCGCCCTTGCCTTGGTGAAGAGGCGAAAGAAATTCTCGGTGGTCGCCGCGGCGAGATCCGCGAAAGCCTCGCGGCGCAAGGCGGCGAGAAAACGCGCGGTATGGACGACATAGGCGGGCTCGCAAGGCCGCCCGCGCAGCGGCACCGGGGCAAGATAGGGGGCGTCGGTCTCCACCAGCAGGCGGTCACGCGGGATATCCGCCGCGATCGCTTGCAAGTCGCCTGCGCTTTTGAAGGTAAGGATCCCGGAAAGGGAGATGTAAAACCCCAGCTCAAGGGCAGCGTGGGCCAAGGCGGCGCTGGCGGTGAAGCAATGGATGACCCCGGCAAAGGCGCCCTTTGCCATTTCCTCGCGCAAAATGGCCGCCGTGTCGTCTTCCGCGTCGCGGCTGTGGACGATGAGCGGCAGGCCGCTGTCCCGTGCCGCTGCGATATGGGCGCGGAAATTGGCCTGCTGCATGGCGCGCGGCGCGTGCTCGTAATAATAGTCAAGCCCGGTCTCGCCAATGCCGATCACCTTGGGATGCGCCGCCCGGCTGAGCAAGGCCGCGCTTTCTATGTCGGGCTCCGCCGCCGCTTCATGGGGGTGCACCCCGACCGAGGCCCAGACATGGGGCGCGCCTTGGGCGATGGCGCGCACTTCCTCGAACTCCGCCAGCCGGGCGTTGATCGCCAACAGGGTCTTGACGCCGGCCGCCTCGGCGCGGGCGATGACGCCAGCGATATCGTCCTTCATGGCGCCATAGTTCAAATGGCAATGACTGTCGACCAGCATCATGCCAAGGCCGCCTCGGTGTCCACATAGCGGGGAAATACCCCTTGCGGCGCCGGCAGCGCCGTGCCGGGGCGAAGTCGGCCCTTGTCGCCCAGATGCGCGAAATCGCGGGCATTTTTCGCCACCGCCAACTGGTCGAGCAAGCGGTCGCACGCCGTGGGCATCACCGGCATGGCAAGGATCGCCAATTGGCGCACCACCTCGGCCGTCACATAGAGCACCGTCGCCATGCGCTTAGGATCGGTCTTTTTGAGCGCCCACGGGGCGGCGGCGGCGAAATAGCCGTTGCCATCGGATACCTGGCGCCAAATATTTTCCAGAACGGCATGGACCGCCTGCCCCGCCATCTGCTGGCGGGCCGCCGGCAACAGGCCATCGACGGCGGCGAGGAGGGCTTCATCGTCCTTTGTGAAGGCGCCCGGCTTGGGGACCCTGCCGGCGCAATTCTTGGCGATCATGCTCAAGGAACGCTGCGCCAGATTGCCCAAATCATTGGCAAGATCGGCGTTGACGCGGTGGACGATGGCCTCGTGGCTATAGCTGCCGTCCTGACCGAAGGGGATCTCGCGCAAGAGAAAATAGCGCAGGGCGTCGACCCCGTAGCGCTCGGCCAGCGCTACCGGGTCGATGACATTGCCCAGGGATTTGGACATCTTCTGCCCGCGGTTGAACAAAAAGCCGTGGGCGAAAACCCGGCGCGGCAGCGGCAGGCCGGCGGACATCAGAAAAGCCGGCCAATAGACGGCGTGAAAGCGGATGATGTCCTTGCCGATGACGTGCAAATCGGCGGGCCAGTAGCGCTGGTAGAGGGCGCTGGCGGTATCGGGATAGCCGACCCCGGTGAGGTAATTGGTCAGCGCGTCGACCCAGACATACATGACATGGCGCTCATCGCCCGGCACGGCAATGCCCCAGTCGAGGCTGGCGCGCGAGATGGAAAGGTCGCGAAGCCCGCCCTTGACGAAGCTTATCACCTCGTTGCGCCGGGTCTCCGGCCCGATGAATTCGGGGTGGGCTTCATAATGGTCTAGAAGCGCCTGCTGATAGTTGGAAAGGCGGAAGAAATAGCTTTCCTCCTCGGTCCAGACCACCGGCGTTCCCTGGGGCGAGAGTTTTTCGCCCCCCTCCCCTTCAATAAGCTCCGATGCGTCGTAAAAAGCTTCGTCGCGCAGCGAATACCAGCCGGCGTATTTATCGAGATAGATGTCGCCTCTGTCCGCCATGCGCCGCCAGATATCCTGGCTCGCCTTGTGGTGGCGCGGCTCGGTGGTGCGGATGAAGTCGTTGTGGGAGCAGCCGAGCCTTGCCGCCATCTCCTTGAAAAGCGCCGTGTTGCGGTCGCACAAGGCTTGCGGGCTCAACCCCAGCCCACGGGCGGTCTGGGCTATTTTCTGGCCATGCTCGTCGGTGCCGGTCAGAAAATAAACCTCCCGCCCGTCAAGCCGGTGGAAGCGGGCGATGGCGTCGGTGGCGATGGCCTCATAGGCATGGCCGATATGGGGCGCGCCATTGGGGTAGAAAATCGCCGTGGTGATGTAAAATTTATCGTGCGCCGTCATGGACTTCCCCGTGCCTTCTCGCCTCGGCTTGTTCCATAGTCGGGGGCGCGGCGCAAGCCTTCAGGCAGCCCGCGTGAGATTGGCAAACAGGTTCAACACCACATGGCGGGCTTCGAGATTGAGCCGCTCGGCCTTCTCGAGCAGGCGCCGGCTCTCCTCCTCAAGGCTAAGCCAGCGGCCCAGCGGCAGGGCGTCCGCCCAGGGCGCCGCCGTCGCCATGGCCGGGTCGGCGCGGGCGCGGGCGCTATCCGCGAGCATGCGCTGCAGGATGAAGGAAAAGGTGGCGAACGCCTCGGCGCCGCGCTTGCCGCTCAATTCGCCGGCAAGGGCATGGACCTGGGCAAGGTCCACCCTGGGCAGAGCCATGAACAGGCGGCGCAGATGGCCATGGATGGCGTCGCCGCCGCCCGCGGCGAGGCGAAGGGCAAGGCCGGGGCTGCCGGCGCTCAGAAAACCCAGCTCGCCCTGCGCCTCGGGGTCAAGGTCGGGCAAATAGCGCGCCAATAATTGGTCCATGGCGACTTGGCTTAAGGGCTTGAGCGGCAGGTGCAGGCAGCGGGAGCGAAGGGTGGGCAAAAGGGCGCCGGGGCTGTGGGCGACGAGGAGAAAAACCGTCCGCGCCGGGGGCTCCTCCAAGAGCTTGAGGATCGCGTTGGCAGCGTTGGCGTTGAGCGCGTCGGCGGCATCGACGATCACCACCCGCCAGCCGCCCATGGCGGCGGTGGCGCCGAGAAAGCCGCCGAGCCCGCGCACGTCATCGACGAGGATTTCGCCGCGCGGCTCCCCGGTGCGCGGATTAAAGGCAGGGGTGATGATCCTGAGGTCGGGATGGCTGCCGGCGACGACCTGGCGAAAGACCGGATGGGTTGGGGCGATGGCAAGGCTGGCGGGCGGCGCCCCCAGGGCGAGGCCACCGCCATCCATGCTGAGTAAAAAACGGGCGATGCGGTAGGCAAGGGTCGCCTTGCCGATGCCCTTGGGGCCAGCGATGAGCCAGCCATGGTGTAGCCGGCCGGACGAGAAGGCGGCAAGAAAGCGCGCTTGCGCTTCATCATGGCCCAAAAGCTCCGGATTGGCCGCCGGCGCGGGCGGGATGAGGTCATCGCCGGTCATCACATCGCCTTCAACAGACGCTTGCGAACGGCGGCAAGCACCGCCGCGGCGACATCCTCGCTCGCCCCCTGGGCATCGATGACCAGGCAGCGCGCCGGCTCTCTTGCGGCAAGGGCCAAAAAGGCCGCGCGCATGGCTTCATGGATATCGCCCGCCATCCGCTCATAGCGATAGGCGCCTTCCCCATCGCGGGCATGCGCGCGGGCAAGGCCAAGCGCCGGGTCGAGGTCCAGAATCAGCGTAAGATCGGGCCAGAAGGGCCCCAGCGCCAATTCATGAAGGGCGCGCACCCGCGCTTCCCCGGCGCCAAGGACGGCGCCTTGATAGACGATGCTGGAATCGCCGAAGCGGTCGCTCAGCACCCAGGTGCCACGCGCCAGGGCGGGGCGGATCACCCGCTCCACATGGTCGCGGCGGGCGGCGTAGAACAGCAGCGCCTCGGTCATCGCGTCCCAGCGGTCGGTGGCGCCTTCGAGGACCAGCGTGCGAATGGCCTCCGCCCCGGGCGTGCCGCCTGGCTCGCGGGTTTCCAGAACGTCAAGGCCGCGTTGCCGCAGGCTGGCGGCAAGGCGCTTGATCTGGGTCGACTTGCCGGCGCCCTCGCCGCCCTCGAAGCTGATGAAGCGGCCGTGGGCCGGGCCGCTCATGGCGCGGCGCGGTCGGTGGACGCGCCCCAGACGAGATATTCGAGCGCCGCCTTGAGCTTGGCCAGGCCGCCGATCTTGGCGACATCGGCGCCGGCGGCCAGCGGGATGCTGAGCGGCGCCATGCCGCCGGCCTCGATGTCAAGACGCGCCACCTGTTCCCCCTTGGTGATGGGCGCTCTGATGGGCCCGTCATAGCTCACTTTCGCCGTCAGATTGGCACGCCCCTGGCGGCTGAGGCTAAGGACGAGGTCGCGCTCGATGACCAGCGGCAGCTTGCCTTGGTCGCCAAGCCAGGTTTCCGCCTCATCGACCGTTTCGCCGGCCTTGAACAGGGCATAGGTCGCGAAGTTGCGGAACCCCCATTCGAGAATCCGCGCTGATTCATCGGCCCGCTCGCGCTTGCTTGCAAGGCCGTTGAGGACGAGGACGAGCCGCCGCCCGTCCCGCTCCGCCGAGCCGGCAAAACCATAGCCCGCTTCCGCGGTATGGCCGGTCTTCAAGCCGTCGGCGCCGCGCACTGGACGCCGCGGCTCGCTCAAATCACCCTCCATGATGGGGTTGCGGTTCGACTGGGTGATCGGCCGGCCTTGCAGCGAGGTGCCATAGGTGAAGGTCTTCTCGCCATAGAATTTATAAAGCTCGGGAAAATCGCTGACCGTGCGCGCGGCGAGAAGCGCGAGATCGCGCGCCGTGACATGTTGTTCGGGGTCGGGCCAGCCGGAAGCGTTGGTGAAATGGCTTCCCCTCAGGCCCAGCTCCTTGGCTTTGTCGTTCATCCAGTTGGCAAAGCCTTCCTCGGTCCCGGCCAAATGCTCGGCGAGCACGGTGCAAGCGTCGTTGCCCGAGGAAACGATGATGCCATGCAGCAGGTTCTCGATGGTGACCTCTTCGCCGACGCCAAGGAACATGAGCGAGGCTTCCGAGCCCGCCCATTGGCGCCACGCCTGGGCCGAGACCGTCGCGGTGTCGGTGAGCGCAAGCTTGCCCTTCTTGATTTCGTCAAAGGCGATATAGACCGTCATCATCTTCGACATCGAGGACGGCGCCATCGGCGCGTCGGCGTTTTTCTCAAAAAGGACGGCGCCGCTCGACATATCGAGGAGAATGGCCTGCCTCGCCGGCGTTTCCATGTCCTGCGCCGCCGCGAGCCTCGCCAAGCCAAGGCCAAGGCCGAGCGCCAGCACCAGCCGCGCCAAAAAGCGAAAAGACAGTGGTTTTGCTGCAATCATGCTTCAACCCTTATGAACTGCGAAAGGTGATGAGGCGGGCCTCGGGAAAGCCCCGCCGCTGCACCAGGGCAAGGACGTTCTCGGCTTCCTCGCCGGCGGCGAAGGGGCCAAGGCGCACGCGGTAAGTGGTTTGCCCGTCGACCATGGCGGCTTCAAGGCTGACCGCGCCAATATCGCTCAGGCGCCGCTGCAAGCGCGTGGCGTTGTCATAGCTGGCGAACGAGCCCACCTGGACGAAAACCGGCGCATCGGGCGCAAGCTCCTCCGGTCCCGGGCGCATAACCAGGCGCGGCGCGCCCTTTTGCACCAGCAGCGGGTTGCCCCAGGGGTCGGTACGGCGCACCCGCACCCGCTCCACCCCCTTGGCGTGAAAACCGAGAAGCTGGGCGGCGCGGCGCGAAACATCGATGATGCGACCCTTGGCGAAGGGGCCACGGTCGTTGACCTTGAGGACCATCTTGCGGCCGTTGTCAAGATTGGTCACCTCCACATAGCTGGGCATCGGCAAGGTGCGGTGGGCGGCGGTGAGCGCGTTCATGTCATAGCGCTCGCCCGAGGCGGTGGCGCGGCCGTGAAAGCCGGGGCCGTACCAGGAGGCTTCGCCCACCTCGTCATAGGCGGGGTCGTCCTTGGGATAGTACCAGATGCCGGCGATCTCGTAGGGCTTGCCCACCTTGACGCCGGCGCTGCCGGGTGGCGGCGGCTGATGGCGCGAAGCCGACGAGCCGCAAGCGGCCAGCGCCATGGCAAGCAGCAGGATGGCGCCCCAGCGCGGCATCAGCGAACTGCCTCGGCGATCTTGTCGGCCAGCGTGCCGACGGCGATGGCGTAATAGTTGGAGCAGTTATAGGCCAGGATGGCGCGGAAATTATCATAAGCGATATAGGCGCGGCCCTGGGCGCCGTCGGGCTGCACCAGGGTGGCGGCCAGGGCGCGGGTCGGCAAACCGGCGCCATTGAGCCGGCGCAGCCCCAAGGCCTGCCATTCGCCAAGGGTGAGCGGCTTCGTATGGGTCGCCATGGCGCGGCGGCAACCGGCGGGTGGGGTTTCAGGGTTCAGCGCTTCACGCTTCATGGCAAAGTCCGCTGGCAATAATACTGGCCGGCCCCAGGTCAGGTCGTCGCGCCAGCCATGGCTGGCGAGATAATGGGCGATGGAGGCAAAGACGTCCGCCCGGTTGCCCCAGATATCGCGCTTGCCATCGCCGTCGAAGTCCTGGGCATAGACGAGGAAGCTCGACGGCATGAACTGGCTTTGCCCCATGGCGCCGGCCCAGGAGCCCTTGAGGTCCGTCGGCGCGAAATGGTCCTCATCGATGATTTTAAGGGCGTTGATGAGCTCGCGGCGGAAATAGTCGGGGCGGCGGTCGTCGAAAGCCAGGGTGGCGAGGGAGCGGATGACGCCATAGCCGCCGGTGAACCGGCCAAAGCTGGTCTCCATCCCCCAAATGCCAGCGATGAAACGGGGATTGATGCCATATTTGGCGCCGACGGCTTGCAAAAGATCGGCATTGTCGCGATAGGCCTGGGCGCCATAGTCGACCATCGCCGGGGTCACTCGCTTCGCCAGATAATCCTCAAGGCTAAGGGTGAATTCCGGCTGGTTGCGGTCAAGGGCGATGACCTTGGGGTCGGGCTCCACCCCCTCGAAGGCGGCATCGAAGGTCGCCGGCGCGATCCCGGCGGCAAGCGCCTCGCCGCGCAAGGCGCTGCGCCAGGCGGCAAAATCGGCCTCTGGCGACACCGCGTCCGCCGCCAGCCGCGGCGTGGCGAAAGCAGTGATAAAAAGGGTCAGGCAAAGCGCGCGCACCGCGGCGTCCTCTAGATCTGGGGGCAACCCGTTTCATGTGCCATATTAGGGCGCGGATGGGAAGCGCTTCCCGGCACGGAAATGGATCCGTGTGATGGCGGCGCCGTGAGTGTGGCCTTTTGCCGATTTGCCTGCTAGAGGGGGCGGCGGCGAAGACCCGAGGATGGGTGGCCGAGTGGTTGAAGGCACCGGTCTTGAAAACCGGCAAACGGGCAACCGTTTCGTGGGTTCGAATCCCACCCCATCCGCCA
>JBMOOS010000014.1:57200-80410 GCA_049324415.1 Pseudomonadota bacterium
GATTTGCCTGCTAGAGGGGGCGGCGGCGAAGACCCGAGGATGGGTGGCCGAGTGGTTGAAGGCACCGGTCTTGAAAACCGGCAAACGGGCAACCGTTTCGTGGGTTCGAATCCCACCCCATCCGCCACCCTACGCCTTCGGTCAGAATAGAGAAAAATCTCCTCTGCCGCTTGGGAAAAACCGGGGCTCCCCATGAACCATATCCATTTCTTGGCTTTCCTCATCTTGGGCTTGGCCGCAGCCCCCGCTGGCGCGGCGGCAAGACAAGCCGCCGACCTTATCGTCGAAGGCGATTATGTGCTCACCATGGTGGAGGGCGAGGACGCCTTGCGCGACGGCGCGCTCGCCATCACCGATGGCCGCATCCTGGCGGTTGGGCCAAGGCGCGCCATCGCCGCCGCCTATCGGGCACGCCGCACCATCCCCGGCAAGGGCCGGGTTGTCATGCCCGGGCTCATCAACGGCCACACCCATGCCGCGATGACCCTGTTTCGCGGCCTGGCCGACGACCTCGATCTCATGACCTGGCTCGAGCGCTATATCTTTCCCATGGAGGGCCGCTTCGTCGACGCCGCTTTCGTGGCGGCGGGCACCCGCCTTGCCTGCTGGGAGATGATCCGCGGCGGCACCACCAGCTTTGTCGATATGTATTTCTATCCCGATACCATCGCGAGCGTCATCGAAGCGTGCGGCCTGCGCGCCATCATCGCCGCGCCGATGATCGATTATCCCAGCCCCGGCTTTGCCGGCTGGGACGATTCCCTTGCCGCCGGCATCGCCTTCGTCACCCGCTGGCAGGGGCGAACCCCGCGCATCACTCCAGCCCTGGGTCCCCATGCTCCCTATACGGTGAGCCCGGAGCATCTCGCTCAAGTTGCGGCGGCGGCGCGGCGCCTGCAGGCCCCCATCAGCATCCACCTTGCCGAAGCGCGCGCGGAAATCGCCGCCGTAGGGGAGCGCGCCGGCACGACCCCGGTCCGCCTTCTCGCGCAACTGGGCCTGCTGGACCAGCGGGTGATCGCCGCCCACATGGTGTGGCCGGACGAGGCCGAAATCGCCCTTCTCGGCGGCAAGCCGGTGGGCGTCATCCACAACCCCACGTCCAATCTCAAGGTCGCCGCCGGCATCGCCCCGGTGCCGCGCCTGCTGGCGGCCGGCGTCGCCGTCGGCCTTGGCACCGATGGCGCGGCATCGAACAACGACCTCAATATGTGGGAAGAAGTGCGCCTTGCCGCCCTCCTCCACAAGGGCGTCAATGGCGACCCCACCCTCGTCCCGGCCGCCACCGCGCTCGTCATGGCGACGGCGCTGGGCGCCCGCGCCGTCGGGCTCGGCGAAGCGGTGGGCCAGCTCGCGCCCGGCCGGCGCGCCGACTTAATCCAGCTAAGCCTTGATGACCCGGCGGCCAGCCCGCTTTATGACATCGTCTCCCACCTCGTTTATGTGGCCAACGCCCGCGATGTCGTCACCAGCATCGTCGATGGCCGGGTGCTGATGGCGGAGGGCAAGGTGCTGAGCGTCGATGGGACCAAAGCCCGGGACGAGGCGCGCGCCATCGCGAAGGCCATCCGCGCCGCCCTTGCCCAGCCTTAAGAAGCTATGTCCACGCCTGCACTTGGGCGACAGCGTGGCGCCAGCCGGCAAGCCGCGTCGCCCGCGCCGCCTCGTCGAGGGCGGGGGTAAAGCCGCGCTCCAGCCGCCAGGTCTTGGCGATATCCTCGAGGTTCTTAAAAAGGCCAATGCCCAGGGCAGCGAGCATGGCGGCGCCAAGGGCGGTCGTCTCGGTCACCGCCGGGCGATCGATGGGGATGTTAAGAATGTCTGCTAAATCCTGACAAATCCAGTCGTTTTTCGCCATGCCGCCATCGACGCGCAAGCGCGACGCGGTGGCCCCATCGGCGGCCATGGCAGCCAATAAGTCATGGCTTTGATGGGCCATGGCCTCGAGGCTGGCGCGCACGATATGGGCCCGCCCGCTGCCCCGCGTCAGCCCTGAAATGGCGCCGCGCGCCGCCGGGTTCCAATAGGGTGCGCCAAGCCCGGCGAAGGCCGGCACCACATAGACCCCCCCGTTGTCGGTGACCGACTTTGCCAGGGCTTCGCTGGCGCCGGCGGCTTCAATGAGTTGCAGTTGGTCACGCAGCCATTGCACCAGCGCCCCGGCGATGAAGATGGAGCCTTCGAGGGCAAAAACATCGCGCCCGCCCAGCCGGTAGGCAACGGTCGTCAGCAGCCGGTTGCGCGAAGGGGTGGCGGTGGCGCCCGTGTTCACCAGGGCAAAGCAGCCGGTGCCATAGGTCGCCTTCATCATCCCGGGGGCAAAGCACCCCTGCCCCACCAGCGCTGCCTGCTGGTCGCCGATCATGGCGCCCACCGGGATGGCGCGCCCCAGCAGCGCCGCCTTGGTCTCGCCGAAGACGCCGGCGCTATCCCTGATCTCCGGGAGAAGCGCGCGGGGGATATCGAAAAGGGCGAGCAAGCCTTCGTCCCAATCCCCTATCGCCAGGTTGTAGAGCATGGTGCGGCTGGCGTTGCTGGCGTCGGTGGCGTGGACGCCGGTCAACCGCCAAAGAAGGAAGCAGTCGATGGTCCCGGCCTTGATTTTGCCAGCCTGCGCCCGGGCGCGCAAGCCGGGCCTGTGGTCGAGCAGCCAGGCGATTTTGCTCGCGGAAAAATAGGGGTCGAGCAACAGCCCGGTCTTCGCTTGGATCATGGCTTCGTGGCCGGCTTCGCGCAGGGCGGCGCAGGCGTCAGCGGTGCGCCGGTCCTGCCACACGATGGCGTTGGCGACGGGGGCGCCGCTGGCGGCGTCCCACAGCACCACCGTTTCCCGTTGATTGGTGATGCCGATGCCGGCCACCCGGCGCGCCAGCGCCTCATCCGCCAGCACCGTCCGGCAGGTGGCAAGGCTGGTGCGCCAGATGGCCTCGGCGTCATGCTCGACCCAGCCGGGCTTGGGGAAGATCTGGGGAAATTCCTCCGCCGCCATCGCCACCGGCGCGCCTTTAAGGTCAAAGAGGATGGCGCGCGAGCTGGTGGTCCCCTGGTCGATGGCGAGGATGAGGGGCTGGTCCGCCATGACTTTTTCCTTTTCCCATGGACAAGGGGACGTTACCTGTGAGCAAGGGTGATGAAAAGGCATGTTGCCTTTGCGCCCCCGGTCAAGGGAAAGCAAAGCCATGGCGCAGCCTGCCACCGTCCACGACCTCCTGGTGGTGGGGGGCGGCATCAATGGCGCCGGGATTGCCCGCGACGCGGCGGGGCGCGGGCTTGCCACCCTTCTGGTCGAGGCCGACGATTTGGCTAGCGGCACGTCGTCAGCCTCGACCAAGCTCATCCACGGCGGCTTGCGCTATCTTGAATATTATGAATTTGCCCTGGTGCGCAAAGCCTTGGTCGAGCGCGAGGTGCTGTTGCGCCTCGCCCCCCATATCATCTGGCCGCTGCGCTTCATCCTGCCCCATGACGCCAGCCAGCGCCCGGCCTGGATGCTGCGCGCCGGGCTTTTTCTCTACGACCATCTGGCCGGCCGCCAGCGGCTTGGCGCCTCACGCGCCTTAAGGCTCGACCGCGACCCGACGGGGGCGCTCATCAAGCCCCAGTTCAAGCGCGCCTTCGACTATGCCGACTGCTGGGTCGACGATGCCCGCCTGGTGGTGCTGAACGCCATGGATGCTCGGGCGCGCGGGGCGACGGTGCTGACCCGCACCGAGCTTCTCCATGCCGCGCCTCGGGATGGCGCCTGGGAGGTGCGCTTGCGCGACAAGGCCGAAGGCCGGGAATGGACGGCGCGCGCGCGCTTCCTCGTCAACGCCGGCGGCCCCTGGGCGGGCGGCCTCCTCGCGCGGCTGGGCCGGCCCGACGCGCGCGATCCCCTGCGCCTGGTCAAGGGCAGCCACATCATCGTCCCCCGTCTTGCGGCCCATGAGCAGGCCTATATCCTGCAGAACACCGACCGGCGGATCCTGTTCATCATTCCTTATGAGGGGCGTTTTTCGCTCATCGGCACCACGGAGGAAGCGTTTGACGGCGACCCGCGCAGCGTTGCCATCAGCGATGATGAAAAGGTCTATCTTGTAACCAGCGTCAACCGCTATTTGCGTGTCCCCCTCGGCCTTTCCGACATCGTCTGGAGCTATTCCGGGGTGCGCCCGCTGATGGATGGCGAAGGGACGAACGCGACCCGCGCCTCGCGCGACTATAAGCTCATGCTGGAGCGGGTTGCTGGCGCGCCCATGCTCAGCGTGCTGGGGGGCAAGATCACCACCTACCGGGAAATGGCCGACAAGGCGGTCGATGGCATTGTCCGCGCGCTTGGATGCCACGGCCAGCGCTGGACCCGCGATGCGCCGTTGCCGGGCGGGGATATGGAGGGCGCCGATTTCAACCGCTTCTTCGAGCGGCAAAGAACCCGCTATCCCTGGCTTGGCGAAGCGACGTGCCGCCGCCTCGCCCGCGCTTACGGCACTTCGATGGACAAGCTGCTCGAAGGGGCGCGCGCGCTTGCCGATCTCGGCCCCGCCATCGCCGGCGACCTCAGGGCGGCGGAAGTTGCCTATCTGCAAAGCGAGGAATTCGCCCGCACTCCGGAAGACATCTTGTGGCGGCGCAGCAAGCTTGGCCTCCACTTGCCGGCGGACGCCCCGGCAAAGCTTGCGTCGTATATGGCTTAGCGCTGCGATTCGGCGAGAAGGTAGGTCATCGCCGGGCCGATGAGGTCGTCGCTGCGCGCGGCGATATGGGTGGCAAGCTTGCGCCGCAGCTTGCCGCGCATGACGGCGAAGCGCAACAGATAGGAACAATCCGCCAAATGGCGGCAATCGCTGAGCGGCAGATAGCCGACGCCATGGACATGCAGCGAGGCGCCAGCGAAATCGTCCAGCCGGTCGGGCAGATCGATGGCCGCCCCCTCCGGGGTGAGGTCGATCACCGTCACCGGCAGCCGCGCTGTGCCGATGACAAGATCGGCGGTCGTGCTCTGGCTTGCGGGCATGCTTGTCATCGGTCCATCACCTGTGCGTGCTGGCGCATTCTTTTAGCTATAGTCGAACCCATATCTTTACCAGCGGTTAACCGGAATGGCCGTAGGCCATAAGCAATCCAGCCGGGTTACAAACGTCATATGGGGTAGTTTATGTCACGCACGATGGGGATGGAAAGCATTCACGACAAGGTCCACAAGGCGATGAACGCCATCGATCGCCAATTGGCCGGGCTTTTGGCCGAGCTGTCGAAGGTCGAGAAAATCTCCAAGCAGATCGACGCCATCGCGGCGCAGACCAATCTTCTCGCGCTCAACGCCACGATCGAGGCCGCGCGCGCCGGCGAGGCGGGCAAGGGCTTTGCCGTCGTCGCTGGCGAAGTGAAGGCGCTGGCGCGCCAGACGAGCAACGCGACGGCCGAGATCTCCTCGACCTTGAGCGCCCTCGTCGAGACCGCCAACGCCCTGGAAAATTTAAGCAAGGACGGCCTTGCCGCAGTGGCAAATGCCTCCGGCGACAGCTCTCGCGCGGCATGAAGCGCCCGTCTTGCAAAGGCGTTGCGGGGGCGGCGCAAATGCCGTAAGTGGTGCTTCTCTTTTAGGCACAAGGGGAGCATCGTGATGAAGCGCGTCCTATCGACACCGCAAGCGGCCGTCGCCTTCCTTCTCCTGCTGGCCGCCGCTTTTAGCCGCCTCGTTCCCCATCCGCCCAACTTCACCCCGGTGCTCGCCATGGCCTTGTTCGGCGGGGCCGCTTTAAACCATCGCGCGCTTGCCATTTTGGCGCCCATCGCGGCGATGCTGCTGTCCGACGTCGTCCTCGGCTTTCATGCCCTCGTCCTCGTGATTTACGGCGCCATGGCGCTGATAACCGTCATCGGCTTCTGGCTGCGCCGCCGCACCACGGCCGCGCATGTGCTCGCGGCCTGCATCGCAAGCTCGGTGCTGTTCTTCCTCATCACCAATCTCGCTGTCTGGCTGGAGGGAGAGCTCTACCCCCTCACCCTCGCCGGCCTCTCTGCGACCTTTGTCGCCGCCCTACCCTTTTTCCACAACACCATTTTGTCGACCGTGCTGTTCGCCGGCCTCCTCTTCGCTGGGGCGCATTACGGCATGCAGCTCATGGAAGATAGGGGAGAAAGTGACGCCCGGCCTGGTTGAGCGGGCAAGGGCAGCTTCAGGCCATGGCGGTCCTTTCCTCCTCCATCAATCCCCGCGGCGCGGATTTCAAGGCCAACGCCGCGCGCATGACAGCCGAGGTCGCGGCCTTGCGCGCCCTCATCGCCCACAACGCCGAAGGCGGCCCTGAGCGGGCGCGCGAGAGACACCTGGCGCGGGGCAAGCTGTTGCCGCGCGAAAGGGTCGAGCGCTTGCTCGACGCCGGCACGCCTTTTCTCGAGCTTTCCCAGCTCGCGGCGCACGCCATGTATGGCGGCGACGTGCCCGCCGCCGGCCTTATCACCGGCATCGGCCGGGTGATGGGCCAGGAATGCGTCATCGTCTGCAACGACGCGACGGTGAAGGGCGGCACCTATTATCCAATGACGGTGAAAAAGCATTTGCGGGCGCAGGAAATCGCCGCGCAGAATCGCTTGCCATGCATCTATCTCGTCGATTCCGGGGGCGCCAATCTGCCCAACCAGGACGAGGTCTTTCCCGACCGCGACCATTTCGGCCGGATTTTTTACAACCAGGCCACTTTGTCGGCCAAGGGGATCCCCCAGATCGCCGTGGTCATGGGCTCGTGCACCGCCGGGGGCGCCTATGTGCCGGCGATGGCGGACGAGACCGTCATCGTCAAGAACCAGGGCACCATTTTCCTCGGCGGCCCGCCGCTGGTCAAGGCGGCGACCGGCGAGGAGGTCTCGGCGGAGGATTTGGGCGGCGGCGATGTCCATGCCCGCACCTCGGGCGTCACCGACCATCTGGCGGCCAACGACGCCCACGCCCTTGCCCTTGCCCGCCAGATCGTCGGTGCGCTCAACCGTAGAAAGACCCTTAACATCTCCACCCGGTCGGCGCGCCCGCCGCTCTACGACCCGGCGGAAGTCTATGGCATCATCCCTGCCGACCCACGCCAGCCCTATGACGTGCGCGAGGTGATCGCCCGCCTCGTCGACGGCTCGGAGTTCGACGAGTTCAAGAAGCTCTATGGCGCCACCCTGGTGACCGGCTTTGCCCATCTTTACGGCTATCCGGTCGGCATCCTTGCCAATAACGGCGTTCTTTTTTCCGAAAGCGCCCTTAAAGGCGCGCATTTCATCGAGCTTTGCTGCCAGCGCCGGATACCGCTCCTGTTCCTGCAAAACATCACCGGCTTCATGGTCGGGCGCAAATACGAAGCGGGCGGCATCGCCAAGGACGGCGCCAAGATGGTGACCGCGGTCGCCTGCGCCAAGGTGCCCAAGATCACCCTTCTCATCGGCGGCTCCTTCGGGGCCGGCAACTATGGCATGTGCGGGCGCGCCTATGACCCGCGCTTTTTGTGGATGTGGCCCAATGCGCGGATTTCGGTGATGGGCGGCGAGCAGGCGGCGAGCGTCCTCGCCACCGTGAAGAGGGACAGTCTGGAAACCCGGGGCGAGACGTGGAGCGAGGCCGATGAAAACGCCTTCAAGGACCCCATCCGCGCCCAATATGAGGAGCAGGGCCACCCCTTCTATGCCTCCGCCCGGCTGTGGGACGACGGCGTCATCGACCCGGCCGCGACCCGGCGCGTGCTGGGGCTCTCTCTCTCCGCGGCGCTGAACGCGCCGGTGCCCGCGACCCGTTTTGGCGTCTTCAGGATGTGAGGCGATGAACGAGGGCCTTCGCATAGCCATCGACCCGCGCGGCGTCGCCACCTTGAGCCTTGACCGGCCGCAGCTTCACAACGCCTTCGACGCCCGCCTCATCAAGGACCTCCATGACGCCTTCACCCGCCTTGGCGAAGACCAGGGGGTGCGCGTTGTCGTGGTCCGCGGCGAAGGCCGCAGCTTTTCCGCCGGCGCCGATTTGACCTGGATGCGCGAGGCCGCCGGCTGGACACGGGAGGAGAACGAGGCCGACGCCGCGCACCTTTCTGACATGCTGCAAGCCTTCAACGCCTGCCCCAAGCCGACCCTTGCCCTGGTGCACGGCGCCGCCTATGGCGGCGGCGTCGGGCTCGTCGCCTGCGCCGATATCGCCCTCGGGCTTGCCGACGCCACCTTCGCCTTCAGCGAAGTGCGCCTTGGCCTCATCCCGGCGACGATCGCGCCCTATGTGCTGGCCGCTATCGGCACCCGGGCGGCGCGGCGCTATTTCCTCACCGGAGAACGGTTCGACGCCAGGACAGCGCTGGCCATCGGGCTGCTGCACGAAGTTCTGGAAACGCCGGAGACGCTCGCCGCGGCGGGGGACAAAGTGGTAAAGGCCTTGCTTGCCGGCGGGCCGCACGCGCTGGCGGACGCAAAAGCCTTGATTGCCGATGTCGCAGACAAGCCCATCGACCTGCCGCTGCGGCGCGAGACCGCGCGGCGCATCGCCCAGCATCGGGTCAGCGCCGAAGGCCAGGAGGGGCTCGCCGCCTTTTTCGCCAAGCGCAAGCCCGCCTGGGCCCCCAAGGATGGATAAGCCGCGCGATGCGTAAGATCCTGATCGCCAACCGGGGGGAAATCGCCGTCCGCGTCATCACGACGGCGCGGCGGATGGGGCTTGCCAGCGTCGCTGTGTATTCCGAGGCGGATAAAGGCGCCCTCCATGTGGAGATGGCCGACGAAGCGGTGCCGATCGGCCCGGCGCCGCCACGCGAGAGTTATCTTGTCGCCGACAAGATCCTCGCCGCCGCCAAGAAGACGGGGGCGGACGCGGTCCATCCCGGCTATGGCTTTTTATCGGAAAACGCCGCCTTCGCCGAGGCTTGCGCCAAGGCCGGCATCCGCTTCATCGGCCCGCCCGCCGCCGCCATCCGCGCCATGGGGCTGAAAGACCGCGCCAAGGCCCTGATGACCGAAGCCGGGGTGCCGGTGGTCCCCGGCTATCTTGGCGATGAACAGGACGAGGCCATCCTGCGCCAGGCCGCCGAGGGGATCGGTTATCCGGTGCTCATCAAGGCGGTCGCCGGCGGTGGCGGCAAGGGCATGCGCCGGGTCGATCGCGGCGCCGACTTCGCCGCCGCCCTCGCCGCTGCCCAGCGCGAGGGCAAGGCAGCCTTCGGCGATGACCGCGTCCTCATCGAGAAATATCTTGCCCGGCCGCGCCATATCGAGATCCAGGTCTTCGCCGACGCCCATGGCAATGTCCTATCCCTGTTCGAGCGCGACTGCTCGCTGCAGCGCCGCCACCAGAAGGTGATCGAGGAAGCCCCCGCCCCCGGCATGGAGGCGTCCTTACGCGCCGCCATGGGGGAAGCCGCGGTCAAGGCGGCGCGGGCCATCGGCTATGAAGGCGCCGGCACCGTCGAGTTCATCCTCGACGTGGCGAACGGCCTTGCACAGGCGCCCTTCTATTTCATGGAGATGAACACCCGCCTGCAGGTGGAGCACCCGGTGACCGAGATGGTGACCGGCATCGACCTCGTCGAATGGCAGATCCGCGTCGCCCGCGGCGAAGCCCTGCCCTGCCGGCAGGAAGACCTCGCCCTCGATGGCCATGCCGTCGAGGCGCGGCTTTACGCCGAGGACCCGGACAACGGCTTCCTCCCCGCCGTCGGGCGTTTGCGCCGGCTTGACCTCGCCCGCGGGGCGGGCGTGCGGGTCGACGCTGGGGTGCGCGCCGGCGATGACATCACCATCCATTACGACCCGATGATCGCCAAGATCATCGCCCATGGCCCCGACCGGCAAGCGGCGCTTGAACGCCTCGGCGCGGCGCTCGATGCCTCGGCGGTGCTGGGCCTTGCCACCAACAAAGCGTTCCTTGCCCGCGCCTTGCGCCATCCCGCCTTCCTCGCTGGCGACATCGACACCGGCTTCATTCCCCGCCATTTGGACGCTCTCCTGCCAGGCAAGGCCTCCGTGCCGCAAAGCCATTATCTCCTGGGCGCGCTTGCCC
This sequence comes from Pseudomonadota bacterium, assembly GCA_049324415.1. GTDB lineage: Bacteria > Pseudomonadota > Alphaproteobacteria > Sphingomonadales > CAKZYD01 > JBMOOS01. The sequence continues at coordinate 67,195 of JBMOOS010000014.1, forward strand.
GCCTTCTCGACCGGCGCGAGCGCGCCCGTGCCGCGGCCAAGGACAGCGGCGATCCCCATTCCCCCTGGCACGCGGTGGACGGCTGGCGGCTCAACCTGCCAGCCCGCGAAACGCTGCGCTTCACCGTTGCCGGCGCCGCCGTGGCAATCCTCGCCGAGCATGAGGGGGAGGATTTCCACCTCAGCCTCGGCGATACCCGCGTGACCGCCCGTGGGCGCTTGCAGGACGGGCGGCTCGAAGCCTATCTCGATGGTCGCAAGCACCTCGCCCACGCGGTTTTCGATGGCGAGGCGATCCTGCTCACCGCCCAAGGCGTGACCTTGAAGCTGGAAAAGGCGATCACCCATGTCGAGGACGAGGGCGACGTGGAAGCGCGCGATACCATCGCGGCGCCGATGCCGGGCAAGGTCTTGTCTCTCGCGGCGCAGCCGGGCGATCGGGTGAAAAAGGGCGATAAGCTCATCGTCTTAGAAGCGATGAAGATGGAGCACAGCCTCGCCGCGCCGCGCGGCGGGGTGATCGAGGCGGTGTTCTTCGCCCCCGGCGATCAAGTCAAGGAAGGCGAGACCCTCATCGCCTTTAAAACGGAGTAGACGCATGGCGCATCTTCCAACCCTCAATTTCGGCCATGGCGAAGCCCTCGACATGCTGCGCGACAGCGTGCGCGCCTTCGCCGCCGACAAGATCGCCCCCCTCGCCGCCGAGATCGACGCCAGGAACGAGTTCCCTGCTCCTCTGTGGCGAGAGATGGGCGCGCTCGGCCTTCTTGGCCTCACCGTCGAGGAAGAGTTCGGCGGCGCCGCCATGGGCTATCTTGCCCATGTCATCGCCATGGAGGAAATCTCCCGGGCCTCAGCCTCGGTGGGGCTGTCCTATGGCGCCCATTCCAATCTGTGCGTCAACCAGATCCGGCGCAACGGCACGCCGGCGCAAAAGAAGAAATACCTGCCCGGCCTTGTTTCCGGGGCGCAGGTGGGGGCGCTCGCCATGTCGGAGCCGGGCGCCGGCTCCGACGTGGTGTCGATGAAGCTGAAGGCGGAAAAGCGCAACGACCGCTTCATCCTCAACGGCAACAAGATGTGGATCACCAACGGGCCGGACGCCGACACGCTGGTGGTCTATGCCAAGACCGACCCTCAAGCCGGACCCCGCGGCATCACCGCCTTTTTGATCGAGAAGACGATGGCCGGTTTTTCCACGGCGCAGAAGCTGGACAAGCTCGGCATGCGCGGCTCCAACACCTGCGAATTGGTGTTCGAGGACTGCGAGGTGCCCTATGAGAACATCCTTGGCGAGGAAGGCAAGGGCGTCAACGTCCTGATGTCGGGGCTCGATTATGAGCGGGTGGTGCTCGCCGGCGGACCGCTGGGCATCATGGCCGCCTGCCTCGACGTGGTGATTCCATACGTCCATGAGCGCGAGCAGTTCGGCCGGCCGATCGGCACCTTCCAGCTCATGCAAGGCAAGCTCGCCGACATGTACACCACCTTCAACGCCTGCCGCGCCTATGTCTATGCGGTGGCGGCGGCCTGCGACCGCGGCGAGACCACCCGCAAGGACGCCGCCGGCTGCATCCTTTACGCCGCGGAAAAGGCGACCCAGCTTGCCCTCGAGGCCATCCAATGCCTGGGCGGCAACGGCTATATCAACGAATACCCCACCGGGCGCTTCTTGCGCGACGCCAAGCTTTACGAGATCGGCGCCGGCACTTCCGAGATCCGCCGCATGCTGATCGGCCGCGAGCTGTTCGAGGAAACCGCGTAAATCCGAGGCTTTATGGCTTTGCTGGGGCGTCGCTGCGCCTGGTGGTGATGCGCAGCGGCTCGGCCTCGCCATCGTTGAGGATGACGACGCAATCCACCCCCGCCGCCTTCAAGCTGTCGCATAAGCCCACCGCCTCGGCGCTGCGCTGGAAGCGGCCCACCATCAGCCGGTAATAGGCCCCCCGCTCGGCAACCTCCGCTGTCAGCACCATCGGCGTCAAGACGCGCACCGCCGCCACCTTGCGGGTCGAGATGTCGGCCCAGGCCAGCTCCAGGGCGGCCAAGGTGCGGAACGAGGCGACCTGCGCCCAATAGCGCCCCGCCGCCGGCTTGGCCGCGCCGCCGCTGCTGGCGGCCGGCGGCGTTGCTTCGAGCGCCAGTGCGGGCTTAGGGCTGGGCGCCTTGGCAGGCTCTGCGGTGATGCTGGGCTCGAGGGCCGCTGGCGGCGTGGAAATAGTGGCCGGCGGCGGACCGGGCGGCGCTTCTGGGGGCAATTTACGGAAAAAAACCGCCATCGCCTTGGCGGCGGGATCGAGCCCCGGCAAGCGGCGGTAAAAGGCGCGCAAGGCCGCCGCCCCCTCCCCGCCGTGGCCCAGGGCAAGGTCGATCGCGGCGTCGGTCTGGCCGGACAGGGCGTAGATAAGCGCCAGATATTGGCGCATTTGCGCAGACTGCCCCGGCGTGTCGCCAAGCTCGCGCAACAGCGCGATCGCGGTCTGATAGTCCTCGGAGATGGCGAAGGAAAGGGCCATGTTCACCCGAATGCCGGTGTTGTCCGGCGCCCGGTCGAGGGCCTCGGCATAGGCGATTTGCGCTTCCTCCTGGCGTCCCAGGGCGTCATAGGCCAGGGCGCGCGTCGCCATGGTTTCGGCGGTTGCCTGCCCATTCTCCCCGGCGTCCGCGAGGAGCGCCAGCGCCTCCTCGCCCAAGCCTTCGACGATCAAGGCGCGGGCTTGGCCGATGCGCGCCAGGCTGTTCGCCGGCTCGAGCGCCAGCACCGCGCCATAATAGTCGCCCGCGTCCTTCCAAGCGCCCGACTGCCAGGCGATGTCGCCAAGGCGCATCAAGGCGGCGCTGTTGCGCCCGTCATGGTCGAGGGCGCCGCGATACATGTTGGCCGCCCCCACCATGTCGCCGGCGGCGAGCAAGCGGTCGCCGACCCGGATCATCGCTGCCGCCTGCTTGTTGGCGCCAAGCGCGGCGCCAGCGCGCGCCTCGGTCGCGGGCAGCCGGGGCGGCCCGCCCGCGCAAGCGCCAAAGAGGAAAAGCCCCAGCACCGGCCATAGCCGCGCAGCCCGTGTCACGCCGTGCTCCTTTATGTCTTCTAGTGGTCCACCCCGAACGGATGGATCCATCCGTTCGGGAAAAGTGGACCACTAAGTTAGTGAATCTGTGGTGCGATTTCTCCAACAGATGGGAACCATCCGTTGGAATCGCACCACTAGTGTGGTGGATTTGAAGTTCGTTCCACTATTGGGGGCGTGCTCGTAAACGAACTTCAAATCCAAAACCACACTCGATTCAATAGATTGCTAGTGTCCTTGCGAATCGTTAAGTTCGCGCGGTCGCGCGCCCCCGAATAGTGCGAACTCAACGATTCGGGACACTAGCGACATTTTGTAGCAGATCTCGCGCGCGATGACAGCCTTGCGCGCGCCTGTCAGGCTTGGCGGACGACCTTTTGCGCGACGAGGGCGGTGATATCGGCGTCAGCGAACCCCCAGTCGGCAAGGATGGCGCGGCTGTGCTGTCCCGGCGTGGCGGGGGGTCGGGGTGGCGCCGCCGGCGTTCGGGAAAAGCGCGGCGCTGGCGCTGCTTGCCGCGCCCCGGCGACGGTGACGAAGGTGCCGCGCGCCGCCAGATGGGGATGATCGGGCGCTTCGCTCATCGACAGCACCGGCGCGACGCAGGCGTCAGTGCCGTCGAAGACCGCCTCCCACTCGGCGCGGGTCTTTTGCTTGATGACGGCGGCGAGCTTGGCTTTGAGGCGGGGCCAGGCGGCGCGGTCCATGGCATGGGCGAAATCGGGGTCGTCGCCAAGCCCGGTCTTCTCAAGGAGGATGGCGTAGAATTGCGGCTCGATGGCGCCGACGGCCAGGTATTTGCCGTCCCTGGTTTCATAGACCTCGTAGAAATGGGCGCCGCCGTCGAGGATGTTGACGCCCCGCGCGTCCTCCCACAATCCCATGGCGTGGAGGCTGTGCATCATGGTCATGAGCAAGGCCGCGCCATCCACCATGGCGGCGTCGATCACCTGGCCCCTGCCCGATTTTTGCGCATTGAGAAGGGCGCAGACCATGCCGAAGGCGAGCAGCATGCCGCCGCCGCCGAAATCGCCGACGAGGTTGAGCGGCGGCACCGGCGGCGCCCCCTGGCGGCCACAGGCGTGAAGGACGCCGGCAAGGGCGATATAGTCGATGTCGTGGCCGGCCATGCCGGCCCACGGCCCGTCCTGGCCCCAGCCGGTCATGCGGCCATAGACCAGCCTGGGGTTGCGTGAAAGACACGCCTCGGGGCCAAGGCCGAGGCGCTCCATCACCCCGGGGCGAAAGCCCTCGATAAGCCCGTCGGCGCGCGCCGCCAAGGCCAACACCGCCTCGACCCCCGCGGGGTGTTTCAAATCGATGGCCAGCGACCGCCGGCCGCGGTTGAGAAAGTCCTTCCCAGCGGCACGCGGCACGCCCCCCAAGCCATCGCCGGGGCGGTCGATGCGGATCACTTCCGCCCCCTGGTCGGCCAGCATCATGGCGCAAAAGGGACCGGGACCGATGCCGGCGATCTCGATGATACGATAGCCCGTGAGTGGACCCATGGCGTGAACCCGCTTATGCTTGGCGCTTGGCAACGGTCATTGTTTGCCGCCGAACGGCAACCGGCGCAAGGAAAAGCGGCGATGGCGATCAAGTCGGAAAAAATCGAATTTCCCGGAACCCAGGGCATGCTCGCCGCCCGGCTCGACACGCCGGCGGATAGGCCAAGGGCCTATGCGCTGTTCGCCCATTGCTTTACCTGCACCAAGGACATCCTCGCCGCGGGCAAGATCGCGCGCCGTCTCGCCGCGCGCGGCATCGCGGTATTGCGCTTCGACTTCACCGGCCTTGGCGCCAGCGACGGCGAGTTCGCCAACAGCAACTTCACCTCCAATGTGGAAGACCTGGTCAAAGCCGCCGCCTGGCTGGGAGAAGAGCATCAAGCGCCGGCTCTTGTGGTCGGCCATAGCCTGGGCGGCACGGCAGCGCTCAAAGCCGCGCGCCAAATCCCCGCCTGCCGCGCCGTCGTCGCCATCGGCGCCCCCTTCGACCCCGCCCATGTGAGCACGCATTTCGGCGACAAGATCAGGATCATCGAACAGGGCGGCGAGGCCGAGGTGCTGCTGGCTGGCCGTCCCTTTCGCGTCAAGAAGCAGTTCCTCGACGACATCCGCTCCGCCGCCATCGCCGAGGATGTCGCCAACCTGCGCCGCGCCCTGCTGATCGCCCACGCCCCGCGCGACGAATTGGTGGCGATCGAGAATGCCAGCCGTATTTTCGCCGCCGCCAAGCACCCCAAGAGTTTTCTTAGCCTTGACGATGCCGATCATCTTTTGTCCAGGCCAACGGATGCCGAATACGCCGCCGAGGTGATCGCCGCCTGGAGCGCGCGCTACCTTGACCTTGAACCCTCGGCGATGCCGCACACGACGCTTGCCGTTAAGCCCAGGGAGACCCTGGTCATCGAGCGCGGCGATGGCACATTCACCCAGAGCGTGCGCGCTGGCGGCCACGACCTTGTCGCCGACGAGCCGGAAAGCCTTGGCGGCGATGGCCGAGGGCCGGGGCCATATGATTTTCTCCTTACCGCGCTTGGCGCCTGCACCGCGATGACCTTGCGCATGTATGCCACGCACAAGGGGCTGGCGCTTGAGCGCGTCGCCGTGCGCTTGCGCCATGGCAAGATCCACGCCGACGATTGCGAGGATTGCGAGACCAAGGACGGCATGCTCGACGAGATCGAGCGCGAGATCGAGCTTGTCGGCGACCTTGACCCGGCGGCCCGCCAGCGGCTTTTCGAGATCGCCAATAAATGCCCGGTGCACAAGACGCTCACCAGCGAGGTCAAGATCAGGACCAGACTGAAGGATTGACCCCTTCCAGGCCCGAGACCCTAGTCCACGTCCTCGACCGCGCGCGCCTCGCCGGTGATGCGGGCGGCGAGCGCCGCCGCCATGAAGTCGTCAAGCCCGCCGTCGAGCACCGCCTGCGGCTGCGAGGAGGTAACGCCGGTGCGCAAGTCCTTCACCATCTGATAGGGCTGCAGCACATAGGAACGGATCTGATGGCCCCAGCCGATATCGCTCTTGGCGGCGTTGAGGGCGGCGGCGGCGGCCTCGCGCTTTTGCAATTCCAGCTCGTAAAGCCGGGCCTTGAGCATCTTCATCGCGCTCGCCCGGTTTTTGTGCTGGGAGCGGTCGGACTGGCATTTGACGACGATGCCGCTGGGCAGATGGGTGATGCGGATGGCGCTTTCCGTCTTATTGACGTGCTGGCCGCCAGCGCCGCCCGAGCGCATGGTGTCGATGGCAAGGTCCTTCTCGTTCACCTCGACCTCGATTTCGTCGTCGATCTCGGGATAGACCCAGACGCTGGCGAAAGAGGTATGGCGCCGCGCGTTCGAATCAAAGGGCGAGATGCGCACCAGGCGATGAACCCCGGATTCGGTCTTCGCCCAGCCATAGGCGTCCTCGCCCTTAACCAGGATGGTCGCCGACTTGATGCCCGCTTCCTCGCCGGCGCTGTATTCCACGGTCTCCACCTTATAGCCGTGGCGCTCGGCCCAGCGGCTGTACATGCGCAGCAGCATATCGGCCCAGTCCTGGCTTTCGGTGCCGCCGGCGCCGGCGTGGATCTCGATATAGGCATTGTGGGCGTCCGCCTCGCCGGACAGCAGCGCCGTCAGCTCCTTTTCCTTGGCCGCGGCGGCAAGTGCCTTAAGGCTCTTCTCGACATCGTCGAGGAGGCTCTCGTCATCCTCGGCCTCCGCCAGCTCGGCGATCTCGACGGTCTCTTTAAGCGCCTTGTCGATCGCCCGCCAGCCGTCGATGGCGCTCGCCAGGCGGGTGCGCTCGCGCATCAAGGCCTGGGCCTTGGCCGGCTCGCTCCACAATTTGGGGTCTTCGGTAAGGGCGTTCAGCTCGTCAAGGCGAAGGGTGGCCGCGTCCCAGTCAAAGATACCTCCTCAGCAGCCCCAGGGACTGCTGGATTTGCCCGACAAGGGCTTCGATCTCGGCGCGCATCGCGCGTCTCCTTCTTGTTCTTAGAGCCTGGCAAGGGCGGTTAGTAGATGCCGCCGGCTTCGTTGCGCAAGTCCTGCTCGCTTTGCACGATGGCTGCCGACCCGTCAAGGGTGGGCATCTCCCCGGGCTTGGGCTCGGTGCCGGGGATGAAGGCTTCCAGGATGAGCTCAGCCGGCGGATCGTCCGCTTGCGGCGGCGCGCCGGTCTTGGCGTTGACCCGCACCAGGCGGATCCCGGAGGGGATGCGGAACGGCACGTCGGGCTCGCCCTTCAGGGCCGCCGCCATGAAGGCCTTGAATATCGGCGCGGCAGCCGAGGCGCCTTCTTCGCGCGGACCAAGCGAGCGCGGCTCGTCAAAGCCGGTGAAGACGCCGACCGCCAAGTCCGGCGAAAACCCGATGAACCAGGCGTCCTTTTCCTCGTTGGTGGTCCCGGTCTTGCCGGCAAGGGTGCGGCCCAGTTCGCCGATGCGCCGTCCGGTGCCGCGCTGCACCACGCCTTCCAGCATATGGGTGATCTGATAGGCGGTGCGGGCATCGAGGATGCGCGGCCGGTTGTCGGGCAGGACGGGGGGCGCCTGGCCAGTCCAGGTCTCAGCGACGCAGTCGGGGCATGGCCGGTTGTCGTGCTTGAAGATGGTCCGGCCATAGCGGTCCTGGATGCGGTCGATGAGGGTGGGCTCGATTTTCCTGCCGCCATTGGCGAGCATGGCATAGCCGGCGGTGAGCCGCAGCAACGTCGTCTCGCCGGCGCCCAGCGCCATGGCGAGGGTCTTTTGCAAGTCCGGCGTGATGTCAAAGCGGGCCGCCATGTCGGCGACCCGCTCCATGCCGATCGCCTGGGCAAGCCGCACCGTCATCAGGTTGCGCGATAATTCCAGCCCCAGCCGCAAGGTCGAGGGGCCATAGAATTTATTGGAGGAATTGCGCGGCTTCCAAACCCCCTGCCCGCCCCCCTGGTCGAGGGCGAAGGGTGCGTCGAGCACCAGGCTTGAAGGGGTGTAGCCGGCTTCCAGGGCGGCGGCATAGACGAAGGGCTTGAAGGCGGAGCCGGGCTGGCGCTTGGCCTGGCTGGCACGGTTGAACTCGCTTTGCGCGAAATGAAGGCCGCCGACCATGGCGAAGACGCGCCCCGTATGGGGGTCCATGGCGACGAGCGCTCCCTCGATCGCCGGGACCTGCTCCAGGTGATAGCGCCCCTCCTCCTTAGCGCTGACGGCGATGACATCGCCTGGGCTCAGGACGTCACGGAGGCTTTTGACTTCGGGGCCCAGATATTCGCCGCGCAGCCACGGCCGCGCCCAGCGCGCGCCGTCGAGGGGAACAACGCCCTCGGCCCCATCCAAAAGGCCGATGCGGGCGTTCGCGTCATCGACGCCCAACACCGCCGCCAGGCGCCAGGCGGCAAAAGGCAGCGCCACTGCCTTTTCCTTTAAAGCCGCGCGCCAGTCGCCGTCCGGCTCGATCCGGGCGATGGGGCCACGCCAGCCATGCCGGCGGTCATAGGCGACGAGGCCCTGGCGCAGCGCGGACTCGGCGATCGACTGGAGGCGCGGGTCAAGGGTGGTGCGCACCGACAGGCCGCCTTCATAAAGCGCCTGCGGCCCGTAAAGAGCGTAGACCTCGCGGCGCACGTCCTCGAGGAAATAGTCGGCGCGAAAGACCCGGCCCATGCTGCTGGCGCCGGGCGCCAAGGGCGCGGCCATGGCGCGGTCGCGCTGTTCCTTGCTGATATAGCCATTGTCCATCATCTGGCCGAGCACCCAATTGCGCCGCGCCACCGCGCGTTCGCGATGGCGCACCGGGTGGTAGTTGGCCGGGCCCTTGGGGATGGCGGCGAGATAGGCCATTTCGGCAAGGCTCAATTCATCGAGCGACTTGCCAAAATAATTGCGCGCCGCCGCGGCAACGCCATAGGCGCGCTGCCCGAGATAGATTTGGTTGAGGTAAAGCTCGAGGATGCGGTCCTTGCTGAGCGCCCGTTCGAGCCGCAGGGTGAGGATCAGCTCCTTGAGCTTGCGGCTGTAGGACACCTCGTTGGACTTGATGAGGAAAATGCGGGCGACCTGCTGGCTGATGGTCGACGCGCCCACCGGCCGCGCGCCGGAAAGGGCGCGGCCGACATTGCCGACCATTGCCCGGGCGATGCCGAAGATGTCAAAGCCGGGATGGCTGTAGAAGGTCTTGTCCTCGGCCGAAAGAAAGGCCTGCTTCAGATGCAGCGGCATCGCCTCCACCGGCACGAACATCCGCTCCTCGATGGCGAAATCGGTGAGCAGGCTGCCGTCCCCGGCATGGATGTGGGTGACCACCGGCGGCTCGTAATCGGCGAGTTGCGAATAGTCGGGCAAGTCCCGGCCATGAAAATAGAAAAGGCCGAGAATGGCCACCCCCGCCGCCAACGGCCCCAGGACCGCGACGCCGAGCAGGCCGACAACCGCCCTTTTCAACCATTTACGCCGCCGCGCTGACTGCGCCGCGGCGTCGCTTTCCTGGGTCATGCTCACTATCCCATGCCGCCACTGCGATTGGCGATGGCGGCGTCTTCATGTCATGGGCCGCCTTGTGCGCGCCCATTATGGCACGGCGATGGCGCCTTGCCGAGCCGCCTTCGAGGCACGGTTTAAAAGCGCTGCGCCAGCCGCTCGTCGAAATAGCGGTTGGCGGCGCGCACCACGGCGGCGGCGATTTGCCGTTGGCCGTCGCGCGAGGCCAGGCGCCGGGCGTCGTCGCGATTGGAAAGATAGCCCGTTTCGATAAGGACCGACGGCACATCGGGGGCCTTGAGGACGATGAAACCGGCAAAACGGTGCGGCCGGGCGGGAATGAGGTTCTTACCCCCCAAGGCCTCGACCAGCATGTTGGCGAAGCGCGACGAATAGTTCATCGTCTCGCGCTGGGCGAGGCTGATGAGGATGTCGCGCACTTCGTCATTCTCGCCATTGAGGTCGACGCCGGCGATGATGTCCGCCTTGTTTTCCCGCGCCGCCAGGGCCGCCGCCTCCGCGTCCGAGGCTTTTTCCGACAAGGTATAGACGGTGCCCCCGGTCATGGCGTCATTCTTGATCCAATCGGCATGGATCGAGATGAACAGGTCCGCTTCATTGACGCGGGCGATCTCGATCCGCCGACGGTGGGGGATGAAGATGTCGCTGTCCCGCGTCAAGGTGACGCCGTAGCGCCCGGTGGCGGCAAGCTGGCGCGCCACTTCCTGGGCCACTGCGAGGACGATGGCTTTTTCCTGATGCCCGGCATGGGATCGGGTGCCGGGATCGATCCCGCCATGGCCAGGGTCGATGACGATGTGCGGCTTGCGGCTTTCCTTGGGCCCCGCCGCCTCGGCTTGGCGCGTCACCGGGGGACTGAGGCTCTCCATCGGCCGGCTGGCCTTGGCGGCGGCGAGGAAAGCCGCCCGGTCGGCGGCCGCGAGATCGACGACATAGCGGTAGGAAAAGCGTCCCGAGGGTTGCAAAAGAAACGCCCGGCGCACCACCGCGGGTTCGGTCAAGTCCAGCACCAGGCGCGACTGGGTGGGGCTGAAAAGGCCATAGCGATAGCCGGCGATGAAGCCTTTGCCCGCGCCCTGCCCTTGCTCGGAATGCCAGTCGGCAGCCGGCAGGTCGAGCACCACCCGATAAGGGTCGGGCAGGACGGAAATCGCCGGGGCGATGGCGTCGTCGACGTCGATGACGAGGCGCAGCTCGCCGCCGCCCCGTTCGCCGAGGCGGATGTCGCTGATCATGGGCCGCGCCAGAGCCATGGGAGCGAAGAGGACGAAAGCCAAGAGGGGCAAAAAAAACGATGCCCGGTGAGGAAGTGTGTTCATCTGGCGCGCTTCATCATTCGGGCATTCACCCACCCGGTCGCTGCTTCGAGACTTGCCAAGCAACGTTTAAATAGTCCCTAAATCCGCGCCATGGCAAGATTTTTGGGCCCAGGAGCATTTTAAACCCAGGATAATTTAAGGTCCTTATGGTTTTAGGATTGTACAGGGCATTTGTTCTGCTTATGTTAGCGCCGTGCAGCGGCCGGGTATCTCGAAAAGGGATCCCTTGCGCTGCGCCGATCAGTAAAGCCTTGTCCAGGCGACCCGCGAGGAATTGCGGCCTTCTTAAGGGCCATGAATTGCGCAGCGGCGCTGGCAAGACAAATGGATATCCGATGGCCTTAGGCGTTGCTTCATTCAAGCTGAGGTTGCCCGAACGCAGCGGCGCAAGCCGTGCGCATGCGTTCGGGCGCGGGCGCCCGCCATCCTTTCTTTCCCCGGACCGGCGCCTTGGGCGTGCGCGTCCCAGTCCCCATCGCGCGACCAAGGCGGTGCTTCCGGCGGATGTCCGGCGCGCCGCGCGGCCGCCTCGGAGTTCAAATTCATGTCTACAAGAATGCTTATCGATGCGCGCCACCCGGAAGAGACCCGGGTGGTTGTCCAGCGCGGCAACAAGGTCGAGGACTTCGACTTCGAATCGGCGGCCAAAAGGCAGCTGAAAGGCAACATCTATCTGGCCAAGGTGACCCGGGTCGAGCCGTCGCTGCAAGCGGCGTTCGTCGATTATGGGGGGAACCGCCATGGCTTCCTCGCGTTCAGCGAAATTCATCCCGATTACTACCAGATCCCCGTCGAGGACCGCGAAGCGCTGCTGCGGGAAGAAGCCGAAGAACTCGCCGCCGCCGAAGAAGAGCCTAGCGCCGAGCGCCAGGCGGCGGGCGAAGCCGAGCCTGCCGCCAACGAGGACGACAATGGCGAGGGCAATGGCGGCGAGCCCGAGGCCGCCGAGACCGTCGCGGACGGCGGCGGCCACGAGGAGGAGGAGGCGCTACGCCGCAACCGGCGCAATTTGCGCCGGCGCTACAAGATCCAGGAAGTGATCAAGCGCCGCCAGATCCTGCTCGTCCAGGTGGTGAAGGAAGAGCGCGGCAACAAGGGCGCAGCGCTCACCACCTATCTTTCGCTGGCCGGGCGCTATTGCGTGCTGATGCCCAATTCCACCCATGGCGGCGGCATCAGCCGCAAGATCAGCACCGTCAAGGATCGCCGGCGCTTGCGCACCATCATGGCCGATCTTGCCATACCCGAAGGCATGGGCTGCATCATCCGCACCGCCGGGCTGGAGCGCACCAAGGCCGAGATCAAGCGCGACTTCGACTATCTCCTGCGCTTGTGGGACGGCATCCGCGAGCTGACCCTGCAGTCGGCGGCGCCGTGCCTCACCTATGAGGAAGGCGACCTCATCAAGCGCTCGATCCGCGACCTTTACAACAAGGATATCGACGAGATCCTGGTCGAGGGCGACGAAGGCTACAAGGCCGCCAAGTCGTTCATGCGCCTGCTCATGCCAAGCCATGCCAAGAAGGTGAAGCAATATAAGGACCGCACCCCCCTCTTTCACCGCTATAAGGTGGAAGCCGCGCTGGAGACCATGTACAGCCCGGTGGTCCAGCTCAAGTCGGGCGGCTATATCGTCCTCAACGCCACCGAGGCGCTGGTCGCCATCGACGTCAATTCCGGGCGCTCGACGCGCGAGCACAATATCGAGGAAACCGCGCTGTCGACCAATCTCGAAGCCGCCGCCGAGGTCGCCCGCCAGTTGCGCATGCGCGATCTTGCCGGGCTTATCGTCATCGACTTCATCGACATGGAGGACCGGCAGAACATCCGCGCCGTCGAGCGCCGCCTGCGCGATGCCTTGAAGGTCGATCGGGCGCGGGTGCAGGTGGGCCGGATTTCCTCCTTCGGCCTTTTGGAAATGTCGCGCCAGCGGCTGCATCCCGGGCTTCTCGAAGCCTCGACCCATGTCTGCCCCACCTGCAAGGGGTCGGGCGCCGTGCGCTCGGTCCATTCATCGGCGCTGCACGCCTTGCGCGCCCTCGAGGATGAAGCGCTCAAGGGCCGCGCCAGCCATATCGCCATCACCCTGCAGACCGATGTCGCCCTCTACCTCCTCAATCAAAAGCGCGACAGCCTGCGCGACCTGGAGCAGCTTTACAACATCCGCATCGAAGTCGCCGCCGACCCCAGCGTGATCGCCCCGGAATATCTCATCGAGCATTCCGGCCCGCCGCCGCAAGCCGCCGCTCCCGGCGCCGAAGCGGTCACCCTCGGCGCGCCACCAGCCGCCGAGCCCGAAGCCGAAGCCGAAGACGAAGACGAGGAGGCGCAAGCCGAGGAAACGGCAGGGGCGGCG
>JBMOOS010000015.1:0-79378 GCA_049324415.1 Pseudomonadota bacterium
AGGTCGATGAGCCTGATCCCGCCCGCCGCCAGCGCGGCCATCAGATCGGCAAGTATCGTGGTCGTCATGCGCTGCCTCCTCCCCACGCCATGCTTGCCAGTATGGCGGATGCCTTTCCTTCAGTCTATGGACCGCGTGGCGCCGCCATGGCTGTTCCCCGGCAGGTTACACGGCCGCAAGGACATTATGCCCGGGCCTTTTAAAAAAGCGGGCCGGGCGCGACTCTGCCCGGCCCCGAGACGCATTACGCCACAGAACAAAACGGTCTCTAAGCGTGCCATCATGTTTCACAGCGCCCGCCGCACGCTGAGGCCGTACCAGCGCGGCGGCTGGAAGGAAATCTCGTTGCAGCCGCATAAAGTGGCTAGGTCGAAGCCCTGGATGCCGACCCGCTCGTCGGTGATGTTGTTCACCTTGAGGGCGAGCTCCCATTTGTCGTCGTCGCTGGCCCAGGCAAGGCGCGCGTTCAAAACCAGGTAACTGCCGAACTTGTCGGCGTCGAAATTGCGTAAGTTATAGAAATAGGAGCTGGAATAGCTGAAGTCGCCGGTCAGCGCCAATTCCCCGCCAAAGGCCGGCCAGCCATAGCGGACAAGGCCGTTCAATTGAAACTCCGGGGCGTAAGTGGGCCTGACGTCGCGCACGATGGGCCCGCCGACCCGCAGCGGCACGTCCTTGACCGTCGCGTCGAACCAGGCGAGGGCAAGAACCGCATCAAGCCCGTCAAGGGGCGAGGTCTGGAGCTCCAGCTCGACCCCCTTGTTGGTGGCGTCGGCGTTGATGACGACGCCGGACACCCCGGTGAAGAGAAACGCCTGATAGTCGCTGTAGTCATAATAAAAGGCGCTGCCGTTGAGCCGCGTGGTGCCGTCGAACAAACGCGCCTTAAAGCCGCCCTCGAAGGAAAGCAGCGTTTCTGCGCCATAGGGGATGGCGCTGGTGGGAACCGCAAGGCCGCCGGCAAGCTGGGCGTTGAAGCTGCCTGCCTTGACCCCCCGGTTGACCCCGAAATAGACAAGCAGGTCATCGCTTGCCCGCCAGTCGAGCTGCGCCTTGCCGGCCCACAGGGTTTTGCCAGTCTTGTCATCGAACGGTTCCGGTCCGTTGGGCCCGAATACCGGGCCGATGAGAAGCGGCGCGCCTTGATGGATGCTGCGCGAACTGGTGTTGCCGAAATAAAGATTTTGCTCGAAATGGTATTTTTTCTTTTCCTCGATGAGGCGCGCGCCCAGGATGAAGGTGAGCTTTTCCGCCAAGTCATATTCCGCCTGGCCGAAGACGGAATAGGAATTGGTTTCAAGCTGGGCGTCGGAGCCAAGGTCGAAGGGCGCGCCCGGGACCACGCTGCCGACGGGAAATTTAAGTCCGTTGTCGGAATCGGTGTCGATGTTGAGATAGTAAAGTCCGGCGACCCAGCGCATCCGCTCGACCTCGCCGTTGAGCCGGATTTCCTGGGTGAAGCTGGTGGCATCGACCGCGGCGTAATTGGCCGACTGGTTGACGGGCGCCGAATCGACATCGATGAACAGTAGTTTCTTGTAGTTTTTATAATCGGTGACGGCGGTGAGAAGGATGCTGTCCGCCAGGTCCCATTCGACGCGGCCGTTGAGCCCCCAGGTGTCGACACTGCCTTGTTTTTTGAAGGCGAAGTCGCTGGAAAAGGTGAAGTCCTCGCCATCCGGGTCGCGATAGCCGAAAAAGTCGGTGCCGGCGCCAAAACGGGCGGTGAGGAAGGCATCGTCAGGGTCGTTGAGGCCGAACACCCCGTCATTGTCGAGGTCGGAGCCGAAATCCGCGCCATTGTCGTTGCCCGCCCCGTCGAGAAGGATGGACGCCCGGGTTTCGCCGGGCGCCACGTTGACGACATTCACCAGCTCGCCATCGGCGTTGAAGACGCCGATGGTCGGCTTGGACTGGTAAGGCCCGGTCGCCAGGTTCGAGCGCGCGCCGTTGAAGGCAAGGCTGACCCTTAATGTGTCGCTGGGCTTGGCAAGAAGGGTGAAGCGCCCGGCCAGGGTGTCGTCGGTGCCGAGATTGGCGCCGGCATCGGGTCCGGGCGGGCCGCCGACCGCGCCTTGAGGGTAAAGGTTTTTCAAATAGCCCTGGTGCCAATTGTAGTAAACCGCGCCGCGGGCGGCGAGCTTGTCGCCGAGCGGCCCGCCCAAGGCGGCCTCGATGCGGGTCTGGTTGGCGTTGGCCGGCGAATCGAAGCGGCCATAGGTGACATCGACATAGCCCTCGACGCCCTCAAGGCTGGGCTTGCGGCTGATATAATGGACAAGGCCGCCGGTGGCGTTGCGGCCGAACAGCGTGCCTTGCGGGCCTTTGAGGATTTCCACCCGGTCGATATCGAAAACCGCGAAGGTCTGGGCTTGCGCGACCGCCAGATAGCCTTCGTCAAGATAGACTGCGTTGGGCGCCTCGACGATGTCGTTGAAGTCGTTCTGGGTCACCCCGCGGATGGTGAACTGGGTATTCTGCCCCGCGAGATTGCCGCTGATGTGAACGCCGGGCGAAAAGGCGGCGATGTCGAAACTCTGCTCGACGCCAAGGGCGCGCATCTGTTCGCCTGAAAAAGTGGTGATGGCGATGCCCACGTCCTGGGCGCTTTGCTCGCGCTTTTGCGCGGTGACGACGATCTCCTCCAGAACGGAGGTGGCGTTGCGGCTTTCCTGGGCGAGGGCGGGCAGCGCCCCAAGACCCACGCCCGTCAGCATGGTGCTTGTCGCCAAAGCCCACATAAATCCCTGTTGTTTCGCAAGGCAGCCCCACTGATACGCCATGATGCGTTCCCCCCTTGACGCCGTCGCCGCACACTTCCGGCTTGTACAGCCCATTCCCAACCTCAGTGACTTTACGGCGGGTTGGCGCGATCTGTCAAATTTTATATTTAAAATATCCCCGTTCATGTCGCCAATCGTTGTTTTGGCGCAACATAACATCAGGGAATGACGGCGGTGGTCTCGATCTCGATCAGCGCTTCGCGCTCCACCAAACCGGCGACCTCAAGCACCGCCATGGCGGGATAATGGCGGCCGATCAGCTTGCGATAGATGGCGCCCAGTTCCGGTGCCGCCCGGCGATAGGCCTCAATGTCGGTGACATACCAGGTCATGCGCGCGATATGCTGGGGCCTCGCGCCGGCTTCGGCCAGGATGGCGAGGGTGTTGTGGAGCACCTGCTCGAACTGGCCGGCAAGGTCATGGGCGTGGAAAACCTGCTGGGCGTCCCAGCCGATTTGACCGGCGACGAACACCATGCGGCCTGCCGCCATGGTGCCGTTGGCATAACCCTTGGGCTGGGCCCAGTCCTTCGGTTGCAGAATGCGCATGCCCCCTCCGATTCCCTTCATCGTCCGGCAGCGTGCAGGGCGAGGGCCTGGCGCGCGATGACCAGTTTTTGCACCTCGCTCGCCCCCTCATAAATCCTGAGGGCGCGGACTTCCCGGTAGAGCCGTTCGACCGGCGCGCCGGAAACCACGCCCGCCCCCCCGAAAAGCTGGACCGCCTTGTCGATCACCCGTTGCGCTGCCTCGGTGGCGTAAAGCTTGGCCATCGCCGCTTCCCGGGTGACGCGCGCGGCGCCCTGGTCCTTGGCCCAGGCGGCGCGATAGACGAGAAGGGCGGCGGCGTCCACCTCGAGCGCCATCTCGGCCAGCGCGCCTTGCGTCATCTGCAAATCGGCGAGAAGCGCGCCAAAAAGCACCCGGCTGGTCGCCCGGCTGAGCGCTTCGTCGAGCGCCCGGCGGGCAAGCCCCAAGGCCGCCGCGCCCACGGTCGCGCGAAAGACGTCCAAGGTCGCCATGGCGATTTTGAAGCCCTGGCCGGCTGTCCCTATGCGCTTGTCCACCGGCACGAAGCAATCGCTGAAGCGCAGCGTCGCCATGGGATGCGGCGCGATGAGAGGAATGCGCGCGCCCACCGCAAAGCCAGGATTGTCGGCGTCAATGATGAAGGCGGAAAGCCCGCGCGCCCCATCGCCTTCGCCGGTGCGGGCGAAGACCACATGGAAGTCGGCAAGGCCGCCGTTGGAGATCCAGGTCTTCTCGCCATTGAGGACATAGCCGCCCGAAACGGGCGTGGCGGCGGTGGCGATGGCGGCGACGTCGGAGCCCGCTTCCCGTTCCGACAAGGCAAAAGCGGCGATTTTCTCGCCCCGTGCAACGGCCGGCAGATAAGCCGCTTTTTGCCCAGGCGTGCCAAACAAGGTGATGGCGCCGGCGCCCAGCCCTTGCATGGCGAAGGCAAAGTCGGCAAGGCCGCCATGATAGGCAAGGCCCTCGCGCATCAGGCACAGGCTGCGGACGTCGAGATGGGGCGTTGCCCCGCCTTCGGGCGATGGCGCGCACAGGCGCAGCCAGCCGTCCCTAGCGAGGAGAGCGACAAGCCCACGGCAAGCCGCGTCCACATCGCCCGCCGGCGGGTCGAGGGCATCCTTATTGGCCGTCGCCCAGGCCATGAACTCCGCCTTCAAGGCGCGATGCCGGTCGTCGAGGAAGGGCCAGTCAAGATAGCTGCGGTCGGCCATTCAATCGCCCTTGAAAGACGGGGTTGCTTTGGCGATGAAAGCCTCATAGGCGCGGGCGAAATCCTTGGTCTGCATGCAGATGGCCTGCGCCTGGGCTTCCGCCTCGATGGCGGTCTCAAGGCTCATCGCCCATTCCATGTTGAGCTGGTTCTTGGTCATGCCATGGGCGAAAGTGGGGCCGTCCGCCAGCCTGGCGGCGAGTTCTTGGGCGCTGGCAAGAACCGCCTCGGGCGGGCAAAGCCGGTTGAAGAAACCCCAGCGCGCGGCTTCCTCTCCGTCCATCGCCCGGCCGGTCAGCAAAAGTTCCGCGGCCCGGCCTTGCCCGATGAGGCGCGGCAGGATGGCGCACGCCCCCATGTCGCAGCCGGCAAGCCCGACCCGGGTGAAGAGAAAGGCGGTTTTCGACCGCGCCGTGCCATGGCGGATATCGGCGGCCATGGCGATGATGGCGCCGGCGCCGGCGCAAACCCCGTCGACGGCGGCGATGATCGGCTGTGGGCAGCCGCGCATCGCCTTCACCAGGTCGCCGGTCATCCGGGTGAAGGCGAGCAAGGCCGGCATCTCCATCGCCACCAGCGGCCCGATGATGTCGTGGACATCGCCGCCGGAGCAGAAATTTTCGCCCGCCCCGGCGATGACCACCGCTTTCACTGTGGGGGCATGGACAAGGGCGCGAAACAGGTCGCGCAGCTCGCCATAGGAGTCGAAGGTGAGCGGGTTCTTGCGCTCCGGCCGGTCAAGGGTGATGGTGGCCATCCCGTGCGCGAAGGCCCAGGCGAAATGGCGCGGCCTATGGTTGACGGGATCGAGCATCAACCGCTCTTTTTCTCGGCCTGGGCGACCGACTGGCGCAAGCGGGCGAGCTGTTCCATCAACGCTTCGATCTCGGCGTTCGACAGTTCGGCGAACATAGCGTCGACCCAGCCTTCATGGACCTTGGCCATCGCCGCGAAATCCTTTTTGCCCTGGGGCGACAGGCGGACACGGAACGTGCGGCGATCCTTGGCATCGACCTCGCGGATGATGAGCCCATCCTTGATCAGCCGGTTGACGACGCCGGTCACATTGCCGTTCGACACCATCAGAGCGCTCGACAGCGCCCCCATGGTGAGGCCCTTAGGGTTGCGCTCCAACGCGGAAAGGACATCGAAGCGAGGCAAGGTGGTGTGAAAGTCCTTGGCCAGATTGTTGCGCAGGCGTTTTTCGATCACCGTCGCGCACGACAGCAAGCGAAGCCATAGTCTCAAGGACTGTTTGGAATGGGGCGCGCCGCCCAGCTTTTCCCGTAGGTCTACCACGCTCACATCACTTCTCCACCAGCTATGATAATGGCCTGGCCGGTCATGCTTCTTGCTTCCGGCGAGGCCAGCCAGACGACAGATTGCGCCACTTCGCCGGGGCTGATCAAGCGCCCTTGCGGATTGGCCGCCGCCAGTTGCGCGCGTGCCTCGGCGATATCGCGGCCGGTCTTGGCGGCGATGCTCGCGACCGCGTTTTCAAGGAGCGCGGTGTCGCAATAGCCGGGGCAAACCGCGTTGACGGTGATCGACGTGGAGGCAAGCTCCAAAGCGAGGGCGCGGGTAAGCCCCAGCAAGGCATGTTTGGAAGCGCTATAAGCGCTGGCATAGGCATAGCCCTTCACGGCGGCGGTCGAGGCGATGTTGATGATCCGCCCAAAGGGTTGCCCGCGCATCCCCGGCAAGGCGGCATTGGTGCAGTGAACGGCGCCCATCACATTCACCTCCAGCATGCGCCGCCAGGCTTCGAGCGGCGTTTTGTGGAAGGGCGCGGTCTCGACGGCGCCGGCGTTGTTGACAAGAATATCCACCGGCCCGATGCCAGAAAAAGTCTGCGCCACTTGCCGGGCATCGGCAACGTCGCAAGGGACGGCGCGGGCCCCGGAAATGGACTTGGCGGCAGCTTCGAGCCGCACCTGGTCGCGGCCCAGCAGCGTCACCGCGCACCCCGCGCCAGCGAGATGCCGGGCGATGGCGAGCCCGATCCCTGAGCCGCCACCGGTGACAACCGCCTGTCGTCTTGCCTCGTTCACCGCTGCTCCTATGCCAAAAGCGCCATTTGCCCAGCGCGTTCCAGATTGCGCTCCAACTGCGCAAAGCCAGCGAGATACTGGTTGGGCACGGCAATGCCGTGATAATGCTGCTGGGCGGCGGCGCGCAGGGTCCAATAAGGGTCCATCAAATGCGGCCGCGCCATGCACACCAGGTCGGCCCGGCCCGATGCCAGGATCGAATTGACGTGATCCACCTCGTAGATGTTGCCGACCGCGATGGTGGCGACGCCGCCCTCGTTGCGCACCCGGTCGGAGAAGGGGGTTTGGAACATGCGGCCATAGATGGGCTCGGCGCGCGCCGAGGTCTGGCCGGCCGAGACATCGATGATGTCGGCGCCGGCGGCGACGAAGGCGCGGGCGACATCCACCGCCTCGGCATCGGTAAGGCCCGCCGCGCCGACCCAGTCATGGGCGGAGATGCGCACCGACATCGGCCTGTCCTGGGGCCAGGCGGCGCGCACCGCCTCCATCACCTCGATGGGAAAGCGCAAGCGGTTGGCGAGCGTCCCGCCATAGGCATCGCGCCGCCGGTTGGTCAGCGGGGTGATGAAGGCGGACAACAGATAGCCATGGGCGGCGTGCAGTTCCAGAATGTCGAAGCCGGCCCGCGCGGCGAGCCTGGTCGCCTTGACATAGTCAGCGATGGTGCGGTCCATGTCGGCGCGGGTCATCGGCCTTGGCTTCTGGTTCTTGCGCGACCAGGCGATGGGGGAGGGGCCAAGGAGCGGCCAGTTGCCCCGGTCCAGGGGCGCGTCCGCCCCTTCCCAGGCAAGCTTGGTCGAGCCCTTGGGTCCGGCATGGCCCAGTTGCAGGCCGATTTTCGCTGGCGTCTCGCGGTGGACGAAATCGACGATGCGCTTCCACGCCTGCATCTGGGTTTCGTTCCAGATGCCGGTGCAGCCGGGGGAGATGCGGGCGCGGGGGGAAATATTGGTCATCTCGGTAAAGACGAGGCCCGCCCCGCCCATGGCGCGGGCGCTGAGATGGGCGAAGTGAAAATCATTGGGGACACCGTTTTTCGCCGAATACATGCACATCGGCGAGACCACGACCCGGTTGGCGAGCGTCATGGCGCGCAAGCGAAAGGGGGTGAACATGGGGGGCGTCGCTACTTTGGGGCGCGCGCCGGTCGCGTGCGTGTAGAACCATGTTTCGACCCGTGCCAGCCATTTGGGGTCGCGCAGGCGCAGATTGTCGTGGCTGACCCGCTGCGAGCGGGTGAGCAGGGAATAGGAAAATTGCAGCGGCGCCATGGAGACGTATCGCTCAACCTCCTCGAACCACTGGGTGGAATTGCGCGCTGCGGACTGGAGCTTCAAGGCTTCGAGATGGCGCTCCTCCTGATAAAGCTTGAGGGCGCGGCGCACGGGGAGGTCCGAGGTGGAAAGAACGTCGGCGAGCTTGATCGCGTCCTCGAAGGCGAGCTTGGTGCCGGAACCGATGGAAAAATGTGCGGTGTGCGCGGCATCGCCCAGCAAAATGATGTTTCTGTAATGCCATTTCCGGCACAGCACGCGGCGGAAATTGAGCCAGATCGCAGCGCCGCGCAAATGGCGGGCGTTCGACATCAGCGCGTGGCCGTCGAGCTCCTTGGCGAAGACCTCTTCCAAGGTGGCGAGAATCTCCGCCTGGCTCATCTCATCGAAGCCGAAATTGCGATAAGTCCGCTCGGAACATTCGGGAATGAAGGTGGAGGTTGCATCGTCGAAGCGGTAAGCATGCGCCCAAATCCAGCCATGCCGGGTTTTTTTGAAGATGAAGGTGAAGGCCTCGAACATCCGTTGCGTGCCGAGCCAGACGAATTTATTGGCGCGGGTTTCGATATCGACGTCGAAATGGCGCGCATAAGCTTCGCGAATGCGGGAGTTGATGCCGTCGCAAGCGATGATGAGGTCGCAATCGGCAAGGGCTTTCAAGTCCGGCTCGACTTCATATTCATAGACCAGCTTGACGCCCAGCGCGCTCGCGCGGTCCTGGAGGATGTTCAAAAGGCGCTTGCGCCCGATGCCGCAAAAGCCATGGCCGCCGGAAGTGACGATCCGGCCCTTGAAATGGACGTCGATATCGTCCCAATGGGCGAACTCGTCCAAGATGGCCTGCGCGGACGGGGGGTCGTTTTCCCGAAGATAGCCCATGGTCGCATCGGAAAAGACGACGCCCCAGCCGAAGGTGTCGCCGGGCTTGTTGCGCTCATAGACGGTGATGTCGTGAGCGGCATTTTTAAGTTTCATGAGAATCGCGAAATAAAGCCCCGCCGGTCCGCCGCCCACACACGCGATCTTCATCCCTCTTGTTCTCCGTTATGCCCGCCCCTTCATAGGCAGCGCATTCAACCATGGACGGCGCGCCGGGTCCATGCGACAACGCGCTTGAAGCGCAGGATAGGCGGGCACGCAATTTATTTCAAGATTGAAATAATAGCCGGAGCAAGGAAGTTTGATCGCGGCCGTCGCCTCCAACACCCTGACCCCAGGCCGGGGCCATGAACACAGGCTATTTCCTCACCGACGCTTTTCTCTATATCGGGCGCAGCTATGACCCCGAGAGCCATAGCCACCACGCGGCGCAAATTTGCATCGGGCTTGACCGCCCCCTCATGGTGGAGGCCGCGGGGAAGACTTATGACGCCTGCTCCTTCATCTTCATTGGCGCCAATGTGCCCCACCGCATCCGCTCTGGTGATGCGACCGTGGCGCTGCTTTATCTGGAAAAGGAGGGAAGGGAATATGAAGCCTTAAGCGCGCGGCACGGGGAAAGCCAAGGCGTCGGCCAAACGCCGCGGTACGCGCCAGCCCATCTCAAGAAACTATTGGCCGGCTTGCGGGATGGCGAAGCCACCAAGCCCGAGATTGACGCCGTCATCGCCGCCGTCCTTGCTTGTTTCGGCGGCGCAGGCGGGCAGCGCCTGCCCCTCGACCTGCGCATCACCCGGGTGATGCGGCATATCCGCGCCCACCCGGCCGAGAAATTCAGCCACCAGGCCTTGGCGGCCATCGCCGCCCTTTCCGCGAGCCGTTTGAGCCATCTCTTCAAGGCGCAAGTTGGCGTCTCCCTGCGCCGCTACATCCTCTGGGCGCGGATTCGCCATGCCATCACCCTGGCGCAATCGGGCAACAGCCTGCTTGCCTGCGCCCATGAAGCGGGGTTCAGCGACTCCGCCCATTTCACCCGCACCTTCCGCGCCATGTTCGGGATGGCCCCGTCGCGGCTTTTCCCGGCGGGGAAAAATCTTAGGCTCCGCATCGTGGATGAGGGTTCGCACCTCAATTCAAGATAGCCGCAACGTTCAAAGAGAGGGCGCGCGGCTTGTGCTACGATGACGGCCTCAATGCAAGGAGGCACCCCCTCATGTCCGCGACCGAGCGTTCCTTTCTCCCCGCCCTGCGGTTTTCTTGGCTGAGCCCGTTTTATGATTGGGTGGTGAGATACAGCTCGGGGGAAAGGCGCTTCAAGGACATGCTGGTTCGTGAGGCACGGCTTGGCCCTGACCATGTGGTGCTCGATGTCGGGTGCGGCACGGGGACCCTGGCGCTGATGCTGGCGGCGCAGGCTCCGCGCGCCGTCCATGCCCTGGACGCCGACCCGCAAATTCTTGAGATGGGCCGTCAAAAAAGCCGGGCCGCCGGCGCCGCCATCCACTTCCAGCAAGGCAGCGCCGCCGCGCTTCCCTACCCCGACGCCCACTTCGACAAGGTCTTTTGCAGCCTGATGTTCCATCATTTGCCGCGCGCCACCAAGGCGGCGGCGATCGGCGAGATCCACCGGGTTCTGAAACCCGGCGGGATGCTGCACTTTGCCGATTGGGGCAAGCCGCGCCGTCGCTTTGCCCGCTGGCGGTTTTTCCTGGTCCAACTTTTCGACGGGTTCGAGACCACCCGCGACTGTTTGACCGACTGGGTGCCCGAACGCCTGGCGGCACAAGGCTTCAAGGTCACTCCCACAGGCCAGGTCGGCACCCTGTTCGGCGACATCGTCGTGCTCACGGCCTCGCGTCCCGCAGCCCATTCCTAGGGCTTGACAGGAGGCATTTATATCTATATTTCCAGAAATATGGATATAATGAAAAAACTGGATATCGATGACGCCCTCAAGGCGTTGAGCGCCCTTGCGGGGAAAAGCCGGCTGGACGCCTTTAGGCTATTGGTTGCGGCTGGTGCCCAAGGCATGGCGGCAGGCGCCATCGCCGACGCCCTTGCCATTCCGCAAAATACCTTGTCGGCGCACTTGGCGATTTTGACCAATGCTGGCCTTATCGTGTCGCGTCGGGTAGGGCGCTCCATCATCTACCGCGTCGATTTTAAGAAAGTGCGCGCGCTTCTTGCTTTCCTCTTGGAGGATTGCTGCCAAGGCCGCCCCGAAGTTTGCGCGCCGTTGCTGGCGGCGGCGGTACCGGGTTGCTGCGCGTGACAGGGGAGGACCGATGAGCGGGGATAAGACCTATCATGTCTTGTTTCTATGCACCGGTAATTCGGCGCGCAGCATCATGGCCGAGGCCATCCTTAATCATTTGGCCAAGGGCCGCTTTCAAGGCCATAGCGCTGGCAGCCAGCCCAAGGGCGCGGTGCACCCCTTTGCCCGCGATCTCCTGCAAAGCCTAAATTTGCCCACGCGGCCTCTGCGCTCCAAATCGTGGACGGAATTCGCCACACCGGAGGCGCCGCCGCTCGACTTCATCTTCACCGTTTGCGACGCGGCGGCGCAAGAAACCTGCCCCGCCTGGCCGGGACGCCCTGTCACTGCCCATTGGGGTATTCCCGATCCAGCGGCGGCGCAGGGCAGCGAGGCGGAAAGACGCCTGGCCTTCGCCGCCGCCTATCGCCTTTTGAAAAACCGGATCGAGATTTTCATCAGCCTTCCCCTCCCGTCGCTGGACAGGCTCAGTTTGCAGCGCCGGCTCGATGCGATCGGGGGCGCGCCCAAGTCATGAGCTTTTTCGAAAAATACCTCAGTCTCTGGGTAGGCCTCAGCATGGTCTTAGGGGTCTTTTTGGGGCACGCCTTTCCCGGGGCCTTTCAAGTCATCGGAAGGTGGCAAGCCGCTGATGTCAATTTGGCTGTCGCGGTCCTGATTTGGCTGATGATCGTCCCCATGTTGCTCAAGATCGATTTTGCCGCCCTTGGCGGCGTTAAAAGGCACTGGCGCGGGATTGGGGTCACGCTTTTCATCAACTGGGCGGTGAAGCCCTTTTCCATGGCGGCGCTGGGCTGGCTCTTCATCGCCGGGTTGTTCAAGTCTTTCCTGCCCGCCGATCAAATCGAGGCTTATATCGCTGGACTCATTCTTCTCGCGGCGGCGCCCTGTACGGCGATGGTGTTCATCTGGAGCAATCTGTCAAATGGAGAGCCGCATTTTACCTTAAGCCAGGTGGCGCTTAACGACCTCATCATGGTTTTTGCCTTCGCCCCGATTGCGGGATTGCTTTTGGGCCTATCCGATATCGCCGTGCCCTGGGCAACCCTTGCCTTGTCGGTGGGGCTTTATATCGTGGTGCCGGTTATCGTGGCGCAGTTCGTTCGCCGCAAGCTTCTGGCGCGCGGCGGCGAGCCCTTGCTGCGCTGCCTGCTCCTTGGTTTGCACCCCTTGTCGCTTCTGGCGTTGCTGGTGACTCTCATCCTCCTTTTTGGCTTTCAAGGCGGGCAAATCATTGCCCAACCTCTGGTGATCGTCCTGTTGGCGATTCCCATCCTCATCCAAGTCTACTTCAATTCAGGACTTGCCTATCTTTTGAACCGATGGGCGGGGGAGGCGCATTGCGTGGCGGCGCCCTCCGCCCTTATCGGGGCCAGCAATTTTTTTGAGCTGGCGGTCGCCACCGCCATCACCCTTTTTGGCCTTTCCTCTGGCGCGGCATTGGCCACCGTCGTTGGCGTCTTGATCGAGGTGCCGGTGATGCTGTCGGTGGTGCGGATCGCGGCCGCCACCCGTGATTGGTATGAAAAGGGCGCTCTTCGGAGAGCGGCGCAAAAAGCCACTGCCGGAAAATCCCTTTTTAGTGAGGGTCGAGGCTGAGAATTGGTCGATAGATGCGCAGATTAACCCCCAGTTCCTCGCCTTGGCCGGCGAAATCCATGGCCGAAGGGGCAAAGGGCGGGGCGCTGATGGTGCGCCGGTCGCCAAGACAAATGAAGGTCCCGGGAATGGCGATGCCGGGAATGAGGAAATGGCAGCGAAAGGGGTCGTTGGCGGGAAGGCCAAGGTCAACCTGATAGAAATCATCGGAGGGGAGGGAGAAGCCTTTTTTCTCCCGCATTAAAACGCCGCTGGCGATGGCGTCGTCAAGGCCCGGCGCCCATTTCGAAGTGAGGCCATAGCTGCGCCGCATCCACTCGGCATAGCTCATCGCCTGGCCATCGCCCATATCGATGAAGGCGCGCTCGAAACTTTCGATGGGGTAAGGCTTTTCCGGCTCCTGGGGGGGAAGGCCGATAGTGACTTCTTCCTCCTGGGCAAGGACGGGCGACGGCGCTAAAACGAGGAAGATGGCAAGGCAAAGGCGTCGGGTTTGCCGTTCCATGAGCCTTTCTGCCTGTAAGTCCGCGCCCCGTCATTGCGGGCGGCGACTATGGCCACAATATGACTGCGGCAAGGCATGCCTGCTTGGGTGGCCACGCGGCGTTCATCGCCATGGCCGGACGCGACCTCGTCATAACCCGCTGGCGTGGCCGCGCCGCAATCGTTAAATAGCGCCGGGGAGCAGGGAAAGGACTTTGAGCATCGCCATGAAAATTACCCAAGCTTTCAGCTTTGAAGCAGCGCATCGGCTTCCCAACGTGCCGACGACCCACCGTTGCCATGGCATGCACGGGCATTCCTACCGCGTTGAACTGACGCTCGATGGACCCGTCGATGCCAGAACCGGCTTCGTCGTCGATTTTTTCGACGTGGAAAAGGCCTTCGCCCCCTTATTGGCGCAGCTCGACCATAAGTGCCTCAACGATGTCGCGGAGCTTGATAACCCTACTGCCGAGCTTATCGCCCTGTGGATTTGGCGCCGCGCCAAGCCGGCCTTGCCGCAGCTTGCAGCGGTCAAGGTCTATGAAACCGCCGACTGCTGGGCGGACTATGATGGCAGCTAGTGGTCCGCCCCAAACGGATAAATCCATCCGTTTGGGAAAAGTGGACCACTTAAGTTATTGAATCTGTGGTGCGATTCCGCCAATTCATTTCCGAATTGTCGGGCCGAGCCACGCGCAAATCCAATATATTGTGGTGAAAATCAAACATGATGAATGGGGTCCCAAGCGTTTGATTTTCGCCACTAGTCAAACAGGCTGGAGACCGAGCTTTCATCGGCGATGCGGTGGATCGCCTCGCCAAACAGCGGCGCGATGGTGAGCTGGCGGATTTTTTCTGAAACCCGCACCGCTTCGGTGGCCATGATGGAATCGGTGGTGGCGAGCGAGGTCAATTGCGAGGCGCCGACCCGGGCGACCGCGCCGCCCGACAAAACCCCATGGGTGACATAGGCGGAGACGTCCCTGGCCCCCTTGTTCATCAAGGCGTTGGCGGCGTTGCACAAGGTGCCGGCGGAATCGACGATGTCATCGACCAGGATGCAGCTATGGCCCTCGACCTCGCCGATGACGTTCATCACTTCCGATTCGCCGGCCAGCTCGCGCCGCTTGTCGATGATGGCGAGCGGCACCCCCAAGCGCTTGGCGATGGCCCGCGCCCGCACCACGCCGCCGACATCGGGCGAGACAATCATCAGATTGGCAAGGTCATAGCGTTCCTTGATGTCGCGCACGGTGACCGGCGCGGCATAGAGATTGTCCGTCGGGATATCGAAAAAGCCCTGGATCTGCCCGGCGTGCAAATCCATGGTCAGCACCCGGTTGGCCCCCGCGGTGGTGATGAGATTGGCCACCAGCTTGGCCGAGATGGGGGTGCGCGGGCCGGGCTTGCGGTCCTGCCGGGCATAGCCGAAATAGGGGATGACGGCGGTGATTCGCTTGGCCGAGGCGCGGCGCAGCGCATCGATGCAAACCAGCAGCTCCATCACATTGTCATTGGCCGGATGCGAGGTGGACTGGACCAGAAAAACGTCCTCGCCGCGCACATTCTCGTGGATCTCGACAAACACCTCGCCGTCGGAGAAGCGCCGCAGCGAGGCTTTCGTCAGCGGCAGGTTGAGATAGGCGGCAATCGCTTGCGCCAGCGGGGGATTGGAATTGCCCGCGACCAGTTTCATGCTCCGCAACCTCCCTTGACCTTGGTTCTCACGATGTGAACAGCTCCCGCGCGGCGGCACGGCGGGCACTCCATATCAATGGCGAAGGGGCCTTGTAAACCGGCAAGCGCAAGCGCGCTACTGCAGGAGCATGATGGCGGCGATTTGCCGGCCATAATCCTTCTCGCCGCGATGGCTGGCGCGGCGGTAGGAGAAGAAGCGATCCTCCTCGCCATAGGTGTCGTGGCCAAGGGCGTCCACCTGGTCGATCCCGGCCGCGGCAAGCTGTGTCGCCACCATCTCGGCCAAGGCGAAATGCCATTTGTCTTTCTTGCCGGCCGGAGTGAAATGCCGCGCCGCGCCCGCCTCGGCGGCGAGATAAGCCTGGCGCAGCTCATCGCCCACCTCGTAGGAAGCCTGGGCGATGCACGGTCCGATGGCGGCGCGCATGCGGGAAGGCGCGGCTCCCAGGCCGGCCATGCACGCGACGGTGGCGGCGATGACGCCATCAAGCGTGCCACGCCAGCCGCAATGGGCGGCGCCGATGACCCCGGCATGGGTGTCGGCGAGCAATACCGGCGCGCAGTCGGCGGTGAGGATGCCGAGGGCAAGGCCGGGCGTTCTTGTCGCCATGCCATCGGCCTTGGGGCTTTTGCCGGCGGGAAAGGGCGCATCGAGCGCCACCGCCGTGGCGCTATGGGTCTGGAAAAGGGTGACAAGATGCCGGGCGCCCAGACGGCGGGCGACCCGGGCGCGGTTTTCCGCCACCAATGCCGGGTCATCGCCCGAGCCTGCCCCTGCGTTCAAGCTGGCGTAAAGCCCGCGCGAGACGCCGCCGCGCCGGCCGAAAAAGCCATGGCGCAGCGAGGGCGCGGCAAGCAGGGGGGAAGGGATGTCATCGGGGGTCGTCATGAAAGACATTCTTAACCTTTTTGCCCGTCGCACATCAAAAACTGTTGCCCTTATGCAACGCAGCGCTTCAAGAAAAACCGGCAGGCCAAGGCATGTCCCGACCAGTCAATGCCAACACCTTGAAAAGCTGGCCCATCGCCTGGCCCTCGACAAGGCGGGCGCATGCCGCCTCAATGGCGGCGCGCTGTTGCGGCGTGGCCCCGGCTGTGAGCCGCTCAGCGCGCTCAGCAATGCCCAAGGCAGCGAGAAAAGCGCCCTGGGCGACCGGGCCGTGCGTCATCGCGCCCCCCTTGCGTGCCGCCAGGGCAAGGGCGGCGAAGTCCACATGGGCGGTCAGGTCAGCCTCGCCCGGCGCCGCGAAGGGGTCGGCAAAGCCATGGCCCTTGACCGCTTGCAAGGTCTCGCCATGGCCGGAGGCCGCATGGCCATAGTCGATGATGAGGGCCGCCCCGCCCTGGGTTGCCAGGCGCGCGCCAAGGTCGTGGGCGAGGGCCAGGCCGGCGGGGCAGGTTTCGAACACCGCGCCTTCGGGGCCTGCGCGCAGGTCCGGGGGAACCAGGGCGCTGAGATCAGCGCTTGCCGTCTCGATGCAGGGGGCGAGGCGTTCCCCGGTGCCGTCAAGCCCCACCATGCGCTCGCGCCAGGCGCCTCGGTGCCTGACCAATTGGCGCACTGGCAAGGCGTCGAAAAACTCATTGGCGATGACGAAGGCAAAACCTTGCGGCACATCGGCGAGGCGATCGTGCCACTGGGCGTCCGGCACCAGCCCAGCCTGGCGGGCGCGCAACACCGGGCTGGTCTCGACGAAATGGACGCTGGTGGCGGCGTAGAGCCTAGGCAGGAGGGCCAGCGCCCTCAAGGCATCGGCCATCAAGGTGCCGCGCCCCGGGCCCAATTCCACCAGCATGACAGTCTCGGGCATGCCGGCGCGTTGCCACAGATCGGCGCACCACAGGCCGATGAGCTCGCCAAACATCTGGCTTATCTCCGGCGCGGTGGTGAAATCGCCTTGCGCGCCCAGGGGATCGCGGGTCTGGTAATAGCCATGAACGGGGTGGCCGAGGGCTTCCGCCATATAGCGGGCGATGGTGATGGGGCCGCGCACGGCGATGCGCTGGATGAGCGTGCGCGCCAGCGGCGTCATGCCGCCGTCTGTCGCGGCGCCTTCGGGCGCGTGCGCCAGCCATAGGCCATCAACGCCAGCCCCAACAGGATGAGGGGCAGCGATAGTGACTGGCCCATGGTGAGCCCGGTGGAAAGGATGCCAAGCTGGGCATCGGGCTCGCGCACCTGCTCGACCAGCACCCGGGCAAGGCCATAGCCGGCGGTGAAAACACCGGTGAGAAAGCCGGGCCAGAGGCGGGTGCGGGTATAGCGGAACAACAGCCACAGGATGAGGAACAAAACCACCCCTTCGAGCGCGGCCTCGTAAAGTTGGCTGGGGTGGCGGGGCTCGCCGTCGCTCGCTGGAAAGACCATCGCCCAGGGAACGTCGGTCACCCGGCCGTAAAGCTCGCCATTGACGAAATTGGCGAGCCGGCCAAGGAAAAGACCGATGGGCACGGCGCAGGCGATGGTGTCGGCAAAGCGCAGGATGGAAAGCTTGTGATAGCGGCAGAAAAGGATGAGCGCGAGGGTGACCCCGGCAAGCCCGCCATGGAAGGACATGCCGCCTTCCCATAATCGCAAAATCGCCGCGGGCTGCTCGATATAGACCGCGAAATTGTAAAACAGGACATAGCCCAACCGGCCGCCGAGGATGACCCCAAGGGTCGCCCAGAACAGAAAATCATCGGCATGGCGCCGCGCCATCGGCGGGTTGGGAAAGCCGATGAGGTAAATCACATAGCGCCAGCCAAGGATAAGGCCGACGATATAGGCAAGGGCATACCAGCGCAGGGCGAAAGGACCGATTTCCAGTCCGAAAAGCGAAAAGGCCGGGATGGTGAAAATGTCCGGCCCGATGTCGGGATAGGGTATTGCCACCTCTAGAAGAGGGGAAAGATATTGGGCGATGAACGCAGCGAGCATAACGGCTCCTCATTGCGGGCAGGGCCCGATCATCGGGATGGCGGGGGCGCTGTCAAGCCACCCCGCGCGGGCGGCGTGAGAATGCCTTCAGCGCCGCAGCACGTCCATCACGATCGGGCCCTCGGCGCGGCCATGGATGAACTGATCGACATGGGCGTTGCCCGACTGGTCGATGTGCGAACGGGGGCCATGCCAGATGATCTTGCCCTTGTACAGCATGGCGACATGATCGGCGATCTTGCGCACCGAGGACATGTCGTGGGTGATGGTGATGGTGGTGGCCCCCAAATCCTTCACCCGCTCGACGATGAGCTCGTTGATGACATCGGCCATGATCGGGTCAAGCCCGGTGGTCGGCTCATCGAAAAAGATGATCTCCGGCTTGGCGGCGATGGCCCGGGCAAGGCCGACCCGTTTTTGCATGCCGCCCGAGAGTTCCGCGGGGTAAAGATCGGCGACATCGGCGCCAAGGCCCACCCGGCCCAGCATGTCGATGGCGATGGCGCGCGCTTCTTTCGCCTTCATGTGCCGGGCCTCGATCAGGCCGAAGGCGACATTGCGCCAGACCGGCAAGGAATCGAACAAGGCGCCGCCTTGAAACAACATGCCGAATTTGCGCAGGAAAGCCTGGCGCCGGGCGCCACGCAAGCCCACGGCGTTTCCACCATCGACGGTGATGGCGCCGCCATCGGGCCGCAAAATGCCGAGAATGCATTTGATCAGCACTGACTTTCCGGTGCCCGAACCGCCGATGACCACCAGGGACTGGCCTTCCTTGACGGCAAGGTCGATGCCGTCGAGCACCAGCTTGGGGCCAAACCGCTTGGTCACGCCCTTGAGGGCGATTTTGTCCGTCCCGCTCATTCGCCGAATACCAAAACCGTGATGACGAGGTTGGCGAGAAGGATGAGGATGAAGGCCGAGACCACGGCGTCGGTGGTCGCCCGGCCGACCCCTTGCGCGCCGCCTTGCGATGAAAAGCCGTGGAAGCAGCCCATGAGGGCGATGATGAAGCCGAAGACGCCGGCTTTCACCATGGACGAGATGACGTCGCTCTGTTCGAGAAAATCCATGGTGATCTTCAAATAGGTGGCGGCGTTGAAGCCGAGCCGCTCGGTGCCGATGAGAAAGCCGCCAAAGACGCCGATCACATTGGCGACGATGACGAGCAGCGGCAACACCGCGATGGCGGCGAGGAGGCGGGGCACGATGAGATATTTGAACGGCTCGGTGGACAAGGTGACCATGGCGTCGATCTGCTCGGTCACCCGCATGGTGCCGAGCTCCGCCGCCATCGCCGAGGAGACGCGCCCCGCCACCATCAGCCCGCCCAGCACCGGGCCCAGCTCGCGCACGATGGCGATGACGACGACGCCGGCGACCGTGCTCTCGGCGTTGAAGCGCACCGAGCCGACATAGATCTGCTGGGCCAGCGCGGCGCCGGTGAAAAGCGCCGTCAAGCCGACGACGGGGAGCGAGAAATAGCCGATGGACAGCATCTGCTGGCCGATAAGGCGCAGGTAAAGCGGCGGGCGCACGACATGGCTGAGCGCCGTCGCGGTAAAGGCGGCGAGCCGGCCGACGGCGGCGAGAAAGGCAAGGGTCGCGGCGCCGATAAGAGTGAAAAAATTCATCCCACACCCGCTTCATAAGGCTTATGGCGCCGCGCGACGCGCTGGCCCAACGCGGTGAGGAGTTGATAATTGCTCATGCCGCCCCTGGCTGCCACCTCATCGAGCCCCAGGCCTTCCCCCACCAGGGTGGCGGTCATGCCGGGGCTGACTTTGTCGCCGTCGATGGCGCTGACGTCAAGCGCCAAAAGGTCCATCGATATCTTGCCGATGACGGGAACCTGGGTGTCCGCGACGAGGGCGATCCCGCGATTGTCGAAGCCGGCGCCATAGCCATCGCCATAGCCCAGGGCGGCGATGGCGATACGGGTGGGCCCACGCGCCGTCCAGGTCGCGTCATAGCCCACCCTATCGCCGGCGTGCACGGCGCGGACCTGCAAAATCCGGGCCCTAAGGTCGATGACGTTGGCGATGTCCTCGACCGGCTGTGCAAAAGGGCTGCCGCCATAAAGGCCGATGCCGGGGCGCGTCATGTGAAGATGATAGGGGGCGCCGAGAAAAACGCCGGCGGTGTTGGCAAGGCTTGCCGGCGCCTTGGGCAAGAGCGCCCGCAGCTCGTCGAACAGGCGGCCTTGCGTGGCGTTCATTTCGTGCTCCCCTTGCGCGCCGCAGGCAAGATGGCTCATCACCAGCTTGAGGTTGAGGCCGGCGAGCGCCTTTTCCCCCTCCGCGGCCAGCTTGCGGACTTGCGCGGGCGCAAGGCCCAGACGGTTGATCCCGGTATCGATATGGATGGCGGCGGGCAGGGCGCGGGCCAGCCGCGCCGCCGCGCTTGCCCAGGCGGCGATCTCGTCGGGAGCGTTGAGGACGGGGATAAGGTCATGGGCGAGGAAGTCGTCGCTCTCGCCGGCGGCAAGGCCGTTGAGGATGAAGATGTCGACCCCTGCGAGGATGGCGCGCAAGGCCGCCCCTTCGTCGAGATTGGCGACGAAAAAGGCGTCGCACCCTTGGGCGGCGAGGACTGGCGCGATTTTCTCCATGCCCAGGCCATAGGCATCGGCCTTGACCGTGGCGCCGCAGCGGGCGGGCGACGACCGCGCCGCAAGCCGGCGGTAATTGGCGGCGATGGCCGCGAGGTCGACGGTGAGAACGCAGAGGGGTTCGGTCATGCCGTGATCTTGGCTTTATAGCGTGCGCGCTGGCAGGTGATCGCTATCGATCTCGCGATCGCCGAAGCTGGCGCTCGCCGCCTCGAAGGCGATCTGGATTTTGCGCGTCGCCCCATGGCGGTTCTTGGCGACGTCGATTTCCGCCTGGCCGCGCACTTCCTCCGACTTGATCTGCCAGTCGACATATTTTGGGGAATCCGGCGGTGGCTCGCGCCGGGCGTGATAATATTCCTCGCGGTAGACGAACATGACGATGTCGGCGTCCTGCTCGATCGAGCCGGATTCGCGCAAGTCGGAAAGCTGCGGCCGCTTGTCCTCGCGCGATTCCACCGAGCGGGAAAGCTGCGACAGGGCGAGCACCGGCACCCGCAAGGACTTGGCGATGCCCTTGAGGCCGCGGCTGATCTCGGA
Source organism: Pseudomonadota bacterium (assembly GCA_049324415.1). Classification (GTDB taxonomy): domain Bacteria; phylum Pseudomonadota; class Alphaproteobacteria; order Sphingomonadales; family CAKZYD01; genus JBMOOS01. The sequence continues at coordinate 20,863 of JBMOOS010000015.1, forward strand.
GATTTCCTGGACCCGGTTTTCCGGCACCCCGCCGCGCTGGGTGATGCTGCCTTGCAGAAGCTGCAGATAGTCAACGACGATGAGCCCCAGGCCATGGCGGCGATGCAGGCGGCGGGCGCGCGCCCGCAATCCCGCGATGGACAGCCCTGGCGTGTCGTCGATGTAAAAGGGGAGATCCGACAATTCGCCGGCGGTGCGCGCCACCCGCTGGAATTCCTCATTGCCCAGGCGGCCCTTGCGCAAATCCTCGGTGCTCACCCTTGCCTGCTGCGAGAGGATGCGGGTCGCCAATTGGTCGGCCGACATTTCCAGCGAGAAGAAGCCGATGACCGCGCCTTTCGATTCCTCGGGCTTGAGACCATCCAAAGTATCGCGGCGCAACACCTGGGCGGCGCGAAAGGCGATCGAGGTGGCAAGCGCGGTCTTGCCCATGCCGGGGCGCCCGGCAAGGATGACAAGGTCGCTGTCCTGCAGCCCGCCGAGCTTGAGGTCTAGCTCGCGGATGCCGGTGGTGCGCCCGGAAATGCCGTCCTGGCGGCGCGCCCGGTCGATGATGTGGACGGCCTCGCTCAAAGCCGCGGAAAAGGCCTTGAACCCGCCTTCCGCCTGGCGCCGGTTGGCCAGGTTGAAAAGGGCCTGCTCGGCCGCTTCGATCTGCTGGGTGGCGGGCGCGTCGAGATCGGCTTCATAGGCCTCGACCACCATGTCCTCGCCCAGCCGGATGAGCGCCCGGCGGTCATGGAGGTCGAGGATCAGCCGGCCATAGTCCTCGATATTGATGATGGTCGCCGCCGAGCCGGCAAGGCGCGCAAGATAGCCTTGCGCGCCGCCCACCTCGCGCAAGGCGGCGTCGGTCTCGAAATAGGGGCGTAAGGTGATGGGGGTCGCCGCCTGCAGCCGGTCGCGCAGCTTGACGATGGCCTCGTAGATGCGGCCGTGAACCGGCTCGAAAAAATGATGCGCCTCGAGGAAAGGGAGGACCTTATCAAGGGCCTCGTTGTTGACCATGATGGCGCCAAGCAGCGCTTGCTCCGCCTCAAGATTATGCGGCGGCTGGCGATAGCCGGGGTCCTTGGCCTCGGCCTCGAGGTCGTTGGCGAAATCGGGTCGGCTGGCGCCCATCGTTTTCCCACTTGGCTGCGGCCTGCCAGTATGCATGTTCCGCGCCCGAAGGCCACTGCCGGACGGCAAGAGGAATAAAATCAGCGGGCTTGCGGCGTTGCCGCCCGCCCGCTGAGGGACGAATCATGCGCCCTGGCCAAGCTTTCAGCCGGCGGCCTCTTCCGGGGCTGCTTGTTCTTGCTCCTCGCTTGCATCGCGGGCGTCGGCCGCCGCCTTGGCGGCGAGTTCTTCACGTTCGAAGATGGAAAGGGTCATGTCGACGCCGCTTGCCTGCAACTCGGCCTCCTCGGAGGAGCGGGCGACGTTGACCGAGACGCTCACCACCACTTCCGGATGGAGCGCCACTCGCACCGGGTGGACGCCCAGGGTCTTGATCGGCCGGTCAAGGAGGATCTGGTTGCGCCGCACGCCAATCCCATCGGCGGCCAGTGCTGCGGCGACGTCGCGGGTGGAGACCGAGCCATAAAGCTGGCCGGTGTCGCCGGCTTGCCGCAGCATCACCACCGAGCGGCCTTCCACCGTGGCGGCGACCTGTTCCGCTTCGCTGCGCCGCGCCAGGTTGTCCGCCTCGATGTCCTTGCGGCGGCTTTCGAAATAGGCGCGGTTTTCCTTGGTGGCGCGCAGCGCTTTTCCTTGGGGCAGAAGGAAGTTGCGGGCAAAGCCCGGCCTTACCTTCACCTCATCGCCCATCTGGCCGAGCTTTTCGACCCGTTCGAGGAGAATGACCTGCATGATAAGCCTCCCCTTCCTAGCCGATCACATAGGGCAAAAGCCCGAGATGGCGGGCGCGCTTGATGGCTTGCGCCAGCGCCCGCTGTTTTTTTGCCGAGACCGCGGTGATGCGGCTGGGGACGATCTTGCCCCGCTCGGAGACGAAGCCCTGCAACAGGCGGATGTCCTTGTAATCGATCTTGGGCGCGTCGGCGGCTGAAAAGGGGCAGCTTTTCCGCCGGCGCCAGAATGGCTTACGCATGGATATTCTCCTTAAATTTCAAGAGGCCAGGGTCAGCGCCGGCGGCGCTCGCCGCGCTTGTCCTTGTCGCGCGAGCGCATCATGGCCGACGGGCCGTCCTCCAGTTCATCGACGCGGATGGTCATATAGCGCAGGATGTCGTCATGGATGCGCGCCTTGCGCTCCACTTCATGGACCGCGCTTGCCGGAGCGTCGATGTTGAGGAGGGTGAAATGCGCCTTCCGGTTTTTCTTGATCCGGTAGGTGAGGTTCTTGACCCCCCAATATTCCGTCTTGGTGACCTTGCCGCCAAGCTCTTCGACGGTTTTTGTGATCTCCGCCGCGATGGCGTCGACCTGGCTGGTCTGGGCGTCCTGGCGCGCCAGAAACACATGCTCGTACAAGGGCATGTCGTTCTCCTTTTGAGCGCCTGGCGGCAGCGCGCCAAGCTGGACTTAACGGCGCGCCAGCGCTGAGCTGGCCCGCTCGAAGGCGCGCACTATAGCGGTTTTCTTTTCCCGCGCAAGCGCTTGTTCGCGGCTTAAAGAGCGGCTAAGCCTGGGATGGGGCGTCTAGTGGTCCGCCCCAAACGGATAAATCCATCCGCTTGGGAAAAGTGGACCACTAAGTTAGTGAATCTGTGATGCGATTTCTCCAACAGATGGGAACCATCTGCTGGAATCGCAGCACTAGGAGATTTGTCGGCATGATCTGTGCGTTCACTTTCCCCGGCCAAGGCAGCCAGATGGTCGGCATGGGCAAGGCCCTGGCCGCCGCCGAGCCCGCCGCCCGCGCCGTCTTCGCAGAGGTCGACGAGGCCTTGGGTGCGCCCCTATCGCGGCTGATGTTCGAGGGGCCGGAGGAAACCTTAAGGCTCACCGAAAACGCCCAGCCGGCCTTGCTGGCGGTCTCCATGGCGGTGGTCCGCAGCTTGGAGGCGCGCGGGGTTGGTGTCGTCGACGCGGCGCGCTATGTCGCCGGCCATTCCCTGGGCGAATATTCCGCGCTCGCCGCCGCCGGCGCCTTGAGCGTGCCCGATGCCGCCCGCCTTTTGCGCCTGCGCGGGCAAGCCATGCAGCGGGCGGTGCCGGTGGGCGAAGGCGCCATGGCGGCCTTGCTTGGCCTCGATTTCGACGAAGCTAAGGCGGTGGCCGAGGCCGCCGCGCAAGGCGAGGTGTGCGCCCCCGCCAACGACAACGCGCCGGGCCAGGTGGTGGTGTCCGGCCATAAGGCGGCGGTTGAGCGGGCGATGATGCTTGCCAAGGAGAAAGGCGCGCGCCGCGCCGTCCTGTTGCCGGTGAGCGCGCCCTTCCATTGCCCGCTGATGCAGCCCGCCGCGGCGGAGATGGCCGACGCCCTTGCCGTTACCCATATCGCGCCGCCGTGCGTGCCGCTCATCGCCAATGTGACGGCGGCGCCGGTGAGCGAGCCGGAAACAATCCGCAAGCTCTTGGTGGAGCAGGTCACGGGCGTCGTCCGCTGGCGCGAATCGGTGGCCTGGCTGGCGCGCGCCGGGGTGACGCTGGTGGCGGAGCTGGGCGCCGGCAAGGTGTTGAGCGGCCTTGCCAAGCGCATCGATGGCGGCCTCGCAACCCTCGCCGTGCACGAGCCCGACGACATCGCCATCTTGCTCAAGGCCATGGCGTGAATTCTGTGGAGGGGATGACAAGACCGATGTTCGATTTGACGGGAAAGAATGCGCTCATCACCGGCGCTTCGGGCGCCATTGGCGCGGCCATTGCAAGGGCGCTCAAGGCGCGCGGCGCGGTGCTTGCCCTTTCCGGCACCCGGCGGGAGAAGCTGGAGGCCTTGGCGCGGGAGCTGGGGGCGGGGGTTCATGTCGTCCCGTGCAACCTTGCCGACAGCGCCGAGGTCGAAGCCCTGGCGCCGCAAGCGGGCAGCGCCATGGGGGGCATCGATATCCTCGTCAACAACGCGGGCATAACCCGGGACAATCTTGCCCTGCGAATGAAGGACGAGGATTGGGAGGCGGTGCTGGCGGTCAACCTTGGCGCGGGCTTTCGCTTGGCGCGGGCCTGCCTCAAGCCGATGATGAAGCAGCGCTGGGGGCGCATCATCTCCATCACCTCCGTGGTCGCGGCGACCGGCAACCCCGGACAGGCCAATTATTGCGCCGCCAAGGCCGGGCTTGCCGGCATGACCAAGGCCCTGGCCCAGGAGGTGGCGAGCCGCAACATCACGGTCAACTGCGTGGCGCCGGGGATGATCGCCTCGGCGATGACCGACAAGCTCAAAGATGAGCAGAAGGCGCGGATTCTCGGCGCCATCCCCGCCGGGCGGCTGGGAGAGGGCGCGGATGTCGCCGCCGCGGTCGCTTATCTGGCGAGCGAGGAAGCCGGCTATGTCACCGGCCAGACCTTGCATGTCAATGGCGGAATGGCCATGATTTGAGCAGGGCCGCGCTGGCCGCCCGGTGGCGATTGCCGATGGACGGCGCATGGCGGCTCGCCCTAAAAAGCGCTTGAACGCACGAAAAAGGGGCTTGGCCGGCGGCGTAAAAAAGACTAGGCAGGCTGCGACAGACGTCCGGAACTGCCGGGTGCGGGCGCGAGCCCTCGCATCAGCCGCGATGTCGGGCGAAAAGGTTGAACGTGGATCTGCACACTAGGTGGATTTGCACATTCTGGGCAACAAGCTTTAAGGAAATAAGCGCATGAGCGACATTGCCGCTACTGTGAAGAAAATCGTGGTCGAGCATCTTGGCGTCGACGAGGCCAAGGTGACCGAGGCAGCGAGCTTCATCGACGACTTGGGCGCCGACAGCTTGGATACGGTCGAGCTGGTGATGGCGTTCGAGGAAGAATTCGGCGTCGAAATCCCCGACGACGCAGCGGAAAAGATCCTCACCGTCAAGGACGCGATCGATTATATCAAGGAAAATGCCTCTTAAGTTTTTTAAGTTGCATTTCCATGCTTGGCGATGCGGGGCGCTGCGATGAACAGCGCCTCGTGCTATTTTTGGCTGGGCCGATAAAGCGCCGGCCAACCCAGGGATAGGAGGCAAATTCCATGCGCCGTGTCGTCATCACCGGTTTGGGTTTGGTCACGCCCTTGGGCGCCGGCGTCGCCGAGGTCTGGCCGCGCCTCGTCAATGGCGAGTCAGGCGCCGGGCCGATCACCCGCTTCGATGCCTCCGACATGCCTTGCCGCGTCGCCTGCGAAGTGAAAACCGGCGATGGCGCGAACGGCACCTTCAATCCGGAAGCGCATCTGGAGCCCAAGGAGATCCGCAAGGTCGATCCCTTCATCGTCTATGGCATGGCCGCCGCCGACATGGCGATCGCCGATGCTGGCATCGCTGACATGACGGAGGCAGAGAAGCTGCGCGCCGGGGTCATGATCGGCTCCGGCATTGGCGGCCTGCCAGGGATCGAGGAAGCCTCGATCCTGTGCCACGAGCGTGGCCCGCGCCGGGTCAGCCCTTTTTTCATTCCTGGCCGGCTCATCAACCTGGTGTCCGGCCAGGTATCGATCCGCTACGGCCTCAAGGGCCCCAATCACGCGGTGGTGACGGCGTGCTCCACCGGCGCCCATGCCATTGGCGATGCGGCCCGGCTGATCATGTGGGAGGACGCCGACGTGATGGTCGCCGGCGGCACCGAGGGGGCGATCTGCCGCGTCGGCATTGCCGGTTTTGCCCAGGCCAAGGCGCTGTCCACCGGCTTCAACGACGAGCCCACCCGCGCTTCCCGGCCCTGGGACAAGGCCCGCGACGGCTTCGTCATGGGCGAGGGCGCCGGGATCGTGGTTCTGGAGGACTATGAGCGGGCGAAAAAGCGCGGCGCCAAGATCTACGCCGAACTCGTCGGCTATGGCCTTTCGGGGGATGCCTATCATGTGACGGCGCCGGCTCCCGACGGCGATGGCGGCTTTCGCTCGATGCAGGCGGCGCTCAGGCGCTCCGGGCTCAACCCGTCCGATATCGACTATATCAACGCCCATGGCACCTCGACACCGCTGGGCGACGAGATCGAGCTTGGCGCGGTGAAGCGCTTGCTGGGCAACGCCGCCGCTCAGGTTTCCATGTCGTCGACCAAGTCGGCGATCGGCCATCTGCTGGGAGCCGCCGGCGCGGTCGAGGCGATTTTCTCGATCCTCGCCATCAAGCATGGCGTGGTGCCGCCGACCCTCAATCTCGACAATCCATCGGCAGAATGTCATGGCATCGATCTGGTGCCCCATCAGGCAAGGGAGCGGCGGGTCCGCGCCGCGCTTTCCAATTCCTTCGGCTTTGGCGGCACCAACGCAACGGTGATCTTTAGGGAAGTGGTTTAGGACGGTGGCGGCTGGCGACGAGGCGCGCGCACGCCGGCCTCGGCGATGGCTGGTTTTGGCGGCAGCCGGCCTCGGCCTTATCCTTGTCGCCCTTGCCGTCGTCTGGCTGTGGCTGCGCCTTGCCTTCGCCGCCGCCGGGCCGCTGGCCGAGGCGCGCGTCGTCTTCATCCCACGCGGCGCCAGCCTTAACGCTGCGGCGCGGCAGTTGGCGGCGGCGGGCGTCATCGATGACCCCCGCGTCTTTCGCTGGGGGGCGCGTTTGCTTGGCGATGATCGGCCGATCCAGGCTGGGGAATATGCTTTTGCCGCCGCCCGGGCGATGGCCGAGGTGCTCGCCCAAATGCAGGATGGCAAGGTGGTCCTCCGCCGGGTGACGGTTCCCGAGGGGATGACCAGCGCCGCCGTGGTGCGCCTGCTGCTGGCCGAGCCGGCGCTCGAGGGCCCCATAACCGAGATGCCGGAGGAAGGCGCCCTGTTGCCGGAAACCTATTTCTTCAGCCGCGGCGAAACCCGGGCCGCGGTCATCGCCCGCATGGCGGCGGCGATGCGCGAGACGCTGGCGCGGCTGTGGCGCGAACGCGCCGAGGGTCTGCCCTTCGCAACCCCTCAGGAAGCGGTGATCCTGGCCTCCATCGTCGAGAAGGAAACCGCGCTGCCGACGGAGCGCGCCCTCATCGCCGGGGTGTTCGTCAACCGGCTCAGTCGCGGCATCCGGCTGCAATCGGACCCGACCGTCATCTATGGCCTGACCCAAGGCCGGCTGGAGCGCCCGCTTACCGTCCGCGATCTCGATTCCGACAGCCCCTATAACACATACCGCGTCCGTGGCCTGCCCCCCGGCGCCATCGCCAATCCCGGCGTGGCGTCGCTCGAAGCTGTCCTCCAGCCGGAGAAAACCAGCGCCCTTTATTTCGTCGCCGACGGCAGCGGTGGTCATGTCTTTGCCGACAGCCTTGACGAGCATAACCGCAATGTCCAGCGCTGGCGGCGGATCGAGGCGGAGCGCCGGCGCGATGACCGCGATGACAAGGGCAAGGGAGGATGAGGCGATGGCGCTCCATTCGATGACCGGCTTTGGCCACGCCGACGGCGCGGCGGAGGGGCTTGGCTGGAGGGTCGAGCTCAAAAGCGTCAACAATCGCGGGCTGGAAATCCGCTGCCGGCTACCCGCGATGATGGAAGCCTGGGAAGCCGCAATTCGCGAAGGTCTGGGGCGCTTCATCGACCGGGGCATGGTCAATCTCAGCCTCGTTCTTGGGCAAGGCAGCGAGGCGGGAACGCTCAGCATCAACCAGGCGGCGCTCAAGCAATATTTGAGCGTGGCCAAGGCGCTGGCGCGCGACCACGGGCTGGAGCCCCCGGGCGCAAGCGATCTTCTCGCCTTGCGCGGCGTCGTCGATTTCACCGCCGCCGTGCTGGACGAGGCGGCCCTGGCGCGGCTGCAGCAGGCGGTGCTGGCCAGCATCGAGGAGGCCGCGCGCGCGCTCAATGCCAGCCGGGCCGGCGAAGGGGCGCGGCTGGGCGCCGCCCTTGGCGCGCTTATCGCCAGGATCGAAGCCCTGGTGGGCAAGGCCGAGGCCTTCGCCGCCCGCCAGCCGGCCTTGGCGCGCCAGCGCCTCGAAGACACGCTCGCTCGCTTGCAAGTCGAGCATGGCGCGCTCGATCCCGACCGCCTGGCCCAGGAAGTCGCCTTGATGGCGGCCAAGGCCGATGTCCGGGAAGAGCTTGACCGGCTGGGCGCCCATGTCGCGGCGGCGCGCGCCTTGCTGGACGGTGGCTCACCGATGGGGCGGGCCTTTGAGTTTCTGACGCAGGAATTCATGCGTGAAGCCAATACTTTATGTTCCAAATCGGTGGATGGCGACCTGACGCGCGTCGGCCTTGACCTCAAGGCGGCGATTGAGCAGGTTCGCGAGCAAATCAAGAATCTGGAATAAGCGCCGCGGCGCGTTCCGCGACTCCGAGGGGCCCCATGTCAGCAAGCACGCAGCCAGCGCACATCCCGCTCATGCTGGTGTTGTCCTCGCCTTCGGGCGCGGGAAAATCGACGATGTCCAGCCTGTTGCTCGCCGCCGACCCCGGCGTCGGCATTTCGGTTTCGGCGACGACGCGCCCGCCGCGCCCGGTGGAGAAGGACGGGGTGCACTATCATTTCCTTAAAGATGCCGACTTCGATGCCAAGGTCGCGGCGGGCGCCTTCATCGAGCATGCGCAGGTGCATGGCTATCGCTATGGCACGCTCAAGTCGGAAGTGGAGAAGACCTTCGCCACCGGCAAGGACGTGCTGTTCGATATCGACTGGCAGGGAACCCAGCAGATCGCCAGCCAGGTGGGGAGCCGGCTGGTGTCGATCTTCCTCTTGCCGCCGTCGATGCAGGCGCTCGAGGAGCGGCTGCGGCGCCGGGCGCAGGACTCGGAAGAGGTGGTCCAGCGCCGCATGGCCAAGGCGCGGGACGAGATCAGCCATTGGGCGGAATATGACTATGTGCTGATCAATGACGACCGCGACCGCTGCTTTGCCCAGATCCGCAGCATTCTTGCCTGCGAGCGCTTGAAGCGGATCCGCCGGCCCGATCTTGCCGCCACCGTCAAGCGCCTGATCGCCGAAGAGCGGCCCAGGCTTGCGCAAGACGGGCAAAATCCATGACGTCGAGCTGTTCCGCCCGCGCCGTCGGTACGATGTCCGCCGCCTGAAGCAGGCCCTCGGCCGCGGGGGTAAGGGCGCGCAAGGCCGCGCGCAGCATCTTGCGCCGCTGCGCGAAGGCCGCGGCGCTCACCGCTTCGAGATCGGCAAGGGCGACGTCAAGGCAAGGCTCGGCGGGGAGAACCTCGATCAACGTCGATGTCACCTTGGGCGGCGGGGTGAAAGCGCGGGGCGGCACGTCGAACAGCCGCCGCGGCCGGGCCCGCCATTGCGCCAGCACGCTGAGCCGGCCATAAGCCTTGCCGCCGGGCGGGGCGGCCAGCCGTTCCGCCACCTCCTTTTGCAGCATCACGGTGAGCGATGCCCAGAAGGGCGGCCACGGCTCGGCGGACAGCCATTTTACGAGAAGAGCGGTGCCGATGTTATAGGGAAGGTTGGCGACGATCTTGACCGGCCCCGGGCCGCACAGCGCGGTTTCGTCGCAGCGCAAGGCATCGCCTTCCACCACGTCGAGCCGGCCGGGATAGGCGGCGGCGATGTCGGCGAGCGCGGCGCGGCAACGCGGGTCCTTTTCCACCGCGACGACGCGGCGTGCCCCGGCGGCGAGAAGGGCGCGGGTAAGGCCGCCCGGCCCTGGGCCGACTTCATAGACGGTGGTATCGCCGAGCGGGCCGGCGGCGCGGGCGATTTTTGCCGTAAGATTAAGGTCGAGAAGAAAATTCTGCCCCAAGGCCTTGCGCGCCTTCAGCCCTTGCGCCGCGATGACGGCGCGCAAGGGGGGAAGGCCATCCTCAACCATGGCGGTTGCGCGCGAGCTTGGCCGCCGCTCCGATGGCGGCGATCATGCTGCGGGGGTCCGCCATCCCTTTGCCGGCGATGGCGAAAGCGGCGCCGTGATCGGGCGAGGTGCGCACTATGGGAAGCCCGAGGGTGATGTTGACCCCGTCATGAAAATCAAGGGTTTTCAAGGGGATGAGCGCTTGGTCGTGATACATGGCGAGAGCCGCGTCATAATGCGCCCGCGCGTCTTCATGAAACAGGCTGTCGGCGGCATGGGGGCCGCTCACGGCAAGGCCTTCGCCGCGCAGGCGCGCCATCGCCGGGGCGATGACATCGATCTCCTCGCGCCCCAGCGCGCCGCCCTCGCCGGCATGGGGGTTGAGCGCGCAGACCGCGATGCGCGGCTCGGGGATGCGGAAATCGCGCTTCAAGGCGGCGGCGAGCACCCGGCCGCGCCGGACGATGAGGTCCTCGGTAATCTGCTTGGCCACCTGCGCCAGGGGCACATGGATGGTGAGGGGCGCGACGCGCAAGCGCGGGCTCGCCAGCAGCATCGCTATGTCCGCCACTGGCACATGGCACAGTTCGGCGAGAAATTCGCTCTGCCCGGGGTGGGTAAAGCCGGCCTGGTAAAGCACCCCCTTGGCGATGGGCGCGGTGACGAGGGCGGCGGCGCGCGCCTCTTGCACCAGGGCGACGGCGTGCCTGATGGCCGCGATCACGGCTTGGGCGGCAGCGGGCTGCGGCCGGCCGGGGGTCACTTCATGGCTGAGGGGCAGGGGGAGCACGGGCAGGGCGTCAGCATAGACGGTGCCCGCCGCCTCCGGCGCGGCGATCTCGATGACGGGAACATGGCGGTCGATGGCCCGGATGGCCTCGGGCGCGCCCAGCATGAAGAAGGGCGGCAGGCCCAGCTCATGGCCGCGTCGCCACGCCTTGGCGATGATCTCCGGGCCGATGCCGGCGGGCTCGCCCATGGTGACCGCCAGGGGCAGCATCGGCGGGATCACTTATACGTAATGATGGCGTCGCGGCGCAGGTCGCGCAAATAGCGTCGGGCCATCATCGCCAGCCGTTGCTGGTTGAGCTGGGCGTAGATGTCGTCCTCGGTCGGCATGTCCACCTTCGGCTCCTCGCGGCTGCAGACAATGAACACCCGCACACCCGAGGGGAAGGTGATCGGCTGGGATGCGTGCCCCGCCTCCATGGTGCGCAGCTCCTCCTGCATGTTGGGGGGAAGATCGCGCAGGCGCAATTGCCCGATCGAGCCGGATTCGCCAGCCCCCCACTCAGCGGCGACATCGCCGACCGTATCGCAGGACTTCAGCGCCTCGGCGGCGCGCCCCGCGCGGGCGGTGAGGGCCTTTACCTCAGCCTCCGGCATGCCCTCGCGGATCGGCCAGAAAATCTGGCTCAAGGTCAATTGCGCGTCCATGGGATCGGTGGTGAGGATGCGCCGGCGGTCCTTGAGGAGGATGACGAAATAGCCGCCCGGGGCGCGAATCGGGTCGGAGACCTGGTTGACGTGCATTTCCTTGACCGTGGAGAGGATGGCGCGATCCACCTGGTCCTCGATCACCCAATCGAGATCGCCGCCGACGGCCGCCGTCGCCGCTTCGGAAAATTGCCGCGCGAAGGCCTCGAAGGACGCGCCCTCGCGGATCCGCTCGGCGATGCGCTGGGCAGTGAGGCGGATATTGTCCTCGGTCTCCGGGGTGAAGCCCAAATAGATTTCCGAAAGATTGTACTCGAACTGGCCCTTCGATTCCTCGAGGCGGGCGAGAACCTCGGCGACCTCGTCGTCGCCGATGGTGACCAAGGGGTCGAGCCGGCGCTGCACCAGCTGGGACCAGGTGATGTCGGCCTTGATCTTGTTCTCGAAAGCAAGCCGCGAGGTGCCGTTGGCGCGCAGGAATTCCTCGAACTGCTCGGGGGTCTGGTTGAAATTGGCGGCGACGCGCTTGAATTGCTGCTGGATCATGTCGTCGCCCACCGTGATGTTGTTGTCCCGCGCTTCCTGGATTTGCAGTTTTTCATCCACCAGGCCGCGCATCACCTGTGCGCGCAACTGCTGCGCTTCCTGCGGGCTGAGCCGCGCCCCGGTCGAGGCCAGCACCAGGGTCATGCGTTGCGCCACGTCGAAGTCGGAGATGACCTCGTCGTTGACGATCGCGGTCGCCCGCCCGATATGCTCGGCATGATCCTGCGCCGCTGCGCCGCCCGAGGCGCAAAAAAGCAACAGGACAAACGCCGCGCCAAAAACCCGTGACCATCCAAGGCCAGGGCTTTCAGGCGCATTATCGGGCGTCAATGTTACGGCCGGTCGTCTTGTTCTATCCATCATTCTCACATCACCAAATCGGTTCCCGGTCCAACATGGCCCCGTGCTTGTCATAGGATGCGGCATTGATTGGTGACGCACCAGCCCAGCCAGCCCTTGGGACTTGCTCTAGGGTCTGACCCTAGCCCCATGGGGCGTTACCCAAGATTTTTCAGCACGATGCGGAACGTCACGGTCGTGCCCGGATTGATGTCCCGATCGGCGGTGAAGTTTTTACGGTAATTCAAGCGAAACTCCAAGCATTCGTCGCTGTAAATGACGCCCAAGGATTGGGAAATCGGATCGCGGCCTTGTGTCAAGTCCTGGATGGTGCCGGCGGTCAGCGTCCAATTGCCGGAGATCCGGTAAAGCCCCGACAGGCGAATCTCCTCGCGGTTTTCAAGATCGGCGACCCCGAGGTCCCGGTTGAGGCGGATATAGCCCGCGCTCAGCCCGTAGCGCTTGCCCGACAAGGTCATGTCGATTTCGTTGCGGCGCGGCTCAAGGGTCTGTTTGTCGAAGCGGAAGCGGTAGCCGAATTCCAGCTTGTCGGAGATGTTGACGCCGATTCGCCCGACGATGTCGGAAAAATTGCCGTCGAGGCCGGTACCCTGGGGAAAGCGTGCCGAGTCCGGGTTGAAACGATAGCTCTGCCCAATCATCATGTTGGTCTCGAAGGCGCGGGCGAGGACCGACCAGCGCACGCCATAGGTCGCCCGGGCGCCGCCTTCCCAGCGGTCGATGCCGGCAAAGCGGTCGAGGCTGAAAAGATTGGAGTCATCGAGGTCGAAGGAGCGGCTGTCCTCGTTGGGGATGGCGAGGGGATTGCCGCCCGCCCGCGCGAGCGCGAGAACGAGCATCGGCTCCAGCATTTGCGTCCAATCGCCCAGGCTGTTGATGAGCGGCCAGCGCGCTTCCAGCCCGAGCCGGGGCAGGAAGCGCATCGTCGTGCCATCCACCCCGGCGAAAACCGGATTGTCCGGCCGGTCAGCGTCGCTCACCCGGTAAACATCGCTGCGCAGGCTGGCGTTCAGCCGGGCGATGAGGCCGTTCGCGAAGGTGCGCGGCATGTCCCAGGCGGCTTGCAGCGAGGCGCGCTGGGTGTCCATGCCGCTGGTGCGGGTGAGCGCCAGGAGGTTGCCATTGACCTTGACCCGCCCGTTTTGCCAGAGCGGGGCGCTTTCATAACGATAGTCCACCTCGGGCAGGGAAATGGGGGTAAGGCCGGTAATGTCCTCGATGCGCAGGCCTTGGAAGGCGAGCCCCCGCGCCCGCACATAGCCGCGCCCGAGAAAGCCTTCGACGGTTGCCTGGTTGCGCAAGGTATCGACATAGGAAACATCATAGCGGCGCAGATAGGTATCGTCGCTCGCCCAGCGCAAGTCATAAGAGGACCGCCAGCGCTCGCCCAGGCGGAATTGCCCATCGGAGAAGATATGGCCGCGAAACTCGCGCGCGCCGGTCTTCTGGTTGGTGTCGTCGCGCTGGCTGACATTGGTGATGGAGCCGGAGGCCTTGACCTTGCCAAAACCCAGGTGCCGCCGGTATTCCGCCGCGAGGACGGCGCCCTCATCGGAGGTCAGGATCGGGGTGAGGGTCGCGTCCTCATCGGGCGCGATGTTCCAGAAATAAGGTATTTCAAGGACATAGCCCAAGGTGCGGCTGGCCCGCGGCTCGGGCACGAGAAAACCGCTCGCCCGCTTGACGCTGGGGTCGGGGTGGGAAAGCCATGGCAAATACAAGACTGGCGCGCCGAGGAATTCGAGATAGGCGTTCTCGTAATAAAGCCGCTTTTTCTCCTGGTCGTGGATGACCCGCACCGCCTTGATTTGCCATAGCGGCTGGTCTCCCTCGATGCACACCTCGCACGGGGAATAGACGGCGCGGTCAAAGCGCGTCCGGGCGGCCTTGCGCTCGCCGCCGGCGGCGGCCACCCGCGAGCCGTCCTCCAAAAGCAGCCGGACATTGTTGACGAAGCCCTCTTTGAGGGTGTCGGTGAGGGCGACTTCGTCGGCGCTGAGGACATTGCCCTGGGGATCGCGGATCATGATGTTGCCCTGGGCGGTAACCTCGCCCGTGCGCTCGTTATAGGTGACGCTGTCCGCCCGCATGAGATAATTCTGATAGTGGACGACGACATCGCCCCGCGCGGTGGCGATGCCGTCGCCGCCATTATATGTCAGCACTTGCGCGGACAGCTCGATTTGATCGTCGGGCAGGGCTTGCGGCCAGTCCTGGGCCAGCGCCAATGCCGGCAGGACAAGGGCGAGCGCAGTGCCAGCGGCAAGGCTCGCCAGGCGCCTGATGACCGTCGCGGGCTTTCGGGACAAGACGGCGGAACGGGGTTTCAAACAACATGGCTCCCAACAGGCGTTGGCGTTTGATACACGGGGCCCGGCTTGCAGGCAACGCTAGTGGTCCGCCCCAAACGGATAAATCCATCCGTTTGGGAAAAGTGGACCACTAAGTTATTGAATCTGTAGTGCGATTTCTCCAACAGATGGAGACCATCTGTCGAAATCGCACCACTAGAGCCCGCTTGGCAACAAGATTGTGGGCGTCTGGTGAGATCATGGGAATATGGCCGAAATCGGGGCTTTCCCTTGGCCCCGACTTGGTTATGTTAGGGCCTGTTCGCGCAACCGATGACAGAATAGAGGAATATCCCCATGCATATCGTTTTTTCCGCGCTGAGCCTGCCGAAATCGGGGGCCCTGGTGGTTCTTGCCAGTGCCGGAGGCAAGTTGGGGCCCAGCGGCCTCGCCGCCGACAAGGCCAGCGGCGGCGCCCTGGCCCGCGCGCTTAAAAGCAGCCGGTTCAAGGGCGAGGGGGGGGAGGTCCTCGAAGTCCTCGCCCCGCCGATGGGGCGGGTGAGCCGCGTCCTCATCGCCGGCATCGGCAAGCCGGCTGAGGCCGCGGTGCACGACTTCGAATGCCTTGGCGGCACGGTCGTCGCGCGGCTCTTGACGAGCGGCGAGAAAACGGTGGCGATCGCGATCGATCGTTTTGAAGGGCTCGCCGTGCGCGCCGCCGAGGCCGCCGCCCATGCCGCCATCGGGGCGCGGCTGCGCAGCTACCGTTTCGATAAATACCGCACCAAGGAGCCGGCGGAAAAGAAGCCCAGCCTTGAGCGGGTGACCATCCTCAGCCAATCCGCCGGGCGGGCCGAAACGCTCTACGCCAGCCATGACAAGGTGCTCGACGGCGTCTTTTTCACCCGCGATCTCGTCTCCGAGCCGGCCAATGTCCTTTATCCCAAGAGCTTCGCCGAGCGGCTCAAGGGCCTCGCCGAGTTGGGGGTGGACGTCGAGGTCCTGGGGGACGCCGACATGCGCAAGCTGGGGATGGGGGCGCTGCTTGGCGTCGCCCAAGGCAGCGCCCAGGAGCCGCAGCTCGTCGTCATGAGCTATCAGGGCGCCGCCAAGGACGACCGCTGGCCCCTGGCCTTGGTCGGCAAGGGGGTCACCTTCGACAGCGGCGGCATCAGCCTCAAGCCCGGCGCCGGCATGGAGCAGATGAAATGGGACATGGGCGGCGCCGGCGCGGTGGCCGGGACCATGCATGCGCTCGCCGCGCGCAAGGCGCGGGTGAATGTGGTGGGCGTCGTTGGCCTCGTCGAGAACATGCCCTCGGGCACGGCGCAGCGGCCGGGCGATGTGGTCACCTCGATGTCGGGTCAGACGGTAGAGGTCATCAACACCGACGCCGAAGGCCGCCTGGTGCTGTGCGACGCGCTGTGGTATGTGGAGGAAACCTACAAGCCCAGGACGGTCATCGACCTTGCCACCTTGACCGGCGCCATCATCATCAGCCTCGGCCATGAGCATGCCGGGCTTTTCAGCAACGACGACACGCTCGCCGAGCGGCTGTTGGCGGCGGGGCTTGCCACCGGCGACAAGCTGTGGCGCATCCCCCTCGGCAAGGCCTATGACAAGCTCATCGACACGCCGGTCGCCGACATGAAGAATGTCGGCCCGCGCGAGGCCGGCTCGATCACGGCGGCGCAATTTCTCCAGCGCTTCATCCAAAAGGGCGTCCACTGGGCGCATCTCGACATCGCCGGCACGGTGTGGTCGGAAAAGGATAGGCCATTATGGGAAAAGGGCGCGACGGGCTATGGCGTGCGCCTCCTCGACCGCCTGGTGCGCGATCATTTCGAGCGCTGAGGGGGCGAGGCGTATCGATGAGCGAGATCGCCTTCTATCATCTGGAGCGCGCGTCCATCGCCCAGGCCCTGCCGAGGCTCCTCGAGAAAGTCTTGAGCGCGGGCCATCGCGCGCTCGTGCAGGTGGGCTCGCCCACGGCGGCGGCGGCGCTGGATAGCGCCTTGTGGACCTATGATCCCGCGTCCTTCCTGCCGCATGGCATGGCGGGCCAGGGCCATGAGGCGGCCCAGCCGATTTATATCACGGCCGGCGAGGAAGCGCCGAACGGGGCCACGGTCGCAGTCATTGTCGATGGCCGTTTACCAAGCGATCTCAATAAGATGGAGCGTTATCTTTATATGTTCGAGGGGGCCGATGCCATGGCCCTTAAAAAGGCCCGGGCGCAGTGGCGGACGCTCAAGGAAGCGGGGCACGCCTTGACCTATTGGCAGCAGACGGAAAATGGCGGCTGGGAGAAAAAGGCTTAGAGCCCAGCATGAAGCTGGCTTAACGCGGCTGCCAACGCCCCCCGCTTAATAAGCGCGGGCGATGGAAAAATCGACGACGCCCTTGAGCACGTGCTTGGCCGCGCCGTCGGGGAAGAGGTCGAGGGCGTCTTTCGCCTTGCGGCCATAATGCTGGGCCCGCTCCAGCGTATCGGTAAGCGCGCCATGCCTGGTGATGAGGGCGATGGCCCGGGCAAGATCGCCATCGTCCTGTTGCGACTGTTCCATGGTGCGATGCCAGAAGGCCCGCTCCGCTTCGCCGCCACGGCGATAAGCAAGGATGATGGGCAGGGTGATCTTGCCTTCGCGAAAATCATCGCCCACGGTCTTGCCCAGTTCTTCCTGGCGGGCGGAATAATCGAGGGCGTCGTCGACAAGCTGGAAGGCGATGCCCAGATTGTCGCCAAAGGCGGCCAGCGCCTGCTCTTCCGCGATGCCGCGTTCGGCGACCACGGCGGCGATCTGGCAGGCGGCGGCGAAGAGGGCGGCGGTCTTGGCGCCGATGACTTGCAAATAAGCGTCTTCCGTGGTCGAGAGGTTGTTGACGGTCATCAGTTGATGGACTTCCCCCTCGGCGATGACGGACGAGGCGCGGGACAGGATTTTCAGCACTTTCAGCGAGCCATCCTCCACCATCAGCTCGAAAGCGCGGGAAAAGAGAAAGTCGCCGACAAGGACGCTGGGCTGGTTGCCCCAGATGGCGTTGGCGGTATCGCGTCCCCGCCGCAACTCCGAATCATCGACCACGTCGTCGTGGAGGAGGGTGGCGGTATGGATGAATTCAACGCAGGCCGCGAGCTTGGGGATGCGCAGCCCCTCATAGCCGCACAGCTTGGCGCAGGCCAGCGTCAGCATCGGCCGCAGCCGCTTGCCCCCGGAAGCGATCAGATGGCCGGCGAGCTGGGGAATGAGGGCGACCGGCGACTGCATGCGGGCAAGGATGGTTTCGTTGACCTCGCCCATCTCGCCGCCGACCAGCGCCTGCAAACGCTTCAAGGCCTGCTCCGGGTCCTGGGACTGGCCCGTCTCGGGCGCTTCCGCGGTGCGCATGGGAATGATGGTGGCCATTGATGTCGTCCCTTCGCCTCAGCCGCATGCTTCCATCTTGGCGTGGCGCGCCTTGCCCGCGGAGAATGTTATGTTAAACCTTGTGGCTAGGTAGCATAAAAAGCCAAGGGGAGCGGGGCAAGCCAATGCTGGCCCCGCGCGGCCAAATGCCGCGTAAATGGGGGTAAACGACGAACCGACGGCGATGGACGGTGGGCAAGGCATGGAAGAGCTTTTGAAAACCACCGACCTCGCGCTGCTTTCCTACGCCGAGGCGTTGCTGCGGGATGCCGGGATCGCGAGCCTGACCGTCGATGGCCATGCCAGCGTCGCCGAGGGGAGCATCGGCTTTTTGATCCCCCGCCGCATGCTCGTCCGCCGCCCCGACATCGGACGCGCCCGCGCGTGCTTGAAAGCCGCGGGGCTTGCCGAGGTTTTGGCGACGCCGGCTTGACAGCACCGGCCAGGCGCGCCCATCAAGATGGTTCTTGAAAACGGAAGGAAATGGCTTGACCATCGCTCATCGCCTGAATGGCTTTGCCCGGGGCCTGCCGCTCATCGGCCACTGGGCGGCAACGCGTCCGCCCATCGTCCCGGTGGTAAGGCTGTCCGGCGTCATCGGTCAGGGGAGCCGGCTGCGGCCCACCCTTAACCTCGAGAGCGTCGCGCAAACCCTTGCCCGTGCCTTCGCCGTGCGCAACGCGGCGGCGGTGGCGCTGGTCATCAACTCGCCTGGCGGCGCCCCGGTCCAGGCGGGGCTCATCTTCAAGCGGATCCGTGACTTGGCCACGGAAAAAGATCTTAAAGTCTATGTTTTCGCCGAGGACGTGGCGGCTTCGGGTGGTTATATGCTGGCCTTGGCGGGGGACGAAGTGTTCGTCCATGAAGCCTCGATCGTCGGCTCCATCGGTGTCGTTTACGCCGGCTTCGGCTTTCCCGCGGCGCTGGCCAAGCTCGGCGTCGAGCGGCGGCTTTACACCGCCGGCGAGGCCAAGGCCCTTCTCGACCCCTTCAGCCCGGAAAAAGCGGATGAGGTGGCCAAGCTCAAGGCGATGCAGCAAGACATCCACGCCTATTTCAAGGCGCTCGTGCGCGACCGGCGGGGCGCCAAGCTGGGCGAAGACCCCGAGCGCCTGTTCAATGGCGACGTCTGGGTCGGCGCGCGGGCGGTGGAACTGGGGCTGGCCGATGGTATCGGCGACATCCGCGGCGTGATGCGGGAGAAATTCGGCCCCAAGGTGCGCCTGCGCCTTATTGAAGCGCCGCGCCGCCTGTGGTTTCGTTCGAGCGCGGTGCTTGGCCAGCATGGCGCCGGGGCCGACGACCTTCTGGCGGCGATCGGGGAGCGGGCGGCCTGGGCCCGTTTCGGCCTTTAGGCAGGGATCGCGCCATAGGATAAGGAGAGCGCCATGGCTGACGACGATATGCTGAACGCCTATCGCCAAAGCATCGATAATATCGACGCGGCGCTGATCTGTCTTCTCGCCGAGCGTTTCAAGGTGACCAAGAAGGTGGGCGAATACAAGGCCGCCAAGGGCCTGCCCGCCGCCGACAAGGCGCGCGAGGCGGCGCAGATCGCCCGTCTGCGCAAGCTGGCCGAGGACGCCCATCTCGACCCCGATTTTTCCGAAAAATTCCTCGCCTTCATCATCCGCGAGGTGATCCGCCATCACGAGCGCATCATGGAGGGGCAAAATCCCATCTGACGGCGTTGACCAAGGCTAGCGCCATCGCTAGTTTTCGCCGCACCGCAGCATAGCTTGGGACAGCACAGGACTTAAGGAAGGCGCGGCCGAAGATGGCGGGGGCACCCTCATTCCAGGATTTGATCCTCACCCTGCAACGCTATTGGGCGGGCCAGGGGTGCGTCATCCTGCAGCCCTATGACATGGAGATGGGCGCCGGCACCTTCCACGTGGCCACCACCCTGCGCGCCCTTGGCCCCGACCCCTGGCGCGCCGCCTATGTCCAGCCATCGCGCCGCCCGGGCGATGGCCGCTATGGCGAGAATCCCAACCGGCTGCAGCATTATTATCAGTTCCAGGTCATCCTCAAGCCTTCGCCCGCCGACATGCAGGACCTTTATCTCGGCTCCCTGGCGGCGATCGGCATCGATTTTGCCACCCATGACATCCGCTTTGTCGAGGATGATTGGGAAAGTCCGACGCTGGGCGCCTGGGGGCTCGGCTGGGAGGTCTGGTGCGACGGCATGGAAATCTCGCAATTCACTTACTTTCAGCAGGTGGGCGGCTTTGACGTCGCGCCGGTGGCGGGCGAGCTCACCTATGGCCTTGAGCGCCTCGCCATGTATATCCAGGGGGTCGACACTGTCTATGACCTCGCCTTCAACGACGCCGGCGTGCGTTACGGCGACATTTTCCTCGAAAACGAGCGCGAGCAGTCGGCCTATAATTTCCTCCATGCCGACACCGAGATGCTCGCCCGCCATTTCAAGGACGCCGAGGAGAGCTGCCGCGCCTTGCTCGCCAAAGACCTGCCGCTCCCCGCCTATGAGCAGGCGATCAAGGCGAGCCATGCCTTCAACCTCCTCGATGCCCGGGGGGTCATCTCGGTCGCCGAGCGCCAGGGCTATATCGGCCGGGTGCGCGCCCTTACCAAGGGCTGCTGCGCCGCCTGGCTGAAGAAGAACGGCTGGGAGGCGGCCCATGGCTGAGCTTCTCCTTGAGCTCCTGTCCGAGGAAATCCCCGCGCGCATGCAAGCCCGCGCCTGCGCCGATCTCGAGCGCCTCATCGCCGCGGCGCTCGACGGGGCGGGGCTTGGCCATGACGCCGTCATGGCTTACGCAACGCCGCGCCGGCTTGCCGTGCATGTCACAGGCCTTCCCCCGGCGCAGGCGGACATCAAGGAGGAGCGCCGCGGCCCCCGCGTCGACGCCGGCCCCCAGGCGATCGCCGGCTTTTTGAAGTCGGTCGGCCTGCCCCGCGAGGCGCTGGAGGAGCGGGCGGAGAAAAAGGGGCGGTTCCTCTATGCCGTGGTGGAAAGGAAGGGCCGTCCGACGGCTTTGGTGCTGGCGGATATCCTGCCCGGCGTCATCCGCGCCTTTCCCTGGCCGAAATCGATGCGCTGGGGCGATGGGGCCCTGCGCTGGGTGCGGCCGCTCACCGCCATCTTGTGCCTGTTCGATGGCGCGGTGGTGCCGTTTGCCCTCGATGGCATGGTCGCCGGCGGGGCGACGCGCGGCCACCGCTTCATGGCGCCGGGAGTTTTCGAGGTGAAAGACTTCGCCGACTATCGGGCCAAGCTCGAGGAGGCTTATGTCCTTCTCGACCCGGAAGCGCGCAAGGGGCAAATCCGTAAGGAGGCCAAGGCGCTCGCCGTCGTTTCCAAGCTGGCCTTGTGGGAGGATGAGGCGCTCATCGCCGAGAACGCCGGGCTCACCGAATGGCCGGTGGTGCTGATGGGCGCGTTCGACTCATCCTTCCTCGAAGTGCCGGGGGAGGTGCTGTCCGCCACCATGGGCAAGAACCAGAAATATTTCACCCTTCTCGACCCGCAAAGCCGCGGCCTTGCCAACAGATTTCTCTGCGTCGCCAATATCGAGGCGCAAGACGGCGGGCGCGCCATCATCAAGGGCAATGAAAAGGTGCTGGCGGCGCGCTTGGCCGACGCCCAATATTTCTGGCGCGGGGATTTGAAAATCAAGCTTCAAGACCGTTTGCCCAAGCTCGCAGACATCGTGTTCCACGAAAAGCTCGGCACCGTCGCCGACAAGGCTGAGCGGATGGCGGCGCTGGCGCGCCATCTTGCGCCCTTTTGCAACGCCGACCCAGACCTTGCCGAGCGGGCAGCGCGCCTTGCCAAGGCCGACCTGGTGTCCGCCATGGTGGGTGAGTTCCCAGAGCTGCAAGGCATCATGGGCGGCTATTATGCGCGCCATCAGGGGGAGGACGCTGGGCTCGCCCAAGCGATCGAGGAGCATTATGCGCCCAAGGGACCCGAGGACGCATGCCCGACCGCCCCGCTTTCCCTTGCCGTCGCCCTTGCCGACAAGCTCGACACCCTGGTTGGCTTTTTCAGCATTGACGAGCGGCCCACCGGCTCGAAGGATCCCTATGCGCTGAGGCGGGCGGCGCTGGGCGTCATCCGGCTGATTGTCGAGAATAATATTAGAATAGAATTGAATGAATTGATAAAAAAAGTTTCATCCATTATCTATGAGGCTAAAATAGATAATCTTGTTGGTGCCCTTCCTGTTGAAATAGATGATTTTAATATTGTGAAACAAGCACTCCTTCAGCGAGGAGGTGAGGCAATAGAATGGATATCTAATAATAATATAAGGGATATACGCATTGCCGGTGTTCCAATTTCTATTAACGAAGATTTGGATTCTGGATTTGAAGAAGCTTTTTTATTTTTTGATTTTGAGCCATCTCATTTAATCGACTTTTTCGCCGACCGCCTCAAGGTGCAGCAGCGCGACAAGGGGGTGGCGCACGACCACATCGACGCCGTCTTCTCCCTCGGCGGCGAGGACGACCTGGTGCGCCTTCTCAAAAGGGTCGAAGCGTTAACCGGGTTTCTCAAAACCGAGGACGGGGCCAATCTTCTCACCGGCTACCGCCGCGCCGCCAACATCGTGAGGATTGAGGAAAAAAAGGACGGCCGCGCTTATGACGGCGCGGTTGACGCGGCGCGGCTGGCGGCGCCCGAGGAAGTGGCGCTGTTCGAAAGGCTGGGCGCGGCGCGCGGCGCCCTCGAGGCCGCGATGAAGGTCGAGGACTTTCCGCAAGCGATGCGCGCGCTCAGCGCCTTGCGCGGCCCTCTCGATGCGTTTTTCGAGGGCGTCACCGTCAATGCCGAGGATGCCGGCTTGCGGCAAAACCGGCTCAATCTTCTGTCGCAAATCCGCCGGGTCATGCACCTGGTGGTGGATTTCGCAAAAATCGAAGGCTAGGGGGCAGCCATGGCGAAATGGGTCTACAGCTTCGGCGGCGGCACGGCGCAAGGCCGGGCCGACATGCGCAATCTCCTCGGCGGCAAGGGCGCCAATCTTGCGGAAATGGCGACGCTTGGCCTGCCGGTGCCGCCGGGTTTCACCATCACCACCGAGGTCTGCACCTATTTCTACGCCCATGACCGGCGTTATCCGCCCGAATTGGCCGCCGCCGTCGAAGCCGCGGTCCGCCATATCGAGGCGCATGTGGGCGCCGGTTTTGGCGATGCGCGGAACCCGCTGCTTGTCTCGGTACGCTCGGGGGCGCGGGTGTCGATGCCGGGGATGATGGACACCGTCCTTAACCTCGGCCTTAACGACGAGACCGTGGCGGGCCTTGCCGCCGCCGCCGGCGATGCGCGCTTTGCCTATGACAGCTATCGCCGCTTCATCCAGATGTATGCCGACGTGGTGTTGGGGGTCGATCACTATCATTTCGAGGAGCTGATCGAGCTTTACAAGGAAGACAAGGGCGTCACTCTCGACACCGAGCTTGATGCCGAGGATTGGCAAAGCCTCATCGCCCAGTTCAAGGCCAAGGTTGAGGAAACCCTTGGCGCGCCTTTCCCGCAGGATGTCAAGGACCAGCTCTGGGGCGCCATCGGCGCGGTCTTTTCCTCCTGGCAGGTGGAGCGGGCCAAGGTCTATCGCCGGCTTCACGCCATCCCAGAGGATTGGGGCACGGCGGTCAACGTCCAGGCCATGGTGTTCGGCAATATGGGAGAGACCTCGGCGACCGGGGTCGCCTTCACCCGCGACCCCTCGACCGGCGAGAAGGCGATCTACGGCGAGTATCTCATCAACGCCCAGGGCGAGGACGTGGTCGCCGGCATCCGCACCCCGCAATATCTGACCAAGGCGGCGCGCCTGGCGGCCGGCGCCAAGGCCCCGGCGATGGAAGAGACCATGCCCGAGGTCTTCGCCGAGCTTGTCGAGGTGTTCCAGCGGCTGGAGCGCCATTATCGCGACATGCAGGACATCGAGTTCACGGTGCAGAAGGGCACGCTGTGGATGCTGCAGACCCGCGCCGGCAAGCGCACGGCGCGGGCGGCGCTCAAAGTCGCCGTCGACATGGCGGGCGAGGGGCTGATCAGCCGCGAGGAAGCGGTGTTGCGCATCGACCCGGCGGCGCTCGACCAGCTCCTCCACCCCACCCTCGACCCCGAGGCGGCGCGCGAGATCATCACCTCCGGCCTGCCCGCTTCGCCCGGCGCCGCTTCGGGTCACGTGGTGTTCGACGCCGACGAGGCGGAGCGGCAAGCGAAAAACCACCCGGTCATCCTGGTCCGGGTCGAGACCAGCCCCGAGGATATCCACGGCATGCACGCCGCCAAGGGGATCCTCACCAGCCGCGGCGGCATGACCAGCCATGCCGCGGTGGTCGCCCGCGGCATGGGCCGGCCGTGCGTCTCGGGCGCCGGCGCCCTCAACATCGACATGACGGCGCGCGTCATGCGCTGCGGCCCCCATGAAGTGAAGGAGGGCGATGTCATCACCATCGATGGCGGCACCGGGCAAGTCATGCTGGGCGCGGTGCCGACCATCGAGCCGGCGCTTTCCGGCGACTTCGCGACCTTGATGGAATGGGCCGACGCCAAGCGCCGCCTGCGGGTGCGCACCAACGCCGACACCCCGGCCGACTGCCGCACCGCGCGCGGCTTCGGCGCCGAGGGTATTGGCCTGTGCCGCACCGAGCATATGTTTTTCGACGCCGACCGCATCCTTGCGGTGCGCGAGATGATCCTGGCCGAGGACGAAACGGCGCGGCGCAAGGCGCTGGCCAAGCTGTTGCCGGCGCAGCGCCAGGATTTCGTCGAGATTTTCAAGATCATGAAGGGCCTGCCGGTCACCATTCGTCTGCTTGACCCTCCTTTGCATGAATTCCTGCCCCATGAGGAGGCGGACTTCGCGGCGCTCGCCGCCGTCATCGGCAGCACCGCCGACAAGGTGCGCCAGCGCGCCAGCGAACTGCATGAGTTCAATCCCATGCTGGGCCATCGCGGCTGCCGCCTGGGCATCACCTATCCGGAAATCTACGAGATGCAGGCGCAGGCGATTTTCGAGGCGGCGGTCGCCGTCGCCGGGGAAACTGGGGAGAGCGTGACCCCGGAAGTGATGATCCCGCTGGTCGCCACCGCGAGGGAGCTGGAGCTCATCAAGGCGCGCATCGTCGGTGAGGCGGAAAAAGTCTTCGCCGCCAAGGGGCGCACGCTCGACTATCTGGTGGGCACCATGATCGAATTGCCCCGCGCCGCCTTGTGCGCTGGCGACATCGCTAAGGAAGCGGCGTTCTTCTCCTTCGGCACCAATGATTTGACGCAGACCACCCTTGGCATCAGCCGCGATGACGCCGGACGTTTCCTCATGCCTTATGTGGAAAAAGGGATTTATCCCAGAGATCCCTTTGTCTCCATCGACATCGCGGGGGTTGGCGCCCTCATCGAGATCGCGGCGACGCGCGGCCGCGCCGCCCGCCCCGGCTTGAAGCTCGGCATCTGCGGCGAGCATGGCGGCGACCCCGCCTCCATCGCCTTTTGCGAGACCCTCGGCCTCGACTATGTGTCGTGCTCGCCCTATCGGGTGCCGATCGCCCGGCTGGCGGCGGCGCAAGCAGCCTTGAAGCGCGATGACTGAGAGCATCGCCCCGCTCACCCTCGATGAGGAAAGCATGCGGCGGCTGGGCTATGGGGTGGTCGACGCCCTGGTCCGCCACTTCGCCACCTTGAAAGACCGCTCCATCGTCGCGCAAGTCCCCCTCGCCACGCTCAAGGCCTATTTCGCCCAGCCTTTTACCGAGGATGGCCGCGATCCCATGAGCGTGTGGGAGGAGGTGCGGACCCACGTCATCCCCGGGGTCATGCGCACTGGCCATCCCCGCTTTTTCGGCTATATCCCGACGCCGTCCAATTTCGTGTCGGCCATGGCCGATGCGCTGATCGCCGGCCTCAACGTCTTTGCCGGCGTCGCCCAGGCCAACGAGGCGGCCAGCCTCATCGAAGTGGAAACGGTGCGCTGGCTCGCCCGCGAAGTGGGTCTGCCGGACGGAGCGGGGGGCATGGTCCATGCCGGCGGCTCGCTCGCCAACCTTGCCGGGCTGGCGGTGGCGCGGGAGGTGCATCTTGGCGGACCGGATCCGCGCGCCGTCGTCTATATGGGCGAGGAGACCCATAGCTGCATTGCGCGGGCGCTCCAGGTGCTGGGCTTTACTAAGGCCCGGATCCGCCTCATCGACAGCGATCCTCATTTTCGCATCGATGCCGCCAAGCTTGCCCACGCCATCGCCGCCGACAAGGCTGCGGGCCTCAACCCCGCGATCATCGCCGCCTCCGCCGGCACCACCAATGTCGGCGCCATAGACCCCCTGGACAGGCTTGCGGATTTGGCTGGCGCCCATGGCCTGTGGCTCCATGTGGACGGCGCCTATGGCGGGGCGGCGGCGCTGACCGAGGAAGGCAAGGCGAAGCTTGCCGGCATCGCCCGGGCGGACAGTCTCGTCATCGATGGCCATAAATGGCTGTTCCAGCCGATCGAATGCTCGCTTCTCCTGGTGCGCCAGCGCGATTGGCTCGCCGCCGCCTTCCGCCGCGTGCCCGCCTATATGCAGGACAGCGATTCAGAGGACCCCGACCTTCCCAATTACCGCGATTTGGGGCTGCAGACCTCGCGCGCCCTGCGGGCCTTCAAATTATGGCTGTCGCTCAAGGTTTTCGGGCTGGCCGCCTTCCGCGGGGCCATCGCCCAGGGTTTCGAGCTCGCCCGCTTCACCGCCGCCGAAGTGGCGCGCCGCCCCCATTGGCGCTTGATGGCGCCAGCCGATTTCGGCATCGCCGTCTTCCGCTATGAAAAGCCTGGTCTTAACGCTGCGGGAAACGACGCCCTCAATCAGGCGATCACCCTTGCGCTTTTGAAAAGCGGCTATGCCCTGGTCAGCACCACGGAATTACTGGGGCGCAGGGTGATTCGCCTGGCGCCCATCCACCCGGCGGCGACGCGGGAGGATATCATCGCCACCCTCGACCGGCTGGAGGCCTTCGCCGCCGCCCACCAAGGCTAACGCCGGGCAAGGGCGAGGCCCAAGGCGGCGACGCCCAGGCACGAGGCGGCGACCCGGTTTTTCACCCGCGCCGCCCGGCGGGTGGCAAAGTAGGGCCGCAGCCGCGCCGCCGCCAGGCCATAGCCGCTATCAAGGCAAAAGGCGATCGCAAGATAGCTCAAGCTCAACAGCGCCATCTGCCCCGGCACCGGCCGGGCGGGATCGATGAATTGGGGAAGGAAGGCGGCGAAGAAAAGCAGCGTCTTGGGGTTGGTCGCCGCCACCATGGCGCCTTCCAGAAACAGGCGTTTGTGGGGCGCTTGTTGTGTCTCTATGTCATCGAGGATGATGCTTGGCGAGCGCCACTGGCGATAGGCGAGGTAGCCGAGATAGGCAACGCCGAGCCAGCGCAACAGTTCGAACCACCGGGCAAAGAGGGCGATCGCCGTCGTCATGCCGGCGATCACCAACGCAAGAGAAAAAGCCTGCGCCAGGGTGGTGCCGAGCACGGTCGCCATGGCGGCGCGCCGGCCGTGGCCGAGCGCCCGGGCGATGATGAGCGTCACATTGGGCCCGGGGATAGCGACGACGATGACGCTGGCCAGGAGAAAGGCGATGTAGAGTTCAAGGCTCATGGATTGGAGGCCTAGCTCGCGTAGACCATCAAGGCGATGAAGGCCACCGCCGCGACGGCCAGGGCGAGGATGAGCTTTTTATCCAGTCCCTTGGGCTTGTGCTTGGCCATCGGCGCTTCCTCCAGGCGTGGCGGTTGACGCCAAGACTAACCTAAAGAAAGGGTGCCAGCCAATCGGGAATGTCCGGCATGAGGGTGGCGCCAGCGCAAGAAAAAGGCGCTTTATCGAGGTCATCGAGGCGCAGAAGGGCGAGCCCGCGCTTTTCATATGCGCTTTTCATCACCCCCACTTCGCGCCCATGGCTTAGGATGGGCGCGCCAGGGGGCGGCGCCTCGCCCCCGATAGCGACCGGGACGAGGCGCTTGCGCACCTTGCCGCGATGCTTCATGCGCGCCGTCAGCTCCTGGCCGACATAGCAGCCCTTGGTGAAATCGACGCCGTTGAGCGGCTCGATATTGGCTTCGAGGATGAGGCTGCGCTCCACATCGATGTCTCGCCCGCCATCGGGAAGGCCAAGGCAAAGGCGCAGGCGCTCATAGGCGCCTTCCCCCGCCTCCGCAAAGGCCGGCGTGGTGTCCCCCGGCAAAATCAAGCGCGCGCCCATGGCGGCAAGCCTGGGGTCGATGAAGGCAACGCCCCCTTCATAACCGCGCGCGGCGCCCGGCGCGCTGTTAAGGGCAAGGGCCGCCGCCGCTTCGTCGCCCAGCACCGCCCAGACCTGATGGGTGCCGCTCAAATCGGCGATGTCCACCTTGGCGCGCAGCTTGTAAAGCTTAAGGCGCTGGACAAGGTCGCCAAGGCGCGCCCCTTCGCCCTCCAGTAACAGATCTTCGTCCTCGCCAACGAGGAAGAAATCGAAAAGATACTTGCCCTGCGCCGTCAACAGCGCGGCGTAAATGGCGTGGGCGTCGTCGGCGCGGGCGACGTCATTTGTGACAAGGCCTTGCAGGAAGGCCCGCATATCGGGCCCCGTAAGACGCAAGACCCCGCGCGCGGGCAAGCGGACCGCGGTCGCTGGCATGGTCTTCCCTCCCGCCTGCATCTTCACCTCGTGCCCCGAATCGTTAAGTTCGCTGGCGAGCGCGCCCCCAAATATAGCGAACTTAACGAGCAGGGACACCAGTGGTCCGCCCCAAACGGATAAATCCCTCCGTTTGGGAGAAGTGGACCACTAAGTTATTGAATCTGTGGTGCGATTTCTCCAACAGATGGGAACCATCCGTTGGAATCGCACCACTAGGAGATAGGCGGGATAAGAAACAAAAACAAGCCTTGAAAAGCGCTTTGGTCTGGCGCGCGCACCCCCTATAAGGGCAAAACATATGGCCGAGACATTCGATCTCATCATCAAGGGCGCGACCTGCGTGTCGCACGCCGGCAGCGGCATCGCCGATGTGGGGGTGCGCTCAGGTCAAACGGCGGCGCTCGGCGATCTCTCCCATGCGGCGGCGGCGGCGACCATCGACGCCAAGGGGCTCCATCTGATCCCCGGGGTCATCGACACCCAGGTCCATTTTCGCGAGCCGGGCAACGAGCATAAGGAGGATTTGCACAGCGGCTCGCGGGCGGCGGTCCTGGGCGGCGTCACCGCGGTGTTCGAAATGCCCAACACCAAGCCGGCGACCACCACCGCCGAGGCGCTTGCCGACAAACTGGCGCGCGCCCGTGGCCGCATGTGGTGCGATCACGCCTTTTATGTCGGGGCCACCGCTGAGAATATCGAGGAGCTGGCGCGCCTCGAGGCCGTGCCCGGCTGCTGCGGGGTGAAGATCTTCATGGGCGCTTCGACCGGCGACTTGCTGGTCGCCGACGACGCCAGCCTCGAAGCGGCGTTGCGCAACGGCCGGCGCCGGGTCGCCATCCACGCCGAAGACAACGCCCGGCTGGAGGCGCGCAAGGCCATCGCCCAGTCGGGCGATGTCGCCGATCACCCGCGCTGGCGCGACGACGAGACCGCCCTGCTGGCGACCCAGCGCGCCATCGCCGCCGCCCGCCGCGCCCGGCGGCGGGTGCACATTCTCCACGTCACGACGCCTCAAGAATTGGCCTTTTTAAGCCAGCACAAGGATATCGCGACGGTCGAGGTGACGCCGCAGCACCTCACCCTTGGCGCGCCGGACTGCTATCAAAGACTGGGCACACGGGCGCAGATGAACCCGCCGATCCGCAGCAACGCCCATCGCGACGGCCTGTGGCGCTGGCTGCGCCAGGGGGTGGTCGATGTCATCGGTTCCGACCATGCGCCGCACACCCTTGAAGAAAAGGCGAAGGCCTATCCGGCAAGCCCCGCTGGCATGCCCGGGGTGCAGACCTTGCTGCCCTTGCTCCTCGACCACGCGGCGCAGGGCCGCCTCAGCCTTGAGCACCTCGTGGACTTGACCAGCCACGGCGCGCATCGGGTATTTGGCCTGCGCGGCAAGGGGCGGCTCGCGCTCGGCTATGACGCGGACTATAGCCTCGTTGACTTGAAGCGCCGCTGGACGGTGGAGAAGGACTGGCTTGCCAGCAAATGCGGCTGGAGCCCCTTTGAAGGAATGCCGCTGCAGGGTAAGCCCGTCGGCACGATCATTCGCGGCGCCATGGTGATGTGGGAAGGGGAGCTCGCGCCAGCCCCTGAAGGCGCGCCGATCCGCTTCCAGGAAACACTGACGGGCGATGCGCGCTAATGCACGAGAAGGCTGATCGAGGCGTATTTCAGCTCTTCCGGCGTGACGCCGTCGCACGGCGCCACCTGGACCGATTCCACCTCGGCGGCGCAATAGGCCTGCCAGGCCTGCAAAAAGCATTTAAGGACGGGAAATTCCGGCGCCAGGTCCAGCTCCTGCCAGACATAGGTGCCGAAAATGTCCGGGTTTTCCGGGTCGCGATAGACGATCTCGGCGGTGCACAGGCGATACCCCTCCTGCCACAAATTCGTCGCCGTCATGACTCTTCTCCCACGCAAGGGGCATTTTGCCCACCCCAGCAGCTTCGCAAGCGCGCCTTAAGACTTTGTGAAGAAAAGTTCGCCGGATGAATTTCTTCTATATTCCAATTGGGCTGCTCATCGGCCTTGTCGTCGCCGCGCCAGTGGGGCCGGTCAACCTCATCTGCATCAACCGCAGCTTTCGCCATGGTCCGTGGCGCGGGTTTGCGGTCGGCATCGCGGCGGCGCTTGGCGACGGGCTGTTTGCCCTGGTGGCGGCCCTTGGCTTTTCCCAGCTCGCCGACATCGTGGCCGTGCAGCGCGATGTCTTCCGCCTCACAGGCGGGACCATCACCCTTGCCTTCGCCTGGTTTGTCTGGCGCTCGGCGCCGCATCTCGACACCGCCCGGCCGGAAGTGGGGGGACCGTGGCGACAAGGCCTTGCGGTCTTTACCATGACCATCGTCAATCCCGCGACCTTGACCGCCTTTTTGGCGATCTTCGCGGGCTCCTCCTTTAACGATGTGGGCAACGGCTCGGCCAGCGCCATCGCCAATGCCGGCATTCTGGTGGCGGGCGTTTTCACCGGCTCGCTTCTCTGGTGGCTGTCGCTGTGCCATGGCGCCGCCCTCTTGAAAGACAAGATTTCCGATGCCGTTCTGGTGAGGATCAATCATGTCACCGCCATCCTGCTGGCGGTGTTCGGCGTCGCCGCCGTTATCGCCGGGCTGCATCGCGGTTAATATTTTATTATGGAGGACATGAGAAAGCTTGAGTGTCCGTGCGTGGCGAAATTGATGACCCTTTCATGGAAGGCTATTTGAACGTGGAAAACCGCCATGGCTGAAGATCGCGTTCGCGACTGCCTGAACCTCGACTTTGCCGCCCTGTTGTGCTCGCGCCTCTGCCACGACCTGGTGAGCCCGGTGGGGGCGATCGGCAACGGGGTGGAAATCCTGCGCGACGAAGATGACGAGGAGATGCGCGGCCAGGTTCTTTCCCTGCTCGAGGACAGCGCCCGCCAGACCAGCAATCGTTTACAGTTTTTCCGCCTCGCTTTCGGCGCGGCGGGCGGTTTCGGCAGCACCCTTGATGCCCGCGAGGCGCATAAGGCGGCGGCCAATTTTTTTGGCGGCGGCAAGGTCGACTTGGATTGGCTGCCCGACAGCGCGCCGATGCCTAAGGATGTGGTGAAACTGGTTCTCAACCTCGTGCTGATCGCCAGCGAATCGCTCATCAGGGGCGGGCGGATCGCGGTCGACCTGCGGCTTGAGGATGACCGCTATCAAGGGTGCATCACCGCGACGGGCGAGCGCCTCCTGCTGGCGGACACGGTGCGCAAGGCCTTGATCGAAGGCTTGCCGCGGGCCGAGCTCGAGCCCCGCTCGGCCCCGGCACAGCTTTGTTTCATGCTGGCCAAGGCGCTTGGCGCGGTGGTGCGGGTGGAACTGAACGCGCCGCATCGTTTAAGCATGAATTTTTCCCTCGCCAAGCCAGCGTGAAGCGATATTCGGGCGCCAGCGCACCGATGAAATCGCGGCTTTCCCCTTCCCATATTTAGCAGCTTCTTAACCCTTATCGGCAACAGTGGCGAGAAGCCGCTTTGCCGGTGCCTACCGGCATGGCGTCAAGTAACGACGGCGAGGGGCGTACCTCCATGGATGATTTGTTAATCGAGTTTCTCACTGAAACCGCGGAAAGCATCGATGTTGTCGATGTCGAGATCGTCAAGCTCGAGCAAGACCCCAACAACAAGGCGGTGCTCGACAACATCTTTCGCCTTGTCCACACCATCAAGGGCACATGCGGCTTTCTCGGCTTGCCGCGGCTCGAAGCCGTTGCCCACTCGGCGGAAAATGTGCTGGGCAAGTTCCGCGACGGCAAGCTCGAGGTCAATGCCGAGGCGGTCACCTTGATCCTGAACTCGCTTGACAGGATTAAGGAAATTCTCGCCGGCCTCGAGGCGACCCAACAAGAGCCCGAAGGCGACGACAGCGCCTTGATCGCCCATCTCGACGCCGTGGCGGCGGGCAAGGCCATGCCGGTCAAGGCGCCTGAAGAAGGCGACCCGATGGCCGCGACCGAGGCCATGCTCGGGCGCAAGCTTAAAGCCGGCGAGGTTCCTCTCGATGAGCTCGAGGCGGCGTTCGCCGCCGCGCCCGGGCCCGAATCGCGCGAGGAGGAGGCGCGCGAGGATAGCCCGCCGGCGCGCGAGGCCCATAAGCCGGCGCCCGTTTCGACGCCCACGGCGGCAAAGCAGGCCAGCGATGCCCAAACCGAAAGCCAGCGCTCCACCCAATCGATCCGGGTCAATGTCGATTTGCTCGAGCATTTGATGAACCTTGTCTCGGAACTGGTCTTGACCCGCAATCAGCTCCTGCAAATGGTGCGGCGCATGGAGGACAGCGAGTTCGCCGTCCCCTTGCAGCGTCTGTCGCAATGCACCACCGAGCTGCAGGAGGGCGTCATGAAGACGCGCATGCAGCCGATCGGCAACGCCTGGTCGAAGCTGCCGCGCATCATCCGCGATCTTTCGGTCGAGCTGGGAAAGAAAATCGATATTGAAATGCGCGGCGCGGATACCGAGCTCGACCGGCAGGTCCTCGAGCTCATCAAGGATCCGCTGACCCACATGGTGCGCAACTCGGCCGATCACGGCATCGAGATGCCGGCCGATCGGGTGAAGGCTGGCAAGCCGGAGACCGGCGCGGTCCGCCTCAACGCCTATCATGAAGGCGGCCACATCATCATCGTCATCTCCGACGATGGCCGCGGCATCGATACCGAGCGCCTGAAAGCCAAGGCCCTGGAAAACGGCCTGGCGAGCGAGGCCGAGCTGGAGACGATGACGGAATCGCAGATCCAGAAATTCATCTTCCACGCCGGCCTGTCGACGGCGCAGCAAGTGACCGCGGTTTCGGGACGCGGCGTCGGCATGGACGTGGTGCGCTCCAATATCGAAAAGATCGGCGGGACCATCGATCTGGTGTCGCAGCAGGGCAAGGGAACGACCTTCTATATCAAGATCCCGCTGACCCTCGCCATTGTGTCGGCCTTGATCGTCCAGGCGTCGACCGAACGGTTCGCGATCCCGCAGATCAGCGTCCTTGAACTGGTGCGCGCCTCCGATCAGTCAGAGCATACCATCGAGCAGATCAACGATACGCCGGTTTTGCGACTGCGCAATCGTCTGCTGCCGTTGATCTATCTGCGCGACATCCTGGGCTTTGAGCGGGATAAAAGCGCTTCCGGAGATGATTTTATCGTGGTCACCCAGGTGGGCGCCTTCACCTTCGGCATCGTCGTCGACCAGGTGTTCGACACCGAGGAAATCGTCGTCAAGCCGGTTGCCCCCATCCTCAAGGACCTCGCCGTATATTCCGGCAACACCATCCTGGGCGATGGCAGCGTGATCATGATCCTCGACCCCAACGGCATCGCCAACGCGGTGACCAATGCGATGCAGGATTCCGAGCAGATCGACGATGCCGGCGTTCAGGCGCGCTTGTCGGAAGGCGAGCGCGAAAGCATGCTCCTGTTCCGCGCCGGCAAGGGCGGGCCGAAAGCCGTGCCGCTCTCGCTGGTGGCGCGGCTCGAGGAAGTGGAGGTCGCAGCCATCGAATATGCCGATGAACAGCCGATGGTGCAGTACCGCGGTGCCTTGATGCCGCTGGTGACGGTGAGCCCCAGCATGACCTTGCGCAGCGAGGGCCGCCAGCCCGTGCTGGTCTTTGCCGACGGCGATCGCTCCATGGGTCTGGCGGTGGACGAAATCCTCGATATCGTCGAGGACGAGTTGCAAATCCAGCTCAACACCGAGACCAATGGCCTCATCGGCACGGCGGTGGTCAACGGCAAGGTGACCGAGATCATCGACGTCGCCCATTATCTTAAATTCGCTTTCCGCGACTGGCTCGATGGCAAGAAGCGGATGGGCAAGAAGGTAAAGGGCGGCGCGCAGCGACGCATTCTCTTGATCGATGACAGCTCGTTCTTCCGCAACATGCTCAAGCCACTGCTGATGGCCACCGGCTATCAGGTCACCACCGCGCCGGACGCCGAGGCGGCCTTGAAGCTGCGCGAGGAAGGGCAGAAGTTCGACCTCATCGTTTCCGATATCGAAATGCCGGGCCTCAGCGGTTTCGAGTTTGCCGAAATGGTGAAGGGTGGCGGCGTCTGGGCCGAAACGCCCCTCATCGCGCTCTCCGCCTTGAACACCGACAAGGATTTCGAGCGCGGCCGCAAGGCGGGCTTTAACGACTATGTCGCCAAGATGGACCGCGAGGCGCTGCTTGCCGCGCTCGCCGATCAATTGGCCATTCACGAGAATGCGGCCTGATTGGCGCGCCGGCTTGGGAGTCAGGATTTATGGAGAGCACCACCAAGGATTTCGTCACCATTCGGCTGGCGGGCCAACTGCTCGGCGTGCCCGTGCTGGCCGTGCACGATGTGCTGAACGCGCAGAACATCACGCGCATTCCCAAGGCGCCACGCTGGGTGGCGGGCGTTCTTAATCTGCGGGGCCGCATCGTGACCGCGATCGATTTGCGCGCCCGGCTGTACTTGCCCCCGAGGGACGCCAAGGACGGCAGCCGCGGCAGCATGAGCGTCGTCGTCGAGCACCGCGGCGAGCCCTATAGCCTGCTCATCGACAGCGTCGGCGAGGTGCTGAGCCTCGACATCTCGACCTTCGAGAAGAACCCGGTAACGCTGGACCCCCGCTGGTGCGAGGTTTCAGCGGGCATTTACCGGCTGGAAAAGGAATTGCTCGTCGTCCTGGATGTGCGCCGCTTGCTGGAGTTCGAACAGCATGCAAGCGCCGCGTGAACGGAAGGCGTCCGCTGATGTTGGATTGGTCTGAGGTCAAGGAGCAGATTTTATGAAGACCTGCATGGTGGTCGACGATTCAAAGGTCATCAGGCGTGTCGCCCGCCGCATTCTCGAGGAGATGCGCTTCGAGATTGAAGAAGCCGTTGACGGCCAGGATGCCTGGGAGCAGTGCCAGGCGAACATGCCGGACGTCGTTCTCTTGGACTGGAACATGCCGGTCATGAGCGGGATCGAGTTCCTGCGCAAGCTGCGCGGGGCGACCGGTCTCAATCAACCCATCGTGGTTTTCTGCACCACGGAAAACGACATGGCGCATATCCGCGCCGCCATCGAGGCGGGCGCCGACGAATATATCATGAAGCCTTTCGACCGTGAAATCATCGAAGCGAAATTTTCCCAAGTAGGACTGATTTGAGTGACCGCCTTGCCTTCTGCCCAAACCATCGCTATCCCCCGCGCCAGCAACGCCTTTCGTGTCCTTGTCGTCGATGATTCAGCGGTTATTCGCGGCCTGATCTCCCGCTGGCTGGAGGAAGATCCGGCGATCCAGGTGGTGGCGAGTGCGGCAAATGGCGCGATCGCGCTCTCCATGGCGAAGAAGACCCAGCCCGAACTCGTCATTCTCGATATCGAAATGCCGGAGATGGACGGCCTTACCGCCCTGCCTCTGTTGATCGAGGCGGTGCCCGGCGTCCAGGTCATCATGGCCTCGACGCTGACCCTGCGCAATGCCGATATTTCCCTGCGGGCCTTGCAAATGGGCGCGGCGGATTACATCCCCAAGCCGGAAAGCCGGGGCCAGGTGGCGAGCAGCCTCGATTTCCGGCGCGAGGTGGTGGAAAAGGTCAAGGCCCTGGGCGCTGCGGCGCGGCGCACGCGCGGCCTCATGCCGCCGACGACCATGCGCGGGCCGGCGATCCACGACCACGCAACGGCGGAAATAGCCGGGGCGCCGGCCAGCAAGCCGCCGCTGGCCTTGAGCCTGAGGCCGATGACGCTTGAAGGGCCGCCGCGCGTGCTGGCCATCGGCGCTTCCACCGGCGGGCCGCAAGCCTTGTTCGAAATCTTCAAGACGCTGAAGAACGACATCAAGATTCCGGTGGTGCTGACCCAGCACATGCCAGTGGCCTTCACCGCCATCCTCGCTGACCACCTGCAGCGCCTGTCGGGGATCCCCGCCAGGGAAGGCGTGGATGGCGAGACGCTCGAGCCCGGCCGCATCTATGTCGCGCCGGGCGATTACCACATGCTGGTGGAAGAGGCGGACGGCGCGCCGCGGATCCGCATCACCCAAGATCCCCCTGAGAATTTTTGCCGGCCCGCTGTCGATCCCATGTTCCGCAGCCTGGCCAAGGTCTATGGCCCCCGTGTTCTGTCGGTCATTTTGACCGGCATGGGCCAGGATGGCCTCAAGGGGGCGCGCGAAGTGGTCGCCGGGGGCGGCATATTGTTGGCGCAGGATGCGGCAACGAGCGTCGTTTGGGGCATGCCCGGCACCGTCGCCAAGGCGGGCATCTGTCATGCCGTCTTGCCTTTAGGCGAGATTGCGCCGCGGCTGAAGAGGCTACTGCGGGGAGAAAGTCGTTGAGGGCGCAGGATTTCGAATTGCTGGCGCGCTTGTTGCGAGAGCGCTCCGGCCTGGTGCTGACACCGGAGAAGACCTACCTCCTGGAGTCGCGGCTGACGCCGTTGGCGCGGCGCAATGGCTATGAGACGCTCGATCGCCTGATCGAGGAAATCCGCGCGAAATCGGATGAGGAGCTGATCCGGGAAGTCACCGAGGCGATGACCACCAATGAGTCATTCTTCTTCCGTGACATGACGCCGTTCGACAATATGAAAAACCACGTGCTGCCCATGCTGCGGCAAAAAAAAGCCGTGGACCGCCGTATTCGCATCTGGTGCGCCGCGTGCTCGACCGGCCAGGAACCCTATTCTCTGGCCATGCTGTTGAAAGAGAACGAAGCGCAATGGCAAGGATGGCGCATCGAGATCATCGGCACCGACATTGCCCGCAACGTGTTGAAAAAAGCCCAGGAAGGCATTTATTCCCAGTTCGAGGTGCAAAGGGGCCTGCCCATCCAGCTCATGATCAAATACTTCACGCAAAATGGTGATCTTTGGCAGATTTCCAAGGATCTGCGAGAGATGGTGACGTATAAGGAGTTCAATCTCCTCAGCCCCTTTTCGGGCCTTGGCCAGTTCGACGTGGTTTTCTGCCGCAATGTGCTCATTTATTTCGACCCGGCGACCAAGGGCGAGATCCTGCGCCGTCTGCACGGCGTTATGCCGGTGCACGGCAGCTTGTTCCTTGGGGCGGCGGAAACGGTCATCGGCATCACCGACAAGTTCAAGGCGGTGAAGGGGCTGCGCGGCCTTTACGTGCCGACGGAAGCCGCCGATACGGCGCCGCTCGCCGCCGCCAGCGCTTAAGTCTCCCCTTCGCACGCCCCATCGCGCAAGAAAACAGAAGGCCGGCGCGTAGCCGACCCGGTTGTTCTGTTGGCCTTTGCTTCGGGCTTTTTAGGCGTTCACCACCTGGCGCTGCTCGGCGGACATGTCCTCCGGGTCGCGCAGCACATAGCCACGGCCCCAGACGGTCTCGATATAGTTTTCGCCATTGGTGGCGGAGGCCAGTTTCTTGCGCAATTTACAGATGAAGACGTCGATGATCTTGAGTTCGGGCTCGTCCATGCCGCCGTAAAGATGATTAAGGAACATCTCCTTGGTAAGGGTCGTGCCCTTGCGCAAGGACAACAATTCCAGCATGGCGTATTCCTTGCCGGTGAGGTGAACCCGGCTGCCGTTCACTTCCACCGTCTTGGCGTCCAGGTTGACCGCCAGCTTGCCGGTGCGGATGACCGACTGCGCATGCCCCTTGGAACGGCGCACGATGGCGTGGATGCGGGCGACCAGTTCCTCCTTGTGAAAGGGCTTGGTGAGATAGTCGTCGGCGCCGAAGCCCAGCCCCTTGACCTTGTTGTCAAGCTCGACCATGCCGGACAGGATGAGGATCGGCGTGCCGACCTTGGCAAGGCGCAGCTTTTTCAAGACGTCATAGCCGTGCATGTCGGGCAGGTTGAGATCGAGAAGAATGATGTCATAGTCATAGAGCTTGCCAAGATCGAGGCCTTCCTCGCCAAGATCTGTGGAATAAACGTTGAAACCTTCCGAGGAAAGCATCAATTCTATGCTCTTTGAGGTTGACGTGTCGTCTTCGATTAATAATACGCGCATGTGACTTGCCCCTTGCTCCTTCCCTTAGCCCCGTTCCGAGCGACGGCGATGGCGCTTTGTCCATTAACCAAACTAAACGCAGTGTGCAGCGACTTGGTTAAGAAACGGTAATCGATTAAAAGGCGCCCGCCGCTGACGCAAGCTTTTCGTTAACTTTACCGTCCATTAAGCCTCATCGGCCAATCTAAAACGCGGCGACAGCCAAGGGCGGCATCCGTCAAAAGGTCCGGGCGTGCAGGAACTTATTTCCGAAATTCAACGATTTAGGCCTGACCGCCGCTATGGGCGGGTGGTCGGCGTCCAGGGCCTTCTGGTGGAGGTCGCCGGCGCCCAGCGCAGCCTTGCGGTGGGAGCGCGGGTGATGATCAGGGCCCGCGACGGGCGTAAGGTCGCGGGCGAGGTGGTAGGGTTTCGCGCCGACCGCGCCCTCGTCATGCCCTTCACCGCCACCGATGGCCTGGGCATTGGTTGCCGCGCCGATGTCTTGGGCGCCGAGCCGGTGGTCTTTCCCAGCGACGCTTGGCTGGGGCGGGTGATCAACGCCTTTGGCGAGCCCTTGGACGGCAAGGGCCGGTTGCCCCAAGGCAGCCATGCCCGCCCCTTGCGCGCCCGTCCGCCCCGCGCCCACGATCGCCAAAGGGTCGCCGGCAAGGTGGATTTGGGGGTGCGGGCGCTGAACGCCTTCGTCACCTGCTGCCGCGGCCAGCGCATGGGCATATTCTCGGGCTCGGGGGTCGGCAAGTCGGTTCTCTTGTCGATGCTCGCCCGATATACCCGGGCCGATGTCGCGGTGATCGGCCTCATTGGCGAGCGGGGCCGCGAGGTGCAGGAGTTTCTCGAGGACGATCTGGGCAAGGACGGGCTCGAGCGCAGCGTCGTCGTCGTCGCCACGTCGGACGAATCCGCCCTGATGCGCCGTCAGGCGGCCTATATGACGATGAGCGTTGCCGAGCATTTCCGCGACCACGGCAAGCATGTCTTGTGCATGATGGACAGCGTCACCCGCTTTGCCATGGCGCAGCGCGAGATCGGTCTGGCCGGCGGCGAGCCGCCGACGACGCGCGGCTACACGCCGACGGTTTTCGCCGAACTTCCCCGCCTTCTCGAGCGCGCCGGGCCGGGCCCGGCAGGGCAGGGGGCGATCACCGGCCTTTTCACCGTGCTGGTGGAGGGCGACGACCATAACGAGCCCGTCGCCGACGCGGTGCGCGGCATCCTCGACGGCCACATCGTGATGGAGCGGGCGATTGCCGAGCGTGGACGCTATCCGGCGATCAATGTCCTCAAATCGGTGTCGCGCACCATGCCGGCCTGCAATACGCCGGCGGAGACGGATCTCGTCACCGAGGCAAAGCAGGTCCTTGCCACCTATGCCGACATGGAGGAAATGATCCGTCTGGGCGCCTATCGCCAGGGCAGCAATGCCGAGGTCGACCGGGCGATCGCCCTCAATCCCGCTTTCGAGGCGTTCCTGAGCCAGGGCAAGGACGAAAAGGGCGACATGGCGGCGGGCTATGCCGCCATCGCGCGAATTCTCGGCCGCGATGACGCGCCCTGAAGGCGAGGCCGATGCGCAAATACAAACAGCTCATCCGCCTCAAGAAATGGAATCTCGACATCGCCCGGCGTGAGCTCGCCGAGCTGGAAGCCTTGCGCATGGAGCTGGCAGGCAAGATCGACGGCCTCGAGCGCGCCCTCGTGGAGGAGCAAATCGTCGCCAGCCGCGACGGTTTTCTGAGCTATTATGGGACCTTCGCCAAGGCGGAGATGGCGCGCCGCGACCGCTTCCGTCAGTCGATGGCCGAGATCGACCGGCGGATCGCGGCCAAGATGGCGGACATCCAAGCCGCCTTTCAGGAATTGAAAACCGTCGAAATCGCCGCAGCGCGGGCCGCCGAGGCACGGCTATACCAACAACGCCAGGCGGACCAGGCGGTCTTGGACGATGTCGCCGGCCAGCGCGCTTTCCGCGCCAGGCAGGACAAAACCCCATCGGCCAAAGGCCCGTGACCCAGGCATGGAAGAAATTATGGGGCCGGCACGTCCCGATGGGAAAGGCCGACTTCAAAGCTTAGGCGGCCGGCCAGCGCGCCCACGGCAAGGGCGGCGCGGAAGGCTTCTCCGGCGCTGGCTTTCAGGCGGTCGGGCAGCGGCGCGCGGGAGCTGACGGTCAAGCTCAAATGGCGGCGGCGGCATGTCCCGCGCAAGCGCAAGCGGCCAAAGCGGGCGAGTTGCACCTCGAGGAGGAATTCCTGGCCCGGGGCCTCCCTCCCTTCCTCATCGGCCTCTCCCTGACGCCGCCTATCGTCGTTCAAGGGGCGGGTGAACCAGCTCAATAATTGCAAGCCGGCATCGGTCTGCACCGGCAGGGGCCAAGCCCGCCACTCCGCCTGCGTCGCGCGGTTGGCCTCGGAAAGCACCGCCAGGTCCCGTTGCAGCACGGTCCAGGCTTCCTTGCCGCCTTGCGCCATCGCGCGCTCGCGCGCCTCGGCGCCGAGCCAGGCTTCCGCCGAACCAAGGCCAAGGGCGCGCCAGAGAAAGAGGATGCCGTTGGTCAATTGCGGCCCTGGCTGCGGGATGCGGCGCGCAAGGGCGGCCATCTCGGGCGACGCTTGCAGGATGGCGAGCACGCTTTGCGCCGCCGGCCAGCCTTGCGGGGCAAGCCGCGGCAAGGGCGGCAAGCCTGGCAACAGGGGCGCGGCCTCGGGCATAAGCGGCGAGGGCGGTGTCGCTAGCGCCGGCGTCGGCTTTAACGCCTGCGCTGGGGCAACGGTTGGGGTGGGCTCGTCACGCGCAGGTCGGGCGGCAGAATGACCCGGCGCTGCGGCCGGCCCAGGTTTTTCGGCCCTTTCCGGCGCTCCCGGGGCGGCTGGCAAGGCGTCTTGGGCCTTGATCGCAGCGGCCGCTGGCTCTTCAGACTGGCCCCGCGCCAGCATCAGCGCCGTCACCTTGGTGCCGGGGGGAAGCGGGCTGGCGGCATGCAGCGTCAGGATGGTGTTGCCATGGCTCAAGCGCAAGGGGGCGAGGGAGGGGCGTTTCGCGGCATCGGCGGTGGCCGGCGGCGCGAAGCGTCCGTCTCCGGGCTGGACGATGAAGGTGACGGCCCGGCCGCTTTCGGCGAGACGGGCAAGAGGGGTTCCCGGCGTTGGCGCGGCGACCGGGGACAGGTCGTCGGCCGGGGTGACGGCGACGACGGTCATGGACAAGGTCTGCCCCGTCCGGGGGGCGAGGAGTTTTTCAAACGGGGTCGCCGGGGTCGCGGCTTGGCTCTCGACGCCGCTTGCCACCTTGGCGGTCAAGGGCGCGCCGATGTCGAAGGCGGCCATGAGGCTTGGCTGGCGCGAGACGGGCGCCGCCGCATCGTCGGCTTGCCCGAGCGTTGCCGCGAGGAAGGACACATCGGGTGTCGCGAAGGGCGATCGCGGGTCCGGTCCTTGCTGAAGGGTTGGCGGCGGACGCGCGGTCTTGACGACGGCGGCGATCAGGGCCGCGCTATCGACTGGCGGGGCTGGCCGCGCGGCAAGGCGCGGCGCTGATCCGTCATAGCCCGTCGATAACGGCATTTGCGGTGGCAGCGGCGGATGGTCGAGGCTGGCAAGTCTGGTTCCCTTGAGCGCGATCAGGTTGAGGGTGATGGCGATCGGCGGCTCGGCGGCGACGCCGTTGCGCGCGACGACCTTGGCAGCGAGGGACGGGCCCGCCTCGGTGATGATGATTTCCGCCCGCATATGGACTTCAAGGCCGGCCGTCGGGTCGATGGCGAAGCGGCCGCGCGGGGTCTCCAGGAGCGGATGGCCATCGCCATCGACGCCGATGATGGCGCCGGCGAGGCGCTCGCCGGGCTGGACGCCGGCAATGCTGGCGGCGACCGTCACCGCCGGCGGCGGCGCTTTCTGCTCGGCTGGCGCTGCCTGGTCCTTGCCTTGCTGGCTGGTCGCAGAGGGGTTTTGCCCCCGGGCCTGTCTTTCCTCGCGACCGGCGGTGGGGGCGACGGCGTTGACGGGTGCGGGACCGGGGGTTGCGACGTCGCTCATCAGGGGGCCTGGCGGCGGCGTTTGGCGGCGGCAATGAGGGCCTTGGCGAGGGCTTCGACGGCCTGGCTCGCCTCGGTCTGGGGATGGCGGGCGAGAAGCGGCGCCTGGTGCCGGATGGCGTCGCTCACCTTGGCGTCGCGCTTGACGATGCCGGCCAGCGGCGGGGTGAACTTCAGGAAATTGGCGCAGGCGTTCTTCAAGGTTTCATAGGTGGTCTCGCCTTCGCGCTTGTCGCTCGCTTGGTTGACGACGATGTGGAGATTGGCGTCGGGGTCGCGCATGCGCCGCAGCTTGATGAAGGCATAGGCGTCAGTGAGCGAGGTGGGCTCCGGCGTCACCACCACCAGGTTGGGGCCAGCGTGGCTGGCAAGCGTCGTCACCGCCACATCGACGCCGGCGGCAAGGTCGAGGACCACATGGTCATAGTCTTGGGCGGCGGCGACGAGGCTTTGCCGCAGACTGGCAAGACGCTCGCGCGCCAGCATCGAGAGCGCGCCCGAGCCCGACTTGCCGGCGAGGATGTCAAAATCGCTCTTTTGCGCCCCGCCGGCGCTGAAATTGGTCAGCGCCTCCTTCAGCGTCAAGCGGCCGGAGATGACGTCGCCCAGGTCGTGCTCCGGGGTCAGGCCAAGCTGAATGTCGATATTGGCGAGCCCCAAATCGCCGTCGAACAAAAGCACCCGCCGCCCGGCGCGCGCCAAGGCATGGGCCAGGGTGATGGCAAGCCAGGTCTTGCCCACGCCGCCCTTGCCGGAAGCGATGGTGACAAGGCGCTTTTCGAGGCTCAGCGGCTGGCGCGCAATGGGGTGCACGGCGGCGGTCATGGCATGGCTTTCTTCTTGAGGCCGCGCAAGCGCGCGGGGTCGGGTTTGGCGATGATGAGACGGGCGAGGGCCAGCGGGGTCGGCGGCAGCAGGCTGTCGGCCACATAAGGCCCGGTCGCCAGCGCCGCCAAGGCAAGGCGGCCCTTGTACATGGCGGTGATGAGACCGGCGTAGCGGCGCGCCGCGTCGAGCCGGGTCGCGACCATGCGCCGCGCGCCAAGGCTGGAGAAAATGTCGGCCATTTCCGCCGCTTCGAGGGCATCGACGCCGGCCGGCAGGACCACCACCGGCTCGGCGCCGGTGAGCTTGACGACGCGGGCGAGGAGCTGCACGTCATCGATGCTGTAGGGATTGACGCCCACGGTGTCGATGAGGGTGAGGGCGGCG
This sequence comes from Pseudomonadota bacterium, assembly GCA_049324415.1. GTDB lineage: Bacteria > Pseudomonadota > Alphaproteobacteria > Sphingomonadales > CAKZYD01 > JBMOOS01. Next base: position 64,518 of record JBMOOS010000015.1, read on the forward strand.
GGCGCCGCCTGGCCAAGGACGCTGCGCAGCTCCTCCGGGGTCGACGCGGTGCCGACCGACAGGCGCATGAGCTGGGCGTAATGGTCGAGCTGGGCAAGGCCGCCGGCGCGCACCGTATCCATGGTAAGGAGGCGCGGGATCTGGCCGGCGATGATGGCGTCGGCGGCGAGCTTGGCGGCGGTCAGCGTCTTGCCGGCGCCGGGCGGGCCGATGAGAAGAAGCGGGCGCTCATGGCGGGCGCCCAAGGCGGCAAAGCCGATGATGGTCTCCAGGCCGCACGCCAGCCCCTGCGCCAGGTCGCCGCCGTCCATGGCCGAGGCCGCGGTCTGGATGCGGGTGGCGAGCTGGCTCGGGATGCCGTGATAGCGCAGCATCGCCGAAAGGGTCTCGCCGTCATAAGGCTGCGCCATGACGGGCGCGGGCGCGGGCGGCGCAAGCTCGGGAAGAGGCTCGGGCTGGCTTGCGCGTCTTTCCGCAGCGGCCATGACGCGGACGACGCCGGCGCCATCGTCGCTCACGTTGACGATGATGGCTTCCTCGCCCATCTCCTCGCGCACCTTGTCCATGGCGTCCTTAAGGGTGCGGGCGGTGTAGCTTTTGAGCCGCATGCTTTGACGAGGTCCCTAGATATGGCCCAAGGCGCGCAGCCGCGCCTTGGGGTGAATTTCGTTTTGGCTGAGAACGATGGTGGCCGGCCGGAAACGCTCGATGATGGAGCGCACATAAGGACGGATGCCGGGGCTGGTGAGAACGCAGGGCAAGACCCCCATCTGCGCTTGCCGCTCGAAGGTGCGCTTCACCGCCTCGATGAAAAGCTGCAACTGGCTGGGCGCCATGGCGAGCTGCTTTTCCTCGCCCTGGCCGTGTAGCGATTCGATGAATTTCTGCTCCCATTCCGGGGACAGCGTGACGAGCGGGATCACCCCGGCCGCGTCGGCGCAGTCGGCGCAAATCTGCCTGGCCAGGCGGGCCCTCACATGCTCGGTCATCAGCGTGATGTTCTGGGTATAGGCGGCCGCTTCGGCGATGCCTTCGAGGATCGAGGGCAGGTCGCGGATGGAGACGCGCTCGCTCAGGAGGTTTTGCAAGATCCGCTGGATGGCGGAAACGCTGACCTGGGAGGGTATGAGGTCGGCCACCAGCTTCTGGTTCTCCTGCGGCAGGTCGTCCAGCAGCTTGCGCGTCGCGGCATAGCTTAAGAGGTCGGGCATGTTGTCCTTGATCGCCTCGGTGAGATGGGTGGTGATCACCGTCGGCGCCTCGACCACGGTATAGCCGCGGAAGGAGGCTTCCTGGCGTTGCCCGGCCTCGATCCACATGGCGGGAAGGCCGAAGGCGGGCTCGAGGGTCTCCTCGCCGGGAAGCTCGACCGGGTTGCCGCCGGGATCCATGACGAGGAGCATGTTGGGCCGCACCTCGGCGCGCGCCACCACCGTCTCGCGCACCATGATGCGGTATTCCTGGGTGCCGAGCTGGAAATTGTCGAGGATGCGCACCGAGGGCATGACGAAGCCCAGCTCCTTGGCAAGCTCGCGGCGCAACGCCTTGATCTGGTCGGTGAGGCGATAGCCGGAATCCTCGTTGACCAGGCTGAGGAGCGAATAGCCGAGCTCGAGACGGATGGGGTCCATGGCGAGCGCGGTGCTGATCGGCTCTTCCAAAGGGGTCGCCTCGGCGCGCGCTTTTTCCTCTTCCTCGACGCGTTTCTTGGCGGCCTTGGCCGATGCTTGGCGCTGCAGGTGAAAGGCAAAGCCGCCAAGGATGCCCGACAGCGATACGAAAGGCAGGACTGGCAGGCCGGGCATCAGTCCGATGGCGGCGAGAAGGCCCGACGACACCCACAGCGCGCGGGGATAATGGGAAAGCTGGGCGAACAGCGCCTTGTCGGTCTTGCCGGCGACGCCAGCCTTGGTGACGAGGAGGCCGGCGGCGGTGGAGACGATGAGCGCCGGGATCTGGCTGACGAGGCCGTCGCCGACGGTGAGAACGGTGTAGGTGGAAAAAGCTTGCGAGAAGGCCATGCCCTTGCTCACCGTGCCGACGATGATGCCGACCACGATATTGACGAAGGTGATCATGAGGCCGGCGATGGCGTCGCCGCGGACGAATTTCGAGGCGCCGTCCATGGCGCCGTAGAAGGTGGATTCATCCTCCAGCCCGCGCCGCCGCGCCCGCGCCTGGTCCTCGTTGATGAGGCCGGCGGAAAGGTCGGCATCGATGGCCATCTGCTTTCCCGGCATGGCGTCGAGGCTGAAGCGCGCCGCGACCTCGGCGATGCGGCCCGAGCCCTTGGTGATGACGACGAAATTGACGATGATGAGGATGGCGAAGATGGTGATGCCGATCACCGTCTCGCCGCCCATCAGGAAAGTGCCGAAGGCCTCGATCACATGCCCCGCCGCGTGGGTCCCCTCATGCCCGTTGGAGAGAATGAGCCGGGTCGAGGCAAGGTTGAGGCCCAGCCGCATCATGGTGGCGATGAGGAGGATGGTGGGAAAGGTGGAAAGCTGAAGCGGCTTCTCGATGAACAGGCTGGTCATCAGAATGAGCACCGAGAAGGTGATCGAGACCGCCAGGGCAAAGTCGAGGAGCCAGGCCGGCATCGGCAGGATGAGCATCAGGATGATGCACATCACGCCCACCGCCAGGGTGACGTCGGAGGAGCGGAAGATTTGGCTCAGCGCCGCGCTCAGCCCGCTTTCACCCTTGTCCTCGGCGACCGCCGCTTCGTTGGCCATGGCTTAAGGGACCCTAGCCTGCCGCCCGCTGGCTCTCGCCCGGCGCTGGCACCTCCACCCCATCGGCCTGATAAAGGTTGAGCTTGTTGCGCAAGGTGCGGATCGAGATGCCGAGGATGTTGGCGGCGTGGGTGCGGTTGCCGAAGCAATGATTGAGAGTGTCGATGATGAGGTCGCGCTCGACCTGGGCGACGGTCCTGCCAACCAGGCTGGTCTCCGCGGCGGCGGCGGCGGACACCTCGCCCGGCGCGGCGGCGCCGAGTGTCCCCCCAATGCCGGGACGCGTGCCGTCGGGAAGCAGGATCGCCTCGGCGGCGATGGCCTCTCCGGTGGCAAGAAGGACGGCGCGGTGGATGGTGTTTTCCAGCTCCCGCACATTGCCTTGCCAGCGGTGCGCCAGCAAGACCGCCATCGCATCGTCGCCAATGGCGCGCTCGGGCACCGCGTTCATCTGCGCGTATTTCTTGGCGAAGTGGGCGGCGAGGACGCGGATGTCGTCCTTGCGCTCGCGCAAGGGGGGGAGCGCGAGGTTGACCACGTTCAAGCGAAAATAAAGATCCTCGCGAAAATCGCCAGCGCTGACCGCCTCCTCCAGATCACGGTTGGAGGTGGCGATGACCCGGATATTGACCTTGATCGGCCGGGCGCCGCCGACGCGGTCGATCTCACGCTCCTGCAGGGCGCGCAGCAGCTTGGCTTGCAGACGCAAGTCCATCTCGGAAATTTCATCGAGCAGCAGGGTGCCGCCGTCGGCTTCCTCGAATTTGCCGATGCGCCGGGCGATGGCGCCGGTGAACGCGCCTTTTTCATGGCCGAAAAGCTCGGATTCGAGGAGGTTCTCAGGGATCGCGGCGCAATTGACCGAAACGAACTGGCGGTTGGCGCGTGCCGACTTCTTGTGCACGTAGCGCGCGAGGATTTCCTTGCCGGTGCCGGATTCGCCGGTGATGAGGATCGAGGCTTCCGATTTCGCGAACTGGTCGGCAAGCTTGACCACATGATCCATCGCCCGGTCGCGGTAGATGAGAGGGTGGCTGTCGTCGGCGACCGCCTCGATCACCGCGGCGATGAGATCGGCGTCCGGCGGCAGCGGGATATATTCCTTGGCGCCGGCCTGGATGGCGCTCACTGCGGCGCGGGCGTCGGAGCCGATGCCGCAGGCGACCACCGGGGTCGAGATGTATTCCGAGCGCACCTGGTCGATGAAGGCGGCGATCGGCAGGGCGACGTCGATCATCACGAGGTCGGCGCCGCGGGCGCGCAACAGATTCTGCGCGGTTTCGATATCGGGCGCGTGGGTCACCTTGGCGCCGTTGGAGATGGCGATGCGGCTCGCCTCGCTCATTTGACCGCTCAACTGGCCGATGATTAACAAACGCATGATCTTCCTCGCTTATTTTTTGATGTTGTCCACGCCTAGAAATATTGAACCTGTTTGTTGGGAGGGAGCAGCGCGTTGAGCGCCATCTCCAGCCGCCGCGGGTTCTCCTGCCGTCCGATGGACACCGCGGTGAGGCTGTAGAGCGATCCCAGAAGATATTCCGCCTCGCGCCGGCGGTCGGCGCGTGCGGCGAGGGGGAGAAAAACCATGTGCGCCAGCACCGCGCCATAAAATGTGGTGAGAAGGGCGACCGCCATCGCCGGGCCGATGGCGGCGGGGTCATCGAGGGTGCCTAAGAGCTGCACGAGGCCGATGAGCGTGCCGATGAGCCCCATCGCCGGCGCGACTTCGCCGGCGCGGCGCAGGATTTCGACGGTGCCGCGATAGCGCGCGGCGGAAGCGACCGTCTCGCGCTCCATCATGCGCTCGATGTCGGCGATTTCGGTGCCGTCGGCGAGCAGCGAGAGCGCCTTGGCGAGGGCCGGCGCATGGCTGGCGTTGATCGCGCCCGGAAGCTTGATCAGGCCATCGCGACGCGCCCGTTCGGCGAGTTCGAGCGAGCGGATCGCCGCTTGCGCCGGCTCGTCGCGGGCGCCGAAAAGGAGTGTATGTAGGGCCGCCGGCAATTCCGCCAGCTCCTCGCTGGTGAAGGAGATGGCGGTGACTGCGCAGGTGCCGAAAATAACGATGAGAATGCCGGTGCCATTGACGAAAGCGGCCGCCGGCCCACCCATCGCCATGGCAGCGAGGATCAGGGCAAATCCGGAAATGATGCCGAAGATGGCGGTCATGAAAAAAGCCTCTTCCCGTCGCCGCGCCTAACGCCGTGGCCCCTTGATGATTTCGGTCATGGTGACGCCGACGTGCTCGTCCACCAGCACCACCTCGCCGCGCGCCACCAGCCGGTTGTTGACATAGATGTCGATCGCCTCGCCGATCTTGCGGTCGAGTTCGATGACCGCGCCCGGGGCGAGCTTGAGGAGCTGGCTCACTTCCAGATGGGCGCGCCCCAGCACCGCCTGGACATTGACCGGGACGTCGAAGACCGCTTCCAGTTCGCTGGAGGCGTGCACTTCCTCTTCATTGGCGTTTTCATTGAGCGCAGCGTTCTCGCCATTGCCTTCCTGCGGCGTCAGGTCGTCAAGATCCAGGTCCTGGCCGGACGTGTTTTCATCATTGGGCATGGAGGGTGCCTCCTTTTTCCTCTGGGGCGATGCCGGGCTTTTGCGCGTCCACCGGCGCGCCGTGCAAATAGCGGTCGATGATGGCGTTGATTTCGGCCTGCAGCGTGGCGCTGCGCCGTTCGACGCCGCCATCGGGCCACTCGACCAGGCAGTCGCCTATTTCGAGCGTGTCATCGGCGATGAGGATGACCCTGCCGGGATAGCCGGCGGCCTCGGCCATGGCGTCGCTGCGGTTTTTCATGGGCTCGACGAGGTCCTCATGGACCCGGATCACCAGGCGCGGCTCGCCATGGCTTAAGCTGAAGCATTCCCGCACCAGCGCCTCGATCTCAGCGAGCGGCTGGCGCTGGACCAATCTTTCTGCGAGGCACAGGCCGATGGCGTGCGCCAGACGGGCGCTTTCCGCAGTCAAGGATTGGGAGAGTTTCTGGCGCTCGGCGAAGAGGGTTTTTAGCTGCGCCGCGATGTCCTCGACAAGGATGGCGGCCCGTGCCTCCAACGCTTCCCGCGCTTGCGCCTTCCCCGCGGCGAGACCGGCCTCATAGCCCGCCTCGCGCGCCGCCGCCAATTCGGCGTGCCGCCGTTCCAGGGCCAGCTGCTGGCGGTGGGCCGAGCCGCCGTCGAAGCTTTCGTTGAAAGTATATTTGATCGCCTTTTCCATGATCTTGCCCAAGCCTTAATAGATCAGCTCGTCTTCGCCCTTGTTGTCGGAAAGGATGATCTCGCCCGCTTCCGCAAGGTCCTTGGCTTGATTGACCATCGCCATCTGCGCTTCGTCGACGTCGCGCAGCCGCACCGGGCCCATGGCCTCCATGTCCTCGCGCAGGATTTTCGCCGCGCGTTCCGACATGTTGGAGAAGAAAAGATTGCGCAGCGCTTCCGAGGCTCCCTTGAGGGCAAGGCCAAGCTTGTCCTTGTCGACATTGCGCAGAAGCGTCTGCACGCCGCCGGGATCGAGCTTGCCCAGATCCTCGAAGGTGAACATCAAGGCGCGGATGCGTTCGGCGGAGTCCCGGTTGCGCTCCTCCAGCGCGGTAAGGAAGCGGGTTTCCGTCTGGCGATCGAGGAAATTGAAAATCTCGGCGATGGTTTCATGGCTGTCGCGCCGCGAGGTGCGCGCCAGGTTGTTCATGAACTCGACGCGCAGCGTCTGCTCGACCTTGTCGAGGATGTCCTTTTGCACCGCTTCCATGCGCAGCATGCGCATCACCACTTCCATGGCGAAATCGTCGGGCAGGACGCCGAGAACGCGCGCCGCGTGCTCGGGCTTGATCTTCTGCAAGACGACGGCGACAGTCTGGGGATATTCATTCTTCAGATAGGCGGCGAGCACCACTTCGTTAACGTTGCCGAGCTTGTCCCACATGGTGCGCCCGGCGGGGCCGCGGATCTCCTCCATGATCTGGGAAACGCGGTCCTCGGGGAGGACGCGGGCAAGGAGCTTCTCGGTCGATTCGAAGGAGCCGCTGAGCGAGCCCACCATCGACACCCGGGACGCGAAATCGACGAAAATGCGCTCGACCACGCGGGCATCGACATTGCCCAGAATGGCCATCACCGCGGAAAGGTCGCGCACTTCCTCCTCGGTGAGATATTGCCAGATGGGTTTGCCGAAATCCTCGCCAAGGGCGAGCATCAGGGCCGCCGCCTTTTCCGGACCGGGCATGGCATTGACGGTGCGGGTGATTTCAACACTCATCGCGGATTGATCCTTAACTCAAGCGGTATAGAGCCATTGACGGATGATGGCGGCGGATTCCTCGGGATGCTTGGCGACGATCTCGCCCACCTTCTTGACCGCCGAGCCCCTTAGCCGCCCTTCGACCTGGGCGACGTCGATTTCCGTTTCCAGGGCAAGAGGGGTCGAGGACCCGCTTTGCTCGCGCCGCACTTCCTTCAAGATTTCGATGGCGTCGTCGTCGCCTTCGATCGCCCGCTGCGCCAATTCCGCGGTGAGTTGCCGCTTGTCGGGCGGGGCGAGGGCGGGCCGGCGTTCACCGGGGATCTCGGCCATCCCGCCAAGCGATGCGGTGGCTTGCGGAATAGCCTCAAGGACGCGCTTCAAGATCGGCCGGACAACGAGGAAGAGGACGAGAATGGCAACGACGCCAAGCACGACGATTTCGACGATGCGTTCGATATCCTGGCGCGTGAGGCCCATGAGCGAGGTCTCCGGCAGCTCTTCCTCCGCCACCGCCGGCTGGGCAAAACGCAGGTTGACCACCTCGACGGTATCGCCGCGCTCCTCGTCAAAGCCGATGGCGTTGCGCACCAGGCGTTCAAGCTGCGCCAGTTCGGCTTCGCTGCGCGGGGTATAGGCGACCGTGCCGTCCTCTGCCGTTGCATAAGTGCCATCCACCAGCACGGCGACGGTGATGCGCTGGATGCCGCCGCTTTCCTTCACCAAGGTGGTGCGGGTGCGGGAGTTTTCGTAATTGATGGTTTCCTGGGTTTCATCGCTGCTTGACGATTGGGCGGGGCCTTCCGGCGGGCGCTGGCCGTCGGGAAGATTGGTGGCGACCGAAACGGTGCCCCCATTGCGTTCCTGGTCGCGCGAGGCGCGCTCGACGGTGTTTTGCGAGACGACGACCTGGGCGTCCGGGTCGAAGATTTCCGATTCCCGGCGCAACTGCTCGAAGTCCAGGTCGACCGCCACCTGGGCGCGCACATGCCCCGCGCCCACGGTCTTGGCAAGCAGGCTTTCGACCTCGTCGCGCAAGCGCGCCTCCATGGCGACTTGCCGTTCATGCAAGGTGCCGACAAGAGCGGTTTGCGCGCCGTCCTCGCTGCGCGCCAGCAGGGCGCCGTTCTGGTCGATGATGGACACCCGGTTGGGATCGAGCCCCGGCACCGAGGCGGCCACCAGATAGCGGATGGCCTGGACCTGCTGCTGCGTCAAATTGCCGCCCCGGGTGCGCAGCGCGACCGAGGCCGAGGGCTTGTTCTGGGTGCGGCTGAACAGCTCGCGCTCGGGCAACACCAGGTGAACGCGCGCGTCGCGCACAGTGTTGATGGTCGATATGGTGCGGGCGAGCTCGCCTTCGATGGCCCGGCGATGGGCGATGTTCTGCATGAAGCTGGTGCTGCCCAGGGGATCCTGCCGGTCGAGAAGCTCGTAGCCCACCGTGCCGCCGATGCCGTCGCCGGCGAAATCCATCCGCAAGCGCAGCAGGCGGTCGTTGGGGGCAAGGATGGTCTGGCCGTTGTCCACCAGCCGGTAGGGCACTTGCATCTGCTCGAGGCGCTGGGTGATCTCGCTCGCCTCGGAAAGCTCGAGGCCAGTGAAGAGGATGCCCATCTGCGGGGCGGCAAGGCGCATCGACAGAAAAAGAAAGAAACCGATGAGGCCGGCGGTCACTGCGCCCATGGCGAGAATGCGTGCCGGACCCAGTGCGCGAAGAAAATTGGTCAACCCATCCACGGCGTGCGACCCTTGATTATAAGCCCCGAGCGCCGAATCGTTCCTGTCCGGCGTTGTCTAAGAAGGGACTCTATGGCGCGCCTGGTGAAGAAGCGGTTAAGGCTAGGCAAGTTTTGCCTAGAAAGATAAAAATCGGCGAAATTTGTCGCTTTTCATGCGCATATCGCATGCGTGCGAAAACCCCCAGGGCATGGCGCTGGGGGCTATTGCCTTCGGCTCAGACAAAAAAGCGATGTGCCCGCGCGCCCAAGCGGCGGGGCTGCGCGTATCACGCGTCGGCCTCGAGTTTTTTCATTCGCTCGCCCGATGCCGGTACTGCTGCACCCGCGTCACCCTAAGACCAGGCAAGCCGTTGCGCTCGATGGCCCGCTGCCAGGAGAGATATTCCTCCATCGATAGGTTGTAGCGCTTGCAGGCGTCTTCCAGGGACAACAGTCCGCCGCGGACGGCGGCGACCACTTCCGCCTTGCGGCGAATGACCCAACGGCGAGTCTCGGGGGGAGGCAGGTCGTCAAGGGTCAATGGCTCACCAGTGGGCCCTATCACCTGGTGCGGCATGAAACGTTGGTTTTCTTTCATTGTGCTGCGCATTCCTGAACCATAGTGTGGGCCGACTATAGCCAGCGGCGTTTAAAAAAGGTCTAAGCGGCTGGGTTAATTGCCAACAAATTTTCGGCTAATGAAATTCAAACGGATATCCCTAATAAGAGGTTGACGGGGCGTGGGGGCGAAAACCCCCCACGCCCCACGCTGGCTGAGAGCCTGTCTCGAAACGGGCTCTCAGGGCTTAGCGTTTAATCTGGTTAAGCTCGTTCAGCATTTCGTCGGCGGTGGTGATGATGCGGGTCGAGGCGGAAAAGGCCCGTTGCGTGGTGATGAGCTGGGTGAACTCATTGGCCAGATCAACGGTCGAGGCTTCAAGCGTCGATGGCGCGATGGCGCCGCCGCCGCCGGTGCCCGCTTCGACCAGGCTGAAGGTGCCCGACTGGTCGGAAATGCCGTAGGTGTTGCCCTGGCCGCGTTTCAGGCCATCGGGGTTCTGGAAGGTGGCGACCGGCAGCTTGTAGACGGCGCGGGTAAGGCCGTTGTCGAAGAGGGCGGTGACGATGCCGTCCTTGGCGACGGAAACGCCGGTGACGTTGCCGAAGACCGCGCCGTCGACGGATGAGGAAATAAGGGTCGAGACGCTGTCGAACTGGGTGAGGCCATTCACCTCGCCGTCATTGCCGAGATTGAGGCTGATCTGGCTGGCCGCGGCGCCATTGGTCCAGGTGATGGGAATGGAGCTCAGGAGGGAAGCCGAGGTGCCGCCCAAATCGAGGCTGCCGTCGGCGTTGAAGGCGATGGTGCCGGTCGCCACCTGGCCGTTGACGAAGCTGCCGCCGGTGGTGACATCGCTCGCCGGGTCGCCGAAAACTTCCACCTGCCAGGTGTTGGTCCCGCTCTTTAAAAAGGAAAAGGTGAGGGTGTGGGTGCCGCCCTGGGCGTCGAAGATCTGGATGTTGCGCTCGAAATCGGGGGTGACCGCGCCCGATGCCATGTTGTTGGCGGAGACCGCTGGGTTGTAGCTGGCGGCGAGCGGGCTGACGCTTTGCGAGGAGCGCAAATTAGCGCGGATGGCGATGTTGGCGGTCGCTTCGGCGGTGCCGGTAAGGCCGGTGGTGTTGATCGGGGTTAGCGAGCGCAGGTCGCCGTCATTGATGAAGGTGCCGGTGGAGTTCAGCGCCCAGCCCATGAGATAATTGCCCGCCGCGTTCTGCAGGAAGCCGTCGGCGTCGGGGCGGAAGCTGCCGGCCCTGGTGAAGGCGACTTCGCCCTGGGCGCCGGGCGTGGGCTGATTCTTGACGACAAAAAAGCCGGCACCATCGACCGACAGGTCGGTCGCCGAGGTGGTGGCCTGCAACAGCCCCTGGCGACTGATGAGGCTGCGCGGCAGGGCGGTGACGCCGCCCGGCGAATAGGTGGTGACCGAGGTGGTCTCGGTGACCAGGGTCGAGAACTCGGCGACCGACGACTTATAGCCCACCGTGTTCACATTGGTGATGTTGTCGGAAATGATGCCAAGGGCGCTGGAATAGGCGCTGAGGCCGGAAACGCCAGAGAACAGGGCTGCGTAAAGGCTCATTTTAGCTTCTCCTTTGTCCGCGTGGGCGCGGGGGGGTTGGTTTTATTCATGGTCAACATGCGGCCTGGTTCTAGGGCGCGGGTTCAGGCTGGGTCACGGCGGCGACCTGATCGAGGGTGATGAGGTTGCCGGCGACCGAAAGGCGGCTGCCGTTGCTGGAACGCTCGATGCCATCGACGATGCCGCGAATATAAATCTGCCGGCCGGCCGCTATGCCGGAGGCGGTGGTGGCCTCGACCTCGAGGCGGTAAACGCCAGTGGGCACGCTGTTGCCCGAGCTGTCCCGGCCGTCCCAGACGAATGGGTGAAGGCCGGCATTGGGCTTGCCCTCGGTCTCGAAAACCTTGACCCCCGCCGTGTTGCGCACGATGAGCTTGGACGAGGGCACGGTGGCGCCCAGCTCATAGGCCCAGTTAATGCCATCGGTGCCGTTGAAAAGCGCGCTTTCGCCATTGGCGAGGACATCCTTGCCGAGATAGCCGACAAGGCCGGCATCGCTTTGCTGGTTGAGAAGGCCAAGCAGCGATTCGAGGTTCTTGTTGGTCTGGATCGCCTGTTCAACGCCGGTGAACTGGACCAGCTGGGTGGTGAACTCGTTCGATTTCAAGGGCTCAAGCGGGTCCTGCTGGCGGAGCTGGGTGGTAAGCAGGGTGAGAAAAGTATCGAAATCCTGCGCCAGCTTGGCGCCCGCCCGGTTGGCAAGGCCTTGGCTTGCCTGGGTTGCGCTTGTCACGTCCATGATGGTCTTTTCCTTCGCTAAACGTAGGCTTAAATCGTCATGTCGAGCGGCCGCACCGTGGCGGCGGCGATCCGCTTGAGGGGAAGGGGCGGAAGCGGCGGCCCCTCGCCCTCGCCCTCGGCCAGTTCCCCTTCGCTGGCGAGCGAACCGCCGGCGCCCCCGCCGCCGCCAGTCAAGCGGCCATCGCCTTGTCCTTTAAGGGAGAACTGCAATTGCCCGCTGTCCGCCTTGAGGCCGGCGGTTTCCAAGGCCCGCTCAAGGCCGCGGACGTCGCGCTGCAGAAGGTCGAGGGTGCGCTCGCTGTCCAGTACCATATGCGCCTGGACCTTCTTGTCCTCGCCAAGGGTAAGGCGGATATCGATGCGCCCCAGCTCCGGCGGGTCGAGGCGGATGGTGAAGCGCTCGGCCTTGGCCGTCGCCTGCCTGGCGATTTCCAAGCCCACCGTCTGGGCGAAATCGCTGGCTGAAGGCGGCGGGGAAAGACTAGCCTGCGGCATCCCCCCCCCGGCATTGGCGGGCACCGCCTGTCCGCTGAAGGCTTGCGGCGGCGCGCTTCCCACCGGCAGGGGCGGCAATGCTTGCGCCTGCAGCGGCGCCGGCGCCGGGCTTGGCGCATTGCTGGCGCTAGGGGCAAGGGCGTCCACGGGCCGGGCGGGGGAAGGCATGGGCTTGCCGGCCGCCGCCTCGATGGCGCGCGCCAAGCCAGTCTTGAAAACATCGTCGCCCTCCTTGCCGCTCGTGTTATTTGCGGCCTTGGCGGTGGGCGCCGTTGCTTCCTCGCGCGCCCTTGCCGCCACGCCGCGCGCTTCCGGCGCCAGCGTTGTCGGGGATGGCGCGGATTCCTTGACGGGCGTTGCCGGGGATGGCGGGCCCTCCTTTATGGGCGGCACTATCTGGGTCGCGGCGCTCGACGCTTGCTCCGGCGCATCGCTGGCGGCTTTCGTTTCCACGCCAGGCAACGCGCTGCTTTTCTCCATCGCCGTGCGCGCTTCTGATGCCGGCTGCTCAGCGGGCAGAGGCAGCGCCGCAGCCGGCACGCGGTCCGGCGTTGCTGTGCTCGGTGGTTGTTGCGCTTGCCGTCCCGTGGTGGACACTGCGCCGCCATCCGTGGGGGCAAGGGGGGCGGTCAAGGCCTGCGCCGCCCCGCCTGGCGTTACGAAAAGGGTGTCGTCTTGCGTGCTGTTCGGGATTGTTCCTTCTGCGGGCAGTAGCGGGGCGTGCACCTCGACCTTGAGGGCGGGGCTGTTCTGTTGCCCGGACAGTGCAAGGCTGGCCTCCGGGATGAGATTTTCCAAGGAAAGTGTGGCTTCGATGGCGCCAATCTCGCCTCCGGCGTCCTTCACGCCCTCGTTCAACGCCAGGGTGCCTGGCAATGGAGGTGAGTCACCCCCCGTCTTAAACGGCGAAAGCGAAAGTGACGCCATGAGGGAAACGCCTTTCCAGGCGCTCACGTCAGGCATCGCCGTCGCCTCGACGGCGGGGGCGGGGGCAAAGGTGGCGGCAAGGGGGGGAGCGGCGTCCTCGCCTTCGCCTTGCCCTGTCGCCGTTCCTTGCGCCAAGGCGACCAGGCGGGCAAAGGGGCCATCGGCGGACGCCGCTGGCGCCGTGCCGGCCGCCAGAAACGCCGCGGCATCCGCCCCCTGGTTGGCCGTGGGGACGGTCATGCTGGCAAATAACGATAATGCGGTCATGGTCGATGGCTCATGCTGCTTTCCCATTTCCGAAGCAATCGGCATGCCAATTGAAGCCAGTGGCGCTTTTGGATATAAAGCCAATGACTTTCAATGGGTTGCACGCGGCGCGTCAAAGGGTTCCTGGCGTGAGCGGGGGCAAGCCTTGTCCCCCCTCAACGACCTTAGTGCAGCTTCTGCCGGGCCGAATTTGCCTCTTCCTTGAGGCAGCCGGGCTAAAACGCGCTTGGAGTGCGCGCTTGAAGCGCCTATATGCGCACGGCATTATGAGGGTTCCATGACACGCGCGACACCGATCAACAGCCTTGGCTTTGCCAAGCCGCCCGCCGCGACCCGGGTGGTGGTCGCCATGTCGGGGGGCGTCGATTCATCGACGGTCGCCGCGCTTCTGGCGGCGCAAGGCTATGACGTCATCGGCATCACGCTGCAGCTTTACGACCATGGCGCGATGGTCTCCGGACGGGGCGCCTGCTGCGCTGGCCAGGATATCCACGACGCCCGTCAGGTGGCGGCGCGGCTGGGCATCGCCCATTATGTGCTCGATTATGAAAGCCGCTTCCGCGCCCAGGTGATGGAGGATTTCGCCGATAGCTATTTGCGTGGCGAAACACCCTTACCCTGCGTGCGCTGCAACCAGTCGGTGAAATTCGCCGACTTGGTGGCGACAGCCCGCGACCTTGGCGCCGATTGCCTGGCCACCGGCCATTATGTGCGGCGCCGGGCGACGGCGGATGGCGCGCAGCTCCTGCAGGCGGTCGATGCCGGGCGCGACCAGAGCTATTTTCTGTTTGCCACCACCTGCGAGCAACTGGACTTCCTGCGCTTTCCCTTAGGCGACTTCAAAAAAACCCAGGTGCGCGCCCTCGCTCAGCGCCATGGGCTCGGCGTTGCCGACAAGCCGGACAGCCAGGATATCTGCTTCGTGCCCGCCGGGCGCTATGCCGATGTCATCGAGCGCCTGCGCCCCGGCGCCGCCGCGCCAGGGGACATTGTTCATCTTGATGGCCGGGTGCTGGGCCGTCATGAGGGAATCATCCACTACACCATCGGCCAGCGCAAAGGGCTGCGCATCGGCGGGCTCGATGAGCCGCTGTTCGTCGTCGCCTTGCAGCCGGCGGCGCGCCGCGTCGTCGTCGGCCCGCGGGCGGCGCTCCTGGCGCGCACGGTTTTTTTCCGCGAAGTCAATTGGCTGGGCCCGATGCCGGGGGCGGAGGGGATGGCGGTCTCGGTGCGCCTTCGCTCGACCGCGCCAGGCTGCCCCGCGCAGCTTTACCTTGACGGGCGCGGTGGCGGCCACGCGGTGCTGGAGGATGCGCAAGCCGGGGTTTCGCCGGGCCAGGCCTGCGTTGCCTATGACGGCGAGCGGGTGCTGGGCGGCGGCTGGATCGTTGGCGCCGAAAGCGCGTATCAACAGGCCGCTTGAGGCGGCAAGGCGCGCTTGTCTTGACGATCCTGGAGCCAGGGCGTATATGGCCGCCGCATGTCTGAAGACCGGGGCGGAGTAGCTCAGCTGGTTAGAGCAGCGGAATCATAATCCGCGTGTCGGGGGTTCGAGTCCCTCCTCCGCTACCAACGATCCCCT
>JBMOOS010000016.1:0-77877 GCA_049324415.1 Pseudomonadota bacterium
GGTCGAACTTAAGAAAGCGGCTGAACAGCACCGTGGCCGCATCGGCCATCCCCAGCGGCATCCCGGGATGCCCAGACCCCGCCCGCTCCACCGCGTCCATCGCCAAAACACGAACCGCTTGCGCCATCTCCCGGGGCGCGGCCTTGGCCGGCTTGCGTGTCATCAGCGCCGTCGTGGTCATGGCTGCCTCCCTTGGGTCATGCGGCGCGCCGGCGGCGCTCGACCAATTGCAGGATGAGCGGGGTGAGGATGAGCTGCATCGCCAGGTCGAGCTTTGCCCCCGGAATGACGATGGAATTGGCCCGCGACATGAAACTGCCGTGGAGCATCGAGACGAGATAGGGAAAGTCGATGCCGCGGGGGTTGCGGAAGCGGATGACGACCATCGATTCATCGGCCGTCGGGATCCAGCGGGCGATGAACGGGTTCGAGGTGTCGACCGTCGGGATCCTCTGGAAATTGATGTCGGTCTCGGTGAATTGCGGGCAGATATAGCGCACATAGTCGGGCATGCGGCGCAAGATGACGTCGGTCACTGCCTCGGTGGAATAGCCGCGCGCCGCCCGGTCGCGATGGATTTTCTGGATCCATTCGAGATTGATCACCGGCACCACCCCGACCTTGAGATCGGCATGACCCGCGACATTGGCCTTTTCCGAGACGAAGGCGCCGTGCAGGCCCTCGTAGAATAAAAGATCGGTGCCGTCGGGGAAATCCTGCCATGGCGTGAAGCTGCCCGGCGGCGCACCATGGGCTTCAGCCTCCTTGTCATCGTGCACATAGTGCCGGGTTTGTCCCGTGCCGTCCTTGCCGTAGCGCTGGAATGTCCCGGCCAGTTCCTCAAGAAGATTGGCCTCGAGGCCGAAATGGCTGAAATGAGGATTGCCCTTTGCTTTTTCCTCTTCGAGGCGCTGCTTCATGGCGGCGCGGTCGTAGCGATGGAAGGCATCGCCCTCGATGAAGGCGGCGGTGATCTTCTCGCGGCGAAAAATCTGCTCGAAAGTCGCGCGCACCGAGGTGGTCCCGGCCCCGGAAGAGCCCGTCACCGATATAATGGGATGCTTGGTCGACATCGGCCCCTCCTTCACGCAGTGAAAAGGCCGCGGCGCTGGAACAGCGGCGAGCGCTCGCCCAAGGGGAGCGGGCCGGCAAGATAGCGCGCGATCCGCGCCACTTCGCTGCGGGCGCCGAAGATGAAGGGGATGCGCTGATGGATGGCGCTCGGCACGACGTCGAGAATGCGGCCCGCCCCGGTGGTGGCGGCGCCGCCCGCTTCCTCCATGAGCCAGGAGATGGGGTTGGCTTCATAGACGAGGCGCAGCCGCCCCGCCTCATACCCCGCCCGCCTGTCCGCCGGATAAAGATAAACCCCGCTGCGCATCAAAATGCGGTGGCATTCGGCGACCAGCGAGGCGATCCAGCGCATGTTGCAATCCTCTTCGCGCGGCCCGTCAGCGCCGGCAAGACAATCATCGACATATTGCCGCACCCGGGCGTCCCAATGCCGGTAATTGGCGGCGTTGATGGCGAATTCGCGGGCGTGGGGGGCGATCTGCACATGCCTTGCCGTCAAGCAAAAGACGCGTCTTTCGGGGTCGAGGGTGAAGATGCAAACCCCCTCGCCGACGGTCAGCACCAGTAGGGTGGACGCGCCGTAAAGGACATAGCCGGCAGCCACCTGCTCGCATCCAGGGCGTAAAAACGCGGCCACCAGGTCACCCTTATCCAAGGGCGCGGGGAGGACGGAAAAAATCGTGCCCAGGCCGATGTTGTTTTCGATGTTGGAGGAGCCATCGAGGGGATCGAGGGCGACGCACAGGGAACCCTTGTCATTGAGCGTGACGGGGTCTTCCAGCTCTTCCGAGGCAAAGGCATATACTGGCGCGCGGGCGAGCGTTTCAATGAGCGCGTCATTGGCGCGCAGGTCCAATTCCTTTTGCGCGTCCCCATCGCTATTGCTGCCCCGGGTGGCGGCAAGGGCGCCAGCGAGGGACCCACGGGCAATGATGGTGGCGATGGCGCGGGCGCCGTCGGTGATGGCGAGCAGCGTCTCGCCAATGGCGGTGCGCCGGGCATCGCCCCGCGCCCAGGCGGCAAGATAGTCTTGTAAAGTGGTGAACGCGTCCTCCATCGTCACGAAGTCAAACCCTTTCCCCCGCAAAGGCTACGCGCCCTTGCCTGGACACGCTTGTGTCGATCTTTCCCTTGGGCGATGCGCCGCTGCAGATCGGCGTCAAGGTGGGGTATCTTGCGCAATAAGTAAATTTTAATTATCTTTCATTTATGCAAAGAAAAACTGAATACTCATGCGCCACGTCACCTTGAAGCAGCTGCGCGCCCTCGCTGGCGTCCTGCGGTGCGGCACGCTGAGCGAGGCGGCGCGCCAGCTTCGCGTCACGCCGCCAGCGGTCTCGCTGCAGCTTCGCCTTCTGGAAGAGAGCGTCGGTCTGCCGCTCATCGATCGCACCGGCGATGGGCCGCGGCCGACCCAAGCGGGCAAGGAAATCCTGCTCGCCATCGACCGCATCGAGACCGCGCTGGGCGAATGCCGCGATGCCCTGGAAGCGCTGAAAAGCCTCGATGGCGGGCGGGTTGCGGTAGGCGTCGTCAGCACCGCCAAGTATTTCGCCCCGCGGGCGCTCGCCGCCTTCGCCAAAAGCCATCCCCGGATGGACATCCGCCTTTCCATCGGCAACCGCCAGGAGACCATCGCGGCGCTGGAAAGCTATCGTTTGGACATCGCCATCATGGGCCGCGCGCCGGAAGGCATCGCCGTTGCCGATGCCGTCATCGGCCCCCACCCCCATATCATCATCGGCCCGCCGGATCACCCTCTCACCAAGCGCCGGCGGCTGGCCCTTGAGGATTTGGCGAGCGAGACTTTCCTGCTGCGGGAAATGGGCTCCGGCACCCGCATGCTGATGGAGCGCCTGTTCGCCAGCCACGGCCTTAAGCCCAAGATCGGCATGGAGATCGGCAGCAACGAGACCATCAAGCAGGCGGTGATGGCGGGCCTTGGCGTCGCCTTGATTTCCGCCCACACGGTGGCGGCCGAGATCGAGGACCATCGCCTGTCCCCCTTCGATGTCCTTGGCTTGCCGCTGATGCGCAAATGGTTCGTGGTGCGCCGCGCCGACAAGCGCATGCTGCCGGCGGCGCAAGCCTTGTGGGACTTCCTGCACGACAATGGCGCACGGTATTTGCCAACGCTTGACCTTCCCGACCGCTCGTCCTCGCGCCCGCGCAAAAAAACCCGCCGGTCTTGATCATGTGGCAGGCAATGCATTATATTAGATATCACTAATTTAATAAAGGCTGCCGCCATGGAATTGCTCGACCTTTTAGAGCGGCAATTGACCGGCCAAGAAAGCCCGTTCCGCGCCCAGCTTGCGCGCGAGGATATAGCCCGCTTGTGCGTTTTGCGGGACTTGCTACACGCGTCCCCAAGCCTCACGGATTTCATTGACAAGGGCATGCGCATTGGCTGGACGCCCGGCGATACCCGCACCCACGAAGTCAAAGAGCCTTTGCAAGCGCTGCTCAGCGCGCTTCACCAGGCGCATGCTCATGACGATGAAGAAAGACGCCAGGCAGTACGCAAGGCCTGGAGCGCCTTCAACCAGTTGCGCATGAAGAAGCTGGTCCACTGCCTGTAAGGTGGCAAGGCCGAGCGCCTATAAGGCTTCTATTCGTGCCCGCGGGCAGTTTTCCGCCGTGCCATAAGTCTCGCACAACACGCCGATCATGCGCGCGAGGCGCGCATCACTTAAATGATAAAAAATCACCTTGGACTGCCGCCGCGTGGCGACCAGGCCCTCCTCGCGCAACAGGGCAAGCTGTTGCGACAAGCCCGGCTGCCTGATGTTGAGCAGCGTCTCCAGGTCACCCACCGCCATTTCCCCTTGGGCAAGCTGGCAGGCGATCAACAGCCGGCTGGGATGGGCGAGGATTTTCATCAGCCGGCTTATGTCATGTGCCTGCTCTTGCAAGGTTTCAATGGGCATGCTCTTCTTGCCCGGCTTGCGCGCCATTTTTCCCACCTCTTGATTCCACGCCCTATTGAGGACAATCAGACCGCCCGCCAGCGGTCGAGGAGCCCCAGGGGGCGGGTGATATCGATACCGCACTGCGCGGCGCGGCGCACCGCTTCGTCGTGGCTGAGGGCGCCGCGCATCACCACCCCCAATGCCCACAACACCGCGGAGCGAGCGCCCGATTTGCAATGCGCCAACACCGGGCCGTCGGCCTTCTCCAGGGCATCGGCGAAGGCGGCGACGATGTCGGGAGAGAAGCTGGTGGCGGTTACCGGGAGATGGACATAGCCAAGGCCATGTTCGGCGGCGAGGGCGCGTCCCTCGTCGGCGGTCATCTGTCCGCGATCCTCATGGTCGGGGCGGTTGTTGATGATGCAGGTGATGCCCATTTTCGCCGCCGCGGCGAAATCAGCCGGATCGAGCTGGCCCGCGACATAAAGATTATCGTCCAAAGGATAGGGTGTCGTCATCTTCGGTTCCCGTAAAAGCGCCCATTATGCTGGTTAGAGTTGGTCCAAGGGGATTTTGAGATAGCGCTTGCCATTGTCTTCCGGCGGCGGCATGGCGCCGGCGCGCATGTTCACCTGCACCGAAGGCAGGATCAGCGTCGGCATGGCGAGCCCGGCGTCACGCTTGGTGCGCATGGCGACGAAATCGTCTTCCGAAATGCCGTCGCGCACGTGGATGTTTTGCGCCCGCTGTTCGGCGACGGTGCTTTGCCAGCGCACCTCGCGCCCATTGGGAGCATAGTCATGGGCGGTAAAGATGCGCGTCTCGGGCGGCAGGCTGAGAATCTTCTTGATCGAGCGGTAAAGCGCCCGTGCGTCGCCACCGGGAAAATCGCAGCGCGCGGTGCCATAATCCGGCATGAAGACGGTGTCGCCGACAAAGGCGGCATCGCCAATCACATAACTAAGGCATGCCGGAGTATGACCGGGGGTGTGCAGGACATGCGCTGGCAAAGACCCGATGGCAAAGCGGTCGCCTTCCTTGAACAGGCGATCGAACTGCCGGCCGTCGGTGGCGAACTCCCGCTCGACATTGAACACGTCCTTGAAGATTTTCTGCACCGTGGCGATGTTCTCGCCGATGCCGACCCGCCCGCCAAGCCGGTCTTTGAGATAAGGCGCCGCCGATAAATGGTCGGCATGGACATGGGTCTCCAAAATCCAGTCGACTTCAAGGCCCTTGTCCTTGCAAAAAGCGATGATCCGGTCGGCGGAGTGGTGGCCGGTGCGCCCCGACTTGAGGTCGAAGTCAAGGACGCTGTCGATGATCGCCGCGGTGCCTGGCGCCGCGTCATAAACCACATAGCTCACCGTATGGGTGTCGGGATCGAAAAACGCTTCCACCAGCGCCTTATCTGTCATGGTGCGCCTCCATTGGCTTGCCGCAAGCTGCCGTCTATAGTTATGATTTTATATAAGTGAATTGCGAAAAATTGCAACTATTTGAGCGTCACACCCTCGCCGCGCCGTAATAGAGCGTCACCACGTGCCGCGCCTCGGCGAAAAACAGCCAGCGCTCGACAACGATGCCAATACCGCTGCTCAGCGCTGCCAAAAAGAGCGCCGCAAGTCCTAGTCCATATGGAGTGACGAGAGCCATGGCCGTGAAAATGAAAGGGGCCACAAAGCCCAACCACAAGGCAATCCGGCGTAAAGTCCTGGCATGCTTGCGGGCGATGCGAAAGCCCATTTCCCGCATCAGGTAGTTTTCCTCCGTGTGGGGGGGGTCGAGCAGCGTGACTTTCCCCAAATCGCCAAGCCCGGTGGCGCTTTCCGCCGTGCTGGTGGCGCCACCATGGTCCACATGCCGCCAATAGGCGGCTTTCACCAAGGCTCCAAAGATGATGAAAAGCAATGTAACGCCGCCAATCGCCAGTGACGCGCCATAGCCCCAAGCGTGGTTGAGGAGATTCACGAGAACCGCCCCCGTCATCAGCGCAAGCGTCATATAGGAGGCGCGGGTCCAGCCCGTATGCCAGGCGGGCACGGCCTTAAGGCAGGCATAGATCATCGAGGTGGCGTAAACCGTCGCCAGGGACAAGGCGGCGCCGGCAAGGCCGAGAAGGAGCGCTGCCCCTGAATTGTTGCCCAACATCCAAGACAGGGCGAAAAGGCCGGCGGGGAGGAATGTGGCGAGGGCGGCCACGCCTTCGCGCGACAGCCAGGAAGACCGCCATTGGCTGAAGGCGCGCCAGGCCCGCTCGGGATGGCCGAGGTGAAAGGTGGAAGACAAAAGGCCGCCAATGATAAGGGAAAAGGCCAGGGCGAAGGCAATGCCGCCGTAAATGGGGTCGGCTGGCGCCTGCCCTGTCGCCGCCAGCACGGCGAGCCACACCAGCATGCCATAGCCCGCGCCGGAGGCGGTGGTGAAGAAGATGACCGATTTTGCCGGATGCACGAGCGCCCTTTCGACTGCGGGGAATCTAAGAGAGGATGCGATCGACCCAGCGCGCCAAAAGGCCGGCGCCATCGGGACTGTCGTCGCCATGGTCAAGCAAGCGCGGCGCCTCCACAACGGCGCCGGCGTCCTTGCGCGCCCTTGGCGGCAGATAGCGGTTGACCGGCGCGCATCCCTGCTCCGGCATCAGGGCAAAGCCGCCGCGCGCCTCCACCAGGCGCGACACTCCGGAAGTGGGGTCGCCCAAGTCGCCGAAATGGCGGGCACCGCTGGGGCAGGTGGAGACGCAAGCCGGCACCCGGCTTTCCTGCGGCAGGTTGTCGTTGTAAATCCTGTCGACGCACAGGGTGCATTTTTTCATCACCCCTTCGTCCTCGTCATATTCCCGCGCGCCATAGGGGCAGGCCCAGGAACATAATTTGCAGCCGATGCAAATATCGGCGTTGACGAGGACGATGCCGTCCTCCTCGCGCTTGTACGAGGCGCCGGTGGGGCACACGGTGACGCACGGCGCGTCCGCGCAGTGAAGGCAGGATTTGGGAAAATGCACCGTCCGGCCATCGCCCGTCGCCGCGTCCACCACTTCGAAGCTGTGGATGCGGTTGAACCACACGCCCTGGGGCCGTGCGCCATAGGGCTCAAGGTCGGTGAGCGGCGCCATATGCCCGCCGCTGTTCCATTCCTTGCAATTGACCGCGCAGGCATGGCAGCCGACGCAGATATCAAGGTCGATCACCAGCCCCAACTGGCGCGCCGGCGGGCTGTCGGGAAGGCTGGTCATGGCTCTTCTCCCCCGTCCCCATCGCAGCGGTTGCCATGGCCGTCGGCGATCCCGGCGATGTTTCGCGCCAGTTCGTGGCGGTTGCCAATCCATTCGCGCATCTTGGCCTCGCCATGGGTGGGCGCCCCTTTAAGGTCCTTGCCATAACCCAAGACAGGGGGCCGCGGCGGCGCGCCCGGCGGCGGCGCCACCGGCTCGAGCAACGGCGCGGTCTCCCCCGCTTCATGGGGCAGGCATTTTTCCACCCGCACCCGCAAGTCGTACCACGCCGCCTGGCCGGTCACCGGGTCGGCGTTGGCGTAGCGATAACCGCCTTGGCGCGCCGGCAATAATTCGCTGATCAAATGGTTCAAGAGAAAACCGCGCTGGTTTTCCGGCGCTTGCGCGTCAAGCCCCCAGGCGCCGCGCCGCTTGCCGATGGCGTTCCACGTCCACACCGTGTGGGGGTTGGTGCCGTGCATCAGGCGCGCCATCCCCTTCACCCGGCCAAGCGGGCTGATGATCCACACCCAGTCATCGTCGGCGATGCCGAGGCGGCGCGCGGTCCCAGCGTTGATGTAAAGGCGATTGGCTGCCGTGATCTGCCGCAGCCAGGCATTTTGCGACCCCCAACTGTGATACATGTGCATCGGCCGCTGGGTGATGGCGTGCAAGGGAAAGTCCTCGGCATCGACGCCCGCTTCCTCAAGGGGCATGTACCAGATGGGCAGCGGGTCGAAATAGGTCGCCACCCGCTCCCGGTGTTGTTGCGGCACCGGCCTTGGCCCGTGCCCTTGGGCGGCGAGGCGGAATTTTTGCAAGGGCTCGGAATAAAGGTGAAAGACGATGGGCGCGGCTTCGGGAAGCCAGCCCATGTGCGCCGCGTAATCGAGATAGGCGCGGTTGGCGTGCTTGAAATACTGCGCCTGTCGCGGCAGTTCATGGCGCCAGAAACAGCCGTTCTCGATATAGCGCTGAAGCTGGTCGGGATTGGCCGGCCCCCGCCCCTCGGCCGTGCCGTCGCCGCGCCAGCCGGCAAGGGGGCCGATGCCGGGCGCGCGCTCATGATTGACCATATAGTCGGCATAGCCGCCGGGATAGCGCGCCGCCCCCTTATCATCGACAAAACCGGAAAGCTTGAGCCGCGCCCCTAGGTCGATGAGCACGTCTTGAAACGGGCGCACGTCGCGGTCGGGGGCCGATACCGGCTGGCGGATGGCGTCGGCCGGGCCATGGGCGCTGGAGATCGGCCGGTCGAGAAGGGAAATGCAGTCCCAGCGCTCAAGATAGGTGGTGTCGGGCAATATGAGGTCGGCATAGGGCACCATTTCCGAATAATAAGCGTCGGAATAAATGACCTTGGGGATTTTATAGGCGCCGCTGTCATCCTTGTCGGTCAAATAATGGAGGGTTGCGCCGACATTCATCGCCGAATTCCACCCCATATTCGCCATGTACATGAAAAGAACGTCGATGGGATAAGGGTCGCCCGCCCAGGCATTGTGGATGACCATGTGCATAAGCCCATGGGCGGACAGCGGGTTTTCCCAGCTATAGGCCTTGTCGAGGCGCAAGGGCTGGCCCTCATCGTCGACCAGCAGGTCTTCGGGTCCCGTCGGATTGCCCAGCGGCGAGCCAGCGAGCGGGCGGCCAGGCGCGGACGCAGGGCCCGAGGGCTTGGGCCCCGGCGGGACCGGCTTGGGGTAGGGCGCCTTGAAGCGCCAGCCGCCCGGCACGTCCACCGAACCCAGAAGAAGCTGCAACAGATGGATCGCCCGGCAGGTGTGAAAGCCGTTGGAATGGGCGGAAATCCCACGCATGGCGTGGAAGGAGACCGGCCGCCCGACCATTTTGTCATGGCGCCGGCCCCAGGCGTCCTCCCACGGCACGTCGAGGACGATTTCTCCCTCGAAGGCCGCTGCCGCCAGCTCGGCGGCGATGCGCCTGATGGTTGTGGCGGGAACGCCGACGCGTTCCGCCACCGTCTCGGCGGCATAGTCCTTGGCCAGATAGCGCCGCGCGAGAAGCGCGAAGGCGGGCTCGGCGCGCCGGCCATCGGCGAGGGTGCGCACCCCGGCAAAGGCCGGCTTGATGGCGTCACGCGCATCGGCGCGCACGATGCCTTGGCTGATTTGATCGAAGCATAGCGGCGCCCCCGTCTCATCGCGGGCGAAAAGGCCATCGTCGGCGCCGCCGGGATTGCGGATCACCAGCCACGGCGCGTTGGTGTAGCGGGCGAGATAGGCAAAATCGATCTTCTCGGCGCGCAGCAGCTCGTGGATGAGGGCGAAGACGAAAAGCCCATCGGTGCCGGGCCGCACCCCGATCCATTCGTCGGCGATGGCGGAATAGCCGGTGCGGCAAGGGTTGACCGAGACGAATTTCGCCCCCCCCCGGCTTTTCAATTTGCCCAAGCCCATCTTGATGGGATTGGAATCATGGTCCTCGGCGACGCCGAACAGCATGAAATAGCGGCTATGCTCCCAATCGGGGTCGCCGAACTCCCAAAAGGCGCCGCCCAGGGTGTAAAGCCCGGCCGCCGCCATGTTGACCGAGCAAAAGCCGCCATGGGCGGCGTAATTGGGAGTGCCGAACTGGCTCGCCCACCAGGCGGTCAGCGACTGGCTCTGGTCGCGGCCAGTGAAAAAGGCAAGCTTCCTGGGGTCCTTCTCCCGCGCCGCGCCGAGCCAGGATACGGCAAGCGCAAGCGCTTCGTCCCACTCGATTTCCTTGAACGCGCCGGCGCCGCGCGGGCCAACCCGCAACAGCGGCTTTGCGAGCCGCGCCGGGGAGTAATGGTTCATGATGCCGGCCGAGCCCTTGGCGCAGAGAACGCCCTGGTTCACCGGGTGGTCGGGGTTGCCTTCGATATAGCGGACCTTGCCGTCCTTGAGATGCACCCGGATCCCGCAGCGGCAGGCGCACATATAGCAGGTGGTGGTCTTCACCGTGTCGGCAACGACCGGCGAAAGCGCCACCTTCTCCTTCACGGTCGCGAACGGATTTGCCGTCACCCAACTTTCCCCAAGGCCAATCAACCCCCTGCCCGGCGACACGCCGCGCACCCCTATTTCAAGGCCTAAGCCTCCTTTTATTCGGAAACTCTAATATAGTTTATGAGCGATGTCTAATTTAAGAAAGGTGGCGGCGGCGAATGCGCGGCATTTTCTCAGCGCACGATCATCACTGAATTTTCCGCGTTTTCCAAGACCTTATAGGCAACGCTGGTGGTAAAGAAGCGGCGCAGGCCACGGGCGTCGGAAGCGGCAAGGACGATGAGGGAATAGTTGCGGCCCTCCTCGATAATCCGGGTGACCGGGTCGCCCACGGCAACCCGCGCGCCAGCGAGCGCGATGCCCTGGGCCTCGATCGCTTCCCGCGCCCGGTCAATCGCGGCTTGCGCCTTGGGCAACGCCTCGGCGTTGCGCGCCACTGAAAATAAAAAGACGGGACAGGCGCAGCGGCTGGCGATGATGGCGTCTTTCTTGGCCGCCGCGATCGAGGATTCAGCCTCGGTAACGCAAATGAGGTGGCCATGGCTTTCCTCGAGCTCGCGGGCGACGAGCACCGTGCCCATATGCTCCGCCGCGACCTTTTGCGCGACCGCGGGTCCGATCATCGCCCGCCCCAGGTCGCTTTCATTCTTGGAGGCGATGGCGAGGATGGCGATGTCGTAGCAATTGAGCTCGCACTCGTCCAGAATGCCGCTCGCCACCGACGGCGAGACCATGATCTTGAGGATGATCTGCTTGCCGTCATCCCCGGTATATTCGGTCATGTTGTCGCCCAAGGGGTCGCCGCGGACTTCCGTGTGGATGGTGCGCGCTTCCCAGTTTTCTTGCATCACCCCCATTTCGAGAAGCATGTCGCGGGCTTTTTTAAGGGCCTTCATGCCGGGAAGCTCCAGCCCCCATTCCAGCATGTTCTCGCGCGTCAAGCGGGCCTCGAGGCCGCCGCCGCTCAGGCCCAAATCGACGGGGCGGATATAAAGCAAGGTGATGTCGGCATCGACGCCCGAGCCGATGCGCGTCGCATAGCGCAGGCCGCGATAGGATTCGTCGGAGCCGTCGATGCAGACCAGGATGCGAAACCGTCGCTCTTTGGGCGCCATGCCTTGCATGTCCTTTCCCTATGTTCCCAGCAGCGGCCAGTAAAAATAAGCCGCAGCGATGAGGACGGCGCAAGACATAATCGCGATCCGCCAGCCGACGCGGACAAAGTCGCGCGCCTTCAGATAGCCCGCGGCATAGATGATGGTGAACGCCGGGTGCGCCGCCGGCGTGAAATAGGCAAAGGACGAGGAAATCGCGGTCAAAAAGCCGATGATGAGGGGGCTGTCGCCGGTGAGCACCGCCGTCTTCAGCATGATCGGCCCCAAAACCGCGACCGCCGCGCCCGCCGACATGGTGTTGGTGACGGCGGTGGTAAGAGCGGTGACCGACAGCCATAGGGGAACGCCGCCATCGACCCCCAAGGGTCTTAGCAGTTCGAGAAAGCTGGTGGCGACCCAGGCGGCGGCGCCGGTTGCTTGCATTTGCACGCCCAGCGAAATGGTCGCCGCGTAAAGCAGCACCACCCCCCAGTTGACGCCGGTGTTGATGTCGTTCCAGCGCACCAGGCCCAAAATCAGGAAAAGCACTGCCCCCATGAGGGCGACGATGCCAAGCCCCAGCTTGTCGGAAAGGGTGATCCAGCCGATAAGAGTGAAAAGAAACACCCCGATCGCCACCCAGTCGCGCGATTTCATCGGCCCCACGGCCTCGATCTGGTTGCGCAGTTTCACCACCGCGCGGGTGATATGGCTTTGCTTGGGACGAAAGGCGGCGAAAAGCAGCACGGTGACGAGGGGGAGCTGCACCAGGAAAACGGGATAGGCGTATTTCATCCAGGTCACGTAATCGACGAGATATTTCCGCGTTTCTACATTGCCGGGATCGAAAAAAAACTCCCGCCAATAGCCCACCATGATGGCGTTGCGCGCGCCGCCCGAAGGCGTGCCGATGCCGGCGATGGAGCAGCCATAGGAAATCGAGAACAAGAGCACCGCGGCCAGCGGACGCACCGCCTTGGCGTCATCGGAGGTGAGCGTCACCAGGGTGAGCGCCACCGGCAGCATCATCGCCGCCACCGTATGCTCGCCGATGACCGAGGCCATCACACCGGAGGCAAGAGAAATGCCAAAGCAGACATTGACGGTCTTGGTGCCGGTGAAGCGGACGATCACATAGGCGATCCGCTTGTCCAGCTTCTGCTTGACGACGGCGACCGCGAGCATCAGCGAGCCCATGATGAACAACACCGAATCGTTCATCAGGCTTTTCGCCGCATCGCTCGAATCGATGCCCAGGAGGAGGACTTCGCCAGCAACGATCATGAGGGCGACGGTGGGCAGCGGCACCGGCTCGGTGACGAAGAGAATGACCGCCACCGCCGCCATTACAAGAACGGTCTGTCCGTCGCGGCCAAGGCCTTCGGGCGTGGGGAGGAAATAAAGCAGGGCGCCGACAACCAGAGCAATGAAAAACCAGCGCTTTTCCCTCAAGAAATAGCGGGTGCCCCGCAGCATCGGCGCGCCCGTGAGGTGAAGGCGCGGGCGCGCCGTGGCGGTTTCGTCCTGTTCAGGACCGTCGTCTTCCAGCAGGGAAGCGTTTTGCTTGTTCATGGGCACGGGCCTTGCGGGGTGGATGAAGGGAACGTGAGGCGGCGGCTTGCACAGATTTGCCGCGGCCTGGTTTTGTCACTCTCCACCCGTCGTCGTCGCGACAAGGGCTTGTCGCCCCTTGGGCCACGGCCAGCGACCGCCGTCCCCCCGATAAGATGCGCCCGCGGTGGCCGGTATCTCCATGACCACCGCGGGCGCACTTCACGACCCTCCGCTTGCCGGGTTAATTAAAGCGGTAGGTCCAGCCGATCGTCGCTTCGAACTGATGCATCTTAAGGCCAATGGTGTGCCCGGGATTGGGTCCCGCGGGCGTGACCTCGATCCCCGAGACGGCATGGGAGCGCATGCCGGTGCCAGCGAAATCGATGGTGCTGTTCGGGCTCACCCGGAAGCTGAAGCCGCCCGAGATATGGTTCTTGATGACCCCGGGGGCGAGGATGTTGAGGGTCACGTCCTCCGGCTCGATGGGATCGTCGTTAAAGCCCGTGCCGAAGCGCAAGGTCCAACGCTCGTTCGCCCGCCACTCGGCGGCGACCTTGATGATGTCGACGTCGCGCCAGCCAAAGCCCGGCCCGTCCTTGGCGCCAAGGGGCAAGGGAGTGGTCGGCGCATTGCCCACCGAGTTGACGCCGCTGTAATAGATGCGCTTGTAGTCGGCCATCAAGGTGAGGCTGGGCGTCGCGTCGAGCGCCAAGCCGACGGTGAAATTCTGCGGAATGTCGAAGTCGCCGCCGTCGGCGAACAGACCGGCGTAATCGTCGAACTTGGTCATGTAAATCTTGCTTTGATAGGTGGCGCCGAAGCGCAAGGTATCGGTAAGGTCCGCCTCGATGCCGACGCGCACGCCGCCGCCATAGGAATAGTCATTGCCATTGTTGGTGAGGCGCGTGGGATCGCTGGAGACGCCGCCGAACGCCGCCAGGCCCTTGGCCTTGAACATCTGGAAGGCGAAGATCGGCGACACCCCCACCGAGAGGCCGCCGAAATCATAGGCGTAGCCAACGGCGATGAAGAGCTGGCTCAAATTGACGCCGGCATCGCCGCCGCAGAAAACGCCGGAACTCGCCGGCAAGGGCGGCGACACGCAAGCGGGATTTTCCACATTCTTGTAATTGGTATTCATGCCGCCATTGCCGAAGATGGCGATGCCGAGGGCGGAATTCTCGCTCAACGGATGGCTGTAGCCGAAATTGGGAATGGGAAAATATTCCTGGCTGCTTTTCACCGTGCCAAGGGGGGTAAAGCCAGGACCGCCCTCGCCGGTGAACTGCCGGTGCGGGCTGAACAGTGACAGCGCGGCGCTGAATTGCCGGCCGATGCCGGTAAGCCCGGCGGGGTTGATGGACAGCGCCATGGCATCGCGCGCATCGGCGACCCCCGCCCCGGCCAGCGCTTTTTGGCGGGCGCCATAGCCTTGTTGAAAATAGCCCTCGGTCGCATTCGCATCGTGGATGTACATGGCACCCGCCCCCATGACCCCCACGGCGAGGGACATGAGGAAACCTCCTTTTAAATGCTTCACGGCAAACCTCTCCCCAAAAGAGAATAAATCCTGGCGTTTACACCATTTTTTCGTCTTGCCCGGTTTTCCGGCCATGTGTTTTCATAGCTGGTTTACGTTGCGCCCAGCCGCCCCTCACGCGGCCCTTTTTGCGCGCACTGACTGCCCCGCCGGTTCGCAAGCCACGAACCGGCGCCCGCGAGTGGCTTCAAGCCGCCCGCTTGATGATGAATTTATAGATCCCGTTCTCGGTGCTGGAATCGACCAGTTCGTTGCCGGTGGTGCGGCAGAAGGCCTGAAAATCCGCCACCGCCCCCGGATCGGTCGCGAGAATTTCCAGGGTTCCGCCAACCGGAACGCCGCCCAAGGCTTTTTTCGCCTTCAAGATCGGCAATGGGCAGTTCAGTCCTTTTGCGTCGAGCACTTGGTCAGCCATGTCCGTTTCCCATTCTTGTCTCTATTTTGCGCTTCGCGTTTCAAATGAAGAGGTTGATGTCCGACTTCAAAGCGTTTTCCATATAGGTGGCGGCGCCGCCGATCTCGATCTCCTCGATCATGTCGTCCTTTGAATATTCGAACAAATCCATGGTCATCTGGCAGGCGATCATCCGCACGTCGGACAATGCTGCCGCTTCGCGCAGCTCCTCGATCGAGGCGACGCCCTTTTTCTTGATGAGGTTCTTCATCATCACCGAGCACGCGGCATCGACCCCCGGCAGGGCGGCGACAATATTGGGAAGCCCCATGTGCCCGCCCATCATCGGCATCTTCATCGCCGCGTTGCCCAAAGGCGTGACTTGGAGGTCAAGTTTCTTCAAAAGAAGCGGCAAACCGTAAAAGGTGAAAAACATCGTCACCTTGACGTCCATCGCCGCCGCCGTCGTCGCCAGGATGAAGGGAGGATAGGCCCAATCGAGGGAACCCTTGGTGACGATGATCGACATCGACTTGGCGTTCGCCGTCGCCCCGTTCGCGGCCGCTGCGTCCATGATGATGCTCCTTTCGCGCGCCGGGCATGCCAGCCCCCAAGGGCTGGTCGCCGCGCATTATATCAGAATTTTCTTTATTAGAATAAATGAATACTATATTGCGCCGTGAATCAAGCGTCTTTTTGGCTGCCTGAGGCACTGGAGAAATATTATTTCAGGAAAACCACCACGCCTAACCGGACGCGAACGATAGGAGCGCCATGACGGAGCCAGCGCGCGCGGTCTATGTGACAAGCCCGATTTTCCGCAACCCCGCCTTCGGCGCGCACCACCCCTTGAGCCATGGCAGCGGCGCCATAGCCACCGAGCTGTGCGCAAGCTTGGGCTGGCTTGACGATGCCGCGGTGCATGTGAGCAGCGCTGCCAGCGTCGCGGAGCTGCGCCGCTTTCACCATGACGATTACATCGCCGCGCTCAGAGGCTGCGAGGAGGCCGGCCTCGTCAGCCGCGCCGCTCGCGAGCGCTACCATATCGGCACGATGGAAAACCCCTTGTTTCCGGGGTTGTTCGCGCGGGCGGCGACGACGGTGGGCGGCTCGATCCTCGCCGCCAGGCTGGCTTTTGCCGGGCGCACCGCCTTTCACCCCCATGGCGGCACCCACCATGGCCGGCCGGAGCGCGCCAGCGGCTTTTGTTATTTCAACGATCCGGTGTTCGCCATCCTCGCCTTCCTGGACCTGGGCCTTGAGCGGGTCTTTTACCTCGATATCGACGCCCATCATGGCGACGGCGTCGAGGCCGCCTTCATCACCGACCCCCGGGTGGCGACCCTTTCCATTCACGAAGACGGCCGCTGGCCTTATAGCGGGCGGCCGGAGGATCGCGCGCGCGGCCCCATCTATAATTTTCCCGTGCCCCGGGGCTTGAACGACAGCGAGTTCCGCCTGCTCGTCGAGGACGCGGTGGTCCCATTGATGCGCGCCTTTGCGCCGCAGGCCCTCGTCATCACCTGCGGCGCCGACGGGCTTGCCGGCGACCCCCTTTCCACCATGGCGCTCAGCAACCGCGCCTTGTGGGAGGCGGTGGAAAAGGCCATCCGCCAGACGCCGCGCGCGGTGGTCCTTGGCGGCGGCGGCTATAACCCCTGGACCGTCGCTCGTTGCTGGGCCGGCCTTTGGGGGTGTTTATCAGGCAAGAAACTCCCCAATCCTCTCCCCGCCGCCGGGCGCGCCGTTCTCAGTCGCTTGACATGCGACCTCATCGATGAGGATGAAATCGACCCCTGTTGGCTCTCCACCCTTGCCGACCGGCCGAACGACGGGCCGGTGCGCCCGGAAATACGTCGGCTTGCGCGCGCTTTTGACCCGCCGCCAAGAAGCGCGACGCGGATATGATATTGTCTGGCATGATGAAGAAGGCCTCTTGCGCTGGTTGGATATTGCTGGCACCCTTATATTAGAAAATTCTGATGAAATAGCTCTGCCATGGGGAACACCCATCATGACGTGGCTTGACCGGGTAAAGGATATCGAAGCGCTGGAGGACGCAGCCCTCGACGCTTCCCTCATCGCCGCCTTCGAGGCGGCGGCGCATGGCAAGACGCCGCGCCCCATCCGTTTTTCCACCCCCACCTTCAAGGATTACACCAGCAGCGAGATGAAGGGCTGCGCGCAAAACAGCTTTCCCGCCTTTTCCATCACCGCTGGCGGCTGCGCCTTGATGTGCGACCATTGCCAGGCGAAAATCCTCGAGCCGATGATCCCCGCCACCAGCCCCGCCATGCTCGATGAAAAAGTGCGGGACTTGATCATGCTGCAAAACCTGCAAGGCTTTCTTTTGTCCGGCGGCTCCACCCGGCGCAACGAAATCCGTTATGAGCGCTATTACCCGGTCATCGAAAAGCTGAAGCGCGATTTCCCGCGGCTCAAAATCGCCATCCATACCGCGCTCACCGACGAGGCGGGGGCGAAAAGGATGGCGGCGGCCGGCGTCGACACCGCGATGATGGATGTCATCGGCGCTCAGCAAACCATCCGCGAGGTCTATCATCTCGACCGTCCGGTCGATGATTTCGAGGCCACCCTCGCCGCCCTGTGCGCCACCGACATGGAAGTGAGCCCGCACATCGTCATCGGCCTTCATTATGGCCGGCTCCTCGGCGAGACCCAGGCGCTCGACATGGTCGCCCGCTATCCCGTCACCGCGCTGGTGCTGGTGGTGGTGATGCCCTTTTACGCCAGGCCGGGGAGCTTCGCGGTGCCCAGCACGAGGGACGTCGGCGCCATCTTCCTTGAAGCGCGGCGCCGTCTTGTCGACAAACAGGTGCTGCTCGGCTGCGCCCGGCCGCCGGGGATGCACAAAAGGGTGACCGATGCCTATGCGGTGATGGCGGGGCTCGACGGCATCGCCTTTCCCGCCGACGGCGCGGTGGCGGTGGCGCAGGCGGTCGGCCGGCCGACGCACCAGGCCCATGCCTGCTGCTCGGTCAAGCTGGGCGGCAACGCCGCGGCGCGGCAGCCCGCGCCCTGCGCCGCCTGAAAGCTAAAGCCAAGGGCAAAAGGAAAAGACCAAGGAGGGAGCGAGGATGGGCTGTGTGAAGGCTGAAGGCGCCGCGCCCGGCGGGCAGGGGCCAAGCGGGCTCGATTTCAATCCTTTCGAGGCCATGCAGCCGCGCGCCACGCCGGCAACGCCGGCGGTGCGCAAGAACGGGGCGCCGGTGAAGCACAACAACGTTGCCCCGCACGGCGTCTACCGGCCCAACCATAACATCCTCACCCCCCATATGCGCTCGCCCGACTATGTCCAGATGTCGACCGCGGCGGCGCTGACCCTGGGCATCATGCAAGGCAAGATGCACCGCTGCGCCTGCACCCGCTGCCTCAACCTCCTTCTCACCTATCCCGAGGGCTGCCGCGCCAATTGCGCCTATTGCGGGCTGGCCCGCCACCGCGAGGCCGAGCGCGACTATGCCGACCGCAATTTCATCCGCGTCGATTGGCCGGCGGTGCCGATGGCGCAGGTGGTGGAGATCGTCGCCAAGGACGGCGCGGCGAGCCCCTTTCACCGCATGTGCATTTCCATGATCACCCATCCCCGCTCGGACGCCGACACCCTCGCCGTCCTGAAACAATGGACCGCGCGCATCGACCCGGCGGCGATCCCGGTCTCGATCCTTTCCAACCCCACCACCATGGAGCGGGAGGACGTCGCCCGGCTGCATGCCATGGGGGCCGATATTTTCACCGTCGCTCTCGATGCGGCGACGCCGGAGATTTTCGAGCGCACCCGTGGGCGCGGCGTCCAGTCGCCCCATAGCTGGAGGAAATATTGGGACATCCTGATGGCCGCCCGCGACATCTTCGGGCCGCAGAAATTCGGCGCCCATATCATCGTCGGCATGGGAGAGACCGAATATGACGTGCTGAGCCTGGTGCAGCGCCTCGTCGACCTTGGGGGGCATAGCCACATGTTCTGCTTCTTCCCCGAGAAGGGCTCGCTGATGGACCATCTGCCGGCGACCCCGCGCGACCAGTGGCGCCGGGTTCAGCTTGGCCGCTATTTGATCGATTA
The DNA here is from genome assembly GCA_049324415.1 of Pseudomonadota bacterium. Taxonomy (GTDB): domain Bacteria; phylum Pseudomonadota; class Alphaproteobacteria; order Sphingomonadales; family CAKZYD01; genus JBMOOS01. The sequence continues at coordinate 18,863 of JBMOOS010000016.1, forward strand.
TCGCGGCGCCCGGGTCGAGCACATGAAATTCGACGCGCGCGGCCGGGTGGTCGACTATGGCCTTGCCGCGGGCGAGCTCAACGCCATTATCGACGCGGGCGTCGCCTTTCGCACCTCCGGCTGCCCCGGCAAGGTCGCCGAGGACATCTCGGCCTGCGACCGGCCCTATGGCGACTCGCCGCCCAGCAATATCGCGAGCTACCCCTTCCAGCCCGACAAGCGGGACCTCGGCAAGATCCGCCGCCAGCTCAAAGGCATCGCCAAGCTGCATTAGGCCGGGCCGGGCGTCATGGACAAACCCTTCAGAGTGATCGATCTGGGCATCAGGGACGGGCGCTGGAACATCGCCCTCGATCAAGCGCTCATCGATTGCCATAAGGCCGGGCTCGCCCCCGACACCATCCGCTTCCTTAGCTTTCCGCCCACCGCCCTCGTCGGCCGCCATCAAGCGCTGGCGCGCGAAGTGCGGCTTGACTATTGCCGCGCCCATGGCATCGCCGTTGGTCGGCGCATCACCGGCGGCGGCGCCATCTACCTCGACGAGGGGCAAATCGGCTGGGAGCTGATTTTCCATCGCCGGACGCTCAAGCTTGGCAATCTTGCCGACCTTGCCCGTGAAATCTGCAAGGCCGCCGCCGCCGGGCTGCGCCGCCTGGGGGTCGAGGCGCATTTCCGCCCGCGCAACGACATCGAGGTTGGGGGCCGCAAGATCAGCGGCACCGGCGGCTATTTCGACGGCGACACGCTGTTCTACCAAGGCACCCTTCTCATCGCCATCGATAGCCCGCACATGACCGGGGCGCTGAATGTGCCGGAGCACAAATTGCGCAAACGGGCCCTTGATGGCGCCGGGCAGCGGGTGGTGAGCCTGCGCGAGCTGCTGGGGCCGCGAACGCCCCCCCTTGCCGCCGTCAAGCAGGCCTTGCTCGACGGCTTTGCCGCGCACCTGGGCATCACCCCCCAGCCTGGCGCCCTCAGCGCCAAGGAAAGCACCTTGGCCGACGGCTATTTCGCCCATGAGATCGGCACCGACGCTTTTGTCCATGAAATCGACGACCCCAGCGGCGCCGATATTCACTCGGGCCAGCATGTGGCCCCCGGCGGGGTCATCATCGCCCATGTGCGATTTGATGGCGCGGCGCGGGACAGGATCCGCCGGGTTCTTATCACCGGCGACTTTTTCGTCACCCCGCCCCGCCTGGTCTATGACCTGGAGGCCCGGCTGCAAGGGGTCGCGGTGCAAGACGCGCCAGCCGTCATCGAGGATTTTTTCAAGCGCCATGGCGCCGACCTTCTCAGCGTCAAGCCCAGCGACTTCATCGCCGCCCTCGTCGCGGCGATGAAGGGTGAGGGCGCGGCGGCGGCGGCGCGATGAAATTCGTCAGCGTCGTCCAGCACTGCTCGGCCGAATATCTCGGCTTCATGGAGGACCATCTCGAAGGCCGGCGGGTGCGCTTCAAATATTTCCGCCCCTTCACCGAGGGAACGCCCCTTCCCCATCCCGACGCCATTGGCGATGCCCTCATCCTTTTGGGCGGCGGCCCGTGGGGCAGCGCCGGGGGGCGCGACCTGCCGACGCTCAAGGCCGAAATCAATCTTGCCACCACCTGCCTGATGCTGGAAAAGCCGGTCATCGGCATCGGTCTTGGCGCGCAGATCCTCAGCCTTGCCGCCGGTGGGCGGGTCAGCGCCGCACCCCTTTGCTTCACCATCGGTGAAGCGACGCGGGTGGCGCCCCACGCCCTTAACGGGTATTTGCCCGCGCGCTACCCCCATATCGTCTATATGCGCGACTGGCCGGAGCCGCCGGCTTATGCCCAGGTCCTCGCCCGCGGCCCCGAAGGCCGTCCCGCTTTGTTCCAGATCGGCGAGACCGCCTTCGGCTTTGTCGGCCATCCCGGCTTTAAGCGGGCAATGGCCGAGGATCTTCTCATGGAGTTCGGCGAGGCGCCGCCGGCCCCCGACGCCGCGCTCGCCGCCCTCCACGGCCTTGCCGGGCCGATCCAGGATGCCCTGGTGCCGATCATGACCGGCCTGGTGCAGTGCACCGGCCTCATGGCTAAGCTGTAAGCCACGCCGCCAAACGATTGTTAAAACAGTAAATAATAAAATAACTCTGCCCGCCGCGCGGCGCGCGCTTGCGTATTTTAGATTTCGCTAATATACTAATATTCATGCGTCACCAGCGCCCATGAAAACCAACCATAAAGACAGGACATAGCATGGCGGACAAGCTCATTATCGTGATGGCCAATACCGACCCCCGCAATGGCGAGGAATTGGGGGCGCCGATCTTCCAGGCGAGCGTCGCCGCCGCCATGGAATATGAGGTCGAGGTGATCTGCACCGCCACCGCCGGCCGGCTGATGCGCAAAGGCGTCGCGGAGAAACTGTTCGTCAAGGAAGGCTCGCCCAAGTCGGTCTATGACTTCATCAAGGACGCCCACGAGGCGGGCGTCAAATTCTATTGCTGCTCGCCCAATCTCGACCTCTTTGACATGACCGAGGACGACCTCATCCCCGAATGCGCCGGCATCGTCGGCGGCGCCTATCTCATCGAGGAGATCATGGAAAGCGACTGCAAGATCTTGACCTATTGACGGCCGAGGACCCCAGCATGAGCCAGGCAAGCGCCACCCGCGTCCAGACCTTTATCGGCGACCCGGTCTCCGAGGCGCCGGTCATCGACCGGGCGAAAATGGAAGAAATTTTCCAGGACATCCAGGCCGACCTGCGCTTCGATCACGAGCTCAACGGCTGCCTCAATTGCGGCATTTGCACCGCCACCTGCCCGGCGGCGCATTATTACGACTTCAGCCCGCGCGAAATCGTCCAGCTTTTGTGGACCGAGAATCTCGAAGGCATCTATGACGCGATGCAGGAAAAAATCTGGGCCTGCGCCCAATGCTATACCTGCGCCGCCCGCTGCCCGTTCGAGAATTCGCCCGGCGGCCTCATCATGCTGATGCGCGAGACCGCGATCAAGCATGGCATGGAATCGGCCAAGAACGTGCTGCGTCCCTTCAGCCGGGTGATGCTGAAGCTGATCTCCACCGGCAACCAGCTTTCCCCGGACATGATCAACCCCGACCATTTCGCCGACTGGGGGCCGAACATCTCGAAGATCGACGCCCCCCTCGCCATCCTGCGCCAGGCGATCCCGATGCCGACGCTTAACACCACGGCGACCGCTTGGGAGGTCAACCTCAAGACCTCGGTCGAGCTTTACACGATTTGGGAGGAAACCGGCGTTCTCGACCAGCTCGAGACGATCGATGAGAACCTCTTCGATGTCATCACCGACATCATGGACGAAAAACGCGAGGATTGGGAAGACTTCCTCGAAGCGCAAGAAGAAGACGACGACGAATGACGGTCTATGCGGCCGCGACAAATTTGGGAGAGGGTGAATGAGCATAGATGATGGCAAGCCAAGCGGCGAGCGCTTCACCGGCCATGGCCCGGAGTGGCGCGATGCCAATTTAAGCCCCGAAGACGCGATGGTGGCCACCGCCTGGGTCGAGCAGAAGATCGACAAGCGCTCGATGCTGACCGGCAAGACCCGGGTCGAGGATGTGCGCGACATCATGTGGCAGTTGGAAAAAGACGGCGAGATCGTCGTCCATCGCATCCGCGAGGAGCACCAGCCGGTGGTCGCCAAGACGCTTTACGGCTGGGACAAGCGCATTCCCACGACCCAGCTCTGGCATCACAAGTCGTGCGGCCAGTGCGGCAACATCCCCGGCTACCCGGCCTCGCTTTTGTGGCTGATGAACAAGATGGGCATCGCCTATCTCGACGAGACCGACCAGACCTCCTGCACGGCATGGAATTATCATGGCTCGGGGATCGGCAACCTGGAAAGCCTCGCCGCCGTTTTCCTGCGCAACTTCCACCAGGCCTATGTCTCGGCCAAAGCCGAAGGCCTGCCGGAAGGCCATTATTATCCGCTGGTCCATTGCGGCACCTCCTTTGGCAACTACAAGGAAGTGCGCGGCTATCTTCTCCATTCCGCCGAGCTGCGGGCGCGGGTGAAGAAAATCCTTGGCAAGCTGGGGCGCCTGGTGGACGGCAAGCTCCTCATCCCCGAGGAGGTGGTGCATTATTCCGAGTGGGTGCATGTGATGCGCCAGCGCATCGCCAACCATCAGGAGATCGACTGCGGCCATATCCGCGCCACCATCCACCCCGCCTGCCATGTCTATAAGATGGTGCCCGAGGACGCGATCTATGACGACGATGTCCTCGATGGCAACCGGGTCGCGGTGTCGACCGGCATCATGGAGGCGCTGGGCGCTAAGGTCATCGACTATTCCACCTGGTATGACTGCTGCGGCTTCGGCTTTCGCCACATCATCTCGGAGCGCGAGTTCACCCGCTCCTTCGCCATCGACCGCAAGGTCCGGGTGGCGGTCGAGGAAGCCCATGCCGACGTGATGATCGGCCATGACACCGGCTGCGTCACCACCTTGGACAAGAACCAGTGGATCGGCAAAGCCAAGGGCAAGGATTTGAGCTTGCCCATCCTGGCCGACTGCCAGTTCGCCGCCCTCGTCTGCGGCGCCCACCCCTACAAGATCGTCCAGTCGCACTGGCATGCCTCGGCGACCGAGGATCTGATGGCCAAGCTGGGCATCGACTGGCGGGCGAAAAAGCAGGAGTTCGAAGCCTATTTGAAAGAGGTCGAGGCCGGCCGCAAGGACAATCTTTACGACCCGCGGCGGATGATCACCTCCGGGCCGGGCTTTAGAAGGATCGGACACGCGTCATGAGCCGCCCCATCCTCATCATTGGCGGTGGGCCGGCGGGGCTCGCCGCCGCCCATGCCCTCGCCAGCGTCGGTGCGCGCGCGGTCCTTGTCGACAAGGCGGACCGCTTGGGGGGCAGCCCGATCCTTTCCGGCTATGCCAAGCTGGTGCCCTCCGGCCTGTGGGCGAGGGACGCCATCGGCGCCATGGTGGACCGGGTCAGAAACAACGATTTGATCGATGTCCGCCTCAACGCCAGGGTGAACGAGTTTTCCGGCGCCCCCGGCGACTTTTCCGCCCGCTTGTCGGACGGGACATCGCTTGCCGCCAGCGCCGCCATATTGTGCACCGGCTTCAGCCATTTCGATTCCATCAACAAGCCGGAATGGGGCTTTGGCACCTTCGAGGACGTGGTGACGACCACCCAAGTGGAGCAGATGATTTCCTCCGGCAAAGGGGTGCGCTGCCCCTCGGACGGGCGCACCCCAAAGCGGGTCGCCATCTTGCTGTGCGTCGGCTCGCGCGACCGCCAGATCGGCCGCGACTGGTGCTCGAAAATCTGCTGCACCGTGTCGGCCAACATCGCGATGGAGATCCGCGAGGAACTGCCCGACTGCCATGTCTATATCTATTACATGGATATCCGCACCTTCGGGCTTTACGAGTCGAATTATTATTGGCGCAGCCAGGAGGAGTTCAAGGTCAAATACATCAAGGCGCGCATCGCCGAGGTGACGTCCGACGGCGAGAAGCTCATCGTCAAGGGCGAGGACACGCTGGTGAAGCGGCCGATCACCATTCCCTTCGACATGGTGGTGCACGCCATCGGCATGGACCCCAATGTCGATAACCTGCTGCTGTCCTCCATCTTCGGCGTCGATTTGGAGCCGCACGGCTATATCGCCCGGCAGAACAGCTATGGGGTGATGGGGGCGACCTCGCGGCCCGGCGTTTTCGTCGCCGGGTCCGCCATCGGTCCCGAGACCATCGATGATTCGATCGCGCAAGGCCAGGCCGCCGCCTTGTCGGCGCTCGCCAGCGTGAAAGCGGCGCGCCCGGTCGCCGCCGAATAGGAAACAGCAAATCCCATGCGCCGCCACGCCGTTGCCATGACCCAACCGCCCGACGACAAGGCCCGGCCGTGCCTCGACCTGAGCGGGCCGGCGCTGCGGCACGCCTTCGAGGCGGTGGTGCGCGGCGCCGAGGCGCTGGGCGGCATCGAGCGTTATGTGGCGGCCTTGCGCCTCAAGGCGACAGTGTTCGCCGATGCCTTGGGCGATGGCAAAGCCAAGAGGGTGGAGCGCGATACCCTGATGGGGCTGTGCGCCTTCATGGCGACGGTGCGCCGGCGTGTCGCGCCCTTTTTTGCAGAGGATCGCTTTCCCCTCCTCCAAGACGCCCTGGCGGCGCTTCTCGATGGCGCCAAGGACAGCGCGAAGACGGACACGCGCCTTGCCGCCTTCTGCGCCGCCTTTCCGCAAGACAAGGCGCACCGCTGGGTGCGCGACCTCGCCGCCGAAATCCTCCACAATCTCGACCCCGAGCGCTACCCCCTGATGTGCCGCTGGGTGTGGGACGCCAAGGCCAATACCGGCGTGCTGCGGGAAATCTGGCATGGCGAGGATGTCGACCGCCACACGCTTGATGTCGCCGATGATTATATGACCTTCCTCACCTTACGCGAGGAGTTGAGCCAGTTCCTCACCGACAACGGGGTGTTCCGCGACGTCATTTTCCATGTCGATCTTTTGTGCGCGCAAATCTATGCCGACTATGTCTGCGCCCAGGGCGGCAGCTATCTGCGCGCCGATTTTTCCTCGCCCGAGGACCCGATGCAGCATGTCCGGCGGCTTTTGGGGCTCGATGGGGGCAAGGCGAAATCGGCGCGCACCCGGCTTAAATCCATCGCTGGCGAGGCCTTCGTCCTCGGCGACATCAAGCTTCTTGGCTGAGGACAAGACCCATGCCCATTCATGAAGAGCATCTCATCCGCCCGGAAAACCTCACCACCCACGACAACCTCGTCATCGATGGGGTCAATGTCTCGGGCCATTGGAGCACCTTCATCGAATCCCGGGTGGTCACCGACTACAACGAAAGCCTAGAGGACGAGATCGCCGCCCTGCCCGGGGGCGAATATATCCATCGCTGCTGGCAATGCGGCTCGTGCACCAATTCCTGCACGGTGAACGCGGTCAATCCCGACTTCAACCCGCGCTATTGGATCTACCTCATCCGCATGGGCATGGAGTCCGAGCTTTTGCGCGACAAGGACATCATCTGGCAGTGCGTCTCGTGCAACAAATGCACCTATGCCTGCCCGCGCGACGTTTTCCCCGAAGGGGTGATGAAGGCGACCGCCCATTGGCTGGAGCTGAAGGGACATACGCCAAAATCGCCCTCGATGGTGTTCGACGAGGTTTTTTCCGAGCAGGTGATCGCGACTGGCAAGATCGAGGAAAGCCGCGTCATCCGCGGCTTCTTCAAGGGCACCGGTCAGCCTCTCGTCCAGGACTGGCTCGTGGAAATGGTCAAACGCATGCTGCGCCACATGCCGGTGAAAATGCTGTTTGCCTTGGGGCTTGCGGGGATATTGCGGCCCCGCACCCGCGGCTGGGGCGGGGCGCGCGCCGCGATCCGCGACTATGTGGCGGGGCAGGAGGCCAAGCAAAAGCGCGCCTTGGGGCTAGACGCGCTGGTTGAAGCAGCGCAGCGCGAGGTCGCCCCCCTTCCCCGCCAAGCCGCCGAATAGGAGAGAAATCGGTGTCCGACCACGAGAAAAAAGCCAAATACAAGCGCGTCGCCTATTATCCCGGCTGCGCCCTTGAAGGCACCGGGCATAGCTACAACCGCTCCACCAAGGCGGTGGGCAAGGCCTTGGGCCTCGACCTGGTGGAGGTCAAGAACTGGAATTGCTGCGGCGCCATGGAGGTGAAAAACATCGACCCCAAGGTGCAGACCTACCTCTCCTCGCGGGTGATGTCGATCGCAGCGCACGAGATGAAGTTCGATACCGTGATGGCGCCGTGCAATGGCTGCTATCATAATTTGAAAAAGGCGGAATACGATCTTGAGCACGACGCGCAATCGCGGGCGGTGGTCGCGCAAATCTCCGCCAAGGCCGGGCACAAGGCCTATGAGGCGGGCGGCATCGAGACCATCCACGCCCTTGACTGGCTGAAACGAGCGATTGGCGAGGACGGCCTCAGGGCCCGGGTCAAGAACAGCCTCGCCGGGCTCAAAATCGCCAACTACTATGGCTGCATGTATACCCGCCCGCGCCATATTTTCCCGGAAAAGGACCAGGGGGGGACAAGCGAATCCACCTCCCAGCCCCATTTCATGGATGACCTTCTCGCCGCGGCGGGCGCCAAGAATGTGGATTTTCCCTTGAAGACCGCCTGTTGCGGCGGCGCCCATACCCTTTCCGATTCCGACACCTCCACCAAGCTGGTTCTCAACATCCTCAACGCCGCCGAGGCGGCAGGCGCCGAGGTCATCGCCACCGAATGCCCCACTTGCCATTCCGGGCTGGAGATGCACCAAATCCGTGCCGAGAAGAAGTTCGGCGCCAAGACCACGATCAAGATCCTTTACTTCACCCAGCTTTTGGGGCTCGCCTTGGGTTTGAAGCCCAAAAAAGTGGGGGTCCATGAAAACATCTCGGACGCGACGGCGCTGTTGAAGGAGAAGAGCCTGGCATGAGCGCCCTTGGCGACATCGAGGCCGGGATCAACGCCCTGCCCGCGGCGCTGCCGCCGCGTGAAGCCGCGGCAAGGCTTTTGCATCTGGGTGAAGCCGTGCTGGAACAATGGCTGGCGGCGCGCGGCGAAGAAGCGACGCAAGACCTCAAAGAAGGTTTTCGCCTCCTCGCGCTCCACCGCCAGGGCGCCAAGGGCGAGCCCAGCTTCAACGCCTGCCGCGAGACCTGCCGCGAGCTTGCCTATCACTATAACCTCGTCACCATGGCGCCCGACCATCCGGACACCGCGCAAAGGCTGGCGATGATGCGGCTTGTCGCCAACCATCTTTATCTTTTCATCGCGGGGAAAATGGAGGTGGCCGGGCTTGGCGAGTTCTGTTGCTCGGCAAAGCCCCTCCGTTTAAATTGCGAGTCCGCCTAGATTATGAAGGGTGCACATCATGCCGAATGTTCGTGGCTGCCATTTGCCGGATGACCTGCTCTATGACGTCGACAACCATATCTGGTTCAGGGAATTGGGTGATGGGCGGGTGAAACTGGGCATGACCACCATCGCCACTGCGATGGCCGGGCAACTGGTCGCTTTCACCCCGAAAAAGGTCGGCCGCGAGGTCAAGCCGGGAAAATCCTGCGCCACCGTCGAGTCCGGCAAATGGGTGGGGCCGGCCAAATCGGCGGCGGGCGGCGCGGTGGTGGAGGTCAACGAAGCGCTCGTCGCCAAGCCGAGCCTTGCCAATGACGACCCTTATGACGCGGGCTGGATGGTCGTCTTGCAACCGGAGGACTGGGACGCGGTGAAACCCGGCCTTACGCCCGGCCCTGAGGTCGCCGCCAAATACGAAGCGAAAATGGACGCCGACGGCTTTGCCGGCTGCGCCGCCTAGCGAGATAAACGGGGCCATGGTTTAGAAAATGTCGCTTGACGGATGAAGCCCTACCCGTCATGGGGTGCGTCATGAATAAGTTCGACCCGATCGTCATGGACATGGAAGACCTGCAAAGCAACGCGGCGCGGGCGAGCGCGCTGTTGAAGTCCATGTCCAACGAATGGCGGCTGTTGATTTTATGCCACCTAGTAAAGGGCGAGAAGTCGGTGGGGCAGTTGGAGGATTTGATTGGCCTTAGCCAGTCGGCGCTTTCCCAGCACCTTGCCATCCTGCGCCGGGAGAAGCTGGTGAAGACGCGGCGTGAAGCGCAGTCGATTTTCTATTCGCTCTCCAGCGCCGAGGCCATCGCCGTCATGAACACCCTTTACACGCTCTACTGCAACCATCCCGAGGAATGCTGAAAGTTTTGGAGGCGCCCGCGCGTTCCCTGCGCGATGCCAGCAAAGCATAGAGGTTCTCGGCGTTATGAACGCTGGCCTTTATCCTGGCCGCCATGTCCTCGACAATCGAAAACATGGTCGGGGAGACTGGATTCGAACCAGCGACCCTCTGCTCCCAAAGCAGATGCGCTACCAGGCTGCGCTACTCCCCGCCAGGCTTGGCCTAAAGGCGACAGGCGCATCTTCTAGCCAACTGGGCGACCCAGCGAAAGGGCTTTTCAAGCGCGTGACGCCGATTCAATCTATGGCGTGGCCTGCGTCACCAAGGCATCGAGGCGCACAAAGTCGCCAGGGGCTATGCCAAGCGCCGCGGCGCGGCCGCCTTTGAGCTCGAGCACCGCAAGCGCCCGCCCCTTCGAAGGGATCGGAGCAAGGGACAATGGCTCGCCGCGGGCGATATTGGCGATCCGCCCGTCGGACTGGATGAAGAGAAGATCGAGCGGAATAAGGGTATTTCTCATCCAAAATGACAAGTTCTGCGGGTGTTCGAACAGAAACAGCATGCCGTGATCATCGGCCAGTTCAGGGCGGTTCATGAGGCCAATACGCCGCTCCTCGGGATCGTCGGCGACCTCCACGGTGAAATCATGGCGCGCACCGGCCGCCGTCTCCACCACCAGGGGAAGGGTCGGCAGCGATTGCGGGCCATCCTGCGCCATCGCCCAGGAAGGAATAAGGAGTGCAAGGCCAAAAAGCACGCTGGCGAGTGGTCCCGCCATCCCTTGGCATGATCCCAATGTCAACCGTTTTACGCGCACCTCATATCCTTGCTCGTCCCGAGGCTGATATTAAAGGATGGGAATTTTGGAATGAGGACAGGCATAATGCGTTTTATCAGGATCGCCATTCTACCCTAGTGGTCCGCCCCAAACGGATAAATCCATCCGTTTGGGAGAAGTGGACCACTTAAGTTAGTGAATCTGTGGTACGATTTCTCCAATAGATGGGAGCCATATGTTGGAATCGCACCACTAGGTCTTTAGTTTTATTACACTTCCCGCAGCCAGCCGCTATCTGCTTGGTCGAAAATACCCTAACGACCGCGCCGCACTTCCACCGCCATGGGTCCCTTCTCGCCATTGCCGATGCGCGCCTGCAGCGCGTCTCCAGTGTCAAGATTGAGAATATTGGCCAAACGCAGCGTTTCCATGTGGACGAAAATATCCACCGTGCCATTGCCTTGCGTCAAGAAGCCATAGCCGCGCAAACGGTTGAACCACTTGACCGTGACCGGCACGAACACGGTCGAAGCCTCTTGCGGCTCCGCCTGCGGCCGCCCCGAGCGCACGCCAGCCTTCGCCTCGAGGTCTGGCGCCACCGCCGTCGATAAGTCGATATTGGCGATTTCCGTCGCCTGGCGCCCACGCTTGCCATTGACGACGAGGCAGGTCACCGTCGCTCCTTCAGGGACCGAGCGCCGGCCAATCTCGCGCAAGACGGAAAAATGCAAAAGAACATCGCCGCCGCCATCGCGCGGCACGATAAACCCGTATCCCTTGACCGCATCGAACCACTTGACCGTGCCCACCACCTTAACCGCAAGACTTTGGTCCTGATCCGAGGCGCCGGATTGTGCCGTCGAATGGGCCATAACATCGTCCTCCAATGCACTTCACAGACCTAGAACGGAGCCTCCTCCCGTTCTCCGGTAACGCGGGAGGAAGCTAGCATGAATGTTTCGCGCAAACAAATAAAGTTGCTGGTATAGAAGGTTAATACAACGCGTATTAAGGAATGATTAGGCCGGCATGCACAACCTATAGTTAATGTTCCGTTACCTCGCCCGGCGCGCCGGTGGGAATTTCCGAGACGCTGTGATGACCAATCAGCTTGGCCTCGTAAAGCGCGTCCGTTGCCGGCACCAGGAGGAAATAGACGGCAAGGATGGCGGTGACCGACATGGTTAGCGTATAGGGCAAGGCCATCACCACCATGCGCACATAGGACAAGCGGATGAGCGGCGCCAATGCCGAAGTGAGCAGGAACAGAAAGGCCGCCTGCCCGTTCGGCGTCGCCACCGAGGGGATATTGGTGCCGGTGTTGATGGCGACCGCCATCAAGTCGAAGGTGTCCCGGTCGATGGCGCCTGCAAGGAGGGCGTTTTTCACCTCGCCGATATAGACCGACGCCACGAACACATTATCGCTGATCGCCGATAAAAGGCCGTTGGCGACAAAGAAGCTGACGATCTGGTCGATGCCTTCCATCTTCAGCACTTCCTGGATCACCGGGTCGAACAGTTTCTGATCGTTGATCATGGCGACGATGGCGAAAAACACGACCAGCAGCGCGGTGAAGGGCAGCGCTTCCTGAAAAGCATGGCCGATCTGGTGCTCATCGACGACGCCGGTAAAGGCGGTGGCCAGCACGATGACAGAAAGGCCCACGAGCCCCACCGCCGCGAGGTGCAGGGACAAAGCCACGATCAGCCACAGGGCGACAATCGCCTGAACCATGAGGGAGGCACGATCGCGCGCCGTGCGCTTGGAGGCCTCGTATTTGTCGTATTCAAGGAGGATATTGGCCACTTCCTCCGGCAAGGCGGCGCCATAGCCGAAAGCCTTGGTCTTTTCCAACAGCACCACGGTGAAAAGGCCCACCACCAGCACTGGCATGGTGACCGGCGCCATGCGCAGGAAGAATTCGACAAAGCTCCAATTGGCCTGGGCGGCGATGATGATGTTCTGCGGCTCGCCGACAAGGGTGGTGACGCCGCCAAGCGCGGTGCCGACCGCGGCATGCATCATCAACGAGCGCAAAAAGGCGCGGAACTGTTCCAGATATTCGCGCCGATGAAGCTCCAACTGCGCGTCGTCGAGATAGTCGTGATCGTCGGTGAACCGCTTGCCCGAGGCAACCTTATGGTAAATGCCGTAAAAGCCGACGGCGACCGCGATGACGACGGCGGTCACCGTCAGCGCGTCGAGAAAAGCGGACAGGAATGCGCCCAGGAAGGAGAACATCAGCGATAAAAGCACCTTGGAGCGCACCTGGCACATGATCTTGGTGAAAATGAAGAGCAAGAGCTGCTTCATGAAGTAAATGCCGGCGACCATGAAGATAAGAAGCAGAATGACTTCCAGGTTGGCTTCCACTTCATGGTAGATGGCGGCTTTGTTGGTCAGCCCGAGGATAACCGCTTCCATGGCCAGCAATCCGCCGGGTTGCAAGGGATAGCATTTGAGCGCCATGGCAAGGCAGAAGATGAATTCGAGCACCATCACCCAGCCGGTAATATAGGGGCCGGCAAGCTGCAAAAGGCCGATATTGCCGATGAGCATGGCAAGGATGGCGAGCTTGTACCAGTCCGGCGCGTTGCCGAGGAAATTGCGTCCATAAGCCCCGGAAAAAATCCGTTCCATATTTTCCCTATCCCCTTGTTGGCCCCTCTTGACGGCGGATGATACCCTTTATGGCGGCGTTCTCGACCGGCGGCGCCGGGCGGTTGTTGTAGGGTCTAGACCATGGCTTGATCAAGGAAAAGTCGGTTTACTTACGCCGCGCCCGGCGTATTTTCGTGGATTGATGATGGCCCGCGCGGCATGTGGGAGCAGAATTGATGGAACTGACAGGCGAGCAACGAATCGCCGCGTCCCGGTCGATGGTGTGGCAGGCGTTGAACGATCCCGCTACCTTGCGCGCCGCCATTCCCGGCTGCGAGACGCTGGAGCAAAAGGCGGCCAACGAATTCACCGCCACCGTCATGGCCGCCGTCGGGCCGGTGAAGGCGCGCTTTACCGGCGCCGTCACCTTGTCGGATATCGATCCCCCCAATGGCTATACCCTTATCGGCGAAGGCAAGGGCGGCGCCGCTGGCTTTGCCAAGGGCGAGGCCCGCGTCACTCTCACCGATGACGGGGATGGAACCCGCCTTCATTATCAGGTGAAAGCCCATGTCGGCGGCCAGCTCGCCCGCATCGGCAGCCGCCTGATCGACGCCGCGGCCAAGAAGCTCGCCGATGAATTCTTCGCCAATTTTCGCGCCGCCGTCGAAGCGCCCGCCGCCTTGCCAGAAGCGCCGCCCGCGCCCCAAAGGGCCGGCGGCCTTGTCCCCATCATCTGGGGCGGCGCCCTCATCCTGCTGACGCTTGTCTTTTTGTGGTATTTAACGCGCCTTTCATGACCACCGGGGCCACCGCCGCCACACCCGACCCCCTCGCCACGGCGCGCGCCTGGCGCGAGGCGGGTTTTGGCGTCGCCATCGCCAGCGTCATCGCCACCTGGGGCTCGGCGCCGCGCCCGGCGGGCAGCCTGCTCGCCATCCGCGCCGATGGGGCTTTCGAGGGTTCGGTCAGCGGCGGCTGCGTCGAAGGCGCGGTCATCGCCGAGGCCGAGGCGGTGATCGCCAGCCGCGCGCCGCGCCTTCTCGACTATGGCGTCAGCGACGCCAAGGCGTGGGAGGTGGGGCTTGCCTGCGGCGGGCGCATCCGTATCCTTCTCGAGGTCATGGAGGATGGCTTGCTCGACCGGCTGCAGGGGTTGCGGGCCGCCAAGCAGCCGGTGGCCCTCATCGCCACCATGGCGCGCGGCAGCATCGCCGTTTACAACCCTGAGGAAGATAAAAACCTCGTCATCGATGGTATCGAGCTCGGGGCGCTCGCGCGGGAAGCCTTGCGCCACGACAAGGCGCAAAGCCTTGAGGAAAAGGGCGCGACCTATTTTCTCAACCCCTTCAACCCGCCGCTCCGGCTCATCCTGGTGGGCGCGGTTCATATCGCCCAAGCGCTGGCGCCGATGGCGGCGCTGGCCGGCTATGAGGTGGTCATCATCGATCCGCGCACGGCTTTCGCCAGCCCCCAGCGTTTTCCCGCCACGGCTTATGCCCCGCCAGTGCTGCGCCATGACTGGCCCGACGAAGCGCTCGCCGCGCTTGCCCCCGACCAGCGCAGCGCGGTGGTGACCCTTAGCCACGACCCCAAGCTTGACGACCCCGCCCTCATCGCCGCCCTTGCCTCCCCGGCCTTTTATGTCGGCGCCCTGGGCTCGCGCAAAACCCATGCCGCGCGGCGCGCGCGGCTTATCGCCGCCGGCCTTGACGAGGGCCGGATCGGCCGCATCCACGCGCCCGTCGGCCTTGCCATCGGCGCCCGCGCGCCGGCGGAAATCGCGCTCGCCATCCTCGCCCAGATGACCGCCGCCTTGCGCGGCGCGGCGCCATGAAATTCGCCCGCATAACGCTCGCCAAGGCGGCCGGCGCCATCCTCGCCCACGCCACCACCGCCGGCGGGCGGCGCTTTGCCAAGGGCCATCTCTTGTCCAGGGAAGACATTGCCTTCCTTGCCGCCGCCGGGATTGGCCAAGTGACGGCGGTGCGCCTCGAGACCGGCGACGTAACGGAGGACGGAGCGGCGGGCGCCATCGCCCAAGCGGTGGCGGGCGAGGCGGTCACCATCGGCGCGCCGGCGACTGGACGGGCCAACCTCTTCGCGGCCACGGCGGGCGTCGCGCTGATCGACAGCGCCGCCGTCACCCGCATCAACAGCGTTGACGAAGCGATCACCCTGGCGACGCTGGCGCCCTTCACCCCGGTCGCCGCCGGGCAAATGCTGGCGACGGTGAAGATCATCCCCTTTGCCGTCAGCGCCGGCAAGTTGCGCACCGTGCTGGCCCACGCCGCCACGGCGCCCATTTTAAGGGTCCGCCCCTTCACGCCGCACCAGGCCGGCCTTATCTCCACCCACCTGCCCGGCGCCAAGGAGCCGCTTCACGCCAAGACCGCGGAAATCATCGCCAAGCGCCTTGCCATCCTTGGCAGCGCGCTTGCCGACCACGCCATCGTCCCCCATGAGGTGGAGAGCATCGCCGCCGCCCTCGCCCGGCAGGCGGCGCACGGCCTTGACCCCCTGCTCGTCATCGGCGCCAGCGCCACCGTCGACCGGCGCGACGTGGTGCCCAGCGCCATCCGCGCCGCCGGCGGCCGGATCGCGCGCTTTGGCATGCCGGTGGACCCGGGCAACCTCCTCCTCCACGGTCGGCTGGGCGGGATCCAGGTGATCGGCCTGCCGGGCTGCGCCCGCTCGCCCAGGCTCAACGGCTTTGACTGGGTGCTGGAGCGGGTGCTGGCCGGCCTTGACATCACCAGGGGCGACTGGGCGCGGATGGGGGTGGGCGGCCTTTTGAAGGAAATCGCCAGCCGGCCGTGCCCGCGCCTCGGCGCTCAAAAAACGGCAAGGGCGAAAATCGCCGCCCTTGTCCTTGCCGCCGGCCAGTCACGGCGTATGGGCAAGACCAACAAGCTGCGCGCCATGCTGGACGGCAAGCCGCTGGTCGCCCACGCGGTGGACGCGGCGTTGGCCAGCACGGCATCGCCGGTCATCGTCGTTGTCGGGCACGAGGCCGACGCCGTCGCCGCCGCCCTGGCGGCAAGCCCGGCACGCTTCGTTCACGCCGCCGATTCCCCAGCGGGCCTTAGCCGCTCGCTCGCCGCCGGGCTCGCCGCCGTGCCGGCGGACTGCGATGGCGCGGTCATTTGCCTCGGCGACATGCCCGATATCACCGCCCCCGTCATCGATCGCCTGATCGCTGCCTATGACCCCAGCCAAGGGCGGGAGATCGCCATCGCCGCCTATCGCGGCAAGCGCGGCAATCCGGTGTTGGTCGGGCGTCGGCTTTTTCCCGCCATCGCCGCCCACACTGGCGATAGCGGCGCTAAAGCCGTGATCGCCCGCCATGAGGATCTGGTCGCGCTGGTGGAAATGGACGACCCGGCCGTCCTTTACGACATCGACACCCGCGACGCCCTCGCCCGCCGCCGCGCCAGGGCCTCAAAAGCTTAGCGCGATCTTGCCGAAATGCTTGCCTTGCGCCAGATGCTCCAAGGCCTGCTTCAAGGCCTCGAAGGGAAAGACCCGGTCCACCACCGGGCGCAGCTTGGCCTGGCTCATCGCCCGTGCCATCGCCTCGAAATCGTCCCGGCTGCCGACGGTAATGCCCTGCATGTGCACATGCTGCATCAGGATGCGCGGCAAGGAGAGCGCCTTTTCCGCCCCGGCGAGGACGCCGATGACGCTGATGAAGCCGCCGATGCGGATGGCTTTCAGCGACTGGTCGAGGGTTCCCGCGCCGCCCACCTCGACGATATGGTCGGCGCCCCGGCCGTTGGTCAGCGCCCGCACCGGCCGCGCCCAGTCCGGCGTTTCCCGATAGTTGATCAAATGATCGGCGCCGAGGGCGCGGGCGCGCTCCAGCTTTTCATTGCTCGACGAGGTGACGATCACCCGGGCGCCGGCAAGCTTGGCGAATTGCAGGGCGAAAACGGAGACCCCGCCGGTGCCCTGGATCACCACCGTCTCGCCGGCGGCAAGGCGGCCTTCCGTCATCAAGGCGGTCCAGGCGGTCACCCCGGCGCAGGGCAAGGTCGCCGCCTCCTCCGCCGTGAGGTGGGAAGGCGCCTTCACCAGCCCCTCGGCGCGGAACAGACGGTAATCGGCCATCACCCCATCGAGGGGACTGCCGAGGCTCTGACTGAGCCGCTCCAGGCTGGGCGGACCGCCTTGCCAGGCTTGATGGAACAAGGGAATGACCATCTCTCCAAGGCTCAGGCCCCGCACTCCTTCCCCGATGGCGACCACTTCGCCGCAACCATCGGAGACGGGGATCAACGGAAAGGCCAATCTGGGATTGTAGACCCCTTGAATGATGAGAAGATCGCGATAGTTGAGGCTGGCGGCGCGCAGCCTGATCTTGACCTCGCCCGGCCCAGGCGCGGGGTCCGGCCGCTGGGTTGCGCGCAAATGCTCAAGACCAAAGCCGCCGCTTAATTCCCAGGCCCGCATCATGCCCCCCCTTCCCGGCACCAGCCTTCCAGAGCCTCGATGCTTGGCGCACGCACCACGGCGCGCGCGGTTTTCAAATCATGGCCGGCACGCGCCAGCACCGCCAGCTCGCGGGCTTCCCGGCGACGGCGCTCGCCCTCCCACTCCATCCATGCCCGGGCGCTGCGATAAGGGCCCAATTTGCGCCGCCGCGCCAATGTCGCCGCCGCGCGGCGAGCATCTGCATCCGCGTCTGGCATGACCGCATCGACCGTATCCAAAGCCAAGCCCTTGGCCAGCAAATCCTGGCGCACCGCCACCCCCGTCTTGCCCCGCGCCGTCAGCGCCGCCACCCGCGCCCTGGCATAGCGAAGGTCATCGATGAGGCCCGCTTGGCGCAAGTCGGCGACCACGGCGTCAATGCGCCGCAGCACCGTATCGTCAGCACCGCCCTGGCGCCGGGCGCGGGCCGCCAGAACCGCTTTCACCCGCGCCGCCGGCGCTTCGAAGCGTTCAAGATAGTTGAGCGCCGCCGCCCGCCATTCTTCTTCGCTGTCAAGGACCCTGCGCCGCTTTTTCCCATATGTTCGCTGCATATCCGCCACAGTGGCGAAGGGCGGCATGGAAGACAATAGCTTTCCATCGGCTTGATCCGACCTCTTCCTCGGGGCCGCAAAAATGCCGCATTTGCCGCTAGATTGCCCGCCTTGGCTGAGCGGGCGCGGCCTTCATCCTCCCTTGATCGGGCGAAGGGGCGGTTCAGGCTGCTCCCGGCAAGGCAAGAAAGGGCTTGCGCGACTTGGCCGCCTCACGTTAGTCACCCTGTCAAGTCGTTCAAAATAAAGTTAAACTTAGGTCATGGATCGGGGCGGATTTCTGGTCCATCTGAAACAGAGCGGATAGCGAGATAGGGTGCGGCAAGATCGGCGCTGGACGCGCGCCGTGTTTTGCCTTCTCATGGCCTGGGCGGGATCGTTGAACCTTGGGCGGATAGGTAGACTGGCATAGGCAACAGGTGGAAATTGACTTGTCCATGGATTTGAGAACGCCAACCGTTGACGATCGACTGCCGCGGCGCTTCGCTGATTTCGACACGTTGGACCAAGCGTTGGATTACGCGGCGCGGGGGTCGCGCGGCCTGAATTTCTACTCGCCGCGCGGCGAGCTCAGCGCCAGCATGACCTATGCCGCCTTGCGCGACGAGGCGATCGCCGTCGCCCAGCGCCTGATCCATCTCGGGATGGCGCCCGGCGAGAGGGTGGCCCTTATCGCCGAGACCACGCCCGATTTCGTCGCCGCCTTTCTTGGCTGCCAATATGCAAGGGTGCTGCCGGTGCCGCTGCCCCTGCCGACCTCATTCGGCGGGCGCGAGGGCTATGTCGAGCAGCTTCGCCTGCAGATCCGCAGTTGCGACGCCGCCGCCGCGATCACGCCCAGCGCCATGCTGGACCTGGTGCGCGAAGCGGCGGAGGGCATGGGCCTGCGCTTTGCCGGCGGCCATGACGACTTCGCCGCCCTTGCCATTGGCGATCATGGCCTGCGTCGGCCGCAACACCGCGACGTCGCGTATTTGCAATATTCCTCGGGGAGCACGCGCTTTCCCCATGGCGTCGTCGTCACCCACCGCTCGTTGATGGCCAATTGCCATGGCCAGGCCTATCACGGGGTTCAGGTGGCCGAGACCGACCGCTGCATTTCCTGGCTTCCCTTCTATCACGACATGGGCCTCGTCGGCTGCCTGCTGACCGCCCTTGCAAGCCAGGTCTCGTGCGATTTCCTGGCGACCGAGAGCTTTGCCCGCCGGCCCATGCTATGGCTGCAGATGATCAGCGAGAATGAAGGCACCACGGTCTCCTACAGCCCCACCTTCGGCTATGACATCTGCGCCCGGCGGGCGCGCGGCGAGGCCGTCGCCGGCCTCGACCTTTCGCGCTGGCGGGTGGCGGGCAATGGCGGCGACATGATCCGCCCCGACGTCATGCAGAACTTCGTCGATACCTTCGCCCCCGCCGGCTTTCGCGCCACCACCTTCGTCCCCAGCTATGGCCTTGCCGAATGCACCCTGGCGGTAAGCTTCATGCCGGTCGGCGAAGGCATTGTCACCGACATGGTCGATGAGCGGGTGCTGTCCGGCGAACCCTTCTCGCAAGGCCAGGGCGACAGCCGCTCCGGCAAGGACGGCAATGGCGCGCCAGCCCCCCTCAACGGCCATCCGGCCTTGGCGGCAATGCCGCGCTACCGCCCGGTGGTGAATTGCGGCGTGCCCCTGCCGGACTATGAGGTGGAAATCCGCGACGAGGATGACACGGCGTTGGCCGAGCGCGCCATCGGCCGGGTGTGCGTGCGCGGGCCCAGCGTCATGGCCGGCTATTTCCGCGACGACGCCGCGACCCGCGCGGTTCTGTCGGCGGACGGCTGGCTCGATACCGGTGACATGGGCTATATGCTCGATGGCTGCCTTTATATCGTCGGCCGCGCCAAAGACATGATCATCGTCAACGGCAAGAACCACTGGCCGCAGGATATCGAATGGGCGGTGGAGCAGTTGCCCGGCCTGCGCAGCGGCGATATCGCGGCGATTTCCCTTACCAATGCCCGCGGCGAGGAGATCCCCGCCGTCCTGGTGCAATGCCGCCTCTCCGACCCGGCCGCGCGCGAAGCGCTGCGCGCCGCGGTGAAAAAGAAGGTGAAGGCGGTGACCGGCATGACCTGCCTCGTCGAACTGGTGCCGCCGCGCACCTTGCCGCGTACTTCGTCCGGCAAGCTGTCGCGTTCCAAGGCGCGCGACCGCTATCTCTCGGGCGGCATCGTGCCCTTGGCGGACGCGGTCTGAACGCGCTTGCGATGGCGGCGCGCCCCATCGTTGCCTTGACCGGGGCGACCGGCTTCATTGGCCCTTATGTCATCGCCGCCTTCCGCGCCGCCGGCTATGAGGTGCGCGCGCTCGCCCGCCGCCCGATGACGGACCGGCCGGGCGTGCATTGGGTCAAAGGCGACATCCACGACATGGCGGCGCTGCAACAGCTTGCCCTTGGCGCCAAGGTCTTTGTCCATGGCGCCGGCGCCATCAAGGCGCGCCGCCACGCCGATTTTGCCCGCATCAATGTCGAAGGCAGCGCCCTGGCGGCGACGTCCGCCCGCGCCGCTGGCGTCGAGCGGTTTCTTCTCCTCTCCTCGCTTGCCGCCCGGGCGCCGCATTTATCGCCCTACGCGGCCAGCAAGCGCGCGAGCGAGCGCGCCATCGCCGAGAGCCTTGGCGATGCTGTGGCGTGGACCGTCCTGCGCCCGCCGGCGGTCTATGGCCCGGGCGATGGCGAGACCTTGAAGATCTTCCGCGCCGCGCGCTGGGGCCTGGCGCCGCTGCCCGCTCATGGCGCCCGCGCATCGTGGATTTTCGCCGAGGACTTGGCGCAGGCCATCGTCCATGCCGCGGCGGCCCCCGATATGGCCTCGCGGACCTTGGGCCTCGACGACGGCGCGGGCGGCCATGCTCTCATTGAGGTTTACCGGACCGCCGGCGCCATTCTGGGCCGGCGCGTCCGGCCCTTCGTGGTGCCGAGCCTGGCCCTTGCGGCCATCGGCCTTGCCAATGAAGGATTGGCGCGGCTTGGCCAAGGCGCACCGATGCTGACCCGGGGCAAGGCGCGCGAGCTCGGCCACCCCGACTGGTGCGTCGACCGGCCCACCTTGGCCGACGTCAGCCCCTGGCGCCCCAGGGTCGCGCTCGCAGAGGGTCTGGCGCGCACCCTTGGCTGGTATCGCCAGCAGGGTCTGCTATAGGACTGCCTCGAAATCGACAAAAACCTCGCGCACCAGGGCGGCCGTGCTATAGAGCGGCTGGAATTGCGCGCCTTAAAGGGGCGCGGCGTAGAGAGAGAGGGGGCGTAAAGCCATATGACGAAAGCCGACGCGCTCAAGCGCCTGTACGAGGTTATCGCACCGTTCAACAAAAAAAACGCAGCGCTGCGCCCCGAGACCAGCTTTGCCCTCGACCTGGAATTCGACTCCCTCACCGTCATGGATCTGGTGGCCGAGATCGAGGACGCCTTCGACATCGTGCTGCCGCTCAATCTTCTTCCCGACCTCGAGACCATCGAGAATGTGGCAGCGGCGGTGATCCGCATCACCAAGGACAAGCCATGACCGACCTGTTGGCCAAATACGACGCCATCATCGCCGAGCGCCAGGCGCTGCGCTTCGCCGGACCCGATCCCTTGGGGGTGGTGATGGACCAGGTGCTTTCCGAGACCGAGGCGATCATCGATGGGCGGCACACCATCCTTGCCGGCACCAACAATTACATGGGCATGACCTTCCACCCGGAAGCGATGGAAGCGGCCCGCGAAGCGCTGGAGGCCTTCGGCACCGGCACCACCGGAAGCCGGGTTTTGAACGGCACCTATGGCGGCCACAAGGCGCTGGAGGCCGAGCTGATGGCGTTTTACGGGGCCCGCCACGCGATGGTCTTCAGCACCGGCTATCAAGCCAATCTCGGCATGATTTCGGCGCTCGCCGCCAAGGGCGACTATGTCGTCATCGACGCCGACAGCCACGCCTCCATCTATGACGGCTGCGCCATGGGCACCGCCGACGTGGTGCGCTTCAAGCACAACAACCCCGAGGACCTCGCCAAGCGCTTGGGGCGCTTGCCTAGGGACGCCGCCAAGCTGGTCGTCGTTGAGGGCATCTATTCGATGCTGGGCGATGCCGCGCCCTTGAAAGAGCTGCTCGCCGCGGCCAAGGACGCCGGGGCTCAGACCCTGGTCGATGAAGCCCATTCCATGGGCTTTTGCGGCGCCACCGGGCGCGGCCTGGCGCAGGAGCTGGGGGTTGAGGAGGCCTGCGATTTCATCGTCGGCACTTTTTCCAAGAGCGTTGGCACGGTGGGCGGCTTCTGCGTCTCCAACCATCCCAAATTCGAGGTTCTGCGGCTGGTGACGCGGCCCTATATGTTCACCGCCTCGCTGCCGCCTTCGGTGGTCGCCTCCGCCGCCGCGGCGATCCGCCTGCTGCGCCACGCCGACAACCGGCGGACCCATTTATGGGAAAACGCCAGGCGCTTGCACCAGGGCTTGAGGAAAGCCGGCTTCGCCATGGCGACCCCGGCGGCGCAAAGCCCCATCATCGCCGTCATCGCGCCGACCCAGGAGCTGTTGTTCAAGATCTGGCAGGCGCTGATGCTGGAAGGCGTCTATGTCAACATCGCCCGCCCGCCGGCGACCCCGGGCGGCACCTTCCTGTTGCGCTGCTCGGTGAGCGCCGGCCATACGCCAGCGCAGATCGACGCCATCATCGCGGCCTTCGCAGCCGCCGCCGGTAAGGTGGGCCTTCCCTTGGAGGCCGCCGCCTAGTGCTGCGATTTCTCCAACGGATGGATCCGTCTGTTGGAATCGTATCATTAGCGAATCGCCCCCCGCCCCTTGAGGCGCGGCAACCACAGCAGTCCCGCCACCACGGGATGGCGGCGGTGCCAGGGCTTGATGGCGAGGACGACACCGGAATGGCGCTCGATCTTCCAAGCAAGATAATCGATGCCGCCATCGAAGGTGGCGGCCGCCTTCATGAGCCGCAGGATATGCAGCGTCCGTCCTTGCAGCCGGCGCGCGAGCCAGGCGAGCCGCGCCCGCACCGTGCCGCCGCCGGGGCCAAGGTCGAGGGCGCCGTCGGCCCTTTGCCTGACGCTTATGCCCGCTTGGCCAAGGGCCGGCAGGGTGATGGCGTTGTAGAAATCCGCTTCCAGGTCATAAAGCGCGGCCGGCCTGTCCGCCCGCTCGGCGCGGAATTCCGTGGCGTAAGTAAGGGCAAAGGCGTGACGCCACAGGTCGCGCGGCGAAAGCCGGCGCAGCGCCAGCCTTGTCGTGGTGGCAAGGAGGGTCGTCGGCGCCGTGCTCAGGGCGGCGATGACGCCTGCCCGCGCCGCTTCATCGCGGGCGTAGACCAGCGCGATGGGCTGGGCGAAGCGGGCCCACAAGGCGGGGCTGAAAGTCCTGGCGCTGCACAGGCGCAAGAGCTGCGCCGAAGACAGAACCGCGTATTTGGCGCGCACCCGCACCCCATCGATGTCGGCTTCGAAATAAAACACGTTGGGCGGCAGCAACCGGTTGGCCAGGGCAAGCAAGCGGCGGCGATAAGCCTCATGGTAATCATCGACGATGAGGTAGAAATCGAGCATCTGGCCTGCGATCAGGCCCGTGCGCAGGCAGGAGCCGTAAAACAGCACCGCGTTGACGCCGCCCAAGCGCCGGGCAAGGCGTCGCGCCACTTCCCCCACGGCGGCGGCGACCGGCCGCTCGATGGCGCGGGCGATGATGGCGGGCAGCTCTTCGGTTTTGGCCATCGCCTCCGGCATCCCGCTATAATTTCACGAAATCGAGGCTTTTCGTGCCATCGAGCAGCATCGCCTGCCCCGGCTGGGGCGCAAACATTTCGCCATCCAGCGTCACCGCCTGCGTGCTCATGATGCGGACGGCGTCGACAGTGCGGAAATGCACTCCCGAAATCATGCTGCGGCCAAAGCGGCCCAGAAGCAACGCCAGCAAGGCCCGCCAAATGGTCGCGCGCCGGTATTCGATGGCGGTGAATTTGAGGCTTCCCTTGCCTTGCCGCATGAAGGGATCAAGCCCCATGACGAGGCGGCTCAAGGTGGTCGCCATGACGATGAAGAAGGCGCCGTCGAGGATGCCGCCGCCCTTCAAGTTGATGCGCATCGGGGCTGCCCGCACCAGCGAATGCGACACATTGCCGCGTGCCAGGACGTTGAAGAAGATGAGCGCCATGGTCAGCGCGTGCGACAGAAGATTGGGTAGGCCCAGGGGATAGATTTTGCCGCGGCAAGCATCGATCCCGCCGACGATGCCGGCGGCGCCGAAGAACATGCCATAGGCGACAGGGCCGCCATCTCCCCGATCAAGGCCAATCAGCGGATAGCGCGCTCGCCTGGCCGCAAGCCCGCCCGCCGCGACGAGGGCGAGGAGGCGGCGAAGCTCGGCGACAGTGGAGCTACGCATGCCTAGGTCGCGGGCGATCATGTTGGTCTTGCCGCCCGGCAGCACGGCGACGGGCGGCGGCCGCTCGCCAAAGGGCGCGTGGTTGATGAGCGCGCTCAAGCTTGCCTGGATGGTGCCATCGCCGCCGTTGATGACGAGAACCGCAGGCTGCGCGCGCGCCATCAAGCGTAGCGCTTCGGGGATTTCCTCGAACCGCTTGACTTCCACATGGAGGACATGGCTGCTCGCTTGCACCAGGGCGCGCACCTTATCAATGCTGCGGCGGTTGGTGGTGCTGCCGGGATTGCTTAAAATCGCCACAAGCGGGGTCATGCCAACACTCAAAGCTTATCAGGCCCTGGCGGGCTCATTAAAGGCCTGAATTTTTTCTTGCCGATTATGGCCTAGCGTCCATGGGAACGCCGCCGCTCGCCGCCGAAATATTGCATCTCGATATTCATGTCGAGCACTTCTTGCCCCACCGTGAAGGCAACCTCGTCATGGCGCGGCTTGCGCAGTTTCAATTGGGGATTGTTGGAAAAGCCGAAGCCTTCGGAAAAAATCCCCGCCTTGCCGTTCATGTCCCGGTCGTGGAGCACGAAAAGGGCGTAGGTGCCGGGCACCGTCAAGGGAACGCATAGCCGCGCCGTCTCCCCTTCCGGCGGCGTCGGGACCTGAATGCGAATGAGGCGCGCGCCCTTTTCCAGGAAGCTCTCCGGCGCATCGCCGTAGAGTTGAACCCGCAACTGACCCTTGCCGTCGCGCATGCCCGCTATATGCAGTCTGACCGCGGGCGCGCCGGCGCCCGTCTCGCAATAGGCGGCGAACCGATCGCCCTCCACGGTCTGCGCCACGGGAAAGCTGATGGCGGTCAAGGCCTGCCAAGCGTCCGCACCTTGCGCTGTGGCTAGCAAGATTGCCGGCACCGCCGCCAGCCGGCACATCGTGGACATCATGTCGGGCTCCCGCACGCAACGCCGCGTCTTTAGCGTTCAACACAGCCATATGGGCGAAAATATGTCTGGACAAGACCGCCTCCTCGCCCGCCGCCAAGGGGCAAAGCCCGGAAGTGGCAACGCTTGGCGTCCATGAGGCATTGAATTTTGCCTCTCTCATGCATTGCGCGAGACTGCCGGTTTGATGTAAGGGCAACCCATCGTCGCCTGGATATCCGGGCCTGTTCGGGTGCCGCCAACCCATGTTCCAGCGTATCGACCGCTATCTTTTTCGCCAGGTCATCGTGCCGATGCTGGCGACCTTGTGCATCGCGGCGATACTGCTGCTGCTGGAAAAAATGCTGCGCCTGTTCGATTTCGTGGTCAACGAGGGCGGACCGATTTCCGTGGTCTGGCGCATGCTCGCCAATCTGGTGCCGCAATATCTGTCGCTGGCCATCCCCATTGGCCTTTTTCTGGGCGTGTTGCTTGGCTTCCGCAAGCTCGCGCTCAACAGCGAGCTCGACGCCTTGATCGGCACCGGGATCAGCCATGACCGGCTGATGCGCGTTCCCCTGCTGCTCGCCGGCGTCTCCGCCGTCATCAGCTATTTCTTGATGGGCTATGTCCAGCCCCTCACCCGCTATGCCTATGAAGGCCTGCAATTCGATTTGCGCAGCGGCGCGCTTGGCGCCAGCATCAAGGTCGGCGAGTTCGTCGAGCTGGGCGGCGGCCTTACCTTGCGCATCGAGGAATCCCGCGAGGGAGGGCGCGAGCTGATGCGCATTTTCCTGCAAAAAACCCTGGCCAAGGGCGGCGAGATCGTCGCCACCGCCAAGGCCGGCACCTTCTATGCGACCGAGGATCGCGACAAGATTCTCTTCCGCCTCTATGACGGCACGCTGATCACCTTGTCGCCCAAGCTTGCCTCGCCGCGCACCCTCACCTTCGAGGTTCACGACCTTCCCATAGAATTGCCGAAAAGCGCGGTTTTCCGCGCCCGCGGCGGCGCCCATCTGGAGCTGACCATCCCCGAGCTCGTCACCGCCCTGCTGGCAGGGGATGTAGAGGGCGCGCAGCGCGGCAAATTCGCCGCCAACCTCAATTTTCGCCTGATCCACATCCTCACTCTCTTCGTCCTTCCCTTCCTCGCGCTGCCGATGGGCATCCCGCCCAAGAGATCGGCGAGCGCGGTCGGCGTCTTCGCTGGCGTCGGCCTTCTCGTTCTCTATAACGAGATCAGCGAGCTGGGCGAAAAAATCTCGGCCGCAGGCGAGGCGCCCATCGTGGTCACCTTGTGGATTCCTTTCTTTCTCTTCATCCTGTTCAGCCTCCAGCTCTATCGCGTCGCGGTTTACCGTGTCGGCGGCCAGCCTTTGCGTTTTCTCGACCTCGCCGCCTCGTGGGTCGGCCGGCAATTCGTCCGCCTGCGCGCCATGCTGACCAAGGAAGCCACCTCGTGACGCCGCTGCGCCGCATGCGCCGCTGGGCGCTCCCCTCGCGGACCATGGCGCGCTATGTCGCGCGCATGTTCATCGTCAGGTTCGTTCTTTTCCTGCTGGGGCTGACGCTCATTCTGCAAGTGCTCGACCTCATGGGCAAGTCCAACGACATCATGGCCGCCGAAGGCGCGACCTATGCCTCCCTTGCCCTTTATTTGAAGCTGCGCATTCCCCAGCTTATTTCCCAATTCACCCCCTTCGCCGCCCTGCTCGGCGTCGTCGCCACGCTGGCGACCCTCAATCAGAATGCCGAGGTGATCATCATGAAGGGGGTAGGCTTGTCGGCCTATAACGTCATCGCCCCGCCGACCCTCATTGCCCTCATCATCGCCTTGGGCCATTTTCTTTTGAACGAGGCCATCGTGGTCAAGGCCAATGCCCGCCTCAGCTATTGGGAGGCCCATGATTTCGCCGTCGACCTGCCGCCGCCGCCAACCACCGCCGACCGCTCGTGGATGATGGACGGCTCGACCGTCATCGAGATCGAAAGCATCATGCAAAACGGCCGCCTGCTGTTCCTCGACAATGTCTCGCTCTACGAGCGCGACGCTGACGCCAATTTAAAGGCCCTGGTTAAAGCGCGCTTTGCCACCCACACCGACGGGGCCTGGAAGCTCCATAACGTGCAGCGCTTCACCATGCCGGATTTCAAGTCCACCTATAGCGAGAGCGAGGCCTGGCCCATCGCCATCCCCGCCGAACGCTTCGTCGCCCTCGCCATCGAGCCCGACAAGGTGTCCTATGTGAAACTGCGCCAGTCGATCAAGGATCTGGAGAAAGAAGGCTATCCCACCGCCCTGTTGCGGGCGGCGCTCTACCACAAGGTCGCGGCGCCGATGGCCAGCCTGTTGATGCCGCTGCTTGGCGCGGTGGCGGCCTTTGGCCTGGCCCGCGGCGGCCAGTTGTTCCTGCGCGTCATCTTCGGCATGGCCTTGGGCTTTGCTTTCTTCGTCGCCGATAATTTCATGGTGGCGGTCGGTGAATTCGGCGCGGTGCCGCCCGTCCTCTCGGCCTGGGCGCCGTTCCTTCTGTTTCTTCTCCTGGGCCTTAGCGTCCTATTCTATACCGAAGAATGAGCAGCGCCGCCCCCCCGCCTGGTCAGCAAAGCGATGGGCGCCAGATGGTCGCCCGCGGCGCCGGCATGGCCTTTGCCGCGCGCCTTGGCGCTGTCATCGAAGTGGTGAACCAGCCGGTGTTCACCCGCCTGTTCGGCCTTGCCACCTACGGGCTTTACGTCGTGCTGTGGAGCTATGTGCGGCTGGTCTCGGCGGTGACCGAGCTCGCCATGACGTCGGCCTTGCAGCGCTATGGCGCCGGCGCCAAGGACGAGGAGCTGGCCCATGCCGTGGTCAAGCTTGCCTTCCTTGTCACCCTTGCCTCCTCGCTGGGCGTCGCCGCCGCGACCTTTTTGGCGGCGCCCTGGCTGGCGCGCTTCGTCAACGTCGCCGAGGCCGACGCCGCGACGCTGCCCACGGCCATCCGGATTTACGCCCTTACCCTTCCCCTATGGACCGTAGTGGAAATCTCCACCTCGGCGGTGCGGGCGCGGCGCGCCTTCGGCCCGGAAATCCGCGTGCGCATTCTTTACGAGCAGATAAGCCGGCTCTTCTTCGCCGTCGGCTTCTTCCTCATCGGCTGGCGCCATCTGGGGCTTTTCGTCGGCCATCTTTTATCCCTCAGCCTGGCTGCCGGCCTTTCCGTACGGCTGCTCCTGCGCTATTACGACGCCCGCCTGCTGTTGCGCGCGCCCCTTGAGCGCGCGCTGGCGCAAGGGGTGCTTGGCTTTTCCCTCCTCATCATGCCGACCCATCTCATCCAGCGCGCCTTCACCGAGCTGCCCACCGCCCTGCTCAACCGCCTGCTGCCTGGCGTCGCCGGCGCCGAGGCGGCGGGGCTCTACGGCATCGCCCGGCGCATCGCCTCGATCCTCCAGATCGTGCGCATGACCTTCGACTATGTCCTTGCCCCCCTGGCGGCGCTCCATGCCTCGGTCAATTGGCAGGAAGTCAAAGCGATGTACGCCTATGCAACGCGCCTGGCGACGATTTTAATCCTGCCGCTGGCCGCCGGCGTCGTCCTTGCCCGCCACGACATCGCCGCGCTGTTTGGCGCCGAGGCAGTGAAGGCCGCGCCTCTCATTCTCATCCTGACCATCGGCCGCTGCGCCGAGGCGCTGACCGGCCCCTCGACCGCCCTTCTGGAGGTGCTCGGCAAGCGCGGCCTGCCGCTTGTCAACAACCTTGCAGGGCTTGGCGTCATGCTTGTCCTGGGCGCGGCGCTCACCCCCGGTCTTGGCGCCGAGGGGATGGCGCTGGGCGTCATCGCCGGCGTCAACGTCGTCGCCATGGCCGGGCTTGCCCAACTTCATCACATGCACCACCTTCACCCCTTTATTGCCGGCTATGGCCGCGCCCTTGCCGCCGGCGGCGTCGCCCTGGCGCTGATGCTGGCGAGCGAACCCTTCATCGACATGCTGCCGAGCTCTTTACGCCTGCTTGGCGCGGTGACGATATACGCCATCCTTGCCTTCCTCGCCGCCCGCTTCGGCCTTGCCAAGGCCGACCGCGCGGCCTTTCGCCGGTCCCCCGAGGCGCGAGGTTAAATCAAAATATCGCCCCATTTGCCGCGCACAGCTTGGCTTGGCGCCGCCAACGCTCTAAACTTGGCGCTTCATTTTAAGGGAAATGCCCGCGCGGCGCGCGACCCGTGCGCATGGGCAGGGAATCGGCGCGATGGCTCTGAAAATCGGCTTCTGGCGTAAAAAAACGCATTATCTCAACAAGATGACGTTCCGCGAGCTGGTGGTCGCCTATTTTCAATATTACGCCATCCAGGCCTATTTGCTTTTGGCGCTGGTCGCCACGGGCCTTGCATTCGCCTACGCGACGGCGCTGTTGCCCAACCTTGTCGCCGCGGCCTTGGCGGTCCTTGCCTACCCGCTTGTCTGGTATCTTTTGCACCGTTACGTGCTGCACGGGCGCTGGCTGTTCCGTTCGCCCCTCACGGCGGCGGTGTGGAAGCGCATCCATTATGACCACCACCAGGACCCCCATCATCTGGAAGTGCTGTTTGGCGCGCTTTACACCACCTTGCCCACCATCGCCCTGGTGACGATCCCCATCGGCTATGCGCTCGACGGCGTCGGCGGCGCGGCCAGCGCCTTTGCCGCCGGGCTCCTCACCACCTGCTTTTACGAATTCTGTCACTGCGTGCAGCATCTATCCTACAAACCGAAAAACCCCGTTCTGGCGATGATGAAGCGCCGCCACATGGCGCATCATTTCCACGACGAGCGGGGCAATTACGGCATCACCAATTTCTTCTGGGACCGGCTGTTCGGCACCCTTTATGAGCGCGAGCAGCGGCCGGAAAAGTCGGCCACCGTCTTCAACCTCGGTTACGATGAAGCCGCCGCCGCCCGCTACCCTTGGGTCGCCCGGCTTTCCGGCGGATTGGCGCAAGGCACGCCGCGCGACCGCCGCCAGGACACCTCCGAGCCGCGCGAGGCGGCTTGAACTCTCGATATCCAGAATAAGCGGCACTTAAAAGCCTGCCGGCGGGAGGGGCCATGCGACAATCACGCTATCGGATAACGGCGCTCGAACCATCGGATAAGCTTGACGCCTTCATCGAGGTTCCCTGGACGGTTTTCAAGGACGACGCGCATTGGAGCCCGCCCTTGCGCTTCGAGCGGCGGGAAATCGTGTCGGCCAAGGCCAACCCCTATTTCGCCCACGCCAAGGCCCGCTATTTCCTCGCCACCAGGGACGGCGTGCCGGTGGGCCGGGTGAGCGCGCAGATCTGTGAGCTTGTGCAACAGCGCATGGGCCAAGGCACTGGCCAGTTCGGTTTTTTCGATTGTATCGACGACGCAGCGCTTGCCCAAGACCTCCTCGCCGCCGCCGAAGGCTGGCTTCAAGAAAACGGCATGCGCCGCGTGCTGGGGCCGTTCAGCCTGTCGATCAACGAGGAAGTCGGCATGCTCATCGACGGCTTTGAAACGCCGCCCTGCATGCTGATGGGCCATGCCCGTCCCTATTATCGCGATTTCATGGAGGCCGCCGGTTACCGAAAAGCGATCGACATGTATGCCTATTGGCTGGACATTACCAGCGACATGCCGCCCAATATCCAGAAACTCATCGATTGGGGGCTTGCCCATCCCCGCCTCCATATCCGCGACGTGGCGATGAAGCGCTTCGATGAGGAAATCAGGGTGGTGCTCGATATCTTCAACGACGCCTGGCGCGACAACTGGGGCTACATCCCCTTGACCGAGGCGGAAATCGCCAAGACCGCCAAGGACTTGCGGCCCCTCATCAAGCCCTATAACACGCGCATCATCGAATATGACGGGGTGCCCGCCGCCTTCATGGTGGCGCTCCCTGACCTTAACCGCATGGTGCGCGACCTCGATGGCAGGCTCCTTCCCTTCGGCTGGGCAAAGCTCGCCTATCGCCTGCTGCGCGACCGCCACGAAGTGCGCCGGGTGCCGTTGATGGGGGTGCGCAAGGCGCTGCAAAAAGGCCGGCTCGGCGGGGTCATGGCGATGATGCTGATCGACACCATCCGCCAAAAGACCGTCGCCCGCGGCGGGCGCTATGGCGAACTGTCGTGGATCCTCGAGGACAACAGGCCCATGCGGTCCTTACTCGAGGCTTTTGGCTGCCAAATCTACAAGACCTATCGGGTCTTTGAAAAAGCGTTGTGAGCGCCCCCCGCGCTTTACAAAGCCTCACACGAGGCCCATATCCGGTCCTTGACTGGTTGGGATGTGGCGCATGAGCGAGGATAGCGAGGCAAAAACCAGCGAGGATGCGACGGGTGAGCCTGCAAGCACGGTTCTGCCGCGCCGCAGCCTGGGCTCACGGCTGCGCACTTATTTTATCACCGGCATCGTCGTCGCCGCGCCGATCGCCATCACCATCTACCTCACCTGGCTTTTCATCGTCGCGGTCGATGACTGGGTGACGCCCCTCATCCCGGCCAAATACAGCCCCGAGGCCTATCTTCCCTTCTCGGTGCCCGGCCTTGGGGTGCTGATCGTCGTCGTCTTTCTCACCCTTCTCGGCATGGTCACCGCCAATTTCTTCGGCCGCCAGCTGCTTCACATCGGCGAACGCCTGGTCAGCCGCATGCCGGTGGTGCGCACCATCTACGGCACGCTGAAGCAGATTTTCGAGACGGTGGTGAGCCAGAGCTCCATGTCCTTTCGCGAGGTCGTCCTGGTGGAATATCCCCGCAAGGGGGTGTGGGCGCTGGCTTTCGTCACCGCCCCGACGAGCGGCGAGATCGCCAGCCGCATGAACGAGGAGATGGTCAATCTGTTCCTCCCCACGACACCCAATCCCACCTCCGGCTTTCTTCTTTTCGCCCCTAGAAAAGACTGCGTCTTTCTCAAGATGTCGGTCGAGGAAGGAGTGAAATACGTCATCTCCGCCGGCCTGGTGACCCCCGGCCGCAAGGCCCCCATAGCGGTCGCCGACAGCGCCACGGCGCGGCGTCTTGCCAGCCACCAAGAGAAAACCTAGTGGTGCGATTCCAACAGATGGTTCCCATCTGTTGGAGAAATCGCACCACAGATTCACTAACTTAAGTGGTCCACTTTTCCCAAACGGATGGATTTATCCGTTTGGGGCGGATCACTAGCCGGATTTGAGCAGCCGCACGGCGGCATCGCGCTCGAACAGATAAAGGAGCACCCGCGCCGCTGCGCCGCGCGGGGTCTGCAAAAGCGGGTCGCGGGTCACCAGCACGCGGGCATCGCTTTGCGCCGCTGGCAAAAGGTCGGCATGGGCGGCAAGGTCGACGAGGCGGAATTCCGGCGCCCCGGACTGGCGGGTGCCCAAAAGCTCGCCGCCGCCGCGCAATTTCAAATCCTCCTCGGCGATGCGAAAGCCATCCTCGGTTTCCCGCATGATGCCAAGGCGGGCGCGCGCCGTCTCGCCCAGCTCGGCGCTGCGCAGCAACAGACACACCGACTTGCCGTGGCCGCGCCCCACCCGGCCGCGTAGCTGGTGAAGCTGGGCAAGGCCGAAGCGCTCCGCCTGCTCGATAATCATGATGGTGGCCTCGGGCACATCGACCCCCACCTCGATCACCGTGGTGGCGACGAGAACCGCCAGCGCGCCGGATTGGAAGGCGGCCATCACCGCGTCCTTTTGCGCCGGTTTCAGCCGCCCGTGGATGAGCCCGACGCGATCGCCGAAAACACGCTTCAGATGCGCGTGGCGAGCCTGGGCGGCGGCCAGTTCGCTGGCTTCGCTTTCCTCGACCAAGGGGCATACCCAATAGGCCCGCTCGCCCCGCGCGACGGCGCGGCGCAGGGCCTCGACCACGTCATCGAGGCGCGCCACCGGCACCACCCTGGTATCCACCGGCTGGCGTCCCGGCGGCTTTTCGTCGAGGCGCGAGACGTCCATTTCCCCATAAAGCGCGAGGGTAAGAGTGCGCGGGATGGGGGTCGCCGTCATCACCAGCACGTCGAGGCGGGCCTTGTCTTCCCCCTTGGCGGCGAGCATCAGGCGCTGGTGCACCCCGAAGCGGTGCTGCTCGTCGATGACGGCAAGGCCGAGGCTGTGGAAGGCCACATCCTCCTGAATGACGGCATGGGTGCCAACGAGGATATCCACCTCGCCGGCGGCAAGCCGCGCCCGCACCGCCTCGCGGCGCTTGCCCTTGTCGCGGCCGGTCAGGACCTCGAGGCGCACGTCAACCCCCTCGAGCATCGCCGCGATGGTGGCGCCGTGCTGGCGAGCAAGGATTTCGGTGGGCGCCAGCATCGCCGCTTGCGCGCCCGCCTCGACCGCCGCCAGCATCGCCATCAGCGCGACATAGGTCTTGCCCGAGCCGACATCGCCCTGAAGGAGGCGCAGCATGGCGTGCGGGCTTTCCATGTCGGCGAGGATTTCCGCCACCGCCCGATCTTGCGCGCCGGTCGGCCGGTAGGCAAGGTTGTGCATGACGGCGTGGCGCAACCGCCCATCGCCCTTAAGGGCCCGGCCGGGGCGCGCCCGCATGCGGGCGCGCACCAGCGCCAAGGCGAGTTGGTTGGCGAAAATCTCGTCATAGGCAAGGCGGCGGCGGGCGGGGCTGTCGGCCACGGCTGGCCCCGGCGCCATGGGGCGGTGGAGGGCGAGCAACGCCGGCTTCCAGTCGGGCCAGTGATGCTGCGCCTTGAAGTGCGGGTCGATCCATTCCGGCAGGTCGGGAAGCCGGGCAAGGGCCGCCGCCATGATGGCACGCAAGCGCTTGCCGGCAAGGCCTTGGGTCAAGGGATAGACCGGCTCGACGGCGGGCAACTCACCCGCGTCCTTGAGGGGGAGGATATAATCCGGGTGGACCATCTGCTTGGCGCCGCCGAAGCTGTCCACTTGGCCCGAAACGAGGCGTTCCTCCCCTTGCGGCAGGACGCGCTGCAGATAGCCCGCCTCGGCGTTGAAAAAGACAAGGTCGAGGGCGCCGGCGGCGTCGTGGGCGGCAATGCGATAGGGACTGCCGCGCCGCGCTGGCGGCCGGTGTTCGCCGATCCTCAGGCGCAAGGTGGCGATGGCGCCGGGCGTGGCGGCGGCGCTGTCGGGCAGCAGCTGGCGGTCGATGGCGCCGGTGGGCAGATGCCATATCACGTCGATCACCCGGTCGCCGGCAAGGCGGGCGAGCATCGCCGCCACCTGGCGCCCAACGCCCTTGAGGCCGCTCGTCGGGGTGAACAGGGGGAAGAGAATTTCCGGCCGCATGGCCGTTGCCTCCGCGCGCGCCAGGGATTACATGCTGGGCAAGACTAGCCGATCAAACGTCCGGCGAGAACCCGGCGCGGGAGGTTTATTGACCATGGCTGACGATTCGACATCGCTTGGCAAGGCCCGCTTAAGGCGCCTGCGCTTCCGCGCCTGGCACCGCGGCACCCGGGAGGCCGACCTGGTGCTGGGTCCTTTCATCGACGCCCGGCTGGCCGGCCTGAGCGATGCCGAGATCGCCTGGCTCGAACGCCTGATGGAACAGCCCGACAGCGCCATCATGGCCTGGATCCTGGGGAAGGAGACGCCGCCCGCCTCGTTCGACACGCCCTTGATGGCGGCGCTCAAAAGGCTCGATTATCTGGGCAAGGGGCAGGCTTAGGCGATGCCGCCCCTTGACGAGCTGTTGAACCGGTCGGGCCGGCTGACCCTTGCCGGCGTGCCCGAAGGCCTGGACGCCCGCGTTCTTGCCGATCTGACACGCGCCAGCGCGACGGGAACGGGTGCCGGCATGGTCGTCCATGTAGCCGCCGATGACGCCCGCTTGTCGCTGTTGCGCCAGGCGGTCGCCTTTTTCGCCCCCGACATCGAGGTCATCACCCTCCCCGCCTGGGATTGCCTTCCCTACGACCGCGCTTCCCCCAACCCCGAGCTGAGCGCCCGCCGCATGGCCGCCCTTGCCGCCCTTGCCACGCATAGAGGGCGCGCGCGCCTTGTCCTCACCACGGTGAACGCCGCCGTGCAGCGCATGCCGCCCAAGACCCATGTGGCGGGAAGCAGCCTCCTCCTTGCCCGCCGGCAGGGTCTTGCCCTCGATGCCCTCACCGCGTTTTTAAGCGCCAACGGCTATATCCGCACGACTATGGTGACCGAGCCTGGCGAGTTCGCCGTGCGCGGCGGCCTTGTCGATCTTTATCCGGCGGGCGCCGGGCAACCCTTGCGGGTCGATTTTTTCGGCGACGAGATCGAGGGGTTGCGCCATTTCGATCCCTTGGATCAGCGCTCGACCGACAGCATAGACCGTTTCACCCTGGTGCCGGCCGGCGAGCTCAGCCTGTCGGCGGCCGCGATCCGCCGTTTTCGCCAAGGCTATGTCGCGCTCTTTGGCACGGTGATCGATGAAGACCCCCTTTACCACGCCATCAGCGAAGGCCGCCGCCACCAGGGCGCCGAACACTGGCTGCCGTTGTTTTACGAGGACATGGCAAGCCTTGCCGATTATCTGCCATCGGGAACAGTGGTGGTGCTCGACCCTCAGGCGGAGGATGCGGTCAAGGCCCGCCATGCGGCGATCGCCGACTATTACGAAAGCCGGCGCGCTGCACGTTCTGGTGCCACCCTCCCTTATAAGCCTCTGCCGCCCGAGCGGCTCTATCTCATGGCCGAGGAATGGCAGGCCCTGCTTGCCGGCTTCGCCATTCGCCAGTTGAGCCCGTTTCAAGTGCCGGAGGCTGCCGACGTCATCGCCCTCGACGGCCGCGCGGCGCGGGATTTCGCGCCCGAGCGCCAGCAAGGGGCCAATGTCTATGAAGCCCTGATCGGCCATATCAAGGCCGAGGCCGCCGCTGGCCGGCGCACGCTCCTCGTCAGCTACAGCCCCGGCGCCCGCGACCGGCTGGCCCATGTCCTTGCCGACCATGGCCTTCGCGCAACGCAGGCGGTGGCGTCCGCGCTGCAGCTCGCCACGCTGGCGAAGGATGCGGTGGGCCTTGCCGTTCTTCCCCTGGCGCATGGCTTTGTCACCCCTGACCTTAACGTCATCACCGAGCAGGACATTCTCGGCGACCGCCTGGTGCGCCGCGCCCGCCGCGCCAAGCGGGCGGAGAATTTCCTCACCGAGGCGGCGAGCCTTGCCCCGGGCGATCTCGTCGTCCACGCGGAGCACGGCATCGGCCGCTATGAAGGCCTGCAGACCATCGAGGTCGCCGGCGCCCCCCATGACTGCGTGTGGCTGACCTATGCCGGCGGCGACCGCTTGTTCGTGCCGGTGGAAAATATTGAAGTTCTGTCGCGTTACGGCAGCGAGGGGTCGGAAGCGGCGCTCGACCGTCTGGGCGGCGCTGGCTGGCAAGGGCGAAAAGCGCGCCTGCGGGCGCGCATCCGCGACATGGCCGAGGCCTTGATCAAGGTCGCCGCCGCCCGGGCCTTGCGCCAGGGGCTGGTGATCGAGACCCCGCAAGGGCTCTATGACGAGTTCTGCGCCCGCTTTCCCTATGTCGAGACCGACGATCAACTGAGCGCCGTCGCCGATGTCCTCGCCGACCTAGCGAGCGGCCGGCCGATGGACCGGCTGATCTGCGGCGACGTCGGCTTCGGCAAGACCGAAGTGGCGCTGCGCGCCGCCTTCGCCGCCGTCATGACCGGCTGCCAGGTGGCGGTCATCTGCCCCACCACCCTGCTCGCCCGCCAGCACAGCGAGACCTTTCGCCAGCGCTTCCTCGGCCTTCCCGTGCGCATCGCCCAGCTTTCCCGTCTGGTGGGCGCGCGGGACGCCAGCGGCGTCAGGCAGGGCCTGGCCGACGGCAGCCTCGACATCGTCGTCGGCACCCATGCCTTGCTTGGCAAAAGCGTGGCGTTCAAGCGCCTTGGCCTCGTCATCGTCGATGAGGAGCAGCATTTCGGCGTCGCCCATAAGGAGCGGCTGAAGGCGCTGCGCGCCGATGTCCATGTGCTGACCTTGAGCGCCACCCCGATCCCCCGCACCCTGCAACTCGCCCTTTCCGGCATCCGCGACCTGTCGCTCATCGCCACCCCGCCCGTCGACCGGCTGGCGGTGCGCACCTTCGTCTCGCCCCTCGACGAGCTGGTGGTGCGCGAGGCACTGCTGCGCGAGCATTATCGCGGCGGCCAGTCCTTTTTCGTCGTCCCCCGCATCGCCGATCTGGAGGAAGCGGCGCGTTTCCTTCAAACCCATGTGCCGGAAGTGCGCTTCATCACCGCCCATGGACAGATGCCGCCCCGCGCCATCGAGGACGTGAT
This sequence comes from Pseudomonadota bacterium, assembly GCA_049324415.1. GTDB lineage: Bacteria > Pseudomonadota > Alphaproteobacteria > Sphingomonadales > CAKZYD01 > JBMOOS01. Next base: position 56,533 of record JBMOOS010000016.1, read on the forward strand.
GAACGCCTTTTACGATGGCCGCTATGAAGTCCTCCTTTCCACCAGCATCATCGAGTCGGGCCTTGACATCCCCCGCGCCAACACCCTCATCGTCCATCATGCCGACCGTTTCGGCCTCGCCCAGCTCTATCAACTGCGCGGCCGGGTCGGGCGGGCGAAGCTGAGGGCCTATGCCTATCTCACCACCGCTCCCGGGAAGCCCTTGAGCGAGGCGGCGCACAAGCGCCTTCAAGTGCTGCAGTCCCTCGACAGCCTGGGCGCCGGCTTTACCCTGGCGAGCCACGACATGGACATCCGCGGCGCCGGCAACCTTCTGGGCGAGGAACAGTCGGGCCATATCCGCGAAGTCGGGGTCGAGCTTTATCAAAGCATGCTCGAGGAAGCGGTCGCCGCGGCCCGCGGCGGCGGCCAGTATGAAGACGAGGCGGAGCAAGACTGGTCACCGCAGATCAATGTCGGCGCCACCGTGCTCATCCCGGAAAGCTATGTGCCCGACCTTGACCTGCGGATGGCGCTTTACCGGCGCATCGCCAATCTCGACAACCGCGCGGCGCTGGACGGGCTGGCGGCGGAGATGATCGACCGCTTCGGCCCCTTGCCCGAGGCGGTCAACCATCTTTTCCGCATCATCGAGATCAAAAGCCACGCCAAGGCCGCCGGCATCGACCGCATCGAAGCCGGGACGAAGGGCATCACCATCGGCTTTCGCGGCGACCGTTTCGCCAATCCCGCCGGCATGGTGGCGTTCATCGCCTCGCTCAAAAACACCGCCAAGCTGCGGCCCGACCACCGGCTGGTGCTTCTCGTCCCGATGGAGACGGTGGCCGAGCGCCTGGCGCACGCCCAGCAACTCGTGCGCGGCCTGGCGCAAGTCGCAAACGCGGCCCAGGCGGCGTAACAGCCTGTTAGAGAAGACCGACAAGCAATGTCCGGCGCCGCTGTCAGGCAAACCCATGCTTTGCTTCTCCATTCATTGACAAACAGAGTACTCTATTATATAAAGTATATGATCGACGGCAACCTGCTTGAAGGAAGGAGGAGTCAAATGCCTGAAAATCCAGGAAAAGATTTAGAAGACAAAATCAGCGAGGACCTTGCCTTCGTGCGCGCCGCATTGGACCGCCAACGCCGGACACTCTCCTCCTTCGTGCCAGTCTGGTTTGCCGCCCTCATCGGCGTTTTCTTCATCGGCTCGACCTTGCTCGCCGACCTGGACGCCCGGGCGCTGGTCACCGCGACCTTTCGCGACTGGTACAAGACGATCGCTCTGGCGGTCCTGGTGATCGGACTCTCCAGTCGCGCATATGCGCGGCGCGGCGCGGGAAGCGATTGCGCCGCCGCCAGGCTTCCCTGGCGCGCGCGGGCGGTCATTGTCCTGCCCTGGATCGCCTTTGGCGCCGGCATTCTCATGGTTCAGCGCGTAGGCGTGGCGGCCGGCCTTGCGGAGGAGGTCGTGAGGCCTTTTCTCCTCACCCAGGCGGCCTTGGCGATGGTGTTGATCGGGCTTGGCGGACTAGGCATTTTCCTTGGCTTTGGTCTTGGTCTTGCGTTGGGAACGCTGAGCCTTGTCTATGCCAATCTTGCCTATCCTTATACGGCGCTTGGCGTCTTGGTCGCCGCTGGCCTCGTTCTTGGCGCCTGGGCCGATCACAGGGCAATCGCCGGAAGGCAGGACAAATGAGCGTGGCGGACGCCGAAGGAACGTTTCCAAATAATCAATTCAAGGGCCTTGACCGCCTCCTCGAACATCGCAGCCGGCTTGCCATCTGCGCTCTTCTCTCGGGAGAGCCGGGCATCACGTTCAGCCGCTTTAAAGGCTTGCTCGGCGAGACCGATGGCAATCTCGGCGCGCATCTCAGGCGCCTCGAGGAGGCAGGCTATATCGAAGTCGTGAAATCTTTCGTCGCCAGAAAGCCGGAAAGCCGATACCGTCTTTCAGCGGCAGGCCATCGCCGTCTTAAAACCCATCTCGACGCCCTTGCCGCCTTAATCGCCGTCGCCCGCTGAAGCGCCTTTCCCGCCGGCGACGCCAAGGTCAAGGGTCAGCGTTGCATAGTCGCTGTGATAGGTGCCCTCGGGCCGGGCGGGAACGGTGATGACCACCGCGGTCAGCATCACCACGCCCTTAAGCGCCGGGTCGAGGCGCAGGGTGCCCGCCGCATCGGTCAGCGTTTCCTGCTGGCCTTGATCGGCGGCGACGATGGTCACCGCATGGCCAGCCAAGGGCGCGCCGTCGCGCAGCAGGACAAAAGCGCGGGGAGCCGCCGCAGCGATGAATTCCAAGGGCTGATTGAGAGGCATGGCGGTGCTTTGCCCATCCTTTCCGCAGGCGTCGATGCACAGCCAGGCCTTGGCGTGCTTGCTATAGCTTCTTTGCAGCGGCGTTCCTGGGGGCAAGGCGTGGAAGGCGGCGCGAATCGCCGCATCGGCGCCGATCTCGTCGAAATAGGTGTCCGCGTCCTCGGCGGGGATGGCCCCGTGGCGCGGCTTGCTGCTGATCGCCACCATAGCGGTGCCCGGGCGATCGGCGGTAAAGCGCAGGTGGAGCGCGGCTTTCCCTTCCTCGAAGGATACGGGGCCAAGCTCGGCGCCGCCGACCGAGACCACGACCCGGGCGAGGCGGTCCGGCGCCGGGCCGCCTTCGAAATTGGGGAAGGTCAAGGCGCTGGTCAGCGCGACGTCGACTTTTTCGCCAACCGTCCAGTCGAACTTGCCGGGGAGCAGGAAGGTCTGGTGCGCCAGCGCCGGCATGGACCCAAGCGCGGCCGCGAAGAGAGCCGCCCATGAAACCAGGCGCATTGCCTTCGTCTCAAAGCCCATGAAACATCTTGATAAAGCTTTTGCCAGCATCTTATCCTCCCCTCTTTGGTGTAAGAAGTTCCGTTTCACCTCATTCAAATATTATCCCAGCGCGACGCCCAACCCCGTCGCCGCCTTGCCGAGAAACTTCATCGTCTGCTCGCCGCCATGGGTGAACAGCTTCTGTCCCGCCGGGTCGCCGATCTGCGCCATCGCCGCCTGCACCGCTTCCGGGCTTTGTTGGTCCGGCGGCAAATAGACGCCCTCGGTCTCGTAGATCAGGGTCTGGGCATAGCCGCCGGCGCCGGCGCATAAAATGGCGCGGGAAGGCGCCTCCTCATGGACCAGGGCCAAAAGGCCGGCGGTCACCGCCTCGGGGGTGACAAGATCGAGCGCGGCCCTAGGCATCAGATCCTCGGTCATGCGGGTCGCCGCCACCGGCGCCAGCGCGTTCACCCGGATATCGTATTTCTGCCCTTCGAGATGAAGGACGTTCATGAGGCCGACGAGCGCCATCTTGGCGGCGCCGTAATTGGCCTGGCCGAAATTGCCATAAAGCCCGGAGGAAGAGGAGGTCATGACAATGCGGCCATAGGCCTGGGCGCGCATCGTTTCCCATACCGCCTTGGTGCAGGTGACGGCGCCCATCACATGCACCTCGAGGACGGCGCGAAAGTCCTCAAGGGTCATCTTGGCGAAGGTCTTGTCGCGCAAAATGCCGGCGTTGTTGACAAGGATATCGACGCGCCCCCAGCGCGCCTTGGCTTGCGCCACCATCGCCTCGACGGCGTCCGCGTCGGTGACATTGGCCATGCTCGCCAGCGCTTGGCCGCCCATCGCCTCGATTTCGCGGACCACCGCTTGCGCCGGGCTCGCCGAGCCGCCGGTGCCATCGCGCGCGCCGCCCAAATCATTCACCACCACCTTGGCGCCGCGCGCCGCCAAGGCCAGGGCATGGGCGCGGCCGAGCCCATGGCCTGCGCCGGTGACGATGGCGACGCGGTTGTCGAAACGCATGGATTTAGTCATGCACCCCACCTTTCACATAAAGACCATGGTCAGCCATTCGGCGATGAGGGCGGGCTTGTCCTCGCCCTCGACCTCGACGGTGACGTCGTAGCGGCTCATGATGGCGCGCGCCGACCTTTCCTCGACCGCGCGCAAGGTAAAGCGCCCGCGCACCCTCGCACCGGCGCGCACGGGCGAAAGAAACCGCACTTTGTTAAGGCCGTAATTGACCCCCATCCTTACCCCCACGATCGCCGGCACCGCTTGATAAGCGAAGGCGGACAGCAGGGAAAGGGTGAGATAGCCATGGGCGATGGCGCCGCCGAACGGGGTTTCGCGGGCGGCGCGGTCGGGATCGACATGGATGAATTGATGGTCCTGGGTCACCGCCGCGAAGGCATCGATGCGGGGCTGGTCGATGAGGACCCAGTCGGAAACGCCGATTTCCTTGCCGATCTGCGCTTTCACCTCATCGAGGGTGACGGCGTTTGTCATCGCTCTTCCTCCCATCCCGCCACCATCGCCTCGAAAGCGGCGAAGCGCGCTTCAAGGTCGGCCAGCGCCGCCGCCTTGGCCTCGGGCCCGAGGAAGGCATGGGCAAGCGCGTTGGTGGCAAAACGCTTGACGTCGCCATAGCCAAAGCCATAGCTCGCCACCGCCCGCTGATATTCATGGCTGAGGTCAATCCGGCTCACCCCTTCGTCATCGGTGGCAAGGGTGATGGGAACGCCCGCCGCCTCGTAAAGGGTGATGGGGTGGTCGGCGCCGCTGACGCCGAGAATGACGTCGTTGGAAGTGAGGTTGACCTCGACCAGGATGTTTTCCGCCTGCATCCGGGCAAGCAGGCCGCGCATGTCGTCTTCGTAAACGATGGCGACGCCATGGCCGATGCGCCGCGCATGGCCCTTGTCGATCGCCTTGCGGATATGCTGGCGCAAGTCCGCCGGCCTTACCAGGCCCAGCGTCAATTCCCCGGCATGAAGGGCGATGTTGCGCGGCCCCTTTTGGCGCCACAGATAATCGAGCATCGCCATGTGAAGATCGTAATAGGAGAGGGCCCGGGGGTCATCCTCCGGCGCCACCAGATTAAGGCCCACATAGCGCGCGTCCGTCGCGGTCAAATCATAGCCGAGGAGGAAGCCGGCGAAGGTGCCGGCGGGGGGAAGGGTGCGGATGACCTGATGGAGCAAGCGGATCTCGACCCCGCAGCCGGCTTGCGCCCGCGGCGTTGCGCATTGAAGCAGCGCGTCCTTGCGCGCCAAGGCCTCGGATATCGCTTGCGAGGCCTCCCGGCGGGCTGTTGCAAGCCGTTCTCCAAGGCCGGCGGCTTCAAGCTCTGCAACTAAAATAGCGGGATCCTTAGCATCACTGACGCGCGCCGCCCAGGCATAGAAATCCCAGCCAAGGGTGACCATCAGCTCAAGATAGCCGACATTTTGCGCCGCCGCCTGTTCTGCCGCGCGCGCCAGCATGTCGCCCAGGCGGTAGGGCATGCGGCCCATCCTTGCAAAGCTGGCGAAGAACTGGTCATGGCCCGACCAGCCCGGCGTCGGGACGAAGCCGCGCAGCGACAAGGCGTTGATGAGCTGGCGCGACAAATCAGGGTCCAACACGATGGCGCCAGCCGGCATCTGGGTCGCCGGGTCGGGGCATTGGGGGGCCGCTTTAAGGGTCAGGATCGCCCATTTTTCCACATCGACACACAAGCCGTCCTCGGCCGCCCAGGCAAGGAAATCCTCGGCATAGATGCCGCCGTCAAGATGGTTGTGGATGTCCGCCCCCTTGGGCATTTGCGCCAGAAACGCCCGCAGCAAGGGGGGATTGTCCTTGATCGTGGCGAAATAGGCGGCGGTAAGTGCCTCCGCGTCTTGCGCTTGCCGTAGGCGAGGTTTTTCCGGCGCCCCGGCGCAGGCGCCAAGGCTCAACAAAGCCGCGGCGGCAAGGGCGGCGCGCCACATCCGCCTAGCCCTCGATCCCCAGCGCCGCCGGCTTGTACTGGCGGATTTCGGCTTCGCTGAGGCCATGGATCTCATGGGGGAAGACCAGCCATTTGTCGGTCTCGTGGATATAATAGTCGGGCACCCGGTCGACCTTGCGCTTGCCGGGCTTGTAATAAACGGTGGCGACCCGCACGTCGTGGGGGGTGTTCTTGCGGGCGCGTTTTTCCAACTCCTCGCATATCGCCTGGACGGAAAGCCCGGAATCGAAGACATCGTCGACGATGAGGAGCGAATCCTCGGCGTTGATCTTGTCGATGATATAGCCGAGCCCATGAACCTGCACCGAGCCCGGCCGGCGCTTCATCCCGTCATAGGACGAGGTGCGGATGGAAATATGGTCGGACTTTATGCCGCGATACTCAAGAAGCTCTTGGACCGTGATCCCCACCGGCGTGCCGCCGCGCCAAACGCCGACGATATAGTTGGGCTTAAAGCCGCTGTCGATGATGCGCCGAGCAAGCAGGAAACTGTCGCGCTGCAAGGCTTCGGCGGAGATGAAAACCTTGTCCTCGACGGCGCTGCTGGTGGCTTCGGCCATGCTGTCCTCGTGATTGCTGCTCATTGCTCGCGCCCTGCTCATAGCAGCGCGGCGCCCTCGCGCAAAGATGGAAGTCCCAGATGGCGGGCGAAGGTCTGCCCCATGTCGGCGAAGGTCTCGCGCACCCCCGCCCCGCCGCCGCTGACTTGCGGCCCGAAAAACACCGCCGGCACCTGCTCGCGGGTGTGGTCGGTGCCCGGCGCGGTGGGATCGTTGCCATGGTCGGCGGTGAGGACGGCAAGATCGCCCGGCCGCAAACCGGCTTCGATCTCCGGCAAGCGCCGGTCGAAGGCTTCCAGCGCCGCGGCATAGCCGGCGACGTCGCGGCGATGGCCAAAGGCGCTGTCGAAATCCACGAGATTGGCGAAAACGATGGCGGGGTCCGGCGCCTGCGCCAAGGTGGCGATGAGGGCCTCGACGACCGCTTCGTTGCCGCCCGCCTTCACCACCTTGGAAATGCCGCGATGGGCGAAAATATCGCCCACCTTGCCGATGGCGATGACCGGAATGCCGACGGCGACCGCATCGTCGAGGAGGTTGGGCGCGGGACAAGGCTGGGCGAAGTCGCGGCGGTTATAGGTGCGCGTGAAGGGGGTCGTCGCGCCATCGCCGACAAAGGGCCGGGCGATGACCCGCCCCATCGCTTCAAGCTCGGGATAGCCGCGGACGCGCGCGCACAGGTCATAAAGGCGCTCAAGGCCGAAATGGGTCTCGTGCGCTGCGATCTGCACCACCGAATCGGCGGAGGTGTATAGGATCGGCTTGCCGCTGGCGATATGCCGGGCGCCCAGTTCGGCAATGATTTCGGTGCCCGAGGCATGGCAATCGCCGAGAATGCCGGGAAGCCCTGCTTGCGCGATGAGCCGCTCGGTGAGCCAGGCGGGAAAAGCCGGCACCGTCCGGGGAAAGGTCATCCATTCAAAACGCACGGCAACGCCGGTCATCTCGAAATGGCCGGACGGCGTGTCCTTGCCCAGGGAACGCTCGCAAGCCGAGGCGTAAAGCCCGGTCACCCCCTCGCGCCTGGCCAGAAGGTCGACCCCGCTCGCCGTCTCAAGGGCGTTGCCAAGCCCAAGCCGCGCCAGATGGGGAATGCATAAAGGGCCCTCGCGCACGCCGGCGACATCGGCGCGCCCTTGGGCGCAAGCAAGGGCGATATGGCCCAGGGTATTGGCCCCTTCATCGCCATAGCGCGCCGCGTCCGGCGCCCCACCGATACCCAGCGAATCAAGGACGATATAGACGGCGCGCGCCATCACGCACCCCTTAAATCGGCGATGAAGGCGGTGAGAAGCCGCATGAAAGCGTCCGCCGCCTTGGCCCCTTCGGCAAGGGTCTCCTCATGGGTGATGGCCCCGCCCGACAAGCCCGCCGCCAGGTTGGAAACGACGGAAACGCCAACAACTTTAAGGCCGCAATGGTGGGCGACAAGCACCTCGGGCACCGTCGACATGCCGACAAGGTCGGCGCCCAGCACCCGAAAGGCGCGGATTTCCGCCGGGGTCTCGAAATTGGGGCCGGTGGTCATCAGATAGACGCCGCGCCCCAAGGCGACGTCGGCGCGGCGCGCGGCGGCCAGAAGGCGCGCCTTCAAATCCGGGTCATAAGCCGCGCTCATGTCGGGAAAGCGCAGGCCCACCGCTTCGTCATTGGCCCCGATAAGCGGGTTGCGGCCGGAAAAATTGATGTGATCATCGATCATCACCAGGGAGCCAGGCCCATAAACGGGATTGAGGCTGCCGGCGGCGTTGGTGAGGATGAGGGTCTCGGCACCCAAGCTGCGGTAGGTGCGGATGGGAATGGCAAGGGCGCGCACGTCATGGCCTTCATAGACGTGCATCCGCCCCTGCATCACCGCAAGGGGCACGCCGTCCAGCGCGCCGATCACCAGCCGCCCGGCATGGCCATGCACCGTGGGCTGGGGGAAAGCGGGCAAGTCGGCGTAGGAAATGACGGCGTCCACATCCAGCGCCTCGGCAAAGGCGCCAAGGCCGCTCCCCAAGACAATGACCGTCTTGGGAAAGGCGCGGCCAAGCTTGCGTGCGATGATGTCGGCGCTTGCCTTAACTGGGTCGGTCATCGTCTCATGCCTCCTTTTTTCGCGCCAGCGCCAGGAAGAATACCGTGAGCGCCGCCAGCACATAGCCGATGGCGATCTGATAGGGCAAGGCGAGCATGGCCTCGGGTATCGTGCCGCGCAGCGCCCCGGCAAAGGCCCAGGGCCAGTAAAGCGAAGCCGCCGGGTCGACCGAATGGATGAGCCCCACCAGGGTGAAAAGGGCGGCGATCAGCAGCACGATGATGGCCCGGCGCATCGCCCCGTCGATGAGAAAGACGACGACCGAGCCCCAGATGAGGCTGGTGAGGATATAGCCCCGCGCCATGGTGGCGATGAGGCCGTATTCGCCCATGAGAAAGCCGGCGCTTGCCGGCAGGGCGACCGCCGCGGCGCCGACTGCCTCGTGGACCCGGCCATAAAGCGTCTCGATCTGGATATAGGCGAAGTTGAGGATCGCCGGCATCACCGCAAAGCCCACCGCCGGCGCATGATCCTTGGGCACCGACTGGAAGTTCAAGCGGATGATGTCCATGGCGACGACGATCAGCACCGGCTTGAACACCGCCGCTGGAATGAGATCGATGAGGAACTGCAACACCCCGAAGGTCACGCCCACCCCCAGCACCACGATGACGGCGAGGGAATAGGCGGCGCGTCCGCCCATCCGCTTATAGGTGGTGTGGCCGAAATAAGGGGTGGTCTGGACAACGCCGCCGAACAGCGCCGAGGCGACGGTCGCCGCGGCGTCGGCCAGCATCACCTGGCGCGGGTTGAAGTCATCGCCCACCAGCTTCGCCGCCGTTGCGAGGTTGATGCTGGAGGCGGCGATGAGCAAGGCAAAGGGCGCGGAGACGGCAAGATAGCCGAGCGCACGACCAAACATCTCCTCAAGCCCGCCAAGGCTCGGCAAGGGCAAGCGCAAGGCCAGCGCGCCAGGGCTCGGCACGCCATAGGGGAGGCCGATGGCGGCGAGCCCGCCGCTCCACCCCAGAAGATAATAGACGAAGGTGCCGGCAAGGATGGCGACCACCGCGCCGGGCAGGTCGCCCTTCAAAACCCCGGTGCCGATCAGCGTATAGACCATGATGACGAGGGCGATCAGGCCGATCGGCGCCACTTCCATCACGCCCAAGACCGCGTTCGCCCCCAGCCAAACGACGGCGATGCCGAACATCGAGCCGAGAAGCGCCGCCACCGGCACGAAGCGTTGAATGGCCTTGCCGAAAAAAGCGAGCGCCGCCTTGATGACGCCGATCCACAAGGTCGCCCCCATGGCGATATACCAGGCGGCGCGCGCCGCCGCATCCGCATCGCCCAGCTCATGCTTGAGACCAAGGAACAGGGGGCCCATGAGGCCGAAGGAAAAGGCGATGGTGGTGGGCATGTCGAGGCCAAGGGGCAGCGCGGTGATGGCGTGATTGCCGGTGCGCTTGGCCATGCGCACGGTCATGGCGATATAAAAGGCGTTGCCCACCACGATGCCGACCACCGCCCCGGGGATGATGCGGCCATAGACGAGGTCGGTGGGAAAGCCGAAGGCGTGGATGAGGATCGCGCTCAGGACGAAAAGATTGACGACGCAATCCAGCATGAAGGCCATCGCCGGATTGATGTCGTCCCGCGTCCCCCATCGATAGGGCGCGGCCGCCCGCGCTGCACTCATCGCCACCGATCCCCTCCCCTTGCGCCGTGTTGTTTTTCGGATCAGTCCCCGTAGGGGATCCAGATGTTCTTCACTTCCGCCGCCCGGCGCAGAAAGCGCCGGCCCTCGCCCGCCTCGTCCGCCAGCCAGTCGATGGCCTGGCCCTCCGACGACCAGACGCGCTTTAGGTTGCCCACCGAGGCGCGCTCGGCCTCGGCAAAGCCCTGATCGGCGGCGAAATACCACAGGGCATCGACATCGTCATGCTCGGCGAGGGTCTTGGCGAGCGCCGCCCGCGGTCCGGTGAGGATATTGAACGCGCCCGCCGGCATGTCCGAGGTCTCCAGCACCTGGTAAAAATCGGTGGCGATGAGGGGATGGCGCTCGGACGCCGCCATGACCACCTTGTTGCCCAGGGCAAGGGCCGGGGCGGCCAGCGAAATGAAGGAGAGCAGCGGCGCTTCGTCGGGGCAGACAATGCCAATCACCCCCACCGCCTCGTTCATCGCCAGGGCAACGCCGCGCAGCGGCGGCGCGTGCACCGCGCCGTCATATTTGTCGGCCCAGGCGGCATAGGTGAAAAGCCGCGCGATGGCGCCGTCCACCTCGCGCCGCGCCAGCGCCGGCGTGGTGCCGGTGAGCACGCGAAGCCGCGCCGCGAATTCCCCATGCCGATAGCCAAGGTTCTCGGCGAGGAAATAGAGCACCTGCGCCCGCCCATGGCCGGTCATCGCCGGCCACGGGCTTTTGTGCGCGGCCTCCACCGCGTTGCGCACGTCCTTGCGGTTGGCCTGCGCCACCCGTTCGAGCGGACGGCCCAGGGCATCGCCGACCAAGCGCGAATAGCCGCCGTCGGGACGCGCTTGCTTGCCCCCGATATAAAGCTTGGCGGTGCGGTCGATGGCGGGCGGCGTTGGGCCAAGCCGTGCCGGCTTGGCTTTCTTATGGCGCGGCGCCGGCAAGGCCGGCTCGGCGAGATACTCCAACATGCCCTCGCGCCCGCCCTCGCGGCCAAAGCCGGACTCGCGATAGCCGCCAAAGCCCACCGCGGCGTCGAACTGGTTGGTGCAATTGATCCACACCACGCCGGCCTTCAATTTGGGCGCGACATCGAGCGCGCGGTTGATGTTCTCCGACCAGATGCTGGCTGCCAGCCCATAGCGGGAGTTGTTGGCGAGGGCGACTGCCTCGGCCTGGGTGCGGAAGGTGAGAAGCGTCAAGACCGGGCCGAAAATCTCCTCGCGGGCGACGATGTTGGCGGTCTCGACATGGGTGAGCAGCGTCGGCTTGTAATAGCACCCCTTGTCGGGACAGGCGATGTCCGGCTGCCACTTAACGGCGCCTTGCGCGACGCCGGCGGCGACCAGCTCCTCGATCCGCTGCTTTTGCACCGGATCGACGATGGCCCCCATGTCGATCGCCTTGTCGAGGGGGTCGCCGAGGCGGATCTTGCCCAGGCGGCGCTTGATCTTGCGCTCGAGCGCGGCGGCGACGCCTTCCTGCACCAAAAGCCGGGAGCCGGCGCAGCAGACCTGGCCCTGGTTGAACCAGATGCCGTCGATAAGGCCCTCGATAGCGCTGTCGATATCGGCGTCCTCGAACACCAGGAACGGCGATTTGCCGCCCAGCTCCAAAGTCAGCTTCTTGCCCGACCCGGCGCTCGCGGCGCGGATGCTGCGCCCCACCTCGGTGGAGCCGGTGAAGGCCAGCTTATCCACGTCGGGATGGGCGACCACCGCCGCTCCCGTGCGGCCATCGCCAGTGACGATGTTAAGGACGCCGGGGGGCAGCCCCACTTCATCGCACAGCTCGGCAAAGGCAAGGGCCGTAAGGCTGGTGTATTCCGCCGGCTTCAAGACCACGGTGTTGCCGGCGGCAAGCGCCGGCGCCACCTTCCACGCCAGCATCAGCAGGGGAAAATTCCACGGGATGATCTGGCCGACCACCCCCAGCGGGCGGCATCCGGGAAATTCGCGCGCCAGCAACTGGGCCCAGCCGGCATGGTGGTAAAAATGGCGGGCGACCAGGGGAATGTCGATGTCGCGGGTCTCGCGGATGGGCTTGCCATTGTCAAGCGTCTCGAGGACCGCCAGCCGGCGGCTGTTCTTTTGCACCGCGCGGGCGAGGGCATAAAGAAACCTGGCCCGGCGATGGCCGCCCAATGCCGCCCACGCCGGCTGGGCGCGGCGCGCCGCTTTCACCGCCTTGTCGACATCGGCGGCGCTGCCTTGGCTGATTTTCGCCAGCGCCTCGCCCGTCGCCGGGTTATGGGTGATAAAGGAGCCCCCCTTGGATCTGAGCCATTTACCGCCGATATAAAAGCCAAAGGGCGCCTTGCGGGCGGCAAGCCAAGCCTTCACTTCGTCCGCCGCCTCCGGCGCCGGGCCATAGTCCATGCTTTGGAAAATCTGCGAAATGTTCATGCCTTGCCTCAAGCCAGGGGATGACGGTTGGCCGCCGAATAATGGCCGGTGAGGTGATGCTCGAGCTGGCGCTCGATATCGCCCAGCAAGCTCGAGGCGCCGAAGCGGAACAACGCTGGGCAAAGCCAGACCTCGCCCAGCTCCTCCTTCACCAGCATGAGGTAGAGGAGGGCGTCCTTGGCCGAGGAAATGCCGCCCGCCGGCTTATAGCCCACCTTATGGCCGGTCATCTCCTCATAGGCGCGGATCATCCGCATCATGACGAGGCTGACGGGCAAGGTGGCGTTGACCGTCTCCATGCCGGTCGAGGTCTTGATGAAATCGGCGCCGGCCATCATCGCCACCATCGCGGCCTTGGCGACATTGCCCAACGTCGCCAGCTCGCCCGTCGCCAGGATCGCCTTCATGTGCGCCGGCCCGCAGGCGGCGCGGAAATCCTTGACTTCCCGGTAAAGCGCCCGCCAATCGCCGGTCAGCACATGGCGGCGGGAGATGACGATGTCGATCTCGCGCGCGCCGGCGGCGACGGAGGCCTCGATTTCCTTGAGCTTGAGGTGGTGGGGGCTATGGCCGGCGGGAAAGCCGGTGGAAACGGCGGCGACCGGAATGCCGCTTCCCTCAAGGGCCTCCACCGCCACCCCCACCATGGCGTGATAGACGCAGACCGCGCCGACGCCAAGCCGCCAGTCGGCAATGCCCAAGCCAGCGGCCAGATCATCGCGCAAGGGGCTGCGCGCCTTGGCGCACAGCCGGCGCACCCGCCCCGGGGTGTCGTCGCCCTTGAGGGTGGTGAGGTCGATGAGCGAAATGGCCTTCAAAAGCCAGGCTGCCTGCCAGGCCTTTTTCACCGTGCGGCCGCCCTTCACATTGGCGATGCGCCGTTCCACCGCGCTCAAATTGACCCGCAGGTCGGCACAGACGCCGCCCTCGAAGGCGATGCCGGGATTGCGCTCGTCTTGCGCCCCCTCGGGGGCGGCCATGGGGCGCAGGGTGGAGACTTTTGCCTGGGTCATGATGCCGGGTCCGTTACGCGGTTGCCGCCTGGCGCTTCATGCTGGGCCGGGGCGCCAACAGAGTCAATGACAAGCGGCCCCGGCGGGATGGCGGCGGCGCCCATGCCAAACGCCTGCTGGACCGCCGCGACCGCCGCTTCGCCGGCGGCCTTGTCGCGGGCGTGAACCAAGCCAAGCGGCGCCCCCTTCTCGATCCGTGTTCCCCGCTTTTGCAGCCGTGACAAGCCGACGGCCGTGTCGATTTCATCCCCGGTGCGCCGCCGCCCGCCGCCCAAGGCGACGACGACAAGGCCCAAGGCGCGGGCGTCACAGGCCGTCACATAGCCGCTTGCCAGCGCCGGAACCGGCAGCGTCACCGGCGCCTGGGGCAAATATTTATCGGTCCGTTCAAGAAAATCCGCGGCCCCCCCCAAGGCCGCCACCATGCGGGCAAAGCGCTGCGCTGCGGCGCCGCTGTCCAACGCGTCCTGCGCCCGGGCGCGGCCCGCCGCCGGGTCATCGGCAAGCCCGGCCAGGCACAGCATCTGCGCCGCCAAGGCAAGCGTCACCTCGTGAAGGCGCGCTTCCCGCCGCACGCCGGTCAGATAGGCGGCCGCCTCGGCGACTTCCAGGCCATTGCCAGCGGTTTCCCCGAGAACCTCGTTCATATCGGTAAGGAGGGCCCGCGCCGGGGTTCCGGCGGCGGCGGCGACCTTGACGATATTGGCGGCAAGCGCCCGCGCCGCGCCGGCATCGGCCATGAAGGCGCCATTGCCCACCTTGACGTCCATCACCAGGCCGTCGAGCCCGGCGGCGAGCTTTTTCGACAGGATCGAAGCGGTGATCAGCGGCACCGATTCCACCGTCGCGGTGACGTCGCGGATGGCATAGAGCCGGCGGTCGGCGGGGGCGATCTCATCCGTCTGGCCGATGATGGCGCAGCCCACCTCGCGCACCACGCCCATGAACCGCTCGCGGCCGGGTGCCGCGTCATAGCCGGGAATGGCGGCAAGCTTATCAAGGGTGCCGCCGGTGTGGCCGAGCCCGCGCCCGGAAATCATCGGCACATAGGCGCCGCAGGCGGCGATGATGGGGGCCAGCATGAGGGAGACCTTGTCCCCCACCCCACCGGTCGAATGCTTATCGACCACATAGCCGTCAAGCCCCGCCGCGCGCCAGTCAAGCACCGTGCCGGAGCGGGTCATGGCATGGGTGAAGAGGGCCTGCTCCCGATCGCTCATGCCTTGGAAGAAAATCGCCATCGCCATGGCGGCGGCCTGGGCTTCGCTCACCCGGCCATCGACAAGGCCGGCGACGAAGGCATCGATCTGCGCCGCCGACAACGCCTTGCCGTCGCGCTTGGCGCGGATCCATTCCTGGGGAAGCAGCAGGGCTTGGGTCATGGCGGCGGCCGCAAGCTGAAGGCCTCGGGCAACAACGCGCCAAGGGTGGTGCTGCGCAGGACCCTGTCTGGGTCGGCGATATGGACGGGTATAGCCGCGTCCGCGAACTCGGCCAAGCGCTGGCGGCAGCCGCCGCACGGCATACACGGCGCGCCCACGGGGCCCATGATCAAGGCTTCGATGATCCGCTTCTCCCCCGCCGTCACCATCGCCGCGATGGCGCTCGCTTCGGCGCAGTTGCCTAAGGGAAAGGCGGCGTTTTCCACATTGCAGCCGGCATAAAGGGCGCCGCTTGCCCCACGCACCACCGCCGCCACCTGATGGCGGGAATAGGGGGCATGGGCATGGCCGCGAACGCGCGCGGCAAGGGCGTGCATGGCCTGCGCTTTCCCGTCCATTTCACCCCTCCTTGACATAGGGAACGCCGCTGGCGCGCGGCGCCTGGATGCGGCCGACGAATCCCGCCAGCACGACGACGGTGATGACATAAGGCAGCATCATGATGAAGGGAACCGGAATCACGCCAACGCCCGGCAGATGCGTGCCTTGCAGAACCCCCTGGGCGGCATCGGTGAACGCGAACAACAGGCAGGCGAGCATGGTCGGCACCGGCCGCCACCGCCCGAGGATGACGGCGGCAAGGGCAAGGTAGCCCTTGCCGGCGCTCATGTCGCGGATGAAGCCGGCGGACAGCGCGATCGCCATCGCCGTGCCGGCGATGCCGCACAGGATACCGGTCAAGACCAGGGCCTGATAGCGCAAGCGGGGGACCGAGAGGCCAGCGGCGTCGACCGCCTCCGGCGCTTCGCCCACCGCGCGCAAGGCGAGCCCGAAGCGGGTGCGGTAGAGCAGCCAGGCGGAAACCGGCACCAGGGCAAAGCCAAGATAGGTCATGAGGCTGTGGCCGCTCACCACCTCGGCGTAAAAGGGACCGATGAGGGGGACCCCGGCAAGCGCCTCGGCGCCCGGCAGGCGAAGGGCGGCGAAACGCGCCGCGCCTTCGAGCAAGGGCGTTTGCCCGGCCAGTTGGAACCAGGCGTTGGCAAGGCTGGGAGCAAGGCCGGCGACGACGATGTTGATCGCCATGCCCGAGACCACCTGGTCGCCGCGATAGGTGATGACGGTGACCCCATGGAGCATGGCGAGCGCGACGGAAAACGCGATGCCAGCGCCCAGCCCGACCCAGGCCGAGCCGCTCACTGCGGCGGCGGCGGCGGCGGCAAAGCCAGCGCCCAGCATCTTGCCCTCAAGCCCGATGTCGACGACCCCGGCGCGCTCGGCGAACAGGCCGCCAAGCGCGGCGAGGAGCAGCGGCGTCGCCAGCCGCAGGGTGGAGGCGGTCAATGGCCATAATTCGCTCAACAGCCCTTCCATCACGCGGCCTCCCGCCATTTCGCCCGCCAGTGGAAAAAAGCGTGCAAATGGGGCCTGAACATATGCTCAAGCGCGCCGGCGAACAGCACCACCAGGCCTTGGACCAGGACCATCAAATCGCGCGTCACCTTGGGCATCTCGAAGGCCATCTCGGTGCCGCCCTGATACAGCGCCCCGAACAACAGCGCCGCGAGGCAAATCCCCACTGGCTGGTTGCGCCCCATGAAGGCAACGGCGATCCCGACAAAGCCGAAGCCGGCGGTGAAATTGCCGAGCAGGCGGTGCTGCACGCCCAAAAGCTCGTTCGCCGCCATCAAGCCGGCAAAAGCCCCCGAGACCAGCATCGCCAGCATGATGACGCGGGTGAGCGAAATGCCGGCATAGCCCGCCGCCGCCGGGTTCTTGCCGACGACCCGCAGCTCATATCCGCTCCGGGTCCGGGACAAAACCACCGCCATCAGACCCGCGCAGGCCAAGGCGATGAACAGCGACAGATTGGCTGGCGAGGAAGCCATGCCAACGCCCAGGGCGCGGGCCACCTCATGAAGCTGCGGAATGAGGGTGCCGGCGGCGAAATCCGCAGTCTCCGGCGCCTGGCTGTCGGGACGCTTCAAGGGCCCGGCGACAAGATAGGTCACGATCGCCGCAGCGATGAAATTGAACATGATGGTGGTGATGACGACATGGCTGCCGCGCCTGGCCTGGAGATAGGCGGGAACGGCCGCCCAGGCGGCGCCGAAAGCGGCGCCGGCAAGAAGAGTGAGCGGCAACAGGACAAGACCCGGCAAATGGGGGAAATAAAGGGCGATGAGCGCCATCCCCAGGCCACCCATGGCCGCCTGGCCCTCGGCGCCGATGTTGAAAAGGCCGGCGTGAAAGGCGATGGAAACGGCAAGGCCGGTGAAGATGAAATTGGTGGCGTAATAAAGCGTGTAACCGACCGCCTCGCCATAGCCGAAGGCGCCATAGACGAGATGGCCCATGGCGGCAAAGGGGTCATAGCCGATGATGAAGACCACCAGCCCCGAGACCAACAAGGCAACCGCAAGGTTGAGGACAGGGAGCAGGCCATATTCGGCCCAACCGGGCAACCGCAGCGCGGCAAGACCCGCGCTCATGCCGCAGCTCCCGTCGCCGCGCCGCCCGCCATCATCAGGCCCAGCTCCTGCTCGCTCACCGCGCCCGGGCGCGCCTCGCCGACGATGCGGCCATGGAACATCACGAGGATGCGGTCGGCAAGCGCGAGCAGCTCGTCAAGGTCGGCGGACACGAGGAGAATCGCCTTGCCCCGCGCCCGTAAATCGAGGAGGCGCCGGTGGATGGCGGCCACTGCCCCGATATCGACGCCGCGCGTTGGCTGACCGACGAGAAGAACCGCGGGGTCGCCTTCGATTTCCCGTGCGAGGACGATCTTTTGCTGATTGCCGCCGGAAAAGGCGCCGGCAAGCTGCCCGGGACGGCGCGGCCGGATATCATAGTCGGCGAAATGGCGGGCGGCGCGCGCCGTCAACACCGCTGTGTCGAGAAGGCCATGGCGATAAAAGCGAGGGTTTGCCTGGTGGCCCAGCATGGTGTTTTCCGCCGCGCTCATGGCGGCGACGAGGCCGCTCGTTTGGCAATCCTCCGGCACATGGGCGATGCCGGCGGCGCGCACCTTGAGAGGGTCGGCGCGCAAGTCCGCGCTGGCGATCACGTGCGCGCCCAGACGGATCACCCCGGCGCTGAGGGACCGCATGCCGGCGATCGCTTCCATAAGCGCGCTCTGCCCATTGCCGGCGACCCCGGCGATGCCAAGGATTTCCCCAGCATGCACCCCGAGACTGACTTGGCTTAAAGACGCGCCGCCGGTCCTTTCCGCCGTGCTCACCCCTTCAAGGCTGAGCATGAGCGGGCCGGCTGCCCCCTCGCCGCTGTTGCGCGGCACCGCCACCTTGGCGCCCACCATCAGCTCGGCGAGCTCTTCCCTGCTGGTGTCGCCAGTCGCCCGATGCGCCACCATGGCGCCCGCCCGCATGACCGAGACCTGATCGGTGACGGCCATGATCTCCTTGAGCTTGTGGGTGATGAGAAGGACGCTGCGCCCCTGCGCGCGCAAGCCCCGCAAAATGGCGAAAAGAGCCTCCGCCTCCTGCGGCGTCAACACCCCGGTGGGCTCGTCGAGAATGAGGATGCGGGCATCGCGATAAAGGGCTTTTAAAATCTCGACCCGCTGGCGCTCACCCACGGAAAGGTCGCAGACGCGGGCATCGATATCGACTTCAAGGCCATAGCGCGCTTCGATCTCGAGAAGGCGGGCGCGGGCGGTCTCAAGGACGGGCCGCAACAGTGCCCCCGCGCCCAGCCCCAGGACGACATTCTCCAACACCGTGAAAGGCGCCACCAGCATGAAATGCTGATGCACCATGCCGATGCCCGCCTGCATCGCTTCCCGGGGATTGCGAAAGCGGCGCGGCGCGCCATCGACGTGGATAAGGCCGGCATCGGGCTGGTAAAAGCCGTAAACGATGCGCATCAGGGTGGACTTGCCAGCGCCGTTCTCGCCAACGATGCCGTGAATGCTGCCGCGCCTCACGACAAGCGAGACCGCGCGGTTGGCATGCACCGCGCCAAAATGCTTGTCGATATCCCGAAGCTCCAGCGCCGGCGGAGGCGCGCCCGGCATCGCCGATGGCGTCGGCGGCGCGGCTTGACCGGCGTGCGACATGATCCTTGCCCCTCCCCTGCGGCCTCTCCGCCCGTGGCGATCACCACCCCGAAGCCGAAAATCCTGACCATATGGTCAAGTATTAGACGCCTTCCCAAACCGTTTTGCAAGGGACAAGCAGCCGATGCGCTTTTAAAGCCTATTCCAACACCGTGGGGACCGTGATCTCGCCAGCGATGATCTTGTCCCGCGCCTCCTCTGCCGCGGCTTGCATCTGGGGTGTCACCAGGCCGGCGTTATCGTCGTCCATGGCATAGCCGACCCCTTCCTCGGCGAGGCCCAGGCTTTCCACCCCCGGCATCCAGACGCCCGCGACAACGTCCAGCATCGCTTTATGGACGGCGACATCGACCCGCTTCACCATCGAGGTGAGGACCGCGCCCGGCTGGATGTGATTTTGGTTGCTGTCGACGCCGATGGCGAAATTGCCGGTGTCCCTGGCGGCTTGCAGAACGCCGTGGCCGCTGGGCCCGGCGGCGGCGAAGATGACGTCGGCGCCGCGGGCGAATTGGCCGCGCGCCAGCTCGCCGCCGCGGATGGGGTCGTTCCAGGCGCTGGGCGTGGTGCCCACCATGTTGCGCAAGATGGTGATGCTAGGGTTCACCGAACGGGCGCCGGCTTCATAGCCGGCGGCGAATTTGCGGATGAGCGGGATATCCATGCCGCCGACGAAGCCGATCTTGCCGCTTTGGCTTTTCATCGCAGCGAGGACGCCGACGAGATAGGACCCCTCCTCCTCGCGGAACACAACCGACTGGACATTGGGAAGATCGACGGCGGCGTCGATGACGGTGAAGCGGACTTGCGGGAACTCCTGCGCCACCTTGCGCACCGCCGTCTCGTAATTGACGCCGACGGCGATGACGAGGTCGCTGCCGCGGCGGGCGAAGCGGCGCAAGGCTTGTTCGGCCTGCGCTTCGTTGGTGGGCTCGAACTCGGCGAAAGCAAGCCCGGTTTCCTTGGCGAACGCTTCGGCGCCGCGATAGGCGGCCTCGTTGAAGGACTTGTCGAACTTGCCGCCCAAGTCATAGGCAAGGGCGATCGCCGCATCCTTCTTGCCGCCGCCCTCGCCGCAGGCCGCCAAGACAAGCGCGAGAATGGCCATCAACCCCATATGCAGGCGACGCGGCATCGTCCTTATCTCCCTCGATTTACATAGCGTGGCAGCCATCACGGCAAGGCAGCATGAATGCCTGCTGGCGTCAATCCTGCTGATCGGGGGATTAGCGCTTGATTGAGATTGAAGGGGATGCTGAATAGAGAGCCTTCCATAACTCAAATTTGGAAAAACCACCCCGCCATGACCGCCGCGCCAGTCACCGTCGTCAACCACCCCTTGGTGCAACACAAGCTGACCTTGATGCGGCGCAAGGATACGCCGTCGGCGCAGTTTCGCACGCTGTTGCGCGAGATCAGCCTGCTTCTCGGCTACGAGGTGACGCGCGATCTGGCGCTGGAGGAGGTGGATATCAAGACCCCGATGGCGGCGATGCGCGCGCCGCAGCTTGCCGGCAAGAAGCTGTGCTTTTTTTCCGTCATGCGGGCGGGCGACGGGCTGTTGCAGGGGCTTCTCGACCTTGTGCCCTCGGCGCGAGTCGGCCATATCGGCCTTTACCGCGACCACGACACGTTGAAGGCGGTGGATTATTATTTCAAGGCGCCGCATAGCTTGAATGAACGGGTTTGCCTGGTGGTCGACCCGATGCTCGCCACCGGCAATTCCGCCGTCGCCGCCCTTGCCCATATCAAGAAGGCCGGGGCAAGAACCATTCGTTTCCTTTGCCTGGTGGCAGCGCCGGAAGGGATCAAGGCCCTTCATAAGGCCCACCCCGAAGTGCCCATCTTCACCGCCGCGATCGACGCCAGCCTTAACGCCCAAGGCTATATCCTGCCTGGCCTCGGGGACGCCGGAGACCGCCTGTTCGGCACCAAATAGGCGCGCTCGCGCGCCTTGCCCGTTTGTGGCTTGCAAGGAGCGCCCTGGCGACGAAAACCCCATTTCCGATTCGCGGGTGATTTTTTTCTGGAGCCGGGCCCGCGCCAGCGCTGGGCGTGGGCGAATTGCCCAATGATATCAGCGGCGTTGCCGGTCGTTGCTTTCTAGACTTGAACTGTGTCGCTTTTTTATGGCCTGTCCAACTGGTCAGGAACGTAATAAAATTGTAATATTCGCAGGGGCCTTTGCAAAAAAATATCCGCTTCATCAAAGAGTCACGAAAAGTGGCCAAACGCCTACGTGGTTTCGCCCGACAGGGCGTCGCAACGACAAAAACTGTTCAGAGAGGGCACAATGTTTTTGCAACAATCATCCAACCGTAAAGTCGTCGCGCTGCGCCGCGCGCTTCTTGGCGCCGCGCTTTCCATGCCGCTGGTCATACTGGCGGGCGAGGTCGAGGCGCAACA
>JBMOOS010000017.1:0-3401 GCA_049324415.1 Pseudomonadota bacterium
ATGGACGGTACTCCTGGCCGGTACGCGCACATCGCCCGCCAGCCGGCGCACCAGCAGCTCCCGGATCTTGCGCGCGCCCCAGTACGGCTTCTCGCGCTTGAGCCGTACGATCAGCCGCACGACCGGCTCGGGCAACTGGTTGGCGTATCTGACCGGCCGGCGCGCGCGGTCGGTGAGCGCATAAACGCCCTCATCCTTGTAGCGGTGGTAGATCTTGTAGCCGGTCTTGCGCGAGATGCCGAACTCCCGGCACACATCGCTCATCCGCTCTCCGTCCAGAAGGCGGGCGACAAAGCGTAGACGTTCCTCCATGACCGAACACTCCTTCCACGGCATCCACACCTCCCCCATGCAATTGCATGGCGCAGGTGTTACCCATGTGTCCGGTACAAAACGTCACCTATCTCTCGGGTCGCTCACTTAAGCCGCACGCTCGGACCAGCCTTTGACCATCCATTAGCAAATCCCTT
The DNA here is from genome assembly GCA_049324415.1 of Pseudomonadota bacterium. GTDB lineage: Bacteria > Pseudomonadota > Alphaproteobacteria > Sphingomonadales > CAKZYD01 > JBMOOS01. Next base: position 471 of record JBMOOS010000017.1, read on the forward strand.
ACGTTTGGGTGCCGATAGTGCCAAATAAACCAACCGTGCGGGGGCACGGACGCGACGGAAAGGCCGGCCATGACAGATCGCCGCGTCAGGACATATGGACTTGTCCTCGCCCTTGCCCTAGGCCCCCTCATGCTCGGCGCGTGCGGCGGCGGCAGCGCGCCACCCCCTGCTCTGCAACCGCCGGCCGCTCCTCCGCCATCGCCTCCCCCCCCGCCGCCGCCCACTAGTTTCGACACCGCGGAGTTCCGGCGCAATTACGGCCTTGGGCAAATCAACGCCCTTCCTGCCTATGAAAAAGGCGCCAGCGGCGCCGGGGTCATCGTCGGGGTCATCGATACCGGCATCGACCGTGACCACCCCGACCTCATCGGCGCCATCAGCCCCGCCAGCGCCAACAGCTTCGACCCGCGCCTGACGGTGGAGGACGCCGACGGCCATGGCACGCTGGTCGCCGGCATCATCGCCGCCCGGCGCAACGCCGCGGCAAGCTTCGGCGTTGCCTTCGAAGCGCAAATCCTTGCTGTGCGCGCCGAGGACCCCAGCACCTGCGACAGCGAGGAAGGCTGCCAGTTCAACGACAACGACATCGCCAACGGCATCGACATCGCAGTCGCCGGCGGAGCGCGGGTGATTAATCTGAGCCTGGGCGGCGGCGCCGGCAATTTCAGCTTTGTCAACGCCGTCGACCGGGCGACCCGGGCGGGGGTCATCATCGTCATCGCCGCCGGCAATGCCGACGAGGAAACGACGGCGGCGGAACAAGCGAACCCGACGCCATTCGCGCAGGTGGCGTTGCAGCCGGCGGCGAACGGCCTGGTCATCATAGCTGGCGCGACCGACGAAACCGAACGGATCGCCGATTTCAGCCACCGCGCCGGCGTCGCCCAGAATGTCTTTGTTGTCGCCCCCGGCGTCAGCGTGTTCACCACCGACCTTGGCGGCGGCAGCGCCCTTGCCTCGGGCACCTCCTTCGCCGCCCCCCATGTCGCCGGCGCCCTAGCGCTGCTGATCGATCTCTTCCCCAACTTGACCGCCGGCCAGCTTGTGGACCTGGTGCTGTCGACCGCCCGCGACACGGCGAGTAGCGACGACGCCCCGGGCACCGACGCCATTTACGGCCGCGGCCTCATCGACCTTGGCGCCGCCATCGCGCCGCGCGGCACCACCGCCGTGCCAACGGCAAGCAGCGTCGGCACGAGCGCCATTCCCGTCGCGCTGAGCGGCGGGCGCACGCCCCCCGCCATGGGGGACGCGCTGACGCGCACCGGGGCGCTTTCCGACCTCATCATGCTTGACGCCTTGGAGCGGGCCTACCGCATCGATCTTGGCGCCCGCCTCGCTGCCCTGCCGACCACGCCCTATCTTGAAGACCGGCTGGTCGCGCGCGCGGGCTGGTTTTCAGGCCGCCTTGACCTTGGCGCCTATGGCCTCAAGATAAGCGGCGCCGACCGTTTCGCCGGCCGGGCGAATTTGCGCCCGCTTATCGGCGGCGCGGCGGAAGACCGCGACCTCGCCCGCCCCAGCCGCCTGCGCTTCGATGGCGCGCTTGGCCCTGCCCATGTCAGCCTTGGCTATGGGTGTGAGCTTGGCTGAACAAATGGACGACACAAGCGCGCCCTATCATGCCTTTCTCGCCCCCGACATGCTGCGCAGCCCCTTCCTAGCCCTCGGCCAAGCCGACACCAGCCTTGCCATCGCCTTGCCGTTGAACAAGGCCATGCGTCTTAGCCTAGCGGCAGCAGCGACGCGGGAAACGGAAAGCGCGCCCTGGCTGTTTGGTCCCGAGGCCCTGCCTCAGGCGCGCACCACCACCGCCGCCGCCCGCCTCGACCGGCGCCTTGGCCACGCCGCCCTTGCCTTCGAGCTGGGCGCGCAGTGGGAAAGCCGCCAGGTGCTTGGCGGCCGGGGAAACGGCGCCCTCAGCCTCGGCGAGGGTGCGACCACCGCCTTCATGGGGATAAGCAGCAACCTGCCCCTGGGTCTCGGCTGGGCATTGAGCGCCCAGGCCAGTTACGCCCTCAGTCGCATCACCCCGGGCGCCGACGGTCTTGTCACCGATTTCACCGGGCTTCGCCTCAGCGCCTTTTCCGCCAGCCTTGCCCGCCAGGCGGTCATCGCCAAGAACGATTGGCTGGGCCTTGCCCTGCGCCAACCCTTGCGGGTGGAAGCGGGAAGCGGCGCGCTTCTCCTCCCCCTTGCCGTCGAGCAGACGGTGGGCCGCACCCAGGTTCTGTTCACCCCGCGCACGCTGGCCCTTGGCCCCAGCGGGCGCGAGCTGGATATCGAGCTTGCCTATCGGTGGCTGATGGGAGAGCGTCTTATGGTGGAAGCCAACGGTCTTTACCAGTTCGATGCCGGGCATGTCGCCGGCGCCCGCGGCGCGGCATTGTTGCTGCGGCTGGGGGGACGCTTCTGATGGCCCTGCGGGACGGCCAGATCTGGCTCCCCATCGGAGCTCTTTACGGCCTTCTCGCGGTGACCGCCGCCGCCTTCATCGCCCACCGGACACCCGTCGGGATGACGCCGGGCGCTGAATATCTTTTCGAGCTGGCGGTGATTTTTCATTTAAGCCACGCGCTGGCCTTGATCGTCCTGTCGTTGGCCTGGTCGCATATCAGCCCCGCCATGCGGCCCTTGGCGCGCCTTGCCGGCTTGGGCTTTAGCCTTGGCGTGCCGCTGTTCAGCGGCTCGCTTTACTGGCTTTCCCTGAACGGACCGGGAAGCCTTGGGCCGCTGGCGTTCCTCACTCCGGCGGGCGGTACTGGCCTTCTCATCGGCTGGCTGGCCTTATCGCTGCTCGCGTGGCGGATTTGAAGTTCGTTCCATTCTTGGGGGCCCGTTCGTAAACGAACTTCAAATCCAAGACCACACGAGATTCAATCGATGACTAGTGGTCCGCCCCAAACGGATGGATTTATCCGTTTGGGGCGG
>JBMOOS010000017.1:3411-72391 GCA_049324415.1 Pseudomonadota bacterium
TTTTTTTTTTGGTTGGGGGCGCACCACTGGGGCTTCGCGTGGCGGGCTTGGGGCCGGGGCGCGGCTCTGGTGAACAATGACCCGCCGCCCGCCACGCGAAGTTCGCTGTGGGACCTGCGTCCCGAAACGCGAGGAAACAAACCTCAGTTCACAATCTTCCACGACCCGTCGGGCTGCCGGCAGGCGGTGCCATAGCCCGTCTCCGCCTTGCCGCCGATGGTGACCGTCTGCTGATATTCGCGGCAATACTGCCCTTGCGCCGTTTGATAAGCGGGCTGCGGCGTGATGGTGCCGCGATTGCCGCTGTCGGGGTTATACCACTCCGAAGTGGTGCCGGAAGGCGCAGCCTCCAGCGCTTGCATGCGCGTATGCTCCATATAGGCGCGGTCGGCCTTGTCCATCGAGCGGCCGATGGAATTGCCGATAAGGGCGCCCGCCGCGGTGCCGGCGGCGATGGCCACCGCCCCCCCTGAGCCCTTATGGTCGATCTTCGAGCCGACCCAGCCGCCAAAGGCAGCGCCGAGCAAGGTGCCGGCGGTTTCCTTGTTCCACTGCCCCTCGGCGCAGGCGGTGAGAGACAAGCCCATCACGCTCGCCAGAGCAATGCCTTTCATTGATTTCACGCGCCCCGCCATTGTTTCGTCTCCACCGGTGGTGCTTGCCTGTGTTCATAGGGTTTTAAGGGCAAGCGCCTGAACCGACGATGAACGAGAAAGCGCCTTAAGGTTCATCCGCCAAGGGAAGGTCGAGGGTGACTTTCAGCCCGCCGAGATCAGCGGCATCGCCCAGCATCACCGCGCCTTCGCAGATCGACGCCACATCGCGCACGATGGCAAGACCAAGGCCGGAGCCAGGCACGCTTTCATCGCGGCGGTTGCCGCGGCTGAACACCGCCGCCCGGTCGGCCGCCGGGATGCCGGGGCCGTCATCCTCGACAATGATATAGAGCCGCGCCGGCACCCGTCCCGGCGCGGTCCGCTCAACCGTCACCCGCACCTGGCTCCTGGCCCATTTGGCGGCGTTGTCCATGAGATTGCCGAGCATCTCCTCAAGGTCCTGGCGAGCGCCGCGAAAGGCGGCGACGTCATCGCCTTCGATGTCGATGGCCAGCTCCCGGTCGGAGTGGATGCGCTCCAACGCCCGGCGCAGCGCCAGCGCCACGGGGAAAGCCGGCGTGCGCGCGCCGATCACCTGGCTGCGCCCGGCGGCGCGGGCGCGGGCGAGTTCATGATCGATGTGGCGGCGCATGATGGCGGTCTGCTTTTCCACCGTGTCGGCAAGCTGGCCACGGGTGCGGTGCGCTTCGTTGATGAGAACCGACAGGGGCGTCTTCAGCGCATGGGCAAGATTGCCGGCATGGGTGCGCGCCCGCTCCACCACGCTGGCGTTATGGTCGATGAGCGCGTTCATTTCCTCGACCAGCGGCATGATTTCCGCCGCGTAATGGCCATCGAGCCGTTGCGCCTTGCCCGAGCGGATCGCCGCCAAGCCCCGGCGCACGGCGCGCAGAGGGCGCAGGCCGAAGGTCACTTGTACGAGCAAGGCGGCGATGAGGCCGCCGCCAAGCCCCCCCAGCCACCAGCCAAGCAGCCGGCGAAAGCCCGCCATCTGCCGGTCGATTTCGCTGGCGTCTCCCGCCACCATATAGCGGAAAACCGGCGGCGCGTCGGGGAGATAGACATCGCGCTCGAGCACGCGCAAGCCTTGCCCGTCCGGCCCTTGCCGCCGCTCGATACGGCCATCGAAGGCGGGATCGGCCATGTCGGTGCTCAGTGTCTGGTCCCATAGCGAGCGCGACCGAAATGACGGCTTGCCGGCAGTGTCGACCTGGAAATACCAACCGGAATAAGGCTCGAAGAAACGCTGGTCGCCCAGCGGCCGGGTAAAGCGCACCTGGCCGTCGTCGGTGATCTCGCTGGCGCCGATCATGGCTTCCATGAACTGGCTGAGCCGGCTGTCGAAACTGTCGATGAGATAGCTTTCGAAAATCCGCGTCACCACGGCGCCGCCAACCGCGAGCAGCAAGACGATCCATACCGCCGCCACGGCGGTGAGCCGCACCGACAAGGAGCGCCAGCTCAAAATTCCGTCCCGCCAACGCGGTCTATGCGTCGGGGCCTGGTTCTTCAAGTCGGTAGCCAAGGCCGCGCACCGTCTGGATAATGGGACTGCCCAGCTTCTTGCGGATGCGATTGACGAACACTTCTATGGTGTTGGAATCGCGATCGAAATCCTGGTCGTAGATATGCTCGGTCAACTCCGTGCGGCTCACCACCTCGCCTTTGTGGTGGATGAGGTAGGACAACAGCTTGAACTCCTGCGCCGTCAGCCGCACCGCTTCGCCATCGACGAAGACCCGGCTGGTCTTGGTGTCCACAAGCACCGGTCCGCAAATAAGTTCCGCCGTGGCGTGCCCCTTGGAGCGGCGAATGAGCGCCCGCAGCCGGGCGAGCAATTCCTCCATTTTGAACGGCTTGGCGAGATAGTCGTCGGCGCCGGCGTCCAGCCCCGCCACCTTGTCCGACCAGCTATCGCGGGCGGTGAGGAGGAGGACCGGCATCGTGCGCTGCGCCGCCCGCCAGCGCTCCAGCACCGTCACCCCATCGATGACGGGAAGGCCAAGGTCGAGGATGACGGCGTCATAGTGTTCGGTGTCGCCAAGAAAATGCCCGTCCTCGCCATTGTCCGCCTTGTCGACGGCATAACCCGCGGCGGCGAGCGCGCTTGCGAGCTGGCGCAACAGCTCGGGCTCGTCCTCGACCACCAGAACCCGCATCAGCGCCGCCCCCTGGTGTCCAATACCCGGCCGGTCTTGGCGTCCACCTCGACCTCGAGGAGCTGGCCGGAGAATTGCATGACGCGCAAGGAATAGACCCAGCGCTTGCCCATTCTTCGCGGAGGATCCTGGCCGATCACCGTTCCGCCGAGCGCCTGTTCTGTAAGCTTGCGGATCTCGGCGTAGGACATGATCTCGCCCGACTGCATGGCCCTGAGCGCCGCGTCCTGGTCCGACTGCCCCCGCGCCTCGGCCGCCGGGCTCAGAACGGCAAGGACAAACAGCAGCGTTAAAAGACGGACCATGCCCTTAAGACGCCTTTCCAGATGGCAAGAGGTTTGGATTTCGCACCATAGCCCGGACAGCGTGAACCGTCCATGAACAAGCGATGGCGCGGCGGGCAAAGAACTTGCTATGCTCACCCGGCATGGAATCCCGTCTGGGGTTTTGATGGGAGAGATAAGGAGCGGGCGACATGATCAGAACCATCTTGACGCCGCTGACCGGCGGCGAAAACAGCGAAAGCGCTGGCGAGGCGGCGGCGCGCGTCGCGCGCGCCTTCAACAGCCATCTCATCGGCCTTCACGTGCGCGCCGACCCGGCGGCGGCGGTGCCTTTCATCGCCGATGGCCTTACCGCCGACATCGTCCAGGAACTGGTCTCCAGCGCCGAGCGCGAGGGGGACAAACGCTCGGCCCGCGCGCGCGAGATCTTCGATCGCATCTGCGCCCACCACGATATCCCCTTAAAGCCTGCCGACCCGCAAGCCACCGCCCCCAGCGCGGAATGGCTCGAGCGTCAAGGCATCATCGGCGACACGGTGGGACGGCTGGCGCGGATCGCCGACTTGACCGTGGTGCCGCAGCCGGCGGTCGACGTCGACCCGATGACGGCGAGCCTGCTTGACGACGTGCTGTCCCGCTCCGGGCGGGCGATCATGATGGCGCCCCGCGCCCTGCCCGAGCGTTTCGCCGAATCGGTGCTCATCGCTTGGAACGGCAGCGCCGAGGCGGCGCGCGCGGTGGCCGATGCCATGGCCTTCATCACCCGCGCCAAGACAGTCATCGTCTTGACCGTCGGCGAGCTCAAGGCCGAACGGCCGGACGGCGGCGCCTTGGCGCACAGCCTGCGTTGCCATGGGGTCGAGCCGGAACTGATGCAGGCGGCAAGCGGCGGCGGCGGGGTCGGGGCGACGATCCTCGAGGCCGCCGCCAGCACTGGCGCGTCCCTCCTCATTCTCGGCGCCTATTCGCACAGCCGGTGGCGCGAGTTCATGCTCGGCGGGGTAACCCGTCTGGTCATCGAAAAGGCGCCCCTGCCGGTCTTGATGAGCCATTGAGGGCGCGGCGCTTTGGTTGGCGGTGAAGCGTGGCCGCTCCGCGGCCAGCGGCCTCGCCGCAATTCCCGCTTCGCCCTATACTCTCCATGCTGCCGGGTTAAGTGCGATTGCGAGCGAGCGTCCACAAGGCCCGCCGCAGTGTTTCGTTGCTAAAACCTCCCGACGCCCGCCGCGTCCTCCTCATGCGCGGCGGGCGCTTCATTTTGCGCTTCGCCAAGCGCGCATGAAAGGCTAAGAGACCGTTTGATGACCGCCATTTTAACCCTCACCGACATCGCCCAGCGCTATGGCGCGCACTGGCTGTTCGAGGGCCTTAGCCTCCATGTGGCGCGGCGCGAACGGCTATGCCTGGTGGGCCGCAACGCCAGCGGCAAGTCCACCTTGCTCAAGATCATGGCCGGCCTTTGTGAGCCGGAGCGGGGACAACGCTGGTGCGCGCCCGGGCAGGCCACCGTCTATTTGCCGCAGCAGCCGGACTTTTCCGCTTTTGAAACCGTCGAGGCCGCCATCCTTGCCGGGCTTGCCGGCGACGCCCAGGCCGCCCACCGCGCCCACGCCGCCGCCGCCGAAGTGGGGCTTGATCCAGGGGCGTCGCCCGCCACCCTTTCGGGCGGCGCCATCCGCCGCCTGGCGCTGACCCGCGCCTTCGCCGCCGAGCCCGATCTGCTCCTCCTCGATGAACCGACCAACCATCTCGACCTTCCCGCCATCGCCTGGCTCGAGGCGCGGCTGGCCGGCTATCGCGGAGCGCTGGTGGTGATCAGCCACGACCGGCGCCTGCTGGCCACGGCGAGCGATGGCACATTATGGCTGGAGCGCGGGCAACTGCGGCGCAACCCCAAGGGCTTTGCCGATTTCGCCCGCTGGTCGGAAACGGTATACGCCGCCGAGGAACAAGCGCGCAGCCGCGCCGCGCAGCATTTGCGCGCCGAGCTCCATTGGCTCACCCATGGCGTCACCGCGCGGCGCAAGCGCAATCAGGGGCGGATGCAAAAGCTCGCCGCGCTGCGCGCCGAAAAACGCGCGCAGATAGCCCGCCAAGGCAATATCGGCCTTGTCCTGCAAGCCGGCCAAGCCTCCGGCAAGCTGGTGATCGAGGCGGAAGGGGTGAGCAAGGCCTTTGCCGGCCGGCCGATCATCGAGAATTTCTCCTGCCGCGTCCTGCGCGGCGACCGGCTCGGCATCATCGGCGCCAACGGGGCCGGCAAGACCACCCTAGTCCGCCTGCTGACCGGCGCCCTTGCACCCGATGCGGGGGTGGTGCGCCACGGCAGCAAATTGGACATCGCGATCATCGATCAGCAACGCCACGCCCTTGAGGACGGGCAAAGCGTCGGCGATTTTCTCACCGGCGGCGGCGATTATATCGAGGTCCATGGCGCCAAACAGCATGTGACCGGCTATTTAAAAAATTTCCTCTTCACCCCCGATCAGGCAAGGGCGCCGATCGTCAACCTATCGGGCGGCGAGCGCAGCCGGTTGTTGCTCGCCAAGACCTTCGCCCGCAGCGCCAATCTCGTCGTGCTCGACGAGCCCACCAACGACCTCGACATGGAGACCCTCGACCTTCTGGAGGACCTTCTGGCGGCCTATGACGGCACCCTCATCATGATCAGCCATGACCGGGACTTTCTCGACCGCATCCTTACTTCGGTCATCGCTCTCGACGGCGCCGGCGGCTGGTCCGAGCATGCCGGCGGCTTTACCGACTGGGAGCGCGAGACCGGCGGCTGGCGCGATATCCCGCAAAGCGGGCGGGCGCCGTCCGGCAAGCCCCGGCGCGAAGCCCCAGCCCGGACAGGCAACGCCGCCACCAAGCTTTCCTACCGGGAAGCGCGCGCCCTTGCCGCGCTGCCGCAAGACATCGCCCATTGGCAGGGGGAAGTCGCCCGGCTTGAAGCGGCGCTCGCCGACGCCGACCTTTACCGCCGCGATGAACGCGCCTTCCACGCATTGAGCGAAGCGCTTGCCAGCGCCCGCGCCCGCCTCGTAGAAAAGGAGGAGGCCTGGCTCATGCTGGAGATGAAGCGCGAGGCCCTCGCCAGCGGCAAGACGGAATAAGGACCCGCGATGAAAAGACGGCTTGGCATCGCCATCGCCTTTCTCGCCTTGGCCGGGTGCGGCGAGGAGGTGGGCCAGGTCCAGGACTTCGCCCTCCCCATGGCCGTCAGCAACAACGCGGTCACTCTGGCGTTGGGACCCCAGGGACCGACCGCCTATTCCTTCATGGGGCTTGGCCCCGGCAAGACCCCCGCCGACATCACCAGGGCGGCTTTTGCATGCGTGCTTGCCGCGCGCCGCTGCCAGGCCATCGCCGCGGTGCCGGTGCCGCAAGGCCGGCTGGCCGCCACCGCCGTCACGGTGGGCGAGACCATCCTTATTTTCGGCGGCTACGGCATCGCCGCCGACGGCCGCGAGACTTCGATGCCCGAGGTGCTCGCCTTCGATCCCAAAACGACGCGCTACAGCCGCCGCGCGCCGATGCCGACCCCGGTCGATGACAGCCTCGCCGCGGTCTATGCCGACCGCTATGTCTATCTCGTCTCCGGCTGGCACGACACGGACAATGTGGCGCTCGTTCAGGTCTATGACGCCAGTGAAGACCGCTGGTTCGCCGCCACCGATTATCCGGGAACGCCGGTCTTCGGCCATGCCGGCGGCATCGTCGAGAATTGGCTGGTAAGCGCCGATGGCGTTGCTCTTGGCAAGGCCGAGGGAGAGCAAGAGGCGCGCCGCTTTGCCATGGTGAGCGAGGCCTGGATTGGCGAAATCGACCCGCAAGACCCCCGCCATATCCGTTGGCAAGCCATAGAGCCCCATCCCGGCGCGCCGCTGTACCGCGCGGCGGCAAAAGCGAGCGCCCATCGCCAGCAAGTGATTTTCGCCGGCGGCAGCGAAACCCCCTATAACTATGACGGCATCGGCTATGACGGGACGCCAGCCGCGCCATCGGCCCGTGTCCTTGCCTTCGATATCCGCCATGGCGCCTGGCTGCGTCTTGCCGACAAGCCGGCCGCCACCATGGATCACCGGGGCCTTGTCGAAGCGCACGACCATTTCTGGACCCTGGGCGGCATGGAGAGCGGCCAGCGGGTGACCGCCGCGGTCCACGGCTTTGCCGCCCAGGACCCGCCGACCGCCGTCGCGCCCTAACCGGAAAATGTGTTGGAGCGGGGAAAGCCGGTGGGCGGCAGGCGCCCGGCCTGGGCCCGCTTGCCCAGCCACGGCGTCAGGTCGCCTTGCGTCCGGGTGCGGCCGCTGTCGCCGCCCATCGGCCAGCTCAAGCCTTGCGCCAGCGTCAAGATGGTGATGTCGGCCAGTCCGCCATCCTTGAATTTTTGCAGGATAACCCCGCGCCCGCGCGCCATTTCCGGCACTTCCCCAATGGGAAAAACCAGGAGCTTGCGGTTGACCCCGATGCTCGCCACATGGTCGCCGGCAATCGGCAGCGCCTTGAGGGCGCGCGCCGCGCCGGCAAGGGTCATCACCTGCTTGCCGTTGCGGGTGGCGGCCATCACCTTCCCCGCCTCGACGATGAAGCCGCGCCCCTCGCTTGAAGCGAGCAGCAGCTTGTCATCGGGCTGGGCGGCAAGGAGCGCGACGACCCCGACCCCCGGCGCCATTTCAATCATCAAGCGCAAGGGCTCGCCATGGCCGCGCCCGCCAGGCAGCTTGTCGGCGCCAAGAGTGTAGAAACGCCCGTCGGAGGCAAAAAGCAACAGCTTGTCGGTGGTATAGGCGGGAAGGACGAAGCCGGGCCCGTCGCCTTCCTTGTATTTGAGCTCTGCGGCGTCGGCGGCAAGATGGCCCTTAAGGCCGCGAATCCACCCCTTGGCCGAAAGGACGACGGTGAGCGGCTCGCGCTCCACCATGGCGTCCGGGGTAAGGGCTTGAACTGCCGGCACGGCGGCAAAGCCGGTGCGCCGGCGCCCAACGGCGCTCGCCGCGCCAAACCGCGCCTTCAGCGCCTTGAGCTGCTCGGCGATATGGCTGCTCTGGGCCGCTTCGTCCCGGCAGAGCGCTTTTAGGCGCGAACGCTCCGCCCTTAAGGATTTGTCCTCGCGGCGGATTTCCATTTCCTCGAGCTTGCGCAAGGCGCGCAAGCGCATGTTGAGGATGGCCTCCGCTTGCGTCTCGCTCAGCGTGAAGGCGGCGATGAGGGCGGCCTTGGGCTCATCCTCCTCGCGCACGATGCGGATGACCTCGTCAAGATTGAGATAGGCGACGAGATAGCCGCCCAGCACTTCGAGGCGATGCTCGATCTTGTCAAGGCGATGCCGCGCCCGGCGCAACAGCACTTCCCTTTGGTGGTCGAGAAAGGCGGTAAGGGCTTCCTTAAGCGGCATCACCCGCGGCGTGCGGGTCTTGTCCAGCATGTTGAGGTTGATGGAAAAGCGCACTTCCAGATCGGTCATGCGAAACAGGCTTTCCATCAAGACCTCGGCATCGACATTCTTCGACCGCGGCTCGAGGACGATGCGGATATCCTCGCTGCTCTCGTCGCGCACATCGGCGAGGATGGGAAGCTTCTTGTCGTTGATGAGCTCGGCGATTTTCTCGATCAGCCGCGCCTTTTGCACCTGGTAGGGGATTTGCGTCACCACCACCTGATAGGTGCCGCGGCCGGTGTCCTCGCGCCTCCAGCGGGCCCGCAACCGAACCGCGCCGCGGCCGCTGCGATAAGCCTCGGAAAGGCTCGCCCGGTCTTCGACGATGATCCCGCCGGTAGGAAAGTCCGGCCCCGGAATGCGCTGCATGAGCTGATCGTGATCCGCCTCCGGCGTTTCCAGAAGCAGCACCAGCCCATCCACCAGCTCGGCCAGATTATGCGGCGGGATCGAGGTCGCCATGCCGACGGCGATGCCCGAGGCGCCATTGGCGAGAAGGTTGGGAAAGGCTCCGGGGAGCACCACCGGCTCGGCGTCCTCGCCGTCATAGGTGGGGCGGAAATCGACCGCGTCCTCGTCGAGCCCTTCCATGAGGATATGGGCAAAGGCGCTGAGGCGCGCCTCGGTATAGCGCATGGCGGCGGCGTTATCGCCATCGACATTGCCGAAGTTTCCTTGGCCGTCGATCAGGGGATAGCGCACCGAGAAGTCCTGGGCCAGGCGCACCAGGGCGTCGTAGACCGCCTGATCGCCATGGGGGTGGTATTTACCGATGACATCGCCCACCACCCGGGCGCATTTCTTGAACCCGGCGCTGGGATCGAGCTTCAACAGCCGCATGGCGTAAAGCAGCCGCCGGTGCACCGGCTTCAAGCCGTCGCGCACGTCGGGCAGCGAGCGCGCCATGATGGTGGACAAGGCATAGGCGAGATAGCGCTCCGACAAGCTCTTGGTGAACGGAACGTCGATGATGGTTTCGGTCTTGGGCTTGGCGCGCAGGGTCATACTCTCACGATATCGAGGATTTCGTTGGGATTCGAGCACAGCATATGCGCCAGCGCGAGGCGCGGGTCCACCCTAAATTACGCCCCCCTGCCGGCGCAGCCGGTCGATGAAGCGCAGCCGCGCCTTGGGAAAGGCGGCGGCCTTGGGGTGAAGGATATGGGCGGCAAGGAAATGCCCGGTCAAGGCAAGCCCGGCGAGAAGCGCGTCGCGCCCGGCGGGCGCGCTGCCTGCCGCAGGGCCTAAAAAGCCGGGGAGGGTGAGCAGCCGATCGGCATAAGGCGCCCCCGCCGTCCGGCTCACCGCCTGGCCGCTTTTGGGCGAGACATAGACAAGGTCCTCGCCCGCGCCGGTGGCGGCGCACTTCTCTAGCCTCAGGCCAAAGCCAAGCTCGGCAAGCAGGCCCAGCTCATAGCGCACGATGCCCGCCGTCCAGGCCGCCATCGCGACCTCGGGGGCGATGACGAGATCGAGCGCCGCGGCAAGGCCGGCTTGGACGCGCGGATAAGCGATGCGCTCGGGGAGCGCCGTGGCGGTGATCGCCACCAGGGCGGCAAGACCGGCAAGGCGATCGGCGTCGGTCATGGCGAGGGCGGCCCGGGGGGCCTTCACCTCCAGTTCGAAATGGCCCAATTGCTCGAGGGTGCGGGCCTGCCAGCCGGCGACGACACCATTGCCTGGCTGCAGGTCGCCGCGGCGGCGGCGGCTCGCGCCGCCCCGCACATAGCCGCCGTAAAGGCCATGGTCATGGCTTAACAGCCGCGCCACGGCGCCGTTCTCGCCGTGCTTGGCGACGGTGAGAATGATGGCCTCGTCGCGCCAGCCGTGCATTGCCGCTTAATCCACCCAGTCCAGGCCCATCGCTTGATAGCGCGCCCGGCTTTCCGCCCAATGGGGGTCTACCTTGACGAACAGGGCAAGGTGCACGCGGTGGCCGAAGGCTTCCTCCATCGCCGCCCGGGCGGCGACGCCGATGGCCTTGAGCCGCGCCCCGCCCTTGCCGATGACGATGCCCTTCTGGCTTTCGCGCTCGACGAAAATCACCTGCGCAAGGCGCGCCGAGCCGTCGGGCCGCGCCTCCCAGGCCTCGGTCTCGACGGTGATGGCGTAGGGAAGTTCCTGATGAAGCTGCCCATAGACCTGCTCGCGGGTGATTTCCGCCGCCATCATGCGCGCCGTCAGGTTGCAAAGCTGGTCCTCGGGAAACAGCCAGGGGCCATCCGGGGCATGGGCGGCCAAATGCCGCTTGAGGGTGGCGACGCCATCGCCGTCGCGCGCCGATACCATGAAGGTCTCGGCAAAGGCGTGGCGCTCGTGCAAGTGCCGGGCAAGGCTGAGGAGGGCTTTCTTGTCGCCGAGCAGATCCACCTTGTTGAGGACGAGAAGCACCGGCTGGCGCGCCCCGGCAAGGCCATCGAGAATGCGCTCAGCGTCGCCGTCAAGGCCGCGCTTGGCGTCGACGAGGAAGAGCACCATGTCGGCCTCGGCCGCGCCCGCCCAAGCCGCCGCCACCATCGCCCGCTCAAGGCGGCGGCGCGGGCTGAAAATGCCCGGGGTGTCGATGAGGATGAGCTGCGCCTCCTCGGCCATGGCGACGCCCATCAGCCGCGCGCGGGTGGTTTGCACCTTGTGGCTGACGATGGCGACCTTGGCCCCGACGAGGGCGTTGACCAGCGTCGACTTGCCGGCATTGGGAGCGCCAACGACGGCGATGATCGCGCACCGCTGCCCAGCGGTGGCGGCGGGCGGGCTACCCGTCAAGGGAAGCCACCTGGTGCAGCATCAGCTTGGCCGCCTTTTGTTCCGCCTCGCGCTTGGAGCGCCCGGTGGCGCTGGTCTCGCCCAAGCCTTCAACGGCAACGCCGATGGTGAATTCCGGCGCATGGTCGGGGCCGGCGCGCGCCACCTCGCGATAGACAGGCAAGGCCAAGCCACGTCCTTGCGCCCATTCCTGGAGCCGGGTCTTGGCGTCCTTGCGGGCGCCCGGGCCCGCCGCCATCAGGGGATCCCAAGCGGCCTGGATAAAGCCGCGCGCCGCCGCCATGCCGCCATCGCGGTAAAGCGCGCCGATCAGGGCCTCGCAACTGTCGGCAAGGACGCTCGCCTTTTCGCCAGCGCCTTCGCCGCGGGCGCTGGGGGCAAGGATGAGATGCCCCCCAAGGTCGATGGCGCGGGCAACCGCGGCCAGGCTTTCGCGCCGCACCAGGGCGGCGAGCCGGGTCGCCAGCCGGCCTTCGGGCTCGTCCGGATAAGCCTCGAACAGCCATTGGGCGATGACGAGGCCAAGCACCCGGTCGCCCAGGAATTCGAGCCGCTCGTAGCTGCGCTGCTTGTCGATGCTGGGGTGGGTCAAGGCCTCGGCAAGCAAGGCGGCGTCCGCCATGCGGTGCCCGGTCGCCCGCGCCGCCCAATCAACGAGTTGGTCAAGATCGCTCATCGCTCTGCCGCAGGGAATTGAAGAAGCGCTCAAAGCGCATGGCCGCCACCCAGCGCCACGGGGTCCACAGCCGCGCCGTGCCATCGGTGGAGAAAAAGATGACTTCCGCCCGGCCAACGAGATTGGCCTCGGGCACGAAGCCGACGCCGCGGGTGAACATAAGATCGCCGGCGCGATTGCGGGAAAAAACCGGCACTCGGCTGTCGCTGGAATCGTCCCGATTATCGCCCATCATGAAATAATGGCCCGCCGGCACTTGGAACACCCCGGTATTGTCGTTCTCGCCATTGTCCCAATAGCTCAGCGTCATATAGCTGCGCCCGTTGGGCAAGGTCTCGCGGTATTGCGCATAGCGGCAGGCCGGCGTCCCGTCGGCAAGCGCCGTTGGCGCTCCCTTGCACGGCATATTGGGGGTAATGGGGGTGACGAAATCGGCGACTTGCGCACGCGCCACCGCGACCCCGTTGAGATAGAGCCTGCCGCCACGCATCTGAATGCGGTCCCCCGGCAGGCCGATGACCCGCTTGATATAGTCCGTGGAATTGTCATAGGGCCATTTGAACACCGCGATGTCGCCGCGCTCTGGCGCGCTTTTCCACACGCGGCCCTTGAACAAAGGCGGGCCGAAGGGGAAGGAATAGCGGCTGAAGCCATAGGCGTATTTCGAGACGAACAGATAATCGCCGATGTAAAGGGTCGGAATCATCGAGCCCGAAGGGATGTTGAAGGGCTGGAAGGTGAAGCTGCGGATGGCGACGGCGATGAGCAGGGCGTAGATGAGGGTGCGGATGAATTCGCCCACGCCTTCGCGCGCCTTGACAGGCGGCGGGGCCTTGGCGGCGGTTTGTTTCGCTTCCGCCACCTTGTCTTTTTGCGCATCGTTCATGTGAAGGTCCGTGCCGCTTGTCTTGGAGCCTATTTGAACCGGCTCTCAGGGCCGGGGGGAATCGCATGTTTGGCCCCTGATTGTCAATGAAGGCGGTTGATCAAGGCGTTGGCGCCATCTCCGGCGGGATGGCGCTGATGATGACGATGGCCTGGGCCCAGGGGTGGTCGTCGGTGATCGTCAGATCGATCTGCGCGCGCCAGCCGGCGGGGGTCATTTCCGCCAGTCGCGCCGCGGCGCCGCCGCGCAAGGCCATGGTGGGCTTGCCGGAGGCAAGGTTGACCACCCCCATGTCGCGCCAGTAGACGCCGCGCCTCAAGCCCGTCCCCAACGCCTTGGCGCAGGCTTCCTTGGCGGCGAAGCGCTTGGCGTAGCTTGCCGCGCGGGCGGCGCGGCGCTCCGACTTGGCGATTTCCGCCTCGGTGAAGATGCGGTGGATGAAGCGCTCGCCATAACGCGCCAGCGAGCGCTCGATGCGGGTGATGTCGATCATGTCGTTGCCCAGGCCCAGAATCCGCACAACACCGCCTCCTTTACGCCCGCTGGCTGGCTTTTTCCGCCCTGCCGGCGTCCATATGGGCGCGCATCTGGCGAATGGCCTCGGCAAAGCCGGTGAAAAGCGCCTCGCCGACCAGGAAATGGCCGATGTTGAGCTCGACGATCTCGGGGATCGCCGCCACCGCCCCCACCGTCTCGAAGCCGAGACCGTGGCCGGCGTGGATTTCCAACCCTAAGCGGGCGCCGTAGCCGGCGGCATCGCGCAGGCGCGCCAATTCATCGTGACGACGCTCCCCCTGGGCTTCGCAATAAGCGCCTGTATGAAGCTCGACCACCGGGGCGCCAAGCGCCCGGGCGGCATCGATCTGGGCGCGATCCGGGTCGATGAAGAGGCTGACGCGGATGCGCCGCGCCGCCAAGGCCGCGACGAAGGGTTTCAATTGATCATGCTTGTCCACCGCGTCAAGCCCGCCTTCGGTGGTCAATTCCTGGCGTTTTTCGGGAACGATGCAGGCGGCATGGGGCCCATGGCGCACGGCGATGGCGAGCATTTCCTCGGTCGCCGCCATTTCAAGATTAAGGGGCAGGTCGATCTCGCGCGCCAGGCGGGCGATATCATGGTCGGAAATATGACGCCTGTCCTCGCGCAGATGGGCGGTGATGCCATCGGCCCCCGCTTGGGCGGCAAGCCGCGCCGCGCGCACCGGATCGGGGTGAAGGCCGCCCCGGGCATTGCGGATGGTGGCCACATGGTCGATGTTGACGCCGAGGCGCAGATGTCGCTGGGGCATGGCCTTGTCCTCCTCCCTTGCGGCAGCGCAGGCATGGGCTGCGCGCCGGGGGCTCAAGCCGGGGTCGCCGCCCCACCCCCCTGACGGCGCATCCGGCGCTCGCCGCGCCGGGCACGGTAGAACGCGATCCCGCGCTTCAGCAGCCAGTATGTCAGCCACCAGGAAACAAAGGCAAGGGGAAGGGCGCCAAGGGTCATCGGCCCCATCACCGGCCCGAACAGCGCCATCGGCTGATGCCACAGCATGTCCCAGGAAAAACCGATGAAGGGGTCGGGGCGCGCCCGCATGCCGAGGAACAGGACGCCCAGCTTGTAGGTGCCAAGCCAGATGAAGGGAAAGGTCCAGGGATTGCCGACAGCGGTGCCGATCGCCGAGGCGATGATATTGCCGCGCACCAGCCAGGCGATGAGCCCGGCCATGATGAAGTGAAGACCGATGAACGGGGTCAAGGACGCCGCCACCCCTGACGCCACCCCAGCGGCGATGCGGTGCGGGGTGTCCGGCAGCCGGATGATGCGGTGGCGCAAATAAATCCAGGGCCGTTCCAGCCCCTTGCGCGGCCACAGCCAGCCGCGCAGGAAGCGCCACAAACTTTTTTTCTGACGGCTGCGGAACAGCATTATATCGAGGCTCCTTTCGCCGGCATGGTCCGACTGCCTGGCTTCACCGCAGGAATAGACGCCAATTCCGGCGGAATTTGGTCCGCGGCATAGCTGGGCACCGACAAGCTGGCAAGGGCGATGAGGGGAACGCCGACGTCCGCAGCGCCGCCCGAGCGGTCGATGAGGCAGGCGGCGGCGGTGACGGCGCCGCCGGCGGCGTGAATGGCAGCGATGCATTCGCGCGAGGATAAGCCGGTCGTCACCACGTCTTCCACCATCAACACCTGGGCGCCCTGCGGCACCTTGAAGCCGCGCCGGAAGGCAAATACACCATCCACCCGTTCGGTAAAAATCGCATGAACGCCAAGCTGGCGGCCCATTTCATAGCCCACCACCACCCCGCCCATGGCGGGGGAAACCACGAGGTCGATGCCGGCAAGGGAGGCGGCGCGGACCTTATCCGCCAAGGCAGCGCACAGCCGCGCCGCCCGCACCGGGTCGGCCAGCACCAGGGCGCATTGCAGATAGGCGGCGCTATGCCGCCCGGAGGAAAGGATGAAATGCCCGTCCAAGAGGGCGCCGGCGGCGCGAAACTCCGCAAGAACTTGCTTCTGGTTCATGGGTCCCGACTTTCGTTCAGCCACGCACCCGTTCAACCGAGGAAACCACTTGAGCCGCGCGCAGGGCGGTGATGATATTGGTCAGATGCTTGAGGTCGGCAACTCCGACATCGAGCATCATGGTGAAGAATTTCATGTCGCGTTCGACGAATTTCAAGTTGACGATATTGCCTTCTCCCGCGGCGACGATCTGCGCGACGGTCGCCAGGGCGCCGGGCTCGTGATGCAGGATGAGCTTCAATTGCCCCATATACTCATGGTCAAGCTCGTCCGCTTCCCAGGCAACGTCGAGCCACTTTTCCGGCGTCTCGGCGAAGGCTTCCAAGGCCTCGCAATCGATGGTGTGGACAACGACGCCGAGCCCGGCCATGCGGATACCAACGATCCGGTCGCCGGGCAAGGGGTGGCAGCATTCGGCAAGGCGCACCGCCGCCCCGTCGGCAAGGCCCTTGATGGGCAGGCTGGCCGGCGGCTGGGGCTTGCGCCGCATGCGGCTGGTGAAGCGCGCCCAGGCGCCTTCCCCCTTGCGGCCAGGAGCGCGCTTGGGAAAGACCGTCGCCATCACCTGGGCTTCGCTCATATCGCCGCGGCCCAGCGCTTCGTAAAGGTCGTCCATGCTGGCGAATTTGAGCGGAACAAGCGCATCGGCGAGCGAGCGCGCCGACAGTTTCACCTCCGCATCGGCGATGGCGTGCTCGAGGAGCTTGCGGCCCAAATCGATATAATCGGCCCGTTCGCGCTGGCGCAATGAGCGGCGGATCGCCGAGCGCGCCTTGGCGGTGGTGGCGAAGCGCTCCCAGGTGGGGGAAGGCTTTTGCGCCGCGGAGCGCAAGATTTCCACCTGGTCGCCATTGTTCAGCTCGGTGCGCAGCGGCACCACCCGGCCATTGACCTTGGCGCCGACGCAGCTGTCGCCCACCTCGGTGTGCACGGCATAGGCGAAATCGATGGCGGTGGCGCCGCGCGGCAGGGTGATGAGGTCGCCCTTGGGGGTAAAGCAGAACACCTGGTCCTGGAACATGGCGAGGCGGGTGTTCTCCAGGAATTCCTCGGGCGTCGCCGTGTTGCGGATGATTTCCAGAAGATCGCGCACCCAAGGGTACCGGCTGCCGTCGATGACGGCCACACCTTGCTTGTAGCGCCAGTGGGCGGCCACTCCCAGCTCGGCGACGTCGTGCAGCTCGGGGGTGCGGATCTGGATTTCGATGCGGCGGCTCTCCGGCCCGATGACGGTGGTGTGAAGGGAGCGATAACCGTTGGGCTTGGGGGTCGAGATATAGTCCTTGAAGCGGCCCGGCACGCTCGGCCAGGTGCCATGGACGATGCCCAGCGCCTGGTAGCAGGCAGGGACGTCCGCGACCAGCACGCGGAAGGCCACCACGTCGGAAAGCTGCTCGAAGGGGATGTGCTTTTCCTCCATCTTGCGCCAGATGGAGTAGGGCCGTTTCTCGCGGCCCGAGACCTGCGCCTTGATGCCGGCCTTTTTGAGCGTCTCGGTCAAGGCGCCGACCACCTTGCCGACAAGGTCGCCGGCTTCGGCGCGCAGCATGTCCAGCCGGCGCACGATGGAGGCCTCGGCCTCGGGATTGATGTGACGAAAGGCGAGCGAGGCCAGCTCGTCCTTCATTTCATACATGCCGATCCGCTCGGCGAGGGGGGCGTAGATCTCCATCGTCTCGATGGCGATGCGCCGCCGCTTTTCCTCCGAGGGGACGTGCGACAGGGTGCGCATGTTGTGCAGCCGGTCGGCAAGCTTGACGAGGAGGACGCGGATATCCTCGGACAACGCAAGGAGAAACTTGCGAAAGCTTTCCACCTGGCGGGTTTTTTCCGCCGGCATTTCGATGCGCGACAATTTGGTGACGCCGTCCACCATGCGGGCGATGTTGTGGCCAAACAACGCCTCGAGCTGTTCGCGCGTCGCCACCGTGTCCTCGATGGTGTCATGCAGAATGCCAGTGGCGATGGTGTCGGTGTCGAGCTTGAGGTCGGTGAGGATGCCGGCGACCTCGATGGGGTGGGAAAAATAAGGGTCGCCGGAATGGCGCACCTGGCCGCCATGGGCCTTCATGGTGAAGACATAAGCGCGGTTGAGCAGCGCCTCGTCGGCGTTGGGGTCATAGGCCTTGACCTTCTCCACGAGTTCAAACTGCCGCAACACGGCACTGAGGCTCCATCCCGATGCTTCACGCCATCATTATACGAAAAAACCCGGCGTGTGGACCCGCCGGGTTGTCTGTTGCAAGGGCGTCGAGCAAATCCCGTGCGGCAAGACCGTCGCATGGCCCGCTTGCCGCAAATGGATGGAACCATCCGCTTGCCGCGCGCCGCCCGGCGCGCTCACTCGTCCTCGTCGCTGTCGTCGGCCGCCATCCGCGAGGCAGCGGAGATGGGGACCGGCGCCGGCATGGACAAGGGCCCTTCCTCCTCCACCGGCTCGTCGACCTCGACATGGCGCTGCATCGAGCTGATGATGCCTTCCTCCAGCTCGGCCGGGGTCAAGGCCTCGTCGGCGATTTCCCGCAAGGCGACCACCGGGTTCTTGTCGTTGTCGCGTTCCACCTTGATTTCCGCGCCGGAGGAAATCTGCCGGGCGCGGCTGGCCGCCATCAGCACCAGATCAAAGCGGTTGGGAACCTTTTCGACGCAATCCTCGACGGTGACGCGGGCCATCGTTCATCCTCATGTCGCACTGCGCCCACGGCAAAGCGGGGCAAAGTCCAAGGGCGCGCTTATAGGCGCTGGCGCGTCCCCTGTAAAGCCCGTATTGGCCGGCTTCATGGCCAGGGCGCGACGGTGAACGCCTTGGCTTCCCGACCTAAACGCGCCAGCCATTGCTCCGGCGTCCCGCCAAGGACGGGATGGCGCCAGCGGGGCGCGACATCAAGGAGGGGCGCCAGCACGAAGGCGCGCTGGTGCGCCCGGGGATGTGGCAGGACGAGGCGGGGCCGCGGATCGGCCTCGGGGCTTTTGGCAACCGCCCGCCAGCGCCGCCGCGACGGCAGCACCTGAGGCCCGACGGCAATAAGATCGAGATCGAGGGTGCGCGGCCCCCAGCGCCCGGCGCGCACCCTTCCCAACGCCGTCTCGACGGCGATGAGGGCGGCCATGATGCGCGGTGGGTCATGGGCCCCCATAAGCGCGGCCGCGGCATTGACATAGTCGGGCTGGTCTCCCGGCCCGATCGCCGTGTTGTGGTAGAGGCGGGAGCGGGCGGCGCTGATAAAGCCCCGTTCTTCCAGAAGCCGCAGCGCCGCCGCGAAGGCGGCCGGCGGCGGCCCCAGCCCGGGATGGGGAAGGTTGGCGCCCAAGGCGATGAGGATCATGCGCCCGTCCATAGAACCGGTTGCGCCAAGCGTCAACGATGCCTTAGTGTCCGCGCCATGCCGATGCTTCTTGCCGAACCTTCCCATGCTTGCGCCCTTTGCCCGCGGCTTGCCGCCTTCCGGGCGGAAAACCGCGCCGCTTATCCCGGTTGGCACAACGCGCCGGTGGCAAGCTTTGGCGACGTTAAGGCCTGGCTGCTGATCGTCGGCCTCGCCCCCGGCCTGCGCGGCGCCAACCGCACCGGGCGGCCCTTCACCGGCGATTATGCCGGCGACCTTCTTTATAGAACGCTGGGCAAATATGGCCTTAGCACCGGCAGCTATGGCCAAAGCCCCGAGGACGGCCTTTGTCTCCATGGCGTCATGATCACCAACGCGGTGCGCTGCGTACCGCCGGAGAACAAGCCGACGACGGCGGAAATCCACCAATGCCGCCCCTTCCTCAAAGCCCGCATCGCGGCGCTGGCGCGGCTGAAGGCGATTCTGGCGCTGGGCACCATCGCCCATCAGTCGGTGTTGAGGGCGATGGAGGAGAAGCCGGCGCGCCATCCTTTCGCCCATGGCGCCATGCACCGCCTGCCCTCGGGGTTGGTGCTCGCCGACAGCTATCATTGCAGTCGCTACAACACCAACACCGGGCGCTTGACACCGGCCATGTTCGAGGCGGTTTTCGACGCTCTGCTGGCTTGAAGCCAGCGGTTACCAGATTTTCACCCGTTCCTCGGGCGCCAAATACAGGGCGTCGTCCTTGCCAACCGCGAAAGCGGCGTACCAGGCGTCGATATTGCGCACGATGCCGTTGGCGCGATATTCCGAGGGGGCATGCGGGTCGGTTTTCAAGCGCCGGCTGAGCTCCGCCTCGCGATAGAGCCGGCGCCACACCTGGGCCCAACCGAGGAAGAAACGCTGGTCGCCGCTATAGCCATCGATCATGGGCGCTTGTTTGCCGTCTAGCGATAACCGGTAGGCCTTATAAGCGATGGAAAGCCCGCCAAGGTCGCCGATATTCTCGCCCAAGGTCAGGCGCCCGTTGACGCTTTCCCCTTGCAAAGGCGAATACGCGTCATATTGCGCCACCAGCTTGTCGGCGCGGGCCTTGAAGCGTGTCGCGTCATCCGCCGTCCACCAGTCGCGCAGCATGCCGTCGCCATCGGACTTGCGCCCCTGGTCATCAAAGCCATGGCCGATTTCATGGCCGATGACGGCGCCGATGCCGCCATAATTGACCGCCGGGTCGGCGTTGGGGTCGAAGAAGGGCGGCTGCAGGATGGCGGCGGGAAAGACGATCTCGTTGGCCGATGGGTTATAATAGGCGTTGACCGTTTGCGGCGTCATGAACCACTCGGCGCGGTCGACCGGCTGGCCCAGCTTGGCGATATTGCGCCAGGTCTCGAAGGCGGCGGCGCGCTTGGCGTTGCCCATCAGGTCGTCGCGGGCGATGGCAAGCGATGAATAATCCCGCCATTTGTCGGGATAGCCGATCTTGGGGGTGAATTTGGCGAGCTTATCCAAGGCTTGGCGCTTGGTCTCCTCGCCCATCCAGTCGAGGTCCTTGATGCTCATTTCATAGGCCTTGACGAGATTGGCGACGAGTTCGTCCATCGCCGCCTTGGCCTTGGGCGTGAAATATTTCTCGACATAGATCTTGCCCACCGCCTCGCCAAGCGCTTCGTTCACCAGGGCAACGCCGCGCTTCCAGCGCTCGCGGTTCTGCGGCACGCCCGAAAGGACAGTGCCGTTGAAGGCAAAAGCGCGGTCAACGAAGGGCTGCGCCAGCAAGGGCGCCGTCGCGTCCAGCAAGTGGAAGGCAAGATAGGCGCGCCAGGTCTCGACCGGGGTCTCGGCGAAAATCGCGGCGCTGCCTTGCATGGCGCTGGGCTGGCGAACGATGAACGCCGCTTCGCCCTCAAGCTTCATCGCCTTGAGGTAGCGGGCCCAGGGAAAACCAGGGTTCTGCGCGACGAGCTCGGCCTGGCTCATCTTGTTATAGGTCTTGTCGCGGTCGCGGCTTTCGGTGCGGCTCCAGAACACCTCGGCAAGCCGGGTCTCGAGGGCCAGGATTGCCTGCGCCTTCTCGGCGGCGCCCTCGATATCCGCAAGGCTCAGCATATCGGTGATATATTGCGCATAGTGCGCGCGGATCTCGTTAAAGCGCGGGGTGTCCTCGAGATAATAGTCGCGGTCGGGAAGGCCGAGCCCGCTTTGCGTGAAATAGGCGATATAGCGATCGGGCTGCTTGGCGTCTTGATTGATGAAGAAGTTGATGGGCGAGGCGCCATGATGAATGACCGCTTGCGCCAGCATATCGGCGACTTCATCATGGCTTTTCAGCGCGGCGATGGCGTCGAGGTCGGCGCGGATCGGGTCAAGGCCCAGCGCGTCGACGCGCGCTTCGTCCATGAAGCTGGCGAACATGTCGCCCACCTTCTGGCTTTCGCTGGCCTTGGCGCCGGGATTGGCAGCGGCGGCCTCGATGATGGCGCGGATGCGTTCTTCGGACAAATCGGCGAGCGCGGTGAAAGAGCCATAATTCGATTTGTCAGCGGGAATTTCGAATGTCTCAAGCCAGGCGCCGTTGACATAGCGGTAAAAGTCATCGCCCGGCCGCACCGCCTTGTCCATCGCCGTCACATCGACGCCAAAGTCGCCCAAGGCGGCGGCCGGCGCCGGCGTACGGGTGTCATCGGCATGGGCGGGAACTGCCAGGAAGGCAAGGCCGACAACGCTGGACAGGAGCAGTTTCTTGAACATCGCTTTCCCCTTTTCCCCAAAATATGCCCCTCGTCTACACTGCTTTACGGCAAAAGGGAAACCATCCGGCGCCTCCTTGCCTCGGCTTATCGCAAGAAAGCGCGGCCGAGGGGGAGGACCCCAGCCGCGCTTCTCTTCTGGCCCAACTTATCGCCTGTCGGTGAGAAGGCCTTATTTATTGTCTAAAAGCTGATGCCGATGCCGCCGATGAAGCTCTGCGGCTTGCCGGGCCGCAGGCCATAGGGCCGGCGGGCCACCGCATAGGTCTTGTCAAAAAGGTTCTCGATGCTGAAAAACAGGCGCACCCCACGCGCGATGTCATAACCGGCGGCAAGGTCGAAGACGGTGCGCGCGTCGACCCGCTCGAGGGCGGGGATGGCGCCCTGCCCGGCCTCGGTCCTCACCTTGCCGACATAATTTGCCGACACCACCACGTCCCATTTGTCCGCCGCAAGGCCGGCCGAGACATAGCCTTGCTGACGGGGGATATATGGCATCTTGTCGCCGCGCTGGACGTCGCCGAAGAAAGCGCTGGAGAAATCCTGGCGGAAGCTGGCGTCGGTGAAGGTGTAGTTGAAGCGCAAGGGCAGGCTCAGGCCATCGCCTAAGGCAATATCGGTGCCGCCCGACAGCTCCACGCCCATGGCGTTCACCGCCCCGCCGTTGAACTGGTCGCCAATGTCGCCCACGGTGCAGCCAACCGAGTTGGTGCAGGTGCCAAGCACGTTGGAATAATCGGAGAAGAAACCGATCGCCTCGAAAAAGAAGGGTGCGGCGTTATAGCGCAGGCCGGCTTCGTAATTGACGCTTTTCTCCGGGATGGCGTCCTGCTCGCTGGGCGAGGGCGGGGAAAAGCCGCGATGGGCGCTGGCGAGGAAAAGCAACGCCTCAGACCATTGATAGGTGGCCCCAACGCCCGGCAGAACCACGGTGATGTCGTTTTCCCGCCGGCCCGTCGGCCCATTGGCGCGGGCAGGGTCGGTGGCGGCGAAATCAATCCGGCTCAACCGCATGGTCTCGACCCGCACGCCGGGCGTCACCGCCCAGTCGCCCCAGGCCATCCGGTCGGCCAGGTAAAAGGCCCAGGCCTTGCCCGTTTGCACCCGGTTGGCGTTGGACCCGAAGGGATCGGAGGAGGTCGGCACCAGAACGCCGGAGCGCATGGCAAAATTGTCCCGGTTCTGCAGCCGGTCTTCTTCATCCACATGATAGCGGGCGGATAATTCCAGCTCATGGGCGGCGGCGCCGGTCTCGAACCGCCAATGGGCGACGCTTTGCACCCCCCAGGCATAATAGTCGCGGTCGTTGTGGCGCAACTGGATGGCGTTGTCGGGGCTGTCCGCCTCGCCGCGCAGAACGGCGAGCGCGGCGGCGTTGAGGGGATCGGTGGGGTCGGCGAACACCACGCTGGGGCTGATGCGGCCGCGCCCATCGCCTAGGTTGAGGTCATCGACCTTTTCCCAGTCACGGGAAAAATCATTGTAATAGGCCACCGTGGTCACATCGAAGTCGGGCGTCAATTCGATGAAATGGGTGAATTGCGCCTGGCGGTGCTTGCTGTTGATCTGGTCGCGGGCGGAGGCGGCATAGCGGCGATAGGGGGTTTTGGCAAAATCCTCGTCGGCAAGCCCCATATAGCTTTCATTGCCGTTCTGGTCGGTCAGGCTGAGCTTCAGCACGAAGCTTTGCGGCCGCGCCGCGGTGCCCGGCGTTTCATAGCCCAGCTTCAGCATATAGTCCTTGATGGTAAAGCCGGTATCGCCGCCGCCGTCGAGCTTTTTGAAGCCGCTGGTGCCCGTCTGGTAGGTCTCGGCCAGCGCCCCCCAGCCATCCACCTTGCCCCCGGCATAGGCGTGGATTTGGTAAAGGTCGAAGCTGCCGGCCCGGGCTTCGAGCCTGCCGGACGGCTCTTCGGGGATCGGCGTTGAAAGAACATTGATGGTGCCGCCCACGGTATGGGGGCCGAACTCGATGGCCGAGGAGCCCTTGCGCACCTCGACCCCCGACATCCGCCCCATGGTGGGAAAATAATAGGCCTCGGGCGCAGCATAGGGCGCCGGCGCGATGAGGACGCCGTCCTCCATCAGGTTGATTTTTTGCGACCGCTCCACGGTGGTGCCGCGCAGGCCGATATTGGGCCGCAGGCCAAAGCCGTCTTCTTCCTGGATGTTGACCCCCGGCACCTGGCGCAGGACCCGCAACACGTCATTATATTCAAAGGTCGCGAGGTCCTCCTCGTCCAGCACGCTCGCCGCGCCGGCAAGCTTGGCGGCGTCCGCCTTGGTGCCGACGACAAGGATGCTTTCGATCGCCGCGTCTTCCCCGACGCGGGGGGCGCCCGGCGGCTGGTCCGCTGCCTGCGCGGGCAAAGACAACAGCGCAAGGGCGCTCACGCCTACGAGAAAGGACGGGCGCGCGGACGCAAACGACATCATATCTTCCTCCAATCGGCCTAGATGCCTCTTTGGGCGAGGCTTGTTTTGCGAATAATTCGCATTTGCGTCTCTAGCCGGGCGCGTCAGAAGATGCAAGTCAAAATGCGAATGAATTGCAGCTTTTATTTTCATGTATGTAAAGCAATGGTTTAGCCACTAGGCAGCCACGGCCGCACCCTGTTGCAACGGCCTTTGCCCGATTTTCTTGCCTGATTTTTTAAGAACGTGTCAGGTCGAAGAGTGAGCGCCCGCCGCCGCGCGGCGGAAGTAGAAGAGGGCCACGGCCAGCCCCGCCAGGGGAACAAGGGAAAAATAAAAAGCGGTCTGCCCATCGAAGCGGGCAAAGACCTGGCCGGTGATGAGGGAGCCGGTGGTGCCGCCTAAGGCGGAGAAGATGACGATGAGCCCGGTCATCGCCGCATGGCGCGGCTTGGGCAGGGCGGACAGGACCACCGAGTTGATCGCCGGATAAATGGGCGCCATGAAAAGGCCGATGAGGGGAAAGGCATAAGCGGCGAGAGGCGCGCGCAGCCAGGTGACATGGGGATCGTAGGCGACATCGTGGGTGAGCGGCAGGGTCAGCACCACGAGAAGGGCCATGCCTATGAGGCAGATGTTGAGGAGCACGAACCAGTTGACGCGGCGCAGGATGATGCCGGCGCCAAGCCGGCCGATGGCGAGCGTGGCTGCGAAAATCGAGGTCGCCTGCACGCTCATCGCCGCCGGCAGCTTCAAAATCTGGTTGTTGAAGGTGGGAAGCCAGGTGCCGATCCCCTGCTCGATGAGCACGTAGAGAAAGGCGGCGATGACGAAGATATAGGCGAGCGGCAAGGCCGCAAGGCGCAGCATGGCGATGAAGTCCTCGGCCAGCGAGCGGGCGTGCGCCTCGTGGGCGGCGCTTTCGTCAAAGCGGGTGCCGGCGAGGAGCGAAATATTGACAACGCACAGCCCGGCGAGCGGCCAATAGACGTCAAGCCAGGCAAGCGAGGCGGGATTTGCTGAATCGATAAAGGCGCTGAACAGCCAATAGCCGGCGAGAACCCCGACCATGAACATCCCCTCGATGCTGTTCATGAGGCTGGCGTGATGTTTTCTGTCCGCGGCGAGAAGGCCGATCGAGGAATAGACCGAGACCTTCACCAGGGCGAAGGAGACGCCCACGCTGAGGAACAGCAGGCGCGTCATCCAAAAGCCGGCGAGGATGGGCATGGCGAGCGAAGCCAGGGTGACGATGCCAAGGCCCACCATCATGGCGCGGCGATAGCCGAGCCGTGGCAGGAAGGAGGCGAGCAAAAAGGAAACCCCGGCGATCGAAAGGTCCTTGAACCCCTCAAGGGTCGCCGCCGCGCCCTTGGTAACCCCGAAGCTGTTGATCGACTGCAGGATGACGGTGCCAACGCTGTTCAACAGAATGGCGAAAACGAAATAAGTGAGGAACATGGAAAGCTTCATGCGCCCGCTGTTCATCGCCCGTCCCTCCCCATCGCCGCGAGGCCGCGTCATCGCCGCAAAGACATCGTCATCGACCGGCGTCGAACGCCAACCCCGCAAACCCAGCTTTTTGTTGCCGCCAGGGTGTATTCATGGCAATAACCAAGCCATGAAATGCATTTCATGGCTCATAGCGTGAAGTTGGTTTCGATTGCAAGGCTGGACTTTCAACAAGCGGCCGGCCAGCAGCGCGCCGCATGCGAAGGCGGATGGCGCAGACTGGGTAGGGAGGATATAAATGCCGGGCATTTTTCACCGCCCCAAGCGGCCGGACGCCGCCTTTGCCGGCGACCCCTGGTCGGTATGCGAGGAGGGTTTTGATCCTCGCCTCGCCGGACGCGCCGAATCGCTTTTCACCGTCGGCAATGGCTTCATCGGCGCCCGCGGCCAGCTTGAGGAGGACGACCCCGCCGCGCCCGCGGTCTATCTCAACGGCGTTTACGAGACCGTCCCCATTCATTATCACGAGCGCGCGCCGGGCTTTGCCCTGGCGAGCGACACCCGGCTGCCGGCGCCCTCGGGCCTTGCCTTCGACATCCGGCTGGGGGACGCGCGCCTTGCCCTCGACACGGGCGCGGTGGAGCATCATCAACGCCGCCTCGACTTCAAGGCCGGATTGCTGCGCCGGGTGACCCGCTGGCGCACCCCCGCCGGGCAGCGGCTGGAACTGGTGAGCGAACGGTTCGCCAGCTTCGAGGATCCGCAGCTTCTGCTCATCCTTCTGCGCCTCACCATGCTTGACGGCACCGCGCCCCTTGTCATCGCCTCCCATTTGACGGCGCCGCGCATGGCGGGCAAGGCCGGCGGGGAAACGCATGACCCGCGCCTTGGCCCGGCCCTTGACGCCCACGCCCTTGAGCCCGAAGCGCGGATCGCGGAGCAAGACTTTTGTGGCCTTGCCCTGCGCGCTCCCCGCAGCGGCCATGGCCTTGTCAGCCTGATGGCCCACCAATGGGAGGCGCCCGTCCCTTTCGCGGAGCGGCGCGAGGCGCGCGAGAGCGCCGCCACCGCGCGCTTCAGCGGTCAGATGAAGGCCGGCGAGACCTTGACGCTTCACAAATTCATCGCCTATGCCAGCGACCGCGGCGATAAGAGCATCGACCTTCCCGCGCGGGCGCGGGCCAGCATCGCGCGGGCGCTGGAAGCCGGCGCCGGCGTCCTCAAGGCGCAGCAAGCGGCTTATCTTGAGAATTATTGGCAAAACGCCGAAGTGACGCTGGAGGGCGATGCGCGCGCGACGCAAGCGGTGCGCTTCAACATGGTCCAGCTTCTCCAGGCCGCCGGGCGCGACGGCGCGACCAGCCTTGCCGCCAAGGGACAAAGCGGCGAAGGCTATGAGGGCCATTATTTCTGGGACGCGGAAATATTCGCCCTCCCCCTTTTCGCCCACACCGCGCCCGCCATTGCCCGCGCCATGCTCGTCTACCGTCACGGCAAGCTCGCCGCCGCCCGGGCGCATGCCCGCGCCATGGGGCACCGGCGCGGCGCCCTTTTTCCCTGGCGCACCATCGGCGGCGGCGAATGCTCCGCCTATTTTCCCGCCGGCAGCGCGCAATATCACATCAACGCCGACATCGCCCATGCCCTGCGCACTTATGTGGAGGCGACGGGCGATGAGGCTTTTCTCTTTTCCCATGGCGCCGAGCTGTTGGTCGAGACGGCGCGCCTCTGGCTCGAGGTCGGCTTTCACAACCCGCGCCGGCAAGGGCGCTTCTGCATTCACGAAGTCACCGGGCCCGATGAATATACCGCCATGGTCAACAATAATTTCTACACCAACGCCATGGCGGCGGCGCACCTCGATTATGCCTGCACCGTTACCGAGCGGCTGGCGCAAGAGGAGCCTGCCGCCTGGGCCGACCTCGCGCGGCGGCTGGAGCTTGCGGCGGAGGAACCCGCCCTCTGGCGCCAGGCGGCGGAGGCCATGGTCTTGCCGGAGGACGCAGAGCTGGGGATTTACGCCCAGGACGACAGCTTCCTTGAAAAGAAAATATGGGATTTTGCCAATACCCCGGCGAGCCACTATCCCCTCCTCCTCCATTACCATCCGCTCGCCCTCTACCGCCATCAGGTGTGCAAGCAGGCCGACGCCATCCTCGCCATGGCCCTGCTGCCTGGCCGTTTCGACGCCGCCAAGGTGGCGCGCAGCTTTGCCTATTACGAAGCGGTGACGGTGCATGATTCGACCCTGTCGCCCGGCATCTTCAGCATCATGGCGAGCGAGGTGGGCGAGCCTAAAAAGGCCTATGGCTATTTCGAGGACGCCGCCCATATCGATCTTGACGACCTTCATGGCAATACCGGCCATGGCCTCCATATGGCGGCGATGGCGGCGAGCTGGATGGCCGTGGTTCATGGCTTTGCCGGCATGCGCGGCCTTGGCGGGCGGCTGCGTTTTCGCCCCCTTCTCCCCCCCCGCCTCAAGGGTTATGCCTTTGTCCTTCTGTTTCAGGGCCGGCGGGTGCGGGTGAAGGTCGATGCCGATGGCGTTACCTACCAGCGCCTCGCCGGCGCCCCCCTTGCCATCGCCCACGAGGGGGAGGACATCCTGCTTGAGGGAGAAGCCGTGCGCCGCCCCTTGAGGCCGGCATGAGGCTGGCCGCCGTCATCTTCGACCTCGATGGGGTTCTCGCCGACACCGCGCAAGCCCATTTCGAGGCCTGGCGCCGGCTCGCCGGGGAATTGGGCTCGACCATCGATGAGGCGCTTGGCGAACGGCTGAAGGGCATCGACCGCATGGGCGCGCTCGACATCATCCTTAGCCACGGCGGCATCGCGGTGGACGAAGCGCAAAGGCACGCCCTGGCGGCGCGCAAGAACGCCTATTACCGCGCCGCCATCGCCGCCATGGGCCCGGCCGACCTGTTGCCAGGCGCCAGGGAAGCGCTCGCCCAAGTCAAGGCGGCGGGGTGCAAGACGGCGCTCGCCTCGGCGAGCCGCAACGCCCCTTTTCTCCTCGAGCGTCTGGGCATCGGCCAGGCGCTCGACCATGTGGTCGATGCCGGCGCCATCGCCTACCCTAAGCCAGCGCCCGATATTTTCCTTGCCGCCGCCGCCGCGCTTGAGGTGGCGCCGCAGGCCTGTCTTGGCGTCGAGGACGCCGCCGCCGGGGTCGCCGCCATCAAGGCCGCGGGGATGAAGGCCCTGGGCATCGGCGACGCCGCCATCCTGCATCAGGCGGACTGGGTGCTTCCCAGCATCGCCCGCTTTCGCGTGGCGGATTTTTCCCGCTTATGAAGCGCGCACGATGAGCTTGGTCTCCAGCATCACCGAGGCCGGGCGCGCGCCTTCGACAAGGGCCATCAGCTTGGCCACCAGAAGCTCGCCAGCCGCCCCGATGTCTTGCCGCACCGTGGTCAAGGGCGGCTGGAAATAGGCGGCCGAGGCGATATCGTTATAGCCGACCACCGAGACATCCCCCGGCACCTTGAGGCCGGCCTGGCGCAAGGCGTCGATGGCGGCCATGGCGATGGTGTCGGAACAGGCGAAAATGCCGTCGGGCGGGGCCGCGCGCGTCAGATAGGCGCTCATCCCGGCAAAATAGCTTTCATAGCCGAAATCGTCCAAGGCGAGGTCGGCGATCGCACCGCCCTGGCCTGCCCGGCGCACCCCTTCGCGCATGCCCTGGCGGCGCAGGCCGATTTCCAGAAACGAGGCATCGCCAAGAAACAGCAAGCGGCGGCGCCCCGCCTTGACCAGATGAGCGCCCGCCAGCATGCCGCCGCGAAAATTATCGGAGCCGACGGCGCAATAGGGCAAATCCCCGGTCACCGCGCCCCAGACCACGAAAGGGGCGTCGCTCTGCGCCAGCGCCTTCAACGCCGCCTCGCGGTGCCCCTGGCCAAGGAAGATGATGCCATCGGCGCCTTTCGAGACCAGCACGTCTTGATAGGACCCGGCGTCGTCGAGCTTGGGCGAGCACAGGAGAAGGTCCTGGTTACGCTCGGCAAGGGCGGCGGCGACGCCGGCGAGGAGGTCGAAGATGAAGGGGTCGGAAATATGCTTGCCGCGGTGGGAGGGAAAGTCGAGGACGACGGCCACCGTGTCGGTACGCTTGTGGCGCAGCTTCTGGGCATTGCGGTTGACCCTATAGCCATGGCGCCGGGCCACCGCCAGCACCCGCTCCTTGGTTTCCTTGGTGACCAGCGGGCTGTCGCGCAGCGCCCGTGACACGGTGGGCTTGGAGACATTGGCCAGGCGCGCGATATCGTCCATGGTCTTGGCCCGCTCCGCTGGCTTGCGCTGCGCCATCCCTCGCTCCTCGTCCACCATGCGCCGCTTGTTCCCGGCGCCGTCACTCCACCGCAAAGCGGGGCGCAAAATCAACCTTAAAAAGCTTTGCGCGGCCACCGTGGCTTTTTTTGTTGCTACGGTTGGAAACGATAATAATGGAAAATGAAATGCATTTCAAAAATCATTGCAATGCATTTCATAGAGGAGTAACGTCGATCATGCCTGCGCTGGCTTTCCGCCGGCCGATGGCGTTAGCAGCGCTTTAAGCGCGCTGACGCCCGGCGCGGATCCCTGCCGACAAGGCCGGCGCACGCCAAGCGGCCAATGCTTAAAAACGCCATGGGAGGATCCAATGACGCACCCTACATATCCGCCAGCCACGCACGCGCAGCGCCGGCACCAGATGTTGCGCGCTTTTCTCGTCACCGCCGCCACCGCCCTTGCCCTTGCCGCGCCGGCGCTCGCTCAGGAGCAGGCGGGCGAGCAAAAGGCCACCGAGGATAAAAGCCTGCTTGGCTTCGAGGAAATCGTCGTCCTTGGCACCCCCGGCGGCGGCGGCATGCGCAAGCAGGACGCCAGCTTCGCCATCACCACGTTGCCCGCGGCCGAGATCGAAATGGCTTCCCCCAAGAGCACTGCCGAGCTTTTCACCCTGGTTCCCGGGGTGTGGGCGGAAAGCTCCGGCGGCGTCGCCGGCGCCAATATCGATGTGCGCGGCCTGCCCGGCGGCGGCGACGCGCCCTTCGTCACCATTTCCATCAATGGCGCGCCGATCTACGGCACGGAAATGCTCTCCTTCTTCGAGAACAGCTCGATCTTCCGCATCGAC
This sequence comes from Pseudomonadota bacterium, assembly GCA_049324415.1. GTDB lineage: Bacteria > Pseudomonadota > Alphaproteobacteria > Sphingomonadales > CAKZYD01 > JBMOOS01. Next base: position 33,816 of record JBMOOS010000017.1, read on the forward strand.
GAGACGATCGAGGCCGCCGAAGCCCTGCGCGGCGGACCCAATGCCGTCTTTTCCAATGGCGAGCCGGGCGTGACCTTGAACTTCCGCTTGAGAAAGGGCGGGGAAGACACTGAGGGCCGGGTGAAATACTCCACCTCCGACTATAGCCTGCAGCGCGTCGACGCGGTTTTGAGCGGCAAGCTGTCGGAAGGGCTCTATTACATGATCGGCGGCTATTTCAAGACCTCGCCCGGGATCCGCAACGCCGAATTCAACTCGGAAAAGGGCAGCCAGTTCACCATCAATCTCACCAAGGATTTCGAACGCGGCGAGATCAGCGTTTTCGCCCGCGTCACCGATGACAGCGGCCAATGGTATCTGCCGATGGCGCTCAACACCGGCAACGACCTTGGCACCTTCTCGCAGCTGGGCAACGCCACCCGCTTGCGCGAATTGCAAGTCAACGCCAATGGCGACCGGCAAATTTTCGACTTCGCCAAGGGCCGCGGCTGGGATGGCGTGGTGACCGGGATCAATCTCGACTTCGACCTCGGCGAAGGGTGGACCATTCGCGACAACGCTTCCTATACCAAGGGCTCGGCGGATACCTACGGCTTCGTGCCGGACGGCAGCCCGGTGCAAGTGTCCGCGCTCGGTCTTGGCACCGTCAGCACCGCCGGCGGCGAGACCTTGAGCGGCACCGACTTCGTCCAGAACTACGGGCACTGGGTGGTGCTGAAAGACCTCGAATCCTTCACCAACGACATCAGCATCAACAAAATCGTCGCCGGCCACGACATCACCGTTGGCTATTATCAAGCCACCTGGTCATCCAACGATTTCTGGACCTTGGGCAATTTCACGCCGGTGCAGAACATCGCCAATGGCGACTTCCTCGAGCCTTCGATTGCTTGCGAGGACCTGCAAGCGGCGGGGTCGGGATCGGGGTGCTGGCGGTTCGGCCTTGAATCCGCGGGCGATGCGCGCAGCGACGCCATCTATGCCGCCGATTCATGGCAAATCACCGACGACCTGCGCATCGACGTCGGCGCCCGGCACGAGTGGATCAATCTCGATTACACCCTCGATACCGGCCCAGGCTATCCCGACGGCGTGCGCGACCGCGCCACCACGTTGAAGGACAGGGCGTGGGCCTATACCGCGGCGGTGAATTACGATCTCAACGACAACACGGCGGCTTTCGGCCGCTTTTCCGACGGCTTCCTCTTCCCCCATTTCGACGACATCCGGGAAAACAACCTCAACGTCAACGGCGTCACCCAGTGGGAACTGGGCCTGAAGCACTCATCCGGCTGGTTCGGCGTTTTCGCCACCGCTTTTTACAACAAAAACGATTCCTTCGAGAGCGTGGTCGGCGGCACGGTTCCTGCCGCCGCCTTCAAGACCCGCGCCATGGGCATCGAGCTCGATGCCCATGTCACGGTCGACAACTTCAACCTTGCGCTCATCAGCACCCTTCAGGACGCCGAGATCAAGAACTCCACCACGCCGTCCGACGTGGGCAACCGTGTCCTGCGCCAACCCAATTGGCAAGTGCGTCTATCGCCCAGCTACGACATCGCCATCGGCGACATGACGGCGACCGTCTATGGCGCGCTCACCGCCGTCGGCAAGCGCTTCTCGGACAATGCCAACACGGTTTCCCTGCCCGGCTATGAAAAGATCGATGCCGGCATGACCTTGCTCACGCCATCCGGCCTGTTCTTCCAGGTCCATGCCGATAATCTCAATGATTCCAAGGGTCTGACCGAGGGTGACCCACGCAACCCAATCGCCCCCAACGGCCGCCCGATCCTGGGCCGCTCGGTGCGTTTCACGGTTGGCTATGACTTCTGAGCACAGCATATACCGATAGCGAGCACAATGGTCCGCCGCCCACCAAGGGAGCCCTCCATGGTGAAGCGGCGGATCAAGCCGTTTCTGGACCGGTTAGCGGTCTTTAAACAGGTCAAGAATTTTTCATGGCCCAGGCTTGGGCTGGCCGTCTTGCGGCTCCGCCACGGCGTCGAAGCGGGTGAAGACGGTCTCCATCTTGGCTTTAGCATCGCCCCCCATCTGGGCCAAGAGCCGCTCATGGTCGCGGCGGCGGAACTCCTCCTCGATGGAGGTCACCACATGCTCCTCCACCCCCAACTGGCGCAGCCCCTCGCGGCCCATGGCAACAGCCGATTCGAAGGTCTCGCGCACCACCACATCGGCCTCGCCGCGCATCAGATCAAGGGCGTGGAAGCGATCAAAGGCGCGGGTCGCGACTTTAAGCTTGGGAAAAGCCTGGCGAATGGCCTGCAAGGTTTTGACGCAAGCCCGGCGCGCGCCCACCGTGATGAACAGCATATCCGCTTCGCCCACCCCCGCGGCGCGCAAGACATCGAGCCGCTGGGCATCGCCGAAATAGACCTTGTTGCCGAACTCCGCCGCGGCGCGGATCCGCTCCGGGTCGGAATCGATGGCGGTGACGCTGATCCCGCGCGCCATCAGGATCTGGGCGACGATCTGGCCCATGCGGCCAAAGCCGGCGACGATCGCCCGCGCTTGCGTCTTTCCTTCCGGGCGATCGAGGTCGGTCGCCGCCGGGGCCTTGGCGCCAAGCGCTTTTTTAAGCCTTTGCCCGGCAAAGCCAACCAGCGGCGTTGCCGCCATGGAGCCAGTGACGGCGGCGATGAGCAAGGTGGCCATCGCCCCGTCCATCACCGCCTGGGCGGCGGCGGCGGTAAAAAGGACAAAGGCGAATTCGCCGCCTTGGGGCAGCGTCACCGCGTTATGGAGAGCCTCGTCGGCGCGTGCGCCGAACAGCCGGGTAAGGCCATAGATGAGCCCCCCCTTGATCAGCATCAGGCCAGCGATGAGGGCAAGCAGCAGCGCCCACTCCCGCGCCACCAGCGCCCAGTCCACCGACATCCCGACGCTCATGAAGAAAAGCCCGAGGAAAAGCCCGCGAAAGGGCTCGATATCGGCTTCCAGTTGGTGGCGATATTCGGATTCGGCAAGGAGAACGCCGGCAAGGAACGCCCCCATCGCCATGGACAGGCCGACGGCGGCCATCAACAGGGCGCTCGCCACCACGAGAAGGAGCGCGGTGGCGGCGAAAATCTCCCGATTGTCGGTGCGGGCGATGGCGCGCAAGAGGGGGCGCAGCAAGCGCCCTCCTAAAAGAACGAAACCCAACACCACGGCCAGGGTGACGCCCACCGCCTGCCAGCCGCCAAGGCCCGGCGCTTGCGGCGACAAGGCCGCGACAAGGGCGAGCAAGGGCACGATCGCCAGGTCTTGGAATAGGAGGATGGAAAAGGCGCGGCTGCCAGCCCGGGTGTTAAGGGAGCCGTTTTCCTCCATGATCTGCAAGGCAAAGGCGGTGGAGGAAAGCGCCAGGGCAAAACCGGCGGTGATGGCGGCGGGCCAGGCAAGCCCCATGAGGACCGCAAGGCCGGTCAGAACCGCGCCGCTGATAATCACTTGCGCAAGGCCGAGGCCGAAAATGTCGCGCTTCATCGCCCATAGCCGGCGTGGCTCCAGCTCCAGCCCTATGACGAACAGCAACAGAACCACGCCAAATTCCGACACCGAGAGGATGGATTTGGGGTGGGCGATGAGGCCAAGCGCCGCCGGCCCGATGAGCGCCCCGGCGGCGAGATAGCCAAGGATCGAGCCCAGCCCCAAGCGCTTGGCAAGCGGCACGGCAAGAACCGCGGCGCCGAGGAATACCCCCGCAGCGATCAAAAATCCGTGTTCCTCTCCCGTTGCCATGGCGCCCGTTCTTCAGCCTGAACCTTCCCTTTCATAACCATATTGCGTGACATTGCGAAGTCATGATCAAATCCCGCCATGATGAAGCCCCTCCCCCGCCTGGCCGCGATGATGCTGTTCGTGGCCGCGATTCCGCTGCTCGCCAGCCAGCCCCAAGCGCAAGAGGAGGACGCGGTCGATGTCATGGGCCTTCTGGCTGGCCTTGCCGGCCATTGGCAAGGCACGCTTGTCCTGGAAGCTGCGCAAGGCGAGCCCCTGGTGGTGCCTTTCCACATGGCTGGCCGCGTGCTGGACGAGGGCAAGATCCTCATAGAGGAGCACCGTTTCGATTTTCCGCAAGGCCCGGTCGAGGCGGTCGATGTCTCCCGTTATGAGAGCGCGCGCCAGGTCATCGAGACGGCTTATTTCACCGGCGGGCGGCGTTTCGTCCTTGACCTTGAGGTCACCGAGGTGGAAGCCGATGAAGCACCGAAACGCTGGCGCCTGATGACCGAGCATGACGGCGAGGAAGAAGGAAAGCCGGTGCGGGTGCGCAACCTTTTCCAGATGGAGGACGGGCTTTTCAGCAAGTGGCGCTGGGTCGCCCCCCTGAGCAACGACAAGCCCGGCCCCTACAGTCTGAGCGACACGGTGGTGCTGGAGCGCCAGGCCGGGGGAAAAACGGACAGCCCACCATAGGCCTGCGGTAAAGGGCTTTACTCTTTTACAGCGACGTTTTCAGCCTTATCGAGGCGGGCAATGCCGGCGGCGACGGCCTCGAAGGGCAGCATGATGGAGCCATGGCGCGACTTATGGGCCCGCGCCGGCGCGAAGATATCGAGCACCGCCCACACCCCGCCGGGCGCCGGGCCGCCGGCTTTCAAATAGGCTTCCATCCGTTCGCGCAAGGCCAGCATCTCGTCCACCGGGCGGCCGACCACCAGGCGGCCCATGAGGGACGCCGCCGCCTGGCCCAGGGCGCAGGCCCGCACTTCCTGGCCATAGTCGGCGATGCGGCCATCCGCCAGCGTCAGATCGATGGTGATGCGGCTGCCGCAGATGGGGCTGAGCTTGGTCACCGTCACCTGCGGCGCGGCCAGCCGCTGGCCACGCGGGATGGACGCGGCAAGGCGCAGGATTTCCTTGTTGTACAGCGCTTCAGACATGGCGCTTGCCCTTTCTCGTGCGGCCTTGCAAGGCATCGCCAGACGCGCCCCTTTTGCCAAAGGTGGTGACGCGGACCCCAGGGTCAAGAAGCCTCAAACCCGCCGCCATGCCGTGCTGCCGTCGGGCTTGTCCTCGAGCGCCACGCCAGCATCCAGCAATTCATCGCGAATCCGGTCGGCGGCGGCGAAATCGCGGTTCTTGCGCGCGGCGGCGCGCTCTGTGATGCGGCGGGCGATGGTCTTGGGGTCGAGGGCATCGGCGGTGCTTGCCCCCATGAACCAGGCCTCCGGGTCTTCCTCCAAAAGGCCCAACAACGCCCCCGCCGCGAGGAGCTGCCCCTTGGCGCGCGCTTTTTCCACCCTCGTGTCGGCGGCGGCAAGGGCGCGCGCCAACGCCGCCAGGGCGGCCAGCGCCTTGGGGGTGTTAAGGTCGTCCTCCAGGGCTGCGATGAAAGCCCGCGGCGCCGCGCAAGGCACAGCCGCGATGTCGCGCGCCTCGCGCAGAAGCTGGTAATAGCGGTCGAGCGCCGCCTTCGATTGCGCCACGAGGTCGTCCGTCCACTCCAGGGGCTGGCGGTAATGGGCGCTGAGGAGGGCAAGGCGCACCGCCTGCGCCGAGGCGTGCGCCAGGACATCGCGCAACAGCGTGATGTTGCCCAAGGACTTGGACATCTTGTCCTTGCCCATGTTGACAAAGCCGTTGTGCAGCCAATAGCGGGCGAGCGGCGCCCCGCCATGGGCCGAGACCGACTGCGCGCGCTCGTTCTCATGGTGCGGGAAGATGAGGTCCTGGCCGCCGCCGTGAATGTCGATGGTGGGCCCCAAATGCGCCTCGATCATCGCCGAGCATTCCAAATGCCAGCCCGGGCGGCCGCGTCCCCAAGGGCTGTCCCAGCCCGGCACATCAGCAGGTGACGGCTTCCACAGCACGAAATCCGCCGGGTCCCGCTTATAGGGCGCGATCTCGACCCGGGCGCCGGCGATCATGTCCTCCCGGTCGCGGCGGGAGAGCGCGCCATAGTCGGGGCATGCCTCGACTGCGAACAGGACATGACCCTGCGCCACATAGGCATGGCCGCTGGCCAGCAAGCGCTGAATAAGCGCGACCATCTGCGCGATATGGGCGGTGGCGTGCGGGGCCAGGTCGGGGGCGGTGACCCCGAGGGCGCGCATGTCCTCCAAATAGGCCGCTTCATATTCGGCGGTAATAGCGGCGATATCGACCCCGCGCGCCTTGGCGGCGGCGTTGATCTTGTCATCGACGTCGGTGATGTTGCGGGCATAGACGAGGCTGCCGGCGCCATAGCGCCAGCGCAAATAGCGCGCCAGCACGTCGAACACCACCGGCGGCCGGGCATTGCCGATATGGGCGTAGTTATAGACCGTCGGGCCGCAGACATACATCGTCACCCGCCGGGGGTCGGCGGGGGTGAAGATTTCCTTGGCGCGACTGGCGGTGTTGTAAAGCGTCAAAGCCACGATGCCATCCGTTGGTTTTAGGGTCCGGATCCTAGAGCAAAGTGCGATTTATCAGAATCGCCATTTTGCTCCAGGTCCTTGTTTTTGTCGCATTTTCTACAACCAACCGGGATCCGTTTGGTTGGAAAATGCTCTAGTCAGCAAGGCTATAGGGGATCGCGCTAGGGCGCGCCAGCGTTCAGTTTGTCTGCAAAATTTGCTTTCAACTCATCTCAGCCATGGTCGCGGCATTCGGCGCAGCGGCCGCGGATTTCCACCACCCGGCGCTCGGGCGTGAAGCCGGTGGCGCGGGCGGTCTTGTCGATGGCGGCGGCAAGGCCGTCGGCGGCGATTTCCCGGGCGATGCCGCAACAGGCGCAGACCAGGAACATGCAATCATGGGGCTCGCCCGGATGGGCGCAAGGGAGGAATTCGTTGCTGCTTTCGATGCGCGAGACAAGCCCCAGGCCTTGGAGAAACTCCAGCGCCCGATAGACCGTGGGCGGCGCCACCTGCTTGCCGGTCTTGGCGGCAAGCTGCGCCATCAGCTCATAGGCCCCCAGCGGCCGTCCCGCCTTGAGAAGCAGCCGCAGCACCGCCTCGCGCTGGGCGGTGAGCGCCTTGTGCCGGCCCCGCGCCAAATCCCGCGCCCGCGCCACCGCGCCCGCCACCGCGCCGTCGCTGAGCGCGGCATAGTGATGAAGATGAGCGGTTGCCGAAACCATGGCCGGCAGTCTAGCCTGCGTCATCTTTCCTGCCAATTGGAATAAGCCCGATGAGCATATTCGATACCTCCCTATGGCAAGCTTTAAGCCGCGGCGAAATCGAGGAAGGCCGCGCCTTCGCTCCCCATTTCGGCGCCGATGGCCTTATTCCGGTCATCGCCGTCGATGCCGAAAGCGGCGCTGTGCTGATGCTGGCGCATATGAACGCCGAGGCGCTGGCGCGCACCCTTGCCACCGGCGACATGTATTATTGGAGCCGCGCCCGCAACGCCTTATGGCGCAAGGGCGCCACGAGCGGGCATGTACAAAAGCTGGTGACCATCCAGGTCGATTGCGACCAGGATTGCCTGCTCGCCCGCGTCCAGCAAGAAGGCGCGGCCTGCCATGTCGGCTATAAGACTTGTTTTTACCGCCGTGTCGCGGTGGAAGGCGATGGCGCCGGCCTGTCGCACCCGGAAGGCGAGAAGCTGTTCGACCCCGTGGCGGTCTATGGCGCGAAGGACGCATGATGAGCCCATTTCTTAAGCGCGGCGCTGTCTTGGCGCTTGCCTTCTTCCTCACGCAGCCCGCCATGGGGCAAATGCCCGATGACGCGTTCACCGCCTTCCATCGCAGCCTTCTCACCCTCGACACCCATGCCGATGTCGAGCCCGACCTCGCGACAGACAAGAAGGACCCCGGCCATCTTACCGACCGCCAGGTGGACCTCGTCAAAATGGAAAAGGGCGGGCTCGATGCGGTGTTTTTCATCGCTTACGCCCCGCAAGGCCCGCTCACCCCGGAAGGCCTCGACCAAGCCCGCCGCGAGTCCCTCTCCCGCCTCTTCGCCATCAAGCGCATGGTCGAGGCCTATCCCGAGCGCATCCGCCTTGCCCACACCGCGGACGAGGCGGAACAGATCGTCGCCACGGGCAAGCTCGCCGCCCTCATCGGGGTCGAGAACGGCTTTCCCATCGGCGATAGCCTGGAATCGATCAAGCTCTATTACGACGCTGGCGCGCGCTATATGGGCATCACCCATTTCGGGCATAACCAGTTGGGCGATTCGTCCAACCCCAGCCAAGCGCTGGGCGACGCTGAGACCCGGCATGGCGGCCTTTCCCCCCTGGGCCGGCAAGCGATCGCCGAGATGAACCGCCTTGGCATCATGGTCGATGTCAGCCATGCCGCGATGACCACCACCATCGAAGCGGCGCGCCTCTCCAAGGCCCCCATCATCGCCTCCCATTCCGGGGTGCGCGGGGTGGCCGATGTCGCCCGCAACCTCTCCGATGAAGCGCTTCTCGCGGTGCGCGACAATGGCGGCGTTGCCCAGATGGTGGCCTTGAGCGGCTATGTAAAGCCCAACCCCGCGCGCGACGAAGCGCGCGAGCGGGTGCGCGACAAATACGGGCTGGCCAATTCCGGAACCTCCGCTGACTTGCCGCCGGACATGCGCGCCGCCTATGACGCCGACATGGCGGCGGTAGACCGCGCCCATCCCCCCGCGACCCTCGCTGACTTCATCGATCATGTCGATTACGCCGTCAAGCTGGCGGGCATCGCCCATGTGGGCATCGCTTCGGATTTCGACGGCGGCGGCGGGGTCACGGGGTGGATGAACGCCGCCGAAAGCGCCAACGTCACCGCCGAGCTTTTGCGCCGCGGCTATGGCGCGGCGGATATCGCCAGGCTTTGGGGCGGCAATGTTTTGCGGGTGATGCGCGAGGTGGAAAAGGCGGCGCAGTCTATGAACTAGTGGTGCGATTCCAACAGATGGTTCCCACCTGTTGGAGAAATCGCACCACAGATTGAATAATCTAGTGGTCCACTTTTCCCAAACGGATGGACTTATCCGTTTGGGGCGGACCACTAGGGTCCGGACCCTAGAGTCCAGAGCTATTCGGCGGCGGGGCGCAAGGGCAAGGCGGCCGACCTCTTCTCATCCGATATGGGCGCCCGATTCTGCTTGGCCCGGGCAATGAGAAGGAACAGGGCGGGGGTGAAATAAAGCGCCAATAAGGCCGAGCCAATGACCCCGCCCGCGATGGCCAGAGACAAGGGTTGCCAGAAGCCATCGGCCCACAGGATGAGCGGCAAAAAGCCGGCAATGGTGGTGAGCGTGGTGCCAACGATATGCCGGGTCGCCGCCATCACCGTATCGCGGATGGCGATGGGATCCGCCGCGCGCGCGGCAGGGGAGGCGCGCAGGTTGCTCAACACCACGATGGCGCCGTTGATGGCCAGCCCGATGAGCCCCATGATGCCGATGATGGCCATGAAGCCGCGCGGCTGGTTGCACAGCCATAAGGCGAGAAAGGCGACCCCCACCGAAAGGCCGGCGACCGCGAAGATGACGCTGGCGAGGCGCACCGAATTAAAGGTGAGCACGATGGCGCCGATCATGACGACGGCGAGCACGCCGACCGAGGACATGAGGTTGCCGACGGCCTCGTCGCGCGATTCCGCATCGCCACCGAACTCGAAGCGGTAGCCGGCCGGCAGAGCGATCCGCGCCGCTTCAAGCCTGGTCTTGAAATCGTTCAACGCCACCGAGGGCAGGGTGAAGGGGATGATGTAGCCTTGGATCACATTGACCCGCTCCCGGTTGCGCCGGGTGATCACCGCGTCCTCGGGCACCACCTGGCCGCGCACAAGGGCGGCTAGGGGCACGCCCGCCCCTCCTTCCAGCGTCGCGCCCGTGGCTGGGCCCACGAGGGCGCGCCCCAACAGCCGCGCGACATCATCCCGCTCGGCGCCGGCAAGGCGCACCCGCACCGGCAGCTCTTCCGTATCCTCAAGAACGCTGCCGCCTTCGATGCCCTCGAGCCCGGCGGCGATAGCCGCCGCAATGTCGGTGATGGCAAAGCCCGCCTGGCGGGCCGCCTCCTCGTCGGGGACGAGCATCAGCTTCGCCCGCCCGCCGGCGATCTCGGCGCGGGTGTAGGTGATGTTGTCGCTGGTCGCAAGGACGGCGCGCACATCCTCGCCGAGCTGGCGCAGGACATCAAGATCGGGACCGATGATGCGCAGCTCAATGGGCGCGCCCGCCGGCGGGCCTTGCTCGAAGGGAAGCGCCAGGGCTTCCGCTTGCGGCAACTCGCGGATGAACGCCGCCTGCAGCATGGGCACGATGCGGCGGGTGGCCGCTTGCGATTCCGTTTGCACGATGGCGGCGGCGAAGGAGGGCACGCCATCGCGGCTCAGGATGACGTTGTAAAAGGCTTTTGGCGCGGCCTCCCCGAGGAACCAGGAATGCCCGGTGATGCCCGTGAAACGTCCCATGATGGCGTTTGCCCGGGCGACCACCTCCCGGGTTTCGGCGATCGGGGTATCGGCCGGCAGGCTGAGTTGGATCTGAAACTGGTCGCGCTCCACGGGAGGGAAGAATTGCTCGACCAACTGGCTGCCCAGAACAAAACCGATGAGCGGCAGGACGATGGATATGCCGATGCCAAGGCGTGGACGCGCCAATACCCAGTCGATGGTGCGGCGATAGCGGTCAGCAAGCCCAGGGTGGCTGTAGCCCAGGCTGCCTTGAGATTTGAGCGGGCGCTTGTGGTCGGCGAAGGCGGCGAGCGCCGGCACCACGGTGAGGGAGAGGACGAGCGAAGCGAAAATCGCCAAAATGACGGTCAGCGCCATCGCGCCGACGAAATCGCCCGCGCCCCCCGGCATCAGATATATGGGCGCGAAAGTGAGCGCCGTTGTAAGGGTCGAGGCGAAAAGCGGCACTTGCAGATGCTTCACCGCCGCCTGCGCCGCTACCTCCACGGCCAGCCCACGCGCCCGGTTATGGTTGTATTCGTCGATGACCACGATGGCGTTGTCGATCAACAGGCCAAGCGCGATGATCATGCCGGTGATCGACATCTGATGAAGGGGGATGCCAAGGAATTTCAGGCTTCCCAGCACCATGGCCACCGACAGGGGAAGCGCGATCCCCACCAGAAGGGCGGAGCGCCAGCCAAGAACGATCAACAAGATGCCGACCACGGCGATGACGCCAAGGAAGAAGTTCTGCGCCAGCTCAACAAGGCGGCCCTGGGTGTAGACCGACTGGTCGATGAGGATATCCAGTTCGATGACGCCAGGCAGGGTCTGGCGGAAATCGGCGACAATGCCGCGCGCTTTTTCCGTCCATCGGTCGACCCGCTGACTGCCCTGCATCAAGGCGGAGACGGCGACGGCGCGGCGGCCGTCGATGAGGGCAAGGGTTTGCGGCGGCTCGCGCTCGGCCTTGGCGACATCGGCGATATCGCCGATCCTTAACACCCGGCCATCGCCGGTGCTTGCAAGGGGGACCTTGCGAATCCGCTCAAGCGAGGTCAATTCGCCGCCCACCTCGACGATGAGGCTGCTCTGCGCGCTGCGTAGCTGGCCGGATGGCGACTTGTTGTCGGCCAGGGCAAGGGCAGCGGAAATGTCTTGCAGCGTCAGCCCGGCGCCGGCAAGGCGCACCGGATCGACGGTGACGAGGAATTCCTCGCCCGGCTCGCCGAAGATGTCGGTCTCCTCGGTCCCCGGCACATTGCGCAGGCGCGTTTCCAAATCCTTGGCCAGACGGTGGAGCACCGCGATGGGAACATCAACGCCCGCCCGCGCCCGCAAGGCGACAAGCAACGTCACCGCCGGCAGCTTGGTGACCTCGAGCACCGGCTTGCCAGCGCCTGGCGGCAGCAAGGGCTCGACGTCCTTGAGCTTGCTGCGCACCCGCGACCATACTTCATCGGTGTCGTGGACAGTGTCCGCCAGCTCGATGACGGTGACGGAAACCCCGGTTCGGGCGGTCGATTTCATCTCCGCGACCTCGGGAACTTCCTCGATCGCCTTTTCGAGCTTCTCCAGCACCAGCGCTTCCATGCGCGCGGCGCTGGCGCCGAAAAAAAAGGTTGTCACCCGGGCATAACGCTCGCGCGGGATCGGATCTTCCTGGCGTGGCAGGGTGAGGATCGCGGCAAGGCCCGCCACCAGAATGAACCCGATGGCGAGCGCAGTGAGCCGCGGTTTCTGGTAAAAGGGCGTGAAATAAGACATCGAGACCCGGCCTTAGGAACGCACTGCAACGACCTGGCCCGGCACCAACCGGTGAAGACCGCCGGCAACGACCTGCTCGCCATCCTGCAGGGCGCCGCGCACGAAGACCCGATCGGTCTCGGCATGCAAAAGCTCGACCGGCCGCCGCTCAAGCCGGTAAAGACCGCCTTCAAGCGCGGCAAGGGCATAGGCCGCCCACAGGCCGCGCTGGCTTTCCACCAGAGCCTCGCTGGGCAGCCAGAAGCCTTCATCGTCAAGAGCGCGCGACAGATGGAGCCGCGCCATCGCGCCAGGGGGCGCGACAACCTCGCCACCCACGCGGAAAACCGCCATTTGGGTGCGGGTCGCCGGATCGATAGCACCCACCAGCCGCTCAAAATAAGCGGGATAAAGCCGGCCCGCGATTTCCACTTGATAGCTGGCCGCATCGCCAAGCTGGGCCGCCGCCTCGGGCAGACCCACCCGCACCTCCAGCGCGCCCGCCTCCATCAGCTCCAAAACTGGCTGGCCCGGCGCCAGAACTGTGCCTTCATCGGCGTGGCGGGCGGTGATCGCCCCGGCATAGGGCGCGCGAATTTGCGAAAGCGCGATGGCCACCTCGACCTGCCGCAGGTCGGCCTTTGCTTGCGTCGCCTGCGCCGCCGCCGAGGCAAGCTGCGCCGCCACCGCCTCGCGGTTGAAGCGGGCCTCGTCATAACGCTGTTGCGAGACATGGCCGGCGGCCACCAGCTGGCGTTGGCGTTCCTCCGTCGTCCGAGCGAGCGCCAACCGCGCTTCCGCCTCGCTGACGCCTGCACGCATGGCGGCAAGGCGGGCGGCGAGGGCGTTTGCCTGGGCCTCCAAGGCACGGCTGTCAAGCCGGGCGAGAGCAGCGCCCGCGGCGACCATTTGGCCTTCATCGACGAGCACTTGCGCCAAAAGACCGCCGCGCTCGAAGCCAAGGGCGCTTTGCCGCCGGCTAACCAGGCGGCCGGCATAGCTTTCCGCCACCGCATAGCTCTTTGCCAAATCAAGGGTGACGGTCTCAACGGCGAGGACCGCGGCGGGATCGCGGACCGCCGGACCACTGCCCCGCGCGCCTTGCGCAAACCAGATGGCGGCGCCAACGGCGAGCACAGTGAACAAAAGGACGACCAGCGAGGTCGACGACTTCCCAGCAAGGATGGCAAGGGGGCGTGCCATGGGCTGGCCTTCAAGTCGCCTTGGCGGCCCGCCGGGGGCGCCGTTGCCGGCCGGCTTTCTTGCCGGTCTTGCCAGCCTGGCCGTCATGGGGATAGCCCAAGGCCTGGCGCACGAAGCGGATGGTCTCGGCCAGGATGCGGTCGCGATTGTCGCGGTCCTGCGCGGCATAGACCTGGCACAGGGCGTCGCACACCACGGAATAAGCAAAGCTGGCGGCAAGCTCCACGTCCATCGTCTCCAGTTTTTCAGAAGGCAAAGTAGCGTGCAGGCACTGGCTGACGAACTCGACCACCACGTCGCGATTGGCGGCGAGGAATGGCTGCACTTCGGGACTGTCGAAGGGAAGGCCGAGATTGTCGTCGATGAAGCCATGATTGTCGACGAAGTCAAAGGCGCGGCGGATGGTAAGGCCGGGCTCGAGGTCGCTCAAGTCATGGGACCCGCCCCGCATGGCGGCGACCTTTTCCCGGGCAAAGACCGCGCCCAACGCGGCAAGCAGGTTCTTCTTCGAGCCGAAATGGTAAAAAATCGAGCCTTCGGCGACTTCCGCTTTGTCGGCGATCTCCAAGGTCGAAGTGTTAAGATAACCCTTGGCGTGAAACAGGGAGCGCGCAGCGTCCAAAATCCGCTCCCGCGTCTCGAACGGGCGATAGCGCCGTTCGCGTCCCGCTACGGCGAGATCGCGCTCGGCGCCGGCGACGGCTGTTTGCTGGAAACCCATGCTGGCGTCATCCTTGGCCGGTTTTTGCGACGACTCGATGATACTGAGTATTACTCAAATTTATGAGTATTACTCAATAATGTCAAGTATCACTCAGATAGAACCCGCCCCGCGTTGCGCGGCGGCGGCCGGCGGCTACCGGATCCATGGACCGGCAATGCTTGGCAAGGCGGCCAAGCCGGGGGCAAAAGACGATTGAGAGCCTGTTGCTCTGGCGATGGGATTCAAGCGCTCAGCGCCCTTGCAAGGTCAGCCCGCGCATAGGGCTTGCGCAAGACCGGATAAGGGAGCGCGCCGGCCGCCTCGAGGCCGCGATCCCCCACATAACCCGTGACAAGGACCACTTTGAGCGCCGGCTGGCGGCTGCGCAAAAGCCCGGCAAGCTCAATCCCATTCATGCCGCCGGACATGACGATGTCGGTCAGCAGGATATCGCAAGGAGCGTTTTCCGCGATGCGCAGGGCTTCCTCGGCCGACGCCGCCTCGACGGCGTCATAGCCCAGGCCGACGACGCGGCGGACGACGACGCGCCGGACGCGCTCGTCATCCTCGACCACCAGGACGCGCTTGCCGCCTTGACGCGGCTTGGCCTGCGGCGCGCCAGGCGGCGGCGCCATCAAAGATCTGTCCGCGGTCTTGGCGCGCGGCAGCAAGAGGGTGAAGCAGCTGCCCTTGCCGGGGGCGCTCTCCACCAGGATATGGCCCCCCGACTGCTTGATGAACCCATAGACGCGCGATAGGCCCAAGCCAGTGCCGCTGCCCACCGGCTTGGTGGTGAAAAAGGGTTCGAAAATACGCGCCAGCGTCTCCGGCGCCATGCCACTTCCCGTGTCCGCAACGATGATCGCCACATAATCGCCGGCCGGAACGTCCTCGCCGGTGGCGGCGACCGTCGCGGCAAGAACGGCGTTGGCGATACGCAGCGAAACCACCCCTTGCGCCGTCGAGGCATCGCGGGCGTTGATCACCAGGTTGATAAGCGCGGTCTCGACCTCGGTCGGGTCGGCGACGACAGGCCATAAATCGCGATCGATGGACAAGGAAAGGCTCAAGCCTGTGCCGATGGAGCGGCGCAGCATGTCCTCCATTTTAAGAACGAGATCACCCAGATCGACGGTCCGCGGCGACAACGGCTGGCGGCGCGCGAAAGCTAGCAACTGGCCGACCAGCGCGGCGCCTGACTCGCAGGCATCCCGCGCGTCGGCGACCAACGCCGAGGCATCGGGATCGTCCATGCAGTCATCGGCCAGCATTTCCAGATTGCCATCGATGATCGAGAGCAGATTATTGAAATCATGGGCAACGCCGCCGGTAAGCTGGCCCAGCGCTTCGATCCGGTCCTGGCGATAAAGCGCATCGACGATGCGCTTGCGCTCGGTGGCGTCGCGGATGATGCCGGTGAAGATTCTCCGGCCATCGACCTTGGCCTCGCCCACGGCGAGATCGGCGGTGAAGATCTTGCCGTCGGCGCGCTGGCATTCCACCTCCCTGCCCTTGCCGATGATGTGCGCTTCGCCGGTTTCAAGATATGCCCGCAGATAGTCGCCATGATCGCCGCGTTCGGGCGCGGGCATGAGGATGGCCAGGTCCTCGCCGAGGATGTCGGCGCGGCGATAGCCGAACAACTGCTCGAAGGCTTCATTCACGGCGAGGATGCGCCCACGCTCGTCGGCGATGACGATGGAATCAGGCGAGGCGGCGAGGATGGCCCGCATCATCTCGCGGTTCAAAGCCAAGTCATGCCAGGCGCGGGCGTTGGCCTTGCGCAAGCGCCGGGCGACCAGCCATCCGCTAAGCGCGGCATAGCCGACGATGGCCAGCAGCCCGACGAGAAAAAACAAGCCCACCAGCACCACCTCGCGGTCGTGCCAGACGACGATCGGCAACTTGTCCAGGCCGGGAAGCAAAAACTCGCCAAGCAGACCGGCGCCCAGCGCCGCCAGCAAGGCCGCTGCAAAATAATGGCGCCGGTCCATGTGCTGCCTCACCCTTCTTTGACGCCAATCAACCGCGCATCACAGCTTGGCGGATAGTATCACGCTTCAAGGTTGGAGCAACCGCCGGCGGTGGCCGTGCGAACGATCCTGGCGCCCTGGCGATCGCGGCAAAGACGCCACCTGGACACCTTAAAGAACCGAAGATTTTGCTGATCTGACCAGGAGCCGTGAAGGCGAGCACCGCAGAATATAGGGACATATTTGAGGAGCGTAGCCGAGCGGCAACGCAGTCAGAGCACAAAAGGGCGGTTCTTTAAGGTGCCCACCTGATCCAGATCAAAGCCTGCGTCGGCACAGTGCTTAAGCTTGCAAGGCAACCGCCGGTAAGGGCGAGGCCTCGTGCGGTGGATTTGAAGTTCGTCATATTGCTTGCGACAGTCTTTTAAAGACGAACTTCAAATCCACCGCACGAGACTCATAAGCTGCGCGCGTCCTCATCGAATCCGACATTCGTCCCGAGGCTGATATCAAAAAGTGCGAATTTCGCAATCAGGACACTAGGAGGGAGAAAATGATAAAAACCATTCTGGTTCATGTCGATCGCGACAGCGCCAACCATAAGCGCTGCGCCGCCGCCTTCACCCTGGCCGAGCGCTTTGGCGCCCACCTCATCGCCTGCCATCCGGTGCCCCCGGCCAATGTCTATGTGCCTTCCTCGCTGGTGCCGATGAGCGCCGCCGACATCATCCCGCAATTGCAGGACATCGCCCGCCGCACGGCGGCGCGGCTGCGCGAGGAATTCGCCCGGCAAGCGCCCAAGGCGGGACCCGGCTGGGAATGGGTTGAGGAGACGGGCGAGCCCTCGGCGGTGCTGACCGACCGGGCGCGCCTTGCCGACCTCACCCTGGTGTCGCTGGCGCCGGCCAGTCCCAAGGTCGATGACCCCACGGGCCTTGCCGGCGACCTCGCGATTGCCGGCGGGCTGCCCGTGCTCGCCCTGCCGACGGGCGGCAAGACGCCGGCCAAGGACAAGCCGGTGCTGGTGGCCTGGAACGGCTCCATGGAAGCGGCAAGAGCCATTCGCGCCAGCCTGGGGTTTTTACAGCAAGCCTGTGAGGTGGTGGTCTTGGAAGTGGGCGAGGAAAAGCCCGCCACCCTTCCCGCCGCCGAGCTCGGCCCTTATCTTGCCCGCCACGGCCTCAAGGTTTCCGCCCGCCGCGACGAGCCCGACGAAACGGTGGGCGAGACCATCTTGAAGGTGGCGCACGCGGTGGGGGCCGAGATGATCGTGATGGGGGCCTATGGCCATTCCCGCTTGCGCGAATTCGTCTTTGGCGGGGTCACCCGCTTCCTCCTCCACCAGAACGCCATGCCGATCTTTGTCACCCATTAGGGGGCACGGCGGCAGGAGAGGCGCGCAGGGCTTGGCAGCGCAAGCCTGCTGAACGGCTGGCCCTGGATTTCGCGACCCGGACTTCATGCCAAGCCGCGGGCGATGGCCTTGACCCCTTTGAGGCCAGTGCCGAAACGGGCGATGGCCTCGCGATTGCGTTCGAGCTCGCCATAGGGGAGATAGGAGATTTCGAGGTCGGCCACCCTGCTGAATGCCGGCCGCCGCAACTGCGTTCGCACATCCTGCTCGCGGGAATCGGGGGCGACCAGGAACAGTCCGGCGGTGGTGTTGAGATCGCTCCCGCTCAAGGCAAGGTCCAGCATCCGCACGATCCCGGAATAGATCGAAGTCGAATGTTCGACCTCGAAAGCGGCGGCAACCCGGTCTCTCTCCCTTTCGAGCCACAGCACGTCGATCAGCCGGATGGCATCGGCGCCTCTCGACGCGGCGATCGCATCGGGCAGGCGTTCGAGGCAGCCTTGCGCCAGCGGCATGCCATCATGGCTCCGGCCGCGGTCATTCGCCGCTATCCACACATCGTATCCCAGCGCCAATCCCAGGTCGCGCAACCATGCCTGGACTTCGGTGTGGGTGCGCTCGTTCTCGCCATCAACCCGCGCCGCCTTGCTCAAGGTGCGGGCTTCTTCGCGCGCCGCCTCAAGGCGCGCCGGCCAGTCATCGGGCGCATTGCCTTCCGGGGCGAGTGGCGGCGCAGGATAGCGCCCCGAACCGATGTCAAAGAGAAGGCCGCCGATCGCGCCAAGATCGTTGGAAAGCAGGTCGCGGTAGCGGTCGTTGAGGTCGAGGATGCCGGTCCGCATCGCCAGGAAATGACTCCAACTGCCCAGCTTGACATTGCCGCCCGCAAGAGCGTTGTAGCCTTTCACGATGGCCGTGTTGAAGGGAGGGATCAGCGTGGGGTGAAGAAAGTAAAGGAGATTTGCGGTGGCGGGGCCAAGGCCCTTGATTGCCAGACGGTCGATCGCATGGATGTGGCCGACGATGTCTTCCGCATTGTCGCAGCATGAGCAGGCATGCAGCAAGCGCCCGAAGGCCCGCTGGTTGTCGGGATTTTCGTAAATATCGGGTATGCGCAGCTTCGGCTTCCAGAGGAATGCGTGATCGGCGCCCTTGAAAATCTGCCGTTGCTCGGCGATCGAATGGACGACCGTTTCCAGCGATGAGCCACGATAGGCGACGCCGAACGTCCCCCTCTCGATCTCGCTGACGACCTGCTCGATCCCGCGCTTGATGGAACGGAAATTCTTGAGGCGCTCGTCCCAGAGAAACCAGCCGCGATAGGTCGAGCCGGGGTCATCGCGCCAACTGGCTATCAATTGCCGCACCAGCCGGTCGTGTGCCGGATCAGCCAGAGCTAAGGACGAATGCTTCGCCATGGCAGCAATTAATGCCCTCGACGATAGCGCGGCGCAAGCGTCATTGTCCTATGACGACGTCCAGCCCATAGTCTGGACGCCTGGAAAAACCGGTGGCTTGATGTTTGCCATATTTACCATCCGTGTCCTCCCTGAAGAGATGGCCCTTGAGCGCGCGCCAGCGTCCTAGCGATGATGCGCGGGGCCTCCCGGTCGGCGCCGATGGGAGGAAGCAGAACGCCGGCAAAGCCCCCCTTGGCAAGGGCGCGGGGAAGGTCGCGCGCCACATGCCCCGCCCTGCTGGCGAAAAAGGGGAGGCACAGGGCGGGGCCATCGACACGGACCGCGTCCGCAAGGCTTGGCGTGCCTTCAACAAAGCCGACGACAACCGCGCGAAATTTTTTCGACGCGCGTAAATACCCCGCCGCCAGCCGCGCCGAGCGGCAAGCATGCGGGTCCTGGGCCGCGCCATGGGCGGCAAGGATGAGCGTCGTCGCCCCCGGCGCATGGCCGGCGGTGGCCGCCGCGTCCCCGGCGCGTTGCCCGCACAGCCGATGCAGCGCTGGCTCCAGGCCAAAAGGCGGCAGCATGGTATATGCGGACGCGCCAGCAGCGCTGAGGCAGCGTGGTATTTCCACGCGCGCGAACCAGCCCTTGGCCATGAGAAAGGGATAGACCCAAAGCGGCGCGCTCGCTGGCAACGCGGCCAATGCCTGGCCAAGCGCCCCGTCCGCCGCCAGGCTTGCCCCCGCCACCGTCCAGCCCTTGCCAAGCGCCTTTTCGCACGCCCGGGCAAGGGCGTGCACCTTCCCTTGCCCACCGTCCGGCGCCGCCGGCGCGCCATGGGCCAGGATCAGCGCCGCGGACCCATGAGCGTTGCGCAACGGGCTCTCAATGGCTGGTGCCATCGGAAAAGCTGATCTTGTTCCAGACATTGTATTTTCCCGATGGCTTGCGCATGGGGAGGCGGGCGACTTCCACCAGGCTGGCGGCGTCATAGACGATGACCGCGCCGTCCTCCTCCCACACCGAGACCAGGGCATGGCGGCCCGCGCGGTCGAATTCCACATGCGCCAGCGTCGCCCCGGGCACCGGACGCAGGGTTTTCACGATACCCAGCGTTTCCTTGTCGATGACGTGCATCGCATCGCGGTGCGGACCGAAAAACACGTCGGCCCAGACATAGGGCGTGTTCTCATGACTGCGCAGGAAAAAACCGGGGCCCAGCGTCTCGATGCTGGCGATGACCGTCCAGTCCTCCATATCGATGATGGAAAGCCTGGCCTCCTTCAAATGCGGGGTCGCCATCACCCGGCGGCCGCCACGCAGCCAACTGATGCCCGAGCCCAGATGCGGCATGCCGGGCAGCGGCAGGGTGGCGATCTCGCGTCCGACATTGAGGTTGACGACGACGCCGCGCGCGCCGTCGCGCGAGGCGCCGATGAGGTGGCGATAATCGGGGTCGAAGAAGAAGTCGTCGAGCGGCTCGGCCACCTTGATCCGCCGCAGGGCGAAAAGCCCGGCCGAGGAGGCAAGGCCCTCCACCGCCCCCGCCTCGCGATTGTGCACCAAGCCTTCATAGACCGGCGGCGCCTGCGGGTCGGTCGCCACCTCCCAGATCTCCGGCGCGTCCTTAAGGGCGAGGATGAAGCTGTCGCGCGGCGGCGCCTGGTAGACCGCCGATACCCGCGACGGCGTACCGTCGGCGCCAGCGACGGCGAAAACCTTCTCCACCGCAAAATCCCTGGTCGACAGGAGGGTGAGCATCGGCGGCAGGTAATTGGCCACCGCCAAGTGCGCACCGTCCTTCGAGATGGCGATGTTGCGGGCATTGAGGCCGGCGCGTACCCGGCCCACCTCGGCAAGGCTCCACAAATCATATTTCTGCACCCAGCCATCGCGCGACATGATGAAGACGAAGCGCCCGTCGGGGGTGAATTTCGGCCCGCCATGGACCGCGAAGGGGGTGGCGAAGCGATCGAGGACAATGAAGCGGTCTCCGTCCACCACGCTGACATGATGGTCGCCGGTTTCGACGATTAAAAAGAGATTGAGCGGATCGCCGGCGAAAACCGGCTTTTCCGCCGCCCGATAAGCGGGGTTGCGGGTGATGCTCGCGGTGATCTCCGTCTCCCCCCAGACCGGCGGAGATTGCAGCGGCGTCAAAAGATAATCGGCAAGGGCGCCGATCTCCTCCTCGCCAAGCCGCGGGGCGAAAGCCGGCATTTGCGTCGCCGCGCGGCCCTTGGCAATGACCGCGTCGAGCTGGGGCCGGGGAAGGCGCGCCAGCGTCTCGGGAATGAGCGCGGGGCCGCTTCCCCCCAAACGGTCAACGCCATGGCATGCCGCGCATTCGGCGCCATAGAGCGCTTCCGGCGCAGCCAGCGCCGGCGCGGATAAAAACGCAAAAACGCCAAGGATGGCGCCCTTAAGAATAGCGATGCACCGGGTCATGGGATTTACCGCGAAAAGCCGTGAGGTTGAGGCGATCGACATCTGCGTCAAGGCCGATTTCCTGGTTGTCGAGATAGCAGGCGGGATCCTCGGCCCAAGGGTCGCCGGTGAGCTGCAGCGCCCGGATGCGGGTGTTGCCGCCGCACACCAGACGATAGGCGCAAGCGCCGCAGCGCCCGCGCAGCGGCCGTGGCCGGCGGCGCAATTGGGCAAGCAGCGGATCACCGCCTTGCCAGATCGCGGAAAAGGGGCGCTCCTTGACCGTGCCGAGGCGATAGCCCGACCAATAGCTGTCGGGATGGA
Source organism: Pseudomonadota bacterium (assembly GCA_049324415.1). Lineage (GTDB taxonomy): Bacteria > Pseudomonadota > Alphaproteobacteria > Sphingomonadales > CAKZYD01 > JBMOOS01. The sequence continues at coordinate 55,270 of JBMOOS010000017.1, forward strand.
CATCGCCCTGGCTGTCGATGTTGGCGACGCCAAGCCCCGCGGCATTGCCTCCCCAGGCTTCGAGAAGGGCGCGCGCCTGCGCGACATTGGCGGGCGGGAAATGCGCTTGCGCCCAGCGCAGGAAATAGACCGCGTCAGCGTCATTATTGCCGGTGACGATCTCGAAGGGGCGGGCCTCGACCACCGCCGCATGGGCTTCCTCGACAAGGAAGGCGATGGCCTCCCGGGTGACGCGCCGGTCGCTGTCATCGCCGCGATGCTTGTCGCCTCGCCCGGCATAGACGAGGTGGGAGAGGTAGAATTTCCCAACCCCCTCGCGTTGCGCCAGGGCGATAAGATCGGGCAGCTGAGGCGCGTTGTCCCTGGTGAGGGTGAAGCGCAGCCCCAGCTTGACGCCGCGCGCTTTCAGCGCCCGCACGCCGGCGAGCGCGGCGTCGAAGGCGCCGGCGGCGCCGCGGAACCGGTCGTGGGTGGCGCCCACGCCATCGAGGCTGATGCCCACATAGTCAAAGCCGGCCCCGGCCACGCGCTGGGCGACCGCTTCGTCCACATGGGTGCCATTGGTCGAAAGCGCGAGGAACAGCCCGCGCGCCTTGGCGTGCGCGGCAAGGGCGAAGAGATCGCGCCGCAGCAAGGGCTCGCCCCCCGAGAGGATGAGCGCCGGCACGCCAAAGGCGGCAAGGTCGTCGATGACCGCAACCGCCTGGCGGTGCGTGAGCTCGCCCGGGAAATCCACGTCACCAGCAACCGCATAGCAATGGCGGCAGCGCAGATTGCAACGCCGGGTGAGGTTCCAGATCACCACCGGCTTGATGGCGGCGGCGGGCGGCGGCGGCGGGGTCGGCTGGACCAGCGCGCGCATGAAATGGGAAAGGCGGAACATGGTCTAGCCGCTCCTTTGCTCGGTCAATCTCAGTCCGGTCTTTTTGAGGATGCGCGTCGAATAGAGGATGTCGCAGCCCCTGGAGGCGGGCCCAAGCAGACGGGCGATCGTGGCTTTCTTGTCCTCGACCTCGGCGCGGTCGCGGCCGTGGACCATGGCGAAGAGGTTATAGGGCCAGTCGGGAAGCGCCCGGGGGCGCAAATAACAATGGGATACGAAGTCGAGGGCGCCAACCCTTACCCCCCATTGGGCGGCGTCCTCGTCGGCAATATCCCACACCGTCATGCCGTTGGCGGCAAGGCCGAAGGCGTAATGATTGGGCGCCGCCGCGATCCGGCGGATGACGCCGCGCGCCTTGAGCGCGGCCAGGCGGGCAATGACCTCGGCCTCCTCAAGACCCAGCATTTCCCCTATCGCGGCATAGGGCCGGGCAACGAGCGGCAGGCCGCCTTGCGTCGCCATGACGATCCGCCGCTCGGTCGCATCAAGCTTCATGCCGCCACCTGGAAGCCGACGAAGAACTCCCGCTCCTTGGGGAAAAGATGCACTTTCAAGTCCGTCTCCTCTTCGATCGCCCACGCTGTTTCGAAAATTTCCGCCGGCGTCTCGGTCGCCAGCACGAACCACATGTTGAGGCGGTGCGCCCGCGCGTAATTATGCGCCACCTGCGGCCGCGCATTGACCCTGGCCGCCACTTCCTCAAAACGCGCGGCGGGAACCGCCATCGCGCACAGGCAAAAGGCGCCGCCCAGGGCGCCGGCGTCGAAGAACGGGCCGAAACGGGTAAGGGCGCCGTTTTCCAGCAAGCGCCGCAACCGGGCGATCAAATCCTCTTCTTCAAGGCCCAAGCGCGCCGCCATTTGCGCATAAGGGCGGGCAACAAGGGGAAAATCCGCCTGCAGCGCGTTGACGATGCGCCGGTCGATGGCATCGATCGATGGCGCGGCGTAGGTCATGCCGCTTCTCCCACCCGCCGCAGCAGCGCCCCCCGCTGGGCATAGCAGCGGGTGCTGAACAGGACCTGGCGTGGCGCCAGGCCAAGGCCAGCCTCGCGCGTCGCAGCGGCGATGATGTCCAGCGTTTCCTCCCGGCTTTTGCCGTGGACCATGGCGTAAAGATTGAACGGCCAGCGGCGTGCGTCAGGCCGCCGGGCATAGGCAAGGGTTACCCCTGGCGCCGCGGCGAGGGCGGCCCCTGCCCTGTCGCGCGCAGCGGGCGGCACCCGCCACACCACCATGGCGTTGGCGCTCCAGCCAAGGGCGCGATGGCGCAGGATGAGCCCAAGGCGGGTCACGATCCCGGCGGCGGCGAGCGCGCGGACGCGGGCGATGACTTGCGCCTCGGAGCGGCGATGCGCACGCGCCAGGGTGCGCCAGGGACGGGAGACGAGGGCAAGGCCCGTGGTCAGGCCTTGCAGAATGGCGTCATCGCCAGGCTGCAAGGCCGACATGTCGAGGTCATCCTTGCGGTGCTGCTTGACGCAAGCACCCGTAAGGGCAAAGCCCAAGTCCACATGATAGGCGCGCCGCAGCGGCAAGTTAAGGACGGTAAGGCCGCTTGCGCGCACGATCCGCCGCAGCGCCGCCGTCACATGGTGACGATCCGGGCCGGTGACGACGAACCACAGGTTCCAGGGATTCTCCCGCGCATAGCAATGGTTGACCCCCGGCTCGGCGGCGACGCGCCCGCCAATCTCATCAATTCGCCCTGCTGGCGCGGCAAGCGCGGCAAGGGTGCTGGCGCCCACGCTGTTGGGCCGCACGGTGGCGCCGACGCGGCTCACCGCGCCGCTGGCGACCAGCCGCTCCAGCCTTTGCAAAACCGTCCCCTCGTCACAGCCAAGCCGCGCCGCGATCGACGCGAAGGGGCGCGCGCGCAGCGGAAAATCGCGCTGCCAGCCCTCCATGAGGCGTTTGTCCAAGCTGTCGAACCCTATCACCGTCCTATAGCCCCGTCTTGTGCGCACGCGCGGTGAAGAAGATGCCCGAAGGGCTGTCCGCCTTGATTTCCGCCTTCTTCTCGAAGCTGTGGGCGTCATAGACATCGACCCGCCCGGCGTCCCGCACCGAGACCCAGGCCTCGCTGCCGCGGGGGGTGAAGGCGATGTGGAGAACGGCGGGCCCCGGCGCCCATTGCTTGACCACCGCGCCCGTCAGCGCGTCGATGACCTGGATGGTGTCGTTGTCGGGATGGGCGAAGTTGACCCACACCTGGCGGCCGTCCGGGCGAGCGACGGCGAAGACCGGCTGGCCGTGGGTCGCCGTGCGTCCCACTTCCTCAAGGCTGCGCGCGTCGAGCCACAGCACCTCGCGCCGGCCCACCGCGGGAAGGACGAAGCGCTCGCCGGCAAGGGCCCAGCCTTCCAGGTGCGGCATCTTGTAGACCGGGCGCTTTTCCTCGCCCTTGCCATAGCCGGCCAGGACGCGCCGCGGCCGGGGCGGGTCTTGCCAAAGGTCGAGCGCGGTCAGTCCGTCCTCGCCGAACAGCCCGACGATATAACGCCGCCCGTCGGCGGTGATGAGGGCGTCATAGGGATAGGCGCCGATACCGGTGATCTTGGTGATGGCGGGGGTGGGCCCGCGCGAGAAATCGGCGATCCAGGTCTCGCCGGCGTCCCACAAGGTGAAGACGAAGCGCCGCCCGGGCGCATCGACAAGGCCGATGGTCTTCGACAACCCGCCGGCCCAGACAGCGGGAATGTCGGCCACCATGGCAAGAGTGCGCGCGTCGAAAACCCGCACTCCGCCCGGCTGGTAGTTGGACACCGCGACCAGGCGGCCGTCGTCGGAAATGGCGCCGCCGATGGCGTTGCCGCTCTGGACCACGCGGTTGGTGATGCTTTGGTGCAAGATATCCACTTTGCTGAGCCCGCCGTCGCGGCCGAAGACATAGGCGAAACGCTCATCGGGCGAGAACACCACCGAGGCGTGGGACAGGTCGCCAAGCCCGGTGACCCGGCCCAGCGCCGCCCGCGCCGTCTGGTCGATGATGAGGAGGGCGCCGCTCGCCCGCTCGACGACGACGCCCATGTCGCCGGTGCCGCGCAAGGCGTCCGCCGCCGCGCCAAAAAACGGTGCCAGCGCAAGCAGGCCGGCGAGGCACAGGCGCAGCACGCGCCTCAAGGGTCGGCCCGGGTGAGGAGATAGTCGGCGATCCATAAGGCTTCGTCCTCGCTCAAAAGCGGCCGCCAGGGCGGCATCGCGGTGCCCGGCAAGCCATCGAGAATGACGCCGGCAAGCGCTTCCCGCCCACGGCCGGCAAGGGCCTTGCCCCTGATGTCGGGCCCAAGGCCGCCCTTCAGCGTCATCCCGTGGCAGGCGCCGCAATCCTCGCGCACCAGGCGCTCCAGCGCGGCGCGGTCGGCGGCGGCGGCGTTGGCAAATGCGCAAGCCGACACAAAAGCAAGCACGATGGCCAAAGCCTTGGAGCCCGTTTCGAGACTCGCGATCGCCAGCGTCGCGGACCCATGGGAGTTTCTCAACGGGCTCTTAGGCAACGGCCGCCTCCCAGGACTGCGCGGCGGCGGCGGCGATGGCGGCAAGCCGCGCGCCGGGGCATTCCTCGTAGAGCGCGACCACCCGGCCAAGGATGAAAAGAACCGGTCCCTCAAGCCCCGCGCGCGCCACATCCGCCGCGACGGCGTCGAGGCGGGAGAGAAGACGGCGCTCGTGTGTGGTGGTTCCCTGGCTGATGGCAAGCGCGGGCACAGCGCCAGACATGCCATGGGCGATGAGCTTGGCCGCGATCTCGGCGATGTTCGCCGTCCCCATATAGACGACCAGCGTCGTTTCCGGGTTGGCGAGCCCCGCCCAGTCGAGCGCCAGCGGCCCGCTGTCGCAGCAATGGCCGGTGACATAACGCACCCCGCTGGCGAGCCCGCGATGGGTCAGCGGCACGCCGGCGGCGGCGGCGCAGCCTTGCGCTGCGGTGACGCCGGGAACCACGGTGAAGGGAACGCCCGCGGCGCGCAACGAGACCATCTCTTCCGAGCCGCGGCCGAAAATAAAGGGGTCGCCCCCCTTGAGGCGGACGACGATAAGGCCCTGGCGGGCGAGCGATATCAAGAGGGCGTTGATCTCGTCCTGGGGAATGGAGTGGCGACGCGGCGCCTTGCCGACGCAAATCCTGCGCGCCGTCGGTGGCGCCAAAGCCAGGACCTCGGCCGAGACCAGCCGGTCATGGACGATGACCTCCGCCTTTTCAAGCAGCCGCACCGCCTTCAGCGTCAAGAGTTCGGGATCCCCCGGGCCGGCGCCCACCAGATAGACCCGTCCTCGCTGTTTCATCGCTCCTCCTCCGGGCGGGGGCTTGAAGCCGGCGGCAAAGGCGACCTTGCCGCCGGCGATGCGCTCAGTAAACGTCGGCGCGGGTATTGTAGACGTTGAACTTGCCGGTGGGGGTGATGAGCGCCGGGTCCTTGATCACCTGCTTCAGCGTCAACGTCTTGTCGTTGACGACGACGATCGCCGATTCCTTGTCCTTGGCGTTCCACACCGAGAACCAGATCTCATCGCCGGCCTGGTTGAACTCGCCCTGGACAACGCGCGGCTGGCCATCCTTGACGCCAGCCCATTGGCCGATGGGAAGGGTGGTGAAGGCCGGCTCCTTATCGCGCAACGCGTCGATCTTGAAGACCGCCACCGAGGCCGAGATTTCGGCGTCCGGGTTGAGCGGCGCATCCACATAAAGGTGGTTCGAGCGCGGATGCGACTTGACGAACAGCGAACCGCCGCCCAAGGCGGAAAGCTGCTGCACCACCTTCCAGGCGTGCTTGGGATGACCCTTAGGATCGGTGCCGATGAGCGCCACCGTCTCGTCGCCCAGATGCGAGGTCGCCCATACCGGACCATAGAGGGGATGGACAAGATTGGCGCCGCGTCCGGGATGGGGTTTCACCCCGCCGGTCTCGATGATGTCGATGAGCTTGCCTTCCTTGGTGTCGATGATCGCCACCCGGTCGCGGGCGTTGGCCGCCACCAGGAAATAGCGCTTCGAGGCATCGAAGCCGCCGTCATGCAGGAAGCGCTCGGCCTCGATCTCGGTGGTGCGCAGATTCTTGATGTCGGAATAATCGACGAGCAGGATCTTGCCCGTCTCCTTGACGTTGACGATGAACTCGGGCCGATAGTGCGAGGCGACGATCGAGGCGACCCGGGGCTCGGGGTGGTATTCCTGGGTATCATAGACCATGCCGCGGGTGGAGACGATTTTCAACGGCTCGAGGGTGGCGCCGTCCATGATCACATATTGCGGCGGCCAGTAGGATCCGGCGATGGCGTATTTGTCATTCCAGCCCTTGAACTTGGAGGTTTCCACCGAGCGCGCCTCGGAGCCGATCTTGATCTCGGCCACCGTGGCGGGCTCCTTCATCCACAGATCGATCATGTTGATCTTGGCGTCGCGGCCGATGGTGAAGAGATAGCGCCCGGATGCGGAAATGCGGCTGATATGAACCGCATAGCCGGTGTTGAGGACCTTGACGATCTTATAGCTCGCGCCATCGATCAGGGCGACCTGGCCGGCGTCGCGCAAGGTGACCGAGAAAAGATTATCGAGATCGAGCTTGTTCATCTGCTTGGTGGGCCGCTTGTCGACCGGCACCAGAACCTTCCACGATGCCTTCATCTGCGCCAGGCCGAATTCCGGCGGCTGCGGCGGCTCGATCAGCAGATAGCGCGCCATGAGGTCGATCTGCTCGGCGCTGAGCTCGCCCGAAGTGCCCCAATTGGGCATCCCGGCGGGCGAGCCATAGGTGATGAAGTCCCGCAGATATTCATAACCGTTCTTGCGTGTCAGATCGGTGGTGAGCGGCTTGCCGGTCGCCCCCTTGCGCAGGACGCCGTGGCAGCCGGCGCAGCGCTCGAAATAAAGCTGGCTCGCAGCGCCGAATTCCTCCTGGGTGATGACCGGATCGTCGGGCTTGCGGCCGGGAATTTCCACATGGATCTTGCTCAACGTGGTCATGCTCGGCTCATAGGCAGTGCCCGGGCCTTGGGAATGACCCTCGGGACGATCCTGAGCCATTGCCATGGAAGTCATGAGCGTTAATGGAAATACCGTGCCGGCAAGCAGCATCAGCTTGCGGGTTATACGACTGCGTGTCATGTGATGGCCTCCGTTGCGCGTTTGGGCACGGGGGAGGGTGGCAGCGTGGGCCACCCCCTGCCTTGACAATCGTCAAGGCAGGCAAGGGGGGATGGCGACAAGCTGTCGCAAGATGAGGCGGCATGCAGCGAGTACGGCCCGCCAAGGCCTTCGCCGCCGGATCCATAAGATCCATGAAATCAAGTTGTTACCGCAAGAAATGGAGAATGCTCCAAACATCAAGCGCCAGCCCGCCAAGCAGGACCGAGCGCCACCCCATCGCGGGTGCGGCAGTTTGACGCTGGCGCGCCCGAGGCATTCCCCACCTATAAAGACGCAAAATCAAAGGAGGCATCCCATGGTGAAACCGCTCACCGCCATTTTAATCCTTGCCGCCGTGACCGGGCTTGCCGGCGCCGCCTTCGCCGCCGAGGACGCCGCCGAGGGCGAGAAGGTGTTCAAGAAATGCGCCGCCTGCCACAGCGTTGGCGAAGGCGCGAAGAACAAGATCGGCCCCATGCTCAACGGCATCCTTGGTGCCAAGGCGGCGAGCGTGCCCGACTTCAAATATTCCGAGGCCTTGTCAGCCAAGGGCGCCGCCGGCCTCACCTGGAGCGAGGACACGCTCGCGGCCTATTTGGAAAAGCCCAAGGACTATGTGCCCGGCACCACGATGAGTAATTTTCCAGGTCTGCGCAAGGAGGATGAGCGCGAAGCCGTCATCGCCTATCTCAAGACCTTCCGCTAAGCTTGGCGGGGCGGCGCTCCGAGGCGGGCGTGGAGGCGCGCGTCATGGGTCTTGAAATGGACCGAGAACCAGGCTTCGAGCGCGTCCGCCAGTCGGTCGGCCGGCGCGCTGGTGGTCCGCTCCAAACGGATGGATCCATCCGTTTGGGAAAAGTGGACCACTGAGTTAGTGAATCTGTGGTGCGATTCCAACAGATGGGAACCATCTGTTGGAATCGCACCACTAGCGTCATCATGGGCATCGTCCATCATGGCGCGCAGGATGTCGAGCAGCCGCTCGTGATCCGCCTTGTGCGGCGCGTATGCGTCATAGCGATGGTCGCGCATGAAGCGCTCCTCCAGCGCGAAATGGGCAGCGATATCACGGAAAAGATCGCCGAAGCCTTCCTCGATCTGCGCGATGTCGTTTTGCGCAACAAGCGCTGCTTGCAGCTTGTTGACAAGGGCGATAAGCGCCCGGTGCTCATGATCGACGGCCGCGATGCCGATGGCGAAATCCGCCTTCCATTCTATCGGGGCCATGGCGCCGTCCTGCCTTTCCCAGCCTTTTTCAATTGAAGACGAACCCGCCGGCGACCGGCCGGAAGTCGATGACCAGATTCTGCGCCGGAGCAAGCGTTATCCGGCGCGCCGCGCTGTAATCGAAGCCCTCGGCGCGGGGGGTGTCGCGCAGCCGCACCGCGACATCATGCTCCCCTGCCGGCAACACGAAACGCTTATAGATGCGCGACGGGCCGTCCCCGGCGATGCCGCTGGGCGGCAGGACGGCGCGCAGCAGCATCTCGCCATCCACCTCGAGCTCGACCACGACGGGCGGACGGGCGCGGGCACAGATTTCTTTGCGGCGCATGTTGGGGGCAAGCCCTGCCAGCTCGTCCTGGCTGAGCGGGCGGCAACTGGCGCTGCGGTCGCCGCCATGGGAAAAGCTGAGCTTGACCACGCCAAAGCCTTCGGCAAGCGTGCGGTGGCGCGGCCAGGCGGAGAAAAGCGCGGCAAGCGCCACCAGCATGGCGGTCGCCAAGGCACCGAGGATGAGATGGCGCGTCTGGCTCATGAGCGTATCGTCTCGGGGCTGGGCTGGGCAGGCGAGGCCGATCGCCGCTGCTGCGCTCGGTTGGCGGGCAAGAGCAAAAGCGCGGCCTCAAACGCCGCGTATTCACGGGCAAGCCGCGCATCCTCGGTGGGACCGGCCCACAGGGTTGCAATGCGGGCGCGCGGCACCCGGGCGCGCAAATAAGGGTCGCGCGCGCCGGCAAGGCGCTGCTTCGTCCACTCGACCCCCAGACGGTTCTGACAGCCGCGCTCGGCGCAGCCGGCGATGGCGACGCCCTCGGCGAGCCGCCGGCTGACGATGAAGTCGATGAGCGAGGGCGGCGCCATGGCGACACAGGGCAGCACCACCGCGCCCCTGACCTTGGCCGCAGCGCCGTGGGCGCAGGCCAGGGTCACTATCCTTACCCGCCCTTCCAGCGCCGCCGCCGCCGCAATCACCTGCGCCCGCAAATCGCGCAAGGGAAAATCGGGAAGGTCGATGCCGGTGACAAGCTCCTGGCTGCGCCGGAATGGCGAGGATGAGGGGCACGCCCCCATGCAGATGCCGCAGGCGACGCAGCGCTCGGGGTTGACCACCGCCTCTTCCGAGAATGGCGCGCCGTCGCTGCGCGGCGCGAGGGTGATCGCTTCATAGGGGCAATCCTCGACGCAGCGGCCGCAGCCATTGCATTGGTCGAGAAAGACTTCCGCCGCGCGCGGGGCGCGCAGCGGCGGCAGCCAGGGCAGGACGCCCAGCGCCAGCGTGAAAAGCGCAAGCCCGCCCCAGATGACGCCCGCCGGAACCTGGTCGGCCAGCGGATAGAGCGGCAGATAAAACCAATCGATGCCGATTGCGACCGGCACTTGCGCGAGATCTGCCGGCCCTTGCGATGTCGCCGGCATCACGAGCGAGACCGCGAGCAAGCCGCCCATCACCATGGCGCCGAGGGCACGCGGGGGGTTCACCTTGGCGCGCGAGATGCGCTGGATGTGGATCCACATGACGAGGAGCAGGATCAGCGGCACGGCGATATGCAGGAATACCATCAGGGTGAAGAAGCGTCCGCTGAGGCTTTCCGGCGTCAGGAAATTGCGGGCGATCGGCTCGCCGAAGATGGGCAGCCAGTCGAGCAGCTCGCTGCTCAAGACGGCGATATATTGCGCCAGCTTGTCCCACACCAGCCAATAGCCCGTTATCCCCGAGACATAGACGAACCAGACGAGGGGCAACCCGGTGAACCAGGAGAACCAGCGCACGCCGCGATAACGGTCATAGGCGAACTCGCGGACAAGATGGAGCAGCATCACCGCCACCAGGAGATCCGAGGCGTAGCGATGAAAGCTGCGCGCCACCCCGGCGTGGAACCACTGGTCGTGGGTCAGCCACTCCACCGAGGCATAAGCGTTCACCACGCCGGTGTCGAAAAAGACGAAGAGGTAAATGCCGCTGATCGCCACGATCCAGAAGAGGAACCAGCCAAGGGCGCCAAGCTGGCCCAGCGGGTTCCAGGCCGGGCCGAAAAGATAGTCAAGGGCGCGTTCGGCATAGTCGAAGCCACGCCTAAGGCCATGTCTAATGCCCGCGCTCACCGCCCTTGCCGCCCTCCCGACCCATCCTCGAGGGACGCGAGAAGCCGTCGGTTGCTGCGCCACAGGCGAAACACGATAACGCCCATGACCATGAGCGAGAACCCGCCGATGACGATGCCAAAGCCAATGGCGTAGTCGAACTCGTAAGCGCCGCTGCTGGGGTTGTAGACGGTGCACAGAAACTTGATCCGGTTGACAAGCCCGCTCAAGGAAAGCCCCTGCGCTGGGGTTCCGAACACCAGTTCCTTCAAGGGCTCGATGAACACCTGCTCGGGAAAATCAGCGCCATAGACCTGCCGGTAGACCCGGCCCTCGCCATCCAGGATGGTGGTCTGGGTGACATGGACGAAGCCGCCCGCCCCCGCCTGGTAGCTGAAGCCCAGGTCCCGGGCCAGCGCGGCGATGGTCGCTTCATCGCCGCTCGCCAAATACCAGTCGCGCCCGCCGATGCCTTGCGCGCTGGCGAAGGCGGCAAGCCGGCCTGGGCTGTCGCGGCGGGAATCGAAACCCACGGTGAGGACGGCGAAGGCATCCTCGCCGAGAACGCGGCGCGCCGCCTCGACCATGCGCCGCACATGCTGGGTCGTCAGGGGACAGACATGGCTGCAGCTGGTGTAGATGAGGCTGATGACGAGCGGGCGGCCGCGCAGGGACGCAAGGGCGAGCGGCGCGCTTGTGGAAGAGTTAAGGACATGCGGCCCCACCATCTGGCCGATGGCGGCCTCGCTGCGGGCAAGCGCGGCATCGGGGTCGAGTCTTGCCTCGCCCGCCACGGCCGCAGATCGCGTCAGGACGACCGCGCACAGGGCGAGGAGCGCGGCGAAGCCTTGCATGTTCAGAACGCCCCTTGGACCAAGGCGTCAAGCAAGACCCCGGTCGCGAGCAGCGCGAATTGCCACAGCGAAGCCGTGAAATTCGCTATCGCTGCTGCGCGACCGGGGGAGCGGAACAGCCGCCAGCTCCGCCACAGGAAAAGGCCGCCGCCAGCCCCGGCGAACAAGCCGTAGACCGGCCCCAGGCCAAACCAAAGGGGCGCCAGGGACAGCGCCGCCAGCACCGCGCTGTGGCCCAGAATGACCGGGGTCCACAGCCGGGGCGGCGCAACCACCGGCAGCATGGGGACGCCGGCGGCGCGGTAGTCTTCGGCGCGCGCGGCGGCCAGGCTCCAGAAATGCGGCGGCGTCCACAGGAACATGACGAGGGCAAGGATGAGCGGAACCGGCTGAAGCGCTGGCGCGACGGCCGCCGCGCCAGCGAGGATGGCGAAGCTGCCGGCCAGCCCGCCGACGACGATGTTCCAGGCGCTGCGCCTTTTCAGCCAGACGGTATAGACGACGCCATAGGTGAAGGCGCCGAGAAAAACCAGCAGCGCGGCAAGGCCGCCGCCGACCGCCCAGGCGAGCATGAGGGCGGCGGCAAGGAGGGCAAGGAAGCTCACGGGCCAGATCGCCCCCGGCTTCAGCAGCCCCGCAGCGAAGGGGCGCGCCTTGGTGCGCCCCATCATGCGATCGAGCGCACGTTCGTGATAATGGTTGAACGCCCCCGCCGCGCCAGACGCCCCCAGCACCGCGAGGGCGAAGAACAGACCCCTCGCCGGCGACAAAGCGCCATCGGCCGCCAGCATGCCGATCAGCGCGCTCGCCGCGATGGCAAGGCCTATGGGCAGCTTGAGAAGCGTCATCGTCACGCGGGCCGCGGCAAGCATGGTCGTTTCCTTCGCCTCGCCCCTCAACGCAGCAGCCAGAGGTCGGACAGATATTTCCAGTTGACGAAATAATAGAGGACGAAGGAGACGAAGAAGATCCCCACCAGCACCATGGTGCCAGGCAGCTTGACCGTCGCGTCGCTGCCATATTGGGCGACCGTTTTCGCCCCCTTATGCAAGGGGAAGACAAGCGGCTGCGTCTCCGCCGTGTCGAGGCGCTTGCCGAACAGCACCGTGCCGACCACGACCAGGATGAAGACGGCGCCGCCGATGGCGGCGAGCGCCGCGAACAGGCCGTTAAGGCCCATCATCAGAAACGCGCCCGCCGGATAGTCGAAGGCATGGGCGGCGTCGGTGAGGGTGATGTCCCAATGCCGCCGCGCCACCCCCAGCGTGCCCGCCCCCATCATGAAGAGCGAAATGCCGCCGGCGCCGATGCCGAACAGATAGGGCTGCCATTTGGCAAGCCGCGGCCAGACGATCTCGCGCTGGAAAATCAGCGGCAGGACGAGATAGGTGACCGCCATGAAGGCCAGCGTCGTGCCAGCGACCACCGTGCCATGGAAATGCCCCGGCACGTAAAGCGTGTTGTGCATCAGGATGTTGAGCTGCTCGGTGCCGAGCACGACCCCGGAAATGCCGCCGATGAAGCCGAACATGACCAGCGACAGGAACATGCCGGAGAAGGCCGGGTTGCCCCAGGGCGCCTTGCGCAGCCACTCGAAAATGCCCTTGGTGAAGCCGTTGCGCCGCTGCGCCGCCTCGATCGAGCCGGGAACGGTGAGCCCATGGATCATCGAGCCCAGGACCGCCAGATACATCATGTAGCTGGTGTTGACGATTTTCCACTCCGCGCTCATCCCCGGCTCGGCCAGCAGATGATGCGCCGAGGCGAGCTGGAGGAAGAGGATGTAGAGGAGAAAGGCGGTGCGGCTCACCTTTTCCGACAAGGGCTTGGCGCCGACGACGAGGGCGGCGATCGCGTACCAGATGGCGACCTGGGCCGAGACGTTGATCTGCTGCGAGGAATGGCCCATGCCCCACCACACCACCTTGTACATCAAGGGATCGATGTTGGCGATCAGCCCCACCGACCATAAAAAGGTGGGAATGAGGATGATCGCCCCGGAGGCGATGGTGAAGACGGCGATGATGGCCGCCGTCAAGGCTCCGAATGTGACGAGCGGGATCGAGCCTTCATAAGTCCGCTCGTCGCGAGCGATCACCAGTGTGCCGAAAAAGACGCCGACGCCGATGAGCGCGCCGACGGCGAACAAGATGAGCGCGAGATAGAACCAGGGCGAGGCCATCATCGGCGGGTAGGAGGTGAACATGACGCTGGAATCGCCCTGCAGCACGGCGACATTGGCCATCACCGCGCCGACCACCATGAGGGCAAAGCCGAGCCATGCCATCCGCGGCGCCGCCAGCCGCGAGTTCAACAGCACCGCCGACGCGAAATAAAGCACCGCGATCTCGAAAAAGATGATCCAGAACAGCAGCACGTTGGCGCCATGCCCGGTGAGCACCAGATAGAACCATTCGGCGGGCAAGAGATGCACCGCCGGCCAGCGGGTGAGGGCCACCATCAGCCCCATGATCCCGCCGACGAGGAGAAAGATCACCGCCGCCACCGCGTTCACTTTGATCAGCGTCTGCGCCGCCACGTCCACCTTGAGACCGGTATAGCGGCATGTGCGAAAAAAGGTCCCCTTGAGCGCGGCCCCGACCGACCTGGCGCCGGTTGCCGTCATGGCTCCTGCCGTCATGGCTTTCTCCTTCGAGCTTATTCGGTCACATAGATCCGGCCGGTCATCGTGTGATGGCCGATGCCGCAGTATTCATTGCAGACGATGCCGAAGGTGCCAGCCTCGGTCGGCGTCAAGGTGATAATCTGCTCGTAACCGGGATGGACCTGGATGTTGATGTTGGTCGGCAGCAGGGAAAAGCCATGCTGCCAGTCGAGCGAGGAAAGATGCAGCCGGTAGCTTTGCCCTTTTTTAAGCTCCAGGATCGGCCACCATTCCCACAGCCGCCCGAGAATATAGATGTCCTCGCCCGCCGGCGGGCGCACCACCGGCACGCCTTCTTCCTCGCCGACCTGGAAACGCTCGGCGAAGGCCTCGACCTTGGCTTCGTACTTGGCCGGCTGGACGCGGTAGGTCTCGCTCGACAAGTTCTGCCCGCCGATGAAATGCCAGGCAATCATGAAAAAGAACATGAAGAGGCCCCAGAGGAAGGCGATCACGATCCATCCGAGTTCCACCTTATGGACGGGCTCATTCCACCAAACGCGCTGTTGAGGAGGCGATACGGCCATCACATGGCTCCCTACCTTGCGCCCACCGTCAGTCGGCGAGCGGAATTGACGCCACCTCCATCACCCCCCAGATGAGATAAAGGGCGGCAGGGATGGCGATGCCAAGGAAAAGCAAGAGAAAAGGGTTGTCGAGCACGCGCTGCATGAACGGCACGCGCTCCGGCGCTGGGCTATCGCTAGGCTGATCGGCCATGGGGGCATCCTTCTTGCCAAGGGCGAGTCTTGGCGGTGACGCTAGCATGCGCGCCGGCCGCCAAGCTTGACGAAAGTCAAGATGGCCAAAGGATGAAAATGCCAAAGGATGAAAATGCCAAAGGATGGAGGGTCTGACCCGCCTCATTGCGCCCGGCGCCAGGACGTGCCCTTGTCTTCCTCCACATAGTCGCGCAGGGCGCCGACATCGGCGATGGCGGCGCGGCTTTGCTTGATCACCACCCCGGCCTCGCGCAGCCGGGAAAAAGCCCGCGACAGGCTTTCCGGCTTCATCCCCAGCCGCCCGGCGATGAGGGTCTTGTCATAAGGCAGCGTGACGGCGCAGGCCCCTTCCTCGACCGGGCAGAGGTCGAGGAGGAACTCCGCCACCCGCTGCGCCCCGGTGTGGGCCTTGAGCTGCTCGACTTGCGCCACCAGCGCGTGAAGGTGGCGAAAGGTCGAGGCCAGCATGGCGATGCCGAGTTCGGGCCGCAGCTGCATGGTCTCAAGGATGGTCGCCGCGCGCACCTGGAGAAGGCGGCATTCGGTGACCGCCTCGGCGGTCACCGGATAGACATCGCTGCGGAAGGCCGCCGCTTCGCCAAAGCTGCGCCCCCTGGTGAAGACGCCGACCACCGCCTCGGCGCCGCTCGCGGAGATCCGCAGCAGCTTCACCCAGCCTTCAAGAACGATGTAAACGAACCGCGCCGGGTCGCTTTGCAGGAATATCGTGGCGCCGCGGTCGAAGCATTGCACCGTCGCGTGCGCAAGAATGGTTGCGACCAAATCCTCCGGCAGATTGGCGAGAAGGATGCTCTGCCGCGCGGCCTCCAGCTCCATGGGTTTTGGCATCGGTCTTTTCCCGGAATTTTTTTCCTAGTGGTCCGCCCCAAACGGATGGATCCATCCGTTTGGGAAAAGTGGACCACTCAGTTAGTGAATCTGTGGTGCGATTTCTCCAACAGATGGGAACCATCCGTTGGAATCGCACCACTAGACTGCCCCGGAAGGGAAGTTTGATTGGAAAGACGGCGCTCCGCATTGAGGTGGATCAAAGTTTGCGCTGGAAGCGACCATCCCCGGCCGTCCATGACCAAGAGGACTTGGCAGCCTCCCGGCGACTAACCTAAAGTTGCACTTTTCCAGGGACGATCCACTCATTTGAGGAGGGCAAGCGTCCGGCAACGGGGAGGCGCGCGGTGGGTTACGAACACGATATCCTAAGATGGCTGCATGTTATCGCTTTCGGTTATTGGATCGGCGGCGAGCTCGGCGTGTTCCACGCCGCTCACATGATCGTCAATCCCGCTCTCCCCCTCGATGAGCGCCTGCGCCATATGGAGGTTGCCTATCGCATCGATATCGTTCACCGCTTCGCCATCATCTATCTTCTCGGCCTCGGCCTGCAGATGGGTCATGATCTGGGGATCCAGCCGCTTGGCGGCGCCTGGCTCGCCGGCATGTGGGCGTTGATCGGCGTCTGGACCTGGCTGACCTGGATGACCTTCGCCAAACGCGGCAGCGATCTCGGCCTCCTCCTCACGCGGATCGATGACCGCATCCGTTACGTGCTGATGCCCCTTCTTATCGCCGTCGGCATCGTCTCGCTGGTCACCGGCGGGCCGCTTGGCGCCAAATGGTACGCCGTGAAAGTCACGCTTTTCGGCGCTCTCTTCGCGATCGGTCTTTTCATGCGTCGGATGATGCAGCGCTGGATCGTTTTCTTCCGCCAGATGAAGACCCAAGGACCGTCGCAGGAGATCGAAAATGCGCTCACGCGCGACATGCGAATCGGGGTGCGGCTCGCTTATGTTTACTGGATTGGCATCATAACCGTCGCTTTTTTCGGCGTCGTCAAGCCATTCTGAGATTTACTTCCATGACGGTGCCGCCCGACGGCCGTCGGGCTAAAGACGCGTCGGTCAATGCCCGGGATCCCGCCCAACGACAAATAAATTATTATTTCGTATATCTAACTATATAGCTCTTTCCCAATACACGATGCCCCATGGAACATGATACGCGTCGACACTGGTGATCGTTGTGAATTTTTTCAGCGCCGCGCGCGGCTTCACGCGATACAATAAAATGGTGCATGAAAAACACGATCATGAAGATTTTTTTCTTCATGCCGCGCAGAACCTTTGACAGCAGAATTTGTTAACTTTATTGGATTATGCGCAATCAAGTAATTGCTGTGTCGTTCGCTCATCATGGCAATCGAATTGGTCGCAACAGTTGGGGCGGATCCAAGCCGCCATATGCTTGAGGAGATGAAGTGATGGCTGCGTCAAAAGCCAAGACCACGAAGGCTAAGACGACAAGGAAGCCGGCGGCGAAAAAGGCCACGGCGAAAAAAACGACAGTGAAGAAGGCTGCGGCCAAGAAGGCCCCCGCCAAGAAAGCCACCGCCAAGAAAGCCACCGCCAAGAAAACCGCCGCCAAGAAAACCGCCGCCAAGAAGACCACGGCGCGCAAGCCGGCGGCGAGAAAGACCGCAGCGAAGAAGACGACGACCAGAAAAGCACCGGCGCGGCGGGCGGCGCCCACGACGGTCTGAAAACCAGAC
>JBMOOS010000018.1:0-71148 GCA_049324415.1 Pseudomonadota bacterium
GCGGCCCGTACCCCTGAGGCCGTTTGTCAAGCCATCGGCAAACTCCTCGACGCCTTCACCCCGCAGGAATGCCTCAACTACTTCCAGAACTCAGGATATGCGCAAACCTAAATTCATCCCGCTCTAGCGGATGATGTCCCGGCCGGCATAATGGGCGCTTGCCGCCAACTGCTCCTCGATGCGGAGAAGTTGGTTGTATTTCGCCAGGCGGTCGGAGCGGGCCAGGCTGCCGGTCTTGATTTGCCCGCAATTGGTGGCGACGGCGAGGTCGGCGATGGTCGCGTCCTCGGTCTCGCCCGAGCGATGCGACATGACGGCGCGATAGCGCGCCTGGTGCGCCAGGCGCACGGCGTCCAAGGTCTCGCTGAGCGTGCCGATTTGATTGACCTTGATAAGGATGGCGTTGGCGACGTTCCTGGCGATCCCTTCGGAAAGCCGCGCGCTGTTGGTGACGAAAAGATCGTCGCCCACCAATTGGCAGCGCCCGCCCAAGAGCTCGGTGAGGGCGGCCCAGCCCTGCCAGTCATCCTCGGCCATGCCGTCCTCGATGGAAAAAATCGGATAGGCATCGACCAGCTTGGCGAGGTATTTCGCCATCTGCAGGCTGGTGAGGGTCTTGTCCTCGCCGGCGAGATGGTATTTGCGCTTTTTATAAAACTCGGTCGCCGCGCAATCGAGGGCGAGGAGGACATCCTCGCCCGGCCGGTAGCCGGCCTTTTCCACCGCCTTCATGATGAAGTCGAGGGCCGCCCGCGCGCTTTTGAGGTTGGGGGCAAAGCCGCCTTCATCGCCGACCCCGGTGGCATGGCCGGCATCGGCCAGCATTTTTTTCAAGCTGTGAAAGATCTCGGCGCCCCAGCGGATGGCCTCGGCGCAGGTGGGCGCCCCCACCGGCATGATCATGAATTCCTGGATGTCGATGGGGTTGTCGGCATGGGCGCCGCCGTTGATGATGTTCATCATCGGCACGGGAAGGACATGGGCGCCGGCGCCGCCGACATAGCGGTAAAGCGGCAAGCCGGCCGATTGCGCCGCCGCCTTGGCCACCGCGAGGCTGACGCCCAAAATGGCGTTGGCGCCCAGGCGCGCCTTGTTCTCGGTGCCATCGAGATCGATGAGGATATGGTCGATGGCGATCTGGTCCTGCGCCTCGAGGCCGGACAGCGCCTCGAAGATTTCGCCATTCACCGCCTCGACCGCGCGCGTCACCCCCTTGCCCTGATAGCGCGCATCGCCATCGCGCAACTCGATCGCTTCATGGGCGCCGGTGGACGCCCCGGAAGGCACCGCGGCGCGGCCGAAGGCGCCGTCCTCCAACTCGACATCGACCTCGATGGTGGGATTGCCCCGGCTGTCGAGGATTTCGCGGGCGAGAATATCACGGATGGCGGTCATCGATGGCGTTTCCCATGGCGCGGTGATATGTGTCGGTTGCCGCCCGTCATAGCCCTTCGGCCCGGTAGCGGCAAGCCTTTGCCTACGGAGGAAATCCCCATGGATAGGGCGGCGATGCCATGACCCAGACACAACCCTTGTCAGGCTATACCGTGCTTGACCTGTCAACCGCCGTCTCGGGGCCCTTCACCGGCGCCATGCTGGCAGAATATGGCGCTCGGGTGATCAAGGTGGAAAGCCCCGGCATGCCGGACGTGGTGCGCGTCACGGGGGCGATGCACAAGGGACTGTCCGCCATGTTCGCCGCCTGCAATCGAGGCAAAGAGGCGATCGCCATCGACTTGAAGCAGGAAGCGGGACGCGCCGTCTTGTGGCGGCTGATCGATCGCGCCGATGTCCTTATTCAGAATTTTCGCCCCGGCGCCATGGAGCGCCTGGGTTTTGGCTGGCCGGCGGTGAACGCGCGCAACGAGGCTCTCGTTTATCTTTCCATCTCGGGTTTCGGCGCCACCGGGCCGATGGCGCAAAAACGGGTCTATGACCCCATCATCCAGGTGGCGAGCGGCGTCGCCGACGCCATGGCCGATCCCGAGACCGGTGCGCCGGCGCTGTTTCCCGGCATATTGTGCGACAAGGTGACGGCGTTGTACGGTTTGCAAGCGGTGACCGCCGCCCTGCTCGCCCGCGCGCGCGGCCTTGCCAAGGGCCAGCACATCGCGTTGGCGATGCTTGACGCGACGATCCATTTCCAATGGCCCGACGCCATGTACAACCACAGCTTCCTTGACCCCACGGCCAGGCGGATGGTGGAGTTCAGCCAATTCTACCGCATCGCCGAGGCTGGCGACGGGCATGTCACGATTTGCCCCATGTCCGAGAAGGAAATGCGCGGCCTTGTTCGCGCCCTTGGCATCGAAGAGATTCTCGAGGACCAGCGCTTCAATACACTCGCCGGCCGTCTCCAGCATCACCGCGAATTGGCCGAGATTCTGAAAGCCCGCTACCAGGCGATGACCATCGAGCAACTGATGGACAAGCTCGATGCCCACGACGTGCCGGCCGCCGCCGTGGTCCGCCGCGATGATCTCGCCGCCTTGCCGCAAGTGGCGGCAAACGAAAGCATCGCCACCCTTGCCGACCCGCGGGCCGGGCCCATGCGGGCCGCGCGACCGCCCGCCCGTCTGTCGACGACGCCACCCCGCCTGCCTGACAGGCCGGCACCGGACTTCGCCGCCGATAGCCGCTCCCTTCTCGAAGAGCTCGGCTATGGGCGAGATGAAAGCGGCGCGCTCTTTGCCAGCGGCGCGGTGCGATGAAGCCAAGAAGGCTGCTTTACACCATCCGGCTTTGCTTGACGGCGGCGGCGATGAAGGAGGCGAACAGGGGATGCGGGGCGAAGGGTTTCGACTTCAATTCGGGGTGGTATTGCACGCCGATGAACCAGGGATGATCGGGATATTCGATGGTTTCCGGCAAGCGCCCGTCGGGCGACAGGCCGGAGAACACCATGCCTGCTTTTTCCAGCCGCCCGCGATAGGCGATGTTGACTTCATAACGGTGGCGGTGGCGCTCGGAAATGTCGGTCGCAGCGTAAATCTCGGCGATCCGGCTGCCCGGCTTCAACCTCGCGGGATAGGCGCCAAGCCGCATGGTGCCGCCCAGATCATCGCCGGCGCTGCGCGTTTCCTGGCCAGCATCGGTCTGCCATTCGGTCAACAGGCCGACGATGGGGTCGGGACAGTCGCCGAATTCCGATGAATTGGCGCCGTTGATGCCGGCAAGGTGGCGGGCGCCTTCGATGACCGCCATCTGCATCCCGAAGCAGATGCCGAAATAAGGCACCCCATGTTCGCGGGCGAAGCGGGCGGCGGCGATCTTGCCCTCGGCGCCACGCTTGCCAAAACCGCCGGGGACCAGGATGCCGTGCACGTGCTCGAGCTTGGCGACCGCGTCCTCGGCCTCGAAGACTTCCGCTTCGATCCAATCGATCCGCACCTTGACCCGGTTGGCGATGCCGCCGTGGGTCAAGGCCTCGGAGAGCGACTTATAGGCGTCCTTAAGGCCGGTGTATTTGCCGACCACGGCGATGGTGACCTCCCCTTCCGGCTTTTCCAGCCGCGCCATGATCTCGCGCCAGCGGGCAAGATCGGGCAAGGGCGCATGGTCGATGGCGAAGGCGCGCAACACTGCTTGGTCCAGCCCTTCGCGATGATATTGCAACGGCACGGCGTAGATCGAGGAGGCATCGAGCGCCTGGATCACCGCATCCGCCCCGACATTGCAGAATTGCGCGATCTTCGCCCGCTCCGACGAGGGGATCGCCCGCTCGGCGCGGCACACCAGGACATGAGGCTGGATGCCGATGCCGCGCAGTTCCTTCACCGAATGCTGGGTCGGCTTGGTCTTCAGCTCGCCGGCGGCGGCAAGATAGGGCACCAGGGTCAAGTGGATATAGATCGCCCTACCCGGTCCCAGATCCTGGCCAAGCTGGCGAATCGCCTCCATGAAGGGCAGGCTTTCAATATCGCCCACCGTGCCGCCGACCTCGCACAAAACGAAATCCACATCGTCGGTATCGGCAAGGGCGAAGGCCTTGATCGCGTCGGTGACGTGGGGGATGACCTGCACCGTGCCGCCCAGATAGTCGCCGCGCCGCTCCTTGGCGAGGATGTCGGAATAAATCCGCCCCGAGGTCACATTGTCCGACTGGCGCGACGGCACGCCGGTGAAACGCTCGTAATGGCCAAGGTCGAGATCGGTCTCGGCGCCGTCGTCGGTGACATAGACCTCGCCATGCTGATAGGGGCTCATGGTCCCCGGATCGACATTGAGATAGGGATCGAGCTTGCGCAGGCGGACGGAAAAACCGCGCGCCTGCAACAGGGCACCGAGAGAGGCCGAGAGAAGTCCCTTGCCGAGGGAGGAGACCACGCCGCCGGTGATGAAAATGAACCGCGCCATGGGCCCCCCTTATAGCCGAACTTTTGTCCGGGGGAATAGCAAAGATGGGGTTGACGGCGTCTTTCGCGAAAGCCCCGGGCGGGCGCTTGAGTCTGTCCTTCGCCCTCGGCCCTTGCCCCTATTGCGCCCCTTTATTGCGGTGGGGACGGCAGGTCGGCGGCGTCTTCCCTGGGGGGCGGCACATCGCCGCCGTCGGGCGCCCTCTCCGCCGCCCGCCGCGTTTCCTCTTCCAGCGTCGGCAAGGCGGGCAGTGCCGCGGGCGCGCCCTGGCTTGCCGGGTCGGCCATCAGCGAGGAGGCGCCGCGGCTCGCCCCCAGGATCACCGCCTGGGCGATGGCAAGGCCAAGAAAGGCGATGGCGAGATAGGTGGTGAGCCGAGTGAGAAGATTGCCCGCGCCGCGCACCGACATGAGGCCGCCGGGTCCGCCGCCAATCCCCAGCCCGCCTCCTTCCGAACGTTGGAGAAGGATGACGGTGACCAGCGCGATCGACACGAAAAGATGAAGGACAAGCAAGACTTCGCGCATGTTTAAAATCCCGTCCGGCGCCTAGTCGCGCCCCTTGAAAACGGCGCTTTTACAGAAGATAGGCGCGCTTGGCCAGCGTTTTAAGACGGGCTCTGAGAAAGTCGCGCTTAGCGATAAGCATCGATGATGCCGTCGAGCTCGCGCGCCTTCAGGCTGGCCCCGCCCACCAAGGCGCCATCGACATCGCCGGCCGAAAGCAGGGCGGCGGCGTTGGCCGGCTTTACCGAGCCGCCGTAAAGCAGGCGGAAAGCATCGCCCGCAGCGCCGAAACGGGCGCTCAGAAGCCGGCGGATGGCGCCATGCACCTGCGCGATATCGCCAGGCGAGGGCGTGCGCCCGCTCCCGATCGCCCATACCGGCTCATAGGCGATGACGGTATTTTCCGGCGTCGCCGCCGCCGGCACCGAGCCAGCCAATTGCGCTTCGATGACCGCGAGCGCATGGCCGGCGTCGCGCTGTCCTTGGGTTTCGCCGATGCAGATGATGGCGGCAAGGCCGGCCCTTATCGCCGCTCTCGCCTTTGCCTCGACAATCGCATCATCCTCGCCATGGTCGGCGCGCCGCTCGGAATGGCCGATGATGACGTGCGAGGCGCCGGCGTCCGCCAGCATTTCAGCAGCGATATCGCCGGTATGCGCGCCATTGGGCGCGGCATGGCAGTCCTGCCCGCCAATCGCCACCGCGCTTCCCGCCGCCACCTCGGCAAAGCGCGGGATAAGGGTGAAGGGCGGACAAATCAGCACCTCGCAGCCAGCAGGTGCCGCGGCCAGCATCTCGATAAGGGCGATAAGCTCGGCTTGCGCCGCTTTGAGCCCGTTCATCTTCCAGTTGCCGGCAACCAGCGGTTTTGGCGACTTCATCGGCATGTCTCTCCTTTTCCCCTGCCTAACAGAGGCGGCGCGCCCTGAAAAGCGCCGCGCACAAGCGTTAAGATAACTTGCCCATGAAGGGTCGCCCCAGTATGGTGCCGGCGCGCAAGGCCGGCGGCGTATGCCGGCAGCGGAGATAAGGCCATGCTTTCACGAATTCGCGGCAGCCTCAATTCCTTTGTCGTGCTCATCCTGATGGGGCTGTTGATCGCGGTCTTCGCCTTGTGGGGGATCGGCGATATTTTTCGCACCCCCGGGGTTGAGACCATCGCCACCGTTGGCGACGAGAAGATCACGGCGACGCAGCTCGACAGCCGCCTGCAATCGGAAATCCGCGAACGGCAAAAGACCATGCCGGACCTCGATATGGCGCTGGCCCTGCAACTGGGCCTTGACCGGGCGGTGCTTGCCGACATGGTGCGCAACGCCGTGCTCGCCGACGCCGCGGTCGGCCTCGGCTTGACCGCCAGCAACGACCAGGTGCGCCGCATCATCGCCGAGGAAGAGACGTTCCGCCTGCTCGGGGAATTCGACATCACCCGCTATCGCCAGTTCCTGCGGGCCGCCAAGCTGGACGAGGCGGAATTGTTCGACAATGTGCGCGGCGACCGGGCGCGGGTGGACTTCGTCAACGGCATCGGCCAGATCGCCCCCCTGCCGCGGGCGATGTTAGAGCCGCAACTGCGCTTTCTCCTGGAAAGCCGCACCGGCACGGTGGCAACCGTCCCGGTCGAGCGTTTTGAGGTCACGGGCGAGCCTGGCGAGGAGGCCCTTGCCGCCTATTTCGCCGAAAACGCCCAGCGTTACCGGGCGCCGGAATACCGCGCCTTCGACTATATCGCCTTGACCCGCGGCGACGTGGCGGCGACCTTGGAAATCACCGACGAGGAAGTGGCGGCATCCTATGAACGCTATCGCGACGAATTCTCGACCCCGGAGCTGCGCCGGGTGGAACGGGTGGTTTTCCAATCCCGCGCCGAGGCCGAGGCCTTCCTCGCCAAGGTGAAGAGCGGCGCCGGCTTTGCCGCCACCGCCCAGGCCATGGCCGGCTTCAGCGCCGATGACGTGGCCTTGGGCGACCTTGCCCGCGCCGACCTGGTGGGCGACTATGGCGAAGACGTTGCGCAGGCCGTCTTCGCGCTTGACGCGGCGGGTCCTACCCCGCCAGTGGAAACCCCCTTCGGCTGGCAGGTCTTCAACGTCGCCCACATCGAGCCAGGCGAGGAGCGCAGCCTCGATGAGGTGCGCGAGGAGGTGCGCCAGCGCCTGGCCGAGGACAAGGCGGCGGGCCTTCTCTTCCAGTTGAGCCAGCAGCTCGACGATGCTTTTGCCACCGGCGCCAATCTGCAACAGGCGGCGGAAAGCCTGGGCCTGCGCTGGGGCGCGATGCCGGCGATCAGCCGCCAGGGGGTGCGCAAGGATGGCCAAGCGCTGGAAAACGGCGCCGAGATCCGCGCCATGCTTGAAGCGGTGTTTCGCGGCGAAATGGGCGGCACCTTGGAAATCCTGCCGCTGGGCGATGATGGCTATTTCGTGGTCTCCCTTAAGGCCATAGAGCCGGAACGGGCCTTGACCCTTGAGGAAGCGCGCGGCGACGTCATGGCCGATTGGCGGCGGGCGGAAGCCGACAGGCTGGCCAAGGCCGCGGCCGAGGCCCTGGCCGAAAAGGCGCGCGGCGGGGAGGACCTTTCACTCCTTGCCAGCCAGGCCGGCTATGCGGCGGTCAAGGACGTCAGCTTCGAACGGCTACAGGTCCAGCAAGGCGCCGGCGGCCTGATGGCCGCCGCCAACCTTCTTTTCAGCATGCAGCCGGACACGGTCGCGACCGGCCCGACGGCGGCGGGCAACGGCTATCTGGTGGCGCGGCTCGTCAAGGTGGTGCCGGGTGACCCCAACAGTGGCCGCGCGGAAATCCCCTTCATCGCGCAGCAATTGCGGCAAATCGTCGGCAACGACCTGCAGCAGCAATTGGTCGCCGCCCTTGAGCAGGAGGCAAGACCCCGCATCAACGACAAGGCCCTGAGCGCCTTGCGCAACCGGTATAATGCCAGCGCTATCAATTAACGCTGGCACGGACGCTTATGGCGTCTTCGCCCGCCACTATGCCGCGGGCCGGACACAATTGGTCACGCGGCAACAAGTCGCCGACCTCGAAACCCCGGTCTCGGTTTATCTGCGCCTTGCCGCTGGCCAGCCCTTTCGCTTCCTGCTCGAATCGGTGGAGGGCGGGGCCGTCAAAGGGCGCTATTCGATCGTCGGCTGCGACCCCGACTTGGTGTGGCGCTGCCACAATGGCGCGGTCGCCCTCAACCACCAGCCATCGCGTGACCCAGACGCCTTCACGCCGCTGGCGACGCCGCCCTTGGAGGCGCTGCGGCAAGCCGTCGCCGCGGCGCGGATCGACGTCATGACGGGATTGCCGCCGGCGGCCACCGCGCTGGTCGGGTATCTCGGCTATGACATGGTCCGTCTGGTGGAGCGCTTGCCGCAACCGCCAACCGACGGCCTTGGCCTTCCCGATGCCCTCTTCATGCGGCCACGGCTCATCGCCATTTTCGACGGGGTGCGCGACAGCTTGACGCTGGCGACGCCGGTGCGCCCCAGCACGGAACTGGACGCCCGCGCCGCCTATGGGCAAGCCATGGCCTATCTCGACGAAGCCGAGGCGCGCCTTGCCGAGCCGGCGCCCGAGCAGCGCCTGGCGCTGCCCCCAGGGTTTGAACCCGCGCCACAGCCAACGCGCAACACCACCTCCCAGGCCTATGAAGCGATGGTGGCGCGCGCCAAGGAGTACATCCTTGCCGGCGACATCTTCCAGGTGGTGCTCTCGCAGCGCTTTTCCCTCCCTTTCCCGCTTCCCGCCCTGGCGCTCTACCGGGCTTTAAGGCGAACCAACCCCTCGCCTTTTCTTTTCCTGCTCGACTTCGCCGGCCTTGCGGTCGTCGGCTCAAGCCCGGAGATCCTCGTCCGCCTGCGCGATGGCCAAGTGACGATAAGGCCGATCGCCGGCACCCGTCCGCGCGGCGCCACCCCGCTTGACGACAAACGGCTTGCCGACGAGCTTCTGGCCGACCCCAAGGAGCTGGCGGAGCATCTGATGCTGCTCGACCTTGGGCGCAACGACGTGGGCCGGGTGGCGAAACCCGGCAGCGTCACGGTGACCGAGCGCAACGTCGTCGAGTATTATTCCCATGTCATGCACATCGTCTCCAATGTGGTGGGCGCTTTGGCGGACGGCGAGGACGCCATCTCCGCCCTCTTCGCCGGTTTTCCCGCCGGCACCGTCACGGGCGCGCCCAAGGTGCGGGCGATGGAGATCATCGATGGCCTGGAAGCCGCGAAACGCGGCGTCTACGCAGGCGCGGTGGGCTATTTCGGCGCCGATGGCTCGATGGATAGCTGCATCGCCCTGCGCACGGCGGTGCTGAAGGACGGCGTGCTCTACGTCCAGGCCGGCGCCGGCATCGTCGCCGACAGCGATCCGGCGGCGGAACAGGCGGAATGCGAGGCCAAGGCCCGCGCCCTCATCGCCGCCGCCAATCTTGCCCTTGAATTGGCCAAGAGTTAGCGGCTGCCGCCGGCAAGACCAAAGCCATCGCCATCCTGTATCATCGCCGCCCGCCATAAGGGCGTGCCACGCTCAACCACGATCTGGCTCACCGGGACCGGGACGAAACCCTTGGCGGGAAGGGCGCGCAGCCATGACGCCAGTTGCGACAAGGTGACGCCATGGGGATGGCCGATGGCGATGGCATTGCCGAAACGCCGCGCCCGCGCTTCGGTAAGCGCCAACTGCTCGGCAACGGCAGCCGCCGCAAGCGCGTTGTCGAGAAAGATGTCGCGCTCGGCATAGGCGACATGCATGGCGGCGGCAAGCGGCGCGCCGACCGACTGCGCCGTGGTCCGCGAATCAAGAAAGAGGAGGCCGCGCGCGCGCAAGGCCGCGAACAAAAGCCGCATCGCCGGCTCATCCTCGGTAAAACGGCTGCCCATATGGTTGTTGATGCCGACGAACCCGTCGAAGCGGCTGAGGTTCCAGGCGATGCGCCGGTCAAGTTCAGCGGCCTCAAGCGCCGTCTCCAGAACATTGGGTCCCGGATCCGATGCGGCGTCGTGGGGCTGCATCGGCAAATGGACGAGAAGTTCGTGGCCGGCCGCGCGCGCTTCCCTCGCCAAGCGGGGAAGCTGACGGCCATAGGGCAGCAAGGCAAGGGTCACCGGTGCCGGCAAGGCGATCGCCTGGCGCGCGAGGCCGGGGTCGTTGCCCAAATCGTCGATGACGATGGCAATCCGCGGGCCGCTGCCGTTGCTTGGCGGCGCTGCTTTCTCTCCCCAGTTTTGCGCGGTTTGCGCCAGCCAGGGACGCGCCTCGCGCCGCGCTTCATCGAGGGTCGGCGGCGTCACGCGCGCAGGCTTCATCGCCAGGTCCGCCGGCGGCAGCGTCAAGGCGATGGCTGGCCGCGGCGCGGGCTTTAGCGCCTGCTGCGCTTCTCGATCCGTTCCATCATCGCTTCCCTGCAAGGCCAGGACAGCGACAATCAACAGGCCCGCCACGGCGGCGCTCAAGCCAAGATGCAAAGGCCGCACGGCAAGCCGCGCCCAGCGGGCAAGAGGGCGCCAAATTTTCGTCATCACTTTCTTTTTCTTGTTCTGCTTGCGCTGGGCCATCGCGGCGCTGATTCCATTTTTACTTTGGCTCGCCATCAGGCGACGGTGCTTAGCCTGCCTTGAACCCCATGAGAAGGGCAAAAAGCGTGATGGCTTGACGCGGCCTTGCTGGCGCGGCAGGTTCTGCCACCCATGGCTGGACCCACGCCCAACGCATTAGGAACCTTGACCCTCGATGATCCTGCTGATCGATAATTACGACAGCTTCACCTATAACCTTGCGCACTATTTGCAAGAGCTGGGGGCGGGGGTGCGCGTCGTGCGCAATGACGCGATCGGCGTTGGGGACGCCCTGGCGCTCGGCGCCGAGGCGATCATTCTGTCGCCCGGCCCCTGCACGCCGAACGAGGCCGGGATCTGCCTTGACCTCATCGCTGCGGCGGCCGGCCATGTGCCGTTGCTTGGGGTCTGCCTTGGCCATCAGGCCATTGGTCAGGCCTTTGGCGGGCGCGTCGTGCGGGCGCCGCAGGTCATGCACGGCAAAATGAGCGCCATCCATCATCCCGGCATGGGGGTTTTCGCCGGCCTTCCCAGCCCGTTCACCGCCACCCGTTATCATTCGCTGATCGTCGACCGTGGGAGCCTTCCCGAAACGCTTGCCGTCACGGCGACGACCGAGGACGGCCTTGTCATGGGGCTGGCGCACCGGACCTTGCCCATCCACGGCGTTCAGTTCCATCCCGAAAGCATCGCCACCGAGCATGGCCATGGGCTGCTGGCGAACTTCCTTGCCCTGGCGCGGGCCACGCCCAGCCGCGCGCGCGTGGGATAGCAGGACAAAAGCCATGGCCACGGACGCCTTTCTCATTCCCTATGAGGCCGCCCTTGCCGGCCGGCCCTTGTCCTCTGAAGCGGCCGAGCAGGCTTTCGACGCCATCATGTCGGGGATGGTGGACCACTTGCAAATCGCCGCTTTCCTCGCCGCCCTCAAGGTGCGCGGGGAAACCGCCGACGAGCTTTATGGCGCGGCGCGGGTGCTGCGAGTGAAGGCGAAGATGGTGACGGCCCCGGCGGGCGCCGTCGACACCGCTGGCACCGGGGGCGATTTTTCCCATACCCACAATGTTTCCACCGCCGCCGCCATCGTCGCAGCGGCGTGCGGCGTGCCGGTGGCCAAGCATGGCAACAAGGCGATGTCGTCGCGCTCCGGCTCGGCCGACGTCCTCAAGGCGCTGGGCGTTAACACCGACATGACGCCGGCCAAGGCGGAAGCGTGCATGCGCGACGTCGGCATCGCCTTTTTGATGGCGACCCACTATCACCTCGCCACCGCGCAGGTGGCGCCGGTGCGGCGCGCGATGGCGGTGCGGACCATTTTCAACCTCCTCGGCCCCTTGACAAACCCCGCCGGCGCCAAGCACCAGCTCATTGGCGTTTACGACCCCCTGTGGCTCGAGCCGATGGCCCTCGTCGCCGGCCGCCTGGGGGCGACAAGGGCATGGGTGGTGCACGGCGCCGACAATCTCGACGAAATATCGACCACGGGACCGACCGAAGTCGCCGAATGGCGGGCGGGCGAGGTGCGCCGCTTCACCATCGATGCCCGCGATTTCGGCGTGACGCGGGCGACGCTGGCACATTTGCGCGGCGGCGAGGCCAAGGACAACGCCGCCGCGATCCGCCGCATGCTGGAGGGCGCGCCAGGGCCTTTACGCGACATCACCCTTGTCAACGCGGCGGCAACCCTCGTCGTCGCCGACGCGGTATCGGACCTTCAAGCGGGCCTTGCCAAGGCCAGCACCGCCATCGACAGCGGCGCCGCGGCGCGGTTGCTGACACGCTGGGCGAATTATGGCAAGGAAAAGGAATGAGCGCGCTTCACCCCATCCTTGCCGCCAAACGCGCACATGTCGCGGCGCGGCGCAAGGCGGTATCGCTGGCCGAGCTTGAAGCGTGCGCCCGCGACCTGCCGCCGCCCCGCCGCTTTGCCGCGGCGCTTTTCAAGGCGCGGCAAGCGGGCGCCTATGGCTTGGTTTGCGAGATCAAGCGGGCAAGCCCCTCGAAGGGACTGATCCGCGCCGATTTCGACCCGGCGGCGCTCGCCCACGCTTATGCCGAGGGCGGCGCAAGATGCCTTTCGGTGCTCACCGACACCCCCTTCTTCATGGGCGAGGACAGCCACCTTAACGCTGTTCGCACGGCTGCCCCCTTGCCCCTTTTGCGCAAGGATTTCATGATCGATCCTTATCAAATCGTCGAATCCCGCGCCCTTGGCGCCGACTGCGTGCTCCTCATCATGGCGGCGCTCGACGATGTCCTCGCCGGCGAGCTGGAAGCCGCCGTCATCGAGCTGTCGCTGGACGCCCTCATCGAGGTTCACGACATGCGCGAACTGGAGCGGGCGATGAAATTGAAAAGCCCCCTCATCGGCATCAACAACCGCAACCTTAGGGCCATGACGGTGGACCTTGAGGTCAGTCTGAGGCTCGCCCCGCAGGTGCCGAAGGACCGCCTTGTGGTCGGCGAAAGCGGCCTTGCGACGCGGGCCGACCTTGAGCGGCTGGCGGCGGCCGGCATCACCAGCTTTCTCATCGGCGAAGCGCTGATGCGCGCCGAGGACGTCACCAAGGCCACCAAGGCGTTGCTGGAAAAAGCGGCATGAGCAAGTCGTTGAGCCACACCGACGCCAAGGGCCGGGCGCATATGGTCGATGTCTCGGCAAAGGCGGTGACGGCGCGCCAGGCGGTGGCGCGGGGGCGGCTCCGCCTTACCCCGGAAACCCTTCATCTCATCCGCGAGGGAAGTGCCCCCAAGGGCGACGTTCTGGCGGCGGCACGCATCGCTGGCATCATGGCGGCGAAAAAGACGCCCGAGCTCATACCCCTGTGCCACCCCCTCGCCATCGCCAGCGTGGCGGTCGATTTTTCCCTCGATGACGCGCAAGGCGCGATCGACATCGAGGCCAGCGTCAAGGTCGCCGGGCAAACCGGCGTCGAGATGGAAGCCCTGTGCGCCGTCAGCATCGCCGCCCTCACTCTTTACGACATGCTGAAAGCGGTGGACAAGACGCTGCGCATCGAGGCCATCCGCCTCGTCCATAAATCCGGCGGCCGCTCGGGGCGGTTCGACGCCCGATGATCGCGGTCGAGGAAGCGCTGGCCGGCATTCTTGCCCCGCTTCGCCCCCTTGGCGGGGAGGAGGTGAGCCTCGCCGCCGCCCTGGGCCGGGTCCTTGCCCGGGACGTCCCTGCCCTGCGCACCCATCCGCCGACGGATGTTTCGGCGATGGATGGCTATGCGGTGCGCGCCGAGGACGCGGCATGCACTCCCGCGGAGCTCAGCGTCATCGGCGCGGCGCCCGCCGGCAAGGCGTTTACAGGCCGCGTTGGAAAAGGTGAGGCGGTGCGCATCTTTACCGGCGGCGCGGTGCCGGCGGGCGCCGATGCCATTGTCATCCAGGAGGATGTGGAAAGTCTGGAAAAAAAGCGTATTCGCGTCCACGCCGCCGCGAAGCCCGGGCGCCATATCCGGGCAAAGGGGCTCGATGTCGCGGCGAGCGGTATCGTTCTTGGCGCCGGGCGCATCCTCACCGCGCGGGACATCGGCCTTGCCGCGACGGCGGGCCATGACCGTCTTTGCGTCATTCGCCAGCCGCGCGTCGCCCTCATCTTCACGGGAAGCGAGCTGAAACGCCCTGGCGAGGCCCTGGGCCCCGACGATATCGTCAATTCCAACGCGCCGATGCTGGCCGCCTTCGTCAGCCAGCATGGCGGGGTGCCGCTCGACCTCGGCATCGCTGTCGATGACGCGGCGGCGTTGGCGGCGGCGGCCGAAAAATTCGACGAGGCCGACATATGCGTCACCGTCGGCGGCGCCTCGGTCGGCGACCATGACCTGGTGCAGCCCGTCTTGACCAAGGCCGGCCTTGAAGTTGGCTTCTGGAAAGTCGCCATGCGGCCGGGCAAGCCCTTGATCCATGGCAATTTTCGCGGCCGACCCTTCCTCGGCCTGCCGGGCAACCCGGTATCGGCCATGGTTTGCGCTATCCTCTTCCTGCGGCCGATGGTGGAAGCGCTGGGCGGCCGCCCCATCTGGCGACACGCCGCCACGCCAGCGCGCCTCGCCGCCGCCATGCCGGCCAATGGCACGCGCCAGGATTATGTCCGGGCAAGCCTCGAAAGGCGCGAAGATGGAAGCCTCTGGGCATGCCCCATGCCGGTGCAGGACTCCGCCATGCTGTCGATTCTCGCCAAGGCCGACGGCCTCATCGTCCGGCCGATCGGCGCGCCGGCGGCGCCATCGGGCGCGTCGGTGCCCGTCATTCGGCTTTAGATTTTGCCCCTTCATGTGCTTTTTGCTTGCCTGGCAGAAAGAACCTTTATAGAACAATAAGCAAACATCGAGCTGGCAAACAAAAGGAAACGGCGATGTTGACCCGCAAACAGCACGACCTTCTTCTTTTCATCGATCGCCGCCTGAAACAAGCCGGCGTCTCGCCCTCCTTCGATGAAATGAAGGAAGCTCTGGGCTTGAAGTCCAAGTCGGGGATCCATCGCCTCATCACCGCCTTGGAGGAACGCGGCTTCATCCGCCGCCTCGCCCACCGCGCCCGCGCCCTGGAAGTGGTGCGCTTGCCCGAGGCCGCCGCGAGCACGGCTGTTCCAGACAATGTGGTGAAGGCCACCTTTGCCCGCAAGATAGCGGCGCCGGCGCCCCATGTGACGGAAATCCCGCTCCACGGCCGGATCGCCGCCGGCACCCCCATCGAAGCCTTGGAAAATGTCGATCGCCATCTCGCCCTTCCCCCCGAGATGCTCGGCCGCGGCTCCTATTACGCCTTGGAGATAGAAGGCGATTCCATGGTGGATAAAGGGATTTTCGATGGCGATGTGGTGGTCATCGAGCGCTGCGACACGGCGCGGGACGGCGAAGTGGTCGTCGCCCTGGTCGACGAGGCCGAAGCGACCTTGAAGACATTGCGCCGGCGCGGCCCCGATATCCATCTTGAACCGGCGAACAGCGCCCATCAAACACAAATCCTCGCCTCCTCCCGGGTGCGGGTGCAAGGCAAGCTGGTGGGCCTCATCCGGCGCTATTGAGCAAAGCCGTCGCCAGCGCCCTCCTGACCATCCCCCTCGTGGCCATCGGGCCAGCCATCATCGCGCTCGCCGGCATCGTTGGCGGGGCCGGCATGGTCTTGAGGCGCCCTTTGCCATACCCAGGGGCGGCGCCCCCGCAATTCATGGACGCTCGCTACCCTAAGCCTTGGGTGTTCGGTGTCCTTTGCGGAGACCATCCCAAGGGCATGCCCGCCTTTTTGCGTGAGGACCGCGGCATCGATCACCAACTGCGGCCCGTGGCAGTCGGGGGCGTTCAATGGGGTGATGAGGATGTCGGCCCGCCGGCAGTCTTCTACCAGCGCCGCCGGGTGCAGGCTTTGCGCGACGAGGAGCAGCGCGCCAGCAGCGCTGAGTGGACCCAGGCCAAAGACGCAGCCCAGCTCATCGCAGTTAAGCCGCCGACTTTCAGTAAAAGCGTTATCCTCGCGCCAGGTGGCGGCGGCTTCTTGGGCGTTGCGCCGCAGCCAGGTGTCGCGGGTGATGCGGCTGCCGCGCCGGGAGGAAAGGCGCAGCGCCCCATCCTCGCCGCGCAGGGCGAGAAGCTTGCCATCGGCGGCGATGAGAATGTCCGGTCTTGGCGCCCCCTGGCCAAGGACGACCCCCAGGATGATCGGCGCCAATCCGCCCCAGCGCCAGCGCCGCCGCCACAGACACAGCCATAAGCCGCCCAGCGCCATGAGGACGAGCGTCGCCATCGGCAAGGCCGGGACAAGCAAGACGGCACCCGGCGCGCTGGCGACGTCCCGGGCGATGGCGGCCAGCGCCTCGAGCCCCCAGCCCATGGGCAGGAGCGCCCAATGGCCAAGCCCCAAGGGCGTCAACGCCAGGGCAAGAAGTCCCCAGGGCATCACCCAGAAGGCGGTCAATGGCACCGCCAGCATGTTGGCGGCAAGGCCATAAGCGGCGATGCGGTTGAAGTGAAAGGCGGCGATCGGCGCGATGGCGAGCTCCGCCACCACCGTCGAGAGGGCGACCCCGAGCAAATAAAGGCCGGCCCGGCGCACCACGCTTTGGCGGCCTTCGGCCAACGCCGTGAGGCGCGGCCGCAGCCCTTCATAGGCGGCGATGAGGGCGATGACGGCGGCAAAGGACATCTGGAAGCTGACCGACAAAATCTCCTCGGGCGCCAGCACCAATATGAGGGCGCTGGCCAAGGCGGCCAGGCGCAGGGAAAAGGGTTGCCGGCCCAGGATCACGGCGGCGAGGACGAGGCTCATCATGATGAAGGCGCGCTGGGTCGGCACCGGCGCGCCGGCGATGAGAAGATAGCCCAGCGTGCCAAGCCACGCGCCAGCCCCGGCGATGGCCTTCAAGGGCCAGTGCAACGCTACCCAGGGCATGGCGGCGAGAAGGGCGCGCAGGCTTGCGAAAATGAGCGCCGCCACCAGGCCCATGTGCAGCCCGGAGATGGCGAGGAGATGGGCCAGCCCGGCATCGCGAAAAGCGTCTTGGGTGGCGGCGTCGATGGCGCTGCGGTCGCCCACGAGAAGAGCCGCGGCAAGGCCGCCCGCCGGCGACGGCAGAGTTGCGCCGATTTGCGTGGCCAGCGCCGCCCGCTGGCGGGCGATGAAAAGGGCAAAATCCCCGGCATTCCCTTGTGCCAGGCGTTGCGGCCGTGCCACCGCATAGCCCACCGCGCCCAAGCGTTCGAAATAGGCGGCACGGGCGAAGTCGAAGGCGCCGGGGGCCGCTGGCCCGGGCGGCGGCCCCAGCACGGCGTAGAGGCGCACGTCATCGCCGGGCAGCATCGCCATGCTTGCCATGCGCAAGGTGACGCGCGCCCGCGCCGGGCGGGCATCGGGCGCTAAGCCGGCAATGCTCTCGACCGCGATCACCAGGCGCTGCCCGCCATTGGGCAGGCTGTCGCGGACGAGAACCCGGCCGATCACATCCGCCGGCCCCCATTGCTGCGTCAAAACCGGCGCCGCCACTCGCCAGCTCCGCAGCTTGGCAAGGCCAAGTCCGGCAAGGACCAGGCTGACCGCCAGCAGAAAGTAAAAAGCCACGCTTTGCCGACGGGATAGCCACAGCAGGCCAAGTACCAGGGCGAGCGGCGCGATAACGGCGGCCCAGGGCGGCTCCGCCGGCAAGGC
Organism: Pseudomonadota bacterium; assembly: GCA_049324415.1. Lineage (GTDB taxonomy): Bacteria > Pseudomonadota > Alphaproteobacteria > Sphingomonadales > CAKZYD01 > JBMOOS01. Next base: position 17,573 of record JBMOOS010000018.1, read on the forward strand.
GAAATAGATCCCCATCCCGCCTGCCAAGGCCACCGGCGACCACAGGATCCACTGTCCCCGCTCCTCTTGCACCTGGCCTTTGAGCCATGCCCAAGGGGACCATCGCGGCGGGCCCGAGGACTGACCTTGGAGCTGGTCCTCTAGGCGACGTTGCGCATCGCCCGCGCCGCCCACCAGCGTCAGCCGCTTGCGCTCCATCCCCCCTTCTCGATCCACGGTTTGTCACCTCCGCGGCCCTGTGCTACAAGGCCCCCGCCAACCGGGCGCGGGGTCGCCGCGCCCGCTGCTATGTTCACGACTGGTCCTGATAGGTTGCTCGCTCGATGGCTGATTCACAAGCCCCGATTGTCACGCGCTTTGCCCCTTCGCCCACCGGCTATCTCCACATCGGCGGCGCGCGCACCGCCTTGTTCAACTGGCTGTTCGCCCGCCATCATGGCGGCGTCTTTCATTTGCGAATCGAGGATACCGACCGGCAACGCTCCACCGACGCGGCGATCGCCGCCATCCTCGACGGCCTGCGCTGGCTCGGCCTCGATTGGGACGGCGAGGTGGTCTATCAATTCTCCCGCGCCGCGCGCCATGGCGCCTGCGCCCAGCGCCTTCTTAGCGAAGGCAAGGCTTACTACTGCTACGCCTCGCCCGAGGAACTGGAGGCCATGCGCGCCGCCGCCCGCGCGCAAGGCCGTCCGCCGCGCTATGACGGGCGGTGGCGCGACCGCGACCCGGCCGATGCCCCCGCCGGCATCGCCCCGGTCATTCGCTTGAAGGCCCCACAGGACGGCGAGACGGCGATCGAGGACGCGGTTCAAGGCCGGGTCGTGGTGGCGAACGCGCAACTGGACGACATGGTGCTGCTGCGCGCCGATGGCACGCCCACTTACATGCTTTCCGTAGTGGTCGACGACCATGACATGAACATCACCCATGTCATTCGCGGCGACGATCACTTGACCAACGCCTTTCGCCAGACCCAGCTCTTCAACGCCCTGGGCTGGAAGGCGCCCAGCTTTGCCCATATCCCGCTCATCCACGGCCCCGATGGCGCCAAGCTGTCCAAGCGCCATGGCGCCTTGGGCGTCGCTGCTTATCGCGAGATGGGCTTCCTTCCCGAGGCCATGCGCAACTATCTGCTACGCTTGGGCTGGAGCCATGGCGACGATGAAATCATTGCCACCGATGAAGCCATCGCCTGGTTCGGGCTGGAAGCCATCGGGCGCGGGCCGGCGCGTTTCGACATGGCGAAACTGACCAGTCTTAACGGCCATTATCTGCGCCTTGCCGATGACGCGCGCCTTGCCGCGCTCATCAAAGACGATGTCGCGCGCCAGGCGGGGCGTGCCTTGAGCGAGGCCGACATGGCGCTGCTGGCGCGCGCCATGCCAGGGCTCAAAGAGCGGGCCAAAACCTTGGTGGAACTCGCCGACGGCGCGGCTTTCCTGTTTCTTGAAAGGCCTTTGGCACTGGACGCGATGGCGGAAAAACACTTAACTGCTGAGGCGCGCGCCATGCTGGGCCGTCTCGCCGCGGCATTGAAGGCGGTTGCGCCTTGGGAGGCGGCACGGCTCGAGGAAGCGGTGCGCGCTTTTGCCGCGGGCCAGAACCTTGGACTTGGCAAGGTTGCCCAGCCGCTGCGCGCCGCGTTAACGGGACGTACAACGTCTCCTGGCATTTTCGATGTCCTTGCGCTTTTGGGCCGCGAGGAAAGTCTGGCGCGGTTGGCCGACCAGGGATCGGCATGATCGCTTTGGGGATATCGACGCTCTTTTAACAATCGCGCTTAGGAATCGCTAAGGCAGGGCATGTAGGAGAGACATTCGGCCGCTTAAGGCAGCAAGAGGCCGACAAGGAAAGGGCAAAGAATTATGGCAAGCGAAACAGCAAAGCTCAGCCTGGGCGATATCTCGGTTGATTTACCGGTCCTTGCGGGGTCGGTGGGGCCGCGGGTGGTGGATGTGCGCAATCTTTACCGCGACGCCGGCATGTTCACTTACGACCCCGGCTTCACCGCGACGGCGAGCTGCGAGTCGAAAATCACCTATATCGATGGCGAGCAAGGGATCCTGCTTTACCGCGGCTATCCCATCGAGCAGCTCGCCGAGCATGCCGACTTCATGGAGGTGTGCTACCTCCTGCTCTTCGGCGAGCTGCCCAGCAAGGCCGAGAAGGCCAAGTTCGTGCACGACATCACCTATCACACCATGGCGCACGAGCAATTGAAGAATTTCTTCAACGGTTTCCGCCGCGACGCTCATCCGATGGCCATCATGTGCGGCGTCGTCGGCGCCTTGTCCGCCTTTTATCACGACTCCACCGACATCACCGACCCGCATCAGCGCATGGTGGCGAGCTACCGGCTCATTGCCAAGATGCCGACCATCGCCGCGATGGCCTATAAATATTCGGTGGGACAGCCTTTCGTCTATCCGCGCAATGATCTTTCCTACGCCGCTAATTTTCTCTACATGACCTTCGGCGTCCCGGCCTGCGAGCCCTACGAGGTGAGCCCCGTGCAGGAACGGGCGATGGACCGGATTTTCACCCTGCACGCCGATCATGAGCAGAACGCCTCGACCTCGACGGTGCGCCTTGCCGGTTCGTCGGGCGCCAATCCCTTCGCCTGCATCGCCGCCGGCATCGCCTGTCTGTGGGGCCCCGCCCATGGCGGCGCCAATGAAGCCTGCCTGCGCATGCTGGCGGAGATCGGCAGCGTCGAGCGGATTCCTGAATTCATCCGCCGCGCCAAGGACAAAAGCGACAGCTTCCGGCTGATGGGCTTCGGCCACCGGGTTTACAAGAATTTCGATCCCCGGGCCAAGGTGATGCGCCAAACCGCGCATGAAGTGCTGGGCGAACTGGGCATCAACGATCCCATGTTCGACGTGGCGATGGAGTTGGAGCGGATCGCCCTTGAGGATGACTATTTCCAGGAAAAGAAGCTCTACCCCAATGTCGATTTTTACTCCGGCATCATCTTGAAGGCGATGGGCTTTCCCACCACCATGTTCACCGTCCTCTTCGCGCTCGCTCGCACCGTGGGTTGGATCAGCCAGTGGAACGAAATGATCGAGGACCCAGTGCAGAAAATCGGCCGGCCACGCCAGCTTTACACCGGCTCGCCGCGGCGTGATTTCGTGCCCATCGATGAGCGTGGCTAAGCCACCCATCATAAGCTGAAACGCCAGAACGCCCCCGGTTTAAAAGCCGGAGGCGTTCTTCATTCAGCGCGGTTTCGCAGGCCGCCTTATGGCCTGTCGCCCAGCATGGCGGTGACGGTTGCCTCGGCGCACAGTTGATCATTGACCAGCGCCCGGCCCTTGAAGCGGCGCACCGGGCCGCGCTCGCGCTCTTTCTCCACATGCAAGGCCAGCATGTCGCCAGGCACGACGGGGCGGCGGAATTTCGCCTCCTCGATCGACATGAAATAGACGAGCTTGCCTTGCGCTTGATCGCCCAGGGCATGAACGGTCACCGCCCCTGCGGTTTGCGCCAGGGCCTCGACGATCAAGACCCCGGGCATGATCGGACGGCCCGGAAAATGCCCCGCGAAAAACGGCTCGCCCATGGTGACCGCCTTATAGCCGATCGCCCTTGCGCCCGTCGCCAGAATATCGAGCCGGTCGAGGAGCAGCATGGGGTAGCGATGCGGGATCAGCCGCATCACCTGCTCGATGGGCAGATGATCGATGACAGGCGCCTCGGTGTCGCTCATTATCCCTCCTTGCGTGACATGGCTGGGCCTATCCCCAGTCACTCCGGCAAGGCGACTTTGAGCGAAGGCAGGCGCTGGTTCAAGCGTTCGATCACCTGCGTCGTGACATCGAGCCCGTCGGCATGGTCGAAGACGCCGCTGTTCTTATCGAGCACGAGATTGGCCTTGCGCTCGGTCATGATCTGGCGCACCAGCGGGCGCAGGGCGTTCTCGAGCTCGGTATTGGCCTGCATCTGGCCGGTGCGGATGCCTTGCGCCTTCTGCTGCAATTCCGCTTCCGCCTGCTTGGCCTCGCGTTGATAATCGCCCACCAGCTTCTGGAAGGCCGGCTCGTCCTTCTCGGTCATCAGCTCCCGCTGCTTGACCAGGTTTTCCTGCATTTTCTGAAGCTTGTCCTTAAGCTCCTGCTCGCGGGCCGAAAGCTTGTATTGCGCCGAAGACACCTGGCTGTTGGCATCCTTGCCGGCAAGGCTTTCCCGCACCACGCGCGAGAAGTCGACGATGACGACGGCGGCCGGCGGCGCTTGCTGCGCGGTTGCCGGCAGCGCGATCAAGGCGCTTGCGAGCGCCAGGATGAAAGAGGCGATGAGTTTACGCATTGTGCAAGGTTCCTTCCTAGAATTGGGTGCCAATGTTGAATTGGAAAAATTCCGTTTGGTCGACTTCGTCCTTCAATATCGCCCGCCCGAGATCGATGCGGAAGGGCCCGAAGGGCGAATTCCAGCCCACCCCGACGCCGACCGCCAAACGGGGCTTTGGCGTATTGCCGCGAATCCGCGTCGGATCGATACCGGTGATCGGATCAAGGTCAAGGCTCCACAAGCTGCCGACGTCGACGAAGGCGCTCGCCCGGATGCCCAGCTCGTTGGCGGCGTCGCCCAGCGGCACTTCAAGCTCGGTCTGCCCGATATAATAAAGATTGCCGCCCAATGCATCACCGATGAACCGGCCGTTTCGGTCAAGCCGCGCGTCGCGCGGCCCGATACCGCGAATCTTGAAGCCGCGGATGCGCGGCCCGCCCAGGAAGAAACGGTTGTTGAGGCGCACGCCCTGGCCAATGCCGTAGATCGCGCCGGCCTCAAGGCCAAAGCGCAGGATCCACTTATCCCATAAGGGATTGTAGATATCGTAGTCGATGCGGTTGCGGACGTATTTTTCGCTGCCGCCGAGCCCAGCGACATCCTGGCTGAACACCGCGCGCTGGCCACGGCTGGGCCGCAGGCGGTTGTTCAGCGTGTCGTAAATCAGGCTATAGCCGACGGAAGAGGTGGTGCGGTTGCCGATCGCCGCGAGGATGAAGGGCGAGACGAAGGGCTGCAGGCTTGCCGGCACCCGCACCTGGTCCTGACGCAAAGTGTAGCGGGTGCCCATGGAGAAGAACTCGGTCAAGGGAAAGCCGGCGCGCAGCCCCATGCCGGTGGACGTCTGCTCGAACGAGCTTTCGATCCGGTTGTTGAACTCGGTGCGGAAGAGGTCGAAGCCGGCGGCAAGGTTGCGGTCGAGGAAATAGGGCTCGGTGAAGCTGAGGTTGATCTGCCGGCGCCGGCTCGACCAGGTGAAGCCAACGTTCAAATCCTGGCCCTTGCCGAGAAAATTGCGCTCGCGAATGGAAAAATCGAAAAGGAAATTCTCCAGGCTGGAAAAGCCCGCGCCCAAGCTCAGCTCGCCCGTCGCTTTTTCTTCCAGATTGACCTCGAGGATCACCTTGTCCGGCGCGCTTCCCGGCACCTGCTCGATTTCCAGCTGGTCCTGGAAAAAGCCCAGGCTTTGGATGCGCTGCTTTGAGCGCTCCACCCGTGACGAGTTGAAGGGATCGCCCTCCTGCAGGCGGAACTCGCGGCGGATGACATTGTCCTGGGTGCGCACATTGCCATAGATGTTGATGCGCTCGACATAGACCCGCGGCGCCTCGAGGATGCGGAAGGTGACGTTCATCTTCCGATTTTCCCGGTCGCGGGTGATGCGCGGGCGAATGTCGACAAAGGCGTAGCCCAAAAGCCCCGCGGTGTTGGTCAGCGCCTCGATGGTGTTCTCGATGAGGCGGGCGTTATAGCGCTTGCCTTCCTGGGGAATGAGCAGAAAGCGCAACTGGTCCGGCTTCAGGTCCCTGATCTCGCTTTCGATGTCGATCTTGCCGAAGTCATAGACCTCGCCTTCCTCGATGGTGAAGGTGATGAAGAAATCCTCGCGGTTGGGCGTAAGCTCCGCCACCGCAGAAATCACCCGGAAATCGGCATAGCCCTCGGTGAGGTAATACTGGCGCAGCAGCTCTCGGTCATAGGCCAGGCGGTCAGGGTCATAGGTGTCGTTGGAGGTGAAAATATTCCACCAGCGGCTTTGCCGGGTGGCGATCTCGGAGCGCAAGTCGCCGTCGGAGAACTTGCGGTTGCCGATGAAGTTGATCTTGGCGACGCCGGTTTTTTCGCCCTCGGCGATCTCGAACACGAGATCGACCCGGTTTTGCTCCAGCTCGATGATCTTGGGCTCGACGATGGCGGCGAACCGCCCGGAGCGGCGATAAAGCTCGATGATCCGCTGCACGTCGGCGCGCACCTTGGGCAAGGTATAGACCTGGCGCGGCGCCAGGCGGATTTCCTCGCGCAGCTTGTCGTCCTTGAGCGCCCGGTTGCCGTCAAGGACAACCCGGTTGATAATGGGGTTCTCGACCACCGTAACCTCGACCGCGCCGCCCACCGCGCGGATGGTGGCGTCGGCGAAAAGGCCGGTGGCGAACAGGCGCTTGAAGGCGGCGTCGATAATCGCGTCGTCATAAGGATCGCCGAGATTAAGGCCGACATAGGTGCGGATGGTGTCCGTTTCGATGCGCTGGTTGCCGGTGATGGTGATGCTTTGGACTATCCCGCGCGGCGGCTCTTCCTGCGCCAGGACGGGCATGGCGACAAGACCCATGCCGCCCGCCAAGGCCAGCGAACTCGCAACCGCCAGTATGACCGGCCGAACGGCCTTCAACCGTGACACCAAAACCTGTCCCCGCCCGATTTTTCTTATGTCAGGAAAGAAAATTTGAAAGACTGTCCCACAACCCAAAGGACTTGAGGTCGTTCCACGTCACGAAGACGAAAAAGACGAGGACCAACATCAAGCCCGCCAACATGGCATATTCCTGCGCCCGCGCACTGAGCGGGTGTCCGCGCACTGCCTCCACCGCGTAGAATGCCAAATGCCCGCCGTCAAGCACTGGAATGGGCAAAAGATTCATGAACCCCAGGCTGATGGAAATGAAGGCGACCATGAAAATGAGGTTAAAGACGCCGGTCGAGGCGGCCTCGCCGGAATATTTGGCGATTTTCAAGGGCCCGCCCAGCTGGTCCATGGACATGCGGCCAAGAATGATCCGCTTCAAGCCCTCGATCATGGTGACCTGCGCGTCCCAAGTGCGCGCCGCGCCCAGGCTGAGCGCCTCGAGGGGGGAGACCGGGCGGTAGGTCATCTCGCCGCCAGCGCCGATGCCAAGCTGGCCGCGCTCGGCCTCGTTGCCGAAGCTGTCGCGCTCGACGATGCGCCGCAAGGTCGCGGTGAGGCGCATGGGCCTGCCAGCGCGCTCAAGATCGATAACCACCTTTTCCTCGGGCCGCACCACCACATAGTGGAAGATGTCGGCATATTCATCGACGACGCGGCCGTTAAGGGCGATGATGCGATCGCCCGGCGCAAGACCGGCCTCGGCCGCCGCCGAGCCGGGTTCCACCTGGCCCACCACCGGCGGCACATGGTTATAGCCAAGGACCAGGAAAAACCCGGCGAAAATAAGGATGGCGAAAAGATAATTGATGACCGGACCGGCCGCGACCACGGCGGCGCGCTGGTAGACCGGCTTGGCGGGAAAGGCGACCGCGCGTTCCGCTTCGCTCATCCCGGCGACCGCCGCGTCGGGACCGGAAGCAGCGTTGGCGTCACCGAAGAATTTCACATAGCCGCCCAATGGCACGAGGCTCACCTTCCAGCGGGTGCCGTGCTTGTCGTTCCAGCCGAATATTTCCCGGCCAAAGCCGATGGAGAAGGTCTCGACCCGGATCTTGAACAGACGGGCAACCAGATAATGCCCCATTTCATGGACGAAGACGAGGACCGTGATCACGATCAGGAACATTGCCAGGGAGTAAAGAATGCCGGGGCCCGCTGCGTCCATCGCTTTTCCTTTACCACTCCAAGACTTCAGCCGCGCAAGGCAACAAGGCGCTCGGCGCAGGCGCGCGCTTGCCGGTCCACCGCCATCACCTCCTCAAGCTCGTCCGGGTCCGGAGGGGAAAGACGCTCCAAGGTTTCGCGGACGATTGTGACGATATCGAGGAAAGAAATCCGTCTGGCTAAAAATCCCGCCACCGCCACTTCGTTGGCGGCGTTGAGGATCGCCGGCGCGGCGCCGCCCGCCCGCAATGCCTCGCGGGCGCAGTCGAGCGCGGGGAAACGGCCGACATCGGGGGTCTCGAAGGTGAGCTGCCCCAATGTCGGCAAGTCCAGCCGCGGCGAGGGGGTTTCCACCCGGTCCGGCCAGCCCAGGGCATAGCCGATGGGGGTGCGCATGTCGGGCGTTCCCATCTGCGCCAAGACCGAGCCATCGATATATTCCACCATCGAATGGATGACCGACTGGGGATGGACGATGATCTCGATCTGGCTTTCCGCTATGGGAAAAAGGTGATAAGCTTCAATAAGTTCCAGGCCTTTGTTCATGAGCGTTGCGGAATCGACGGAGATTTTCGCCCCCATCGACCAATTGGGGTGCGCCACCGCCTGCTGCGGCGTCGCGCCGGCCATCTCCTGCGCCGACCAGGTGCGGAACGGCCCGCCGGAAGCGGTGAGCAGGACCCGGCTCACCCGCTCGGGCCGGTCGAAATCGAAGACCTGGTAGATGGCGTTATGCTCGGAATCGACGGGAAGAAGCTTGGCCCCCGCCCGGGCGACCTCCCTGGTGAAGACCGCGCCCGCGCACACTAAGGTCTCCTTGTTGGCAAGAGCGACGATCCCCCCGGTGCGCACCGCGGCAAGGGTTGGCGCAAGGCCAGCGGCGCCAACGATGGCCGCCATCACCCAATCGGCGGGCAAGGCAGCGGCCTCGGCGATGGCAGCCTCGCCGGCGGCGATGGCGATGCCCGTGCCGGCAAGCGCCTCGGCAAGCTCGCCGGCAAGCGCCTTCTGGCCGATCACCGCGACCTCGGGACGCAGGCGGCGGGCCTGCTCGGCCAGGCGCGCGACATTGCCATGCGCCGTCAAGGCCACCACCTGATAGCGCTCCGGCGCCCGCGCGATGAGATCGATGGTGCTGCGGCCAACCGAACCGGTGGCCCCGAGGATGCTGACCCGGCGCCGCTCGAGGCGCGCCTGCCTTGCGGTGACGGTCATGACAAAGTCTCGCCGATGGGCGCGGCCAGCGCCAAGGCGACGAGGGGCGCCGCCAACAGAAGGCCGTCCAAACGGTCAAAAAGGCCGCCATGGCCGGGAATGATGCGCCCCGAATCCTTCACCCCCATGGCGCGCTTCAGCGCCGATTCCAGAGCGTCGCCGACTTGCGCGATCAGCGAGACCGCCATGCTCGCCCCCGCCAGGGCGGGCGCGGAAGCGCTTAAATCCAAAGCCGCATCCATGAGCGCGCCCACCATTGCTGCCGCCACAAGGCCGCCGAAAAACCCGGACCAGGTCTTTTTCGGGCTGATCGAGGGTAGAAGCTTGGGCCCGCCAAGCCCGCGCCCGGCGAAATAGGCGGCGCTGTCGGTGGCCCAGACCACCAGCAGCAGCCACAAAGTAACCACCAGGCCCATCGGCGCCGGCAGGGCGCGCAGCCACAAAACGGCGTGAATGGGAAGACCGATATAGAGAAGCCCCAGGGCCAGCCAGAAGCTGTTGCGGTCGAGGCGCACTGCCGCCGCAAGCATGAGCAGCAAAGCCAACAGCGTTAAAAATATAAATGAAACAATAGGTTGCGCGTATATGCCAAGACCAAGCGAGAGCCAGAGAACAAGCCCCAGCGCAAGGCCGGACCAGGGCGTGCCGGGAATGCGGACAAGGCGCACCCATTCGAGGGCAAGCCCCAAGGCGATGAGGCTAAGCAAAATCCGCCACCCCCAGCCGCCAAGGACGAGGGCAGCCAGCGCCAGGGCAGCAAGGGCCACCCCCGAGACCAGGCGCGGCCCCAAGGCCCCGCCCCCCTGGGCAGCAGGGTCGCGCCCCACCGGCGCCTCATCAAGCCCGGCGGTCATGGCCGCGCTCCATAGCGCCGGTCGCGCAGTCGGAACTCGCTGATCGCCGCTTCGAGCGCCCGCTTGTCGAAATCGGGCCAGAACATGTCGACAAAGACCAATTCGGCATAGGCGCACTGCCATAGAAGGAAGTTGGACAGGCGTTTTTCGCCGCTGGTGCGGATGATGACGTCGGGGTCGGGAATGTCATGGGTCTCGAGCCGCGCCGCGAACGCCGCCTCGTCGACTGCCTCCGCCGCCAGGCGGCGCGCCGCCACATCGGCCGCCAGCCGGCGCGCCGCCGCGACGATTTCCCCGCGCCCGCCATAGTTCAAGGCGATGGCCAGGGTGAGCCGCTGATTGCCGGCGGTCGTCCGCTCGGCATGCTCGATGAGCTCGATGATATCGCGCGCCAGACGGGCACGCTCGCCGATGAAGCGCACCTTGACGCCGCTGGCGTGAAGATCGGCAAGCTCCTGGCGCAAATAGAGCCGCAACAGGCTCATCAAGTCGTCGACTTCGTCGGCGGGGCGCTTCCAGTTCTCCGAGGAAAAGGCGTAAAGCGTCAGATAGGCGATGCCTAAATCGGCACAGGCCTTGACCGTCGCCCGCACCGCCTCGGCGCCGCGCCGATGCCCCGCCAGACGAGGCAGCCGGCGCGCCCGCGCCCAGCGGCCATTGCCGTCCATGATGATGGCGACATGCCGCGGCACCGGGCTCAAATCCTCGGACTGTGGCTGGGCGCTCACGGCTTCACACGTGCATGATCTCGGCGTCCTTGGCGGACAGCGCCTGATCGATCTCGCCGATCGTGCGATCGGTCAGCTTCTGGACATCATCGGCATGTTTTTTATGCTCGTCCTGGCTTATCTCATGGTCCTTTTCCAGCCGCTTCAGGATCTCCATGCCGTCGCGCCGCACGTTGCGCACGGAAATCCTGGCGTTTTCCGCGTATTTATGGGCGACCTTGGTGAGTTCGCGCCGCCGCTCCTCGGTGAGTTCCGGGATCGGCACCCGGATGACCTGCCCCTCGCCCACCGGGTTGAGGCCAAGGCCGGCATTGCGGATCGCCTTTTCCACCGCCTGGGCATTGGCCCGGTCCCAGACCTGGACCGAGATCATCCGCGCGTCCGGGGTGCTGACCGTCGCCACCTGGTTGAGCGGCATGGTGGTGCCGTAAACCTCGACCTGCACGGGATCGAGGAGGGTGATGGAGGCCCGCCCCGTGCGCAGGCCAGCGAATTCATGCTTGAGAACATCCACCGCGCCGCGCATCCGGCGCTCGAGGTCTTTGAGTGAGAATTCACTGCTCATGACGGCTCACCTTCATTGCTGATGATGGTGGCGCGGCCGGCGCCTTTCAGCACGCGGCCGAATTCGCCTGGTTCGTTGATGTTGAAGACGAGAATCGGAATATCGTTGTCGCGGCACAACGCGACAGCGGAGGCATCCATCACCCGCAGATCATCCGCCAAAACCTTATAAAAGCTGAGCTTATCAAACCTGGTCGCGGCCGGATCCTTTTTCGGGTCGGCGGAATAGACGCCATCGACCTGGGTGCCCTTCAAAAGGGCGTTGCAGCCCATTTCGGCCGCCCGCAGGGCGGCGGCGGTGTCGGTGGTGAAAAAGGGATTGCCGGTGCCGGCGGCGAAAATCACCACCCGTCCCTTTTCCATGTGGCGGATGGCGCGCCGGCGCACATAGGGCTCGCAAATGCTCGCCATGGGGATGGCGGACAACACCCGGGTGGGCACGTCCTGGGCTTCGAGCGCGTTCTGCACCGCAAGGGCGTTCATCACCGTCGCCAGCATGCCCATATAGTCGGCCGAAGCGCGGTCAAAGCCGCGCGCGGTGGCGGCAAGGCCGCGAAAGATATTGCCGCCGCCCACCACCAGGCAGATCTCGAAGCCTCCCTCCTTGGCCAGGCGGATCTCCCCGGCGACGCGGGCGACCGTATTCTCGTCGATGCCGAATGGCTGCCCCCCCATCAGGGACTCGCCAGAGAGCTTCAAGAGAACCCTTTTGAAACGCGCGCGGCCCATAGTCTCTCCCGCTCACAACAGCCCCGACGGCCAAGGCGCCTTTTCGCCGGGCGCAGCTTAGCGCCGGCGCCGTCGCAACTCCACAGGCAATTGCGCTGGCCCGCCGCCATGCCGGCGGCGGGGCGAAACGATCAGCAAGCAAGGCGGCCGAGCCGCTCCAAGCCCGCCCCCGGCAAGGCGCAAGACGTCAGGCGCCGACAGCGGCGGCGACCTCGGCGGCGAAATCGGTGCTCGCTTTTTCGATCCCCTCGCCCAGCGCGTAGCGCACGAAACCGGCGAGCGCGATGGGCTTGCCCGCCTTCTTGGCCTCGCTGGCGAGCCATTTGCCGATTTGCGTTTCGCCGTCGATGACCGAAGTCTGCTCAAGGAGCACCACGTCCTTGTAGAATTTACGCATCCTTCCCTCGATCATCTTTTCGATGATCTCCATCGGCTTGCCCGATTCCCTGGCCTGCTCGATGAGCACCGCGCGCTCGCGCTCGACCGCCGCCCGGTCGAGGTCATCGACGCTCAGCGCCTGCGGCGCGGCGGCGGCGACGTGCATGGCCAGCTGCTTGCCCAGGGGCTCGAGCACGTGCAGCGGCGCCTCCGATTCAAGCGCCACCAGGACGGCGATCTTGCCCAGGCCCTCGGCGACCGCGTTGTGCACATAAGAGGCGACATGGCCCTGGTTGACGCCAAGCGCCGTCATGCGGCGCAGCGACATATTCTCGCCGATGGTGGCGATAAGGTGGGTAAGCTGCTCCTCGACGGTGCGGCTTTCCCCCGGATAGCCGGAGGCGCGCACCACCTCGCCCGCTCCGTCATTGGCGAGCGCCAGCTCCGCCACCGTGCGGACAAAGTCCTGGAAGGCCTCGTTGCGGGCAACGAAATCGGTCTCGGCATTGACTTCCACCACCGCGCCCGCGTGGGCGGAAACGGCAACGCCGACCAGCCCGTCGGCGGCGGTGCGGCCGGATTTCTTCTGCGCCGCGGCAAGGCCCTTGGCGCGCAGCCAGTCGACCGCGGCGTCCATGTCGCCGCCCGTCTCCACCAGCGCCTTCTTGCAATCCATCATCCCTGCGCCAGTCTTGTCGCGCAGGGCCTTGACCAGTGCTGCGGTTATTTCAGCCATCATCGTCTCCACTTGGGTTTTGCGCGCCGCCTCAAGCTTCAGCCGCAACGCTTTCGGTTTTGGCCCCGGCCTCATCCGTCTCGGCCGGTACGCTGGTTGCTTGCGGCTGCTCCAAGGCGCCGACATCGATCCCCTGATTGGCCAATTCGGTCTCAAGGCCGGCCAGCACGGCGTCGGCGACGGCGTCGCAATAAAGCTTGATGGCGCGGCTGGCGTCGTCATTGCCGGGGATCGGGAAGGCGATGCCGGTGGGGTCGGAATTGGTGTCGAGGATGGCGATCACCGGAATCCCTAGGTTATTGGCTTCCTTGACGGCGATCGCTTCCTTGTTGGTGTCGACGATGAAGACGGCATCGGGCACGCCGCCCATGTCGCGAATCCCGCCCAGCGACTTCTCGAGCTTGTCGCGCTGCCGGGTGAGCTGGAGAATTTCCTTCTTGGTCAGGCCCTTGGTGTCGCCGGAAAGGCGCGCGTCCAAATCCTTCAAGCGCTTGATCGACTGCGAGATGGTGCGCCAATTGGTCAGCATGCCGCCCAGCCAGCGATGGTTGACGAAATGCTGGCCGCAACGCTTGGCGGCATCGGCGATGGCCTCGGCCGCTTGCCGCTTGGTGCCGACGAAGAGAATTCGCCCGCCCCCGCTCGCCACATCGCGCAGGAAATCGAGCGCCCGGTTCATATGGGGCACGGTCAGCGACAAGTCGATGATGTGGACCTTGTTGCGCTCCCCGAAAATATAGGGGGCCATGCGCGGGTTCCAGCGGTGGGTCTGGTGGCCAAAGTGAACGCCAGCTTCCAATAGCTGGCGCATAGAGACGGCGGCGTGCGCCATATCCTTGCTCCTTTCCGGTTATGCCTCCGCGCGGGCGTGATCTTAGGTACAAGACACCGGAAACAGGCTTTTTCAGCCAGCTTGCCCCGCGCGTGCGAAGTCGGGGCGGCGGATAACGCGAAGCGCTGGAAAAAGCAAGCAAGAAATGCCGGGCGGCGCGTCAAAAGACCCGGTCGAAGACGCCTTGCCCGCCATAGCCGGCACTCTTGGGGATGCGCGCCTTCAGCCGCCCGTCCTCGTGGAAAAGAACCGGCTCCACGGTGATGACGGGCTGGCGGCGGGCCTGGGCGAGGGCATCGGCCACCGAATGCGCCCTGCTAAGGCGCATCATGTTGAGCCGGGTGGGGAACATCATGGGCAGCTTTCCCGCCTCATGGGCGCGCAGGGCGTCATGGGGGCAAAGCCATTGCGCGCGGACCGCCTCCCAGCCGTCATGGGCAGCCATCTGCCCATGCGGCAGGCGGGCAAGAAAAAAGCTGGTGTCAAAGCGCTTGGGCGAAACCGGCGGGGTTATCCAATGAGCGAAGGGCACCAGAAGCGCGGGGTCGATGCGCAAGCCATGACAGCGCAGGATGGCGATGAGCTCGGCCTGGTTGGCCTCCAGCCCATGGCGCCAGCGCCGCGCCAGGGCGGCCCGCCGCGCCTCCCCCAGCAGCCGGCCGCCCTCCGCCGCACGCAGCAGCAACAGCCCCGTTTCCTCGAACACCTCGCGGATCGCCGCGGCTTGCCGGGCCAGCAACGGGCGGGTGACGCCGCGCCGCCGGGCGAGATAACGCCACAGCGCGGGGTCGCGGTCCCCCCTTGTCACCTTGCCGCCGGGAAAGGCCGTCGCGCCGCCGGCAAACTCGATCGAGCGCGCCCGCTCGATCATCAGCACTTCCAGGCCGCGCCGTCCATCGCGCAGGACGAGGACAGTGGCGGAAGGAACGGGCCGCGCCAGGGACCTCATATAAGGCGCGCTCATAAAAGAACCGCCTGGGTGACGCCATCGACGCCAGCCAGGGCGCCGCGCACCTCGGGGGTGATCTTATAGCCGCCGGGCACCTCGATCTCCACCTCGCGACCGTCGCCGAGCAGGAGGTTCAGGCTGACCCGCCCACGCCCGCCGCGATTGGCCGCCAACAGGGCCTGAAGCGCCGCAACGGGGCCCGCATGGGTGAGGAAGATCCGCACGCCCTTCACGGCCTGGGCCGCCGCCTCCTCCAGGGACACAATCGCCTTGGCGGTGAGATTGACCCGGTCGGAGCCCGCCATTTTCTCCACCGCCACGGTGATGAGCACCGGCGCCCCAGCAAGGTGCAGGCGGCGCGCATCGGCCATCAGCTCGCGAAAGAAAGTGACTTCATATGGTCCGCTCCCATCGCTTAAGGCAAGCGAGACGAAGGGCGTCCCGGATTTCGCCTTGCGTTCAGCGAGGCCTTCGATGACGCCGGCGAGCATGGCGGCGCGCGGGCCATCGCCGGCGATGGCCGTGGCCGCCGGGACCACCCCGCGCGCTTCCAGCAAGGGCCTATAGGCATCGAGGGGGTGCGCCGACAAATAAAAGCCGATGGCGGCGCGCTCCTCCTCGAGGCTTTTCAAGGGGTCCCAGCCGTCCACCTGCGGCAGGGGGGGCAAGGTCGCCGCCATTTCCGCCGCGCCAAACAGGCTCACCTGGGCCGAGGCCTTGCGCGCCGCCGCGTCATGGCTGGCCTTCAGGACAATGTCGGTGGCGGCGAGCGATTGCGCCCGGTTGGCGTTCAGCCCATCGAGCGCGCCGGCGCGAATGAGGTTTTCCAGCATGCGTTTGTTCAACACCGTGGGGTCGAGCCGCTCGCCCAAGTCATAGAGCGTGGAAAAGACGCCGTTTCGCCGCCGCTCGGCCACCAGTGCTTCCATCGCCGCATGGCCGACATTCTTCACCGCCGCCAGGGCATAGCGGATGGCGCGCCCTTCGTCCTCGACGGCAAAGGCAGCCTCGGAAGCATTGACGTCTGGCGCGAGGACGGGAATGCCCAGGCGCCTGGCCTCGCCCACGAAGCCCGCCAGCTTGTCGGTGTTGTGCATGTCGAGGGTCATCGAGGCGGCGAGGAAGGCGACCGGGAAATTGGCCTTCAGATAGGCCGTCTGATAGGCGACCAAAGCATAGGCGGCGGCGTGCGACTTGTTAAAGCCATAGCCGGCGAATTTCGCCACCAGGTCGAAGATGAAGCTTGCCTGGCCGGCATCGACCCCCTTTTGCGCCGCGCCCTCGATGAAGCGGGCGCGCTGGGCGTCCATCTCCTCCTTGCGCTTCTTGCCCATGGCGCGGCGCAGCAAGTCGGCCTCGCCGAGGCTGTAGCCCGCCAGCACCTGGGCGATCTGCATCACCTGCTCCTGGTAGATGATGACGCCATAGGTTTCGCCAAGGATGTCCTTCAGCCAGGGGTGGAGGCAATCGATCGCCTCCCGCCCGTGCTTGCGGTTGACGAACTGCGGGATATTGTCCATCGGCCCCGGCCGATAGAGGGCGACGAGGGCGATGATGTCCTCGAGCTTGTCGGGCTTGAGCGCAGTCAGCGCCCCGCGCATGCCCTCGCTTTCCAACTGGAAGACGCCGAAACTCTCGCCCCGCGACAGCATGGCGTAGGTGGGCGCGTCATCAAGGGGCAGATGGTCAAGATCGATGGCGACCCCACGCTCGGCCAGGAGCTTCACCGCGGTTTTAAGGACGGTCAAGGTTTTAAGGCCGAGAAAATCGAACTTCACCAGCCCCGCTTCCTCGACCCGCTTCATGTCGAACTGGGTCACCGGCATGGCCGAGCGCGGGTCGCGGTAGAGCGGCACCAACTCGTCCAGCGGCCGGTCGCCGATCACCACCCCCGCGGCGTGGGTGCCGGTATGGCGAAACAAGCCTTCCAGTTGCAGGGCGATGTCGAAAAGCTGCTTGATTTCCGGGTCGCGGCGAGCCGCCTCGAGGCGTGGCTCGCCGGCGATCGCCTGGCTCAAGGTGACGGGGTTTGCCGGATTGTTGGGCACCAGCTTGGCCAGCCGGTCGACATCGCCATAGCCCAGCCCCATCACCCGGCCCACGTCGCGCAGCACGTTGCGCGCCTGCAAGCGGCCAAAGGTGACGATCTGCGCCACCTGATCGCGGCCGTATTTCTGCTGGACATAGCGAATGACCTCATCGCGCCTGTCTTGGCAGAAATCGATGTCGAAATCGGGCATCGACACCCGCTCGGGGTTGAGGAACCGCTCGAACAGGAGGTTGAAGCGTAAGGGGTCGAGGTCGGTGATCAGAAGCGCCCAGGCGACCACCGACCCCGCCCCGGAGCCGCGCCCCGGCCCCACTGGGATGCCTTGCCCCTTGGCCCAGCCGATGAAGTCGGCGACGATGAGAAAATAGCCGGCAAAGCCCATGTCGATAATGACGTCGAGCTCATAGTCAAGGCGCTGCCAATAGGGCTTGGCCGCCTCTTCGCTTAAGGCTTCCCCCTCCCTGGCGCGGGCCAGGCGGGCGGCAAGGCCCTTATGTGCTTCCTCGCGCAAGAGGTCGGCCTCGGACACCCCCTTGCCAGCAGTGAAATTAGGCAGGATCGGCGCCCGCTTTTCGGCCTTGACGGCGCAGCGCTGAGCGATGACCAGGCTATTGTCCACCGCCTCGGGAAGATCGCGGAACAAGCGGCGCATCTCGCGCGCCGACTTGAAATAATATTCGGGATTGAGCCGCCGGCGCTCGGGGTCGGCGAGCACCGTCGAGGCGGCGATGCACAGGAGGGCGTCATGAGCCTCGAATTGGCTGGCGCGGGCGAAGAAGGGCTGGTTGGTGGCGACCAGCGGCACGTCATGGTCATAGGCAAGGTCGAGAAGCGCGCCCTCGATCTCCCTTTCCGCGTCCTCGCCATGGCGGGCGATGTCCATGTACAGCCGGTCGGGAAAAAGCGCCTTCAAGCTAAGCAGGCCTTCGCGCGCGGCATCGATGCGGCGGGCGAGCAAACGATGGCCGATAATGCCGTCCGTGCCGGCGCCAAGGGCGATCAGCCCTTGGGTCGCGCCGGCAAGGCTGTCAAGCCGCACATGGGGGCTTTCGTGGCTGCCAACTCCAAGATGGGCGCGGCTGACGATCTTGAGAAGATTGCCATAGCCTTCCGGCGTCTGGGCGAGGAGGACCAGCCAATCGGGCGGCGGCGGGCGGACATGGGTTGGATCGTCCGGCTCCGCCTTCACCGCCAGGGTGACGCCGATGATCGGCTGGATGCCGGCGTCCGCCATCAGATTGGAAAATTCAAGCGCCCCGAACATGTTGTTGCGGTCGGTCATGGCCACCGCCGGCATTGCCTCCTTAAGGCAAAGCTCGACTAGCTCCCGGACATGGATGGCCCCTTCCGAGAGCGAGTAAGCGGTGTGGACCCGCAAATGAACAAAGTCTGCTAAGCTCATGACCGACCGTGTTTTTTCATAAGGCAGCGCGGTTAGCGCCAGGCCCCGATGATGGCGCCCATCACCGTCATCGCGATGATCGTGTTGCCCATGTGAAGGGCGAAAAGCTTCATCGATCGCCCTTCGAAGGCATAATTGGGATAGACCGCCGGGCCAATGACCAGCGCCGCCAGGATGGCGCCGACCCCAGCCCCGCCGACCAGGCTTTGATAGCCCATGCGGGCTAGAATGCCGGCCATGAGGATGGCGAGGATGAAGTTGGCCACTGTCGCCTTGGCCATGGTCGGCCCTGGCTTGGGCGCGGTTTCCTTGTTGAAATGGGTGAGCGCCATCCAGGCCTTGCCGGCGACCGCCGGCGAATACCACAAGCCCCCCACCGCCATGGCAGCCAGCGTCGCGACAATGATGGCCAGCCAATTGAGTGTTTGCAGATACATTTCCTGTCCCCTTTTATCGTGTCGTTGATAGCCTCGTTAATGGCCGGGTCAGGCGATGCTCCCCAAATGTGGTGGATTTGAAGTTCGCTCCATTATTGGGGGCGTGCTCGTAAACGAACTTCAAATCCAAAACCACACTCGGTTCAATAGATTGCTAGTGTCCTTGCGAATCGTTAAGTTCGCGCGGTCGCACGCCCCCGAATAGTGCGAACTCAACGATCGGGACACTAGAGCATTTTCCAACCAAACGGATCCCGGTTGGGTGTAGAAAATGCGATAAAAACAAAGACCTAGAGCAAAATGGCGATTCTGATAAAATGCATTTTGCTCTAGCGTCATTGCAAACTCCTTTGGCCCAGCCGACGGACAGGATAACGGATGGTCCGACGGCGGGGCAATGCAGGCCTTTTCAACCCGTGGTGGCAACGCTGCTATCCTCGGCGATGCGGCCGTCGTGCAGGCGGATGACGCGGTCCATGCGGGCGGCCAGCGCTTCGTTGTGGGTGGCGATGAGGGCGGCGGCGCCTTGCGCGCGCACCAGCTCCAGCAATTCCGCGAACACCACGGCGGCGGTCGCTTCGTCAAGGTTGCCGGTGGGCTCGTCGGCAAGCAGCAGCCGCGGACGGCCGACAAGGGCGCGGGCGATGGCGACGCGCTGCTGCTCGCCTCCCGAAAGCTCCGCCGGGCGATGGTGGAGGCGCGCCTCCAGCTTCAGGCGGTTCAGCATCGCCGCGGCCGACGTCTGCGCTTGCCTTGCCGTCGCGCCGCGAATCAGCAGCGGCATGGCGACATTCTCCAAAGCCGTGAAGTCGGGCAGCAGATGATGGAACTGATAGACAAAGCCCAGCGCGTGGCGGCGCAGGGCGGTCCGCTCGGCCTCGGACAGCAGGGCGCAGGCGCGGCCCTCGATGCGCACCTCGCCGCCATAGCCGCCCTCCAACTGGCCGGCGGCCTGGAGCAGCGTCGACTTGCCGGTGCCCGAGGGGCCCAAAAGGGCGACGATCTCGCCCCCCCGCAGGACAAGATCGATGCCCCGCAGCACGTGGAGCACGCCAGGCCCCTGGACGTAATCCCGGCTAAGACCGGCAAGCTCGAGAACGACATCGCCCCTATTCATAGCGCAGCACCTTCACCGGGTCGGTGCGCGAGGCGCGCCAGGCCGGGAAAAGCGAGGCAAGGGTGGTGAGCGCCATGGCGATGCCCACCACATAGGCGACCTCGACGGGGTCGGTCTTGCTCGGCATTTCCGTCAGGAAGCGCACGGTGGGGTTCCACAGGTCGGCGCCGGTCACCCGGCTGATGAAGTTCTGAATGGGCTGCACATTGGCGGCGATGAGCAGGCCGAGGGCGAGCCCCAGCAGCGTTCCCATGGCGCCGATCGAGCCGCCGGCCAGCATGAAGATGCGCAAAACCGAGCGGCGGCTTGCCCCCATGGTGCGCATGATGGCGATGTCGCGCGCCTTGGCCCGGCCCAGCATGACCTGGCCAGAAACGATGTTGAAGGCAGCGACGAAAATGATGATGGAGAGGATCCAAAACATGACGATGCGCTCCACCTCGAGGGCGGTGAAAAGCGCCTGGTTAAGGCCGCGCCAGTCGGTGACGATGCCATAGGGCTTCACCGCTTCGAGGAGCGGCGCCGTGCGCAGTCCCACCTTGTCGGGGTCGTCGACCATGATCTCGACCCCGGAAACGACGCCGTCCATGCGAAAGAAGACCTGCGCCGCCGGCAATGGCATATAGATGAAAAGCTCGTCGTAATTATAGACCCCCACCTCGAAAATGGCGGCGACCTCATAGCCGACCATGCGCGGCGCGGTGCCGAAGGGGGTCGGCGTGCCCTCGGGGGAAACGATGGTCAGCCGATCGCCGACGCCAAGGCCGAGATTTTCGGCAAGCCTGCTGCCGACCGCCACCACATTGCCCTCAAAGCCGTCAAGGGTACCGGCAAGGAGGTTGCCGGCGACGATGGCTTGCGCGCGCAAATCCTCAGCTTTAAGGCCGCGCACCAGGGCGCCGGCGGCGCGGCCCTGGAAGGTCGCCATCACCTGCCGCTCGATGAGCGGCACCGCCTCGACCACGCCGGGGGTTTGCCGGGCAAGCCCGGTGAAATGGTCATAGTCCGCAAGCACGCCGCCATAGCCGCGGATCATGGCATGGCCGTTGACGCCGAGCACCTTGTCGAACAGCTCGGCGCGAAAGCCGTTCATCACCGACATCACGACGATGAGCGCCAGAACCCCGATGGCGATGCCAAGCAGCGCCAGCGACGAGACCACGAAAATAAACCCCTCGCCCTTGCGCGGCAGGAGGTAGCGCCGGGCGATGGCGAGCTCGAAGCGGGTCACGGCGCGCCCCTTGCGAGGCGCGCCACCACCGCCTCGGGGGCGGCCTCGAAGCGCTCGCCACTCCGCCGGTTCTTCACTTCGACGACGCCGGCTTTAAGCCCGCGCGGGCCGACCGCCACCTGCCAGGGAAGGCCGATGAGGTCCATGTCGGAGAACTTGCCCCCCGCCCGCTCGTCGCGGTCGTCGTAAAGGACCTCCTCGCCCGCCTGGCGAAGCGCGGCGTAGAGCGCGTCGGCGGCCTTGGCGCAGGCCGCGTCGTCCTGGCGCAGATTGACAAGGCCGATGCGAAACGGGGCGACGCTTTCCGGCCAGATGATGCCGGCGTCATCGTGGCTCGCCTCGATGATGCCGCCGACGAGGCGCGAGACGCCAATGCCGTAAGACCCCATCTCGACGAAAACGGGCTTGCCATCCGGGCCCTGCACGCTGGCGTTCATCGCCTTGGAATATTTGGTGCCGAAATAAAAGATATGGCCGACCTCGATGCCGCGGCGCTGGCGCAGCCGCTCCGCCGGCAAGGGGCAGGCCGCCGGGTCGTGCTTGCCGCCCTCCATGGCGTAGACCGACTGCAGCCGGGCAATGAGGGGGTCATCGGGCTCAAGGCCGCTCAATTGCGCCAGCGTCGCTTCCTCGAGCGCGGCGTCATAATAAAGGGCGCTCTCGCCGGTGTCGGCGAGGATATGGAATTCGTGGCTGAGGTCGCCGCCGATGGGCCCGGTGTCGGCGCGCACGGGCACGGCGATGAGCCCCATCCGGGCAAAGCTGCGCAAATAGGCGACGAACATGGCGTCATAAGCGCGCCGCGCGCCGGCCTCGTCAAGATCGAAGGAATAAGCGTCCTTCATCAGGAACTCGCGCCCGCGCATGACGCCGAAGCGCGGCCGGATCTCGTCGCGGAACTTCCACTGGATATGATAAAGGGTCTTCGGCAAATCCTTGTACGACTTCACCTCGCGACGGAAGATATCGGTGATCATTTCCTCGTTGGTGGGGCCATAAAGCATGTCCCGCTCATGGCGATCCTGGATCCGCAGCATTTCCTTGCCATAATCCTCATAGCGGCCCGATTCCCGCCAGAGCTCGGCGGACTGGATGGTCGGCATCAATAATTCCAGCGCGCCGGCGCGGTCCTGCTCCTCGCGGACGATGCGCGCGATGTTGTTGAGAACCTTGAGGCCCAATGGCAGCCAGGCATAGATGCCGGCGGAGGTTTGCCGGACCATCCCGGCACGCAGCATGTAGCGGTGCGAGACGATCTGCGCCTCGGCGGGCGTCTCCTTCATGGTCGGCAAGAAATAGCGGGAAAGGCGCATGGCGGGAGGTCACTCGTCAAGGATGATCGGTGCGCCATCTTGTAGGGGATGGGCGCGCGCCCGCGCAACCGCTTTTAGTCGCCCGCCGGCACGGCGTCGCAGACAAGGCCCAAGGCCTCGCGGTTGGCGGGATCGAGCGGCTGACCGTTGAACGTGGCGACGCCGCCGGTGACGCTGATGATGCCAAGAAGCGCTTCATCGAGCACGCCCTCGCCCACACTCAAGCCCAAGCGCCGGGCAAGGTCGACGGTGACGGGAATGGCAAGGCGCGAGGGAATAGCGACCGCCGGCGGCGCCACCTCCGCCGGCGCCACCGCCCGGCCCTCAACGTCGCGGCCCGGGGCGTAAACAACACCCTCCTCAGGAACATGGCGGACCATGGCGCGGCAGAGAATCAGCAACGCCTCGTCGGTCTCCAACGGGCCAAGACTCGCGCGATTCTCGCTCGACGCTGACCCCAAGGCCATGATGAGGCCAGCCCCGATGAGCAAAATCCGAGAAATATTAATAGAATATTTCATTAAGTGCCCATGATTGATGGGTTTTTGTTGCACATGTGCAACAGCGTCCAAATTTCTCGTACCGACAGGCTGGGATTCTGTGCGCACCCAGATGACAGGCGGCCATCATGCCGGTAACAAGGAGCCAAGGTCAATCGCTGCGGTTGGCCCGGGTTTTGGGAGGAGAGGTCCTTCACGGACCGCAATAAGAAAGTCCCATAAAACAAAGCCATAGGGGTAATTCTTCATCTCGTCACGCAAGAAGCAGGGTTCCTTCGGGAACCCTGTTTTCTTTTGTCGTCAAGCGAAACATTGCCGCTGCCGGCAGACTCATCCCCCGGCTTCAAGAAAAGCAAGATGAATGAAGCCGGTTTCAAAAAGGCCGACATAGGCCAACCATAAGACGAGCGCGATAGCCGTGGTGACCAGGGCTTTTTTCTTGAGGCGCGGCGCCAGCGGCGCTGAAGGGGCATGGCCGGGCGCCACCTCTTCCCCCCGTTCATGATAGCTCGCCGCCCCCCAGGGCAGCACCATGAAAAGAACCACCCACCAGATCAGCACCAAGACCACCAGCGCGCCCAGCCAGTCGATATTGGCCCACATGGCTCAGGCCTCTTCGATCTCGATGAGGGTGCCGCAAAAATCCTTGGGGTGGAGAAAAATGACCGGTTTGCCATGGGCGCCGATCCTTGGCTTGCCGTCGCCGAGCACCCGCGCCCCGCGCGCCACGAGTTGGTCGCGCGCGGCCGTGATATCGGCGACTTCATAACAGATGTGGTGAATGCCGCCGTCCTTGTTGCGCGCAAGGAAGTTGGCGATGGGGGAACCCGCACCCAGGGGATGAAGCAGCTCGATCTTGGTGTTGGGCAGGGTGACGAAAACCGTGGTCACGCCATGGTCGGGCTGATCGACGGGCGCCGAGACCTCAGCGCCCAGCGTGTCGCGGTAAAGCGCCGCCGCCTTGGCAAGATCCGGCACCGCGATGGCGACATGGTTGAGAACCCCGATCATCGCACCACCTCCCTTCCCTCTTCAAGCAAGCCGCCATGCGCCGGCAGCGATGGACCCTGGCGGCAAGCGTCGCCCTTTAAATCCGCGCGATCTTCACGTCCGTCAAGGCATTCTTGCCGCAATAGGCGCGGATCGAACGGCGCACACTGATGCGGATCGTCTCGCCAAGCTTGCCATCATCTTGGGAGGCGGCACGGGCCAGGGCGTCGGCGATCGCCTCGTCGATGATCTCCCGCAACTCGGCGTCCTCGCCCCCCGGCACCCCCTTGATCGCCAGCATGGGCGGCCCCGCCAGCCGCCCGGCGCGGTTGAGCGTGAGCCCGACAAAGGCATAGCCATGCTGGGCGATACGCCGCCGCTCGATGATCGAGGCGCTGTCTTCGGGCACGATGTCATCGCCGTCGAGCGCCAGCCGGCCGGTGGCGACCTCGCCAAGGATGGCGGGCTCTTCCGGCGCGAGGCGCAGCACGCTGCCATTCCTTGGCACCAGGGTTTGGGGCGCCCCGTGTTTCTTGGCAAAAGCGGCGTGCGCCTTCATATGCCGCATCTCGCCATGGACCGGCACCACCAGGCGGGGCCGGATCCAGCGCAGCATGTCGGCCAGCTCCGGCTGGCTGGGATGGCCGGAAACATGGACAAAAGCGTCCTTTTCGGTGACGACGTCGATGTCGCGCGCCGCCAGTTGGTTGTAAACTTGGGCCAAAGCGCGCTCGTTGCCGGGAATGATTTTCGAGGAAAAGATCACCGTGTCGCCAGCCCCTATGGCGATGTGCTTATGGGCGCCGAAGGCGATGCGGTAAAGGGCCGCCCGCGGCTCGCCCTGGCAGCCGGTGCAGACGATGAGCTGTTTGTCGGGTGGCAGAGCCCCCGCCGCATCCTCGGGCACAAGCGGCGGCAGGTCGGCAAGATAGCCATGCCGCTTGGCGAGCGCGATAATGCGCTCCAGCGAGCGGCCCGCCACGATGAGCTGGCGGCCGCTGGCGCGCGCCACCTCGCCCAGGCTTTCGATCCGTGCCGCGTTGGAGGCGAACGTGGTGACAACGACCCGGCCCTTCATCCCGGCGACCAGCTTGGCGAGCGCTGCCCCTACTTTCCCTTCCGAGCCAGAGGGCGCGGCATTGAAAATATTGGTCGAGTCGCCAACCAGGGCGAGAACCCCTTCATCGCCCACCGCGCGCAGCATCTCCGGCGGGGTCGGGCGGCCGATGATGGGCTCATCGTCCAGCTTCCAGTCGCCGGTGTGGAAAACCCGGCCATGGCGGGTGGTGATCAGGAGCGCGTTCCCCTCGGGGATCGAATGAGCGAGCGAGAGATAGCGCACATGGAAAGGGCCGATGGCGAGCCCCCCCTCAAGCGGCACCTCGATGAGCGGCGCTTCCTCGTGAAGGCCCATGTCCTCCAATTTCAAGCGCACCAGACTGGCGGTGAAGGGGGTTGCGTAAATGGGCACTTCAAGCTCGGGCCAGAGATAGGGCACGGCGCCGATATGGTCCTCATGGCCGTGGGTGAGGACGATGCCCAGCAATTTGTCGCGCATCATCTCTATGAACGAAGGGTCGGGAAACACCAGATCGACCCCGGGCAGGCCGGGATCGGCGAAGGTCATCCCCAAATCGACCATCAGCCATTGCCCGTCGCAGGCGTAAAGATTGAGGTTCATGCCAATCTCGCCGGCGCCGCCAAGGGGCACGAAGAGCAGCCCCTCGCGGGGAAGGTCGCTGAGGCTCATGGCCCTTTATTCCGGGCGTGGACAAGCGCCAGGCCATGGAGCGTGAGGTCAGGGTCGACGACGTCGATGACTTGGCTTTGCGCGTCGAAAACCGGCGCCAGCCCGCCGGTCGCCACCACTTTAAGCCGCGCCCCCCACTCGGCGGTGATGCGATCCACCAGCCCTTCGATGAGGCCGATATAGCCCCACACCACCCCAGACTGCATGGCCTCGATCGTCGTCGTGCCGATGACATGGCCCGATTTCGGCACTTCCACCGCGACCTTGGGCAGCTTGGCCGCCGCCCGGTGCAGGGCGTCCATGGAAAGATTGATGCCGGGGGCGATCACCCCGCCATGATAGTCGCCCTCCCCGTCGACGACGTCGAACGTCGTCGCCGTGCCGAAATCGATAAGGATGAGGGGCCCGCCATGGCGGGCAAAGCCGCCAACCGCGTTGACCAGCCTGTCGGCCCCCACCTCCGCTGGATTGGGCACCCTGACGCCAAGGCCGAGAACGACCCCGCTATCGCCCACCACCATCGGCGTTACGTTGAAATAGCTTTGGCAAAGCTGGCGCAAATGGAACAGGGTCGATGGCACGACGGTGGCGATGATGGCGGCATCGATGGCCGCGGCCTTGACCTTGGCAAGGGCCATCAATTGGCTGATCCACACCATATATTCATCGGCGGTGCGGGCGCTCGCCGTAGAAATCCGCCATTTGTGGGCGATGCGCTCGCCGTCCATCACGGCGAAGACGATGTTGGTGTTCCCGGCATCGATGGCAAGCAGCATGGTTATCCCTATCGATCTGGCGGAAAGGAGAGCTCGCCGGCATGAATGAGCTTCTCGGCGCCGCTGTCAAGCCTGAGCCGCGCCGCGCCGCTTTCGTCAAGTCCGATAAAGGCTCCTTGAAGAGCGCCGCCAGGCTCGGCGCCAGCCAGGGAAACGCGCGCGCCAAGGCCATGGGCGCGCGCCATCCATGCCGCCCGCACTGGCGCAAAGCCCTGGGCATCGTGGATACGGCGCCATTTTTCCCACGTCCGGGCAAGCATCCGGGCGGTGCTATCCACGCTCAAGGCGATCCCGTGGTCGGCGAGGCTGGCCGCCGGCCAGCGGGTGTCCGGGGGGGCATGGGCAAGATTGACGCCGATGCCGACGATGAGCCAGGGGCGCTGCCGGGGGTCCTGCGCCGCTTCCAGCAAGATCCCGGCGACCTTGCCGCCTTCAAGCAGCACGTCGTTGGGCCATTTGCAGGCGATGCCAAGGCCAGGCCCGGCGGCTTCTTTGACCATCTCGACGACGGCAAGGGCGGCGACGAAGGAAAGCCGCGCCGCCGCCATCACCGGCCGCGGCGCCGGGGTGAGAAGGCTGGCGTGGAGGTTGCCCGCAAGCGATGCCCAGGCGCGGCCATGGCGGCCTCGGCCCTGGCTTTGTCGGCGGGCGATGAGCCATTGCGGCCGGACACCGTCTGCGCCGAGGCGCCGCCGCGCCTCTTCATTGGTGCTGTCGATGTCGTCGAAGAAGACGAAGGGCGGCAAAGCCTTGCCTGCTTCGCCGGCGGGATCGGCCGCGCCCTCTCCGCTCAACCGAACAAGGCCCCGGCGGCAAGGGCGCTCATCGCCAAAACCGGGGCGCCCACCAGCACGCCCACTGGCGAGGTGGCAAGGGCGGTGCCGAACAGAAGCGCGCGCGAGCCGAAATCATCCACCGGCTCGAAAGGCGTGGCCGGCTCGTCGAAATACATCACCTTGACGACCCGCAAATAATAGAAGGCGCCCACCACGCTGGCGACGACGCCGATCACCGCCAGGGCGTATTGCCCCGCCTCGACCGCGGCGGTGAAGACGAACAGCTTGCCGAAAAAGCCGGCGAAGGGCGGAAAGCCCAGCAGCGACAGCATGAACACCGCCAAGGCGGCGGCAAGCCCGGGCTGGGTGCGGGCAAGGCCGCTCAAATCTGCGATGTCCTCCACCATGCCTTCGCGGCGGCGCATGGCAAGAATAGAGATGAAGGCGCCGATAACCGTCACCAGATAGATCGCCAGATAAAGAACGACGGCGCGCACCCCGGTTTCGCTGGCGGCGGCAAGGCCAACCAGGGCGTAGCCGACATGACCGATGGAGGAATAGGCCATCAGCCGCTTGATATTGGTCTGGGCGATCGCCGCCACCGCCCCGAGGACCATCGATAAAATGGCGAGAACGACGATGATCTGCTGCCACTCCACGAGCAAGCTGGGCAAGGGATCGAACAGCACCCGCAAGAGGAGGCCGAAAGCGGCGATCTTCGGCGCCCCGGCGAAAAAGGCGGTGACCGAGGTGGGCGCGCCTTCATAGACATCGGGCGTCCACATGTGGAAGGGCACGGCGGAAATCTTGAAGGCAAGCCCAGCGAGCACGAAAACCAGCCCGAAGACAAGGCCGACCGAGGGCGGGGTGCCGTCCGCCACCGCGGGCAGGACTTGCGCCAGCACATCAAAGGAGGTGGACCCGGCAAAGCCATAGATCAGCGAAGCGCCGTAGAGCAGCATCCCGGACGACAAGGCGCCAAGCACGAAATATTTAAGGCCAGCCTCGGTCGAGCGCCGGGAATCGCGGTGCATGGCGGCGAGCACGTAAAGGCTGAGGCTTTGCAGCTCCAACCCCAGATAGAGCGAGAGGAGGTCGGCCGCCGAGACCATCATCATCATGCCCAGGGTCGCAAGGAGGATGAGGACCGGATATTCGAAGCGCTCGAGCCGCTCGAACTTCAAATAGGGCAGCGCCATCACCAGCGCCGCGCCCGAGCCGATAAGGATCATCAGCTTCATGACGCGGGCAAAGGCGTCATTGACGAACAGCCCGCCATAGGCAAGGCCGTCATCGCCCTGGAGCACCAACAAGGCCACGACAGACATCAGCAGCAGGGAAAAAAGGCCAAGGCGCCGCGTCGCCTCGCCGCGGGCGAAAACCCCCAGCATCAGCAACGCCATGGCGCCGACCGCCATGATGACTTCGGGCAGCGCCAGGCTCCAATTGCTCAACACGCCGCTCATGGCTCCATCTCCTCGAGAGGCGCGCCCCCTTCGAGGGCGGGGGTTGCCACCACCGCCGGACGGGTCGCCTGCGCGATCAGTTTTTCAACGGGGGCATGCAGGTCCTCCAAAAAGCTCGCAGGATAGACCCCCATCCAGATGATGACGGCGACGAGGGGCGCGAAAATGAGCACCTCCCGCCGGTCGAGGTCGGTGATCGTCTTCAAGTCTTCCTTGACCAGCGCGCCGAACACCACCCGGCGATAGAGCCACAGCATATAAGCCGCGCCCAAGATGACGCCGGTGGCGGCGATGAAGGCGATCCAGGCGGCGACCTTATAGGCGCCGACGAGGGTGAGGAACTCGCCGATGAAGCCGGAGGTGCCGGGAAGGCCGATCGAGGCCATGGTGAACACCATGAAGACGAAGGCGTATTTGGGCATGCGGTTAACGAGCCCGCCATAGCGGGCGATGAGCCGGCTATGGAGCCGGTCATAGACCACGCCGACGCACAGGAAGAGGGCGCCGGAGACGACGCCGTGGCTCAGCATCTGGAAGGTCGCCCCCTCGATGCCTTGGGCGTTGAGGGTGAACAGGCCCATGGTGACAAAGCCCATATGGGCGACCGAGGAATAGGCGATGAGCTTCTTCATATCCTCCTGCGCCAGGGCGACCAGCGAGGTATAGACGATGGCGATGAGGCTGAGGGCGAAGACGAGCCAGGCGAGCTCCTGGCTGGCGACCGGGAACATCGGCAGCGAAAAGCGGATGAAGCCATAGCCGCCCATCTTCAAAAGGACGCCCGCCAGGATCACCGAGCCGGCGGTCGGCGCCTCGACATGGGCGTCGGGCAGCCAGGTATGCGCCGGCCACATCGGCATCTTCACCGCGAAGGAGGCGAAAAAGGCGAGCCACAGCCAGGTCTGCGCCCCGGCCGTAAAGTCATGGCCCATCAAGGCCTCGATATCGGTGGTGCCGGCGACATCGACCATATAGATGATGGCGAGCAGCATCAGCACCGAGCCCAGCAAGGTGTAAAGAAAGAATTTGAACGCGGCGTAGACGCGCTGGGTCCCGCCCCAGATGCCGATAATGAGGAACATGGGGATGAGGCCGCCCTCGAAGAACACATAGAAGACGAAGATGTCGAGCGCGCAAAAGACGCCGAGCATCAAGGTCTCCATGACGAGAAAGGCGATCATATATTCGCGCAGGCGCGTGCCGATCGTCCGCCAGCTCGCAAGGATGCAGATCGGCATCAGGAAGGCGGTGAGAACGATCAGCAGGACAGCGATGCCATCGACGCCGAGGCGCGCCGTATAGCCGCCCAGAAGGGTGTAGGTCTCGATGAACTGGAAACCGGCGATGGAAGGGTCGTATTCCGACCACAGATAAAGCGCGCCCACGAAGTTGACGAGGGTCGCCCACAAGGCGGTCATGCGGATGTTCTGCAACGCTTGCTCATCCTCGCCGCGGATGAGCATCAAGGTCACGGCGCCGGCGAGCGGAATGACGAGCAAAATCGCCAGAATGGGGATATTCATGGCCTCAGCCTCCCGCCCCTAGAATGATAAAGGCGGTCACCGCCACGAACACGCCGATCAGCATGGCGAAGGCATAGTGGTAGAGATAGCCCGATTGCAGCCGCTGCGCCCGGCCGGCGGCGACCAGCACCGCTTGCGAGACGCCGTCGGGCCCGAAGCCATCGATCACCCGGCCATCGCCCCCCTTCCACAGCACCCGGCCGAGCCACAAGGCGGGGCGGACGAAGAGGAAGTTATAAAGCTCGTCGACATACCACTTGTTGAGAAACAGGGCGTAGAGCCCGGAAAAGGCCTGGGCCATGCCGGCGGCCCAACGGCCCTGGGTGGCAAGATAGGCATAGGCGGCAAGCGCCAGCCCGCCAAGGCCCATCAGCAGGGGCAGCAGCTTCACCGCGAGCGGCACATGATGGGCGGCCTCGAGGACATTGGCGCCGCGCAGGAACAAGGCCTCGCCCCAGAAGGCGTCATAGCCCTCCCCGACGAAATAGCCATAGCCCCAATAGCCGGCAAAGGTCGCGCCCAAGGCCAGGATCAGCAACGGCACCATCATCACCGCCGGGCTTTCATGGGCATGTTCGAGGACATGCGGATCGGCCCGGCTTTTGCCGAGGAAGGTCATGAACACCACCCGCCAGGCGTAAAAGCCCGTGAGGAAAGCGGTCGCCGTCCCCAACAGGAAGGCAAGCCCCGAGCCATAGCGGGTCGCCGCAAAGGCGCTCTCGACGATGACGTCCTTGGAATAAAAGCCAGCAAAGCCAAAGACGCCGGGAATGCCAAAGCCGGTCAAGGCGAGGGTTCCCACCACGGTGACGGCGAAGGTCCAGGGGATTTTCCTCGCCAGCCCCCCCATGCGGCGCATGTCCTGCTCGTCGCCCATGGCATGGATCACCGAGCCGGCGCTCAGGAACAGCAGCGCCTTGAAAAAAGCGTGGGTGAAAAGATGGAAGATGCCGGCGCCATAAGCGCCGACGCCCAGGGCGAAGAACATATAGCCCAGTTGCGAGCAGGTGGAATAGGCGACCACCCGCTTGATGTCGTTCTGCACCAGGCCGATGGTGGCGGCGAAAAAGGCGGTCGCGGCGCCGACCACGGTGACGACGCTGAGCGCGGTCTCGGAATATTCGAAAATCGGCGAGCAGCGCGCCACCATGAACACCCCCGCCGTCACCATGGTCGCGGCGTGGATGAGGGCGGAGACCGGCGTCGGGCCCTCCATGGCGTCGGGCAGCCAGGTGTGAAGGCCGAGCTGCGCCGATTTCCCCATCGCGCCGACAAAGAGGAGAAGGGCGATGGTGGTGACGATGTCCACCTCGGCGCCGAGGAAGGTGAAGGTCTTGCCGTCGATCGCCGGCACGGCGCTGAACACGGTCTCGTAATCAAGGCTTCCGAACACCAGGAAGATGGCAAAAATGCCCAGCGAAAAGCCGAAATCACCCACCCGGTTGACGACGAAGGCCTTGATCGCCGCGGCGTTGGCGGCGGGGCGCTGGTACCAGAAGCCGATCAGCAGATAGGAGGCGAGCCCCACCCCTTCCCAGCCGAAGAAGAGCTGGACGAAATTGTCGGCGGTGACCAGCATCAGCATGGCGAAGGTGAACAGCGACAAATAGGCCATGAAGCGCGGCTTTGCCGGATCGTGCGCCATATAGCCGATGGAATACCAGTGCACGAGGGCGGAAATGCCGTTCACCACCACCAGCATGACCACCGTCAGCGTGTCGATCTGCAACGCCCAGTTAAGTGCAAGGTCGCCGGAGACGATCCACTCGGCCACCGTCACTTTCACCACCGTCTGGGCAAAGGCGATGTCGATGAAGGCGATGACCGAAAGGATGGCGGCAAGGGTCACCGCCCCGGAGGTGACGAGCTGCGCCCCGCGATCGCCCAACTGGCGGCCGAAGAAGCCGGCGAGAAGCGCCGCGACAAGGGGAAGGAAAACGATGATCTTGTATGTCACGGGAGGCCTACCCCTTAAGCAGATCGATGTCGTCGACGTCGATGGAGCCACGGTTGCGGAAATAGATGACGAGGATGGCGAGCCCGATCGCCGCCTCGCCCGCCGCCACGGTGAGGACGAACATGGCGAAGACCTGGCCCACCATGTCGCCGAGGAAGCTCGAGAACGCCACCAGGTTGAGATTGACGGCAAGCAGCATCAATTCCACCGACATCAGGATGATGATGACGTTCTTGCGGTTGAGGAAAATGCCGAGCACGCCGAGGGTGAACAGCACCGCGGCAAGCGTCAGATAATGGCCCAAGCCGATGGTCATTGCTTAAATCCCCTCGCCGGTTTCCACCTTCACCACCTCGATCGCGTCGGCCCGGCGGCGCGCCACCTGGGCGGCGATGCTCTGGCGCTTGACGCCGGGGCGCGTCCGGTGGGTGAGAACGATGGCGCCGATCATGGCGATGAAAAGGATAAGGCCCGCCGCCTGGAAGGCGTAGACATAGTCGGTGAACAGGATGCGCCCCAGGGCCTCGGTATTGGCCACGTTTTCCGGGATCGGCGCCTGGGCAAGGCGGGCCGCGTCGGGCGCCGCGTTCCAGGCGAACAGCACCATCGCCAGCTCAAGCACCAGGATGAAGGCGATGAGCCCGCCCAGGGGCAGATATTGCAGGAAGCCGGCGCGCAGGCGGGCGAAATCGATGTCCAGCATCATCACCACAAAGAGGAACAGCACGGCGACGGCGCCGACATAGACGATGACAAGGATCATCGCCAGAAACTCCGCCCCCAACAGCACGAACAGGCCGGCCGATGAGAAAAAGGCAAGGATGAGGAAAAGCACCGAATGCACCGGGTTCCTCGCCGCGATCACCATGAACGCGGCGGCCACCGTCACGAAGGCGAAAAGGTAGAATGCAAGCGCTTGAACAGCCACGGCCCTCGATCGCCCCTTTCCATCGACGCTTCGCCCGGTGGCAGGCCCGTGGCGAACGCGTCCCGCGTTTCGTCCTTGGTTTTAACTCGGGCTTAGCCTGCCAAGCCCCCGAGCTTGAGGTTCGCGCCCGCTTCTAGCGATAGGGCGCATCCGCCGCAAGATTCTGGGCGATTTCCCGCTCCCAGCGCTCGCCATTGGCGAGCAGCTTTTCCTTGTTGTACATGAGCTCCTCGCGGGTTTGCGTCGCGAATTCGAAATTCGGCCCCTCGACGATGGCGTCCACCGGGCACGCCTCCTGGCAAAAGCCGCAATAGATGCACTTGGTCATGTCGATGTCATAGCGGGTGGTGCGGCGCGAGCCGTCCTCCCGGGGTTCGGCCTCGATGGTGATGGCGAGCGCCGGGCACACCGCCTCGCACAGCTTGCAGGCGATGCAGCGCTCTTCTCCGTTGGGATAGCGGCGCAAGGCATGCTCGCCGCGGAAGCGGGGGCTGAGCGGGCCTTTCTCATAAGGGTAGTTGATGGTTGCCTTGGGCCGGAAGAAATATTTCAAGGTCAGCCCCATGGCCGAGACGAACTCGGCGAGAAGCAGGGACTTGGCGGCTTGGGCGATGGCCATTGGCTTAGCTCCTCATGCCGGCAGCTTGTCGAAAGCCACGAGATAGCCGGCGACCACCACCACCCAAAGAAGCGAGATCGGCAGGAACACCTTCCAGCCCAGCCGCATCAACTGGTCGTAGCGATAGCGCGGCACCGACGCCTTGACCCAGGCGAAGACGAAGAAGAAAAAGGCGATTTTCAAAAGCAGCCAGATGATGCCGGGGACCGCATAAAGGGCATCGATCGGCAAGGGCGGCAGCCAGCCGCCGAAGAACAACACCGTCACCATCGCGCAGATGAGAAGGATGTTGGCGTATTCGCCAAGGAAGAAGAGGGCGAAGGCCATCGAGGAATATTCCACCTGATAGCCGGCCACCAGCTCGGCTTCCGCTTCCGGCAGGTCGAAGGGCGGGCGGTTGGTCTCGGCGAGCCCGGAGATGAAGAAGATCACCGCCATCGGCCACATCAGGGGGTGGATGGCATGACCCAGCACCCAGCCGCGCTGATGCTCGACGATATCCGACAAGTTGAGGGAGCCGACGAACAAAAGGACGGTGACGATGACGAAGCCGATGGAGACTTCATAGGACACCATCTGCGCCGCCGAGCGCAGGCCGCCGAGGAAGGGGTATTTGGAGTTGGACGCCCAGCCCGCCATGATGATGCCGTAGACGCCAAGGCTCGAGATGGCGAAAAGATAGAGCACCCCGACATTGATGTCCGACAGGACCCAGCCGGCGTCGAAGGGGATCACCGCCCAGCCGATGAGAGCAAGGGTGAAGGTGATCATCGGGGCGATGAGGAAAACCCCCTTGTTGGCGCCCGCCGGGATGATGGTCTCTTTCAGGAACAGCTTGAGGCCGTCGGCGAAGGACTGAAGGATGCCGAAGGGCCCCACCACATTGGGGCCGCGTCGCATCTGCATCGCGGCCCAGATCTTGCGGTCGAAATAGACCGAGAAAGCAACCCCGAGGAGAACCGGCACGACGATGAGGACAATGAAAATGACCTGCGCGACCAGATAGCCGAAGGCCGTCCCGAGATAGCTTTGCAAGACTTCAACCATGGGTGCCCGTCGCCCCTTCCCCGCTGTTCAGCCCCAGAATTTCCCTGACGCAGGCCGCCATGGTGCAGCTTGCCCGGGCGATCGGATTGGTCGTGTAGAAATTCTTGACCGGCAAGGACATGGCCCCGCCGGCGATGGCGCCGGCGGCCGCCGGCCGGCGCCACGGCGCCGGGGTGATGTCGTCGATCGCGGCGAAATGCGGATGATCCTCGACCAGCGCCTGGCGCAACTCGAAGAGAGTGTCATAGGGCAGCGTCTCGCCGATGACGTCGGACAGCGCGCGGATGATGGTCCAGTCCTCGCGCGCGTCGCCCACCGGGAACACCGCGCGCGGGGCAAGCTGCACCCGCCCCTCGGTGTTGACATAAGTGCCGCTCTTTTCCGTATAGGCCGCCCCCGGCAGGATGACGTCGGCGTAGCGGACGCCTTCGTCGCCATGGGTGCCCTGGTAAATGACGAAGGCATTGCCGAAGGCGGCGGTATCGATCTCGTCGACGCCAAGCAGGTAAACCGCCTTGATGCGCCCGGCGAGGGCGCCTTCGCGGATGGCGGCGATGCCGCCGTCATGGACAA
This sequence comes from Pseudomonadota bacterium, assembly GCA_049324415.1. GTDB lineage: Bacteria > Pseudomonadota > Alphaproteobacteria > Sphingomonadales > CAKZYD01 > JBMOOS01. Next base: position 52,874 of record JBMOOS010000018.1, read on the forward strand.
AGCCAAGATCGAGGGCGCCGACCCGCGCCGCCGCAAGATGGAGGACGTTAAAGCCGTTCCAGCCCTCGCGCTGCAGCGGCAGGCTGGCGGCGGCGGCGAGGATGACGCCGCCATCGGGCCGCGCCAGCGCCCCCATGCCGAGGACCGCCATCGGCCTTTGCGCTTTTGCAAGGCGCGCCGCGAGGTCATGGTCGCCCGCCGCAATGCGCGCCAGCAGCGCCGCATCGTCGCCAAGCTGTTCCACCGGGTAAGTCAGATCCACGGCAGGACCGATGCTGGCCACCTCAAGGCCGTGATGGCGCACCGCCTTGCGCAGGCGGGTGTTGATGATCGGTGCTTCCCAGCGCGGGTTGGTGCCGACGAGAAGGCACAGGTCGGCGTTCTCGATGCCAGCGATGGTGCTGTTGAAAAGATAAGCGCCGCGATTGCCGGCGTCCAAGGCGGCACCATCGAGGCGGCATTCAAGCTGGGAAACCCCCCGCCGGCCCATCAGGTCTTTGAGCGCGAACATCGCCTCGGCGTCGCACAGATCCCCCGCCAAAGCGGCGATCTCGTCTCCCCTCAGCCCGTCAAGGCCGGCCTTGACGGCGGCGAAGGCCTCGGCCCAGCTGGCTTCTTGAAGCTTGCCGTCGCGCCGCACATAGGGCCGGTCGAGGCGGCGCCGGGTCAAGCCGTCGCAGGCGTAGCGGGTCTTGTCGGAAATCCATTCCTCGTTGACGTCCTCGTTGAGGCGCGGCAGCACCCGCATCACTTCATTGCCCCGCGCGTCGACCCGGATGTTGGAGCCGACGGCGTCCATGACGTCGATCGATTCGGTCTTCTCCAGCTCCCAGGCGCGGGCCTTGAAGGCATAGGGCTTGGAGGTGAGCGCCCCCACCGGGCACAGATCGATGACATTGGCCGACATTTCCGAGCGCGCGGCGCGTTCAAGATAAGTGGTGATCTGCATGTTCTCGCCACGGAAAATGGCGCCGATCTCCTCGACCCCGGCGACTTCCTCGGCGAAACGGATGCAGCGGGTGCAATGAATGCACCGGGTCATCACCGTCTTGATCAGCGGGCCCATGTATTTTTCAGCGACCGCCCGCTTGTTCTCGTGAAAGCGCGAGACGCCGCGGCCATAGGCCATGGCCTCGTCCTGCAAGTCGCATTCGCCGCCCTGGTCGCAGATCGGGCAGTCGAGGGGATGGTTGATGAGGAGAAACTCCATCACCCCTTCCCGCGCCTTTTTCACCAGCTCGGAATCGGTGCGGATCTTGGGCGGCGTGCCGTCGCGGTCGGGGCGCAAATCGCCGACCGACAGCGCGCAGGACGCCTGCGGCTTGGGCGCGCCGACCCACTCGACGAGGCACATGCGGCAGTTGCCGGCGATCGACAAGCGCTCGTGATAGCAAAAGCGCGGGATCTCGAAGCCCGCTTCCTCGCAGGCCTGGAGGACGGTATAGCCCGCCGGCGCCTCGATTTCCCGGCCGTTGATGATGACTGTTTTCAGCTCGCTCATCGCGTTCCTGCGCTCCAACCTATCACTGCGCCGCCACCGCCCGCGCCTTGCGGCGTTCGATGCGGGCCTCGATCTCGCCGCGGAAATGCCGGATGAGGCCCTGGATCGGCCAGGCCGCGGCGTCGCCAAGGGCGCAGATGGTGTGCCCTTCCACCTGGTAGGTGACGTCGAGAAGCATGTCGATCTCCGCCGGCTCCGCCTCGCCGCGCACCAGCCGCTGCATCACCCGCCACATCCAGCCGGTGCCTTCGCGGCAGGGCGTGCACTGGCCGCAGCTTTCGTGCTTGTAGAAATAGCTGAGCCGGGCGATCGCGTTGACGATGTCGGTCGACTTGTCCATCACGATCACCGCCGCCGTGCCAAGGCCCGACTTGTGCTCGCGCAGACTGTCGAAGTCCATCAGCACATGGTCGCAGATGTCCTTAGGGAGCAGCGGCACCGACGAGCCGCCGGGGATGACGGCGAGCAAATTGTCCCAGCCGCCGCGCACCCCGCCGCAATGCCTGTCGAGAAGCTCTCTTAAGGGGATGCCCATCTCCTCTTCCACCGTGCACGGCCGCTCCACATGGCCGGAGACGCAGAACAGCTTGGTGCCGGTGTTGTTGGGCCGCCCCAGGCCGGAGAACCAGGCGGCGCCGCGGCGCAATATGGTCGGCGCGACGGCGATCGATTCCACATTGTTGACCGTGGTGGGAGAGCCCCAGACGCCGACATTGGCGGGAAACGGGGGTTTGAGGCGGGGCTGGCCCTTCTTGCCCTCGAGGCTTTCGATGAGCGCCGTTTCCTCGCCGCAAATATAGGCGCCGGCGCCGCGATGCAGGAAGACATCGAAAGCATAGCCCGAGCCGCAGGCATCATCGCCAATAAGGCCATGGGCGTAGCTTTCGGCGATGGCGGCCTCCAGCCGCTCCGCCTCGCGCACGAACTCGCCCCGGATATAGATATAGGCGGCGCGGGCGCGCATGGCGTAGCCGGCGAGGAGCGCGCCCTCGATCAGCTTGTGCGGCTCGTGGCGCATGATCTCCCGGTCCTTGCAGGTCCCGGGCTCGGACTCATCGGCGTTGACGATGAGATAGGACGGCCGGCCGTCCTTCGCCTCCTTGGGCATGAACGACCATTTAAGGCCGGTGGGAAAGCCGGCCCCGCCCCGCCCGCGCAGAGCCGAGGCCTTGATCTCGTTGATGATCCAGTCCTGGCCCTTGGCCATCAGCGCCTTGGTGCCGTCCCAATCGCCGCGGGCCTTGGCGGCGGCAACGTCCCAGCCTCGGGCGCCATAAAGATTGGTGAAGATGCGGTCCTCGTCTCTCAACATCGCCTCAGGCCTTCACCTTGTCTTTACCCATGGCAGCGTCCTTCAGCGTGGTCGGCCCGCCAGCCGGGGCGGAGAATTGCCGGTCCGCCTGCGACCCCGGCTTGGGAGCCTTGCCGGCGCGCAGCTCCTCGAGGATCCGGCGCGTCGTCTCGTAACTGAGATCCTCATAATAGTCGTCGTTGATCTGCACCACGGGCGCATTGACGCAGGCCCCCAGGCACTCCACTTCCGAAAGGGTGAAAACGCCATCGGCGGTGGTCTTGCCTTTTTCCAGTCCCGCGTCCTTGCACGCCCGCATCACCTCGCCAGCGCCGCGCAGCATGCACGGCGTGGTGCCGCATAGCTGGACATGGTGCTTGCCCACGGGTTTGAGGTTATACATGGTGTAAAAGGTCGCCACCTCATAGGCGCGCATGTAAGGCATGTCCAAAAAACGCGCGACATATTCGATGGCCGGCACCGGCAGCCAGCCTTGGGTGCCGGTTTCGGCGCCGATCTGGCGCTGCGCCAGGTCCAAGAGCGGCATCACCGCCGACTGCTGCTTGCCTGGCGGGTATCTCTTGATGATATCGCGCGCCCGCGCTTCGTTTTCGGGGCTGAAGGCGAAAGTGGTTTCCTTGCTCACCGGTCGATCTCCCCGAACACGATATCAAGCGATCCGATCAGCGCCGGGATGTCGGCTAGCATATGGCCCTTGGCGAGAAAATCCATGGCCTGCAAATGGGCAAAGCCGGGAGCGCGGATCTTGCACTTATAAGGCTTGTTGGTGCCGTCGGAGACGAGATAGACGCCGAACTCGCCCTTGGGCGCCTCCACCGCGGCGTAGACTTCCCCTTCGGGCACCTTATAGCCCTCGGTATAAAGCTTGAAATGGTGGATGAGGGCTTCCATCGAGCGCTTCATCTCGCCCCGCTTGGGCGGCACCACCTTGCGGTCGAGGCTGGCGACCGGGCCCGGCGGCATGTCCTCGATGCATTGCCGGATGATCTTCAAGGACTGGCGCATTTCCTCCATGCGCAGGATATACCGGTCATAGCAGTCGCCATGCTTGCCGATGACGATGTCGAAATCGATCCGGTCATAGCATTCATAGGGCTGGCTCTTGCGCAAATCCCACTTGACGCCGGAGCCGCGCAGCATCGGCCCGGTAAAGCCCCAGGCCATGGCGTCCTCGGCCGAGATGACGCCGATATCGACATTGCGCTGCTTGAAGATGCGGTTCTCCACCAGCATCGCTTCCATGTCGTCCATCACCTGGGGCGCCGTCTCGGTCCAGGCATGGATGTCCTCGGCAAGGCCGGCCGGCAGATCCTGATGGACGCCGCCGGGGCGGAAATAAGCGGCGTGCAGCCGCGCGCCCGAGACCCGCTCGTAAAAGCCCATGAGTTTCTCGCGCTCCTCGAACCCCCACAGGATGGGGGTCATCGCGCCCACGTCCATGCCATGGGTGCACAGATTGAGCTGATGGTTGAGGATGCGGGTGATCTCGGAGAACAGGACCCTAATATATTGTCCACGCAACGGCACCTCGAGGCCGAGCAAGCGCTCGGTGGCGAGGCAGAAGGCATGCTCCTGGCACATCGGCGAGACATAGTCGAGGCGATCGAAATAAGGCACCGCCTGGAGATAGGTCTTATGCTCGATCAGCTTCTCGGTGCCGCGATGCAACAGCCCGACATGGGGATCGGCGCGCTCCACCACTTCGCCGTCGAGCTCCAGAACCAGACGCAGAACGCCATGCGCCGCCGGGTGCTGGGGGCCGAAGTTAATATGATAGTTCTGAATGTCGACGTCCGCCATGGCTCAGCTCTTTGCCGTCTCTTGATCGCCCGCCTTCTCATCGCCGGGCAGGATGTATTTGGCGCCCTCCCAAGGCGACAGGAAATCGAAGCTGCGGAAATCCTGGGTCAGCTTCACGGGCTCGTAGACGACCCGCTTATGCTCCTCGGAATAGCGCAGCTCGACAAAGCCGGTGAGGGGGAAGTCCTTGCGCAGGGGATGGCCTTGAAAGCCATAGTCAGTGAGGATGCGGCGCAAGTCCGGGTGGCCGGCGAACATGATGCCGTACATGTCCCAGGTCTCCCGCTCGAACCAGCCGGCGGTGGGATAGATTTCGACGATCGACGGCACCGCCGCGCCTTCGCCCACCTGCGCCTTCACCCGCAGGCGACAGTTATGGTGCAGCGACAAAAGGTGATAGACGACATCGAAGCGCTTGTCGCGCGTCGGGTAATCGACGGCGGTGATGTCGATGAGCTGCTTGAAGCGGCATTCGTCATCGTCGCGCAGGAAAGTCAGCACCTTGCCGATGACGTCGGCCCGGGCCTCGATGCCGAGCTCGCCATAAGCGAGGGTCTGGCCGACGATCTCGTTATCGAGCGCGGCTTGAATGTGCTGCCCCAGAGCCTCTAGTCGTTCCGTCATGTCGCGGCCTTTATGTCTTACCTCAGCCCCTATCGCACCAAGGTGCCCACGCGGCGGATCTTGCGCTGCAACTGGAGCACGCCATAAAGCAAGGCTTCCGCCGTCGGCGGACAGCCCGGCACATAAATATCGACCGGCACGATGCGATCGCAGCCGCGCACCACGGAATAGCTGTAATGATAATAGCCGCCGCCATTGGCGCACGAGCCCATGGAAATCACATAGCGCGGCTCCGACATCTGGTCGTAAACCTTGCGCAACGCTGGCGCCATCTTGTTGGTGAGCGTGCCAGCGACGATCATCACGTCCGACTGGCGGGGCGAGGCGCGCGGGGCGACGCCAAAGCGCTCCAGATCATAGCGCGGCATGGAGCTGTGCATCATCTCCACCGCGCAACAGGCAAGGCCGAAGGTCATCCACCACAAGGAGCCGGTGCGGGCCCAGTGGATAAGATCCTCCGCCTTGGCAACGAGAAAGCCCTTGTCGGCGATCTCGCTGTTGAGGTCCTTGAAAAAGGCGTCGCCAGCGCCGGCGCGGGCTGGGTCCATGGGCGCGCTCACTCCCATTCCAACGCTCCCTTCCTCCACTCATAGACAAAGCCGACCGTTAAAATAAGCAGAAAGACGACCATCGACCAGAAGCCGAACGCCGCCGTTTGCGAAAGCGATACCGCCCATGGAAAAAGGAAGGCGACTTCAAGGTCGAAAATGATGAAGAGGATGGAAACCAGATAGAAGCGCACATCGAACTTGTGGCGGGAATCCTCGAACGCCTCGAAGCCGCATTCATAGGTGGACAGCTTTTCCGCATCCGGCTTTTGCGTGCCCCCAAGCGTGCTGACTGCAAGGGGGGCAAAGACGAACAGCGCGGAAACAACTACTGCCAGCCCCAGGAAAATGAGGATCGGCAAATATTCCATCAACATGGGTTGCATGGCGACATCCTGCCTTAAGCGCCGTGGCCGCCCCGGCTGTGCGCGACCGCTGCGCCGAAAGTGGCGCTACTATAGGCCTCGGAGTGCACAGCGCAACAGAAACAACGGCTCCATTGCAGGATTTTTTGTCGCGGCCCTCAGGCCTCTGAAAAAGCCGAAAAATGGACCAAGTGGACGTAAAGCAGGGAGGAAAATCTGCGGTCGCGCCGGTTATGCGCTGGCCTGGCCGTCGCCGTCGGCGTTATCGGTGAATAATGGCGGGAGTGACGGGACTTAAACCCGCGGCCAACTTTAATTGATGGGTCGGCCGCGCGCTCGCGTTCTTAAGCGAACAATGGCGGGAGTGACGGGACTCGAACCCGCGGCCTCCGGCGTGACAGGCCGGCGCTCTAACCGACTGAGCTACACCCCCGCATGACAGGGCAACGACTTGCGCCGCCGAAAAAAAGGCGCGCGCGGGCGTCCGTTTACGGCAGCCCCACCCCCCTGTCAAGCGACAAGGAGGGCAGGTTTCGAACTGGACGGAGGTATTTTTCTTGCGACAGCGAAGCAAGCGATAACGGCATCACCGCCCGCTTTTTCCATTGCGGGCCAAAACAAGCCGGCGAGTGCTCGGAGGGGAAGAAAAATGGTGGGCGGTGAAGGGCTCGAACCTCCGACCCTCTCGGTGTAAACGAGATGCTCTACCAACTGAGCTAACCGCCCGCCGCGACCATTGAACCAGGCGGCGCCCGCGCTGTCGACACAACCGATATCACGCCCGCTTGCCGACATCCAAGTGTTTTGCAACGAACGAAAAGAGACTCGATGCGATATGGCACCGAGACGCTTGATGAGACACGCACCACATGGTTACCCTGCGAACATCAACAAACTGCAGGTTCAACTGAAGGTGCAAAGGATAAGGAACGGCTTGCCTCGAACCTTTTTTTTACCGCTAATACTAGGTTCAAAAGGCAATGTATAGATTTTTATTACCATAGCCTTACCGCGCCATCCTGTTAGGAAATTCATCCACCAGAAGCGTGCGAAACATGAATGTTTTTATTTTTCGAATGATGTTTTTCGCAAGCGCATATTTGACGCTTGCGCATTTCACTCAAGCCGCCGCGAACGATACGCGTCATGACTTAGTAGTCTCCCAGATATCCCTTTCTTATATTAGCCAGGAACATGATGCAGCGCTTTTCATCCAGGCCGTCCGTGAAGCCGTGGTGCGCCACCCGCTTGTCAACGCCGCCATCGCCAACCATCGCGAAGCCCGGCAGGCGCGCCGCGAAGTGCGCGCCCAGCTTTTGCCCACCTTGAGTCTTGATTTTGCGGGCGATGCTTCGGTGGCCCGGGATTTTGCGAATGGATTCGACAATATCGTCGCACGCTCGCGTGACGCGGCGCGGGCCGATGTCGTGCTGCGCGGCGAACAGTTACTGTTTGATGGCGGCGCGGCGCGGGCCAGACTGCAAGGCGCTCTGACCTGCTCCCCTAAAAAGTCCTCTGTTTGAGGCTAGCCTGTTTTCCGACTAAGGAGACAGACGATGAAGAGGAGCCGTTTCAGCGAAGCGCAGATCATTGGCATTGTGAAGGAGCATCAGGCCGGCATATCCGCGCAGGACCTGTGTCGAAAACATGGGATCAGCGACGCGACGTTCTACAACTGGCGGCGCAAGTTCGGCGGCATGGAGATTTCCGACGCCAAGCGGCTGAAGGCGTTAGAGGCCGAGAACGCGAAGCTGAAGAAGCTGCTGGCCGAGCAGATGCTGGATGTCGCCACGTTGAAAGAGATGCTCGGAAAAAACTTCTGAGGCCCGGTTCGAGGAGAAAGGCCGTGGACTGGGCCATGAAGGAGAAAGGCTATTCGCAGCGGCGGGCCTGCGCCTTGGCGGGGATCGACCCACGTGTCTATCGTCACCGGTCGAAGCGTCCGGAGGATGCCGAGTTGCGGGCCATGCTCGCCATCTGATCGCGGCATGGCGCGACGATTACAACCACCACCGCCCGCACTCGAGCCTCGACGGGCTCACCCCACGGGAGTATCACCAACGGTCAAGAGAGGACCAAACCCTGAACAGGGCTAACTTGTAAACGCGGACTCTTTGGGGAGCAGGTCAGCGGGGATGAACTCTTCTCGATCAAATCCGATTTAGTATCTCGCGCGGGGCCGGACCAAAGGTCCGGCCCCGCGCCAGGAATGGAAGCTCAAAGGACCGAGACCGCGTCAGCGGGCTCGGTTCACGACAGTCCGGCGGCCGGCGAAGCCGGGCGGGCGCCAGCGCCCACGCTACGGCCGTGCGTCCAGTACCCAGAAGGGCCGCTGCTTGGGGCAGCGAACAGCCCAGCGTGAGTTCACTCGCGCAAGGGCTCGCTCATTCCACCTTCCTCGTCAAACCGAGCGCGGCCCCCACAGAATGACAGCCGCGCCAAAGAGACAAATCGAAGCGCCTATGACGTCCCAGCGATCCGGGCGCTGGGCTTCAACAAACCAGAGCCACAGTAACGACGCGGCAATATAAACGCCGCCGTAAGCGGCATAGGCGCGGCCCGCGAAATCACTATCAATTCGTGTCAAAAGAAAAGCGAACAGCGCCAGACTGGCCATGCCCGGCGCTAACCAGAGCGGAGATTTCTCCAGCCGCAACCACGCCCAAAAGCTGAAACAACCAGCGATCTCGGCTACGGCAGCGCCGGTATAGATGGCCAGGGCGGCTATGGGCGCGAAAGGGGTGGCTATGCTCACGGCTTGGCCTCCGTCGACCGATGGTCATCGGCCATACAGTGAGCATGGTTGCTCAGAACCTCGATGACGCGGCAATCGGAGATTTTGCCGCCACGGCATTGTCTGATCATCCGCTCCAATTCGCGTTTCAGCGCGTTTAAGCGCTCAATCCGGCGGTTTGCTTGGTCGAGTTGCCGGCGGGCAATCGCGTCCGCCGCATCGCAGGGTTGGTCCGGATTGTCGGATAGGCTCAAAAGATCGCGGATTGAATCCAGGGGAAAACCGAGCTCGCGGGCGTGCCGGATGAACACCAAGCGGTCGATGTCGGCTTGCGCGTAGAGCCGCCGGTTGCCCTCGGAGCGCGGGGCCCGCGGCAGAAGGCCGATCTCTTCGTAATAGCGAATGGTCTGCACTTTTGCTCCGGTCGCCTGCGCCAAACGGCCAATGGTGAACATTTCACAACCTCGTGACTATTTTAGGCTTGTTTCTACAGTAACTAGAGATGTTACTCAGGGGGATGAGAGGACGCAAGGCACCCCGTGCTTGCTGAAATGGCGCGGGGCAAGTAAGTCCTCAACCTTGGGCGTGAACGTATTGGAATATGACGCTGGCGATGGCATGAGGAAATTTCTCGCAACCTTGCTTTCGGTCGTATTCGTCGCGGTGCAATGCGCCGATATTAGTTTGCTTGACGCCGCGCCAGCCATCGCCGGCGAAACCCATGCCCTTGCCGACGGGGGTAATCACACGCCAGGCAAGACGCCGCCAAGCGATATCATCGAATGCGGTTGCCATGCCCTCCATCATATGGGGCTGGAAGACCCTGGGGCGGCGCTTAACCAGCCGGCCACCGCCCAGCAACCCCTGGCCTTCAACCATGCATTGCGCAAAAGCATAAGCCACGGCCCGCCGGTTCCTCCACCTTTAGCCTGACGCGCGCAAGCAGCCGTTTACCGCCTGGCGCTAAATGAGCGTTGGCGTAAGTTTTGCCATCCACCTTCAAGAGAGTTCATCAATGAGAAGATTTCTTAAGGCACGCTCCGGTGCGTGCCTTGTGGCGGCATGGCTTCTGCTTACCGCTACCCCCTCCCATGCCGAGGAAAAGCCACCCTCGCGGCCAGCGCTGTCCGAGTTTATCTCAAGCGTGATGGCGGACCATCCAAGCCTTCAAGCCGCCGAGGCCGAACTTGCCGCCGCCCATGCCAATGCTCGGGCGCAAAGCCGCCCACTTTATAACCCCACCCTAGAGCTGGGCTACGAAAACGCCGAGTCGGACACTAAGGACATCGGCCTTGCCCAGACCTTCGACTGGGCAGGCAAGCGCGGCGCGCGGGCGGGCGTCGCCAATGCGCAAGTCAATGCTGCCGAAGCCTCCCTTGCCATAACCCGCAAGGGCCTCTTGGCGGAGCTTCTGGTTGCCTTGGCCAACTATCAGACAAGGGCGCAACTCTATGCGCTTGCGGACCTAAGGCTAAAGCTTGGCACCGATTTCCTCGCCCTTGCCGAGCGGCGTCACGCCGCGGGCGATTTGCCGAAAACTGAACTTTTAACCGCTAGGCTTGCCCTTGCCGAGGCACGGGCGGCGCTGAATGCCGCGTTTAACGAGCGCTCGCTGGCCGAGCAAGGCCTGGCGGCGGTGGTGGGCGCCGCCCGCCCCTCATGGCCGCTTTTGTCGGGCGAACCGCCGCAAGGCTTGCCGCAACTCAAGACCATAGCCGTGCAAAGCCTGCCTGAGTTGCAATTGGCGCTGGCGGAAAGCCAAGCCTCGCGCTCGCGCATTAGGGTGGCGCAAAAGAACCGTTTACCCGACCCCACCCTGGGTGTGCGTGGCGGGCAAGAAAATTCCAGCACCTTGGTTGGCGTCAGGCTGGCGGTGCCCCTCTTCGTGCGCAACAGCTTTCGCGCCGAGGTTGATGTCGCCAACGCCGACTATGCCGCCTCGCAACAAGGCTATAATGACCTTTTACGGCGGGTGACGGCACGTCTTGCCGCCAGTCACCAGCGCTATCTCGCTGATATCGATGCCTGGCAGGCCTGGCGCGAACAAGGCGCGGTGCCCTTGGAAGAACAGCGCACGCTGATCCAGCGGTTATGGCGTGCCGGTGAAATCAACGCCATCGATTATCTTATTCAACTCAACCAAAGCTTTGTCACCGAAAATGCCGCCGTTGAATTGCGCGGACGGCTGTGGGCCGACTGGTTCCAGTGGCTTGACGCGGCAAATACGGTGGATTCCTGGCTGGAGACCCTCCCATGAGCAAGACTTTAAAAATCATTCTTATCGCTGCCGCGGTGGTCCTCGGCCTTGCCGTCCTCTTCTACGCTTTTTCCGATTCTGGCAGCGACCAAGAAAGTACAAAGGAGGCCTCTGGCGCCGCCGGCGCCAAGGCAGGCGAGGACCATGAAGAGGGAGGGCCGCTTGAAATGAGCGCGGCGGAGCGCGAAGCCAAGGGCATCGCCACCGCGCCGGTCGAGCGCCGTGCCCTTGCGGCGGAATTCATCGTGCCTGGCGAGGTGATGATGAACCTATATCAATCAGCCCAAGTCACGCCGCGGATCGGCGTGCAAGTGGTGAAACGCCACGCCAAGCTTGGCGATAAGGTGAAAGCCGGCCAGCCGCTGGTCACGCTTTCCAGCGTCGAGGTCGCGGACGCGCAAGGCGCGCTCATCGTCAACGACCGGGAATGGCGCCGGGTGAAGACGCTGGGCCGTGACGTGGTTTCCGAGCGGCGCTATGTGGAAGCCCAGGTCGCCGCCGAGCAAAGCAACGCCAAGCTGCTGGCCTATGGCATGACGCCCGAGCAAATCGCCGCGCTGCGGAGCCAGGGCGATGCCTCCAAGGCGACGGGGGAATTCCAGCTTCTCTCGCCCCAGGACGGTGTCATCATCCGCGATGCCTTTGTCGTTGGCGAAGTGGTGGAGGCTGGTCGGCTGTTGTTTGAAATCAGCGACGAAAGCCGTATCTGGGTCAAGGCGCAACTCACCGCCGAGCAAGCGACCCATGTCGCGCTCAATGACGCCGCGCGCATATTGATCGGCACCGAGGAGGTGGCGACAGGCCATGTGGTGCAGGCCTATCACCGTCTCGAGGAAACCACCCGGACCCAGCCGGTGCGCATCGAGGTGGACAACAAAAGCGATGCCTTGCACCCCGGGCAATTCGTCAACGTCGCCATCGCCGTGGGCGAAGGCGCGCCGGTGCTTGCCGTGCCAACCGCCGCCGTGGTGCTGATGGATGGGGCACAGACCGTGTTTAAGGTGCAGCAAGATATCCTTGCACCCACTTCCATTGAAATTGGCGAGCGGCGTGGGGATTGGACTGAAGTTAAGTCCGGCCTTGCCTTAGGCGATGAAATTGTCGTCTCCAACGCCTTCCTTCTGAAGTCGCTCATCCAAAAGACAAAAATGGGCGATGCCCACTAAGGATATGTACGATGTTGAACAAGCTTGTCGAAGTTTCCCTGCAGTATAAATTTCTCGTCATCGTCGCCTTTCTTGTCGTGGGCTTTCTCGGCTGGCGGGCGGTCTCGACGGTGCCGATCGATGCTTTCCCCGATGTCACGCCGGTGCAAGTCAACATCTACACCGAATCTCCCGGCCTTGCGGCGGAGGACGTGGAGCAACTCCTAACCTTTCCTGTCGAGACCAGCATGGCGGGCTTGCCCGGGGTTGCGCAAATCCGTTCGGTCAGCCTGTTTGGGCTTTCCTATGTCTCGGTCTATTTCGCAGACGACATGGATATTTATTTCGCCCGCCGCCTGGTGATGGAGCGGCTGGCGGAAGTCGGCGACCGCATCCCCCAAGGCTATGGCACGCCAGTGATGGGTCCTAACACCTCGGGTCTTGGCCAAGTGTTCTGGTACACCCTCGAACGCGCCGATGAAAAACTTAATAGCACGATGACCGACATGGACCTGCGCACCCTGCAGGACTGGTCGATCCGCCTTATCCTGCGCACAGCCGCCGGCGTGGACGACGTCATGTCCTGGGGCGGCCAAGAAAAACAATATCAAGTGCGCATCGATCCCATGAAGCTCATCAAATACGGCCTTGGCTATCGCGACGTCATGACCGCGATCGAGGCCAATAACGCCCAGGTCGGCGGCCAATATATCGATCAGGGGCCGGAGCAATATCTGGTGCGCGGCTTGGGGCTGGTGGACGGCGTTGCCGATATCGCCGCCATCGTGGTCAAGGTGGAGGATGGAACGCCCGTCTATTTGCGGGACATTGCCGAGATCACGCAAGCGCCGTCTTTACGTTTCGGTGCGGTCACCCGGGACGGCAAGGAAGTCGTGCTTGGCATGGCGCTGTCGCGCATTGGCGAGAACGCCAAGAACGTCGTTGACGCGGTCAAGGAAAAGCTGGGCGTTGCCGAGCAGGCGCTGCCCGATGGCGCCGTCCTGCGCCCCATTTACGACCGCACGGCACTGGTGGAAAAGGCCGTCTCGACGGCGGAACGGGCGCTTATCGAAGGCTCGATCCTGGTCGCCATCGTGTTGTTTCTTTTTCTTGGCGAGCTGCGCTCGGCGCTGGTGGTCATCGCCGCCTTGCCGCTCGCCATGCTGATCGCCTTCATCTTCATGAACGAGGCGGGCCTGTCCGCCAATCTCATGTCGCTGGCGGGACTTGCCATCGGCATCGGCATGATGGTCGACGGCGCGGTGGTGATGGTGGAAAACTCCTTCCGCATCATGGCCGAGCGCAAAGCCGAGGGAGGGCACGTTAATCGCAGTGCCGCCGTGCTTGCAGCGGCGCACGAGGTGGCGGGTCCCATCGCCTTTGCCATTCTCATCATCATTGTCGTGTTTCTGCCGCTCTTCAGCCTCGAGGGTCTTGAAGGCAAGCTGTTCAAGCCCATGGCCTTTAACATCAGCTTTGCCATGGCGGGGTCGCTGCTTCTCACCTTGACCATCATTCCGGTGCTGGCCGCCCTCATTCTCAAGCCTAAGGAAGAGCGCGATACCTTCCTTGTGCGCATTATCAAGCGTAGGTACCTTCCGTTTCTTGGCTGGTCACTCGGCAACAAGAAGATAGTGGTCGGCGGGGCAGGCCTTCTTCTCATTTTCAGTCTCGCCCTTTTCCCTTTCTTAGGAAAAGAGTTCATGCCGACCCTACAGGAAGGCTCGATCATGTGGCGGGTCACTTCGATCCCTTCCACTTCGCTCGATCAGTCGATCAAGATTTCCAAGGATATCGAAAACGCCCTCACTGAATTTCCCGAGGTCAAAACCACGCTGGCGATGATCGGCCGCGCCGAGCGAGGCGAGACGGCGGACGTCAACTATATGGAAATTTTTACTGAACTTAACCCTCGCGACGAATGGCCTTCTGATCGTCCCATCGAAGAGTTGGCCGATGCCATGCGCGAAAAACTGGAGGAGATCGTTCCCACTTCCGTCATCGCCTTCACCCAACCCATACAGATGCGGGTCGAGGAACTTATTTCGGGCGTGCGGGCCACCCTTGCGGCAAAGCTTTACGGCCAGGATCTGGCGACGCTCGACCGTTTGAGCCAGGAAATCAAGGACGCGATTTCCGGGGTTCCCGGCGTTGCTGATTTATCGCTTGAGGCCAATATCGGCAAGCCGCAAATTCGCATCCGCGTCGACCGCAGGGAGCTTGCCCGCTATGGCATGAACGCCGATGATGTGCTGACCGTGGTGCGCACTGGCATCGGCAATGAACCGGTCTCGACCTTGATCGACGGGGTGAAGCGCTTCGACATCACCGCCCGGCTCATGGATGCGTCCAAGGCCTCAGTGAAGGCGATCCGCGATATTCCCATGCGCGCTGCAGGTGGTGCCATCGTTCCCTTGGGCCAGGTCGCGGAGATCTCGGTCGCCGAAGGCTATTCCTTTATCCGGCGTGAGCAATTACAACGCTACGCCGTCATTCAAATGGACGTGCGCGGCCGGGATGTCGATGGCTTTGTCAAGGATGCCAATGCAGCCATCGCCCAGGCCGTGACGCTGCCGCCCGGCTATTGGGTCGAATGGGGCGGCGCTTTTGAAAATCAACAGCGCGCCTTGGCGCGGCTTAGTGTTATCGTGCCACTCACCATCTTTTTCATCTTCGTGCTTCTTTATACCGCCTTCAACTCGATACGCTACGCAACGCTCATCATTGCCAATGTGCCCTTCGCGACCATTGGCGGACTGATTTCGCTCGCCGTCACCGGACAATATCTCTCGGTGCCGTCGGCGATCGGATTCATCGCGGTCTTCGGCGTCGCCATGCTCAACGGCATTGTCCTCGTCGAATTCATCAATGGATTGCGCGAAAAGGGACTGAGCGTTGGGGAAGCCGTACGACGGGGAACGGAACTCAGACTCCGCCCGGTGCTGATGACCGCGAGCGTCGCCATCCTCGGCTTGGTCCCGATGCTGCTGTCGACCGGTGTCGGCGCCGAGACTCAGCGACCGCTCGCCACAGTCGTGGTGGGCGGCCTGATCACCTCGACGCTGCTGACCCTCGTCCTTCTCCCCGTCATCTATGAATGGATGGAGACGCGCGTGGCGGAACGGCGGAGAGCCGCCCAAGAACCCAAACCTCAGGAGGTCTGACATGAAGGAAATCAAGGCGTTCATTCACCGTAACCGGATCGTCGACGTTGTTCATGCGCTCAAGACGGCGGGGTTCCGGAATATTTCCGTCATCGACGTCAAGGGCATGTTGAAAGCCCTCGATTCCCAGGAACAGCAATATTCCATCGAAATTGGCGAAAAAGTGATCACGGAGGTGAAGCTGGAACTGGTCTGCGAGGCGGACAAAGTCGACCAGGCCGTGGCGCTCATTCGCGAGAATGGGCGCACCGGCCAACCGAATGCCGGCTGGGTTTATATCAGCGAGATCGAAAGCGCCTATCCTATCCACGACGGAAACGCATCCTGATGGCGCCGTCACCTGAAGCGTCCCGTCTGACCTTCAAGGTGCGCGGGCTCGATTGCGCCGAAGAAGTGGCGGTGCTCCGTCGCGAGCTTGGCCCGCTTGTCGGCGGAGAGGACAATCTCGCATTCGACGTTTTGAAGGGCCGCATGACTGTGCTCGCCCAGGCTCCGCTGGTCTCCGCCGAGGAGATCCGGCGAGCCGTCCGTCGGACGGGCATGACCGCGATCGAATGGCGCGCCGGCGAGAAAAGTGCGCGCGATGAGAGCGATCGGCGCCGAAGCCAACTCGTCTGCTTCACAAGTCTCAGCGGCCTGTTTGTCGTTGCCGGTTTTCTCACCCACATTTGGCTCGCGGGTGGCTTCACTGAGGCTATTCGGCTTCTCGCCGGTCACGACGGAAAAGCCGTGCCTCTGCCCGAGATGGCGGCTTATGCGCTCGCCATCGCCTTCGGCATTCGCTTCGTCATCGTCAAGGCCTGGTACGCGGCGCGCAGCCTGCGGCCAGACATGAATCTCTTGATGACGCTCGCCGTCACCGGCGCCATCGTCATCGGCGAATGGTTCGAGGCGGCGACGGTTGCGTTCCTCTTCGCGCTGTCCTTGACACTGGAAAGCTGGAGCGTCGGCCGGGCGCGCCGAGCGATCGCCGCCCTTCTCGATCTCGCGCCGCCCACCGTGCGGCTCCTTCGCGCGGACGGATCGGAGGCGGCGGTGCCGGTGGCTGATGTCAGCCCTGGTGACCGCTTCGTTGTTCCCGCGGGCGAGCGCATCGCGCTGGACGGACGCGTTGTTACCGGCACCAGCGCTGTCAATCAAGCGCCCATCACCGGCGAAAGCGTGCCGGTCGAAAAGGCGCCCGGCGCCGAGGTCTTCGCCGGCACGATCAACGGTGACGGAACGCTCACGGTGGAGGCCACCAAGGCGGCCGGGGACACCATGCTCGCACGCATCATCCGCATGGTCGAGGAGGCGCATGCGCGACGCGCTCCTTCCGAACAATGGGTGGAGCGATTTGCGCGTGTCTATACGCCGGCGGTCATGGGTCTCGCACTTTTTGTCTTCCTGGTGCCGCCTCTGGCCCTCGGCGGCGCGTGGGACGACTGGTTCTATCGCGCCCTGGTCCTGCTCGTGATCGCCTGTCCGTGCGCGTTGGTCATTTCGACACCGGTTTCCATCGTCGCCGCGCTGGCCTCGTCGGCGCGAGCCGGCGTGCTGGTTAAGGGAGGAGCCTATGTCGAGCTTCCCGCGCGCCTTAAGGCGATCGCCATGGACAAGACCGGAACGATCACGCGGGCCGAGCCCGTCGTTGCGCAGGTCATCCCGCTCGGAAACCACACCGAGGCTGAGTTGATGGCCCGTGCCGCAGCCCTTGAGGTGCGTTCTACGCATCCGCTTGCGAGCGCTATTCTGCGCTACGCCGATCAGCGGGGAATCGCGTTTGCGCCAGCGAGCGACGTGCGGGTTCTAAGAGGAAAGGGACTGACCGGCACCTTCGATGGCGAACCGTTCTGGCTCGGCTCCCATCGCTATGTCGTCGAGCGCGGCCAGGATACGCCCGAGACCACGAAACGGGCGGAAACGTTGGAAGCAGACGGCAAAACGGTCATCGCCGTCGGCAACCCGCGGCACGTCTGCGGCCTCATCGCGGTCGCGGATACGGTCCGGCCGGAGGCGCGGGAAATCGTGCAACAACTGCATGCCGCCGGCATTGGGCATGTGGTCATGCTGACCGGCGACAACCGTGTCACGGCCAACGCCATTGCCCGCAACCTCGGCATCGACGAGGTGCACGCCGAACTGCTGCCGGACGACAAGGTCAAGAAGATCGAAGAGCTTGGCGCGCGCTACGGCACGGTGGCGATGGTCGGCGACGGCGTCAATGACGCACCGGCGTTGGCGCGCGCCAACCTTGGCATCGCCATGGGCGCAATCGGCTCCGATGCGGCGATCGAGACCGCCGATGTAGCGCTCATGACCGATGACATCTCGAAACTGCCGTGGCTGGTGCATCACGCCAAACGAACGCTCGTTATCATTCAGCAGAACATCGTTTTTTCACTTGGCGTCAAAGCCGTCTTCGTCGTGCTCACCTTCGCCGGCTACGCAACGCTCTGGGGCGCTATCGCTGCGGATACGGGCGCTTCCTTGTTGGTGGTTGCCAACGCGCTGCGGCTGTTGCGTCTGCGTAAAAGTCCGGAGAATTCGTGAAATGAACCGGTCAACGGTGTCGTCCAGTTCGAAGTCATTCGGTTTACTCTTGAACCCGGAACATTGCGTCGTTGTTCTCATAGACTACCTTGCCGATTTTTCCGCTGGCCTGCCGCCTGAAGAAGCGCAGCGTTTCACCGAAGTGGTTGGTCTGCTTCTAAAAACAGCGTGTCCACTTAAGCTTCTTGGCTTACGAATAGGTTGATGGTTTCGATGGGTCTTCTGCCCTGATTGCGGTAGCCGAGATGGGGCCGCTCGGTGTTGTAGTGGACGAGCCAAGCGTCCAGATCGGC
>JBMOOS010000019.1:0-14167 GCA_049324415.1 Pseudomonadota bacterium
TGACGGCTTTCCTTATGTGGCATGCCAATGGCGCGCCGCCCATCGACGGCGCTGTACAGGCGAATGGTAGCGGCCTATGGGCAAGGACGCATCATGCTTTGATGGCGAGCGATACCCGATGGCCTAGTGGTGCGATTCCAACAGATGGTTCCCATCTGTTGGAGAAATCGCACCACAGATTCAATAACTTAGTGGTCCACTTTTCCCAAACGGATGGATTTATCCGTTTGGGGCGGACCACTAGTGATTTCAAATTATCCCGGCAGGCGGGCGCGAGGGTGCGTTGGTTGCCATCCCCAGACCCTTGCTTTACGTTTACGTAAACGTTAGGCTTGCTTCCATCATTGGAAAGGCCCCCTCACGTGCGCGATCAATCCCTGGCATCGGACGAGGATTTCCTGGCTTCCGATAACGATGCAGCGCCGGTGGGACTCGCTTATCCCTTCGCCGACACCCCCGCGCCTGGCCAATGGCGCGAGGTCGCCGATGGGGTGTGGTGGCTGCGCATGCCGCTGCCCTTTTCCCTCGACCATATCAACCTTTACCTCATTGCTGACGGCGATGGCGTCGCCATTGTCGATACCGGCCTTGCCACCCGTCAAGCCAAGGCCCTGTGGCGGGCGGTGTTGACGGATTTCATCGGCGCCCGGCCGGTCACCCGGATCATCGTCACCCATTGCCATCCCGACCATGTGGGCCTTGCCGGCTGGCTTAGTGAAGAAACCGGCGCCCCGCTTGCCATCACCCGCACCGAATATCTCCTGGCGCGCATGCTCAGCCTCGATGTGCGGGAGACGCCGCCCGACGAGGTCCTTGCCTTTTACCGCCGCGCCGGCTTTTCGGACGCGCAGATTGCCTTGCAGAAAAGCCGCGGCTGGGGGAATTACGCCCGCGGCGTCCACCCCTTGCCCTTGTCCATCGAGCGCATCGCCGATGGCGACTGCTTGCCCATCGGCGGGCGCGACTGGCGGGTGGTGGTGGGGCGCGGCCATGCCCCGGAGCATGCCTGTCTCCATTGCCCGGAACTGGGTCTGCTGATTTCCGGCGACCAGGTGCTGCCGCGCATTTCCTCCAACGTCTCGGTCTACCCCACCGAGCCCGAGGGCAACCCCTTGAACGACTGGCTCCTCAGCCTTAGCCGATTAAAAAAGCTGCCCGCCGAGCTCCTGGTGCTGCCTGCGCATAACGAGCCGTTCCACGGCCTTCATGCCCGGCTCGATGGCCTCATCCACGGCCATTGCGCCAAGCTCGCCCGGCTGTTGCGCGCCCTCGATCGGCCGCGCCCGGCGACGGCGACCCTTAACACCCTGTTCGGTCGCGGCTTTGACGACGCCATGCTGCTTACCATGGCGACCGGCGAAAGCCTTGCCCATTTGCGCTATCTTGAAAAGGCGGGGTTTGTCGCGCGTGGAGAGAAGGCGGGGGTGGACCTTTACGCACGCCTGGGGGACGGTGCCGTGGCGCGCGCCGACCTCATCGCCCACGTCGCCGCCCAGCAAGAGGAGAGGAACCGATGACGACGCTTCAAGGCAAGACCCTGTTCATCACCGGCGCCAGCCGCGGCATCGGCCTTGCCATCGCCAAGCGGGCGGCGCGCGACGGCGCGCAGGTGGCGGTCGCCGCCAAGACCGCCGAGCCCCATCCCAGGCTTGAAGGCACGATCTACACCGCAGCGCAGGAAATAGAAGCGGCGGGCGGCAAGGCCTTGCCCCTCATCGTCGACATCCGCGACGAAGCGATGGTCGCGGCGGCGGTGGAAGAGACGGTGGCGGCCTTCGGCGGCATCGACATTCTGGTCAACAACGCCTCGGCGATTTCCCTGACCCCCACCCTGGCGACCGAGATGAAGCGCTATGACCTGATGCACCACATCAACACCCGGGGCACGTTCCTGTGCTCCAAGCTGTGCCTTCCCCATCTTTTGAAGGCGGCAAACCCCCACGTCCTCAACCTGTCGCCGCCCCTCAACATGGAGGAGCGCTGGTTCGCCCCCCATGTCGCCTACACCATGGCCAAGTTCGGCATGTCCATGTGCGTCCTCGGCATGGCCGGCGAATTCCGCGCCAAGGGGGTCGCCTTCAACGCCCTGTGGCCGCGCACGGCGATCGCCACCGCGGCGGTTCAGAACCTGCTCGGCGGCGATGAGTCCATTCGCCGCTGCCGCAAGCCGGAAATCATGGCCGACGCCGCCCATTGGATCCTCACCCAGCCGTCCCGCGCCGTCACCGGCAACTTCTTCATCGACGATGAGGTGCTGGCGAGGGCCGGGGTGACGGACTTGCGGCCCTATGCCGTCGACCCCGCCATGGCCGACCAGCTGATGCCCGATTTCTTCGTTTGAGGGGGAAATTCCGGCGCTGCTCATAGGGAATTAAGGCTTGCCGGCGTAATCTTGCCGCAATGGCAAGGCATGTGGCGCCTTGCCAGCTTATCGCGAGACGCCCATGGCAGACCAAGACACCAAGACCGCCGTCGCCTTCCCCCGCCCGTGGCTCGACCACTATCCTACCGGCGTCAATTGGGACCAGGGCTTCGAGGCGCGCCCCGTCCACGCCCTCCTTGAGGACGCCGCGGCGCGTATCCCCGACAACCCCTATCTCGATTTTTACGGGCGTATCTTCACCTATGGCGAAGTGCTGGGCCTCGTCAACCGCGCGGCGCGCGGCTTCCAGGCGCTGGGGGTCAAAAAGGGCGTTCATGTGGGCCTTTTCCTCCCCAACTGCCCGCAGTTCGTCATCAGCTATTTCGCCATCTTGAAGGCGGGCGGCACGGTGGTCAATTTCTCGCCCCTCTATTCCGTGCCGGAGCTCGTGCACCAGGTGGAGGACGCCGAGGTGGACCTCATGGTCACCCTCGACGTCTCCCAGCTTTTCCCCAAGATTGAGGAGGTGATGGAAAAGTCGCGGCTGCGCCAGCTGGTGGTCGGCAACCTCGCCGATGTCCTGCCTTTTCCCCGCAACGTTCTTTACAGCGCCTTCCGCCGCCGCGACCGTTCCCGGGTGCGCTACAACACCGCCCATATCCGCTTCGAGCAGCTCCTCAACAACCGCGGCATCGTCAAGCCGGTCGCCATCAACCCGCGCGAGGACGTCGCCGTCCTCCAATATACCGGGGGGACCACCGGGGTTCCCAAGGGGGCGATGCTGACCCATGCCAATCTTTACATCAACGCTTGCCAGACGGCGGCCTATGACCCCGACACCCGCTTCGGCGGCGACCGCATGCTGGGAGCGCTGCCCTTGTTCCACGTCTTCGCCATGACGGTGGTGATGAACGTGTCCACCCGGATCGGCGCCGAGGTTGTGCTCTTGCCGAAATTCGAGCTTGAGGAAGCGATGCGGGTGATCACGAAAAAGGCGATCACCCTGGTGCCCGGCGTTCCCACCATGTACAACGCCATCCTCCAGCATCAGCGCCTGGAGAAATATGATCTCTCCTCGATCCGGCTGTCGATTTCCGGCGGTGCGCCCTTGCCGGTGGAATTGAAGCGCCAGTTCGAGACGCTGACCGGCGCCGTGCTGCGCGAGGGCTATGGCCTTACGGAAGCCTCGGCGGTGGTCGCGGTCAACCCCTATTACGGCGTTGCCAAGGCGGGCTCGGTGGGCCTGCCGGTGCCCGGCACCAGCATCGTCATCACCGACGCCGAGGATCCGGGCAGAATTCTGCCGCAAGGCGAGACCGGCGAGATATGCGTTGTCGGGCCGCAGGTCATGAAGGGGTATTGGAAGCGGCCGGAAGCCACCGCCGAGACCATTCAGCACGGCCGTCTGCGCACCGGCGATATCGGCTATATGGACGAAGAAGGCTACAGCTTCATCGTCGATCGCGCCAAGGACCTTATCCTGGTCAGCGGCTTCAACGTCTATCCCCGCCACATCGAGGAAGTGATTTACGAGCATCCGGCGGTCAAGGAAACCACGGTCATCGGCATTCCCGATGATTACCGCGGCGAAGTGCCGAAAGCCTTTGTCGTGGTGAAGCCGGGCATGACCCTTAAGGAAAGCGATCTGCGCAAATTCCTCAAAAGCCGCTTGGGCAAGATCGCCATCCCGGCGGAAATCGAGTTTCGTGACGAATTGCCAAAAACCATGATCGGCAAGCTGTCGAAAAAAGAGCTGGCAGCCGAGGAAAAGGCGAAATACGAAGCGCGCAAGGCGGCGCGAACCATGCCATAACGGCCACCGGCGATGGCTGCGTGAAAGAGAGTCTGCTGCTCAATGACTACGCTGCAAAGGGGAGTCAGCCGCCTCTTTTCCGTGTTTCCATCCAAGCTTTGGCTTTCTCGTTGAAGTCGTCGGCGATGGCTTTCTCGGTTTCTTGCACGGCATTGAGTTCAGCGTTGAGCGCTTCAAGGCGTACCTGGCGTACGCTTTGTCCCAGGGCGGCAAAGTCGTCCGACTGGGCGAAGGCTTCGAGACAGTCGAGATAGGCGGTGTTGGCGTCCTGATAGGCTTCGAACGCCGTCTTCGTTGCCATTACCTCCTCGCGCGTCGCCGTCTCGGGATCGAAGAGAGCCGGCGGAGCGGGGCGCGGCCCACAGTCTGGTTCGACGGCAAGGGCAGAGGTGGCCATCATGAGAATGCTCAACGCGACGCTCGACATCCACGCAACAAACGCCATCCGCATATCTTTCACGTCCTTTGGCAACGGGATGGGCCATGTGACAGGGTGAGGCGGCAAATGTCAATCAAGCGGGGATGTGAAAAATAGCAAGGAAAGGGCGTTTGCCCTTTCCTTGCTGGTGTAAGACATGTTTATGGCACCGTGGCGGCCGGCACGGAGAATTCCGGGCGGTGGACGACGATGAACGACTTTTGTCCCGCGATGGCGCTGGTGAAGGCGTCACGGATGCGGGCGGCTTCCGCCTCGCCGTGTTTTTTCACCAGAAGGCTGTAAAGGCTGGGTTCGGGGTCGGCGAAGCCCGCCCAATTGGCGCTGGGAATGACGAGGGCGGCCTTTGGCCCTTCGCCCCCGGCTTCCAGCCACTCCATGGCGTATGAGCCAGGCCAGTCGTTTTCATTGGCGACATCCGAGAATTTGGCTGCCGCGTCGGTGAACCGCTGCGTATGGCCTGGCTTGATGACATATTCGAGGACCAGGAAATATTTGAAACTCCCGCCGTCCTGTGGCCAGCGCTGGACCTTGCCTTCATTGCGCCAGATGCTGGCCACGGCGCGTCCGGTGGTGTGCGGAGCGACGGTCTCTCGATAGTGGGCCGAAGCCTTGGCGGCGAAGTCACTGTCGCCATAGGTGTCGAAATCGGCCCATTTGTGGCCGGAGCTGCGCACGATATAGATGCTTTGCGCCTCGCCGACGATCACTTGATAGATTGACCAGGCGAAGGGATCGCCATTTTTCTTCCGCCAGTCGGCATGGGCCTTGAGCGCCGCTTCCATTTGCGCTTGGTGTCCCGGCAGCGCCTCGAGGGCATATTCTCTTGCTAATTCGGCGGCGTCTTCGGCAAACGCCGGCAGGGCCAGTGCCCCCGCGCCAAGGCAAGCGGCGATGGCCAGCAATATTTTACGAAACATGTGGTTCTCTCCCTCAAAGATTTGGGCAGAGCCACGAAAGGCGCATGGCCGAAGTGTTTTTTAAGGACGTTTCTGGTCGTATTGCGCTGCTCGCGCCCCCCACGGCAAGCTGCATCGTTGAAGCTTATAACAAATTCCCCAGCGCTGCAAATCTTGTGCCGCCAGCGGGCATGGCTATGCTGGACGCATGACCCTCGCCCATCGCCGCATGGCCATTCTTGAACAGGCCGTGGAGGAGCGCTTCATTCGCGCCCCCGGCCCTGGCGGGCAGCATGTCAACAAGGTCGCGACCGCGGTGGAGCTGCGTTTTGACGCCGCCCAATGCGCTGCCCTAGGCCCCGCTGTCCTTGCCCGCCTGCGCCGCCTTGCCGGCCGGCGGATGAGCCAGGCCGGCGTCATCGTCATCACCGCCAGTCGCTTTCGCAGCCAGGAGCGCAACCGGGCGGACGCCCGCGCCCGGCTTGCCGCGCTGATCGAAGAGGCCAGCGCCACCCCCAAAAGGCGCAGGCCGACCAAGCCGACGAAGGGGGGTAAGGAGCGCCGCCTTGTCGCCAAGAAACGCCAGGCGCAACGCAAAAGGGAGCGCCGGATTGACGCCGGTTGATGTCTGTGCCCCATGCCGGGCGCAGGCGTAGGGAAAGGACTGGGATATGCTTGCCACCGTGACCATCGCGCTTGACCAGATTTACGTGCCGGTGAAGCTGCGCAAGACGTTCGACCAGGCAAAGCTAGAGGCCCGCGCCGATGGCTTTCTCAAGGACGAGGCGCAACCGCCGATCCAGGTGCGCCGCGGCGAGGGGCGCTATGTCCTGGTGCGTGGTCTCCACCGCCTGGAGGCCGCGCGCGCCTTGGGCGAAGCGACGGTGGAAGCGCTTATCGTCGCTCCCCGGAGGGGGTGAGGCCCACACCCCGCCGGCGCCAAGGATAAGCGGCGTCAGGCGGAAAGGCCCGATTGCAGGCGCCGGCCTTCAAGGTCGATGACATTGGGCGGGCGCGCCTCGTCCTTATCCCCCGCCCTGGTTTGCGGCGGGCGGCGCCGCGCGGGATCGCCGACGAAGTCGATAAGCTGCCTTACCGGCATGGGCACCGCCAGGTGATAGCCTTGGCCATAGGGGACGCCCTTGCGGCGCAGATAGCTAAGCTGCGAGGCGTCCTCGATGCCCTCGGCGATGAGATCGAGGCCCAGCTTGTGGCCGAATTCGATGATGCCGTCGAGCACCGGGCAATCGGCGCCGTCGCCCCGGCTGCGGTTGACGAACGTCTTGTCGATCTTCAAGGCATCGACGGTGACATGCTCGAGCAAGGCAAGCCCGTTATGGCCGGTGCCGAAATCGTCGATGGCGATGCGAAACCCGTGTTCGCGCAGGTGGCGCATCACCCGCTCCGCCATGTCATGGTCGTCGAGGACCTGCCGTTCGGTGGCCTCGAGGACCAGTTGCGATGGTTTGATGGCACCCGCTGCGACCATCCGCTCCAGCGTCTCGGCAAGCGTGAAATCGCGAAAATGAGCGACCGCCAAATTGATCGAGCAATAAAGCGCAGGATTGGCGGCATGAAGCGGCGCCAGCTCCTTGCTCGACTGCGCGATGACCCAACGGGTAAGGGGGATGATGAGCCCGCTTTGCTCGGCCAGCGGGATGAAATAATCCGGCCGCACCAGGCCGTGCCTGGGATGCCGCCAGCGGATAAGGGCTTCGACCCCGACCACGCGCTGCGTTTTGAGCTCGAAGATGGGCTGGTAATGGAGAAGGAACTCGCCGCGCTTCAAGGCGATGCGCAGATCGTCCACCGGCCGGTCGCGGCGCATCGCGATCATGAGAAAGATCAGCGCCACCAGAAGGCCAGCGCTAAAGCCGCTGATGAGGATGGGCCAGCGGTCCGCCCGCGGCCGCGGCGCAGGGTCGGGAAGGCCGCTCACCGTGACGCGCAGCGGAAACCGGGTCGAGCGGGCCTCGATTGAGATGAGAGTGTCCTCGTCCCTCGCCCCGCCATGGAGCATGGTGCTGTTCACCCGTTCGGCGATGACGATCTCGGCGCGGAAAACAGGGGAGTTCTCGCCCAAGGCCGCCTCGGCGAACAACTGCAAAGGATCGATCGAGGCGGAAAGCGCGGCGCGTCCGTCCTTGACGACGCTGATGACAGGCACCGTCATGCGGGTCAAGCTATCGACCCGCGCGGTGAGGAAGGCGTCGTCCCCGATGGCCATTTCAAAAGGGGTGATCTGCGCCCCTGCTTGCGGCACGCCAAAGCCGGTGCAGTAGATCGTGCCACCCTGGTCGACCAGGGCGACCTCCCAGAAAATGGCGTGGCTGCGACGCAGCCTGGCGAGGTGGTTGATCGTGGCGGGCGTGCAACTTTGGCCGGCAAGTTGGCGTACGGCAAGCAGTTGCTCGATGGTTCGCGTCAGGCCGGCCTCGGCGCCGGCGAGCAAATGCGCGGCTTGGGCGCGCAGGCTTTGCCCGGGATCGTGACGGGGGAGGGGATTTGGCGCGGCAAGCTTGAGGGCGCCGACGACGAACCAGAGAATCACGGCCACGGCGGTGAGAATGAGGGCGAGGTTACGTAAGAAGGGCGTACGCGCCGGCACGAGGTCAAGGCTCCGCAAGGGGTTAAAAAACCAAGACGCTGATGGCTGGCGAAGTGTGCTGCGGCAAAGCTTACCGAATTCCTAAGAACAGCGGCTAGAAGTCGAATATTCCAAGGAAAACATGCGATGGCGCAATCAAAGGCCGGAATTCGTCGCGCGGGGAAAATTTTTTTTTTGACCCGATGGGGCTCGTTCCCGCGCCACTTCGGAAAGCCCCGGAGTCGCGCTCCATGGGGATATCGGGGCCCCGACCCAAGCCCCTTGCGGGAGACGTGAAAAGCGCGTAAGGCTGGATCCGCAAACGTTTGCATTCACGGGCGATAAGGAAACCACGTCATGGTGGGGGTGTCGCGACGCCGCTTTTTGCAAACCGCCGCCGCCGCGAGCCTGGCGGCGCCAACGGTGACCCGCGCAAGTTCCCTCCGCCAAGGCAGCGGGATAAGCGAGGCCTTCGACTTCGTCATCGCCGGCGCCGGCCACAACAGCCTCATCACCGCCGCTTATCTGGCGAAGGCTGGCTTTTCAGTGTTGGTCCTTGAAGGCCGGCCGCTGATCGGCGGCGGCTGCAAGACGGCGGAGATTTGCCTTCCCGGGTTCAAGGACGACATGTGCTCCTCGGTGCACAGCCTGTTGATGGCGAACCCGCTCATCCGCGACAACGAGCTCGATCTTTTCGACTATGGGCTGGAATATCTCCATCCCGATCCCATCATGCACATGCCCTTTGCCGACGGGCGTTCCCTCACCATGTGGCGCGACGTTGAGCGCACGGCAAGCGAGTACGCCAAATTCTCCCCGCGCGACGCCAAGACCTTTTTACGCCTGATCGACGAGCTCAAGGCCTATCGCCAGGCCGCCGCCACGGGCAAGACGCCGCTGCCGGGGCTGTGGCGCCGGCGCCATGCGATGTCGGGCTACGACCTGGTGCGCGAGACCTTCGAAAGCCCTTATATCCGCGCCTTTCATCTGGCGACCGGCCGCTTCACCTCCGAGCCCGGCGGCCATCCCGGCACCGGGCGCCAGGCCTTTTCCGCCATCGCCTTTCAGATCGGCGGCCGGCCGATCCCCAAGGGCGGCTCCGGCATGCTGGTGGTAGCGCTGGCGCGCGTCATCGCGCGCCATGGCGGGGTCATCCTCACCAACAAGCCGGTCAGCGCCTTGATGATCGAGAATGACCGCTGCGTTGGGGTCGAGTGCGCCGACGCCAGCCGCTATCGCGCCCGCCGCGGGGTGGTTTCCACCATCCATGTGAAGCATCTTGCGGCGATGGCGCCGGCGGCGCTGTGGGGCGATGAGTATCTGCGCAACCTTGCGCTGTTCCAGCCCGAGGAAGCGCTGTTCGCCTTTCACTACGCGACCTTGGCGCCCATCACCTACCCGTTGGCGGAGGGCGGCGCGATCGCCCCGTTCGAGTCCACCATTCTGCCTTATCCCGAACGTATCTTGCGCACCTCCTATGACGACGCGCGGGGGATCGTCAATCTTGACGACATGTGGCTGCAGACGGTCACCCCCAGCATCGCCGATCCGACCCGGGCGCCGGCGGGCCATCACACCGTCAAGATCCTGGGCACCGTGCCCTATGCCTTGCGCGAAGGGCCCGAGCATTGGGACGCCATCAAGCAAGAAGTGGCGGCACGGGTGCTTGACTATGTCCGCCGTTTCGCGCCCGACTTCACCCCCGACAAGATCTTGGCTGAGTTTTTGATGAGCCCCCTCGATATCGAGCGGATGAACCCCGCCTTCTGGCGCGGCAGCATCCATGGCGGCGGCTATGGCCCGGCGCAGATGGACGACATGCGCCCGGCCCCCGGCTGGGCCGACTATCGCTTGCCAATCCCCGGCCTTTACCAGACCGGCGCTTGCACCCGGCCTGGCGGGTCGATCACCGGCAAGCCGGGGCGGGGGGCGGCGCAGGCCATCCTTGCCGACATGGGCGTGCCCTTCGAGGCGGTGATTAAGCGCGGTTGAAGGCGGAATTGGTGGGGAAAGGGGCGGCGATGATGAGAAGCGCGAAAATGGGGACGCTTTTGGGGGCGCTTGCGCTCCTTGCCTTTGCCGCCGCCGGCGACCGCCCGTCGCCTGGCGCAGCGCTGGCGCAAGGCCAAGCAAAAGTCCCATCCCGGGATGCAGGCGTCGCCCTTGCGCCTTTTGCCATGCCCGCCAATATCGCCCCTGCGCTGCCGCCGGCCCAGCCAATCCCCTTCAGTCACGCTCAGCATGCGGGCGCCCTGGCTCTACCGTGCGCCGGCTGCCACACTGGCGCGGATCAAGAAAATGCCAATGGCGGGCGCATGACCTTTCCAGCGACCGCCCTGTGCATGGGCTGCCATGAAAGCATTGCCCGCGAAAGGCCGGCGATACAACGGCTTGCCCGCTATCACGCCGCCGGCGAGCCTGTCCCCTGGGCGCGGGTTTACGAGGTTTTGCCCGGCGTTGCCTGGCGCCATCGGCCGCATCTTGAGGCCGGCGTTTCATGCGCCACCTGCCATGGGGACGTCGCGCGCCTTGCGGTCATGGCCGAGGTGACGGCGGTGACCGCGATGGCGACCTGTCTTGCCTGCCATAAGGCGCGGAACGCCAACACCCAGTGCGTCACCTGCCATGCCTGGCCCGACGACAATCTCCTCGCGGATGCGCGCGATTAAGGGAGGTAAGGCTGGTTTCTCAAGCAACGCCGCGGACGAGCAGGATCACCCCCTCGGTCGCCGCCACGCGGTCTTTGGCGATGTCCTGGTATTCGGACGAGGCTTCCCAGCGCGCGAAAGCCGCCTGGTCGGGAAAGGCGAGAAGGATGAGCTTATGATAGGGCCAGGCGCCGGCCACCACCGTCGGCGCTTCGTCGGCAGCCAGCAGCCGGCCGCCATATTGGGTCAAGACCGGCATGAAGCGGGCGAGGTAACGCTCATAGCGCGGCCGGTCATGGATCGCGATCTGGGCGATGGCATAGACGGTCATGCATCCTCCTCTTGGCTGACGCAGCACAAAGCGCATTTTAGGGCCGAAACCAAGCCCTGGCCATGCCTGAACGAAGCAAGAACTTGCGCCGCCCCGGCCAGCGCCCCATATTGGCGCCCATGAGCCAGCCCCTCGTCATCCGCACCACGCTTGACGACGTGATGCGCCCCTCCGCTTTCCGGCCGCACAAGCCGCCGCGCCCCGATAAATCAGAGGGCGGCAAGCCCCTGGTGATGAAAAGCGACTATCGCCCCGCCGGCGACCAGCCGGGCGCCATCAAGGAGCTGGTTGCCGGCGCCATGGCGGAGACGCGCGCCCAGGTCCTTCTCGGAGTCACCGGCTCGGGAAAAACCTTCACCATGGCCAAGGTGATCGAGGCGACCCAGCGCCCGGCCCTTGTCCTTGCCCCCAACAAGACCCTGGCGGCGCAGCTTTATGGCGAGTTCAAGACCTTCTTCCCCGATAACGCGGTCGAGTATTTCGTGTCCTATTACGACTATTACCAGCCCGAGGCCTATGTGCCGCGCACCGACACCTATATCGAGAAGGAAAGCGCGATCAACGCCCAGATCGACCGCATGCGCCATGCCGCGACGCGCTCCTTGCTGGAGCGCGACGATGTCATCATCGTCGCCTCCGTCTCCTGCCTTTACGGCATCGGCGCGGTCGAGACCTATGCCGCGATGACGGTGACCTTGAAAAAGGGGGACTGCCTCGATCCCCGCGCCCTGATCAATAAGCTGGTGGCGCTCCATTATCGGCGCAACGACACGAGCTTCACCCGCGGCGCGTTCCGCGTGCGCGGCGACGTGATCGAGCTTTTCCCGGCGCATTATGAGGACCGCGCCTGGCGTTTCGATTTTTTCGGCGACGAGCTGGAAAGGGTGGTGGAGTTCGATCCTTTGACCGGCGAAGTCTCCGCCAGCCTCGATTTCGTGCGCATCTACGCCAACTCCCATTATGTGACGCCGGGCCCGACCATGGACCAGGCGATGAAGGCGATCCGCGAGGAGCTGAAAGTTCGCCTCGCCACCTTCGAGGGTGCGGGCAAGCTTCTTGAAGCGCAGCGTCTGGCCGAGCGCACCCGCTTCGACCTCGAGATGATCGCCGCCACCGGCTCGTGCGCCGGGATCGAGAATTATTCGCGCTTTCTCACCGGCCGCCTGCCTGGCGAGCCGCCGCCCACCTTGTTCGAATACCTGCCCGACAACGCCCTTCTTTTCATCGACGAAAGCCATGTCACGGTGCCCCAGATCGGGGCCATGGCGCGGGGCGACGCCCGGCGCAAGGTGACCCTCGCCGAGTTCGGCTTCCGCCTGCCGTCCTGCGTCGACAACCGGCCCTTGACCTTCGAGGAATGGGACGCCATGCGGCCGGCGACCATCTTCGTCTCGGCGACCCCGGGGCCGTGGGAGCTGGGGCAGACCGGCGGCGTCTTCACCGAGCAGGTGATCCGTCCCACCGGCCTTATCGACCCCAAGACCGAGATCCGCCCGGTGGAAACCGAGGTCGATGATTTGCTCGCCGAGGTGAGGGCGGAAGCGGCGCGCGGCAACCGGGTGCTGGTGACGGTGCTCACCAAGCGCATGGCCGAGGACTTGACCGAATATATGCACGAGCATGGAGTGCGCGTGCGCTACATGCATTCCGACATCGACACCCTGGAGCGGATCGAGATCATGCGCGACCTGCGCCTTGGCGCCTTTGACGTGCTCATCGGCATCAACCTGCTGCGCGAGGGGCTGGACATTCCCGAATGCGGCCTCGTCGCCATCCTCGACGCCGACAAGGAGGGGTTTTTGCGCTCCGAGACCTCGCTCATCCAGACCATCGGCCGCGCCGCCCGCAATGTCGAGGGGCGGGTCATTCTTTACGCCGACACGGTGACCGGCTCGATGGCCCGGGCGCTGGAGGAAACCCAGCGCCGGCGGGAAAAGCAAATGGCCTATAACGCCGCCCATGGCATCACTCCGCAATCGGTGAGGAAGGCGATCGCCGATGTCCTCGCTTCGGTTGCCGAACGGGATTATGTGACGCCGCTGATTGAGGATGGCGGGGAAGGCGCGCCCAGCCATTTGGTGGGCCATAATCTCAAGGCTTATCTCGCCAGCCTCGAAGCGCGGATGAAGGACGCGGCCGGCAATCTCGAGTTCGAGGAGGCGGCGCGCCTGCGCGATGAAATCCGGCGGCTGGAAGCCTCGGAGCTTGGCCTTCCCTTGGCCGCGCGCATCGCCGCCGCCGGCGGGCGCTCCCACGCCGGCAAGGCGGGAACAAGGGTGCGCAAGGGCAAGACGCGGCGCAAGAGGTTTTGAGCGCCCTTCCGCGATGGTCAACAACGGATCTGCCGCGGCGGGCAGGGATTAGGGAATTAACTTGATGAAAATGTTTTCCAGAAGCGTTTCATGGCCGGTGTTTCTTCTTGAGTAAGTAAGAAATAATTAACTGCTGCGCGGTCGACAATCTCCTTAGCCTCTTGTTCAGGGTCGAAGTGCAAGGGCGCACCATCCTGATAATGCTTCAGTCCGTTCCTAACGCCGTTCGCCAAGGCATTGAAAATCCTTTTTTCAGGTCTCTCCCCTGTCCGGCGTTCATGAAGTTTTGTGAAGGCTTTTTCAAACTCCTTGTAGGTTGATTTTTCTCCTAGCATTTGGCCCAGGATCTCCTCGCTCGCGCCCGCCAGAGTGATAGCCGAGACATAGTCTTTTTCATCCAGCATAAGAATAATCGCGCGGTCCAATTGGATCCTGGCAATCTCGCGTTTCTCAATTTTCATAGCGGCCTTCTCGATGACGCCAATTTTAGGCACTTCGCCCGCGAAACATAAAGCGCACGTTGCACTATCTTTGCCCTCACTCCGCGGCTTGGCGCGCCTTGCGTTTCAGGATTGGCTTTAGATACGCGCCGGTATAGCTGGCCTTGGTCGCGGCGATGGCCTCGGGAGTGCCGGCGGCGATGATCTGCCCACCCTTGTCGCCGCCCTCGGGGCCGAGATCGATGACCCAGTCGGCGGTCTTGATGACTTCCAGATTATGCTCGATGACGATGACGCTGTTGCCCTGGTCGACCAGCCGGTGGAGGACCTCGAGAAGCT
>JBMOOS010000019.1:14267-70079 GCA_049324415.1 Pseudomonadota bacterium
CCCTTGTCGCCGCCCTCGGGGCCGAGATCGATGACCCAGTCGGCGGTCTTGATGACTTCCAGATTATGCTCGATGACGATGACGCTGTTGCCCTGGTCGACCAGCCGGTGGAGGACCTCGAGAAGCTTTTTCACGTCCTCGAAATGCAAGCCGGTGGTCGGCTCGTCGAGGATATAGAGGGTCTTGCCGGTGGAGCGGCGGGACAGCTCCTTGGCAAGCTTCACCCGCTGCGCCTCGCCGCCGGAAAGGGTGGTCGCCTGCTGGCCGATATGGATATAGCCAAGGCCCACTTCATGGAGCATGGCGAGCTTGTCGCGCACCGCCGGCACGGCGGCGAAAAAGGCGACCCCTTCCTCCACCGTCATGTCCAGGACATCGGCGATGGACTTGCCCTTGAAGGTCACCTCCAAGGTCTCGCGGTTGTAGCGCCGGCCATGGCACACATCGCAGGTGACATAAACGTCGGGCAGGAAATGCATCTCGATTTTCAGCACCCCGTCGCCCTGGCAGGCCTCGCAGCGCCCGCCCTTGACGTTGAAGGAAAAGCGCCCCGGCGCATAGCCCCGCGCCTTGGCCTCAGGGAGCCCCGCGAACCAGTCGCGGATGGGGGTGAAGGCGCCGGTGTAGGTCGCCGGGTTGGAGCGCGGCGTGCGGCCGATGGGGGACTGGTCGATATCCACCACCTTGTCGAGGAATTCGAGCCCTTCGAGCGCGTCATGCTCGCCCGGCACCAGCCGCGCGCCCGAAAGCTTGCGCGCCGCGGCGGCGAACAGGGTATCGATGACAAGGGTCGACTTGCCCGAGCCGGAAACCCCGGTGACGCATGCAAAGACCCCCAGCGGGACCGTCGCCGTGACGTTTTTAAGGTTGTTCGCCCGGGCCTGCCTCAAGGTGAGGAACTGGCCCTTTTTCCCCGCCCGCCGCTGCGCCGGCAAGGGAATGGCGCGCGCCCCGGTGAGATATTGCCCGGTGAGGCTGTCGGGGCTCGCCATCACGACTTCCGGGGTTCCTTGCGCCACCACCGCGCCGCCATGGATGCCGGCGCCGGGGCCCATGTCGATGACGTGGTCGGCTTGCCTGATGGCGTCCTCGTCGTGCTCGACCACAAGGACGGTGTTGCCCATGTCGCGCAGGTTTTTCAGGGTTTGAAGGAGCCGGTCATTGTCGCGCTGGTGAAGACCGATCGAGGGCTCGTCGAGAACGTAAAGCACCCCGGTAAGGCCGGAGCCGATTTGGCTGGCCAGGCGGATGCGCTGGCTTTCGCCCCCGGAAAGGGTCCCGGAATTGCGGCCAAGATTGAGATAGTCGAGCCCGACATTGTCGAGGAACCCCAGCCGCTCGACGATTTCCTTGAGCACCCGCTCGGCGATGGCGGCTTGCTTGTCGCTCAGCGCCCCCCGCAAGGCCTGGAACCAGGCAAGGGCGTCGGCCACCGACTTGGCGGCGACCTCGGAAATGGTGTTGCCTAGCAACTTGACGGCAAGCGCCTCGGGCTTGAGGCGGGCGCCCTGACATGCCTCGCAAGGGGCGGAGGACTGGTAGCGCCCCAATTCCTCGCGGATCCAGGCGGACTCGGTCTCCTTGAAGCGGCGGGCGAGGTTGTTCAGCACCCCCTCGAAGGGCTTTTCCACCTCGTAGCGGCGCTTGCCGTCGACAAAGACCATCTTGACCGGCTCTTCGCCGCTGCCGTGAAGGATGATGTCGCGCGCCCGGTCGGTCAGCGTCGACCAGGGCGCGGTCATGGAGAATTTATATTTGCGCGCCAAGGCCTCCAGCGTCTGCATATAATAGGGGGCGAAGGATTTCGACCACGGCACGACGGCGCCGTCCTTGAGGCTGGCGGCGGCGTTTGGGACCACCAGCTCGGGGTCGAATTCAAGGGTCGCTCCGAGGCCGTCGCAGGTCGGGCAGGCGCCATAGGGGTTGTTGAAGGAAAACAGCCGCGGCTCGATTTCCTCGATGGTGAAGCCGGAGACCGGGCAAGCGAATTTTTCCGAAAAGACGAGCCGCGCGGGCGCCCCGGTTTCGTCCCTGGCGTCGGCGAGCTCGATGACGGCCAGCCCGTCGGCGAGCTTTAAGGCGGTTTCCAGGGAATCGGCAAGCCGCGTCTCGATGCCAGGGCGCACCACCAGGCGGTCGACGACGACGGCGATATCGTGCTTCAGCTTTTTGTCGAGCTTGGGCGCCGCGTCGATCTCGCAAAAGACGCCATCGATCTTAAGGCGCTGGAACCCTTGCTTTTTGAGGTCAGCGAATTCCTTGCGGTATTCGCCCTTGCGGCCGCGCACGATGGGCGCCAGGAGATAGGCGCGGCTGCCCTCGGGCAGCGCCATCGCCTTGTCGACCATTTGCGACACCGTCTGGCTTTCGATGGGAAGGCCGGTGGCGGGCGAATAGGGCACCCCGATGCGCGCCCATAAAAGGCGCATGTAATCGTAGATTTCCGTCACCGTGCCGACGGTCGAGCGGGGATTGCGGCTGGTCGTCTTCTGCTCGATGGAGATGGCTGGCGACAGCCCCTCGATATGGTCGACATCGGGCTTTTGCATCAATTCGAGGAATTGCCGGGCGTAGGCCGACAGGCTTTCCACATAACGGCGCTGGCCTTCGGCATAGATGGTGTCGAAGGCAAGGGAAGACTTGCCCGAGCCGGAAAGGCCGGTGATGACCACCAGCTTGTCGCGCGGGATGTCGAGGTCGATGGCCTTGAGATTGTGCTCCCGCGCGCCGCGGATCGAGATGGTTTTCAGCATGGCGGTCCGAAATTGGCTGGGTGATGAGGGCGTCGCCCTGAAGTGGCCGTCGCCGGTCCATAAGTCAAGGCGGTCCACCATAGCAAAGCCAGGAGAGGAAGGGAACAAAAATAGAACTAAGGGCCGCCTCGCCGGCGCTTCGAAATACACTAATTGGTTGTATATATATATAATAAATGCAACCATATTTTAATTCTGTGGGCTTAGCCTTGCGAATCGCACCCCAATGGAGGCACGGTCATGCAGCGCGACGACAAAGAGTGGGAAAAACGCCTGGCGTTCGCCGGCATCGATGCCAGGATTCGGGCTGACTTGAGCGCCCTTCTTCCCCTCGTCGAGGGAGCGTTTCCCGCCATTTTGCAGCGCTTTTACGCCTATTTGCGCAATTGGGACGATTTGCGCCGCCATATCAAGGACGACACGGTGGTCGCGCGCTTGCAGGAACGCCAGATGGCGCATTGGCGGATGCTGTTTTCCGGGCGCTTCGACGAGGATTATTTCGCCCGCGCCCGCGCCGTTGGCGAGGCCCATCACCGGATCGGCCTGTCGCCCCAATGGTATGTCGGTGGCTATGCCATCGTGCTGGCGGATCTGATTGCTCTTTTGACCAAGCGCTTGTGGTACCGGCCCGCCAGGCTGGCGCGGGCAGGCAACGCCTTGACGCGGGCGGTGTTGTTCGACTTGGAGGTCGCCACCAGCGTCTATGTCGAAGCCGGCCGCACCGCCTTGCAAAAGGAATTGATGCAGCTTGCCGATAGCTTGGAAGAGCAAGTGACCAGCAGGGTCAACAGCGTGAGCGAGCACAGCGCGGCGGCGCGCGAGAACGCCACCCAGATGCACGCCGCGGCGGAACGCAGCGGCTCGCGCTCGGCAACGGTCGCCACCGCCTCGGAGCAGGCCGCCGCCAATGTCGACACGGTGGCGGCGGCGGCCCAGGAGTTCGCGGCTTCCGCCCAGGAGATCGGCCGCCAGACCGGCCTTTCAAAGTCGGTGGCGGAAAAGGCGGTGGTCGGCGCGCGCGACGCCAGCGAGGTGATGCAGGGACTGGCTGGCTATGCCGAGGAGATCGGCGCCATTGTCGAGGTGATCTCCAACATCGCCGATCAGACCAATCTTCTGGCGCTCAACGCGACCATCGAGGCGGCGCGCGCGGGGGACGCCGGGCGGGGCTTTGCCGTGGTCGCCGGCGAGGTCAAGAGCCTGGCGGTGCAGACCTCCAAGGCCACCGAGCAGATCGGCACGCAGATTTCCGGTATTCAGGAAGCCGCCAATCGCGCGGTTGCCGCCATCGAAGCGGTGAGCGCGGTGATTGCCGAGCTCGATGGCGTGACCGACGCCATCAACGGCGCCGCCGAGCAACAGAACATCGCCGCCTGTGAAATCAGCAACAATGTGCAGGAGGCGGCCGCCGGCAACCGTGAAGTCACCACCAACATCCAAGGCGTCGCCGAGGACGCGGCCGCCGTCGCCGACCTTTCGAAAAAAATGCAGGTAGCGGCTGGCAGCACGGCTACGGCCATCGAGTCGTTGCGCACGGCGGTGGGCGAGGTTCTCGCCAAGCTGCGCAGCCATACCGCCTTCGACCGTCGCCATAGCCCGCGCAGCGCAGCTGCGCCCGGCGCGCGGATCGGCATTCGCTATCAGAACCGCCGGCACAGCGTCGATTTGGTCAATATTGGCCAGGGCGGGGGCCTTGTCGCTGGCGCCAGCGATGTCTTGCAGGCGGGCGACAAGGTGATGGTGGAGCTTCAGGAAGGGTGCGCCGCCATCGCCGCCGAAATTCTCGAGAACGAAAGTGGCCGCTTGCGCTTTCGCTTCACCGAGGCGCCGGCTGACTTGCAAAAAGCGGTGGCGGCGGTCACCAGCCCCATCCCGCAGGCGCGAAGCGCCGCTTAAGAGGCCGCCGCGAAACGCCCATGGGGTCCGCTTTAAGCTGGCCAGTCGGGACGGTCATGCTCTAAAGTAGCCGCCATTTCCCGTACAACGTCAGATGAAGGTAATGGGCAATATGGCCGGTAGCGTGAACAAAGTCATCCTCGTGGGCAATCTTGGAGCCGACCCGGAAGTACGGCATCTGTCGGACGGCTCGCCCGTGGTCAATCTCCGGCTGGCGACCTCCGAGAGCTGGAAGGACCGCGCCTCCGGCGAGCGGCGGGAGCGGACCGAATGGCACCGCGTCGTCATTTTCAACGAAAATCTCGCCAAGGTGGCGGAAAACTATTTGCGCAAAGGGTCCAAGGTCTATCTTGAAGGCCAGTTGCAGACCCGCAAATGGACCGACCAGTCGGGCCAGGACCGCTACACGACGGAAGTCGTCTTGCAGCGTTACCGGGGCGAGCTCACCATGCTCGACAGCCGCGGCGGCGAGGGCGGCGGCTACGCCGCCGAGCCGTCGGGCGACTATGAGGCAAGCACGGGCGGCAACCGCGGCGCAGGCAAGGCGCTCGATGACGACATCCCGTTCTAGTGGTCCGCCGCAAACGGATAAATCCATCCGTTTGGGAAAAGTGGACCACTCAGTTAGTGAATCTGTGCTGCGATTCCAACAGATGGGAACCATCTGCTGGAATCGCAGCACTAGGAGCCCGTCTCGAAACAGGCCCTAAGGTGCCTTGATTCTTGGCGCTTGCCGTCATCAGCCTGCCGCATTCCTTGGCTTGTCTGGGCGATGGCGGCGCGCGGGAAGGGAGACGCGCATGATGCGCATATGGCTTGGCATGTTCCTGGCGGTGCTTTGGGGCGCGGCGGCGGCGCAAACGGCGGTGCAGGTGGGGGCGGAGGCGCGGCGCGCCTTGTCGCTCACCATTTATCATGGCGATCTTGCCATGGTCCGCGAGGTGCGCCACTTTGAGGCCGGCAAGGGCGAGACGCGCCTCGCCTTTTCCGCAGTCTCCGCCAGCATCAAGCCGGAGACCGCGGCGCTGCGGGCCAAGGGCTTGTCGCTGATCGAGCAGAATTTCGATTTCGATCCCTTGACCCCGGCCAGGCTTCTGGAGCAAGCGGTGGGCGGCACCGTCCGCCTGGTGCGCACCAATCCGGCCACCGGCGCGGTGACGGAGGAGGTGGCGAGGGTGTTGGCGGCCAATGACGGCGTAGTCTTGCAAATCGGCGAGCGGGTCGAGGTGTTGCGCGACGATGGCCTTCCCACCCGGGTGATTTTCGACCGGGTGCCGGCCAGGTTGCAAACCCGCCCCACCCTGTCGGTGCTGGTGGCATCGACGCGCGCAGGCGCTTATGACGCCGAGCTTGCTTATCTTACCGGCGGCCTTTCCTGGCGCGCCGATTATGTCGCTCATTACGATGAAAAGACGGGCCGCATGGACCTGCAAGGCTGGATGACGCTGACCAACCGTTCCGGCGTTGCCTATGAGGATGCGCTGATCCAGCTCGTCGCCGGCGAGGTGCGTGTCGTGGGGGACGTGGCGATCCAGCAGAGACCGGGTCTGCGCGCGCAGGCGCTGCTTGAAAGGGCCGAGATGGCACGCGAGGAAGCCTTGTTCGACTATCATCTCTATACCCTGCCGCGCCGCGCCACCATCGCCGACAACCAGACCAAGCAGGTGGCCTTCCTTGCCGCCGACAAAGTCGGTGTGGCCAAGGGCTATCGCTATGACGCCCAGGGCTTCGAGACCCTGGAAAAGCCGCGCCATGCGGATGTGGAGCTTATCTTTGACAATGCCAAGGCCAATGGGCTTGGAGCGCCGCTGCCTAAGGGGATTGTCCGGGTTTACGGCCGTGATGGGGAAGGGCGTAGCCAGTTTCTTGGCGAGGATGAAATCGTCCACGCGGCCCAGGGCGCGCCGGTGGCGCTGGTGGTGGGTCAAGCCTTCGATGTCACGGTGGCGCCGCGTCAGGAAGGCTATGAGGTCGTCTCCCGCGGGGCCGATGGCAGCGTTGTCGAGGTGACGCAAAGCTATGATCTGCGCAACGCCAGGGACGAGGCGGTGGTGGTGACGCTGCGCCAAGGCGGCCTGCGCGGCGATTGGCGGGTGGTGGAGCAAAGCCAGGAGTACGCCGCGCGGGACGCGACGACGGCGACATGGCGGGTGAAGGTGCCAGCCAAGGGCAAGGCCCTGTTGCGTTTCAAGCTGCGCATTGCCCGCGGTGGTTAGCCCGCCTTGGTCTCGCGCCAAGGCGGCCTAACGCCAAAGCTGTCGAGGACGGCGGCCAGCGCTTCAGGCTCGATGGGCTTGGCGATATAATCTTGCATGCCGGCGGCAAGATAAGCTTCCCGGTCGCCCGGCATGGCATTGGCGGTAAGGGCGATGATCGGCGTCATGCCGGCTTTCCCTTCCAGGGCGCGGATCGCCCTGGTGGCGCTCAGGCCATCCATCACCGGCATCTGGATATCCATCAAGATAAGGTCGAAGGGCTGCGCCTCGATGGCGGCCAGCGCCTCCGCGCCATTGGTCACAAAGTGGCAGTCATGCCCCAGGCCTTCCAGCAGCAGCCGGGCGACCTCGCGATTGATTTCGTTGTCCTCGGCCACCAAAAGCTTGAGCGCGGGCGCATTGCACGCTGGTTTTGGCGGGGGCGCGGCCGAGGGCTGGCGCTCTTCCACCGCGGGACGGCAAGGTATGGTGAAGCTGAAGACGCTGCCCTTGCCCGGCGTGCTGGCGACCTCGATGGCGCCGCCCATCTGCTCGATGAGGCGCTGGCAGATGGCAAGCCCCAAGCCGGTGCCGCCATAGTCGCGGGTGACGCTGCTGTCGCCTTGGTAAAAACTTTCGAACAGGCGTTGCCTTGTCGCCTCGTCGATGCCGATGCCGGTATCGCTGACCGCACAGGCGAGCATCAAGGCGCCGTTCAACCCCTCGACAAGCTCGACGCCCACGCTGACCGCCCCTTCATGGGTGAATTTAAGGGCGTTGCTGATGAGGTTGAACATGACCTGGCGCAGCCGGTGACGGTCGGCGAAAATGGCTTTTCCCACGCCGCCGAGGCGGACTTCGAAGGCCAATCCCTTTTTGGCGAAAAGCGGCTGCCAGAAGCCGAGCACTTCATCGCATAGCGCGCCAAGGCTGAAGTCATGGGGGCTGATCTCAAGCCGGCCAGCCTCCATTTTTGAAAGGTCGAGAACGTCGTTGAGAAGGTTGAGAAGGCTTTCGCTGGACGACAGGACCGTGTGCAAACGCCGGCGCACCGTTTCATCGCGCGTCGACTGCAAAATGGCATGCGTCATGCCAAGAATGCCGTTGAGCGGGGTGCGGATTTCATGGCTCATCGTCGCGAGGAAATTGGATTTGGCGCGATAGGCGATTTCCGCCTCCTCCTTGGCGGCGGCGAGACGGGCGGCGGTCGCCTTTTGCCCGTCCAGCGCCGCGACGAGGGCGACCAGATTGGCTGCCGAGCGCACATAGGACTGTTCCTCGACCGTCCAGTCGCGGGCGGCGCCGACATGCTCGCAGGTTAAAATCCCGGTCTGACGCGCGCCCATACGCACCATGACGTGGAGGAGGGCTCCAACCTTGAACTGCTCGGCGACAGGGCGCATGCTGCCCAAGCGGGGGTCGCGCTTCGTATCGTTGACGCAAAGCATGTCGCTTTGCTGCAGCGCGGCGAAAAAGTCGGGGTATTCGCTGCGCTTCACCACATAGCCCGAGGCATGCTTATTCGTGCTGCCGACGAATTGGTCGAGACTGGTTATCTCGTCGCCGTCCTGCCTCATTTCCCAAATCCCGACACGCTCAAGACCTAGGGTATGGGCGACTTCCCGGGTGATGCGCTGCAGGGAGGCTTCTAGCGATCCCGCGGTGAGCTCAGGGCAGCGCATGAGGGAAAGAAGCGACTGCTGCTGGCGCTGCAGATTGCGCTCTCTGTCCTCCACCATGTCGATAAGGGCGCCGGTTTTATTGGAAATACGGGCGATCCCGGCGATGATGAGGATGACCAGCAACAGACCCGCCAAGCGGATCGGCCAGGCAAGGCCTGGGGCATGGGCAGCGTTCTGCCAGCCAAGGGCACCGATTTCCCGGTTATCGTAGCTGATGAGGGGAAGGCTGTAAAAAGCCTCTTGTCTAGCCCGCGCAAGGCGCAGATCCCCGATCGAGAAATCCTCGCCAAGAGCGGCAAGGCGCGCGGCGTTTAAATGGTAACACATGCCAAGAAGGCTTGCCCGGTCCATCGCGAGGGTGTCCCAAAAGGCCTGGTCATCGCCGCCGATCGGCGAGACGGCGCAACCCACCGCCACGCCGTCGATGGCGAGCCATCCGGCATAGGTCGATGGCTTGGCCGGCAAGAGGGCGCGGGCGCGCCCGGCGAATGCCTTGAGGCCGGCGAGCAAGGCCGCCTGCTTATCGCCAAGGCTGAAGGCGGAGGGTTGAGCGATGAGGATCGTGCCATCGGGCGGGGCGAAAAAGGCGAAATCCACGCCGGCGATGGCTTGCGCGGTCGCCGCAGGGTTTTCTGCCACCCAGCGAGGGTCATAGCGCGCCACCATATGGTCGAAAGTGGCTTGCCAGTGGGCGTTGTCCAAGGCGAAATCGGCAAGGCTGTTCAGCTTCTGGGAAAGGCCGGATTGCACGATTTTCCTGGTCGCTTCATTGGCGGCCTCCTCGAGCGAGGAGATAAGATAGCCGGTCAACCAGTAAAACCCGGCGGCGCAAATCAAAATGACCACGGCAAAAGGCGCCACCATTTGGCGATAAAGCCTGGCGACGCTCGCATGCGCCATGGCGGCATGAGAAGGCTGTGTCACGGAAAGCATGAGCCAATATATTTTCGTTGCCGGATCCTGCCCTTCAATGCCTAAATATTTTATGAAGCGGGGCTGAGCGCCTTGGCCGTCAGGGACGTGTTGGGGCTATATGGAGTGTACGCCATGGCTTGCCTCGCCCGCCGCGAGTTGCTAGACAGAAGCCCTAATCTTCACTCTTTCCCGTGGGTCACGGGAGACGGCGGCAAGCCAGGCTTTGCCGCCATTTTTGAATAGGGATGACGGGTCAGTGAACGAGGTCAAGTCGCCTGACGCACCCGGGCGCGACATACGGTCCATTTCCATCGTTGAGGAGTTGAAGGCGTCCTATCTCGATTACGCCATGAGCGTCATCGTCAGCCGCGCCTTGCCGGACGTGCGCGACGGGCTGAAGCCGGTGCATCGGCGGATCCTGTTTTCCTGCCATGAGAATGGCTACGAATATAACAAGCCCTACCGCAAATCGGCGCGCATCGTCGGCGACGTGATCGGCAAATACCACCCCCATGGCGACAGCCCGATTTACGATGCGCTGGTGCGCATGGCGCAAGGGTTCGCCATGCGCGCGGTGTTGATCGACGGGCAGGGCAATTTCGGCTCGATGGACGGCGATCCGCCGGCGGCGATGCGCTATACCGAGGCGCGGATGGCCAAGCTGACGGCGACGATCCTTGCCGATATCGACAAGGACACCGTCGATTTCCAGCCCAATTATGACGATTCGGAGCGCGAGCCCACCGTCCTGCCGGCACGCTTTCCCAATATCCTGGTGAATGGCTCCGCCGGCATCGCCGTCGGCATGGCGACCAATATTGCGCCCCATAACCTGCGCGAGGTTATCGACGCGTGCTGCGCTTATATCGACGACCCCGACATCGACCTTGCCGGCCTCATGGCCCATGTCAAGGGCCCCGATTTTCCCACAGGCGCCACCATTTTGGGAACCGCCGGCATCCGCGCCGCCTATGCCGGCGGGCGGGGCTCCATCGTCATCCGCGCCAAGACCCATGTCGAGGAGTTGCGCCGCGAGCGGGAAGCGATCATCGTCGATGAAATCCCCTATCAGGTGAACAAGGCGTCCCTCGTCGAGAAAATCGCCGATTGCGTCAAGACCAAGAAGGTCGAGGGCATCGCCGATCTGCGCGACGAATCCGACCGCCATGGCGTGCGGGTCGTCATCG
Organism: Pseudomonadota bacterium; assembly: GCA_049324415.1. GTDB lineage: Bacteria > Pseudomonadota > Alphaproteobacteria > Sphingomonadales > CAKZYD01 > JBMOOS01. Next base: position 24,896 of record JBMOOS010000019.1, read on the forward strand.
AGTTGAAGCGCGAGGCCAGCCCCGAGGTGGTGCTGAACCAGCTTTACCGGTTCACCCCGCTGCAAACCTCCTTCGGCATCAATATGCTGGCGCTCAACGACGGCCGGCCCGAGCAGATGGGCCTCAAGGACATCATCGCCGCCTTCGTCCGCTTCCGCGAGCAGGTGATCACCCGGCGCTCCAAATTCGAGCTTAAGAAAGCTCGCGAGCGCGCCCACATCCTGATGGGCCTCGTTATCGCGGTCGCCCATGTGGACGAAGTGGTGGCGATGATTCGCGGCGCCGCCTCGCCGGCGCAAGCGCGCGAGGCGCTCTTGGCGCGGGAATGGGACGCCGCCGAGATCGTCCCCTTCATCCGCCTCATCGACGCCGTGCCCGACGATGCCCCCGCCGCCACCTATCGCTTGTCGGAAGCGCAGGTCAAGGCGATCCTCGACCTGCGCCTGCACCGGTTGACGGCGCTGGGGCGCGATGAAATCGGCAGCGAGCTTAAAACCCTTGCCGAGGCGATCGAGGATCTGCTGGGGGTCTTGCGCGATCGCGCCCGGCTGTATCAGATCCTGCGCGCCGAACTCATCGCTGTGCGCGAGGAATTTTCTGACCCGCGCCGCACCGAGATCGCGCAGGAAGACTTTGCCGAGATCGAGGACGAGGACCTCATCCAGCGCGAGGACATGGTGGTCACCGTCACCCATTCCGGCTATATCAAGCGCGTGCCGCTCAATGCCTACCGGGCGCAGCGCCGTGGCGGCAAGGGCCGCGCCGGCATGGCAACCCGCGAGGAGGATGCGCTGACCAGCGTCTTCGTCGCTTCCACCCATACCCCTGTCTTGTTTTTTTCCAATCTCGGCCAGGTCTACCGGCTGAAGGTGTGGAAACTGCCCGAAGGCGCTCCCCAGGCGCGGGGCCGGCCGCTCATCAATCTTTTGCCCTTGGGGCAGGGGGAGACCGTCTCGACCATTCTGCCGCTACCCGAGGACGAGGCGGAATGGGCGGCGCTCAACGTCCTCTTCGCCACCGCCAGGGGCAATGTCCGGCGCAATTCCATGGCCGATTTCACCAATGTTCCCTCCGGCGGCAAGATCGCCATCCGCTTCGAGGACGGCGCCGCCGACCGCCTGATCGGCGTCATGCTGTGCAATGAAGAGGACGATGTTTTCCTCGCCGCGCGCAGCGGCAAGTCGATCCGCTTTCCGGTCGCCGACGTGCGCGTCTTCAAGGGCCGCACCTCGACCGGGGTGCGCGGCATGAAGCTGGCGCCAGGCGATGAGGTCATCTCCCTTGCCATCCTGCGCGGCCAGCGGGAAAAGCAGGTCAGCCGCGAGGAGCGCGAGGCCTACCTCAAGGCGGCGCCCTGGAAGGCGGAACCGGCTGCGCCGGCGCTCGATCCCCAGCGTATGGCGGCGCTGCAGGCCATGGAGCAGTTCATCCTGACGGTGACCGCCAACGGCTATGGCAAGCGCAGCTCGGCCTATGAGTACAGCACCATCGGCCGGGGCGGGCAGGGCGTGGTCAATATCGAGACCTCGGAGCGCAACGGCCCGGTGGTCGCCTCGGGTCCGGTGGACGGCGGCGACCAGATCATGATGGTCACCGACAAGGGCAAGCTCATCCGCACCGGTGTCGATGACATCCGCATCGCTGGCCGCGCCACTCAAGGCGTCACCCTGTTCCGCGTCGAGGAGGACGAGCATGTGGTCTCGGTCGCCAAGATCGAGGACACCGAGGAAGCCGCGCCTGCGTTGCATGAAGGGGCGCCATGACGGTCATGGCGCCCAGCCCTTAGAAACGATAGCCGAAGCCGAAGCCAAGGATCCAGGGATTGATGTCGACATCGGCGCTGACCGGTCCCACGGCGGTCTCGAGGCGTGCCGTGGTGTCGAGCCAGAGCTTCTTGGCGTCGGCGTTCACAAACCAATGATCGTCAAGCTTGACATCGACCCCGACTTGCGCCGCCCAGCCAAAGCTGTTCTTTAAGTTCATGCGGTTCACCACCGCGCCCTTGGCGTCCTCGTCGAGAAACATGGTATAGTTGATGCCGGCGCCGACATATGGCTTGATCCGGCCGCCAAGTGGCAGATGGTACTGCAGGGTCAATGTCGGCGGCAAAAGGGTTGAGCTTCCCACCGGAAAAGCGCCTGCCACGGTATCAACGGCAGTGATGTCATGGGGACTGACGCCGAGGATCAGTTCAACGGCGATATTGTCGGTGAAAAAATAAGAAATATCCACTTCCGGCATGACCGCCGTATCGATGTTGACATCGCCGCCAACGGTACTGATGTCGGCGCTTTCGTCCGGGGTGACGACAATGGCCCGCGCGCGAACCTGCCACGGGCTATCCTCGGCCTGCGCCAGCGGCGAAGCGCCAATGAAGACAGTGGCGCAACCGGCAAATGTTATGAGTTTCCAGAGGGGGCTTCCTGGCATCGATTCTGCTCCTGAAATACTGGGGCGGTGCGCTCGCGCGCGCCTTCGTTGCGGCATGGCCGGTATGGCAACGCCAAGCGTTAAATTAAGAATGGCGGGAAGCCTGTCTTTGACTTGGCTCAAATAGTTGAAGCCCTAACCAAATTTCGTTTTTTCCGTCCTCCCCCTTGGGAGATGGCCCCGTGGGCCGGATGATCCTTGCTTGCCGTGCCGACCTAGTGGTCCACTTCTCCCAAACGGATAAATCCATCCGTTTGGGAGAAGTGGACCACTAAGTTAGTGAATCTGTGGTGCGATTTCTCCAACAGATGGGAGCCATCTGTTGGAATCGCACCACTAGCGCACGTTCATTGAAATGAGAGTTGGTGAACATGCGCTAGAGTCTTGATTGGTCGCGTTTTAAAACTCGCAAAACCGCTCACATTTTTTTTGAAAACGCTCTAGGCTCCGGACCCTGATGTTTTGAAGGACATGAAGCGGTGCGTTGCGGTTCAGGCGTTTCCGGCCTAGTCTTGCGCCATTGGCATTGGCAGTAAGGGGGCCTCATGTCCGGTATGGAGCGGGTCGGCGTATATCCGGGGACCTTCGACCCCATCACCAACGGCCATCTCGACATCATGCGCCGCGGCATCAAGCTGGTCGATCACCTGGTGGTCGGGGTGGCGACCAATCCGGGCAAGACGCCGATGTTCGGCCTTGACGAGCGGGTGGCCATGGTGCGGCGGGAAATCGCCCATCTCCACAACGCCGATGGCGGCGCCATCGAGGTGGTGGCCTTCGACAGCCTGCTGATGGATTTCGCCGAAAGCCAGGGCGCTTCGGTCATCGTTCGCGGGCTGCGCGCCGTCTCCGACTTTGAATATGAGTTTCAGATGGCGGGCATGAACCAGCGCCTCAACCCCCATATCGAGACCGTGTTTCTCATGGCCGACGTCTCGCTCCAGCCGATCGCCTCCCGCCTGGTGAAGGAAATCGCCCTTTACGGCGGCAAGATCACCGATTTCGTCCCCCCCCGGGTGGCTGCCGACGTGGTCGCCAAGGTGACGCAGGCCGCGCGCTGAGCCGCGCCCCTTGACGCATGGGCTGGACAGGACGGCAAAGCCCCGCTATTGCACCCTGGCCGGGAAGAGCGAGGCGATCAGCAGTGATGGACGGTCAATGATGAAGCAGTGGTGGCGCAGGGTGGCTTTGGCGATCGGGTTTGGCGCCATGGCGGGAGGGGTGCCGGGAGCGGCGCAGGATCTTGAGAACACCCTTTATCTCGATCTGTCGACCGGCGGGCGGGTGGTCATCCTGATGCGGCCCGACAAGGCCCCCAACCATGTGGAACGGATCAAGACCCTGGTGCGCCAGGGGTTTTATGACGGCATCGTCTTTCACCGCGTGATCGAGGGCTTCATGGCCCAGACCGGCGATCCGCAAGGGACTGGCGCCGGGGGGTCGGAGCTGCCGGACCTCAAGGCCGAGTTCAATGATTTGCCGCATCTGCGCGGCACCGTCTCGATGGCGCGGACCGAGAATCCCGACAGCGCCAACAGCCAGTTCTTCATCATGTTCCAGCCCAATTTCCGCCTCGACAACCAATACACCGCCTGGGGCCGGGTGATTAAGGGCATGGACTATGTCGATGCCATCGCCCGCGGCGAGCCGCCGGCCAGCCCCGACCGTATCGTCAAGGCCAGCATCGCCGCCGATGTGGAGAAGGATTAGCGGCCAAGCGGCCGCCTTTCGCCCCATGCGCGTTGAAGAGTTCGATTTCCACCTGCCGGAGGCGCGCATCGCGCTGGCGCCCGTCCGCCCCCGCGACGCGGCGCGGCTGTTGCTGGTGCGCCCGGGAGAGGCGTTGGAAGACCAGCGCGTCGCCGCGCTGCCTGGTCTGCTGCGCCCGGGCGATGCGCTGGTGTTCAACGACAGCCGGGTGATCCCGGCGCGGCTTTTCGGCCGACGGGGCGCGGCCAAGGTGGAAATCACCTTGCACAAACATGTGGAAGGCAAGACCTGGCGTGCCTTCGCCAGGAACGCCAAAAGGCTTAAGGTGGGGGATGATGTCCGCTTTGCCGACGATTTTTCTGCGGTGGTCACGGCCAAGGGGGCGGGGGGCGAGGTCACCCTGCGGCTTGAGGCCGAGGAGGTGATGGCCTCGCTCGCCCGCCATGGGGTGATGCCCCTGCCCCCCTATATCGCCTCACGCCGTCCCGTTGCTCCCCAGGACAGCCGTGACTATCAAACGGTTTACGCCCGGCGCGACGGCGCGGTGGCGGCGCCGACGGCCGGCCTGCATTTCACCGGGCGCCTGCTGGCGGCCTTGGACGAGGCGGGCATTGAGCGCGCCATGGCGACCTTGCATGTCGGGGCCGGCACTTTCCTTCCCGTCAAGGCCGAGGATACCGCCGACCATCAAATGCACAGCGAATGGGGCGAGTTGAGCGCGCCCATCGCCAGCCGCCTCAACGCCGTGCGCGCCGCCGGGGGGCGCATCATCGCCGTTGGCACCACCGCGTTGCGCTTGCTGGAAAGCGCGGCGCGAGAAGACGGCACGCTGCGCTCCTTTGCCGGCGAGACCGACATTTTCATCACCCCCGGCTACCGCTTTCGCGCCGTCGATGGGCTGTTCACCAATTTCCATCTGCCGCGCTCGACCCTTTTCATGCTGGTGAGCGCCTTTTGCGGCCTTGAGGTCATGCGGGCCGCCTACGCCCATGCCATCGCCGCGGGCTATCGGTTTTATTCCTATGGCGATGCATGCCTGCTGCTCCGCGAGGCGGCAAGGCGATGACCAACCCCCGTTTTGCCTTCACCATCGAGGCCCATGACGGCGCCGCCCGCAGCGGTGTCATCCGCATGCGGCGGGGCGCCATTCGCACCCCCGCCTTCATGCCGGTGGGCACCGCTGGCACGGTAAAGGCGATGCTGCCCGAGGCGGTGCGCGCCACCGGCGCCGACATTTTGCTTGGCAACACCTATCATTTGATGCTGCGCCCAGGGGCGGAGCGGGTGGCGGCGCTGGGCGGCCTTCACCGGTTCATGAATTGGCCCCAGCCGATCCTCACCGATTCCGGCGGCTATCAGGTGATGTCGCTCGCCAAATTGCGCCGCCTGAGCGAGGAGGGGGTTGCTTTTCAGTCGCATCTTGACGGCGCCCGCCATCTCTTGACCCCGGAGCGGTCCATTGAAATCCAGGGGCTTCTCGGCGCCGACATTGTGATGGCGCTCGATGAATGCACCCCCTATCCCTGCGCCCCCGCCGAGGCCGAGGCCAGCATGGCCCTGTCGATGCGCTGGGCCAGGCGCTCGCGCTTGGCGTTCGACGGCAATGCGGCGCAAGCGCGCCGCGCCGCCCTTTTCGGCATTCAGCAAGGCAGCATGAGCGCGGCGCTGCGCCGCGAGTCGAGCGCCTGCCTTAGGGACATCGGCTTTGATGGCTATGCGGTGGGTGGGCTTGCCGTCGGCGAAGGGCAAGAGGTGATGTTCGCCACCCTCGATTTTTGCGTCTCCATGCTGCCCGCCGACAAGCCGCGCTACCTCATGGGGGTTGGCAAGCCCACCGATATCGTCGGCGCGGTGGCGCGCGGCATCGACATGTTCGATTGCGTCCTTCCCACCCGTTCGGGCCGCACCGGCCAGGCTTTCACCCGCTACGGCGCGCTCAATGTGAAAAACGCCCGCCACCGCGACGATGCGCGTCCGCTCGACGCCGCTTGCGCCTGCACCGCCTGCCGGCACTATAGCCGGGCCTATCTGCATCACCTCTTCAAGGCGGGGGAGATATTGGGGGCGATGCTGCTGACCACGCATAATCTTACCTATTATCAGGATTTGATGCACGGCTTGCGCCAGGCCATCGCGGAAGGCGCCTTGGACGCTTTCATCGAGGATTTCCATTCCCGTCAAAGCGCCGGCGCGCTCGACGCGGGCGGCTGATTATTTGCGCGAGGCCTCGGTGGTCACATGGACGAAGGGGCGGCGCGGCGCCGGGTTTCTGGTCGTGTCGAAGTCGGGGGTTTGCGGCATCCTTGCCAGGCAGGCGCTGTCGGGCGCGGCCTCTGGCTTTTGGAAAAAGGCGGCGGCGATCTCGTCGGGGCAGGCATCGCGGAAAAGGACGCTATGGCCCAAGGCGGCAACGGTGATGCGATGGCTGTTGGGAAAGCGCGCGGCAGTTTCCTCCACCGCCGATAAAGGAGTGACGGGATCGTAAACGCCGCTGATGAAAAGGATGGGCTGGGGGAAGACGGTGTCGTGCGCCGGCGCCAGGGACGGCCTTGGCGCGCCCAGCCAGGCGGCGCAGGTGTCGATGAAATTTTCCCGCATGTCCTCGACCAGCGGCGCAAAGAGAGGGTCACGCGCCGCCTGGCTGTCGAGGACGGTGGCGATGCGTTGCGCCGCGAAGTCCTGGCAATCGACGGACAGCGTCATGCCATAGGCGCGGTCGGTGAGAAAGGGGTCGAGGAAAAGCGCTCCCCCTAAGGCGGCGAGCACTGAAAAATCCCGCCGGCTGGCGCGGTGCAGGGCGCGCGGCAGCAAAGCAAGGGCGCTTTCGGTGTAAAAGCTCGAGGTGAGGATGGAAAGCACCCGCTTGGGTGTCAAGGTAATGAATTGAATGGCTTCCTTGTCGCCGACGCGAAAGCCCACGCGTGGGCTTTTTTTAGCGACATTCATCAAGGTTGTGCGCAAGTTACTGGCGATTGTGGGAAAGGATTTGCCGCAGCGCCCATGGCGCAGGCAATCTGCCTGCAATTGGGCCAGCAGGGCTTTAAGGCGGTCGGCGACGGCGAAGGCGGCGTAGCTGCCCGGCAGATCGGGTCCATCGAAGACCGCAGCGCGCACCCCATCAGGGTCGTGCGCCATCAAGGTAAGGCCAACGCGCGCGCCATAGGAAACGCCAAGGATGTCCCAGCGCTCAAGCCCAAGCGCGCGGCGCAGAAGGCCGAGGTCGCGGGCGGCGTTTTCGGTGGAGTAGGTGATGAGGTCATAGCCGGCGGCAAGGGCCTCCTCGCGGCAGGCGGCAAGGGCTTGGCGGGCCTGGGTGGCGATGTCGGGTTCGCGCGCGCCATTGCTGCTGATGCCGGCGCGCAGCAAGGGACTGCCAAGGGTGGAACAAGCCATGTGGCGGCTGGTTTCATCGGCGGTGCCCCGCTGCGCCATGACGATGACCCGCCGGCCGCGCAAGAAGGGTGCGTCCGCCATCAGGTCGGCCCAGGTGCGGCCGGCATGGGCATTGCCTAAAGAACCGTCGCTGCCTGGTCCGCCGTCGATGAACAACAAGGGGGGTAGGGGCAATGCCGTGCCGGCGGTAAAGATAGCGACGGGCAGATGCAGCAGCCGCGATGCGGCGTCGCCATGGCGCTCCGGCGCCAGGAGGTGGCCGCAGGTGGCGCTATGGGGGCGCGGCGTGTGGAACCAGCAGGGGGTGGGGGAAAATGTCCCCTCGCGCGCTTCGCCACGGCCTTGCGCCGCCGCCGGAAAAGCGCTGGAGCCGGCGGCAAGGGCGAGGACTGCCAATAAAACCCAACACCGAGGCATGGGGCGCATTCTAGGCCGGGGATAGGATAAACCCAAGGATCAAAGGCCTTTTTTCATCGCGCTGTTGACCCGGCCCGCCGCAATACCTATTTTGCGCCGCGTTGCGGAGCGTCGCTGTGTGTGGCGCTTCCATGAGCCCGTAGCTCAGTCGGCAGAGCATCTGACTTTTAATCAGAGGGTCGATGGTTCGAATCCATCCGGGCTCACCATTTCCCCTTGGTCGTCATGGCCGCCGTTTTTCTTCCTACCGCGGCTCGAAGGTGTCGCTGAACTCGAAACGCGAGCCGGGGTGGGTGAGAAGGGCGTAGGAAACGACGCGCCGGTGGCTCCAGGTGCGGCGGATCAAAAGCAGGCAAGGCTCGTCAAGGGAGATTTCCAAAAGCCCGCAAATCTTGCGGTCGGGACGGATGGCTTGCACCCGGTGCTCGACCCGTTGCAGCGGCGCCTGCGCCATCAAATATTCATTGGGGGTGGTTTTGGAAAAATCCACCTCGCCATAATGGGGCAGGGCGGCGGCCAGGACGAATCTGTCCTCAAGCTGGATCGGAACGTCGTTCTCCAAATGAACGATGACGGAGTGGAACACCCGGGTCCCGGAAGGCACCCCCATCTTGAGGGCCACCTCCAGCGAGACGTGCTCGGCCTGGTTTTGCATGACCTTGGCGCTGTGCTTGTGGCCGCGGCTTTTCACTTCCTCGGCGATATTGTTGACCGTGATCAAGTGCCCCTTGGGCTTGGGGTCGGCGATGAAGGTGCCGACGCCCGAGACGCGGACGAGAATGCCTTCCTCCTTAAGCTCCCTTAATGCCCGGTGCACGGTCATCCGCGAGACATCGAACTGCTTGACGAGGGCGTTTTCCGAAGGGATGCGGTCGTTGGGCTTTAATTCCCCCTTCGCGACCATGTCGACAATATGGTCCTTGATCCTGGCGTAAAGCGGCGCTGCGAGGGTATCGACGGACATGAGTTACCTTATCTTCTTTGGTGTTGATGAAGCAATGCACGCGACTGCACGCATAGGGCAAGCCTTTCTCATGGAGTCCCGGTTGAATACTAAGCCATGACCAGTTTGCATGAAAGCAAAGGCCATGGCTTTTCTCGCCATTGCTTTATGCGGTTTCCTCGCGCCAGGGCTTGCCCTCTTGGTGGGTATCGCCCAAGCCCATGTCAAATGCCGAAATCATCGAAGGCGATCCGCTGCTCTGGCACGCCCAACGCCTCCAGCATGGCCAGCACAGCCCTTAACATGGCAGGCGGACCACAGACATAAAAGGCGCAACTCTTCACATCAGGGTGATGGACAAGATAGCGTTCCCGCGCCACTTCATGAATGAGGCCGCGGGCGCCCCGCCACCCCTCGTGCGGCCCATCCCCGGAGAGGGCGACATGCCAAGTGAAATTGGCGTGCTCTTTTTCAAGCTCTCCGAACTCGTCGGCATAATAAATATCGTCTTGCGCGCGGGCGCCGTACCAGAAGGTCATTTTTTCCCGCGCGCCTCTTGTCTTGAGCTGGTGGCGGATCATCGACCTTAACGGCGCCATCCCGGCGCCGCCGCCGATGAACACCATCTCCCGGCCTTCGTCCCGCACATGAAAGTCGCCGAAGGGCCCCTGGAGGGTGATGCCGTCGCCTACCTTGAGGCTGGCGAGATAAGCCGAGCCGATGCCCACCGGCACACCCATCCGATCCGGCGTCGTGAGGGCAAGGCGAACGTTGAGCACGAGTTCCCCGTCCATCTCCCCCGGCGCGTTGGCAAGAGAATAGGTGCGGTGAAGCACGGTATCGGTGCCAAAGCGGGATGGCGTGCCACTCTCGCGCCAAAACTGGCGCACCGCTTCGGGGACGCCGAGTTGGTCGAGCGTCGCTTGAAAGGGAGGGATCGTCACTTGAACATAGCTGCCGGGGCGAAAGTCCATCGCCATGCCGGGCGGCAAGCGCAAACGGATCTCGGCGATGAAGGGGGTGGCAAAACGGCTGGCGCTGATGGTGGCCGCGTACGTCCGCGCTTCGAGAAGGCCATGGGGCAGGGTGACAGCCAAGTCCTGTATGACGCGGTGCTGGCAGGCCAGGCGGTAGCCCGCCGCCAACTCGATCGCCGGGATTTGCCGCTTGTCGGCGCCATGGATGGGCGCTGTCGGCGCAAGCCGCACCCGGCACAGCCCGCAGGTGCCGCCGCCGCCGCACGAGGAAGGCAGATAGACGCCTTCATCGGCAAGGCCCTCGAACAGGCTTTTAAGGCGCGGGACCATCAGCGTCCTGTGGGCCCCGCCCTCGCTGTCGGCGATGGCAAGCCTTGCCTTGTTCTGGCGCAGCCGCCAAAAAGCAAGGCGCACAAAATCCTCGCGGCGGAAGCTGTCCCACCACAAAATGATGCCAGTGACGCCTATCCACAAAAGGATGAGGGCGGCGCTGATGACCAATGGATTGTTGAAATCGGCGCGGTCGCGATAGTCCATGATGTGGAGCATCCAAAACAGGTCGAACGCCCGCCAATAGCTGTTGCGCCGCTCGAGGATGCGGCCATCCGCCGGGGAGATGTAAAGGCTGGTCGCTTCCGCGTCGGTGAAATCGACCCGCCAGAAGGGGCCTTGATGGGCGCGCACTTCAAGGGTTGGCGTCTCCAGCCAGCGCACGCCGGCAAGCGCGCCGGGGCCGTTATAATCACGGGCTGCGACCTTCGCCGCCAGCGCCGCGTCGATGCGCAACGGCGCGCCGGTCGCGGCGTTGAAAAGCGAAGGGCCCGCTGGGGTGACGACGCGATAGACGGGCGCGCCGTCGAAGCTTGTCAAGGCGATGGAAAGAAGCGGGCCGATCCCGGGGTTTCGGGCGGCGATGTCGGGCCATTCGAGAAGCGCGTCATAAGCGGCGAGGGGCACTGGCGCCTTCATCTCCCGCCGGTTGTGCTCGCCCGCCACCTTTTCATGGGGAAGAAGGGCCATCACAAGGCCGCTCAGCATCCACAGGACGAGCTGCAGGCCCAGGACAAGGCCGATCCATTTATGAACGCGGCGCACCCAGGTCATGACGGGCGCCCCGCGCTGCCGCTGGGCCGCGTCCTGCCATTTCGAAAGCTGAAAAAGACAAGTCCCAGGCCAAAGGCGGCCATCAGGGTGCCCAGCGTCGCCGCGACCCGCAACAGGTTGTTATTGACGTCGGCCCGCTCTTCATAATCCATGATATGGAACATCCACAGGAAATCGAAGATCCGCCAGAAGCGGTGGCGGCGCGTCACCAATTGGCCTTGGTCCGGCGCGACATAGAAGGTGGTGGCGCCAAAATCGTCGAAGCGGATTTGCCACAAGGGCAGGGGACGGGCCTGGATTTCGCTTGGCCGCTCTTGTTCGACGCTGAGAAGGCGTGCGCTTATAATGTCGCCCTGGCCGGCATAGTGGTAGCGGGCGACGGCGATGGCGTCGGCCTCGCTGAGGGGCGAGCGCGGCGCGCCGGTGCGCGCATCGATGAGGTGATTGCCGAGGGCGCTGGAAATTCTGTAATGCGGGTTGCCGAGCCATGGCTCGAGCTTGATTTGCGTGGCCTCGGGGTAGCGTGCGCGAACCTCGGCGATGGGAAGGAGCGGCGCGTCGTCGGCGCTCAATGGAACCGCCATGTTGCGCACCAGATGGTCGCCGTGGATATAGTCAAGGTCAACGACCACCATATAAAGGCCGCTCACCAGCCATAAAAGCGCTTGGATGCCGATGATGAGGGACAGCCATCGGTGCCATTTTCTCACTAAAAACGCAGGGTTGCCAGCCATGAAGCGATCCCGGTTTGTTATTCTATCGACCTTGCCGACCCTTTCAAAAGGGTAGGCACAAGAGAAGCGAGACTTTGCCCGCACCCCTTGCGAAAGAAAAGGGGTGCGGGACTTTCATGCTTCACTTTTTTTACCAACCTGCCGCGCGGGCTTGACCAAAACGCAATGATCGATAGGCATCCGCGTTCTGGTGTTACCGCCAGCGATAGGTGAGCCGCACATAACCCCTGCGGCCCAACAGGTCATAGGTCATGGTGTCGGTATTGGCGTCGGTCCAGCTGGCGACGAAAGGCGGATTGTTCTGGAACAGGTTGTCGATGCCGGCGCTGAGGCGCGCCGCCTCCGAAAGGTTATAAGTGAACTGGATGTTATGATAGAACTCAGCGCCGATTTGCGCGCCAAGCCCCTCGCTCACGTTGAAGTCCTTGCCCGCGCCGATCATCTGCACAGAATAGGTCGCCGACCATTTTTCCGCCGCCGCCGTCCAGGAGGCATTGCCACGCCAATGGGGATAGCCGCCATTGCCGCCGCCAATGCGCCCGTCGATGACGAACGGGGTATCGCCCGCGAAGTTAAGCGATTCATATTTGGCAAGATAAGTCGCCTGCACATCGACATTGTGGGAAATGCCATACCATTCGAAATTATAGACGGTGCCGACATCGACGCCCCGCATCACCTCGCGGCCAGTATTGGCTTTTTGCGTCGACAGGAAATCGATGTCGCCGCTTAAAGGATTGCGGGTGTGGTGCTCGGCGCCGCAAAAGACGTGCGACAGGTTTGGCGAGTTATAGCAGAAGGCAAGCTTGGTCGAGCCAGGGGTTTCGCGGATGGCGTTGTCGATCTCGATATCGAAATAATCGACGGTGACCGACAGCCCCTCGTGCGGCTCCGCCACCAGGCCGATGGTGAAGGAGCGGGCCGATTCCGGCTCTAAGTTGGGATTGCCGCCGCGGTCGGTGAGGATGGTGTTGCCAAGCTGGACATAGCCCACCGGCACCCCGGCCGCCTGACAGTTCTTGTAGACGTTGCTTGAAGGGTCGAGGGCGCTCCACCCCGAGCACGGGTCGATGGTGGTCAGATTGCCTTCGGAGACCCCGCCGAACAGCTCTGGCACGTTGGGGATGCGAAAGGCGGTGGTGTAGGTGCCGCGCAGCTTGAGCTCATCGATGATCTGCCAGTTGAGGCCGATCTTGTAATTCTCGTCGCTCTTGAAGAGGTCGTAGTCCGAATAGCGGAAGGCTAGATCGATGTCGAGGGCGCGCACCATTGGCAGGTCGCGCAATACCGGGATGTTGACTTCCGCATAGGCTTCCCGTGCGCGGACCCGGCCCGAAATGGGATCTTCCTGGTTGCCGAGGGCAAGGCCGGCGACGGCGAGCGAATCCGGGTCGCGCCAGCCTTTCTCCTCGCGCCATTCAAGCCCCGCGGCAAAGCCGAGGGGGCCGGCGGGAAGGGCGAAAAGGGTGCCGCTCACATTGGCGGTGACGCTGATCTGCTGGTTGCCGCCCAGCCCCACCTGGTTGAAGACGATATAGTCGAGCACCTCTTGGGTGACGTCGCCAAAACCGAGGATGTCGGCGCAGGGAATGCCGCCGCTGCCGCACACCGTGGGGTCGAGGGTCTCGGCAAGGCGTCCCATGTTGATGTTGTTGGCGATGCCGTCGGTTCCGGTGTTGCGCCCCCAGTTGAAGGCCACGTCATAGGCCCAGTCGTCGGCGAACTCGCCCTGAAGCCCGGTGACGAGGCGGAAGGTGTCGGTTTCCTGCTCGAAAAGCCTGGCGCCGTTTTCCAGAAGGCGCCGCCGCTCAAGGACGAAAGCGACGCCAGTGGGGTTGGTGGGGTGGTTCGCCGCGAAGGGAATGTTGGTGAGCGTTGCGGGCGATGCCGGCTGGTGCGACCAGCGCTTGGTGTAGAGCATTTCGGTGAAGGCGGTGACGCTCTCGGCGATCTGGTAATTGCCGATGGTGGCAAAGCTCAGCCGTTCGACCGGGTTGCTGGAATTGAAATAGGGGTTGAAGTTGAAGCCATGCTTGTTGATGTCGAACAGTTCGTAGAAATCGCCGTCGCCATTGGGGTCCTGGTTGAAATTGATGCGGGTCGGCGCGGTCAGCACGGTGCCGTCGGGCATCATCGCGCCGGCGGGAAGGGTGGCGCGCCCGCCGATGGTCGATGAACTGCCCGGCTGGCACACGAGATTGCCGTTGCCATCGTCAGCGAGGCTGCAGGGCGCGCGGCTGTTGTCGGCCATCGGCGCCGCCTTGTTGTTCTGATAGCTGACGTTGAGCATGATATTGCCGCGCTCGTTGGAAGCGCCCCAGGTAATGTCGGCGAGATACTCCTCGCCATCGCCTTCGTCGGTCATGCCGAACTTGCCGTTGACCTCGAGCCCCTCGAAGCTGGACTTGGTGATGAGGTTGACGACGCCAGCGACGGCGTCGGCGCCATAGGTCGCGGACGCGCCGTCCTTCAAGACCTCGATGCGCGAGATGAGCGAAACGGGGATCAGCGAAAGGTCGACGCTGCTGTTGGCACCAGTACCGCCGAAAACCACCCGGCGGCCATTGATGAGGGTAAGGGTGCGATTGATGCCAAGCCCACGCAGGTTGATCTGGGCCGTGCCCCAGCCGTTGGACACCCAATAGGCGCTGTTGGCGTTGCCGCCAAAGCCGGCCGCCGCCGGCAGGCGCTGCAACAGCGTTTCAAGATTGGTGATGCCGGTGTTCTCGATCGCCGCCTCGGTGAGCACCGCGACCGGGCCGACGCTGGTCAAATCGGTGCGCTTGATCCGGCTGCCGGTGACAAGGACTTCCTCGATGGCCTCGCTGCTTTCCTGTTCCTGAGCCCAGGACGGCAGGCCGTTGACCGCCGCCGCAGCGCTGACAAGGGCCGTCGCCAACAGCAATTGATGACGCGCCAAGATCCTCTGACTGGGTGATTGCATCGTGTTTCCTCCATGAAAAGCCCTCCCCCGACTTTTTGCCTTGCGTGGCCTTGCCTCCAGGAATAGGTCGGTGGAGCCAGCGGACATGCAATGCACGCAGAGGTGTGTAAGGCTGTATATACTGCATTATACTACCAAAACTATGTTGTCAATGCTGACATAAGCTCGCTATGAATGAATTAAAATTATGATATTGGCGCAATTATATTCCGATTGCCTGGTGAAAGCGTTTTAAGGACCAAGGCTTCAGGCAAAGACCATCTTGGCGGCCGCGATCACCAGGACCAGCGCCAGCGCGTAGCGCAAACCGGGAATGGGGAGGGTGCGGGTGCCAAGCCGGGTGCCAAGGATGGCGCCCAAGAGCGCCGTCGCCGCCCACAGCGGCAAGGCGCCGGGCAGGGCGCCGATGGAAAACTGCGTGCCGGCAAGGCCGGCGATAGAGTTCGCCAGAATGAAGGCGGAAGCAACGCCGGAGGTGCGCCGCGTCGTCGCCCAGCCCATGGTGAGGATGAGGGGGCTTAAAAAAATGCCCCCGCCGGTGCCGGTAAGGCCGGAAAGAAGGCCGATGACGCCGCCGGCGGCAAGGGCGATGGCAAGGGGCGGGGCCCTAGTCCGCGCGTCCTGGCTTATGGCCTCACGGGCGGTGCGGGCGAAATGCAGCGCCGAGACAAGGAGAACGAACCCCAATAAGGGGCGATAAAGGCCGGGCTGCACGTGGATGAGGCCGCCGATGAAGGCGGTGGGGATGGAAGCGGCGGCGAAGGGGGCGAGCAGACGCCAGTCCTGCTGGCCGGCGCGCACATAGCGCCAGGTGCCAAGGGAGGCGACGAGAATGTTGAGCGCCAAGGCCGCCGGGCGCATGTCCTGGGGCGCCAGGCCGAAAAGCGCCATCGCCGCGAGATAGCCGGAGGCCCCGGCATGGCCGACGCTGGAATAAAGCGTCGCCAGGAAAAAAATAAGAAAGGCAAGACTGATATCGTCAGGAGTCATGATGAACCGGCATGAGGGAAGTGGGTCGCGCAAGCGAACGCTTAAGGCGAATGGCGGCTTTCCGCCAAACGGTCAAGGCCCGCCGCCAAATCCGCGATCAAATCCTCCACCGCTTCAAGGCCGATGGACAGGCGCAGCAAGGGGCCGCTCGCCGGCCAGCGGGTGGCGGTGCGCACCCGTCCCGGCTCGGCAGGAAGGATGAGGCTTTCATAGCCGCCCCAGGAAAAGCCCATGCGAAAGAGCTGCATATGGTCGAGAAGTGGGGCCAGCGCAGCGCGCCGCCCGGCCTTCAAGGTGAAGGCGAAAAGCCCGCTGGCGCCGGCAAAATCGCGCCGCCACAGCTCATGGCCCGGACAGCTCGGCAAGGCGGGGTGCAGAACCCGGTCGACGAGCGGGTGGGTCGCCAGCCAGCGGGCGATCTCAAGGGCGCTCGCCGCCTGCTGGCGCAAGCGCACCTCGAGGGTGCGCAAGCCGCGCAAGCCGAGATAGGCATCGTCGGGCCCGGCGCACAGGCCCAAACGATAGACGCTGGCCTTAAGGCGCGGCCATATTTTTTCAGTGCCGGCAACGCTTCCCAGCATGGCGTCGGAATGGCCGACGACATATTTGGTAAGGGCATGGACCACCATGTCGGCGCCATGCTGAAAACCGTTGAACAGCAGCGGCGTTGCCCAGGTGTTGTCGAGGATGACGACGGCGCCCGCCTGATGCGCGGCCTTGGCGATGGCGGGCAAGTCCTGGACTTCGAAGGTGAGGGAGCCGGGGCTTTCGGCGAACACCGCCTTGGTCGTGGGCTGGATGAGGGGGGCAATGCCAGCGCCGATCAGGGGATCATAATAGTCGGTCTTGATGCCCATTTCCTTCAAAAGCCCCTCGCTGAGGAGACGGGTGGGCTCATAGGCGCTATCGACCATGAGGAGATGGTCGCCCGGCCGCAGCACGGCAAGGAGGCAGGCGGCAACAGCGGATAGGCCGGACGGGGTAAGCTTGACGCCCGCGGCGCCGGGCTCGATGTCCTTCAAGGCCTCCTCGAGCGCCCAGGTGGTCGGAGTGCCGCGCCGCCCGTAATAAAGCCGCGCCTCGGGCCCGGCGATGGCGGCGTCGAGCTCGGCGAGGGTGGCGAAGACGCAGGTCGAGGCATGATAAACCGGAGGGTTGACGATGCCATGGGTCCATTCGGGGCGGCGCCCCGCCTCGGTCAATTGGGTGGCGCGTTTCATGATGGCGCCTGTCCCGTCGCGATGGGCGTGTGCTCCTGGCTCCCCCATTCGCTCCACGAGCCGTCATAGACCGCGACCTGGCGATGCCCCACAAGCTCAAGGGCAAGGGCGAGCGAGCAGGCGGTGACCCCCGAGCCGCAGGAAGTGACGATGGGGCGGCCAAGGTCAACCCCTGCCTCCGTGAAAAGCCGCGCCAGCGCCGGCGGCGCCTTCATCGTCCCGTCGGCGTGATAAAGCGCGGTGAAGGGAAGGTTGCGGCTGCCGGGAATATGGCCGGCGCGCACGCCGGGGCGCGGCTCCGGCGCGTCTCCCGCAAAACGGTCGCGGGCGCGGGCGTCCACCACCTGCTCCCTGCCGCTGGCAAGATTGGCGAGCATCTGCGCCAGGTCGCGCACCCGGCTGTGGTCGGCGCGGGCGGTGAAATGGCGCTCGCGCGGCGGCGGCGGGATGTCATTGACCGGGCGACCCTCGTCCCGCCATTTTTGCAGCCCGCCGTCGAGCACCGCCACGTCCTGATGGCCGAAGACGCGGAACATCCACCAGACGCGCGCCGCCGTCCGGTAGTCGGAATTGTCATAGACGATGATGCGGCAGCCGTCGCCAAGGCCCAGGCGGCGCACGCGGGCTGAAAATTTTTCCAAGGGAGGAAGCATATGCGGCAGGCCGCATTGGGTGTCGGCGATCTCGTCGATATCGAAGAACACCGCTCCGGGGATATGCGCCGCTTCATAGTCCCCCCGGGCGTCGCGCCCGCCACCTGGCATGTGCCAGGTGGCGTCGACGATGCGCAGGTCGGGGGCGTTCAGGTGTTCCGCCAGCCACGCGCTGCTGACAAGACTGCTGGTTTCGCGCATCACGCCTCCCCCAAATTGCTTGACCGCTCATGCTGCTTTGCGCGAGATTGCCCGGCATGTCCGAGCAAATCCACGAAAATCTGACATTGCTGGGCGATAAGGCGACGGTCCCCGCGACGCCGGAGGAAGCCCGGCTTGAGACCGTCGCCAACCCGCGGCCCAGCCCCTATATGGTGCGCTTCACCTGCCCTGAATTCACCAGCCTGTGCCCGGTCACCGGCCAGCCCGACTTCGCGCATCTGGTGATCGATTATGTGCCGCATCGGGTGATCCTCGAATCAAAGTCGCTCAAGCTTTACCTCCACAGCTTCCGCAACCATGCCGCCTTCCACGAGGATTGCACGGTGGGCATTGGCGAGCGGCTGGCCGGCGAGCTCGACCCCAAATGGCTGCGCATCGGCGGCTATTGGTACCCGCGCGGCGGCATCCCTATCGATATCTTTTACCAGTTCGGCAAGGTCCCGCCCGGCTTGTGGGTCCCCGACCAGGGGGTGCCGCCCTATCGCGGGCGCGGCTAGTGGTCCGCCCCAAACGGATAAATCCATCCGTTTGGGAAAAGCGGACCACTAAGTTATTGAATCTGTGGTGCGATTTCTCCAACAGATGGGAACCATCTGGTGGAATCGCACCACTAGGGCATTCAGTTTTCAAGCGGCATCGCGCCGGCCCAGCCAGCGATCAAGATCGGCCAAGGCGCGCGCGCTTAGCGCGGCTTTGCGCTGCCCCTTGCGGCTGCGGCTCTCCAGCGGCGGGAAGAGGCCGAAATTGACGTTCATCGGCTGAAAGGTCTCGGCCTTGGCGCCGCCGGTGATGTGGCCAAGAAGGGCGCCGAGCGCGGTGGTGGCGGGGGGCGGGGCGAGATCCGTGACACGCCGCTCGCCAGCGGCGAAGCGGCCGGCGAGAAGGCCGATGGCCGCCGATTCCACATAGCCCTCGACCCCAGTGATCTGCCCGGCAAAGCGCAGGCGCGGCAGGGCCTTGAGCCGCAGTCTTTCATCGAGGAGGCGGGGGCTGTTGATGAAGGTGTTGCGGTGAAGCCCGCCGAGGCGGGCGAAACGCGCTTGCTCAAGGCCGGGAATGGTGCGGAAAATAGCCGCTTGCGCGCCATGCTTGAGCTTGGTCTGAAAGCCGACCATGTTGTAAAGCGTCGCCAGGGCATTGTCCTGGCGCAACTGGACCACCGCATGGGGCCGCCTGCCTGTCTTGGGGTCGGTGAGGCCAACCGGCTTCATCGGGCCGAAGGCAAGGGTCATCGGCCCGCGCGCCGCCATCACCTCGATGGGCATGCAGCCTTCGAAATAGGGGGTGTCTTTTTCCCAGTCTTTGAAATCGGTTTTCTCGCCCGCGAGCAAGGCATCGATGAAGGCGGCATATTGGCGCTCATCGAGAGGGCAGTTGATATAGTCCTTGCCGCCGCCCTTGTCATAGCGCGATTGATACCAGGCGATGTCGAAATCGATGCTGTCCTTGTGGACGATGGGGGCGATGGCGTCGAAAAAGGCAAGGGCCTGCTCGCCGGTCACGCCTTGGATGGCGTGCGCCAGGGCGGGCGAGGTCAAGGGGCCGGTGGCGATGATGACGCTGTCCCATTCCGAAGGGGGCAAGCCGGCGACCTCGTCTCGGCGGAGGGTGACCAGCGCTTCTTCTTCCAGCGCCGCGGTGACGGCGGCGGAAAAACCGTCGCGATCGACGGCGAGCGCTGCCCCCGCCGGCACCTTGTGGCGGTCGGCGCAGGCCAGGATGAGCGAGCCAGCGCGGCGCATTTCCTCGTGCAACAGGCCGACGGCGTTGTGGGCGGCATCGTCGGAGCGGAAGGAATTGGAGCACACAAGCTCGGCCAAACGGTCGCTCTTGTGGGCGTCGGTCATCCTTTGGGGGCGCATTTCATGGAGCAGCACGGGCACCCCGGCGCGGGCGATCTGCCACGCCGCCTCGGCGCCAGCGAGGCCGCCGCCAATGACATGGATGGGTTTCAAGGCGCTCATGGCGAGGCGGATATAGGCTATTGCCGCGGTTGACGCTAGCCTCAAACGGGCCCTTATATGGACGTGCGCCTGCGCAAGCGCGATCTTGCCATTAAAACCGCCGTGCGAGATTGAAAATCAGGGCGGCGTCGCGCTGGCCGGCGATATGCCCGGCGGCGAAGGCATAAGCGATGTTGGCTTGCGCGAGGAAGGGGCCAAGGCTAGCCGTATAGGCGGCCTCGAGGGCGATTTCCCGTCCGCTGGGGATGAGCGGAAGGGTGCGCTCCTCGAAGGCGATGGCGCCTGTCTCGTCCCGGCCGGCGCCGGCGACAAGGCGGGCACGCGCCGCCGCCACCCGCAAGGGCTGGCTGAGGCTGAAGACAAGGCGGTCGCCCGGGCGCACAAGATCAGCGCCCGCAAGACCCAGGGCAAAGGCGTTGGCGACGATCGGCCCCGCCAAGCGGACGATGCTTTGCGGGCTTTCCCCCGCCTTGGTAAGGGCAGCGGTAAGGCTGGCGATGAGCGACCAGCCATCCCCCAGCGTGAGATCGCCGCCAAGGCGGGTCCACGCGGTGCGCGCGCCATCGGCGAGGAGAAGGCCGCCGGCCGAGCGCCCGCCAAGGAGCGAGCGCGGCTCCACCATGGCGCCCACCTCCAGGGCGAGGCCTTGTCCGCGGCCTTGATGGTCGAAACGCAGCGCGGTGCTGTAGACCGCGGCATCGCCGGCGATGGCGGTGCCAGGGTCGCCGGCGAAATCTTGATTGACGGCGCGGGCAAGGCCCCATTTGACGCTGGACGCGCGGCTTAAGGGCAAGGTGACGACGCCATAGGCGCCGGCCTCGCTGGCAAGCCCGGTGACAAAGGGCCGGCGCAGGCTGAACATGTCGGCGCCCGCGCCGCTGGCCATGGCGCTGTCGAGCCCGCGTCCCGCTCCGGCGACCCAGGCAAAACCTGCCGTTTTGCCGGAAAACTCCATCACCAGATCGCGCCCGGCGATGGTCCTGTCCGACGGCACAACCCCGGTCAATGCAAGGCTCGCTTCGTCTTCCCGGGCGATGCGCATGGCGGCGGTGAAGGCGCTGGCGCCGCCCAGGGACAGGCCGGAGGTGCGCCAGGCGCGCAGCGTGTCCATGGCGGCGGCGAGGGAAGCGCGGGTGGGGCTCGCCTTGACCCCACCTGAAAGGTCGATCTGGAAATCGCGGCCATAGCCGTCGCGCATGGTGACGGCGCTTAAGCCCTGGCGCAGCTTTCCCGCATCGCCAAAGGCGCTTCCCGTCACCAGGGCGCTGTCGGCCACGCGGGGACCAAGCGCGAGCCCCTTGACGGCGATGGTGCTGGTGCCCACCGGGCGCAGCGCGGCGCCGAGATTGACGAGGCCGCGGCCATAGACGGCGTCAACCCCCGGCGCCCCCAAGTCGGTCGCGCTGTCGAACAGGATATTCGCCACCTCCCGCGCGGTAAGCTGCGGCCAGCGCTGGAACAGCACCGCCGCCGCGCCGGTGATGAAGGCGGCGGAAAAGGAGGTGCCGCCAACGCTGGCGAGGGCGCCGTCCCACGGCAGGACAATGCCAAGCCCAGGGGCCACCAGATAATAGTTCATCGCGGCGCCGGCGCGGTCGGAAAATTCGGTGATGGTGTTGGTGCGATCGACGGCGCCGGCGATGATGAGGGCGCCGGGGCCTTGATCGAGGAGGTTGCTGGCGCGCAGCTCGTCCATGGTGTCAAGCACCGACAAGGAAGGCTCCGGATCGCCATTGTTGCCCGCCGAAACGACGAGGAGCGCGCCCTCGGCGACGACATAGGCGTCG
Source organism: Pseudomonadota bacterium (assembly GCA_049324415.1). Classification (GTDB taxonomy): domain Bacteria; phylum Pseudomonadota; class Alphaproteobacteria; order Sphingomonadales; family CAKZYD01; genus JBMOOS01. The sequence goes on from JBMOOS010000019.1 coordinate 46,384, forward strand.
GTCTCCACCACATAGCGCTGGCTGACTGGCGGCGGATTGTCGATGACATCGCCCTCGTCATAGCCGAGAGACTTGTTCACCACCCGGGCGCCACCGCGCACCAGATAGGTCCAGGGGTTGGAGACCACATAGTCGATGCCGTCCTGGAACACCCGGCGCTCATCGACGCGGGAGAAGAAATCCACCGCGAGGACCTGCGCCCCGAAGGCGACGCCATGAACACCAAGGTCGTTTTTCACCCCCGCGGCGGCCACCGCCACCGCTTGACCGTGGGGCTCGGTCGGCGCGGCGTCGCCGATCTGGGCTTCGTAAAGGGCGACGGCGGTGGGGTCGCGGCCGCGGCTTGCTGGGGCGAAATTCACTTCCCCCGAGGCGAAATCGAAATTGAAATCGAGAATGCCGACGATGACGCCGCTGCCGTTATAGCCGGTGGCGTAAGCCTCAGCTGCATTAATCCCTTCAAGGCCCCAGGAACGGTTGTATTCGGCGGTGCGGAAGCTCGCGGGGTCGGTGCTGGGTGGCGGCGGCGGCGGTGGTGGCGGCGCGGGGGGCGGGGCGTTTGGCCGCGGGGCGGCAAGGGGCGTGCTGCCAGGCCCGCCACCGCACCCGGCAAGGACAAGCGCCAGGGCAATGGCGGCGAAAGGAAACAACCCCCAGCGTGATCCATCCATATTATCCTCCCCGGCCCTTTTATGATTTGGTTGTGGGCACGCAACTTTTACGATGGCGGGCGCGGCCTGGCAATCGCTGTTGTGGAGAAGGGGCGCACCTGGCGCCATGGTCATGGGCAGGGCCCGCGCAGCATGTTAACAAGGAGGCGTCAAGGGCGCGCATCAAGGGTTTTGAAGATGTCCAAGGGCGAGGATGGCAGAAGGCAATTCATCGACCCGCATGCGCTGTTGCGCCGGCTTGCCGCCTTGCCGCGCCGGGTCGCCGGGACGGCGGGCGAACGGGAGACGCTGCGCTTGCTGGAAGACACGCTGCGCGGGGTGGGGGCGAGCGTGGCCCTTGAGCCTTTTTACGCCCCGCGCACCTACCTTCCCATGATATGGTGGGCGAGCGGATTATTGGTCGCATCGCTCATGCTGGCGGCGCCGGGGCATTGGCTGTGGCCGCTTATCGCCCTTGTCGTGCTGTGGGGCGCGCTGCGTTATTTCGATTGGCGCTGGTCTTGGCTGATTGCCTTGCCGCCCTGGGTGAAGGGGCATAATCTGACGGCGCGGCTGCCCCAGCATGAGCGCGCCCCCCGCCGTCTCATCCTGATGGCCCATTATGACGCCGCCCCCGTTTCCTTCGCCTATCGCCGCAACCAGGTGAAGCGTTTTCGCGAAACCCTTTTGCTCAGCGTGGCGGTGATGGCGCTGGCGGCCCTCGTGGTAGTTATGGCAAGCCTGGGATGGCGGCATCCCGCTCTTTTATGGGCCCGCTATGGGCTTGGTCTTGCGCTCCTGGCGCAGGCCCTGGTCGCGTCCATCGACTTCTGGCGTTACGGCTACAGCCCCGCGGTCAACGACAACGCCAGCGGCGTCGCCGCCGCCATGGCGGTCGCCGAGCGGCTTTGGCGTGCCGCACGCGAGGATGCGGCCGGGACATGGTCGGTCGAACTGGTGCTGACCGGCGCCGAGGAAGCCGGGATGATTGGCGCCCAACGCTGGCTCGACCGCCATCGCCATGAGCTTTCCCCCGAGACGTGCTTTCTCATCAATATCGATACCGTGGGAGCGGGAGACTTAAAGCTGGTCGCGCGCACCGGCACCTTGTCGACGCTCACCTACGCCAACCCGCTGATGACCATGGCGCAAGCGCTTGCCGACAAGGAGGTGCGCTTTCATGGCGTCACCCTCGCCACCCATCGGGTGGCGGACTTCGACAGCGTGTGGTTCGCCCGCGCCGGGCTGCCGGCCCTTACCCTTGCCGCTTATGATGGAGACGGGCTGATGCCCCATATCCATCGCCCGGAAGACAGGCTGGAAGCGATCACGCCACAAACCATCGACCAAAGCATCGCCTTTGCCACCGCCCTTGGGTTGCGGCTCATGCAGGGCCCCATCTGCGGGGTGGGGGATGTTTAGGGTCCGGACCCTAATCGCGGCCCCGGGGTCATTCTGTTGCATTTGGGCAACGTTTGAAAAAATAGTTAATCTCTATTCGGAATAAAGTGCCGCAATTGTCGCCTTATTCATCGCACTAGTTTTGTTTTTCAGGGTAGTCTCTGAATATTAAATCCATATAGTGGACTATTCGATATAATATGTTCACGAGAACAGAATATAATTTCTGTCCATCAATGAGTTATGCATTAAAATGCCTTGCTCCTATGCGGAACTTCATTCTACCATAGGGCAAATTCGAGCGCGCCAAGCGCTCACAAAAAAGCAATAGCCAGTCAGGGGGACATCCATGCGTATCCGACCAACTCCATCTTCCTGATTTTTCAGTACGGCGCTGACGACGGCGGCGCTTGGCGCGGCTTTGCTGTCGCCCCTCCGGGCCTCGGCACAGGAGCAGCAAGAGCAGCATTCTCTGGAAGAAATCGTCGTCACCGGCTCGCGCATCGTGCGCAGCAACATCGTATCGCCCAACCCGATTACGCAAGTCGGCGAGGATGATGTCAATCTTTCGGGCGATGTGAATATCGTCGATATCGTCAATGACGTGCCTGCCTTGCTTGGCTCGGCAGACACGACGGACAACGCAATTTTACAAGGCTCGATTGGTGCTGCGACGCTTGATTTGCGCAACCTTGGCAGCGAACGCACGCTCGTCCTGGTGAATGGCCGCCGCCATGTCGGTGGTATTTCAGGTGAGGCAACCGTCGACGTCAACACCATCCCGACGGCCTTGGTTGAACGGGTTGAGGTTCTGACCGGCGGTGCATCGGCGATTTATGGCGCAGATGCTGTATCAGGGGTCGTCAACTTCATTCTCAAGGACGATTTCGAAGGGCTTACCGGGCGCGCGCAGTACAACATTTCCGACAAGGGCGATGGCGCCATTTATTATTTCAGCACAACGGGCGGCACCAATTTCGGCGGCGGCCGCGGCAATGTCACCCTGTCGTTCTCGCTTGAAGATCACGCCGCTGTTCAACAAGGCGATCGCAAGCATACGCGCGGCGATAGGATCGCCACGGACTGGCCAAATCCTGCTTTGCGTGTCCAACAGGCGGATGTCGCCCAGTTCGGCCTTGACCGACTGCTGCTCGGCCAGTCGATCGGAGATTTCTGCGGCGCTGGCGACACTTCGCTCGGCGCCGGCCGCGATCCGCTGTGCGGCCGCATTCAGGGTGCGCCGTCGCGTGCGGTTCTGCCTTTTCCGCGCTTTGCCGTATCCAATTACGGCAGCATCATCGGCGTCGATTTCTTTGGTGATGGCTATCTCAGCTTCTTTCCCGATCCTTCCACCGTTGCCGCCCTGGGTTTGGATTTGGGGTCGGATGGCGTCATTTTTGATTTCAACAATAACGGCATAGAAGATTGCTTCGAAACCGCTGAAGGTACTGTAACGCAGCGCTTCGGTGGTTTTGCCGGATGCCATGTCATCGATAGTCCGGGCGGGGCCGTGCGGCCGTTCGTTGATGGCCTGATTGCGGACGATATCAACCAATTTGGCGGCGATGGCACCAATACCGGACGCGATGGCGCAGATCTCATTCCAAATGACAGGCGTTATACGGTCAATGCCACGGCCCATTATGATTTGACCGACAGCATACGCTGGTTCACCGAAGCAAAATACGTCTATTCACGCACCTATACCGAAGGGCCTTCCGTCAACTCCTTTTACGATTCAATTCCTATCCTTTCGGATAACCCTTTCATTCCGGCGGATTTGACCGCCGCCATCGACGAATTCGTTTCCGCCAACTCCACGGTTTTCAATCGCGACGACGTCATCATATTCCTCGGGCGCGATCCAACGGATTTTGGACCGAACAGGGTCGAGGCGAAGCGGGATGTCTTTCGCATCGTATCCGGCTTCAAGGGCGATATCGTCGATACCGACTTCAATTACGAACTCTCCGTCAACTACGGCCAGACCAACGCCGACTCAACGGTCGGCAACGCCGTCGTCATGGATCGCCTTTATGCGGCGATCGACGCCGTCGTTGATCCTGCGACCAACCAAATCGTGTGCCGCTCCTCGCTCGATCCTGCGGCGGAGCCAGGTGCGCCGTTTCTTCCCAGCCGCAACGTATTTCCCGGTTTCATCACTTTCCAGCCCGGTGACGGGTCGTGCGTGCCGATCAATTTGTTCGGCGTCGGCGCGCCCAGCCAGGAAGCCATCGACTTCGTCACGACGACAACCCGGCGTGAGCGCAAGCTGACACAGTTCGTGGTTTCCGGCTATCTATCGGGAAATACATCGGCATGGTTTGAATTGCCCGCGGGGGCGCCGGGCTTTGCTGCGGGTGCGGAATATCGGCGCGAGACCAGCAAGTTCCTGGCCGATACCTTGGAAAAACCAAACCCCAATATTCAAACATCTGCCGCCAATCCCGTGCAGAGCATCATATTCGACCCCCGCAATCCGGTGGTCGACGTATCGGGCAATTTCGATGTCTGGGAAGTCTTTGGCGAAGTGTCGCTTCCTATCCTTGCCGACCTTCCCTTCGCCGAGGAAGTAACGATCGATGCCGCCATTCGCTATGGCGATTATAGCACCACCGGAGGCAGCACCGCGTGGAAGGTTGGGGGTTCCTGGACGCCGGTCAGCGATATTCGCTTTCGCGGCACCTATTCGCGCACCATTCGGGCGCCAAACGTCAACGAATTATTTACTCCCCTTACTGGCGCCACTTCGGCCCCGGTCGATCCTTGCGACGCATCGCAGCTGGGTAACGGCTCGCAATTTCGTGCCGCCAACTGTGCCGCCGATGGCATTCCGTCAACCTACACAAATCCGCTGACGGCGCGGGTTTCCGGCTTTACGGGCGGTAATCCCGATTTGATCGAGGAAACAGCCAAAACCTATACTGTTGGCTTGGTGGTGCAGCCGCGCTTTATTCCTGGGCTTACCTTGTCGGCGGACTATTACAATATCCGGATCGCCGATGCCATCGCGACGGTTGGCGTCCAGGAAATTCTCAACGCCTGCTATGACGCGGCGACTTTTCCAAACCAGTTTTGCGGCCAGATCGAGCGGGACCGGGATCCCGCTTCGCCCACTTTCCTTGGGCTCAGCAGTTTCGTCACTGCGCAATTGAACTTCGCAGCTTTGGCAACCCGTGGCGTGGACTATGAAGTCGAATATCGTTTCGGCCTGGGTGAAATCTCGTCAAGCCTGGAGGATTGGGGCAGCGTCATGCTGCGCTTCGTCGGCAATTACGTCAACAAGCTCGATCGCTTCGAGGATCCGACCGACCCGTCCATCGTCAATCCGGAATTGTTGGAAAATGGCCAGCCCAAACACGCCTTCAACATTGATGGCCGGTGGATGTGGGAAGGCCTGATGCTGAACTGGCAAGCGCGCTATATTGGCAATATTCTGGAAATCACACCGCGTTTGCAGATCGAGAACGCGGATGACTTTCTCAATGCCTTTGCCGGATCGACCTGGCGGCATGATTTCACGGGTCGTTATAAATTGAATGAAAGAATTAGTTTTTATGGTGGCATCAACAATATTACCGATGCGAAGCCGATCATTTCTGATGCCAACTACCCGGTAGGGCTTATGGGTCGTCAATTCTATATCGGGATCGATGTGACGTTGTAATCGGCCAGATCCAGAGTCAGGCTGGCTTTGACGTCAAAGCCAGCCTGCTTTTTTATGCGTTGTTGGCGATCGGACACCTCGAGAAACCTCTGGTGTTTGGGCAGATGGGCTGATTCACTTTCTTCATGGCGAGGATGGAGATGGTGATGGCGGGGCAGCCGGACGCCTCTAAGAACCTCCCACTTTACCAGCTTTGCGCACATTGCGCTGGCGGCGTAAAGGCGGCACAATCCTTCAATAGCCCGCCATATAAAGGGGGAAAGGTCATGCGCCTAATACTTTTAATTACAGCTGCGCTTTTGCTTGTCCCCATCGGACCTTTAACGGCGGCGGGGCATGAGACCGCCAATGGAGCGCCCAATACCAGCGTCACCGTCAAGGAATGGACAGTGCCCTGGGCAAAAAGCCGGCCGCGTGACCCCGCCATCGGTCCCGATGGCCGCATCTGGTTCGTCGGCCAGCAGGGCGACTATGTGGCGGCGCTGGACCCGGGCACGGGAGGCTTTGCCAAAATCGATCTTGCCGCCGGCACGGGGCCGCACAATGTCATCGTCGGGGATGATGGCATCCTCTGGTATGCCGGCAACCGCGGTGCCCATATCGGGCGCATTGGCGCCGACTGGAAAATTCGCGCCATCGCCATGCCCGACCGGGCGGCGCGCGACCCCCATACCCTCGTCTTCGATGGCAAGGGGCATATCTGGTTCACCGTGCAGGGCGGCAATGTCATTGGCCGACTTGCCATGGCGAGCGAAAAAATCGATCTTCTCGCGGTGCCGACGCCGGCCGCCCGGCCCTATGGCATCGCCATCGCCCCCGATGGCATGGTCTGGGTGGCGCTGTTCGGCACCCATAAGCTCGCCCGCATCGATCCGGCAACGCTTGCCCTTAGCGAACACCCCTTGCCGCGCGCGGACGCCCGGCCGCGCCGGATCGGCGTCACCAGCGACGGCGTGGTCTGGTATGTGGACTATGCCGGGGGCTATCTGGGCGCGCTCGACCCGGCAAGCGGCGGGATTGCGGAATGGCCGATGCCCTCGGGCGCGGCGGCGCGGCCCTATGGCATGGCGGTTGACGGCAGGGACCGGGTGTGGGCGGTGGAGACCGGCCCCGCGCCCAACCTCCTGGTGGGGTTCGACCCCGAAGCCAAGGCTTTTTTCAGCATGACCCCCATCCCCTCCGGCGCCGGCGCCATCCGCCACATGGCCTATGACGCCAAGACCGGCCGTATCTGGTTCGGCACCGACGCCGGCACCATCGGCACCGCGCAGGTCGTGCAAGTCGCCCCGGCCGAATGAAGGCGATCATGCCCTTGCTCATCCTGTTAAGCGCTGCCGGGGCGGCGCGCGCCAACCCCGGCGGCGCGCCTTGGGGCCATGCCGGCGCGCCGGCCGCGGAGGCGGCCAATCGTTTGATTGGCGCGCCGGCCGGCGCCGATTGCACCGCCTGCCATTTCGACGCCCCGCCGCTAAGAAACGTTCCAGCGTTGGGCGTCAACGGCCTTCCCACCTTGGTGACGCCAGAGGGGCGTTACCAATTGATGGTGGTGTTGCGCGCGCCCATGGTGCGTGCTGGCTTTCAATTAAGGGTCAGTGATGAAAAGGGCAAAGTCCTGGGCGTCTTGCATGCCGGGGATGGCCGCGTCGAAGTGGGGCCCGAGGGCGCCCGCTCGACCCTTGCCGGAGCAACGCCCTTGGGCCTCAATGTCACCCATTGGAGCGTTGAATGGATCGCCCCCAAGACAGTGCAAGGCCCCATCGTCTTTTCCGTCGCCGCCAATGCCGGCAATGACGATGCCTCGCCCTTTGGCGATAAAATCTATCTTTATCAAACGCGCGTCCTGCCGGCGCCCGTGCCGCGGGGCGATGGAAAGGCACATTGAGCGGCCCGCGGGAGGGGGCTTGCCAAGGCGTCGGTTCTTATATATCGTATAAATATATATATGATCGATATTAAGGGCTGCACAAAAGGGGGAGACCATGCGCCGTCTTGCTTCCATCATGCCGCTTGCCGCTGCGTTTGTTTTGAGCGTTGCTGGACCAACCCACGCCGCCGATCCCTTGGCCGCTGCCTTGGCCGACCTTGACCGGCATAAGGCACAAGGTTGGGCCTATACCCAAAAAATGAACATCGCGGTCATGGATGAAGAGGCGGTGACGGTGGTGCGTCGCTTCGACCCTGCACAGCCCGAGGGCCAGCGCTATGAAGTCCTGCAGATCCTGGACAAGGACGGCAAGCCCCTCACCGACAAGAAAAAAATCGATGACGCGAAATCGGAAGCCGATGACATGGACTTGCCCTCCTATAGCGAGGTCCGGCGTTTCGTGAAGGGCGGGACCAAGCTTGTCCGTGAAGACGCCGACAAGGCGGTCTATCGCGTGCTGCCCGGCAAGGAGGGGGACGATTTCAGCTTTGGCGACATCACCATCGCGGGCAGCGACATGGGCGAGGAGCTGGAAGGCACGGTGACGGTAAGGAAGGCCGCGCAGCCCTTTGTCTCGCAGGTGCGCTTTCATCTTAAAAAGCCCAGCGGCACCACCCTCCTTGCCAAGGTGCGTGCGCTTGACGTTACTTACGCCTTCGCGCCCCAAGGGCCCGATGGCATTGTTTTGCCGACCGGCTTTGCCTTTGATTTCGATTTGACGACGCTGGTTTTCATCGATGTGAAGATGAAAATAGACCTGGCGAACAGCGATTTTGCCTTTGTCGGGGTTGCCGAGGGGGAGCAATGAAGGCCGGCTGACCGGACCTACGGCGCGGGACGCTTGACAACGATCCCCCCCTTCATCACGAAGGCGACCTGCTGCAGAACGGTGATGTCGGCAAGGGGGTCGCCATCGACGGCGATGAGATCGGCAAGGAGGCCGGGGGCGATGGCGCCGCGGTCGGGCGTGTCGAAAAGCGCCGCGGTATAAAGGGTGGCCGAGCGGATCGCTTCAAGGGGCGACTGGCCGAGCTTGACCCGCACGGCGAATTCCTTGGCGTTGTCGCCATGGGGGTAGACCGCGGCGTCGGTGCCGAAGGCGATTTTGAGCCCTTGGCGCAGCGCCCTTTGGAAGCTTTCATCGGCGATCGGCGAGACTTCGCGTCCCTTGGCGGCGAGCAGCGGCGGCAGGCTGTCCCAATCGATGGCGCGCGAAAGATAAAGCGTCGGCACCACCCAGGTGCGATTTTTGCGCAAGACCTTGGCCGCCTCATCGGTGATGATGGAAGCATGCTCGATCGAGGCGACGCCCGCCTCGCTCGCGGCGATGATGCCTTGCGCGCCATGGGCGTGGGCGGCGACCTTCATGCCGTGACGCTTCGCTTCCATGACCGCGGCGTGCATTTCCGCGACGCTATACTGCTGCGCGCCCACCGTGCCTTCAAAGGAAAGAACGCCGGCGGTGGCGCAAATCTTGATCACCTTGGCGCCATGCTTGATCTGATAGCGCACCGCCTTGACCACTTCATCGGCGCCGTCGGCCACGCCACTGCGAAAATCCCCTTCCGCAACGCCGGGGGCAAAGCCGGTGGCGTCGCAATGGCCGCCGGTGATGCCCAGGGCATGGCCGGCGGGGATGATGCGCGGCCCTTCGATGCGGCCTTTGTCTATCGCCTTTTTAAGGGCGATATCGGCAAAGCCCATGGAGCCCACGTCGCGCACCGTGGTGAAGCCGGCGCGAAGCGTCTTACGTGCCATCTCGGCGCCGCGCAAGGCAAGGTCGGCGGCGGTTTCCTTGACGGGGGTATTGACGAAATCGGGCCCCACTTCATAGGTGAGGTGGGTGTGGGCGTCCATCAGTCCCGGCAGCAGGGTGCGCTCCCCCAAATCGATGCGCGGCGCCTCGGCGGGCAGCGTCGCCGGGTTGACGGCGGCGATCCGGCCGTCCGCGGCGATGACGATATTGGCCGGCGCGACGAGCCGCCCGGTGTTGACGTCGAGATAACGGCCGGCGCGCAGCACCTGCACCTCGGCCGCCGTGGCAATGTTGGTAAGACAGGCGGCGGCAAGGCTCATGGCCAGAATGGTCCACCCCGATTTGCGGATTTGCACCATGGTTTTTTCCTTCCCTGGCTGGTTTGCCGGCCGGCAGTGTGGGCCGCTTGGCGCCAGCGCGCAAGCCCTTGTCCTGGGACGGCGAGGCCAAGCATTGCGCATGGTCGGCGAGGGGCCTAAGAAGGAAAAGATAGGGACAGCGGGATGCCCGATTGATGAACGCTCACAATAGCAGTTCAGAGCATGGCCATGAGTGTGGCTGCGCGCAGGAAGCCGTTTCAGATCATGCCCACCATGCCCGCCATCACCATTTCCATGGCCATGCCGGCGACGAACAGAGGGTCGGCTGGGCGGCGCTGCTGACCTTGTCGTTGTTGGCGGTTGAAGTCGCGGGCGCCGTCATTTCCGGCTCGCTGGCGCTGCTCGCCGATGCCGCCCATATGGCGACCGACGTCGCCGCCTTGGGCCTTGCCTGGTTCGGCATCCGCATCGCCCGCCTGCCGGCGGATGCCAAGCGCACCTTCGGCTTTCACCGCATGCAGGTCCTCATCGCCTTCGTCAACGGCCTCGCCCTTTTCGCGGTCGTCGGCTGGCTGGTCAAGGAGATGGTGGAGCGCATCGCCCATCCCCCCGAGGTCATGGGCCTGCCGGTCACCGTCATCGGTTTTGCCGGGCTGGCCGTCAACATCGCCGCCTATGCCATGCTGCACGGCGCCGACGGCGACAATCTCAACATCAGGGGGCCAAGCTCCATATCCTGGGGGACCTGCTAGGCTCGATCGCCGCGACCGCCGCCGGCATCGTCATCATGACCACCGGCTGGATGCTGATCGACCCCATCTTGTCGGCGGCGGTGGCGGTCATTCTTGTCTATGGCGCGATGCGCCTGGTCCGCGAGTCGAGCCACATCCTCCTTGAAGGGGTGCCGTCCGACATCAACGTCGAGGCGATTCGCGCCGACCTGATGCGCACGGTGCCGGGGGTGAGGGACGTCCATCACCTGCACGCGTGGGCGCTCAGCCACGACCGGGCGTTGATGACCCTGCATGTCCGCCTTGCCCGCGAGGTTTCCGCCGCCGAGGCGGTGCCGGCGATCAAGCAGCGTCTCGAGGCGCGCTATGGCCTTGCCCATACGACGGTCGAAGTGGAGCGCGAGGATTGCCACGACAGCCCGGCGGCGGCGCGGAGCTGCCATTTATGAGATGCGGCGAAAAACAGAGGCTTTGGCTTTTCCGGGCGCGGCTTTCCTGCTATGGCCACCAGCGGGCCCGTAGCTCAATGGTTAGAGCGGACCGCTCATAACGGTTTGGCTGGGGGTTCGAGTCCCTCCGGGCCCACCAGAGTTTGTCTTTTTGACGCCCAGAGTTTGTCTTTTTGACGCAAGGAAAGCCATGGTCGGCGCGCGGCATTTGGACCAAGGCCATGAGGCGACCGAGCGGGACGCCAAGCGTGCTCGTTATGATGCATTGGAGGGGGAGATCCTCGCGGTCGTCGCTGGCGAGGCCAACCGCATCGCCCGCATGGCGAGCGTTGTCTGCCTGCTGCACCAGGGTTTTGACCGCTTCTTCTGGACCGGCTTTTACCTGGTCGATCCCGAAAAGCCCGACGAACTCGTCATCGGTCCCTATCAGGGCACGCTGGGCTGCTTGCGCATTCCCTTTGGCAAAGGGGTTTGCGGGACAGCGGCGGCGGCGGGCGAGACGCAAGTGGTCAGCGACGTGCACGCTTTTCCCGGCCATATCGCCTGCGACAGCCGGTCGAATTCCGAGATTGTCGTGCCGGTCTTCGATAAGGCGGGCGCGCTGATTGCGATATTGGACATCGATTCGACCCAATTCGCCGCCTTCGACGCCATCGACCGCGAAGCGCTGGAAGCGCTGATGGCCAAGGTGTTCGCAGCGTGACCACCGTCCGTTTCGCGGCCGAGGCGGATGTTCCCCTCATCCTTGACTTCATCCGCGCCCTTGCCGCCTATGAGCGCCTGGGCGATGACGTGGTGGCGAGCGAGGCCGGCTTGCGCCGCACGCTTTTCGGCCCCCGCGCCTATGCCGAGGTCCTGCTGGCCGAGCAGGCCGGGGCGAGCGTTGGCTTTGCGCTGTTTTTCCACAATTATTCGACCTTTCTGGGCAAGCCCGGGATCTATCTTGAGGATCTTTTCGTGCGGCCGCCCTATCGCGGCGCCGGTGTCGGCCGCGTCCTCCTCAAGCGCCTGGCCGAGATTGCCCTTGAGCGCGATTGCGGCCGCCTCGAATGGTGGGTGCTCGACTGGAACGCGCAAGCCATCGGTTTTTATCAAGCGCTCGGCGCCCAGGCGATGGACGACTGGACGGTCTATCGGCTCAGCGGCAAGGCGCTTGAGGACTTGGCCAGGGTCTAATCCTCTTGGCCTGGCATGGTCACGGGAAGGCCACGGCCGATCCAGCCGTTTTCCGGCGGCGCGCCCACCACTCCGGTGGAAACATCGTAAACGTTTGTAAAACCCGCGGCGGCAAGGGCGGCCTGGGCGCGGGCGGAGCGATTGCCGGAGCGGCAGATGACGGCAAGGGGCGCTGTTTTGTCGCCCTTGGCCAAGGCCTCGACCTGGGCGATGAATCCGTCAACGGCCTGCGCGTCCCATGTCACGCCGACAGAGCCTTGCGGCATGCCGGTCGCCTGCCATTCATCGGGCCGGCGCACGTCGATCAAAGTGAGGTCGCCGGCCTTGACTCGGGCCAGGGCATCCTCTGGCGTGAGGATGAGAGGCTCCCCGGCAACGGCGCCGCCCATGCCAAGGACGAGCGGGAGGAGGAACAGGAAATGGCGCCAAGGCCGTGTCATGGGATTATCCTGCTTATTGTCCGGAAGCTTCATCCTATATCCGAAATCCCCGCCACGTGAAGGGAAAGGCGTTCACAAGGCTGTCAGCAATGGGCGATGAGGGCGGCTGACGCCTTAAACCGGAGCGCGTCCCAGATTGCCGAGGTGGCCGGCGCGCGACTGGACTTCGAGAAACACCCTTTTTATGGCGGGAAAGCGGGTCTTGATGCGGCCTTCCAGTTCGCTGACGGTGGCTTCCACCACCTCGGCGGTCAAGGCGTCGGCGAAGGAGAAGCTGACGTTAAGCAGGATATCGGCGGGCCCCATGTGCATGGTGAGGACTTCGTTGATGGCGGTGACGCCGGGCGTCGCCGCGACCATTTGTTTGACTTCCTCGTTGAGTTCCGGGGTCGCCGCCTCGCCGATGAGAAGGCCCTTGGTCTCCACCGCCAGGATGACCGATGCGGTGGCGAGCAAAAGGCCGATGATGACCGAGGCGACGCCGTCGAGGACGGGAAGGGCGTACAGCTCGCCCAAGCCTATGCCAACGAGCGCGATGGCAAGGCCCAGAAGCGCGCCGGTGTCCTCGAAAAGCACGGTGAAGATAACGGGGTCCTTGTCCTCGCGCACCGCGCGCCACCAGCTTTTTACCCCTTTGCGGGCGCGGAACTCCTTGAACGCCACCCACCAGGAGCCGCTTTCAAGAACGATGGCGATGCCAAGGACGATATAGTTGACATAGGCGTTTTCCACCGGATGAGGGGCCTGGATTTTCTGAATGCCCTCATAAAGCGCCACCCCGGCGCCGATGGCGAACAGCATGATGGCGACGACGAAGGCCCAGAAATAGACCTCGCGCCCATAGCCGAAGGGGTGGCGCGTGTCCGCCGGCCGTTCGGCCCGCTTCATGCCCCATAGCAGCAGGGCCTGGTTGCCGGTATCGACGACGGAATGAACCCCTTCCGAAAGCATGGCGGAGGAACCGGTATAGGCGGCGGCGAAGAATTTGGTGACGGCGATGCCGAAATTGGCGGCAAGAGCGGCATAGACCGCTTTTTTCGAGGCTTGCGTGGCCATGGCTCAGGGCGCCTCGGCACGAAAGTCGGTGTCCGCCATGGTGGCAAGATAGGCCATGGCGGCATGGGCGGCGACGTTTTGCGCCAGCACCGCCGGGTCCACCTTGTCGAAAGTGTCGTTCGCCGTGTGGTGGAGGTCGAAATAGTCGGTGCCGTCCTGGGCCAGGGTGAGGGTGGGAACCCCGGCCGCGCGCAAGGGGCCGATATCGGGGCCGCCATGGCCGCCTTCGCCGCCATAGTCGATGCCCAGCGGAATGAGGAGGCGGGCCATCGCCTTCACCCCATCGAGCGCGCCGCTGCCAACCCCCGCCTGTATCTGCCACACCCGCCCGGCGCCAAAATCGGACTCCCAGGCCAGCACATGATGGCTCAGCGTGTCGTGATGCGCCTCGGCATAGGCCCTAGCGCCGAAAAGGCCGGTTTCCTCGGCGGCGAAGAGAACGAGGCGCAAGCTGCGCGCCGGGCGCTGGCTGGCGGGAAGGTCGGCGATGAGCTTGGCCGCCGCCACGGTGATGGCGACCCCGGCGCCGTCGTCGATGGCGCCGGTGCCAAGGTCCCAGCTATCGAGGTGGGCGCCGATGAGGACGATGTCCTCAGGCCGGGCGCGCCCGCTGATCTCGGCGATGACGTTGTGGCTGGTCGCCGGACCAAGGTCGCGCGGCGCCAGGGTAAGTTTAAGGCGCACCGGCTGGCCGCGCGCCAGCACCGCCTCGAGAAGATCGGCGTCGGGATTGGCGAGCGCCGCGGCGGGGATTTTGCCCCTCTTTTCGTCATAGCGCAAAAGGCCGGTATGGGGCAGGCGGTTGCCATCGGTGCCCACCGAGCGGATGACGAGCGCCCGCGCTCCCAGCCTGGCGGCAAGGCTCGCCCCGTCGCGCCGGTTGACAACGGTCGGGCCATAGCCCGAGCCGTCCTGGGCGCGGCTCATCCTTTTGCCCAGATAGACGATTTTGCCAGCGACCTCGGCGGGGTCGGCGGCCGCCAGGTCAACGACATCGAGGAAGGAAACGACCTCCGCTTCCAGACCCGCGGCGGGGGTGGCGATGCTGCCGCCCAACGCGGTCACCGCCAGGGCCTGGGGAAAAGGGGCGATGATGGCGGCGCTTTCCGCGCCGCGCGCCCAGGCGGTGACGGCGACCGGCTCGCTCCAGACGCGGTCGAACCCCAGGTTTTGCAAATTCGCCATTGCCCAGGCAACGGCGCGGGCGTCATTGGCCGAGCCGGCAAGGCGCGGGCCCACCTCGGTGGTGAGGGATTCCAGAAGCTCATAGGCAAGCGTGCTTGCCAGCGCTTGGTCGATGAGCGCCTCGGCGGTGGCGCGGACCGGCGGGGCGATGTCAGCGCCGCGCGCCCTGTGGGGCATGGCAAGGGCCAGCATCGAGATAAGGGCGGGGATGATGAAGGGGGGGATGCGAAACATGGAGAGACTTGCCTTTTTGACGCACACTGATGTCTTGAAGCAACGCGGGACGGCGATCTTAAAGGCGGCAGGGGCGCCAAGCCAGGGCTGATTTACCCTGTCACAGGGGCCAGAACAAGGGGATGAGAAAGGTCGAGGCCAGCCACAGCACAATGTTGAGCGGCAGGCCGACGCGCACGAAGTCCATGAACTTATAGCCGCCGGCGTTATAGACGAAGGTGTTGGTCTGATAGCCGATGGGGGTGGCAAAGCTCGCCGAGGCGGCGAACATCACGGCGACGACGAAGGGGCGGGCGTCGACCCCCATCTGCTCGGCAAGGCTGATGGCGATCGGGGTGATAAGGATGGCGGCGGCGTTGTTGCTCATCACTTCGGTGAGCATCGAGGTGATGAAATAGACCAGCGACAGGACGAGCAGGGGGCCGAAGGGCGCGAGATAGCTTGCCACCATTTCCGCGAAAAGCCGCGCCGCCCCGGTGCTTTCCATGGCTTGCCCCAGGGCGAGCATGCCGAAAATGAGGATGAGGATACGCCACTCGATGGCGCGATAGGCTTCCTCGGCCTCGACGCAGCGCAGGGCGATGACGGCGCTGGCGGCGATGAGGGCAAGGGCGGCGATGGGAAGGACATCGAAGGCGGCAAGCCCCATGACGCCGAGGATGGCCAAGATGGCGATGGGCGCCTTGGCCCGGCGATAGGGCTTTTCAAAGGGTTGCGTGAGGTTGATGAGGTCGCCCCGGTCGAACAGGGCGGCAAGGCCCTTGGGCGGGCCTTCGAGCAACAGGGTGTCGCCGAAATCGAGCCGCACCTCGGCGAAATTGCGCCGCAGATTCTCGCTGCGGCGGTGGATCGCCAGCACATAAACCCCATAAAGCCGGCGCAGGCTCAAGTCCGAGGCCAGCATGCCGACAAAGCGCGACTGGGGCCCGACGATCCCTTCCATGATGACGGTTTCCTGGCTGGCGATGGGCGCCACCGCCGCGTCAAGCGCAGGGTCGAAGGCCACCTTGCCGCCGGCATGCAAGCCCAGGACATTGCCGGCTTCCGCCCGCAGGACAAGGCGGTCCCCGGCTTCCAGCCGCACTGCTTCAAGCTCGAGGCGCAGCGACTGATTGGCCCGGATGACGTCGATGATGCGCGCCCGCCAGGCCTTGGCGATGCCGCTTTCGCCAAGCGTCTTGCCGATGAAGGGCGAGCTTTCGGGCACCATCGCCTCGGTGAGGAATTTGCGCCCCCGGCGCAGATCGACAAGGCTGGCGAGGGTTTCCCGGTCGGGCAGTAGCCAGCGCCCGACGATGAGCATGTATAGCGTGCCGATGGCGGCGACGGCGGCGCCAAGGCCGCTGATCTCGAACATGGCGAAAGGCGGCAGGCCGTGGCCGCGGGCGACGCCGTCCACCAGGATGTTGGTCGAAGTGCCGATCATGGTCATGGTGCCGCCGAAGATCGAAGCGAAAGAAAGGGGGATGAGAAGGCGCGAGGCGCTGATTTTAAGGGTGCGGGCAAGGGCGATCGTCACCGGCGTCAGGATGACGACGACGGGGGTATTGTTGATGAAGGCGGAAAGGCCGATCACCGCTGCCATCAAGGCGAGCATGGCTTGCGTTGGCGAGGCGCCGGCCATCCGCCCGACCCACAGGCCCATGGCTTCGATCACCCCGGTGCGCTCCAGCGCGGCGGAGAGGACGAACATGGCGGCGACGGTGATCGCGCCCGGGTTGGCGAAGACGGCGAGGGCTTGACGGCTGTCCAGCACCCCGGTTGCAAGGAGGGTGGCGAAGGCGAGCATGGCGATGACATCGGCCGGCAGCCGCTCGCGGATGAAGCCGTAGAACACGGCGATGGTAAGGCCGATGGTGATAGCGATGTCGAGGGCGGCGCTGTCCATAGGCCTCCGAAGCGCTGAAAGCAATGGCCGATCCTAGCCCAGCCTCCAGCCCCTCGACAATTCATCGCCTCTTACTTGCGCGCAAGATTGCCTTATGGCGCGCAAGCGCTTATGTCAGCGGCCACATCGAATCGGCAATATGGGACATTCGCGTCAATATGGCTTCCTATCACTATGTCTATGTCATGAAGGACCTCGCCAAGGCCTATCCCGGCGGCAAGCAGGTGCTTTCCGGCATCACCCTCAGCTTCCTGCCCGGAGCCAAGATCGCCATCATCGGCCCCAATGGGGCGGGCAAGTCCACTTTGATGAAGATCATGGCCGGCCTCGACACCGAGTTCACCGGCGAAGCCTGGGCGGCCGAAGGGGTGCGGGTCGGCTATCTGCCCCAGGAGCCGGTCCTCGACCCGACAAGGGACGTGCGCGGCAATGTCATGGAGGGGGTGGCGGAAAAACAGGCGATCCTTGATCGCTATAACGAACTCGCCGCCAACTGGTCGGACGAGAATGCCGAGGAAATGGCGGCGCTCCAGGACCAGATCGACGCCGCCAGCCTGTGGGAGCTCGACAACCATGTGGAGATCGCCATGGAGGCGCTGCGCTGCCCACCGGGGGAGGCCGAGGTCGCGTCCCTTTCCGGCGGCGAGCGCCGGCGCGTCGCCCTGTGCCGGCTGCTTCTCGAGCAGCCCGACATCTTGATGCTGGACGAGCCGACCAACCACCTCGACGCCGAATCCGTCGCCTGGCTGGAAAAGCATCTTCAGGACTATAAGGGCACCGTCATGCTGGTGACCCACGACCGCTATTTCCTCGACAATGTGGTGGGCTGGGTGCTGGAGCTGGACCGCGGCCGCGGCATTCCCTTCGAGGGCAATTATTCCGCCTGGCTCGAAGCCAAGCAAAAGCGCCTCGTCATCGAGGAGCGGGTCGAGGAAGCGCGGCAAAAAGCGATCGCCCGCGAGCTGGAATGGATCCGCTCCTCGCCCAAGGCGCGCCAAGCCAAGTCGAAGTCGCGCATCAAGGCCTTCGACGAACTGGTCCAGGCGCAAGCCAGCCGGGCGCCGGGCAAGGCGCAGATCCTGATCCAGCAACCGACCACGCGGCTTGGCGACCTGGTGATCGAAGCGCAGGGCCTTGCCAAGGGCTATGGCGAGCGCCTGCTGTTCGAGGACTTGAACTTTCGCCTGCCGCCGGGCGGCATCGTCGGCGTCATCGGCCCCAATGGCGCGGGCAAGACCACCTTGTTCCGCCTCATCACCGGCGCGGTGGCGCCCGATGCCGGGGATTTGCGCATTGGCGACACGGTGGAGCTCGCCTATGTCGACCAGTCGCGCGACGCCCTCGACGCCAACGCCAATGTCTGGGAGGAAATCTCCGGGAAAGCCGACATGTTCTATTTCGGCAAGCACCAGGTGCCCACCAGGGCCTATGTCTCCTCCTTCGGCTTTAAGGGGCCGGACCAGCAGAAGAAGGTGGGCCAGCTTTCCGGCGGCGAGCGCAACCGCGTCCATATCGCCAAGATGATGGCCAAGGGGGCCAATGTCCTTCTCCTCGACGAGCCGACCAACGACTTGGACGTGGAGACCTTGCGGGCGCTCGAGGAGGCGCTGGAGAATTTCGCCGGCTGCGCGGTGGTGATCAGCCACGACCGCTTTTTCCTCGATCGCCTGGCCACCCATATCCTGGCTTTCGAGGGCGACAGCCATGTGGAATGGTTCGAGGGCAATTTCGCCGACTATGAGGCCGACCGCCTGCGCCGCCTGGGGGCGGAGGCGGCGCGCCCACACCGCATCACCTATAAGAAGTTCGCGCGGGGGTAGGGGTCTAGTGGTGCGATTCCAACAGATGGTTCCCATCTGTTGGAATCGCACCAGGCGCTATCGGCATTATTTTGGGTTTTAGCCGCCCATGCAAAAAGCGTTCAGCTTATTGCCATCAAGGTCGCGGAAATAGCCGGCGTAAAAGCCGCCATCGCCGCGCGGGCCGGGAGCGCCTTCGTCCTTGCCGCCGAGCTCCAGCGCCTTGGCGTGGACCTTTTTAACGAGGTCCTTCGAAGGGCAATGCAGCGCCACCATGACGCCATTGCCAACGCTTGCCGCCTTGCCGTCATAGGGCTTGATGATGGACAGCATCGGCGCGTTGGGGGCGCTCCCCCAGGCGATGAAATGGTTCTCCATCTCCATCCCGCGCTTGGCGCCGACAATGGCGAGAAGGGCGTCGTAAAACGCCGCGGCTTCATTGAATTTATTTGTCCCCAGGGTGACATAGCCGATCATGGTGGATCCTCCTAAACTTGGGAAAAGGGGGGCAGTCAAAAAATGCCACGTAGGGCGTGGTCTCTTTTGATGTTCTTTTTTTGTTCTATGCCAGAGCGCGCCGCCTGTCAATGGATATCAAGGGGGATATTAGAGAGCCGGGCAAAGGGGTGGGAAGGCAAGAATGTGCATGGCCGCTCGACAAAAGCCCATAGCGGCAAAGGCGGCATGGAAAAGAAATGACCTCTTGGGGCGGGCAATAACGCGGTGATGGAAGATTGGCCGGCTGGCGTTCAAAGGGTGATGGCGGCGTCGGGCTGGCCGGCGGCAAGGGCGTTTACATAGGCAAGGCACAGATCGCGGCTGAGATAACGGCCGTGCCGGGCGGTTTCCTCACGCTCGACGATGGGAAAGGTGGAATAGATATAGCGCACATCGTCGCGGTCGGTGACGCCATAGAGGTGGAAATAGACGGCGTCGAGCTTGGCGCGCAGACGCAGCCGCCGGTCCTCGTCCCAGCCAAAGGGCGGCTTGACCGCGCCGGCCTCGTCGACATGGCCCATGTCGCGGGCAAAGGGCGCCATGTCATGGGCAGTGTAGGTGAGTTCCAACACCGCCGCGCGCACGATCTCGCCCGCCGTCTTGGGGCCGAAGCGCACCGCGTCATAGGCGGCTAGTGGGACGATCGGGAGTTGCTCGACGATGTACCAGTTGAGGTTTTGGCCCTGCACCTTTTGTCGTAGTACGAAGTCAAAGGGGATCGAGTTCAAATTTCCCAGCAAGAATGGAGCCGTTAGAGCGTCAGCGTCTAAATCAATTATGGGCAAGGAATTTCCTGCCCCACTTTCGGGAATGACGCCCGCAATCATCGAGCGCACGTTTGTTGCTGCGGTTACATGCTTGATCCCGAGACGCCATTTGCCTTTGAGCGCAATGTCTTCGGCACGAACCCAAAATTGCGGGTCGGGCAGCCATGCGGGGTCCGCATGTTGTTCCAACGTCGCCGGTTCCGGTTGGGCTGGCCGATGCTGGTTTTCCGGGTTGACAACGACGCTGGCGGCGCGGTGATCGAAGGCTTGCACCATCTTGCCCTCGTAAAGCGGCAGCCATTCGCCCTGCTTGCTTTGCCAGCGGTTGTCGCCGACGGGCCAGGCGCCTTCCTGTTCCTCGAGCTCGGCGCGGGTGCGGAACAAGCCGCTGTCATTGGTCATGTGAAACATGGTCGCGTATTTGACCGGCCAGGCCTTGACCTCGGCCTCGCCGGAGCGGTCGACCAATACCGGCAGGCGGCGATAGATGGCGGCGGTCAGTTCCGCGTCGCGGCGGGTGCGGAAGATGGGCGCGGTGCCGGTGTTGGGGTTGACCCGGGCGAAATCCGCCGCCGTCAAGGGAAAGCAGCGGTCGGGATCGGCGATCTCGGCCACGTCTTGCAGGAAAAACGCACACCGCGCTTCGTCGATCCGCCGCGATTTTCCCCCTGCGACAAAAGCGCAGAATTTGAAGCGGCTGTCCACATCGGGGAAAAAGGGCGTCTCACCGAAACGGGTGCGCCTGTTCTCAAAATCATAGAGCGCCTTCAGCCGCCCGGTGGTGGCGATGCCCTGGAAAAAGGTCGACGCGGTCTTGTCGGAGGCAACGCCCGAGGGCGTCAAGAGCCCCACCATGCCCTCGGGTTTGACCAGTGCCATCGCCCGCTCGACGAACAGCGCGTAAAGATTGATGTCGCCGCTGGAGAGAAGCGGATAATCGCCGCCCCCGCGCGCCATGCGGGCGGTGGCCTCGGCCCGCGCCGCCGCCTTTTCATAGTCGGCGTAGAGGGGGTCGCCGGCTTTCTTGAGCGCGGCGATCATGCCCTTGCGCTCGCTCGCCCGCTGGGCTAGGGCAATTTCACGCCGCCGGGCGGCGAACCATTCCACCTCCTGCAGCTTGATGCGGTCCCAGGGCGGATTGCCAACGATGGCGTCAAAGCCACCGACAAGTTCCGCGCTTTCCCAATTCGACCAGACGCCGGGAAAGGCGGCCTGCCAGTTGAAAAACGCTTCCTCCTCGATCAGCGCCTTGGCGCGCGCCAAGATAGCGGCGAAGGGCGCGTCCGGCGGCAGGGCAAGGGCGCCGCGCGCCACTTCGACCGGGTCGCCATATTGATTGTCGAGCCAGGCATTGACGGCGGCGCGATCGGCCTTGTCCTTGAGCGCCAGCCAGTCGAGGGCATGGATCAAGGACAGAAAGGCGTTGAGCGGCGCGGTCATGGCCTCGACGCCGGCGAACATCTCGGCCGAGCGATGGGCTTCGGCGATCTCCGCGTCGGTCAGCCCTTCGATCATGTGCATGGTGGTGGCGGCGCTTTTCGCCTTTTGCAGGCTGTCGTGGGACAAAAGCGCGCCGCGCGCCGCCAGGCGGTCCATGGCGGCCCGCACCCAGCCGCCAAACAGGCTGTTGCCGTGGCGCAGGTGATGGTCGAGGAAGGAAAGCGGCGCGCCCACGGTGAAGGTGTGCAGCCACAGCGAGACCTTGGCCAGTTCCACGGCCATGGCGTTCTTATCAACGCCATAGACGCAGCGCTTGAGGACCATGCGGCGGATGATATGGCGGTCGTCGAGCTGTTCCGGGTCGATGGTCCAGCCCTTGTCCTCGGCGTTATGCAGGATGGTGGCGCGGATGGCATCGATGCGCTGCGCCAGGGGGGAGACATAGTCCGCCCAGTCCACCGCCGCCTCGGCCTCGGCCATGGCGGCGATGACCTGGTCAGCGAGATAATCGACAAGGCTCACCAGAAAATGGCCCGAGCCCATGGCGGGGTCGCAGATGCGCAACGTCAACAGCGCCTCGGCGGGGTCGAGGCGTTGCAAAACGCTCAAACGATTCTCCGCTGGCCGTTTGTCGGTGGCAAGCTGTCCAGCGCGCGCATGAAAGGCGGTCAAGCGCTCGGTGATCAGCGGCTCCAGGGTTTCCCTAAGGATAAGGTCGACCAATTCGTCGGGCGTATAATAGCTGCCGGACGATTTGCGCGCGAAAATGTTGGGGCGGACGGCGATGGCGCCATCGCTATCACGCGTGACCTCGAATTCAAGGAGGCGTTCGTAGATCGAGCCCAATTGCTGGACGCTGAGATCGCGATAATTGATATATTTGCGCCGTCCCTCGATCACCTCGAAGGAAAGGGCGTCGATCACCTCCGCCATCACCGCGTCGGGGATGCGCACGCGGGTGAGGATCGGCGTGCGCTGGGCGTCGAACAGGCCGCCATTATAAGGCGGCAAGCCGATCGAGGCATCGCCGCCATCGAGCGCGCGGCAAAGAT
This sequence comes from Pseudomonadota bacterium, assembly GCA_049324415.1. Taxonomy (GTDB): domain Bacteria; phylum Pseudomonadota; class Alphaproteobacteria; order Sphingomonadales; family CAKZYD01; genus JBMOOS01. The sequence continues at coordinate 68,817 of JBMOOS010000019.1, forward strand.
CGTCGATCACCGACCAATAGCGCGCCTGCGCGGCGGAGAAAGCATCGTTGCGGTCCTTGCGCGTGCCGATTTCCGCGCGCACCTTATCGCGCAAGCCATAGTCGTCATACCGTTTGTCGCGCACGGGAAGGAGATCGCGGTCCTCGGCGTAGAGGAGGAACAAAAGGCGATAGAGCAGGATCAGTGCGCCGTCGCGGACCTCCGAAAAGTCCGCCTCGGGCGCGGCGGCGGCGATGGCGCTCACCAGTTCCGGGAACACCCGGGAAAACACCAGGTCGGAAATGTTGCGGGCGACCCGCTCCTCGTAAAAGCGCCCTTCCTCAAGCGCCCGTTGATGAAAGGTGCGCCGGTCCGCCGGCGAGGGTAGAAAGGCGTCGCGGCCAAACATCAGCCAGAACACGCGCAGCCAATGATCACGGGCGTCCAGGGATAAGGCTAGAAGCCCGCCATCATGCCCCGGAACGCCGAGAATGGCTGGCAAGTCAAGCTCGAGGAATTGTTCGGAAACCGACCGCGCCCCTTGGTAATAGAGACGCCAGCCTTGGCCGTTGGTGAGCACGCCCCAGCGCAGAGCGCCGGTTGACAGGTCTTCGACCCGGCGCAAATAGCGCAGCATTTGCGTCGATGGCGCCGATAGTTCACCGCGATTGCCGGAACGCCGGTCAAGCGGGCGCGCCCAGCGCTTTGATTCGACGATGGCGAGACCTAGGCCGTAACGCTTCCATTCTTCCGAAAAAGCGTTTGCGCGCGTTTTGGCATCTTCATCGGCGAAAAGCAGCCCGTCGGGGACATCGTCGCGGCCCTTTGCCGCCAAATTTTGCTGGCGCAACGAGGCCGTCCATCCCAATTCCGCCAGCACCGGCCAGATCAGGTCATCCTCGGTCTGGCTTTCGTTGGGACAGGCAACGATCGGAAAATCGGCAAGGATGCTTGCAAGGCGGGTTTTCAGTGGTTCAAGCGCCGCGGCGTCGATGGACTCATATTCCGGGGTCTTCCTGATCGCCTCGGTCAAAAAGTCCTGCGTGAACAGGCTGCCTTTCAGGATAAGGGCATCATTGGTCACGCGCGTTCTCTCTCAAGCCGTTGCCGGTTGGCACTCTAGAGGCATGATCGCATCCTGAGAATAGTCTATTGCCGTGTTGAATAGGACGGCCCTTTATCGAGGGAGGCTTGTTTGCGGCGTTTCCATGCCTTGACCGGCCTTGGGCATATAAGGGGCTAGTGGTCCGCCCCAAACGGATAAATCCATCCGTTTGGGGCGGA
>JBMOOS010000020.1:0-69455 GCA_049324415.1 Pseudomonadota bacterium
GCGATTCCAACAGATGGGAACTATCTGTTGGAATCGCACCACTAGCGTCACAACGGCCGTTTCGTCCCAGGAACGCCGCAATTGCCGGTTTATGCTGCGCTGGAATTGAAGATAAGGAGATGGGCCGATGCGCAGCGTTTTTTCCCTTTGCCCCGGCGCTCTCGGGGTCGCTCTTGCGCTCGGCGCCACCGCCGTGGCGGCGGCGCCGGCCAAGCCCAAGCCGGGGCTGTGGAGCACCAGGCTTGAAATGGGCATGGCCGGCGGCTCGGCCCTCGCCATGCCGGCGATCGAGGCCGATTTCTGCCTCACGCCGAAGGAAGCGGCGCGCGATTGGCGCGACTGGATCACGGCGATGAACCAGGCGACCAGCCAGCAATGCAGCTTTGCCGATTTCACGCAGGATGGCGACAGCTATGGCTTCACCATGACCTGCCAGCCCGGCATGCAAGGGCGGATGACCACCACGGTCAGCCCGACGCTGCTCACCCAAAAGGGCGAGATGACGATGACCCGGGCCGGCATGGCCATGGCGATGACCTATAGCAGCCTCAGCCGCTGGCGGGCCGACCTCTGTCCCGCCGGCACCCCGGGGCTTGACGGCGTGGTGAAGCCTTAAGCTATCGCCCGGCCATGCGGTGGCTAAAATTGTTCACGAATTTGTCATGTCTTTGAATGGAAGGCCGGCTTTGTTTGCGCCATTCTCGCCCCAGGTTCAAGGCGTGGCGTAACGCGCAGGATATATAAGTAAAGGACAGCCATGCGGACCTTCAGGTCGATCGAAATCGATTATGATGTGCACCGCCTCATCGAATTTGCCCGGGAGCACATCACGCAATCGCCCAACGACGTGCTGCGCCGTCTGCTTGGGCTGGAGCCGGCCGGCGTGCCGGCGGAGGACGGCGAGGCCAAGCCCCCCATTGCCGCAGCGCGGCGCTGATCGACTGGTCATACTCTTTTCAAGACGCAACCGCCACCGCGCTCTGTTCCCTTGTTCGCCAAGGGACGGAGCGCCGGCGTTGCGCCGACACGGCCGTCCATGATGGCTTGATCCAGATCATTCTTCAGCGCACCATGGGGCCCTTAACATAGCGATGAGCGCCATTGGCATGAGGGAAGGGCCTTCGCATGAGCATCAGCCATGTCCGTCTTGAGTTGGGCCGCACCAAGGATTTTCCGGCCGGTAGCCCCAATCACGGCTATATCCTGCATGTTCCCCTGACCGGCGAAGGGTTGATCGACGCTGAGGCCTGGCGCGCCAACAAGACGGCATGCACGGTCACCCGCTTCTGGGCCGGCGCGCCCGACGATCATGGCCACCTCATTCACACCCGGCGCGGCGCATGGGCCTTTTCCTATGAGCCGGGGGAGGATGACGATGAACCCATTTTCCATCTCGAGAACCACCCCTTGAAAGTGGGGGAATATGTCACCATTCGGGAAACCGATGGCGAGGCCTATCCCTTCAAGGTGGTGAGCGTGCGCGGCGGCGCTTAGAGACCGTTTCGAAACGCGCATGGAGGCCGCGTTGACCGTGCCCGCGGGCAAGGGCTTGTCAGCGCCCCCTCCATTCATTACCAGTGCTTTGGCGAACGGCGCGGCGATGGCCCATCGTTCGCGTCAGCGCCCATGCGGCGCGATTTTGTTTTGGGGAAAAGCCGCCCATGTCCGTCCTTGCCCATGCCCTTGCCCGGATCAAGCCTTCGCCGACCATGGCGGTCACCGCCAAGGCGCGGGCCCTCAAGGCCGCCGGGCGCGACGTCATCGGCCTTGGCGCGGGGGAGCCGGACTTCGACACCCCCGACCACATCAAAAGGGCGGCGGTGGAGGCCATCTGGCGGGGCGAGACCAAATACACCGAGGTCGATGGCACGCCGGCCCTTAAAGCGGCGATCATCGAGAAGTTCCGCCGCGACAACGGCCTTGAGTTTGCGCCCGATGAAATCACGGTGAACTGCGGTGGCAAGCACACCATCTATAACGCCATCATGGCCAGCATTGACCCCGGCGACGAGGTGGTGATCCCGACGCCCTATTGGGTCAGCTATCCCGATATCGTCCTGCTTGCCGGCGGCACGCCGAAATTCGTCCCCACCTCGATCGCCAGCGGCTTCAAGATGACTCCGGACCAGTTAGAAGCGGCGCTTGGCCCCAAAACCAAATGGCTTATCTTCAATTCGCCGTCGAACCCGTCCGGCGCCGCCTATAGCCGGGCGGAAATCAAGGCGCTGACCGAGGTGCTGCTGCGCCATCCCGATGTCTGGGTGCTCGCCGACGATATCTACGAGCATATCGTTTACGACGGCTTTGAATTTTCCACCCCCGCCGAAGTCGAGCCAGCCTTGCGCCCCCGTTGCCTTACCATGAACGGGGTCGCCAAGGCCTACGCCATGACCGGCTGGCGCATCGGTTTTGCCGGCGGGCCGGCCGCCCTCATCAAGGGCATCGCCAAGGTCCAGTCGCAATCCACCTCCAACCCCTGTTCCATCAGCCAGGCGGCGGCCATCGCCGCCTTGGCCGGCCCCCATGATTATCTCAAGGACTGGGTCGCCACCTTCAAGGCGCGGCGCGACCTGGTGGTGGCGATGCTGGGCGAGGCGCCGGGCCTTGACTGCCGGGTGCCGGAAGGGGCGTTCTATGCCTATCCAAGCTGCGCCGGGCTCATTGGCAAGACGACGCCGGCGGGCCGCAAAATCGCCAGCGACAGCGATGTCGTTGACTATTTGCTGGATGAAGTGGGGGTCGCCGCGGTGCAGGGCGAGGCTTTTGGGCTTTCCCCTTATTTCCGGGTGTCCTACGCCACCGCCACCGAGACCCTGCGCGATGCCTGCGCCCGCATCCAGGACGCCTGCGCCCGCCTTCAATAAAAAAGCGGCCAAAAACTTTAGCTTTTGCCGCCCTGCCGGGCGGCCCTCATCTGGTCGGCGCGATAGCGAAATCTTAACCGAATCCCCCTAGCAATGATGGGGTGTTGAAGTCGTCCGGCCATGCGCGGGAAACGGGTGTCTTTCCCGTGGATCGATCTTGAAGCGGGCGGCTTGCCGGTGAAGGCGCGGTTTTCTCGTCATCGGCGCTATGGGGGTGTGGCCGCGTTGCGTCGGCGATCGCGCTGTGGGGGCGCGCGAGGCGCGATGAAATACAGAGAAAGATGAATGCGTCAGGTCATGCGAGGCGAATTGGCGGGAGCGGCGGCCCAGGCGCCGTCCTCCCTTCGCACATCGGCCAATCCATGCTGCGAGAATGAAGCGGTGGCGGCGCTATCCCTCACCGTCCAACAGCTCGACGAGGGCTTCGCCGCGTTGAATGCGGTGACCACGCTGCTCGGGGCCTATTTCCTCCTCATCGATGAAGACGGCATGGTCATCGGCAGGAACGATATCGCGGCCTGCGCCATCGATGGCCGTGACGGCAAGGCAAACGCCGTTCATTTCGCCGATCTCTTCGCGCCTTGTCCCGACGGCGTCACCTTCAGCCGCGAGATGAAGACGGCGGGGGTTCTCGGCACCGCCGCCGGCGAGCGCTGCCAGGCCTTGTTCCGCCGGTCGGACGGCTCGACCGTCCCGGTCGAGCTGACCGCCAATCAAACGATCATCGATGAGAAGCCAGTGACCTTCATGGTTTTTCGCGATGTCTCGGCGCTGCTGAAAAAGACGGCGGCGGCCAAGAAACAGATGCAAGCCCGCCAGGCGGAGCTGCAGGCGAGCAAGCAGCGGCTTAGCGCGCTCACCAACTCGATCCCCGACGCGCTCATCAGTTTCGACGAGAAGGGCGTGATCGACGTCTTCAACCGGGCTTCCGAGCGTATTTTCGGCTATTCCATCACCGAGGCCATCGGCATGCATTTCTTCGATCTTCTGGTGGCGGCGAAGGAAGGCGACTATCGCCACGAGATCGAGAGCTTCATCGAGACCGGCTCCTCGCAATTGATCGGCCGGCACCACGAGACCGAAGGCCGGCGCAAGGATGGCTCGACCTTTCCCATGGAGATCGCCATCTCGTGGATGGAGATGGGCTCCGAGATGCATTTTTCCGCAACGTTCCGCGACATCACCAAGCGTCGGGAGGCGGAAGCCGAGCGGGCCGAGCTGGAGCACGAGCTGCGCCAGGCGCAAAAAATGGAATCGCTGGGCATTCTCGCCGGCGGCATCGCCCATGAAATCAACACTCCCACCCAATATGTCGGGGATAATTTGCGCTTTCTTCTCGATTCGGGAGCGGACTTGCAACCATTGGCGCGCGAAATCCTGGCCTTATACAAGGACGCGCCGGCGCCGCTGTGGCAGCAGGAGCCTTTGGCGTCCCTGCGCCAGGCGATCGCCAAGGCCGATCTTGAATTTTATCTTGAGGAAATACCCAATGCCATCCGGCAGGGCATGGAAGGGGTCGAGCGGGTGCGGGAAATCGTCCAGGCGATCAAGGAATTTTCCCATCCCGACGGCAAGGAGATGTCGATGATGGATATCAACCACGCCATCGACACCACCGTCCTGGTGGCGCGCAATCAATGGAAATACGTGGCCGAGGTGGAGACCGACTATGACGAGGCGCTGCCGCCCATCCCCTGTCTTCCCGGGGCCATCAATCAAGTGGTGTTGAACCTCGTCATCAACGCGGCGCAGGCCATCGAAGTTTTTCATGGCGGAGAGAAGGGCAAAATCAGGATATCGACCCGGCGCAAGGGCAATCATGTGGAAATCAAGGTCGCCGACAATGGCGGCGGCATCGCGCCGGAGCATCTGCAAAAGGTCTTCGACCCCTTCTTCACCACCAAGGAGCCGGGTCAGGGCACGGGCCAGGGCCTCAGCATTTCCCATACCATCATCACCAAGAAGCATGGGGGCACCATCGTCGCGGAATCGGACTATGGCGTGGGCGCCACTTTCACGATTTTGCTTCCCCTCATGGCGGCAAAAAAAACTGGCGAGACTAAACCAACGGCGGAATAATGCGCCCGGTCGGAACAAGGAGGAAATGAATTGGGCGAGAAGGTGCTGTTCGTCGATGACGAGGAAAACCTCCTGGCGGCCATGGCGCGTCAGTTCCGGCGCAAATTCGAGATCCATACCGCCAACAATGGCGCGCAAGGCCTGGCGATGCTGGAAAGCGATGGCCCGTTCGAGGTCGTCGTCAGCGACATGCGCATGCCGGAAATGAACGGGCTGCAGTTTTTCGCCAAGGCAAAGCTCAAGGCGCCGGAAAGCGTGCGCATCATGCTCACCGGAAACGCCGACCAGGAAACCGTGGTCAAGGCGATCAACGAAGGCAGTATTTTCCGTTTTTACACCAAGCCCTGCCCGCCCGAGCAGCTCGAGGACGGCATCCGCGCCGGCATCAGGCAATATCAATTGGTCAATGCCGAGCGCCTGCTCCTCGACCGCACGCTGGCCGCCAGCGTCAAGGTGCTGGTCGATGTCCTGTCGATGCTGGAGCCCGGCATCTTCGGCCGCTTGACGCGCACCCGGCAATGGGCGCGCGCCATCGCCCAGGCGGCGGGGCAGAAATATTCCTGGGAGCTCGATATCGCCGTCATGCTGGCGCCGTTGGGCCATCTTGCCCTGCCCATGGAAGTGCAGGCGAAATTGCGCGAGGGGCAAAGCCTGTCGCCGACGGAAAAGGAGATGCTCGACCACGCGCCGGAAACCGCGCGTAATCTGGTCGCCAACATCCCGCGCCTGGAAGAGGTCGCCGGGCATGTCCATTACCAGCGCAAGGGCTATGACGGCTCGGGCTTTCCCAATGACGAAGTGAAGGGCGCGGACATCCCCTTCGGCGCCCGTCTGTTGCGCCTGGTCAACGACTTGTCCGACGCGGTGACGAGCCAGGGATCCTTTCGCTCCGCCTTTCGCGCGCTCGACGAGGGCGCCAAAGTCTATGACCCGGCGCTGCTCCAGGCCGCCCGTAACCTTTATTCCCCCGCCGAGGGCGCGCCGCGCGGCGAGCCGCCGCGCGAAACCATCAAGGTGGGGGTCGCGCAATTGCGCCCTGGCGACCGGATGCTCAGCGACTTGCGCACCAAGGATGGCACGCTGCTGCTGGCCCGTGACATGGACATCTCCCAGTTCGATATCGAGCGCCTGCTGCACAAGCGCCGGATTCTCGAAGTGTCCGAGCCGTTTTTCATCACCCGGCAGAAGGAGAACAAGCCGGCGGCGTTTTAAGGGGCGGCGCGGCTCGCCTCTTGCCTCACGCAAGCTTTATTTGCCTTTGCCGGTTGTTTTGCCATTTCAAGGCAGCGGCTGCGCAAGGAGATGCCCGATGCCCATCATGTCGCGTCCGCGCTGGCGGGTGAGCGAGAACGAGGTGACGCCAGAGCGGCTTTACGCCGACCGGCGGCAGGTCTTGCAGGCTATCGGGCTCGCCGGGCTTGGTTTGAGCGCAGCGGTTACGCCGGCCATGGCCAATGAAGGCAAGGAACGGGTGCTAAGGCCGCTTGAAGCAAAGCCCGGGCCTTATCGCTTATCCGAGGCGCCAACCCCTTATCCGGCGGTCACCAGCTATAATAACTTCTATGAATTCGGCGTCGACAAGGCCGACCCCGCCGCCCAGGCGTGGCGGATGCGGGTTGCCCCCTGGTCGGTCGCGGTCGCCGGCCATTGCGCGAGGCCCGGCACTTATGGCGTTGAGGATCTCATCAAGCCACGGGACTTGGAGGAGCGCATCTACCGCTTGCGCTGCGTCGAGGCCTGGTCGATGGTCATTCCCTGGATTGGCGTTCCCCTGGCGCGGGTGATCGCCGCCCTGCAGCCGACCGGGCGCGCCAAATACCTTGCCTTCGAAACGCTCCATGACCCGGAGCAGATGCCGGGGCAGCGCTGGCCGGTGCTCGACTGGCCCTATGTCGAGGGCTTGCGCATGGACGAGGCGATGCATCCGTTAAGCTTTCTTGCCGTCGGGCTTTACGGCAAGGAGCTCGCCAACCAAAACGGCGCCCCCCTCCGCCTGGTCGTGCCCTGGAAATACGGTTTCAAGTCCATCAAATCCATCGTTCGCCTGCGCTTTGTCGAGGACCAGCCCGCCACCGCCTGGAACAAGGCGACGCCGCGGGAATACGGCTTTTACGCCAACGTCAATCCTCAGGTGGACCATCCCCGCTGGTCGCAGCGGACCGAACGGCGCATCGGCGGTGGTTTTGCCAGTCTTTTCAAGCGTTTCGAAACGCTGCCCTTCAACGGCTATGGTGAAGAAGTAGCCGGCCTTTACAAGGGCATGGACCTCACAAAATTTTTCTAATATCCGCCATGACCAACGCTGTCTTCATGCGCCGATGGATAAAGCCGGGCCTGCACGTCGCCCTCGCCCTGCCGCTCCTCTGGCTGGCGTGGCAATGGGGCCTTGCCGCCCAGGGCTTGCCTCACGGCCTGGGGGTCAACCCCATCGAGGCGACGATACGCAGCTTGGGCGATTGGGGGATCCGCGTCCTGCTTGGCGCCCTTGCCGTCACCCCGCTTGCCCAATTGAGCGGATGGAAGCCGCTGATGGCGCTGCGCCGCATGGTGGGGCTATGGGCCTTTGCCTATGTGGCGTTGCACTTTGCCGCCTATTTCGGCATGGACAAGCTGCTGTCCTTGCAAGGGCTGTGGGCCGATGTCGTCAAGCGCCAATATATTACCCTCGGCATGGCGGGCCTCGCGCTCCTCATCCCCCTTGCCGTCACCTCGACCGGCGCCATGGTGCGCCGCTTGGGGGCGCGGCGCTGGAAAAGGCTGCATAAGCTGGTTTACGCCATCGGGGTTCTTGCGGTCTTGCATCATTGGTTCATGGTGAAGGGGGTGCAATTGGCGCCGATCGTGCATGGCCTTATCCTCGCCGCTTTGCTGGGCGCTCGCGTCCTCATGCGCTTGAGGCGCCGGCTCGCGCCCGCCTGATGAGGCCAGAGCTCGTCATTTTCGATTGCGACGGCGTCCTCGTCGACAGCGAGGCCATCGCCAATGGCGTTTTATTGGAGCATCTGCACGCCGAGGGCCTGGATTGCACCCTTGACGAGGCGATGGCCGCCTTCAACGGTCTTGCCATGGACGACGTGGCGAAAAAGGCCGAGGGGATGCTTGGCCGGCCGTTGCCGGCGGACTTCCTCGCCAAGGTGCAAGCGCGCACCTTCGCCGCCTTTCGCGGCCGGCTGCGCCCCGTCGCCGGCGCCCGCGCCCTCGTTGAGGCGGTGCAGCGGGCGGGCATCAAGACCTGCATCGCCTCCTCGGGCGGCTTTGACAAGATGGCGGTCACCCTGACCGAAACCGGGCTGGCGCCGCTTTTCACCGGCCGGGTCTTTTCCGCGGCGCAAGTGGCGCGGGGAAAACCGGCCCCCGACCTTTTTCTCTTCGCCGCGCGGCGGATGGGGGTGGCGCCTTCCCAGGCGCTGGTGATCGAGGACAGCCTCGCTGGCGTCGCGGCGGCGCGGGCCGCCGGAATGGCGGTCATCGCCTTGGTTTCCCATGGTACGGCGGCACCTTTTGAAGCCGCGGGGGCGCGTGTGGTGCGCCACCTTGACGCGGCGCCGGCGCTCCTCCACCTGCTTTAAGACGCCCGGGGAAAATCGGCGATCTCGTCGAATAGAAAGTCGCGAAAGGCTTGCAGCCGCAACGAATTCTTGAGCTCGGCCGGATAGACGAAATAGGTCTGGAAATTGGGCCCCTTCACTTCGGGCAGAATGTGAACGAGGTCGGGCTCGTGCCGGGCGACATAGTCGGGGAGGGCGGCGATGCCAAGGCTGGCCCGCAAGGCCTTCATGATGCCGTAGATATTGTTGATGGTGAGAAGCGGCTTTTTCACCATGTCGGCCTTGCTCAGCTTCAACACCCAGTTGACGTCGCGGATCGGCGAGGGGGCATGGGGGCCGTAGACGATGAGCGGATGCTTGCCCAATTCCTCGACCGAGTGGGGCTCGCCATGCAGCGCGAGGTAATTCCGGCTGGCATAGATATTGTGCTGGACACGCACCAGCGGGCGCTGGATGAGGTCGCCTTGCCTGGGCTGCTTGAAGCGGATGGCGACTTCCGCTTGGCGGGTGTTGAGGTCCAGCTCCTCGTCGGAGAGGAGAAGCTGCAAACGCAGCGCCGGATAGCGTTCATAAAAATGCGGCAGATGTGGCACCAGCCAGAGCGAGCCGAAGCTCACCGTCGTGGTGACGCTGAGAACCCCCTTGGCGACGCCCCGCGATTCCGCCATTTCCCGCTCGGCGGCCTCGATCCGGTCGGCAAAGCCGCTGGTGGCGCGCGACAGGCGCTCGCCCTCGTAGGTCAAGGCGATGCCCCGGGCATGGCGATAGAAGAGACTCGCCCCCGCTTGTTCCTCAAGGGTGCGGATTTGCCGCGACAAGGCCGGCTGGCTCATCCCCAACAGGCGGGCGGCGTCGGTGAGGCTGCCGGCCTCGACCACCGCGTGAAACAGCCGCAGCTTGTCCCAATCGAGCGCCATTGGCGGCCTTGTTCCCGCTTACTGCGCGGCTTGGGCATGGGCCGCTTCATGGGCGAGGAAATCCTCCGCCTCGAGCGCCGCCATGCAGCCCATGCCCGCCGCCGTCACCGCCTGGCGGTAGACCTTGTCCTTGACATCGCCGGCGGCGTAAACCCCCGGAATGCTGGTCGCCGTCGAATCCGGCGCGGTCAGCAGATAGCCCTCATCGTCCATTTCAAGCTTGCCCCGAAACAACTTGGTCGCCGGGTCGTGGCCGATGGCGATGAACACGCCATGACAGTCGATGCGGCGTTTTTCGCCCGTCTTCGCGTTTTTCACATGCACGCCGGTCACCCCCAAGGGATCTTGGGTGCCGAGAATTTCCGTCACCACATGGTCCCAGACAACCGCGATCTTGGGATTGGCGCGCAGCCGCTGTTGCAGGATTTTCTCGGCGCGCAAGGCATCGCGGCGGTGGATGAGGGTCACCTTGGTTGCGAAATTGGTGAGGAACAAGGCTTCCTCCACCGCGGTGTTGCCGCCGCCCACCACCACCACCTCCTTGCCGCGGTAGAAAAAGCCATCGCAGGTGGCGCAGGCGGAAACGCCAAAGCCCTTGTATTTGGCTTCCGACTGAAGGCCCAGCCAACGGGCCTGCGCGCCGGTGGCGATGATCACCGTATCGCCGGTATAGACCGCGCCATCATCGCCGATGGCGCGGAACGGCCGCGCCGAGAAGTCGACTTCGCGGACGTGATCGGCGATCAACCGCGCGCCGACATTTTCCGCCTGGGCCTTCATTTGCTCCATCAGCCACGGCCCTTGGATGGGGTCGGCAAAGCCGGGGTAATTCTCGACCTCGGTGGTGATGGTGAGCTGACCGCCAGGCTCCAGCCCCTGGATGACGAGCGGCGACAAGGCGGCGCGGGCGGCGTAAACCGCGGCGGTATAGCCGGCGGGGCCGGAGCCGATGATCAAAACCTTGCTGTGGAGGGTGTCGGCCATGCGGAAAGGCTCCCTTGGCGGCGGATAATGACGAATAGTGCGATATAGGATGGGAGGCGCCTGGCTGCAACCGGGCTAATGCGGTTGGCCATTCTGAGAGGCAGCGGGAAGGATGAGGAGGAGCTGCGCCGTGCGCGCGCTGTCCGACACGACGCCAAGCTGGCCGCCGCATAAGGCGGCAAGACGCATGGCGAAATCAAGGCCAAGGCCATAGCCCAAGGGCGTTGCGAGCAAAGGATGGGGCATGAGGGCCGCGCCGTTCATCACGTCGGCGAGCGCCGCCGCGCCGAGACCGCCGCGCCATAAGGGCAGGGCGGCGGCGATGCGCACGGTATCTTTTTCGCCGGCGGCGAGCGACAAGGTCACTTGCCGGCTCGCCGGCGTCCAATGGGCGGCGCCACGGATCAGCTTGGCAAGGCAGCCTTCCAGAAATCGCGGATCGGCCTTGGCCTTGGGCAGCGGCTCATCGCGGGTGATGGCGACCCGTCCGCGCTTGCTTGCCGGCAGCGTGTCGCGCACTTTCATCGCCATTTCCCCAACGTCGACGCTTTCGCAGGCATAGTGAAGCTTGCCGGCGTCGAGGCGGCCGGCGTCGAGAAGATCGCTCACCAGGCTTTCGATCCGCGCCGCCTCGGCGACGATTCGCGCCGAGCGGTCGCGGTAGGCGCTTATCACCGGCCCCCAGGTCTCGCCTTCGATGAGCTCGGCGAAACCCTTGATGGCGTTGATCGGGGTGCGCATCTCGTGGGCAAGCTCGGCGGCGTCGCGCTCGCTCGATTTTTTTAAGGGCGGGGCATCGTCGGCGGGCGGCGCGGCTTTTTCGGCCGCCGGCCCCAGGTGGCGCAGCACCCCGCGAAAGCCACGGTAAACGCCGCTGTCGGTCTCGAAAACCGGCACCCCGCACAGCTCGAAACGTTCGCCGGCAAGACTTGCTTCAGTGCGAAAGGCGCGCCGCGCGGCAATGCGCTGGCGCGCGGCTTGCGGCAGGGAAAAGACCACATCAAGCGCTTCGCCGGGCATTTTCGCCGCCTGCATGCCTGGCGTCCTCGGATCGGCCGTCCACTCGGTAAGGATGGCGAAGCGATCGGTTTGCCACAGTGCGTCGGCCCCCAATCCTGCCAGCGCGGCATGCTTGGGCGGGGCAGCTGGCCGGGGCTGCTCCGCGGCAAGGGCGGCGGTTGCCATTGATGGCTCTGCCGCCTGGGCGGAAGGCGCCGCCTGCCTCACCTCCGGGCTGAATAAATGCGCCGCGCGGCCCGCGGGCAGACCGTCCGCGCTGGCGGCGGCGAAAGACGCGGGCGCGGGGGGGGCTGGCTGCCTGACGGCCTCGCCGAAACGCTTGAGCTTGCCGAGGAGGTTCTGGATCTGGGCGCTGCCCCGCGCCTCGGCGCTGGCGGCAAGTGCCATCTCAGGCGGCTCCAAGGCCTCGAAAACCGCCTCGCGCACTTTTGGCGACAGGTTCTTGCGCTTGGCGAGATGGGCAAGATGAGTTCCCGGCAAATGCGGAACCAGGCGCAGCCACGCCGTCTCTGGCAGCGTCGCGCGATCGAGGATCCAGCGCGCCACGGGAAGGGCATCGCCGGCCAGCAGCAGCGCAAGCTCGACTGGCGGGCTCGACATGGCGCAGATGAGCTCGGCGATTTCGCCGCGCGCCTCGACCTCGACCTGGGGCAATATCCGTTCGATGAGCGCCATCACCCCGCCGCGGTGGCTGCCATGGGCGATGGGCCGATCCTGGAGGATGAGGTCGGCAAGATGGCGGAACAGGGTGGTGCGGGCGGCTGGCGAGTCTTTTTCCAGCAACGACATCAAGTTGCGTAGCGTGTCATCGTAAAAGGTCATGATTGGACCCGCGCCCCCGGCCGTCCCCAACCCCAGCCCGCAATAATGCTGCGTCAGTCTTGGCGGCTCCCACTTAAGCCCCTATACACCAAGGCGAATCTCAAGTCATGGTTAACGAGCGCCGAAGGTCGGCATTGTATCGGGACGGTAATAAAATAACTTTCGAAAGAAATATTCTTTCCATATTCTTCAACATATGGTAACAACCCTCTGAGGAATTGGCCATAATCGGCCCTGCGTTGACTAAAAGCGGAGAGAATGCCATGTCGCGCGTTAAGCTGGATTCCGTCGACCGCCGTATCCTGGCAACCTTGCAGGACGATGGCCGCATCACCAATGTCGATCTTGCCGCCCAGGCGGGCATCACCGCGCCGCCCTGCCTGCGCCGTGTCCGCGCCCTGGAAGAGGCCGGCTATATCCGCAGCTATCACGCCGAGCTCAACCCCGAGCTGATGGGTTATGGCATCACCGTGTTCGCCATGGTCGGGCTGCATAGCCAGGCCGAGGCGGATTTGAAGGCCTTCGAAAACCTGGTCGCGAGTCTCCCCCAGGTGCGGGAGTGTTACATGCTCAACGGCGAGATCGACTTCATTCTCAAAATCGTCGCCCGTGATTTGGCGGAGTTTCAGGATTTCCTGACCTCGAAACTGACGCCGGCGCCCAATGTGGATTCGGTGAAGACCTCGCTCACCATCCGCACCTCGAAAAAGCTGCCCGGGGTTCCCGTCGAAATATGACTTGCTCGCCGATGAAAGATTTCAGCGCGACATGAGTTGAAGCGCGCTTGAGGCTGGTGGTCCGCCCCAAACGGATAAATCCATCCGTTTGGGAAAAGTGGAGTACTTAGTTATTGAATCTGTGGTGCGATTCCAACAGATGGAACCATCTGTTGGAGAAATCGCACCACTAGGGTAGAATACGCCATCCGCGAGCGGTTCCCGCAAAGCGGCCTTGACCGTGGGTTGGAGGAATGCTTGGGGAAGCGCGGCGCGGGCTGTGGCAAGCATGAAGGCCTTCAAAAAAGGCCTTGCCATGGCGGTCTTGTCATGAAGAACGGAGGAGGTGCATGGAGAGTCCACCGGACCAGATATTCGGGCCCTGCGCTTTCGCGGGGCCGCGGCTTGCCTGACTGTACAGGCTGACCTTCGGGGTGGCCTGCCGTTCGGCCGACAGGCGAGAGCCGTTCGACAAAAATGGATGTCAAGTGATTGATAGACCGGCCGGCTGCACAGGCCATGCAGTCGGAGGAGGTCTCGATGTGGATTTGCTTTTTCAAGCAATCGGGCATGACCCCTGATGGACAAGTCCTGAGCGGATAACGTCCCCTATAGCGGGCATGGCCCCATGATGAAGAGCCCCGGACCCTTGAATGGGCCGGGGCTCGTTGCTTTGGAACGCATCGCCTTATGGTGAAAGCCTATGCCACTTTCCCGGCGCGCCATTCTCACTCGGGCGCAGGTCAACGGAACTCGATCTTCTTGACCTCGTAATAGCGGTCGCCAGAGGGAGTCATGACCTCGACCTCGTCGCCCTTGCGGCGGCCGATGAGGGCGCGGCCGATGGGCGAGGTATAGGAAATCTTGCCGTTCTTGACATCGGCCTCATCGGCGCCGACGATTTGGTATTTGAGCTTTTTGTCGTCCTCGTCGAGCAAGGTCACGGTGGCGCCGAACACCACCTTGTCGCCGCCAAGGCTCGAAGGGTCGATGATCTCGGCGCGGCTGACCTTGTCCTCGAGCTCGGTGATGCGCGCCTCGATCATGCCCTGGCGCTCCTTGGCCGCGTGATATTCGGCGTTTTCCGAGAGATCGCCATGGGCGCGCGCCTCCTCGATGGCGTGCACCACTTCGGCGCGATCGACGTTCTTGAGCTTTTTCAGCTCGGCCTCCAAGGCCCGGAAACCTTCGATCAGCATGGGAATGCGGTCGTGATTGGCCATGGCGTTGTGTTCCTCAAGGAGTCCGAACAGCAAAATTCCCCACCCGGTGCATGGGGAACTTGGCCACCTGCACCCGGCTTCGCTCCACTCTGGGGGGAGAGCTTTCAAACAAGATGAAAAAATATGGCTTGCAGGTGCAAACTTCAAGATGATTTTTCTATCGCGGCGCGCTGCGTGCGCGCCCCGCCATAGGCCTGCAAGGGGGCAACGCCGAGCTCGCCCTTGCGCAAGGCGCGGATCGCCTCCACCGCGGCGAGCGAGCCGGCGACCGTCGTGTAATAGGGGATTTTGTGGATGAGCGCGGTGTGGCGGATGGAATAGCTGTCGCTGATCGACTGGCCGCCCTCGGTGGTGTTGAAAAGAAGGGCGATTTCGCCGTTGAGCATGGCGTCCACCACATGGGGCCTGCCTTGCAGCACCTTGTTGATGCGCGCGACTTCAAGGCCCTGGGATTGCAGATAATGCGCCGTGCCGTCGGTGGCGACGATGGTAAAGCCCATGCCGATCAGGGCCTTGGCTGGCGCCGCCATGGCCGGCTTGTCGGCGTCTTTTACCGAAATGAAGACGCACCCGGTCTTGGGAAGATGGGTCGCGGCGGCGATCTGGCTTTTGGCGAAGGCCTGCTCGAAGTCGCTGTCCAGGCCCATGACTTCGCCGGTCGAGCGCATCTCCGGGCCTAAAATCACGTCGACCCCGGGAAAGCGGGCGAAGGGAAAGACCGCTTCCTTGACCGCGGTATGGGCCGGCATGGCGCTGGGCAGGGCAAAGTCCCGCAGCCGCTCGCCGGCCATGACGCGGGCGGCGAGCTTGGCGAAGGGGACGCCCACCGCCTTGGCGACGAAAGGCACGGTGCGGGAGGCGCGGGGGTTGACTTCGAGAAGATACACCTCGCCGTCCTTGACCGCATATTGCACGTTCATCAGGCCGACCACGTGAAGCGCCTTCGCCAAGGCCTTGGTTTGCTGAATGATTTCCTCGATGACCGCGCGGGGAAGGTTGTGCGGGGGCAGGGCGCAGGCGCTGTCGCCGGAATGAATGCCGGCTTCCTCGATATGTTCGAGAATGCCGGCGATATGCACGTCCCTGCCATCGCCGAGGGCATCGACATCGACTTCGACGGCGTTGCGCAGATAAGCATCGATCAGCACCGGGTTGCGCCCCGAGACCTTGACGGCTTCATCGATGTAGCGGGCAAGCTGGGCCGAGGAATCGACGATCTCCATCGCCCGCCCGCCCAGCACATAGGAAGGCCGGATGAGCACCGGATAGCCGATCGCCTCGGCCACCATCCGCGCTTCCTCGCCCGACTTGGCGATGCCGTTGCGCGGCTGGCGCAGGCCAAGCTGGCTGAGGAGCTTTTGAAAGCGCTCGCGGTCCTCGGCGAGGTCTATGGCGTCGGGCGAGGTGCCAAGGATGGGAATGCCGGCCGCTTCCAGGACGCCGGCGAGCTTCAACGGGGTCTGGCCGCCGAACTGGACGATGACGCCCTTCAGGCGGCCGGCGCCTTGCTCGACGCGCAGCAGCTCCAGCACATCCTCGCCCGTCAAGGGCTCGAAATACAGCCGGTCGGAGGTGTCATAGTCGGTGGAGACCGTTTCCGGGTTGCAATTGACCATGATGGTCTCGAACCCGGCCTCGCTCAAGGCGAAGCAGGCGTGGCAGCAGCAATAGTCGAACTCGATGCCTTGCCCGATGCGGTTGGGGCCGCCGCCGAGGATGACGATTTTTTCCCGGTCGCTGGGGCGGGCCTCGCATTCCACCATGCCGCCGGCGCCGGCTTCGTAAGTGGAATACATATAAGGGGTGCGCGCCTCGAACTCGGCGGCGCAGGTGTCGATGCGCTTGTAAACCGGGTGCAGCCGAAGCGCGGCGCGCAGCCTTGCGACCTCGGCCTCCGTGCATCCGGCAAGGGCGGCGAGGCGGGCATCGGAAAAGCCCTTGGCCTTGAGGCGGCGCAAGGCCTCGCGGTCTTGCGGCAGACCCTCTTCCTTGACCCTTCGCTCTTCCGCAATCAAGTCGGCGATCTGGCGGATGAACCAGGGGTCGTAGCGGGTGACCGCGCATATCTCCTCGACCGACAACCCCTCGCGCAAGGCCTGGGCGGCTTTAAGAAGACGGTCGGGGGTCGGCTTGGCGAGCGCGGCGATGATGCTTTCCGGGTCGGCCTCGCCATCCTGGGCGAAGGCGACCTCATCAAGGCCATCGAGCCCGGTTTCCATGGAGCGCAGCGCCTTTTGCAGGCTTTCCTGGAACGAGCGGCCGATGGCCATCGTCTCGCCCACCGACTTCATCGAGGTGGTGAGGAGCGGCGCCGCGCCGGCGAATTTCTCGAAGGTGAAGCGCGGCATCTTGGTCACCACATAGTCGATGGTCGGCTCGAACGAGGCCGGCGTCACCCCGGTGATGTCGTTGGTGATTTCATCGAGGGTATAGCCGACAGCGAGCTTGGCGGCGACCTTGGCGATGGGAAAGCCCGTCGCCTTGGAAGCGAGGGCCGAGGAGCGCGATACCCGGGGGTTCATTTCGATGACGACGAGGCGGCCGTCTTCCGGGTTGACCGCGAACTGGACATTGGAGCCGCCGGTCTCGACCCCGATCTTGCGCAGCACCGCGATCGAGGCGTTGCGCATCGCTTGATATTCCTTGTCGGTCAAGGTGAGCGCCGGGGCAACGGTGATGGAATCGCCGGTATGGATGCCCATGGGGTCGATATTTTCGATGGAGCAGACGATGATGCAGTTGTCCGCCTTGTCGCGGACCACCTCCATCTCATACTCCTTCCACCCCAAGACCGATTCCTCGATCAGCACTTCGTTGGTGGGGGAGGCATCGAGCCCGCCCTCGACGATGGCGATGAATTCGCCCCGGGTGTAGGCAATGCCGCCGCCGGTGCCGGCAAGGGTGTAAGAGGGGCGGATGATCGCCGGCAGGCCGATATCCTCGAGCGCTTTTAGCGCCTCCTCAAGGGAATGGGCGATGTGGCTTTTCGGCGATAGAAGGCCGATTTCCGCCATCGCCTCGCGAAACAGCTCGCGGTCCTCGGCTTTGTCGATGGCCTCTTTCTTGGCGCCGATGAGCTCGACCCCAAATTCATCCAGCACCCCCGTCTTGGCAAGGCTCAAGGCGGTGTTGAGGGCGGTCTGCCCGCCCATGGTGGGGAGCAAGGCGTCGGGTCGCTCCTTCTCGATGATCTTGGCGACGAATTCCGGCGTCACCGGCTCGATATAGGTGGCGTCGGCAAGCTCGGGGTCGGTCATGATGGTGGCGGGGTTGGAGTTGACGAGGATGACCCGGTATCCCTCTTGCCGCAACGCCTTGACCGCTTGGGTGCCGGAATAGTCGAACTCGCAGGCCTGGCCGATGACGATGGGGCCGGCGCCGATGATGAGGATCGAATGGATGTCCGTGCGTTTGGGCATGGGGCTCCGCCGCTGGTGCGAAAAAACGCGACACATAGAAACCCGAGGGCCCCGGGGCGGCTTTACCGACGGGGGGCCTTCGAGCTCGGGGCGAGTTAGCGGCTCGGCGGCGCAAGATCAAGAGAAATAGGCCGCCCGCATTTAAGTTCTTCCTCTAGTGGTGCGATTCCGACGGATGGTTCCCATCTGTTGGAGAAATCGCACCACAGATTCAATAACTTAAGTGGTCCACTTTTCCCAAACGGATGGATTTATCCGTTTGGGGCGGACCACTAGGTCCCGGTGCCAGGGCTCGGGCCCGCGCCATTGCGCGGGTGCAAGGGGCTCGCCCGATAGCCGTAAAAGGCATAGATCACGATGCCGGCAAGGCTCCACCACAAGAACCGCATCCAGGTATCCCCGGGAAGGGCAAGGATGAGGCCCAGGCAGGAAAGGATGGCAAGGGGGCCGACGACCCACACCAAGGGCGTGCGGAAGGGGCGCTTGCGGTATTTCTGGGTCACCCGCAGGATCATCACCCCCGCAGCGACGGCGATGAAGGCGAAAAGCGTGCCGATGTTCGACAGTTCGGCGATCTTGTCGAGGGGAAAGAAACCGGAAACGAAGGCGACGAAAAGCCCGGTGATGATGGTGATGAGGTGCGGGGTGCGAAAGCGGGGGTGGACGGCGCCGACCCAGGCCGGCAGCAGGCGGTCGCGCGACATGGCGAAGAAAATCCGCGTCTGGCCGTAGATGAGGACCAGCAGCACCGTGGTGATGCCGGCGATGGCGCCGACGGCGAGCAGGGCGGCGCCGAACTGATAGCCGGTTTCCCGCAACACAAGGGCTATCGGCTCCTTGGAATTGGCAAGCAGGGTGAAGGGAACGGCGCCGGTCGCCACCCCGGCGACGGCGATGTAAAACACGGTGCAGATGAGGAGCGAGGCGATGAGCCCGATGGGAAGGTCGCGGTTGGGGTTTTTCGTCTCCTCGGCGGCGCAGGACACGGCGTCAAAGCCGATATAGGCGAAAAAGACGATGGCGGCGGCGGCGAAGACCCCGACATTTTCATCAAACCCCTTTTTCTCGAACCAGCCGAAGGGCAGGAACGGGTCCCAGTTAGCGGGATCGACGGCCGGCGTGACAAGGACCAGGAACATGACAAGGACGCCGATCTTGATCGCCACCAGAACGCGGTTCATGGTGGCGCTCTCCTTGGTGCCGATGACCAGCATCGCGGTGACGAAGAGGGAAATGAGCACGGCGGGGGCGTCCATGATGCCGCCCTTCTGATAGGCGGTGGTCCAGGCTTCGGGGATGTGGATGCCGACTTGCGAGAGAATGCCCACCATATAGCCGGACCAGCCGACCGCCACCGCGCCGGCGGAAACTGCGTATTCCAGCACCAGGTTCCAGCCCACCAGCCAGGCCAGCGCTTCGCCGAGCACGGCGTAGGAATAAGTATAGGCCGAGCCGGCGACCGGCACCATCGCGGCGAGCTCGGCATAGGCGAGGGCGGCGAAGGCGCAGGCAAGGCCGGCGACGACGAAGGCAAGGGTGACGCCGGGTCCGGCCTTGGCCGCGCCGACCCCGGTAAGGACGAAGATGCCGGTGCCGATGATGGCGCCGATGCCGAGAAGCGTGAGGTCAAGCGCGCCCAAGGTGCGGTGCAGGCGGCGTTCCTCGTCGACCGTCAACAACTGATCGACCGGCTTGATACGCAAGAATTTCATGAAACTCCCCTTGTCCCGGATATGGCGTCTGGAGCCCGCTATGGCGCGCCCGCGCGCCCGCTCCTTATGTCTTGTTGGTTATCGGGCGCGGATCATGGCACTGCGCCAGAGCGTGCACAATGAGGAAAATCGCGCCCCATGAGGGCTGCTGGCGCTATGCGCCGGTGAATTTGGCCGGCCGTTTGCCAAGGAAGGCGGAAACGCCTTCCATGAAATCAGCGGTGCGGCCCGCCTGGCGCTGATATTCCCGCTCCAGGCGAAGCTGGCGGGAAAGGGTGTTCTCGCTGGACGCCGCCGCCGCATGACGGATGAGGCGCAAGGCGCGGGTGGGGCCTTGCGCCAGTTTCCTGGCCAGTTCGCGCGCCCGTGGCATCAGCGCATCATCATCCACCACGTCATAGACAAGGCCCCAGCGAAGGGCGGTCTCGGCGGGGATTTTCTCCCCCAGCATCATCATCGCCCGCGCCCGCGCAGCGCCAACGAGGCGGGGCAGGAAATAGGTCGATCCGGCATCGGGGATGAGGCCGATATTGACGAAGGCCTGCAAAAAATAGGCCGATCGCGCAGCGAGCACGATATCGCCGGCGATGGCAAAGCTCATGCCAGCGCCCGCGGCCGGCCCGTTGACGGCGGTGATGAAGGGAACCGGCAGGTCGGCCAAGCGCTCGATCAGCGGGTTGTAATATTGTTCCAGCACCTGGCCGGCGTCGAACGCCTGCCCCGGTCCCGGCATGGGCATGCCGCCGCCGCCAAGGTCGGCGCCCGAGGAAAAGCCGCGTCCAGCGCCGGTCAGCAACAGGCAGCGCGCGCCGTTGCCAGCGTCCTCGACCTGGTCGAGGGCGGCGTTGACCTCCGTCAGCATCTGCGCCGAGATCGCGTTCAGGCGGTCTGGCCGGTTGAGGGTGAGAAGGGCCACCCCCTCTTCGACCGCGAAGGTGATATGAGCAAAGTCCATGCCCGTCCCCCGGTTTTTATCGTTCAGCGTTTTGGCACAGGGCGGACAAGAAAGGCTGGCATGTGGTCGCCCATGCCAACGACCGGCTTGGTATCGTCCTGCGCCCGGTCCTTGTCCTTGGTCCGCGGGCGCGTCTGCCGCGCTGGCCCGGCGCCCTGGGATTTTCGGGATTGCGGCGCTCTGGCCTTGTCGCCGGCGCCTTTTGCGCGGCGCTTCTGGGGGCGCGCCTTTTCTCCAGCCGGCTCGGGGGCGGCTGGTGGCGCGCCTTCGATTTCCAGCCTTTCGGGGCGTTTGCCGATCAATTTTTCGATCGCCGCCATGGCGTCTTTTTCCGATGGCGCGACGAGGGTCACCGCCTCGCCGGAGCGGCCCGCCCGCCCGGTGCGGCCGATGCGGTGCACATAGTCCTCCGGGTTGACCGGCACGTCGAAATTATAAACATGGCTGACGGTGGGTATGTCGAGGCCGCGCGCGGCGACGTCGGAAGCGACGAGGATCCTGGCCTCGCCTTTTCTGAAGCGGGCGAGCATGTCCATGCGCACCGGCTGGTCCATGTCGCCTTGCAACTGCACGGCGGAAAAGCCATGGCGGACAAGCGATTCATGGAGCACGCGCACGTCGCGCTTGCGGTTGCAGAAGATGATGGCCGTGGTCTCCTGGTCGCGGCGCAGCAACTGGCGCAGGACCTTGCGCTTGTCGCGGATGGCGACGGGCACCTGATAGAGCGTCACCGTCTCGGCGGTGGAAGCGGGCGGCGCCACCTCGATGACCTTGGGCTCGTCGAGAAAGCGGTCGGCGAGTCGCTTGACCGGCGGCGGCATGGTGGCGGAAAAAAACAGCGTCTGGTGCTTTTGCGGCATCAGCGCGCAAATCCGCTCGACATCGGGAATGAAGCCCATGTCGAGCATGCGGTCGGCCTCGTCGATGACCAGGATGTCGACCCCCGACAGAAGGATGCGTCCCCGCTCGAAATGGTCGAGGAGCCGGCCCGGCGTCGCGATGAGGACATCGGCCCCCTTATCAAGGGCGGCCTCCTGGTCGCCAAAGGAAACCCCGCCAATCAGCAAGGCCATGGTCAGCTTGTGATATTTGCCGTATTTCTGAAAGCTTTCCGCGACTTGCGCCGCCAGCTCGCGGGTCGGCTCGAGAATCAGCGAGCGCGGCATGCGCGCCCGCGCCCGGCCTTGCGCCAGGACATCGATCATCGGCAGGGTGAAGCCGGCGGTCTTGCCGGTCCCGGTCTGCGCGATGCCGAGGACGTCGCGGCCCATGAGCACCACCGGGATGGCCTGGCGCTGGATCGGCGTCGGCACCGTATAGCCGGCTTCCGCCACCGCGCGCAGCAATTCCTCGCTTAAGCCTAAGAGTTCGAAATCCATCGCCGCCACAGTATGTCCATGTGTGGCCGGCACCATAGAGGCAAAGCGCCGCCTGTCAATCGACGGATGGAGGGTAAAGGGCTAGGATTTGTACGATTCTTGGGAAATGTGACATGCAGGCAACCCTTATTCTTGTTCCCGGCCTGTTGTGCGATGCCCGTTTATGGCGCCACCAGGTAGCCGGTCTGCGCGGCATGGCCCGCCTCGTCATCGCCGACCATGGCCGCCATGACAGCATCGCCGCCATCGCCAGCCTGCTCCTCAAGGCCGCACCCGGGCGCTTCGCCATTGCCGGCCTTTCCATGGGCGGTTATGTCGCCTTGGAAGTGTTTCGCCAAGCGCCGGCGCGGGTGACCCATCTTGCCCTTCTTGACACCAACGCCCACGCCGACCCGCCCGAGGCCTCGGCCCGCCGCCAGGCGCAGATGGCGCAAGCCGAAGGCGGCGGCTTTGCCGCGGTGGTCGAGGCGCTCAGCGCCGCCCTCATCGCCCCAGCGCATGTCCAAGGGGAAGCGGGCGAGATTTTCCGCGCCATGGCCAACGACGCAGGACCTGGCGTTTTTCGCCGGCAGCAAAGCGCCATCATGGGGCGGGCGGACTTAACCGGGCTGTTGCCGGCGATAAAGGTGCCGAGCCTCGTCCTGTGCGGCGAGCGCGACGCCCTGACCCCGCCCGCCATTCACCGGACGATGGCTAAGGCCATGCCGCAAAGCCGCTATGTGGAAATCGCCGGGGCCGGCCATCTCACCCCCCTGGAAGCGCCGGCCGCCGTCACCCAGGCCATGGAAAGCTGGCTGATGCAGGCTTGAAAGCCAAAGAATTTTCAAGGTTCACGGGCCGTTAACCATCATTTTATGCGCGTTTAAGGGATGAAGCGCGCCAGTGCGCGCGTTGTCGCCATAGGCAAGCATCGACCTTGCCGTTGCCGCATGCCCTGAAGGAAAGGACGTAACGCCATGAAAGCCTTGACATCAGCCCTCTTCGCGAGCGCCATTATTGCGCTTGGAGCATCTCTGGCGCAAGCCCAGGAGAGTGATACGCCCCCTCCACCCGCCGAGGAAATCCGCGCCATCGTTAAGCAAGCGCGGGAAGACGCCCAGGCGGTGAAGCAGGATGCCCATGACCAAGCTCATGGCGTGCGCCAGCAGAACATGGAGGCGCGCCAGGACATCCTCGGTTCGGCGCGCGAGGAGGTGAAAGCCATCGTTGCTCCCGCCCGTGCCGAGGAACGCCCGCTGACCGACGAAGAGCGGGCGCAAGTTCGCGCCGTCCGCACGGCGGCGAAGGATAATGTGCGCGAGGCCAACCAAGCGAGCCGCGAGGAGATGCGCGCTTTGCGCCGTGGCACCCATGAGGAATTGCGCGATATCCGTAACGGCGCCCGGGAGCAAATCCGCGCCATCCGCGCCGAACGGCCGCGCCGTCCCGGGCGGGGCTGAGAGCACCCCGTCTTTCACCAGCAGCGCTGCTCTTTGGCCATGGTCAAAGAGCAGCGCTGCCTTATAACCATCATAGCGATCATGAGATATGCGATGAACCAAGCGAACGCTTTTCTGATGGCGGGCCTGTTGGCTCTTGCCACGACAGAGCCGGCACTGGCCGAGGGCCGTTGGCGGCTGTCCAGCGGCGTCGATTTTTCCAACGGCAAATATGGTGCCGCCACCGCGACGCAAATTGTCAGCGCCCCCTTGCGCGCCGCCTGGACAACGGACGATATCGAAATATCGGCGGCGGTTTCCTTCGTTTCCGTCAGCGGCACCGGCGACGTCATCCCGGGCGATGCCGGTCCCATCATCACCTTGCGCTGCGCCCGTTTGCGGGAAAGGCGGCCCGACCTTTTCGAGCGTTTCTGCCGTGACAGGCTGGCGCCCCCGGCGGAGCCCGAGAAAGTCACCAGTGCCGGCCTGGGCGATGTGGTTGTCGGCTTTGCCTGGACCTTGCCGGAAGCGGTCTCTGGCGACTGGCTCATCGATCTTGGCGCGCGCGCCAAGCTTCCCACCGCCTCGAAGGCGCAAGGGCTGGGAACCGGCAAGACCGATGTCACGCTAAGCCTTGATATCGCCCACGGCTTTGGCGCGCTCACTCCTTTTGCCGGCCTGGGCTATCGTTTTTTCGGCGATCCCAGCTTCGATGGCGCCGGCGGCGCGGCGGTAACCATCGATCTTGAAAACGGCCTGAGCGGAGCGGCCGGTTTTGCCTACGCGCTTTCCCCCGACACGAGCGTGACGCTGGCTTATGATTATTTTGCCCGCACCGTCGCCTCGTCGAGCGCGGCGCAGGAAGTGACCCTTGCCTTCAGCGGCCCGATCTCTGGCAATTGGCGCTGGGCCGCCTATGGCGTCGCGGGCTTGACGCGCGCCAGTCCCGATGTCGCGGTTGGCCTTACGCTTTCCTATGGCTTTTCGCTGAATTGAGCGGGGGGGTCCGAGGCGCCCACCTGGCTCACCCAGCCATAGCCGTAAATATCATCACGGCCGGGCGCTCCCAAGTCCCGCGCCATCTGCCGCAATTTCGCCAGCGCCCGGTCCGCTTGCCCAGGGTCGGGCGCGGCCGTTTCCTGGAGAAGGCGCGCCGCGACCTCCGGCACGGCGAAGGAAGTGCCGGTGACGGTGATCAGCTTTTCCGGGTCGGCAGCGGCGTAGATGTCGACGCCGACAGCGGAGAACATGACCGCCTCGCCGCGATTGGCGCCGATGAAGATACGGCCCTCCCAGTCGGTGGCGGTGACCGCGACAACGCCGGGATAGGCGGCGGGAAAGGCGATGGGCCGTGTCGGGCCTTCATTGCCCACGGGCGCGACAATAAGAACCCCTTTTGCCTGCAAGCGGGCGATGCTGAGGGCGAGAAGCTGATTGGCGGGGCCGGTGAGCGGCATGGCGATGACCGGGATTCGCTTTTCCGCGAGCCAGGCCAGCGCTTGGGCGATGGCGAGCGCGCTGCCGCCGGCGTCGGCGTCGCCGAAAACGTCGGCGGCGAAAAGCCTGGCGCCCTTGGCGGCGCCATGAAAGCGGCCATCCTCGCCGACCAGCAAGGACGCAACGGCGGTGCCATGGGCGGACGGGGTGGGCGTCTCCTCGCCGGCGAAGGAAGCGGTTTCGATGGCCGCGCCGCGCAAGGTGGGATGGCCGGCATCGACGCCCAGGTCGACAAGGCCAAGCCGGGCGCCCTGGGGCAAGACAAGGTCGGGCCACGGCAAAACAAGGTCATGCATGTCGCCTGTGCTGATCATGGCCAGCTCGCCCGAAGGGTCGAACAGATGGTTGAGCTCGAATTGCCCTTGGGGGGCGCTCGCCCGCAAGCGCTCGAGCGCATCGTTGGTGTCCATCGCCTTGGGCGCGCGCAAGACTATGAAGTCAAGTCCGAGCGCGGGCAGGCTTACCTGCCGGGCGACGCGAAAGCCAAGCGCCCGCGCCCGCGCCAGAACCGCTTCGTCGGGGGCGATGGCGACAATCTCGCCGCGCAGCGCCAGGGCGCCGTTGCGGCTCATGGCGAAGCGATGCCGGGCGGCGGCGCGGCGGGCGGCGATGGCGCGGCCCGGGCGGCGTTCGACCCAGCGGCGGGCGAGGATGCGCTGGGCGCGTTGCAGCCGCTCGATGCGGTTGTGGCGCCGCTCGATGACGCGGTCGGCGGCGCGCGCGCCGACCCGGCCGGCCTCGGCCAGCGCTGGCGGCGGCCCATTCGTTCCACCGAAGGCGATGACGAGCGCCAGCGCCGTAACGGTGAAAGGCTTCACGATAGCGCGCATCTTGTCCTCACAAGGCCCGACCATAATGGAACAACGGTTAAGGGATGGAAAGTTTTCCCTGGCAAAAGCGCTTGCCATGGGGAAGAAATCCTAAGCTTCATGCGTTATCCCTGCATGATATGAGCCCGATATCGGACCCCTTCCGCGACGAGATGGTGGCGCTGATCCCGCGTCTGCGGCGCTTCGCCCGGGCGCTTGTCGGTTCCGCCGACGCGGCGGACGATTTGGTGCAACTGACCTTGGAGCGCGCCTTGGCCCGCGCCCATCAATGGCAGCAGGGCACGCGGCTCGATAGCTGGCTTTACAGGATCGCGCAAAATCTATGGATCGACGAGACGCGCCGGGCGCGCCGCCGCGGCGTCGAGGTCGATATCGAGGAGGCAAGGGAAATGGCGGGAACCGACGGCCGCGCAGCCATGGATCAGCGGTTGCGGCTGATGGACGTGGAGCGGGCGATGACGAGCTTGCCTTGCGATCAGCGGGCGGTGGTCGCCCTCGTCCTCATCGAAGGCCTCTCCTATGGCGAGGCGGCGAAGGTTCTGGACGTGCCCGCGGGCACCATCGCCAGCCGCCTGGCGCGGGCCAAGGCGGCGCTGGAGGACGTGCTGGCCGGCACCGCCGCTGGCCTTGCGGGAGCCGGGACATGAACATCGCGCAAGAAAGAATCATCGCCTTCATCGATGGCGAACTGAAGGAAAACGAGCGCCGCCAGGTGGCGGCGGCGATTGCCGCCGACGCCGAGACGGCGGCCTATGCCCGTGATTATGAAAGATTGAAAGCGACGCTTGCCAAGGCTTATGCGCCGCTTCTTAAGGAGCCCATTCCAGCGCGGCTTTTGGCGGCGGTCAGCGCGCCGCCCGGTAATGTCATCGCCTTGCCACCGGCGCCACAGGCCGCGCCGCCGGCTTCCCGCCAGCACGCGCGCGGGCGTCGCCTCGGCTGGGCCTTATCCTTGGCCGCCTCGCTTCTCATCGGCGTTCTCCTGGGGCAGGGTTGGCGCGCCAATGCGCCCCTGCCGGGTCTGGCCCCAAGCCCCGCTGGAGGATTTGTCGCCCAAGCATCGCTTGCCCGCGCTCTTGACCACCGGCTTTCTGGCCGCGCTGAGGATGCACGCCCTAACTCAACCATCGATATCGCCCTTAGCTTTCGCAATCGAACGGGCGGCATTTGCCGGGTTTTCGCCTTGCGTGAGGATGCGGCGCCGGCGGTAACCGGCATCGCTTGCCGCGAGGCGGCGGCCTGGCGGGTGGTCGCCTTGGCGCCCGCGCTGCCCGCCAGCACGGCGGTGGCAGGGGATTATCAACCCGCCGGCGCGCGCGCCCTGCCGGCCGCCATTGGCGCCGCCATCGCCGGGATGATGGCCGGCGATCCCCTCGGCGTGGCCGAGGAAGCGGCCGCCCGGGACAAGGGCTGGCGCTAACTCGCGGTTTCTAAGACTTAAATTTAAGCTTTAGGGGGCGCGTTTTTGCGCCGCTTCAGCGCCCGCGAGGCGTGGCTCAGCCAGCCGGCGACAAAGCCGATCACGAGGATGATGAGAACAAGAAAGGCGCGGCGCAGCTCGAAGGACCAGAAAAGAAAATCCACCGCCACCCGTTCGGTGTTTTGCAGGACGAACAACAGGGCGATGGCGAGCAGCCCAAGGCTGGCGGCAAAGCGCAGTCTTTCCATGGTCTCACTCCCTCCTCAAGCACTGCCCAACCATGTGGATAGCGGTTGGGTGGAGAAAATGCCTCCGCACAAAAAAGCTAGAGCATCAGGCTTTAGACGTCCACTTCCTCGACGAAGCGGGCGTTTTCCTGGATGAAGTCGAAGCGATGCTCGGCCTTGCGGCCCATCAGCCGCTCCACCAGGTCGCGCGCCTCCAGGCGCTGGTCATAGTCCGGCGGCAAGAAGACGCGCAGCAGCGTGCGCTTGGCCGGGTCCATGGTGGTTTCCTTCAATTGCGCCGGCGGCATTTCGCCAAGGCCCTTGAAGCGGGAGACCTCGACCTTGCCCTTGGCACTAAGCTGCTGCTTGATGAGCTGGTCCTTATGGGCATCGTCGCGGGCGTAAAGCACCGTCGCCCCCTGCGCCAGCCGGTAGAGCGGCGGCTGCGCGAGGTAAAGCCGGCCATCGCGCACCAGGCCGGGGATTTCACGGAAGAAAAAGGTCATCAATAGGGTCGCGATATGAGCGCCATCGACATCGGCGTCGGTCATGATGATGACCTTTTCATAGCGCAAACCGCGTGGGTCATACTGGTCGCGGGCGCCGCAGCCAAGCGCCAGCACAAGGTCCTTGATTTCCTGGTTCTCACGCACCTTGTCGGCGGTGGCGGCGGCGACATTGAGGATCTTGCCGCGGATGGGCAGGATCGCCTGGGTCTTGCGGTCGCGCGCTTGCTTGGCCGAGCCGCCGGCGGAATCGCCCTCGACGATAAAGAGCTCGGTCCCCTCGGCCGAGGCTTGCGCGCAATCGGTGAGCTTGCCCGGCAAGCGCAGCTTGCGCTTGTTGAGCGCCGCCTGGCGCTTCACTTCCTTTTCCTGGCGGCGGCGCAGGCGCTCGTCCAGGCGCTCGAAGGTCCATTCAAGCAGCGCCTTGGCGCGGTCGGGATGCTCGGTCAGCCAATGGTCGAAATGGTCCTTGAGCACGCCATCGACCAGCCGCGCCGCTTCGGGGCTGGACAGCCTGTCCTTGGTCTGGCCTTGAAATTGCGGGTTGCGGATGAACAAGGACAGGGCAAAGCAGGCGCCGCCCACCACATCCTCGGCGGTGATTTGGCTGGCTTGCTTGGCGCCCACCCGCTCGGCATAGTCCTTAAGGCCGCGGGCGAGGGCGGCGCGAAAGCCGGCTTCATGGGTGCCGCCCTGCGGCGTCGGGATGGTGTTGCAGAAGGATTCGGCCAGGCCTTCGCCGAACAGCGGCCAGGCGATCGCCCATTCCACCGCGCCTTCGCCGCCGGCCAAGTCGAGCCGGCCGGAAAATGCCTCCTCGGCGATGGCCGGACGGCCGTCCAGTTGCTCGCGCAAATAATCGGCAAGGCCGCCGGGGAAATGAAAGACCGCCTCGGACGGGGTCTTGTCGTCCTTGATGAGCTCTTCGGCGCAGCGCCAGCGCACCTCGACGCCGCGAAAGAGATAGGCCTTGGCCCGCGCCAGGCGGTAAAGCCGGGCGGGCTTGAAAGCGGCGCCCTCGCCGAAAATCTCCGGGTCGGGCAGGAAAGTGACCTTGGTGCCGCGCCGGTTGGTGGCGGGGCCGAGGGCTTCCAGTCTCGAGACCGGCTTGCCGCGGGAAAAGCTTTGCCGCCATGCCTTCCGGTCGCGGGCGACCTCGACCACGAAATGCGCCGACAAGGCGTTCACCACCGAAATGCCGACGCCATGGAGGCCGCCGGCGGTGGCGTAGACCTTGCCGGAAAACTTGCCCCCGGAATGAAGGGTGGTGACGATGACCTCGAGGGCGGAAAGCTTGGGGAATTTGGGGTGCGGATCGACCGGGATGCCGCGCCCGTTGTCGCTGATGGCCAAAGCGCCGTCGCGCGCCAGCTCCACCTCGATGCGGCTGGCGTGCCCGGCCACCGCCTCGTCCATGGCGTTGTCGAGGATTTCCGCCGCCATATGGTGCAAGGCCCGTTCATCGGTGCCGCCGATATACATGCCCGGCCGGCGGCGCACCGGCTCCAGCCCTTCCAGAACCTCGATGTCATGCGCCGTATAGCCGTTTGCCGGACGGCCCGATCGCGCTGCGTGGTCAAATAAATCACCCATGACGCCATCGCATATCCGGTATCGGGGCATAAGACAACACCGATATCTGGGTGCGCGGCGGCGGCGAGCGAGGGGTGGTTGATTGGCGACAATTCAACCATTAACCAATTGTTAGAGAATGCAACCCAGCCTTGGAAATGAGCATTGCTGATGGGAGCTGGAAATGCCCGGTCTTGCGCAAGGCCCGCGCTGGTGGCGCCGCTTGTGGGGTGCCCCGTCCTTGTCGCTGGATGCCTTGCACGCCGGCATGCCGGAGGTCGGCGACCGCTTCTACGAAGTCGCGCCGCCGCATGCGGTGTGGCGCGTCGATCATGTCATCCGCTCGGCGGCCTGCGCCATTCCTCATGTGGTCATCGAACGCAGCGGCACCTTGCCGACCTCGAAAATCATTTCCGTCGCGGTTCTTTTGGATGATGCCATCTTCCGCCGCGACCGCCGGGAAGGCGAGGGGGGGAATAAAACGCCGCATCGCCGTCGCAAAAGCGACCTGCCCTTGAAAGGCGGCGATGCTTAAGCCCTTGATTTAATCGAAAAGAGCGTCGATGTCCGCCTGACCGGCCGCACCCGCGTCGTCGGCCGAGGCCATGAGGGCGTCGATCGCCGCCTGATCCGAAGTCTGGTCGTTGCCATGGATGATGGCGTTGAGGCGCGCCACCAGGCGACTGGCAAGGGCCAGGATGGCGTCGGCCTGGTCGGCAAGGCTGGCATCGTCACAAGGCTGGCCAAGCGCCGCGAGCCCTTCCAGCAAGACCGCGTTAAGCTCGTCGACGCAAAGGTCGAAGGCGAGGCGGAACCGTCCGGGCGCGGTTTCATAGGCGGCGATCACCAGTTTCTTGTCGTGAAAGCCGCTGGCCTCGAAATGCTCGACATAGGTCTTGGGCCGCCAATGGGCGATCTCGCTTAAGAGATCCGGCATGTCGCCCAGCATCTCCAGCGTCATGGTGACTTCGTTATATTGGTTGAGGAAATCGGTGGCGAGGCGGGTTTCGGCATGAAAAGGCAAGGGCGCCGCCTCCGCTTCTTCCGGCGCCGCGCCATCGCCAAACAGCGCGTCGATATCGGCTTGTGCCGCCATCCCTTTGTTCACTCACGCTTTTTACAAATTGCGCCGGACCACGCTTGCAGGATAGTGAGCACCTCCTAAGCGGCGGTTAACCGACGGCAAATTAAAAAATGCAGGCCAGCGCCATTTTTGCGTTGCAAAATTTATATTGCGATGCGATAAAGGCCTCGCCTGTCTAAAGGCGATCCTCCCCAAAGGATCCTCACTGAGCCGCGCAGCCCCCCTGCGCGGCTCTTTTTCTTCAATATTTCCATAATATTAGAATTGACGTCCCGGGCTGGACGCAAACCGCGCCAGGCGCCATGAAGGGCGTTGACAGAAGGCGCGCTTTTTGGCAGTTATATTTTGCACTGCAATATAAGCAGAACGACATAGAGAGATATGCAAGGGCGCAAAAGCGCCGCTCTGCGGCCCAAAGGGCCCTGAGGGAACTGGCAAAACCCCATTCGGGAAGGAAATCGCCCATGTTCCCTCACGCCTATCGCGTTCACCGCCTTGCTTTACTGTGCTTTGCCGCGCCGCCGTTGGCGGTGGTGTTGTCTGCGCCGACGCGGGGCGCCAGCCTTGACGAGTTGCTAGGTGCCGCCAAGCTGAGCGGCTTTGTCTCGACGTCCTTCGTCTATGATTTCAACCGCCCGGCCTCGGACAAGATCGCCGGCCGCTCATTCGACATCAATCATGCCGATTTCGCCATCAACAAGCTGGAGCTGGAGCTTGAAAAGCCAGCAGCGTTCAGTGGCGAGAGCTGGGACGTGGGCTATCAGGCGCATGTCATATTCGGTCAGGACGCGCAGCTCATTCAATCCGCCGGCTTCGACCTCGGCACCAATGGCGACGTGCACAGCCTTAACCTCACGGTCAACGTCCCCGTCGGCCGCGGCTTGCAGATTTCGGCCGGCAAATGGGTCACCCTCATGGGCGTCGAGCTCATCCAGGAAACCAGGAACCCCAACTGGTCGGAGGGCAATCAGTTCCTTCTGGTCGAGAACTTCACCAGCACCGGGGTGCAGCTCAGCTATCAATTCTCCGACCGGCTTGAGGCGCAGTTTCGCGTTTTCAATGGCTGGGACGTGGTGAAGGACAATAACGGCGCGCTCTCCTTCATGGGGCGCGTCGGGTACACGCCTGACGATGCCACCAGCCTGAGCCTGGTGGTTTATGGCGGGCCCGAGCAGGCCGACGATACTTCCGCCTGGCGCAGCGGCGTCAATCTCGTGGTCAGCCGCGCGCTCACCCCGGAGCTGACGCTTTGGCTGCAGGGCGACTATGGCCATGAGCAGCGCAACGCCGCCTTGCCCGACCCCACCAAGGACGCTGAGTGGTGGGCCGGCGGGCTGTGGCTGAGCTATGACTTTTCCAGCGCCGCCGGCCTTGCCCTGCGTGGGGATTATGTCGATGACCGGGATGGCGCCCGCACCTCGGCGGCGCCCTTTACCGCGCCGTTTCCCGTCAATGACGGCCAGAAGCTGAGCAGCCTCACCTTGACCCTCAACCTGCGGCCGGTGGACAACCTCCAGCTTCGCCCGGAGCTGAGGTGGGACCATTCCAGCGCCCGGCTGTTCGAGAGCCGCGCTGGCATTTTCGACCGGGCCAATCGGGTTTCGCTGGGCGTCGGTCTTGCCTATCTTTTCTGACTTGGACATTGGCTGAAATATAACGGCCCGGCAGCATGGCTGCCGGGCCGTCAATGCGTATTCCCCGCGCTGTCGAGGAAAGGTCAGTTGGAATAATACATATCGAACTCGACCGGGTGGGGGGTGGTCTCCCAGCGCAGGCATTCCTGCCATTTGAGGTCGGCATAGGCGTTGATCTGGTCGTTGGTGAAGACCTCGCCCTTGAGGAGGAAGTCGCGGTCCTCGTCGAGCGCCGTCAAGGCCTCCCGCAAGGAGCCGCAGACGGTGGGAATGTCCTTGAGCTCCTCCGGCGGCAGGGCGTAAAGATCCTTGTCCATGGCGTCTCCGGGGTGGATCTTGTTCTCGATCCCGTCAAGGCCCGCCATCAACAGCGCAGCATAGCCGAGATAAGGGTTGCCGGCGGGGTCGGGGAAGCGGCACTCGATGCGCTTGGCCTTGGGGCTCGTCACATAGGGGATGCGGATCGAGGCCGAGCGGTTGCGGCTCGAATAGGCGAGCAAGACCGGCGCCTCGAAGCCCGGCACCAGGCGCTTGTAGCTGTTGGTGGTGGAGTTGGTGAAGGCGTTGAGCGCCTTGGCGTGCTTGATGATGCCGCCGATGTAATAAAGGCACGCTTCCGATAGGTCGGCGTATTTGTCGCCGGCGAAAAGGGGCTTGCCGTCCTTCCACAGCGATTGATGGACATGCATGCCCGAACCGTTGTCGGCGGCGATCGGCTTGGGCATGAAGGTGGCCGTCTTGCCATAGCTGTGGGCCACCATGTGCACCACATATTTATAAAGCTGCATGTTATCGGCGGTCTTGGTGAGGGTGGAAAAAACCAGGCCCAGCTCGTGCTGGCTCGCCGCCACCTCGTGATGGTGCTTGTCGCAATCGAGCCCCATGTCGATCATGGTGGCGACCATCTCGCTGCGTAGGTCCTGGCCGCTGTCCACCGGCGGCACCGGGAAATAGCCGCCCTTGGCGCGGGGGCGGTGGGCGTAGTTGCCCTCCTCGAAGCCCTTGCCGGTGTTGTACGGCCCCTCGATATCGTCAAGGGCGTAGGAAGCGCTGTTATAGCCGACCTTGAAGCGGACGTCGTCGAAGACGAAAAACTCGGCCTCGGGGCCGAAATAGGCGGTATCGGCGATGCCGGTGTATTTGAGATAGGCCTCCGCTTTCTTGGCGATCGAGCGCGGGCAGCGGCCATAGGGCTCGCCGGTGGTCGGCTCTTTCACATCGCAAAACAGGATCATGGTGGGCTGGGCGGTGAAGGGGTCCATCACCGCCGAGGCGGCGTCGGGCATTAAAATCATGTCGGATTCGTTGATCGCCTTCCAGCCGGAAATCGAGGAGCCGTCGAACATGAAGCCATCCTCGAACATGTCCTCAGTGACATGGCGCGAGGCCATCGTCAGATGTTGCGATTTGCCGCGCGGGTCGGTGAAGCGCAGATCGACCCAGGGAATGTTTTCATCCTTCAGTTTTTTCACGGCTTCGCTCGGCGTCGACATGGTCACGGGTCTCCTTGCCAAATAATTTGTTTCGTTGGTGCTTTTGGTTATCGCTGGTGGGTTAGATGGCATCCACCCCGGTCTCGCCGGTGCGGATGCGAAGGGCTTCTTCGACGGCGGTGACGAAGATTTTTCCGTCACCGATGCGCCCGGTATGGGCGGCGCGCTGGATGGCCTCCACTGCGCGGTTAAGGATGGCGTCGTCGACCACCACCTCGACCTTCACCTTGGGGAGGAAGTCGACGACATATTCCGCGCCGCGGTAAAGCTCGGTATGGCCCTTCTGCCGGCCGAAGCCCTTGGCCTCGACCACCGTGATGCCGGTGATGCCGACCTCGTGCAGCGCTTCCTTGACTTCGTCCAGCTTGAACGGCTTGATGATCGCCTCGATTTTTTTCATAGCGTCTTGATCCCTGACTGCGGCTGCCCCTCGGGAAAGCAGGTTCCATGCCAAGAATCACAGATCGCGAAATCGCCCGGAAGCGCGTTGGCGCAAGGCGGAGAACGTGACGTCAGCGCCCTTGTAAATGCCGGTAAATTGGGCATGGTGCGCAAAATTTAGGCAAGCAATGCCGGCTCCATGGCCTTATGTCCGCCTTCATGCCGCCCCATTCTGCCGCTTGACGGCGGGGAAGGCCTATCTTAATGAGGGCGCAGCTTAGCCTTGAATCGCCCCCATGGCGTTCAGCGGGTCATCTCGTGGCGGGTGTAGCTCAGTTGGTTAGAGCGCTAGATTGTGGATCTAGAAGTCGCCGGTTCAAGTCCGGTCACTCGCCCCACTTTTCCTCACCCGGATTGTTCGCAGCGTCTCCCGGCGCGATCTGATCCCAGATCGGCTCGCCCATCTCGTCGCGCGGCACGGTGCCGGGGGCGCCCGTCGCGCCATCGACGAAAAGCGGCGAGGCGCAGCCGGCAAGCCCCATGGCGAGGAAGCAACTGACGACAAGGGCTTTGGTGTTCCAGCGATAAGGCACGGTGCGGGTTCTCCCTGGTCTTCGCTTGCGCGCCGCGATACTAGTGAGACCTGTTCCAGCGCGCAAGGCATGCCATGACCCAGTCATTCAAGGCACAACCGCTTCGCCCGGCGCCGCTTTTGACGAGCGCCCAAAGCGCCCGCGCCGACGCTGCGGCGATTGCCGCCGGCACCCCGGGAGCGGCGCTGATGGAACGGGCGGGGGCGGCGGTGGCCGACGCCGTGCTGGCGCGGCGCGGCGGTGGCCGGGCATTGGTCCTTGCCGGGCCGGGAAACAATGGCGGCGATGGCTTTGTCGCGGCGCGGCTTTTGCGTGCGGCGGGGTGGACGGTGACGGTTGCCGCGCTTGTCCCCCGTGCCGCCTTGAAGGGCGATGCCGCCGTGATGGCGGCGCGCTGGGACGGGCCGCTCACCGCCTTGGACGAGGCGGATCATCGCCGCGCAGAGGTCATCATCGACGCCCTTTTCGGCGCCGGATTGGACCGCCACCTCGAAGGCGCGGCGGCGGCCGCCATAAGGGCCGCCAATGGGGCGTGCGCCTTCAAGCTGGCGGTGGACATGCCAAGCGGGATTGCCAGCGACAGCGGCGCGGTCTTGGGGGCCGCTTTCGCCGCCGACATGACGGTGACCTTCGCGGCGAAAAAGCCGGGCCACCTGCTTTATCCCGGGCGCGGCCTTTGCGGCCGGGTGAAGGTAGCCGATATCGGCATCATCCCGGGTGAAGGCGTGGGCGATGCACCGCCCTTGCATGAAAACACCCCCGCGCTGTGGCGGGAAGCGTTGCCGCGTCTTTGCCGGACCACCCATAAATATCGGCGGGGCCACGCCGCGGTGGTGGGGGGCGCGGCCTGGCACGGCGGCGCTGCCCGCCTGGCCGCGGCGGCCGCCTTGCACGCTGGCGCCGGACTCGTCACCCTTATCGCGCGGCCGCAAGATTGCGATCTTTACGCCGCGCACCTCACCGCCGTCATGCTGCGGCCATGCGCCGATGCGCCGGCCTTGCCCGCGCTGTTGGCGGACAAGCGGGTGGGCGCCCTTGCCTTGGGGCCGGGAATGGGGAACGCGCCCTGGACCCGGGAGATGGTCCTTGCCGCCCTGGCTACGGGGAAGCCCCTGGTCCTCGACGCCGACGCCCTCACCGTTTTTGAAGGCGCGCCGGAGGCGCTTTTCAAGGCGGTGCGGGGGCCAGCGGTCATCACTCCCCATGAAGGGGAGTTCGCCCGCCTCTTCCCCGACCTGGGCGCGGGCCCGAAGCAGGCGCGCGCGCGCGCCGCCGCCGCCCGCGCCGGCGTGGTGGTGGTGTTGAAGGGGGCCGACACGGTCATCGCCGCCCCCGACGGCGGCGCCGCGATCAACGCCAATGCCCCGCCCTGGCTTGCCACCGCCGGCGCGGGCGACGTTTTGTGCGGCGTCATCCTCGCTTTGCTCGCCCAAGGCGCGCCGGCCTTTGCCGCCGCCGCCGCCGGGGTGTGGGCTCATGGCGCGGCGGCGCGGGCGGCGGGGCCCGGCATGACGGCGGAGGATCTCCTTTCGCCCCTGGGGCGGGTTTGCGCCCGGCTTGCCTCGACAAGCCCCCTGGACAAGCCCCAGGCATAGCGGTTGCTTTGCCGGCAGGCTGTGATATAGGGGCGCGTTGAACCGGGTGGGAGCGGCGGCCGAGGTCGCCGTTCCAGCGGCTTTGGCGAACAGCGCGGCTTGGCCGCGGGCGTGGCGGAACTGGTAGACGCGCTGGTTTTAGGTGCCAGTGTCTTGACGACGTGGGGGTTCGAGTCCCTCCGCCCGCACCATGGCCGGTCCCTTGAGCATGGCTTTTTAGGAATGAATGAGCATTCGATGCAGATAACCGAAATCACCAACGAGGGGTTGAAGCGCGAGTTCGCGATCGTGATCGCCGCCGCCGACATGGAAAAGCGCATCGCCGCCCATGTGGACGCGTTGAAGGCGCGGATCCGCATGCCGGGTTTCCGTCCCGGCAAGGTGCCCACCAGCCTCATCCGCAAGATGCATGGCGAAAGCCTGCGCGGCCAGGCGCTGCAAGAGGCGGTGAACGAGACCACCCAGAAGGTGATCGAGGACAAAAAGCTGCGCCCGGCCTTGCAGCCCAATGTCGAGATCACCAAGTTCGAGGAGGACGCCGACCTTGAATATAAGGTGGCGCTCGAAGTGCTGCCGGAGATCGTGGCCCCGGACTTTGCCGACCTTAAGCTGGAAAAGCTGGTCGCCGAGGTGGATGAGCCCGAGATCGACCAAGCCCTGGAGCGTTTGGCGGCGCAGCAAAAAACCTTCAAGCCAGCCGCCAAGGGCCATGCCGCGGAGGAGGGCGACGCCCTCGTCATCGACTTTGTCGGCACGCTTGACGGCACGGCGTTCGAGGGCGGCGCGGGCGAGGACTTCCAGCTCGAATTGGGCTCGGGCGCCTTTATCCCC
The DNA here is from genome assembly GCA_049324415.1 of Pseudomonadota bacterium. Taxonomy (GTDB): domain Bacteria; phylum Pseudomonadota; class Alphaproteobacteria; order Sphingomonadales; family CAKZYD01; genus JBMOOS01. The sequence continues at coordinate 36,720 of JBMOOS010000020.1, forward strand.
GGCTTCGAGGCGCAGCTTGTCGGCGCCAAGGCGGGCGAGGCGCGCACCGTGACCGTGACCTTTCCGCAGGACTATCCGGACAAGAAGCTGGCCGGCAAGGCGGCGGCCTTCGAGGTCAGCGTTAGGGAAGTGAAAAACCCCGAGCCGGCCAAGGTCGATGAGGATCTGGCCAAGAATGTCGGCCTTGAAAGCCTGGCGGCGCTGCGCGCTTTGCTGAAGGAACGTCTGGAGCGCGAGCTGGCGCAGATGGCGCGGGCCAATTTGAAACGCCGCCTCCTCGACGCCCTCGCCGCGCGGCACGACTTTCCCGTGCCCCAGGGCATGGTGGACGCGGAATTCCAGCAAATCTGGGCGACCCTCCTCAATCAGGTGAGCGAGGAGGAACGCAAAAACTTGGAGGGCAACGACGCCGAAAAGGCCGATTATCGTCGGATTGCCGAGCGCCGGGTGCGCCTTGGCTTGCTGCTCGCCGAGGTCGGCCAGAAGAACAAGGTTGAAATCCGCCAGGAAGAGGTCAACCGCTTGATCGCCGAGGAAGCGCGGCGCTTCCCCGGTCAGGAGCGCGAGGTCTTTGAATTCTATCGCAAGAACCCTTCCGCCATGGCCCAGGTCCGGGCCCCGCTTTATGAGGACAAGGTGGTCGATTTCATCCTTGAGCTCGCCGAGGTTACGGAAAGGAAAGTAAGCCGCGCCGAGCTCGAGGCTGTTCTCACCGAGGACGAGGAGGCCGCCGACAAACCCGCCGCCAAGGCCGGCGAGAAGCCGGCGAAAAAGGCCGCCAAGGCAGAAAAAGCGACGAAAGGCGAGGGGGATAAGGAAAAGGCTAAGAAGGCGCCGGCTAAAAAGCCACGTGCCAAGAAGGCGGAAAACAAGGACGGCGAGGCCTGACCGGCGTTGCCGGAGACGGTTTTGGGGTGTTGACGGATGGCTTTACGGGATGTGAAGGACGGACCATGGACCTAGTCGATAAAATGTATAGCCAGCTTGTGCCCATCGTGGTCGAGCAGACCAACCGGGGCGAGCGCTCCTTCGACATCTTCTCTCGCCTGCTGCGCGAACGCATCGTCTTTGTCAGCGGCCCGGTGGACGACGGGATGGCGAGCCTGGTCGTCGCCCAGCTGCTTTTCCTGGAGGCGGAAAACCCGAAAAAGGACATCGCCATGTACATCAACTCGCCTGGCGGGGTGGTGACATCGGGCCTCGCTATTTACGACACGATGCAATATATCCGCCCCAAGATCGCCACCGTGTGCATCGGCCAGGCGGCTTCGATGGGCTCGCTTTTGCTGGCGGCGGGGGATGCCGGCCTGCGCTATTGCACGCCCAATGCCCGGGTGATGGTGCACCAGCCCTCCGGCGGCTTCCAGGGCCAGGCCTCGGACATCGAGATCCATGCCCGCGAGGTGCTGAAGATCCGCGCGCGTTTGAATCAGATTTATGTCAAGCACACGGGGCAGACGCTCGACGTCATCGAGGCGGCGATGGAGCGCGACAAGTTCATGTCGCCGGAGGAAGCCAAGGAATTCGGCCTCATCGATGAGGTCTACGCCAAGCGGCCGGAGCCGGCGGAAGAGGACAAATAGGGCCTGACCGGCGCCTGGCGAGCATGGAAAATGGCCGTCCATTAAGCAAATCTTGACCGCGCCGGCATAGTGTTCCAGATGTAAGAGCGGCCCCGCAAGCCGGCGGCTGTTTGTCCGCCAGGGTTGCGCGGCAGGGAAAATTGGCCGCGGTTTGGCGCTAAAGGACGTTGTCCGCGGCTTGCCGATCGGGCTAGGATGGCGGTGCCGGCCCCCAAGGGGCCGGGGCGCGGGATTTGAGGACGAAGAATGACCAAGGCGAGCGGCGGCGACTCCAAAAACACCCTTTACTGCTCTTTCTGCGGAAAGAGCCAGCACGAGGTGCGCAAGCTCATCGCCGGGCCGACGGTGTTCATTTGTGACGAATGCGTCGAGTTGTGCAACGACATCATCCGCGAGGAAAGCAAGTCCTCGCTCGTCAAGGCCCATGACGGGGTGCCGACCCCGACCGAAATCTGCCAGGTGCTTGACGATTATGTGATTGGCCAGGCAAGGGCCAAGCGGGTCCTGTCGGTGGCGGTGCACAACCATTACAAGCGGCTCAACCACGCCGCCAAGACCAACGATGTGGAGCTGGCGAAGTCCAATATCCTGCTCATCGGCCCCACCGGCTGCGGCAAGACGCTTCTCGCCCAGACCCTGGCGCGGATCCTCGACGTCCCCTTCACCATGGCGGATGCAACCACGCTCACCGAGGCCGGCTATGTCGGCGAGGACGTGGAAAACATCATCCTCAAGCTGCTGCAGGCGGCCGACTACAATGTCGAGCGGGCGCAGCGCGGCATCGTCTATATCGACGAGGTGGACAAGATTTCCCGCAAGTCCGACAACCCATCGATCACCCGCGACGTTTCCGGCGAAGGGGTGCAGCAGGCGTTGCTCAAGATCATGGAAGGCACCATCGCCTCGGTGCCGCCGCAAGGCGGGCGCAAGCATCCGCAGCAGGAATTCCTGCAGGTCGACACCACCAACATCCTGTTCGTGTGCGGCGGCGCCTTCGCTGGCCTTGAAAAGATCATTTCCCACCGCTTGCAGGGCAAGTCGATCGGTTTCGGCGCCAAGGTGGAAGCGCCCGACGATCGCCGCACGGGCGAGATTTTCGCCCACACCGAGCCGGAGGATCTGTTGAAATTCGGCCTCATTCCGGAATTCATCGGCCGCCTGCCGGTGATCGCGACGCTGGAGGACCTCGACACCGATGCGCTGATCGAAATCCTCACCAAGCCGAAGAACGCCCTGGTCAAGCAATATCAGCGCCTGTTCGAGATGGAGAATGTCTCGTTGAGCTTCACCGACGATGCCCTCGACGGCGTCGCCAAGAAAGCGATCGACCGCAAGACCGGCGCCCGCGGTTTGCGCTCGATCATGGAGGATATCCTCCTTGACACCATGTTCGACCTTCCCGGCCTTGACGGCGTCGAGGAAGTGGTGATCAACCGCGAGGTGGTCGAGGGCAACGCCAAGCCCCTTTACATCTATGCCGAGCGCCGCGGCGATATTGGCTCGGCGGGCTGAGATCATTGGCGCCGCCAGCCGCCGCCTTGAACTTGCGCAAAGTCCCGCCATCTATTTGGGTAATATGCTATGTCGGTCCAGTGCCCCGACGCGTGCGGGGGCGAGGATAGCCGCCGGATGCTTTGGTGAATAAGGCCGGCCAATAAATAATGGAAGGGTTCATGAGTCAGCAATTTCCCGTACTGCCGTTGCGCGACATCGTCGTTTTTCCGCACATGATCGTGCCGCTGTTCGTCGGCCGCGAAAAATCGGTCAAAGCGCTTGAATCGGTGATGCGCGGCGACAAGCAGATCTTGCTGGTGGCGCAAAAAAATGCCGCCGAGGACGATCCGAAGGCGAGCGATGTCTATACGCTGGGCACCGTCGCGACGGTGTTGCAGCTTCTTAAACTGCCGGACGGCACGGTGAAGGTGCTGGTCGAGGGCAAGCGCCGTGCGCGCATCGGCAAATTCGTCCGCGAGGACAGCCATTTCGAGGCCGAGGTCGAATTCAAGGAGGACATCGTCGCGCAAGCGGACGAGATCAAGGCGCTGTCGCGCTCGGTGGTCGGCCAGTTCGATCAGTATGTGCGCTTGAACAAGAAAATCCCTCCCGAGGTGCTGGTCACGGCGAACCAGATCGAGGACCCGTCCAAGCTCGCCGACACCATCGCCTCGCACCTGGCGCTCAAGATCTCGGACAAGCAGGAGCTGTTGGCCGAACTCGATGTCGCCAAGCGCCTGGAGCGGGTTTACGCGCACATGGAAGGCGAGATCGGCGTTCTTCAGGTGGAGAAGAAGATCCGCAGCCGCGTCAAGCGCCAGATGGAGAAAACCCAGCGCGAATATTATCTCAACGAGCAGCTGAAGGCGATCCAGAAGGAACTGGGGGAAAGCGAGGAAGGCAAGGACGAGATCGCCGAGCTCGAGGACAAGATCAAGAAGACCAAGCTTTCCAAGGAAGCGCGCGAGAAATGCCTGGCCGAGGTGAAAAAGCTGCGCTCCATGAGCCCGATGTCGGCCGAAGCCACGGTGGTGCGCAATTATCTTGATTGGATGCTGTCCATTCCCTGGGGCAAGAAGTCCAAGGTCAAGAAGGACATCAAGCTCGCCGAAAAGGTGCTCGACCGCGATCATTACGGGCTTGCCAAGGTCAAGGAGCGGATCGTCGAATATCTTGCCGTGCAGCAGCGCATGAACAAGGTCAAGGGCCCGATCCTGTGCCTGGTGGGGCCGCCTGGCGTCGGCAAGACATCGCTCGGCCGCTCCATCGCCGAGGCGACGGGGCGCAATTTCGTCCGCTTCTCGCTTGGCGGGGTGCGCGACGAGGCGGAAATCCGCGGCCACCGGCGCACCTATATCGGCTCGATGCCGGGCAAGGTGATCCAGAACATGAAAAAGGCGGGGATGGCCAATCCCCTGTTCCTGCTCGACGAGATCGACAAGATGGGTCATGACTTTCGCGGCGATCCGGCCTCGGCCCTTCTGGAGGTGCTCGACCCCGAGCAGAACGCCCGCTTCAACGATCATTATCTGGAGGTGGATTACGACCTGTCCGATGTGATGTTCGTCACCACCGCCAATACCTTGCGCATGCCCCAGCCCTTGCTCGACCGGATGGAGATCATCCATCTTCCCGGTTACACCGAGGACGAAAAGGTGGAGATCGCCAAGCGCCATCTCATCCCCAAGCAGCGGGAAGAGCATGGCCTCGACGCCAAGGAATGGACCATTTCCGACGCCGCCTTGCGCGATGTCATCCGCTATTATACCCGCGAGGCCGGGGTGCGCAGCCTGGAGCGCGAGCTGGCGCGCCTTGCCCGCAAGTCATTGAAGCGCATCGTCGAGGGTTCGGCGAAGAAAGTGGCGATAACCAGCCGCAATGTGGGCGCTTATCTCGGCGTGCGGCGCTATCGCTTCGGCGAGATCGAGGAAGAGGATCTCGTCGGCCTTGTCACGGGCCTTGCCTGGACCGAGGTCGGCGGCGAACTCCTCAACATCGAGGCGGTGACCGTTCCCGGCAAGGGCAATATCAAGTCCACCGGCAAGCTTGGCGACGTGATGCAGGAATCGGTGCAGGCGGCGCTTTCCTACGTGAAGTCGCGCGCCGTCGCCTATGGCATCGAGCCGACGGTGTTCGAAAAGCGCGACATCCACATCCATGTCCCCGAGGGCGCGACGCCCAAGGACGGACCGTCGGCGGGCGTTGCCATGGTGACCGCCATCGTCTCGACGCTTGCCGGCATACCGGTGCGCCGCGACGTGGCGATGACCGGGGAAGTGACCTTGCGCGGCCGGGTGCTGGCCATTGGCGGCCTTAAGGAAAAGCTTCTCGCCGCCCTGCGCGGCGGCATCAAGACGGTGCTCATCCCCAAGGACAACGAAAAGGACTTGGCGGAAATCCCCGATAATGTGAAGCGGGGCATGGTCATCGTGCCGGTGGCCTGTGTCGATGACGTGTTGAAGGACGCCCTGGCGCGGCCGCTGGTGCCCATCGACTGGCAGGAGGAGGAGGTCGCCCACGTGGTCGAGGAAAAGCCGGCCGCCAGCGGGGAAACGCTGACCACCCATTAGAGCGCCGAGCGTCAGGCTTGAAAACCGCTTTAGGGCCGTGCCGTGAATCGATCCGGCGCGGCCCTTGCGTGAGTCGGCGGTGGATTCGTCCTGACGACGGGAAGGACAGCCGACGCTTGCGGCGGGTTGGGGGGGTAAAGCTGCGGCTTTGTGCGTCGCCATCTGGCAAGCTCACCCCGAAGTCATGGAAATCGACGTTAAGGCGAGATTTTCCGCCGCTTTGCGGCGTTTTTCCTTTTGACAGTTTTCCAGCGATGCCCCTACACTCCGCCGTCGTTTAGACCCCATTTGTCATTGGCCAGGAAGGGATATGCAACTTGGCCGGCGGGGCGAGTGGGTTTCAGGTGCTTTGTCGAGAGGTCGTCGCCGCAACCATCGGCTGCCGGCGGGGGCCATCAGCAAGGGCGAGAATTGACTTTCAACCCAATATCAGGGGGATGACGCGTGAACAAAAACGATCTGGTAGCCAAGGTCGCCGATTCTGCGGGCTTGACGAAGGCTGGCGCCGCCGCGGCGGTGGATGCGGTTTTCGACTCCATCACTTACGCCTTGAAGAAGGGTGACGAGGTTCGCCTCGTCGGCTTTGGCACCTTTGCCGTGACCAAGCGCAAGGCTGGCACGGGGCGCAACCCGCGCACCGGCGAAGTGATCAAGCTGAAGGCTTCCAAGCAGCCCAAGTTCAAGGCGGGCAAGGGCCTTAAGGACGCGGTCAACAAATAAGGCGCGACCGATTGATCGCGGAGGCGGCGCGCCCCCCGGGCGCGCCGCCTTTGTATTTGTAACGGGGGTGCGCAGGGATCGAGACAGGCGGAGTCTGTTTCCTCTCGACCAAGCGAGATCAGGCAAAATGCTCGTGGATAGAGGCCGGACCCTAGTGGTGCGATTCCAACGGATGGTTCCCATCTGTTGGAGAAATCGCACCACAGATTCACTAACTTAAGTGGTCCACTTTTCCCAAACGGATGGATTTATCCGTTTGGGGCGGACCACTAGAGCCTGTTCACCTCAATCGGCGTCGGTGAACGTGGCTCTAGAGGTTTTGATGTGTCGCCTTCTCCGACTGCAAAATCATATACGCTTTTGCTGAAGCCGCTCCAGGGGTCAAACGATTTGGGTCGACAAGGCGCCGACGCCGTCGATGCCTCCGGTCATCGCGTCCCCGGGTCCCACCGGGCCGACGCCGGCCGGGGTTCCGGAAAAAATGAGGTCGCCGGCGGCAAGCGTGAAGAGCCTTGACAGATGGGCGATGATTTCCGGCACCCGCCAGATCATCTCGGACAAGTCGGCGTCTTGCCTTACCGCGCCATTGACGGCGAGCCAGATCCGCCCGCTTGCCGGGTGGCCGATCTCGGCGGCGGGACGGAGAGGGGAAACCGGCGCCGAGGCATCGAAGCCCTTGGCGGTGTCCCACGGCCGGCCCATCTCGCGCGCCGCCCGCTGCAGGTCGCGCCGGGTAAGGTCGTTGCCGACCCCATAGCCAAAAACATGGTCCAGCGCTTGATCGGCGGAAATGGCCTGGCCGGCCTTGCCGATGGCGATGACGAGCTCGATCTCGTGATGCAGCTCCTGGGTGCCGGGGGGATAGGCAACGCTTGCCCCATCGGCGACGATGGCGTTCGCCGGCTTGGTGAAAAAAAACGGTAGTTCGCGCGTGTCCATGCCCATTTCCCGTGCATGCGCGGCGTAATTGCGGCCAACGCAATAAATGCGATGGACGGGAAAACGCAAAGGGCTGCCAGCGATGGCAAGACTGGGGCGGGCGGGCGGCGGAAAAAGATAGTCCATGCAGGCCTCGGCGGTCTTGTTGGTCCCAAGCGTCATAAAGGAAAAACCGTGACAAGGCGAGCGATGAAGCGTGCCGGCGAGGAGCAGCAGCGGTGGCCTCAAGCCGGCATCGTCACCGCCCGATTGCGGCCGCCTTTTTTGGCGGCATAAAGTCCCTGGTCGGCGCGCTTCATCAAATCGGAGAGGCTGTCGCCCCATCGCAAGGCGGTAAGGCCAATGCTGATGGTAAAGCCGAGCGCGTCATGGCCCAGGCTCAAGGAGGTGGCGGCGACGCGGGCGCGCACGTCCTCGGCGATGCCCGCGCCGCGATGCATATCGGCTTCCGGAAGGAGGACGGCGAACTCCTCGCCGCCAACCCGGCCGAGCACGGCATTGGCCGGCAGGGCGCGGCTTGCAGTGCTGGCGAAAAGCATCAATGCCTGATCGCCCACGTCATGGCCATGCGTGTCGTTGATCGACTTGAAATGATCGACGTCCATGAGGAGGAGGGCCAGCGGCGTTGCGTTTTCCTCCGCCGCTTCGATGGCGAGATTGGCGGCGACGCCAAAGGCGCGGCGATTGAAAAGCCCGGTCAGGGGGTCGCGATTGGCCAAGCGGTAAAGGTCGTTTTGCATGCGCAGCACACGGTTCGCGGCGCGCAAGCGGGCCCACAGGACGGCGGCGTTGAGGGGCTTGTGCAAATAATCGTCGGCGCCGCAGTCGAGGGCCTCGATGAAGCGCTTCTCATCGTCCGAGCTGGTGACGACAAGGATATAGCTCAGCGCCGTCTTTTCGTTGGTGCGAACGTGCCACGCCAATTCCAACCCGGACATGCCAGCGACCTCGAGGCCGGTGATAAGGAGATCGACGGCCTCGGGGCCACGGATGTATTTCCATGCCTCGGCGCCGTCGACGAAGGTGCGCAGATCGTCATAGCCCAGCGCCTGGACCATTTTCGTCATGATGTTGACTTGGGTTTTGCCGCTGTCGACAAGGACGATGTGCATGGGGACCCAGACTTGGTTTTAGCGTGGCCCGTGGCTGGCGTCACGACGCCGACGCATAAATATCCGTCCCCTGGTCCAAAGCTAGGGCCCTGGCGCTTAAAACATGGTAAAAACGGGCATGGCTTTGCAACCGGACACCTCGAAAAACCGCCCTTTTGTGCTCTGACTTCCTCGCCGCTCGGCGGCGCTCCTCAAATATGGCTATATATTCTGCGGTGCTCGCCTTCGCGGCTCCTGGTCGGATCAGCAAAATCTTCGGTTCTTTAAGGTGTCCAGGTTCTACACGGCTGCGCCACGGCGACTGAGGCGGTCCGTCTTGCAAGTCGATTGAAGAAATGGTCGGGGAGAGAGGATTCGAACCTCCGGCCCCTGCGTCCCGAACACAGTGCTCTACCAGGCTGAGCTACTCCCCGACCGATGAAAGGCGGGACGGGGCAAGGCCCCGGGGCGGGCGTTTCTATACAAGGGGGGACGGCCTTCCGCAAGCCGGGAATGAGGCAGCGGGCGGAAAGCCATGGGCCTTGCGGGCCGCCTTCCCGCCAGGGGTCGGGACCCTCGCTAGCCCTGCGCGGCGTCTTCCAGCTCTTGCTGCGCGTCCAGCCAGGCGGTCTCGGCGGCGGCGATCCGGCTTTTCAGCGCGGCTTCCTCCTGGCGCAGGCCGGTCAGCCGGGCGACCTTGTCCGCGGTTCCGTCATAAAGCGCCGGGTCGGCGAGGATAGCCTCGAGGCGCGCCTGCTCGGCGCCAAGCCGGGCCAGGGCTTTTTCCAACGCTTCGACCCGCCGCCGAAAGGGGGCGAGCCTTTGCCGCGCCTCGGCCGCCAGCCGGCGGGCGTCCTTGGCGCTTGCCGCCGCCTTGCCCGGTTTGGCCGCGCCATTGCTGGCGCGCCGTTCGCTAAGAATGCGGGCGACATAATCGTCCATGTCGCCGTCAAAGGCCTTGACCGTGCCCTCGGCCACCAGCCACAGGCGCTCGGCGCAGGCATCGATAAGGGTGCGGTCGTGGCTGATGAGGATGACGGCGCCGGCATAGGCGTTGAGCGCGTCCATGAGGGCGGCGCGGGCCTCGATGTCGAGATGGTTGGTGGGCTCGTCAAGGATGAGAAGGTGCGGCCGGTCATGGCTGATGAGGCAGAACAGAAGGCGCGCCTTCTCGCCCCCCGACAGAGTGGCGACGCTGCGGTTTGCCTTGTCGGCGGAAAAGCCGAAGCCGCCCAGGCGGGCGCGCACCCGCGCTTCGCCCGCCTCGGGCATCAGCCGGGCCATGTGCTGATAGGGAGTTTCATCGGCCGTCAAGGCCTCGAGCTGATGCTGGGCGAAATAGCCGGCCCGCAGCTTGGCAGGCTTCACCATGCCGCCGGCAAGGGGCTTTAAGCGCCCGGCCAGCACTTTCGCGAAGGTGGACTTGCCGGCGCCGTTGGGGCCCAGAAGGGCGATGCGGTCGTCCATGTCGAGGACAAGGGAAAGCTTATCGAGCACCGCCTTTCCCCCATAGCCGGCGCTTGCCCCCTCAAGGGTGATGAGGGGCGGCGGCAAGGGCTCGGGATCGGGAAAGTGCAAGGAGATTTCCTCCTCGTGATAGAGCGGCGCGTCCGCCGCCATGCGCGCCAGCATCTTCAAGCGTGATTGGGCCTGGCGCGCCTTGCTCGCCTTGGCCCGGAAACGGTCGATGAAAGCCGCGATGCGGCGGCGCTCGCTTGCCGTTTTGGCGCGGGTCTTTTCCTGGCGCGCCTTGGCTTCGGCCCGGGTGCGGGCGAAACGGTCGTAATTGCCGCGATAGACGGCAAGCCGGCCGCCTTCCACCAACAGGATGGTTCCAGCGACGGCGTTCAGCATGTCGCGGTCATGGCTCACCATGACGAGGGTGTGGGGATAGGTTTTGAGGAAATTTTCCAGCCAGATCGCCCCTTCAAGGTCAAGATAGTTGGTGGGTTCATCGAGGAGGAGAAGGTCGGGCGTGGTGAAGAGGACCGAGGCCAAGGCGATACGCATCCGCCAGCCGCCGGAAAAGGCGTCGAGCGGCCGCCCTTGCGCGGCGGCGTCGAAGCCAAGGCCGGCGAGGATGGCGCCGGCCCGCGCCTCGGCGGATGCGGCGCCAATGTCGGCAAGCTGGGCGTGGATTTCGGCGATGGCGCAAGGGTCGGTCTCGCTGGCAAGCCGCGCCTTAAGCGTGGTGAGCGTCTCGTCGGCGGCGAGCACGGTTTCAATGAGGCTCGCCGGGCCGGATGGCGCCTCCTGGGCAAGGCGGCCGATGCGCGCGCGCGGGCGCAAGGAAACGGCGCCGCCATCGGGCGCATGGTCGCCGGCGATAAGGCCAAGCAGCGTCGACTTGCCGGCGCCGTTGCGCCCGACCAGGCCGACCTTGGCGCCGGCCGGCACATGGGCGCTGGCGCCGTCGAACAAGAGCTTGCCGCCGAGGCTGAAACGCAGGTCTTTGATATGCAGCATCCACTCGCTTTCGCTTGCCATCTTCGGCATTGCCAGGGCGCGCCGCGCCCCCTATAAGCCCGCCGATATATTTTTGACAGGAAGAAAAAAGGTGAGCCATGGCTCTTGAGCGTACATTATCCATCATCAAGCCGGACGCCACGCGGCGCAATCTCACCGGCAAGGTCAACGCCATGCTGGAAGGCGCGGGCCTGCGCATCGTCGCCCAGCGCCGGCTGCGCTTGAGCAAGGCCGACGCCGAGGCCTTTTACGCGGTTCACAAGGCGCGCCCGTTCTTCGCCGACCTGGTTAAGTTCATGACCTCGGGGCCGGTGGTCGTCCAGGTGTTGGAAGGCGAGGGGGCGGTCGCCAGGAACCGCGAGGTGATGGGCGCCACCAACCCCGCCGATGCCGCCGAGGGGACCATTCGCAAGGCCTTTGCCGAATCGATCGAGGCCAATTCGGTGCACGGCTCCGACAGCGCCGAGAACGCGGCCCGTGAAATCGCCTTTTTCTTCGCCGAGCGCGATATTGTCGGTTAAGACGGCCTGTCAGCTCAGGATGCGCCGCACGGCGGGTTGCAGAGCGCGGGCGGCAGGACGCCAGCGCCGCTGATCGCCACCCGCCGGCCCATCACCTTCACCTGGCCCATGGCGATGAGGCGGATCGCCTCCGGGTAAATCCGGTGCTCCTCGGCGAGCACGCGCGCCGCCAGGCTTTTTACCGTGTCGCCGGCCGCCACCGGAACGACGGCCTGGATGATGATGGGGCCATCGTCGGTTTCCGCCCGCACGAAATGGACGGTGCAGCCGGTGAAGCGCACGCCCGCTTCCAAGGCCCGCTCGTGGGTGTGCAAGCCCTTGAAGGCGGGCAGCAGCGAGGGGTGGATGTTGACCAGCCGGTCACGCCAGCGGGTGACGAAACCGGGGGAAAGGATGCGCATGAAGCCGGCGAGGCAGACAAGCTCGGCGTCGATCGCCTTCAACGCGTCGTGGAGCGCGTCCTCGAAGGCGTCGCGGCTGGCGAAGTCGCGGTGCGCGACGGTCTGGGCTTGAAGGCCGGCGTGCCGGGCCCGGACAAGGCCCTTGGCGCTGGCGACATTGGCGATGACGCCAACGATCTGGGCGGGAAAATCATCGCGCGCGCAGGCCTCGATGATCGCCTGCAAATTCGAGCCGCGTCCGGAAATGAGGACGGCAACCTTAAGTTTTCTCGTGTTCGCCTTGGCGGTGCCGGCCATGTTATTGCCCCGTCGTCTTCACCGCGAAGGCGGTGTCATAGCCCCAAGCGGGGCGGGCGGCGCCGAGCTCGGCCACGGCTTCTCCTTTGCCGGGCGCGATATGCCCGATGGGCCGTATGTGTTCGCCCATGTCTTCCAAGACGGCGCTCACTTCCTCCACGTCCTCGGCGGCAAGGATGGCGACCATGCCGATGCCGCAATTGAAGGTGCGCGCCAGCTCGAAGGGGGAAAGCGCGCCCTCTTCGCGCAGCCAGGCAAAGACCGGCGGCAGGTCCCAGGCCTCGGCGTCGAGAAGGGCGCGGGTGCCTTCCGGCAAGACCCGGGGGATATTGTCGATGAGGCCGCCGCCGGTGATGTGCGCCAGCGCCTTCACCTTGCCGCCGCGGGCGGCGGCAAGGCAGCTTTTGACGTAGATGCGGGTGGGGGTCAGCAGCGCCGCGCCCAGGCTTTGCCCGGGGGCGAAGGGGGCGGGGGCCGCGTAAGCGAGCCCTGCCTGCTCGACAAGCCGGCGCACCAGGGAAAAGCCGTTCGAATGAACGCCGCTGCTGGCAAGCCCCAGCACCACGTCGCCGGGCGCCACGCGCCGCCCGTCGATCAGCCCGCCGCGCTCCACCGCGCCGACGGCAAAGCCGGCGAGGTCATAGTCGCCGGTCTTGTAAAGGCCCGGCATTTCCGCGGTCTCGCCGCCGATCAGGGCGCAGCCGGCCTGGCGGCAGCCCTCGGCGATGCCGGCGACCACCGTGGCGGCGACCTCGACCTCAAGCTTGCCCGCGGCGTAATAATCGAGGAAAAACAACGGCTCGGCGCCCTGGACCACCAGGTCGTTGACGCACATGGCGACAAGGTCGATGCCCACCCCATGATGGTGCCCCGCCGCCAGGGCGACCTTGAGCTTGGTGCCCACCCCATCGGTGGCGGCGATGAGGATGGGGTCGACGAAACCAGCGGCCTTGAGGTCGAACAGGGCGCCAAAGCCGCCAAGATCGGCGTCGGCACCGGCCCGGCGGGTCGCCTTGGCGAGCGGCGCGATGGCGCTGACCAGGGCGTCGCCAGCGTCGATATCGACGCCAGCCTCGGCATAGGTTAATGACGTGCGCTTATCGCCGCTGGTTGGCACATGGCCCTCCTTTCGCCCTTTTATGGTCGCAGTCAATCGCGGGCGGGAGATTAGACAGAAAGGCTTCGCGATGCGACTCCCATTTCATAAAGTAACGCCGCCGCGGGAAGGGAGATCGGTAGTGCGCCGGGCTGCGATGGTCTTGCAAGGGTGCCTGGCGCTCCTCGCCATGGCGCCGCTGGCCGCTACCGGCGACGAGGCGACGCTGTTCTCGGTCGCCGATGTCGCGGTCGACGTCAACGCCAGCTCGGCGCGCGACGCCCGCGCCATCGCCATGCTGCAAGGCGAGCGCGCCGCCTTTAGCCGTCTGTTTCGCAAGCTGGTCGCCGAGGAGGACTGGGCCCTTGAGCCGACCCTTGCCAATGACGAGCTGGCCGCCCTGGTGCAAGGCATCGACGTCAACGACGAGCGCAGTTCGGCGACCCGCTATATGGCGCGCCTTGACGTACGCTTCGAGGCTGAAGAGGTGCGCACCCTGCTTGGCCGGCTTAAAGTCGCCTATGCCGAGACGGCGACCCGGCCGACCTTGCTGTTGCCGCTGTTCAGCTATGCCGGCGCCGAAGTGCTGTGGGGGCCGATCAATGATTGGCTTGCCGCTTGGCGCGCCTACCCCATCGGTGCCAGCCTCATAAGCTATATCTTGCCGCAAGGGGACGTGGCGGACCGGGCCTCGCTTGCCCCGCGCAACCTCGTCAACATCCGCCCGGAGCGGCTGGAGCTGATGCTGCGGCGCTATCGCAGCGAGGACCTCATCCTCGCCCACGCCAGCCTTGGCTTCAATGCGCTCGATGGCCAGCCGCGGCTCGAGGTGGAGGTGCGGCGGGGGGTGGCGCTGGAGCCAGTCACCGCGTTCACCCTTGCCGCCTTGCCGGAAGAGCCATCCGCCGCCCTCATGACGCGGGCCATCGCCCGCATCGATCAAACCCTGTCCGAGGCCTGGAAGACCCAGGTCCTGGTGCAGTACGGCACCCAGGAGCAGATGACCGTCAGCGTGTCGATCAGCGACTTTGCCGCCTGGCAGGACCTGCTCGCCCGCGTGCAGCGCACCGCCTTGGTGCGCCGGGTGGCGGTTGACCGGGTCAGCATGACAAGCGCCGATCTTTCCTTTGCCTATTTCGGTGGGCTGGAGCAGCTTCGCCGCGCCTTGCGCGAGCAGGGCCTAAGCCTTGAGGAAGCGCAAGATAACGGCTGGCGCTTGCGCCTTGGCGAGGCAGGCGCGCCGCCGGCGCGGGTGCCCTGACATGCCGCGTTGGCTTTTCATCGGCCTTGCGGCGCTCATCCTCCTCCTCTTCGTGTTCGCGATCAAGGACGTGCTGTTGCCCTTCGTCGCCGGCCTTGCGGTGGCCTATTTCCTCGACCCCGCGGCGGATGCGTTGGAACGCCGCAAGGTGCCGCGCTGGCTTGCCGCCAGCCTCATCATCCTTGGCTTTTTCCTGGCCGCGATCGGGTTCGTCCTTGCCGTCTGGCCGCTCGCCTCGAGCCAGATCAGCGGCATCGCCGCCGCCCTCCCGGCCTATGTCGCCAAGATAAAGCCGCTCATCGTCCACCTCATGGACCAGGCGGGCCCCGAACGGGCAAGGGAGCTGGTGGGACAAGTCTCCGCCCGCCTCGCCGCCATCCTGGGCGATGCCGCCGGGTCGCTGATCAGCGGCGGTTTTGCTCTTTTCAACATCTTAAGCTTGCTGCTCATCAGCCCGGTGGTCGCCTTCTATCTCCTGCGCGACTGGGACCATATGACGGCGCGCATCGATGCCTGGCTGCCCCGCCGCCACGAGCCGACGATCAAGGCCCTCCTCCATGAGACCGACAAGGTTCTCGCCGGCTTCGTGCGCGGGCAGATGCTGGTGGTGCTGGCCGAAGCGGTGCTTTATGCGCTGGGCTGGACGCTTCTGGGCCTTGATTATGGCCTTGTTCTCGGCCTTCTGGCCGGCCTTCTTGCCTTCATCCCCTTCGTCGGGCCGCTTTTCGCCGCCGGCCTGTCGCTCATCATCGCCTTTGGCCAGTTTGGCGCCGATTATTGGATGCTGGCGGCGGTCTTCAGCGTGTTCCTCATCGTCCAGGCCATCGAGGGGATGGTCCTCCAGCCCCGCTTCATCGGCGGGCGGGTCGGCCTCCATGCGGTGTGGGTGCTTTTCGCCGTCTTTGCCGGCGGCGAGTTGATGGGCTTTGTCGGAGTGCTCATCGCCTTGCCGGTGGCGGCGGTGGTGGCGGTGCTCGCCCGCTTTGCCTTGCAGCGTTACCTTGCGAGTAACCTTTATGGGGCAACCCGCCACGAGGCTGCGGCGCCGCCCTCGGCTGGCCGGCGCGATGACGCGGGCCCACCGCCATGACCCAGCTCGTTCTTCCCTTGCCCCACAGGCCGGCCTTGGGGCGGGAGGATTTCCTCGTCTCCGCCGCCAATCAAAACGCCGTGGCCTGGGTCGACCGCTGGCCCGACTGGCCCAACCGCTGCCTGGCGCTCCATGGCCCGCAAGGCTGTGGTAAAAGCCATTTGGGCGAGGTGCACCGCGCGCGAAGCGGTGCCGTGCGCCTTGCCGCCCGCGACCTGGCAAGGGCGCGCATCCAGTCGCTGACCCACGTCGTCATCGAGGATGGCCCGCCCGACCCTCAAGGGGAGGCGGCGCTTTTCCACCTCATCAACTGGCTGCGCGAGACCGGGGGGAGCCTCCTTCTCAGCGGGCGCCCGCCGCCCGCCGAATGGCCTGTGGGGTTGCCAGACCTCGCCTCGCGCCTCAAGGCGATGACCGCGGTGGCGATCGACAGACCTGACGATGCGCTGCTTGAAGCCATGCTGGTCAAGCTGTTCGCCGACCGCCAGATCACCATCGACAAGGCGGTGATCGACTATTTGCTGCGGGTGATGGAGCGCTCTTTCGCCGCCGTGCAGGATATCGTCGGGCGGCTGGACGAGGCGGCGCTTGCCCGCCAGCAACGCATCACCGTGCCTTTGGTGCGCCGGCTTTTGCGCCCCAAGCAAGAAGACGCCGGCTGATTGGTCATAATCCGTCCATATCTTTGGTCTAGTGTGCAAAAAATCAACTTATGCCTCTAAGGACTATGGATTCCCGGTGTCGCCTTCCAAAACAGAAGCGGTTCATGCAGCGCCTACGGCAGCGAACAATGCCCGCTTAGCCGCGCCCGCCACCCGCTATATCAACCGCGAATTGTCCTGGCTCGCCTTCAACATGCGGGTTTTGGAGGAGGCGGACAATCCCAGCCATCCGGTGTTGGAGCGGCTGCGCTTTCTCGCCATTTCCGGGTCCAACCTCGATGAGTTTTACATGGTCCGGGTGGCGGGGCTGAAAAGCCAGGTGGACGCCGGGATCGCGCTGGTCTCGGCCGACGGCATGACCCCGGCCCAGCAATTGGCGCACATCCATGACAAGACCGAGGAGCTGATGGCGGCCCAGCAGGCCCATTGGGAAAAGTTGCGCGCGGAGATGGCGGCGGCCGGCATCGCCGTTCTTGGTCAAAACGATGTCGCGCCGGGCGAACGCGACTGGCTTCAAGGCTTTTTTCTGGAGCAGATATTTCCTATTCTGACCCCGCTCGCCATCGACCCGGCGCACCCCTTTCCCTTCATTCCCAATCTTGGCTTTGCCCTGGTCCTCGATCTGCGCCGGCGGGCCGACGGCACGGCCTTGAACGCGCTTTTGCCGCTGCCCAATCACCAAGTGGGGCGTTTCTTCCGCCTGCCCGGCGACGGCGCCCGCTTCATTTCTCTGGAATCCCTCGTGGGCCTGTTCCTCGACCAGCTTTTTCCCGGTTATGACGTGCGCGGCCATGGCGCCTTCCGCATCATCCGCGACAGCGAGATCGAGATCGAGGAAGAGGCGGAAGACCTGGTCCGCGTCTTCGAGACGCTGTTGCAGCGGCGCCGGCGGGGCAATGTCATCCGCCTCAAGATCGAGGCCGGCATGCCGCAGAACCTCAAGCGGCTGATCGTGCGCGAGCTGAATGTGGATGAAAAGGACCTGGTCACGGTCTCCGGCATTCTCGGGATCAACGAGCTGGAGCAGCTCATCGTCGATGACCGGCCGGACTTGAAGTTCAAGCCCTATAATCCGCGCTTTCCCGAGCGTATTCGCGACCATGGCGGCGATTGCTTCGCCGCCATCCGCAAGAAGGACCTGGTGGTCCATCACCCTTATGAGAGCTTCGAGGTGGTGCTCTCCTTCCTGCGCCAGGCGGCGGCCGACCCTAATGTGGTGGCGATCAAGCAGACGCTTTACCGCGCCGGCAAGCAGTCGCCCATCATCCGGGCGCTCATCGAGGCGGCGGAAGCGGGCAAGTCGGTGACCGCGGTGGTGGAATTGAAAGCGCGTTTCGATGAGGAGCAGAACATCAAATGGGCGCGCGATCTGGAGCGCGCCGGCGTCCAGGTGGTCTACGGCTTCATCGAGCTCAAGACCCACGCCAAGGTGTCCCTGGTGGTGCGCCGCGAAGGCAATAATTTACGCACCTACGCCCATTTCGGCACCGGCAACTACCATCCGGTGACGGCGCGTTTTTACACCGATCTCAGCTTTTTCACCGCCGATCCCAGCCTGGGCCGCGACGCGGCCAAGCTTTTCAATTACATCACCGGCTATGTGCAGCCGCCCGAGCTGGAAGGGCTCGCCATGTCGCCCTTCGGCATCCGGCGCCAGCTGATCGCCCTTATCGAGGCGGAAATCGCCCGCGCCAGGGAAGGCCGGCCGGCGGCGATCTGGGCCAAGATGAACAGCCTCGTCGACAGCCAGATCATCGACAAGCTTTACGAAGCGAGCGCCGCCGGCGTCACGATCGACCTCATCGTGCGCGGCATCTGCTGCCTGCGCCCGGGCGTTCCCGGCCTGTCCGAGCATATCCGGGTGAAAAGCGTCGTCGGCCGCTTCCTCGAGCATAGCCGCATCGTCTGCTTCGCCAATGGCGAGGCGCTGCCCTCACGCCGGGCGCTGGTCTATATCTCGTCGGCCGACTGGATGCCGCGCAATTTCGACCGCCGGGTCGAGACCCTGGTGCCGATCAACAACCCAACGGTGCATGCGCAAATCCTCGACCAGGTGATGGTCGCCAATCTGAAGGACAATCAGCAAAGCTGGCGGCTTGATGGAGCGACCGGCGCTTATACCCGTGCCGCCCCCGACGGCGCCGCCTTCAACCTCCACGCCTATTTCATGAACAACCCTTCCCTGTCGGGCCGGGGCGAAGCGCTTTCCGATCCCGCCATGGTGCCCCATCTGGTGCTCGACCGGCGCTAAATTGAGCGCGCGAATTTAGGGCTTCAAACCGCCCGTGCCCTCGGCTATCCCTAAGCCTGCGAGCCAATGAACAGCGCAAGGGGGAGCCGTGGGCGCCGCAGCGATCGATGAGACCCCGTCCACGGGACGCGCGTCCCTTCCCATCGGCATTATCGACATCGGCTCCAACTCCGTGCGCATGGTGGTCTATGAAGGGCTGCGCCGCAGCCCCCATGTGCTGTTCAACGAAAAGGCGATGTGCGGGCTGGGCCGCGACTTGTCCAACTCCAACCGCTTGCCCGAGGATGGGGTGGCGTGCGCCCTCGATATCCTGGCGCGCTTTGCCCATCTTGCCCGCGACATGGGGCTGGCGCATCTCGAAGCGGCAGCGACCTCGGCGGTGCGCGACGCGGTGAACGGGCCGGCCTTCGTCGCAGCAGCGCGGCAGCGCTGCGGCCTTCTATTGCGGGTGCTGACCGGCGAGGAGGAAGCGCGCTACGCCGCCTATGGCGTCATTTCCGGCATCCCCGACGCCGATGGCATCGTTGGCGACCTGGGCGGCGGCAGCCTTGAGCTGGTCCGGGTGGCGGGGGGCGAGGCGTTCGAGCGCGCCACCTTGCCGATCGGCCCGCTCCGCCTTCTTGGCGATAAAAAACTGGACGGGCGCCAGCGCGCCGCCCTGGTGCGCAGCGCGGTGCGCGCCATTCCCTGGCTCGGGGCTTGCGCTGGCAAGCCGCTCTATCTGGTGGGCGGGGCCTGGCGGGCGCTGGCGCGGGCGCACATGCAGCGTGCCCGTTACCCCTTGAAGGTGGTGCATGAATACAGGCTGAGCCCCGCGGTGATAAAGGAGGCCGTCACTTGGGCGGCGGCGCTCGCCAAGAAGCCCAAGCGCTGCGCCATCGCGGTGCCGGAAAAGCGCTTGCCCGCCTTGCCGCTGGCGGCGCGTATCTTGAACGAATTGATGGCGGCGAGCGGCGCCTCGGGCGCCATCGTCTCCGCCCTCGGCGTGCGCGAGGGCCTGCTTTACGAGCGCCTGCCTTCAGCGGTCAAGGCCCAGGACCCCTTTATCGAGGCGTGCGAGGAAATGGCCGCGCGCCTAAGCCGCTTCCCCGACCATGGCGAGCTGTTGATGGCGTGGCTCGACCCCTTGTTCGGGGAAGGGGAGGACGCCGGCGAGCGGCGCTTGCGGCGGGGCATTTGCCTGTTGAGCGACATCGGCTGGCGCGGCCACCCCGATTTTCGCGCCGAGGCGGTGCTTTACGATTCGCTCTATGGCTGGTTCGTCGGCATCGATGCCCGCGGCCGGGCGATGCTCGGCCTTGCGCTTTTCGTCTGTTATGGCGCCTCGCCCAGCCATCCCAATGCGCAAGCCGCGGCGCGCCTGCTCACCTCTGCCGACCGGGCGCGCGCCATCGCCATCGGCAGCGCCCTGCGCCTGGCGCAGCGTCTCAGCGGCGGCACCGCCCCGCCGCTCGCCAACAGCCGCCTGGAAGCGCGGGGGAAAAAGCTTATCCTCAGCCTTGCCGAGGGCCATGCCCCGCTGATGGGCGAGGTGGTGCGGCGCCGCCTCGCCGCGCTGGCCGGGGTTTTGCAGCTCAGCCCCGAGGTCCGCGTGGCACGCCTGCCCTAGTGGTGCGATTCCAACAGATGGTTCCCATCTGTTGGAGAAATCGCACCACAGATTCACTAACTTAAGTGGTCCACTTTTCCCAAGCGGATGGATTTATCCGTTTGGGGCGGACCACTAGGTCCGGCGCCGAGGCGCGTGTAGGCGTGGTCTCAGCCGGGCAGGTTTTGGGCGCGCTCGATGATTGGCGAAAAAAAAGCCCAAGCGATGATCGCCTGGGCTTTTTATGAACTGGCTCCCCGGGCCGGATTCGAACCAGCGACCAACCGGTTAACAGCCGGTTGCTCTACCACTGAGCTACCGGGGATCAGGTGGTGGCGGGCTATATATCAAGCCCTAGTGCTGATGCCAACACGCTATTTTCGCCTTTGCGGCCAAACGGCCTTGCCTGGTCTCAACGCTCGATCCGGCTGATTTTGGAGCCTTCCAGGGACAAGTTATACATCAGGCCCTTGTTGTTGAATATGAAGCCCAAAATCGGCGCGTTCATCGCCGTGCTGTCGATGCTGCCGCCGGCGCCGACGCTGATCAGCGCGACGGAGCCGTCGACGCCCACTTCCCAGCCATCGCTGTTGCGGAATTTATCGAGCGCGCCCGGGTCCATGAACAACAGCATCTGGGTGCGGGCTTGAGCCCCCAGTTGCAAGCCGATGGAGGCGGCGAAGGTGGAATAATAGGCCGCCGGCTTGCCGCCGATCAAAAGGGCGCCCTCGCCATATTCGCCGCCGATGCCGATCCCGGCTTTCTTCACGCTGGGAAAGACGAGGACGCCGGAAGCACGGCCCAGCAAATCGTTGCCGCCGGTGATCTTGGCGGCGAACAAGTCCAGCGCCTCGGCGACCCGCCGGTCGATCTTTTCCCTGGAAGCCGCGGCGGCATCGCCGGTAACGCTCAGCAGCGCGATATGAAGGGCGAGAAAGGCGGACAACAGCCTCATGGCGCCGACGATGGTCCGTCGCATCATGGCTTTCCTGCTTAAGCTCACCAAGGTCAGGGGATCGTAGCACAAGAGCAGGGCTCGGCAAGCCACTGTCGGGCCAATTGGAGGCGCGGACCGGAATCGAACCGGTGTGCAAGGATTTGCAGTCCTCTGCGTAGCCACTCCGCCACCGCGCCTTAAAGCCACTAGAGCAAAATGCGTTTTATCAGAATCGCCGTTTTGCTCCAGGTCTTTGTTCTTATCGCATTTTCTACAACCAGCCGGGATCCGTTTGGTTGGAAAATGCTCTAGTGGTGCGATTCCAACGGATGGTTCCCATCTGTTGGAGAAATCGCACCACAGGTTCACTAACTTACGTGGTCCACTTTTCCCAAACGGATGGATTTATCCGTTTGGGGCGGACCACTAGGGCCGCGCGGCTATAGCAAAGCTTGAGCTCTTGGGCAACGGCACAAGCCGCGCCGCGCCTCTTTCCTGCCTCCCTTGTGCATTTTGTCGCAGCCACGGCACTTTCGACCAGGACGAGCGTTGCCAAACATGTATCGGTCCGGTATAAGTCCGGGCAATTCGCACCCCATTGGGAAAGGACCCGCCATGGCCGATGCCGCCTGCTTGCGCACCACGATGATCAGCGGCCAGCTATTGCCCAACAAAGTGACCGATGGGCGCGTCATTCAGGCGTTGAAAGCGGTGCCGCGGGAGCATTTCGTCCCCAAGGCGCTGCGCTCGCTTGCTTATATCGATGAGGATATCGAGGTCGCGCCCGGCCGGTATCTGCTCGAGCCCATGGTTTTCGCCCGCCTTGTTGAAGAAGCGAAGATTGCGTCGGGCGATCTCGTGCTCGACCTCAATTGCGCCAGCGGCTATTCGACGGCGGTGCTGGCGCAGCTCGCTGGCACGGTCCTTGCGGTCGAGCCGGACGAAGACTTGGCGCGCCTGGCGAGTGAAAACCTGCTTGCCCTTGAAATCGGCAACGCCGCCGTGGTCGCCGGCCAGCCGCAGGAAGGCTATGCCAAGGAAGCCCCCTATGACGTGATCATGTTGAATGGCGCGATCGACTATCTGCCGCCAGCCTTGGTCGCGCAAGTTAAGGACGGCGGGCGCATCGCTGGCGTGCGCATGGATAAGGGCGTTGGCCGCGGCTTTATCGCCACCAAGGTGAGGGGGACGCTGGGCGTTGTCGACTTCATGGATGCCAATGTCCCGATCCTGGCCGGATTTACCCAGCCGAAGGGTTTCCAATTTTAACCTCGTAATTCGTAGCATATGTGGCGCAGCAAGGCCTTGATGACCGGGATAAACCGCTTTGGTGGCTAGGATCAGTCTTCGGGCGCGCGAACTTCAGGGGGAAATCTGACTATGAGAGTCTTTTTGCTGGCTTCGGTCGCGGCCTGCGTTCTCGGCGGTTCCGCGGCGGCGGAAACGCTGCATGACGCCCTTGCCGCCGCTTATCAGTCGAACCCCGAACTGGAGGCCCAGCGCGCTGCCCTACGGGCAACCGATGAGGGGGTGGCCACCGCCTTGTCCGGCTATCGGCCGACCTTGGAAGGCCAGGCCAGCATCTCCTATTCGCGGCGCGATTCCCAATTCTTCGCCACCGAGGATATCCCCGAGCGCGATCCCGTGACCAACGAGGTCGTGCGCGATTCGAATGGCAATCCGGTCATCGCCATCCCCAAGGGCGGGCAGATCACCAGTTCGACGCTGCAAGGGCAAAACAGGCAATACCAGGCCCAGCTCACCCAGCCGATATTCCGCGGCTTTCGCACCCAGAGCGGACTGCGCCAAGCGCGCAGCGAAGTCTTCGCGGGCAGGGCCCAGCTCGACGAGGTGGAGCAAAGGACCCTGCTCAACACGATAACCGCCTATCTCGACGTAGTGCGGGACGAGGCGGTGCTGCGGCTCAACGACGGCCAGGTGGAGGTCTTGCGCCGGCAATTGGAAGCGAGCCAGGACCGTTTTCGGGTGGGCGAGATTACCCGCACCGATGTCGCTCAGTCGGAAGCGCGGCTGGCGGTGGCGGTGAGCAACCGAATCGCCGCCGACGCCGCCTTGACCGTCAGCCGCGAAGCCTTTCGCCGGGTGGTCGGCAAGGCGCCGGAAACGCTGGAGCCGCCGCCGCCCTTGCCGGAATTGCCGGCCTCGCTCGAGGAAGCCATCGCCATCGCGCAAGAGGAAAGCCCAACCCTTAATGCCGCCCGCCATGTCGAGGAAGCGGCGCAATATGCCGTGTCCTCCGCCAAGGGCGCGCTGCTGCCGTCGTTGAACGCGACCGCTTCGGTGTTTCGTCAGGAAGCGCCCTTTAACTTCGGCACCTTCAACGCCAACGGCACCATCAACAACTATGCCGCTGGCGCGCAATTGACCGTGCCCTTTTATCGCGCCGGCGGCGAATATGCCGCGGTGCGCCAGGCCAAGCAGGTGCGCAGCCAGCGTATGCTGGAAATCGCCGCCGCCGAGCGCCAGGTGGTGGAAAGCGTGCGCAACGCCTGGGACCAGTTGCGCGCGGCGCGGGCCAGCATAAAGTCCAACCAGTCCTCGATGCGGGCCAATGAAATAGCCCTTGAGGGCGTGCGCCAGGAAGCGGTCGTGGGCTCGCGCACGACGATCGAGGTGCTGAACGCCGAGCAGGAATTGCTGAACAGCCGGGTCGAACTGGTGCGCTCGGAGCGGGACGAATATGTCGCCGCTTCGACCCTTCTGGCCGCCATTGGCCGGTTGGGGGCGCGGGACTTGTCGCTGAATGTCGACTATTACGATCCCGGCGACCATTATCGCTCGGTGAAGTGGAAGCCCTTCGGCTTTGGCTCGAACGAATAGGCAATCAATAACCAGGCGGCGGCAGCCGATCATTGCCACCGATGCTGCCGGGGTGATAGGTTCACTGGATGTTAACCGTGACTGAGGCATGCCTTGGGCTGAGCAGGTGAGCCATGGCCAGTAGCAACGCACAGCAAGAACCGACAATGGAGGAAATCCTTGCCTCCATCCGCCGCATCATTTCCGAAGACGGCGAGGAGGGTGCTGGCGCACCGGCGCCCGAACAGGCTTCGCAAGCAGAGGAGGCGCCCGTGGCCGATGAAGAAACCGAGGAGCCGCTCGCGCCCACGCCGGAAGCCGAAGCGGAGGAAACCCTGCCCGAGGCCGAGGCCGATGTCCTTGAATTGACCGAAGTAGTTGAGGAAAAAACCATTCTTGAAGAAGCCTCCGACCGGCTGGTGTCGGAGCAGACCGCCGCCAAGGCCTCGCAGCCCTTAAGCCATTTGTCGGGCCTTCTGGTGCGCAATTATCCCGGTTCTGAAAATACTCTCGAGGGCGTGGTGCGGGAAATCCTGCGTCCCTTGCTGAAGGCCTGGCTCGACGACAATCTGCCCGAAATCGTCGAAAAGATGGTCGCCCGGGAAATCGCCCGCATCACCGGCCGCACCTGAGCGCACGCAATTTTCCCGCATGCGCTGCAACAACCGCTTGCTTGCCGACGTGAAGCTTGCCCCTGAAAGGGCACAATTGCACATGCGCGCCCGATGCGCGTTTTTCCCTGAGGACCCGCCATGCGTCTGATTTTACTGGCTTTACTTTTATTTGCCGGGATGCCGGCCGCGGCCATCGCCCAATCCTCCGGTTTCGATGCGCGGCTGCTGGCGCGGCTCGCCCGGCTTTCCGACCCGCAAGTCGCGCCGGATGGCGCGCGCCTCGTCTATGCCTTGCGCGAGACGGACATGGCGGCCAACAGGGGGCGCACCGATTTATGGCTGTTGGACGTAAAAAACAAAAACGCCCTGCCGCAGCGGATTGCCGCGCACGAGGCCGATGACGACAACCCGCGCTGGGCGGCCGATGGCGGGGCGATCTATTTTCTCTCCAAGCGTTCGGGCACGCGCCAGGTTTGGCGCCTGGCCTTGGACGGGGCGGCGCCGGTGCAAGTGACCAGCCTGCCGCTCGAGGTCGGCAACCTCGTCGTCTCGCCCTCGGGCCGGCATCTTGCCTTCACCATGCGCGTCTTTAACGATTGCCCGACGCTGGCCTGCACCGCCGAGCGCTTGGCCGCGGCCAAGGCGCAGGCCGCGACAGGCCGTGTCTATGACCGGTTGTTCATCCGCCATTGGGATAGCTGGGAGGATGGCCGGCGCACCCACCTCTTCGTTCAACCGCTTGACGAACAAGGGCTCGCCCTTGGCGCCCCGATCGATGTCAGCGCCGGTTTCGACGGCGACGTCGCCGCCGTTCCCTTTGGCGATGCCGCCGACATCGCCTTCACCGGCGATGGCGCGGCGCTGATTTTCGCCGCCCGCAAAGCAACGCCCGACGAAGCCTGGTCAACCAATTACGACCTTTACCGCGTGGCCATTGGCGGTGGCGCCCTGGAAAACCTTACCCCCGACAATCCCGCCTATGATGGCCGCCCGGCGATTTCCCGCAATGGCCGCTGGCTGGCCTATCTTGCCATGGCGCGGCCCGGCTATGAAGCGGACCGCCAGCGCATCGTCCTCATGGATCTGCACAGCGGCGAACGGCGCGTCGTCACTGAGGATTGGGACCGCTCGGTCGATAGCCTGGCTTTCTTCGGCGACGGGCGCATGCTGATCGCCACCGCCAATCATCTGGGGCAAAAGCCCTTGTGGGCCATCGACGGGCGTTCCGGCCAGGCGACGCGGCTCAGCGGGGAGGGGACGGTGGCGGCCTTCACCGTCTCGCGCAAGGATATTTTCTATGTCCGGCGCGACCTGGAAAGCCCCGAGGACCTCTATGTCACCCGCGCCGACGGGCGGGCGCCGCGGCGTTTAACCGAGGTCAACGCCGCCGCCCTTTCCAACGTCGCCATGGGCAAGGCGGAGCAGTTCAGCTTTCCCGGGTGGAACGGGGAAACCGTCCATGGCTATGTGCTAAGGCCGGCCAATTTTAGCGATGGCAAGCGCTATCCGGTGGCGTTCATCGTCCATGGCGGGCCGCAATCCAGCTTCGCCAACGACTGGAGCTATCGCTGGAACCCGCAAGTCTATGCCGGAGCCGGCTATGGCGTCGTCTTCGTCGATTTCCACGGCTCCACCGGCTATGGCCAGGCCTTCACCGATTCCATCGCCGGCGACTGGGGCGGCAAGCCCTTGGAAGACTGGCAAAAAGGCCTGGCGGCGGCGCTCGCCCGCTATCCCTGGCTCGATGGCGAGCGGGCCTGCGCCCTGGGCGCCTCCTATGGCGGCTACGCCATGGCCTGGATCGCCGGCCAATGGCCCGACCGCTTCAAATGCCTGGTCAACCATGCCGGGGTTTCGGAGCTGCGCTCCATGTATTTTACGACCGAGGAGCTGTGGTTCGTCGAGCATGACTTCGCCGGTCCTTATTTCGAGAACCCGCAAGGTTATGAGCGTTTCAACCCCATCGCCCAGGTGAAGAATTGGAAAACCCCGACGCTGGTGATCCAGGGGGGCAAGGATTACCGCGTGCCCGAAGGGCAGAGCCTTGCCACCTTCACCGCCCTCCAGCGCCGGGGTGTGCCTTCGCGCTTGGTTTACTTCCCCGACGAGAATCACCACATCCTCAGCCCCGCCAATTCCATCCAATGGCATGACGAGGTGCTGGGCTGGCTTCAGCGCTGGCTTGCTCCTTAAGATTAAGGAAGATTAAGGACCAAAGAGGGTGCCGAAAAAATCGCCCTCGTTCCAGTGGGGCGGGGTTGGCGCATCGGCGATCTCGCGGGCGATGAGATAGTTGATCTGGGCGAATTTGGCGCCGGCGGCATAGTCGATGGGCAGCGCAAGGTCGTCCGAAGGCTTGTGGTAGTGAGCGGCGAGGAAATCGCTAAAAATCTTGCCGCCCACGCCATCGCCGGTGGTGGCGTTAAAGCCGGTCACGAGAAACACCGATGGCACCCCTCGCTCGACGAAGCGGTAATGGTCGGAGCGGATGAAGATCGCCTGCTCGGGCATCGGGTCGGGGCTCAAGGCGACATCGAGGCGGGCGGCGGCGCGGGCGACCGTGGGGCCAAGGCTCGAATGCTCGGCGCCAAAGGCGATGACATCGGCGAAGGGGTAAAGGATGAGCGGCATGTCGAGGTTGACATTGGCAACGATGCGGGCGAGGGGGACGGTTGGGTGGCGGGCGAAATAATCGGCGCCGATGAGGCCCTTTTCCTCCGCCGTGACGGCGAGGAGCAGGATTGAGCGCCGCGGCCGATGCGCAGCGTGGCTCAAGGCGTGCGCCGTTTCGATCAGGATGGCGACGCCGGCGGCGTTGTCGAGGGCGCCATTATAAATGCTGTCGCCGTTCACCGGCTTGCCCACGCCGACATGGTCGAGATGCGCCGACAGCACTACATAGTCGTCCTTAAGGATGGGATCGGCGCCTTCGAGGATGGCGGCGACATTGCGGCTTTCCAGGTCGCGATGGGCCGCCGCCTGGCCGATGGTGAGGGTCACGGGCAGGGCAAAGCCGGCGGGGGCGCCCGTCGCTGCCTCGGCGCGGACCGCTTCATAGCTTTTGGCGGCGCCTTCGAACAGCGCCCCCGCTGCCGCTGGGGCAAGGACCGCGGCGTTGGCGATTTGCGGCACGGCGATGAACGGGGTGCCGTCGGCGGCGCGCCAGGTCATGTCCTCATGGGCGAGGCCCTCCGCCATTTCCTCGAAAGGCAGCACTTTTTCGAACCGTTCCGTATAGAGCATGACCATGCCCACCGCGCCATGGCGGGCGGCGGTTTTGGCCTTGGTGCGGCCCGAGCCGTAATAGGCGCCGATCTCGCTGGGAAAAGAGGTGGGTGCCTGGGCAAGGGCGACGACGATTTTCCCCGCAACATCGAGCCCGGCGTAATCATCGTGGTTTTGCTCCGGCGCCTCGATGCCGTAGCCGACGAAGACGGCGCTTGCGCGGCTTTGGCTGACGGCAAGGTCGGGGCGCAAGGCCGGCACGAAGTCTGCCGCAACGCCTAAGGCCAGGCGCGTTCCATCGCTGCGCTCGATGATGAATTGGGCGCCTTCGGCAAGGGCACGGCTGGCGCGCAAGGGAACGGTCTGGAAATAGCCGCCAGCATCGCCCGCGGGCACAAGCCCCATGCCCGCGAACTGGTCCGCCACATAGCGCGCCGCGTCGTCATAGCCGGGGGTGCCCGTCTCACGCCCCTGCCGCGCATCGTCGGCCAAATAGGCGATGTGAGCCTGTATGGCGTCCGGGGTGATGTCGGGAATGGCGCCCTTTGCCGCGCCTTCTTTCCCTGGCGCGCCATCGCAGGCGGCAAGGAGGAAAAACACGGCGCCGGCGATGACCGGCGTTAATGATTTCATGCTTAAGCGTCCTACAGCGATCCGTGGCCAGACGCTAGCATTCCATGTCGGCGAGTCAACGTCCCACCTCGTGCCTCGTCGCTGGCTGGGGGCGGATGGCCGTGCAAGCAGGCTGAAGCCACAAGGGCCTTGTCATCGCCCCGTCTTTTTTGCCATTTTGCGCCCTCGTTTTGGCAAGTCGCGGCAGAAAGCGCCCATGTTGGACAAAACCTATTCCCCCGCCGAGATCGAAGCGCGATGGTATGCCCATTGGGAGGCGAGCGGGGCCTTCAAGGCCGGCAGCCGGCCGGCGGCGGCGCCGTTCGTCATCGTCATCCCGCCGCCCAACGTCACCGGCTCGCTCCACATGGGCCATGCCCTTGACAACACTCTTCAGGATGTTCTCGTCCGCTATCACCGCCTGTTGGGCAAGGATGTGTTGTGGCAGCCGGGGGTCGATCACGCCGGCATCGCCACCCAGATGGTGGTGGAGCGCAACCTGGCGAGCCAGGACCTGACCCGCGAAGGCTTGGGGCGCGAGGCTTTTCTCGCCCATGTCTGGGAATGGAAGGCGCAGTCGGGGGGCACCATCGCCCGGCAATTGCGCCGGCTGGGCGCCTCCTGCGACTGGAGCCGCGAGCGCTTCACCATGGACGAGGGTTTCTCGGAGGCGGTCCTTAAGGTGTTCGTCGCACTCTACCGCCAGGGCCTCCTTTATCGCGACAAGCGGCTGGTCAACTGGGACCCCAAGCTCGAGACGGCAATTTCCGACCTTGAGGTGGAGCAAAGGGAAGTCGCTGGCCAGTTCTGGCACTTGCGCTATCCTTTCGCCGACGGCTCCGGCCATGTGGTGGTGGCGACGACGCGGCCGGAGACCATGCTCGCTGACATGGCGGTCGCCGTCCACCCCGAGGATGCGCGCTATCGCGCGCTGATCGGCAAGGACATCGCCCATCCCATCACCGGGCGGCGGCTCAAGCTGGTCGCCGACCCGTGGGCCGACCCGGAGCTGGGCTCCGGCGCGGTCAAGATCACCCCGGGCCACGACTTCAACGATTTCGAGGTGGGCAAGAGGATCGGCATCGCGCCAGCATTGATGCTCAATATGTTCGATGCTAAGGCCCGGGTGGCGCAGACCAGCGATGGCCTTATCCCGGAAAAATTCATCGGCCTTGACCGCTACGAGGCGCGCCGCCAAGTGGTCGCCGAGATGACGGCCCTGGGCCTTGTCGAGGCGGTCGAGGACAAGGCGATCCAGATGCCCCATGGCGACCGCTCTGGCGTCGTCATCGAGCCTTGGCTCACCGACCAGTGGTATGTGGACGCCGCCACCCTGGCTAAGCCGGCCATCGCCGCGGTGAAAGAGGGCCGCACCCGCTTCGTCCCCGCCACCTGGGAGAAGACCTATTTCAACTGGATGGAGAATATCCAGCCCTGGTGCGTCTCGCGCCAGCTTTGGTGGGGCCATCAAATCCCCGCCTGGTATGACGAGGCGGGCAATGTCTACGTCGCGCACAGCGAGGAAGAGGCGCAGGCGCAAGCCGGGGCGGGCACGCGCCTCACTCGCGACGAAGACGTGCTAGACACCTGGTTCTCCTCCGCCCTGTGGCCATTCGCCACCATGGGCTGGCCGGACGAGGCGCAAGCGGCGCGCCTGGGCCTTGCCAAATATTATCCCAATTCGGTGCTGGTGACCGGCTTTGACATCATCTTTTTCTGGGTCGCCCGGATGATGATGATGGGCCTTCATTTCATGAAGGAGGTGCCGTTCAAGACCGTTTATATCCATGCCCTGGTGCGCGACGAAGCGGGGCAGAAAATGTCCAAGTCGCGGGGCAATGTGGTCGACCCCTTGCGCCTTATCGAGCGCTATGGCGCCGATGCGCTGCGCTTTACCCTGGCGGCGATGGAAACCCAGGGCCGCGACATCAAGCTGGCCACCGCCCGGGTCGAGGGCTATCGCAATTTCGGCACCAAGCTATGGAACGCAGCGCGTTTCTGCCAGATGAACGGGATTGCCGGTGCATCTCGCCAAGCGCCCCCTAAAGCCACCCTCGGCATCAACAAATGGGCGCTCAGCGAGACCGCGCGGGCGATCGAGGCAGTCTCGCGCGGGCTTGACGAATTTCGCTATGCGGACGCGGCGAATGCCATTTACCAGTTCGTGTGGGCGAGCTTTTGCGACTGGTATCTCGAACTCATCAAGCCAGTGCTGCAAGGCGAGGACGGGGCGGACAGGAAAGAGACCCGCTTGGTCGCCGGCTGGGTGCTCGACCAGATCCTCATTTTGCTCCACCCCTTCATGCCCTTCATCACCGAGGAATTGTGGCACGCCATGGCGCAGCGGCGCGATGGCGACCTCATCACCGCCCCCTGGCCCCTGCTTAGTCTTGCCCAGGATTGCCCGGAGCGGGAGGAGATCGACTGGCTCATCCGGGTGATCTCGGCGGTCCGCGCCGCCCGCGCCGAAGTCAATCTGTCGCCTGCCGCCATGGCGTCGTGCTTTTTGCTCCAGCGCAACGAAAAGACCCAGGCGCTGGCGGCGAAATACCAGGCCGCCTTAAGCCGCCTTGCGCGTATCGAATGGCATGCGGAAAAACCCGATGCCTCCCTTAAAGACGCCCTGCAAGTCATTGTCGATGAAGATACTTTCATCCTCGGCATGACGGGGCTTCTGGATTTCGAGGCGGAGCGGGCGCGGCTCGCCAAGGCGATCGACAAGGTGGACCGGCAAGTGCTTTCCCTGTCCGGCCGCCTCGCGAACGAAGCCTTTCTTGCCAAAGCGCCGGCAGAAGTGGTGGAGGAAGGCCGGGCCAAGCTTGCCGCCGCGCAAGGCGAAGCGGCGAAACTGCGCCAGGCGCTGGCGCGGCTGGGGTGAGGGCGCCTTACGAGATCATCGGTCCCCCCGGCGGCGATCTCCTCCTCATCGCCGATCATGCCTCCAACCATATCCCCGCGGCGATGGACAATCTCGGGCTCGCCGCCCATCGGCACGACCAGCATATCGCCTATGACATCGGCACCGCCGCCTTGACCCGCGCCCTGAGCCACCGATTGGGGGCGCGGGCGGTTCTGGCGGGCTTTTCCCGCCTCGTCATCGACCCCAACCGGCCTCTGGCGCACGAAACGCTGATCCCGCACGTCTCCGACAACGTCGTCATTCCCGGCAATGCCCAGCTTTCCAAGGCCGCGCGCGCGAGCCGCATCGCGTGCTATTATACGCCCTATCATCAAGCGATCGCCCGGGAAGTGGAGCGTGCATGCCAATGTGGCCGCCCGCCGCGCCTTATCTCCATCCACTCCTTCACGCCGCACATGAATGGCGCGGCGCGGCCCTGGCATGCCGCCGTCCTGTGGAACCGGGATGGGCGGCTGGCCGAGGCCTTGGCGCGGGCCCTGGAGGCGGAAGGTGATCTTGTTGTCGGCCGTAACGCCCCCTATTCCGGCCGTGACCTTAATCACAGCATGGATCGCCACGCCGAAGCCAAGGGCCTTCCCTACGCCACCTTGGAGATCCGTCAGGACTTATTGGAAAAGCCGAGCGATATCGAGGCCTGGAGCGCGCGGCTTAGTGCACTTCTCGCGCATCTTTGACCCCTTGCCGGACGTTCTGGGGATAGTCCCTTATTTTGGGGGCCATCAATTTTTCGCGATTGCGAAGATGGATGTTGCGACGCAATATCGGCGCCGGATATGCAAGACATATGGAGGCAGGAACCATGCTTGAAGGCAAAGTCGCGCTGATTACCGGCTCGACCAGCGGGATCGGCCTTGGCATCGCCGAGGCGTTGGCCAAGTCCGGAGCCAAGGTGATGCTCAACGGTTTGGGCGATCCGAAGGAAATCGAGCGCATCCGCGCCCGTCTTGCCGCGGAAGCAGGGGTTGAGGTTGGTTTTCACGGCGCCAACATGCTGGCGCCCGATGACATCGCCGATCTCGTGGCCAAAACCCACGACAGCCTCGGCGGCCTTGATATTCTGGTGAACAACGCCGGCATCCAATATGTGGCGCCGATCGAGGATTTCCCGACGGAAAAATGGGACGCCATCCTGGGCATCAATCTCAGCGCCGCCTTCCACACCATCCGTCATGCCGTGCCGATCATGAAAAAAGCCGGCTGGGGGCGCATCATCAACATCGCCTCCGCCCATGCCCTGGTGGCCTCGCCCTTCAAGGCGGCCTATGTCGCGGCCAAGCACGGCCTTTACGGCCTCACCAAGACGGTGGCGCTGGAAGTGGCGCAGCAAGGCATTACCGCCAACGCCATCTGCCCCGGCTATGTATTGACGCCGTTGGTGGAAAAGCAAATCCCCGATACCGCGCGCGCCCGCGGCATCAGCGAGGAGGCGGTAAAGCGCGATGTCCTTCTGGCGGCGCAGCCCACCAAAGAGTTCGTGACCATCGCCCAGATCGCCGAGACGGCGCTGTTCCTGTGCGGCGCGGCGGGGGCGTCGATCAACGGCAGCGCGCTTGCCATCGACGGCGGCTGGACCGCGCA
>JBMOOS010000021.1:0-310304 GCA_049324415.1 Pseudomonadota bacterium
TGGTGGACCATCGGCTTTGGGCTTGCCGCCTATCTGGCATCGATGGACGGCGACCTCACCGCGGCCCTCGTCTTCGCCGCCGTCTTCGGCATCGTCTTTGGCGGCGGCATGCAGGCCATCAAACGCGCCCCGCCCCCGAAGAGGGCGCGCAAGCGCCCGGCCCGGCCCATGGGCCGGCTGATCCGTCCCCGGGAAAGCGCCTAAAAAAACCCGCCTGACCGCTCACCCGTCGCGGGCGTATCTCCAAACATGCGGCCCTTCAAAAAAAGGGGGCTCCACGCTCTATAGCCCCCCCTTTTTGCTTTTGTGCCTCGAGCCTACCAGTCGATTTGCGCCCGCAGACCGAAGGTGCTGACATTGTCCACCGGCACGCCGTTGAGGCTGCGATCGGCGGAAATATCGATATAGCCATATTGGGCGATGAAGCGGACATAGGCTTGCGGGATCCACATCAGGCTGGCGAGATAGCCCGTCTGTCTGCCGCCGGCGACACCCACGCCAGCATCGCTGAGGTCGGTGTAATCAAGCCCCAGATTGACTGCAAAAGCGCCCATCCCGCCCTCGCCCAAGGGGGCATTGGGCTTGGTGCGGTCCCAGACGCCGTCCTTGTAGCCGCGCTGCTCCCCGGTCAGGAACCAGCCGACATGGGCAAAGCCGCCGCTGGCGCTGAAGCTGTTGTCGGCGCCAGTGACGGGGGTGCCAAGATTGGCTTTGAGGAAATTCCATTCGCTCGCCGCCCACAGCGGCCCCATGACCGCGGCCGCCTCAAGGCCGAAGGTGACATCGTTATCGACCCCCAGGGCGCCGAGATTGGCGTCGATAAAGCGGGTGTTGGTGGTGTGAAGAAGGGGGCGGTTGCGGTAGCGGGTCGGCGCCGCGCCTTGGTCGCGGTAAAGAACGGAGGCGCCAAGATGGGCAAAACCGCCTTCAAAGCGTGGCGCCACATAGCCCCGCGCCGACAAGGCATAGCCCGCGGCTTCGTCATTGCCGCTGAGGCCGCCATCGGAATAAACGCCGGCAAGCAGGCCGTAATTCTTGCCGCTAAAGTCAAGGGAAACGCCCAGCATGCGCTCGAAGCCGAAGGCGTCGGTGAAGCCGCCGCGCTCCAAAAAGGCGGTGAAGCGCGAAGAGGTCATTTCCTCCATCGAATTGGTCGTCTTTTGATTGCCGATGACAAGGTTGGCTGGCCCCATGTCCCATGACACCAGAGCATCCGCGATATCGACTTCATTGTCGGCGTAATCCACCTCGAACTTATATTTGAAGGCCTCGATCTTGCCCTCGACGCCCAACCGGGCGCGGCGGATTTCGGTGGTCGAGCCCAATCCTGGGTCGCCCAGGCGATCGCTGCCACTGACGGTGCCGAAGTCGCTTTGCAGCCGGCCGCGGATCTTGAAATCCTTGAAGCCATCGCCGGAAAAGCGCGGCGCGCCCTTGGCCTCCACCTTTACTGGCGCCGCTTTCTCCGCGGCGGCCTGTTCCTGTTGCTTGCTCAAGGCCTCGATCTGCGCTTGCAGGGCTTTGACCTGCTCCTGCAGCATTTTAAGCTGGGCTTCGGTGCTTTGCGCGCGAGCTGGCGCGGCGGCAAGCGCCATCGCGCCGACAAGGGCGGTGGAGGCCAAAGCCCTTGCGAGGGTGGGGGTGTTCCTCATGATTTTCATGTCCTTGATGGGTTGGTTGTGCCAGCCTTGACGGGCGCGCCGCCGGGCTGGCAACGCCACAATGCAAGGATGGGCTTATGGCCCGTTCGTGAAGCTAAGTTGACCGTTGGGTGACAAAATTATTACGCTTTATGTTGCGGCTCAGCTCCGCTCTTGCCGCGCCTTCTCGCCAATGCTTTCGCGCACCGCGCCATAGGTGCCGCCCCAGCGATCGGTCATCTGGTGGCGCACCGCCCACAGCTCTGGGAAGAACTGGGTTTTAAGACCGTCGCGCAAAAGCTCGACCGAGCGGCCTTTCAGCGACTTTGCCTCCATGCCGATGGAGCGGTAGATGAGCTGGATATGGTGGTAGCGGAACTTGCGGAACAATTCGTCGAATTCGGCAAGGCACTCGGCGACCATATAGGCCTCGCCATGGTCATAGGCGGTGTCGTAAATCGCCTCGAGGCTCAGCCCTTGGGGCTTAAGATAGTGGGCAACGAAGCTGTCCCACAGGGGCTTGGGCATTTTGAGAAGGGTGCGAAAGCCCGGGCTTTCCTGCCCCGAGCCATTGCCGAGCTGCAAGCGAATCTCTTGATATTCCTTGGGCGACATGGTTTCGAGAAGCCCCAGCTGCTCGGTCATCAAGCGGACAATGCGATGGACCCGGCCAAACAAGGTGATGATGCGGTGGGTCTCGCGCTTTTTCATCCAATCGTCGATTTCAAGAAGGGTGAAGGCGGCCAGCTTCATCCATAATTCCTCCACCTGATGCACGATCTGGAATTGCAGCTCGTCATGGTTGCAAAGCTGGTCATAGCTTTTTTGCGCCGAAAGAATCTGCGGCGTATTCAAGTAAAGCTCGTAATCGAGTTTGCCCGTGCCTTTCATGAGAGCATAGAAATGCGCGCGATCCATGGCCCTGTTCCTTGGCGGTTCTGGTTCATCTCTCACCCACCATAGCGCAGGCTTTCAAGAGCGGAAAGCAGCCCTTAATGCTGTACCGACTTGCAAATGTTCCCTTTTTGTTCTTTTTTGTTGCATGCCCGATCCTCCCTCGGCCATAATGCCTTCCTGGGTTTGTCGCGCTGTCCGAGTGGCCGGTCATGGTTTGTGATGTTGATCCCCCTTCCGGCTTGCGGTGGCTGTTCCTCGACCTCAACAGCTATTTCGCCAGCGTCGAGCAAAATGAAGACCCCGGCTTGCGCGGACGGCCGGTGGCGGTGCTGCCGCTCGCTAGCGAGAGCACCTGCGTCATCGCCGCCTCCTATGAAGCCAAGGCCTTTGGGATCAAGACCGGCACCCCGGTATGGGAAGCGCGCCGGCTTTGCCCCGGCATTATTTTGCTTCCCGGCCGGCACGACCTTTATGTCGCCTATCACCACCGCATCCTTGCCGAGATCGACCGCCATATTCCCATCACCCATGTCTGCTCCATCGACGAGGTGGCGTGCCGGCTGGACCAGCGCATGGCGGCGCCGGACAAGGCGGTGGCCCTTGCCCGGCGCATCAAGGCGGGCCTTCTCCAAGCCATCGGCCCCATGGTGCGCGCCTCCATCGGCCTTGCCCCCTCGATGCTGCTCGCCAAGATCGCCACCGACATGGAAAAGCCCGACGGCCTTGTCACCCTCGCGCCCGCAGCCCTGCCCGGCCCCTTGCTTGGCCTTGCCCTTAGCGACCTTCCCGGTATCGGCGAGCGGCTGGCGCGCCGCCTGCGCGCGGCCGGGGTCGTGAGCCTTGCCGATTTCTGGGCCCTGACGCCCAAGCGCGCGCGTCTCGCCTGGGGCAGCGTGGTGGGCGAGCGTTTC
Source organism: Pseudomonadota bacterium (assembly GCA_049324415.1). GTDB lineage: Bacteria > Pseudomonadota > Alphaproteobacteria > Sphingomonadales > CAKZYD01 > JBMOOS01. Next base: position 3,449 of record JBMOOS010000021.1, read on the forward strand.
TGGTACGAGCTGCACGGCCATGACCTGCCCCGCCCCGATACGGCGCGGCGCAGCGTCAGCCACAGCCAGGTGCTGGCCCCGGAAGTCCGCCCCTTCAGCCAAGCGCGGCTGGTGGGGCGGCGCTTGACGCAAAAGGCGGCGAGCCGCTTGCGCCGTCTTGACCTTTGCGCCCAGACGTGCGCCCTCAGCCTGCGCACGGCGGGGGGCGGGAAATGGAGCGGCGAGGCGCGCTTTCCCGCCAGCCAAAGCAATTTCACCTTCCTTGCCGCCTTCGAGCGTCTGTGGCGCGAGGCGGAGCGGCGGCTGGGCCGCGTGGCCTTGAAACAGGTGGGGGTTTGGCTTGGCCGTCTCTCGCCGGCGACCCATGACGAAGCCGGCCTTCTTAAGCTGATGCAGCCCCAGGCGAGTCTCTTGGCAGCACGCCAGCGCCGTCTTTCCCAGGCCATGGACCAGCTCAACCAGCGCTTTGGCCGCGATTGCGTGCTTCTCGGCATGCCGGCGCGCCAGCTTGCCCATTATACCGGCACCAAGATCGCCTTCACCCGCATCCCCGACCAGGAGGAATTCAGGGAGTGAGCGCCGCCGCGTCCGCCAGCACCCCGCGCCCGCCAGCAGGCCGTCCCATGGGATCGATAAGCACCCCGGGGTTCATGACCGCCCGGGGGTCAAGGGCGGCCTTGGCCCCGGCGAGGGCGGCGGCGAGCAAGGCCGGGCGCTCCTCGTCATAGGCGCGGGGGCGATGGTCGCGCCCCACCGCATGGTGGTGGGTCGCCGTGCCGCCATGGCGCACCACCGCTTGGTTGGCGGCCAGCTTGATGGCCCGCCATTGGTCGAGCATCCGGCTTTGCTCCCCTAGGCAATAAAAGGAAAAATAAGGCGCCGGGCCATCGGGATAGACATGGGTGATGCGGCAGGTGATGACCCCGTCGCGCCCTGTCGCGGCGCGCATGGCGGCCTTCAAGTCATCGCTCACTGCGCGGTGGAAGGCGGCGAAGTCCGACCACAGGCACGCCGTTTCGAAGGTATCGACGATGACGCCGCAGGGAACCAGCACCTCGCGCCAGAAGGGCATGCGCAGGAAGGCCATGCGCCATGCCTCGGCCGCCCCTCCCTTGGCGCGCGGCGGATCGGCGATGCCGCCATGGTCGCCGGCGATTTCCACCGCTCTTTGCAGCCGCGCATCCTGTGGGTGGTCGGCGCTTTCAAAGCCCAGCACCAGCAAGGCCTCGCGGCCGGTGCCAGCGCCGCTGGCGGCCGCCTCTTGGGGGTCTATCAAGCGGCCATTGGCGGGCGCGAGCCCGGCTTGCACGATGGCGCGCAGCGCCTGCGCGCCGGCGAAGAAATCGGCAAAGCGCAGGCTCCGCGTCGCCCGATGGATGGGCGCGTCCTGCAGCCGCATCCAGGCGCTGGTGACGATCCCCAGCGTCCCTTCGGAGCCAGCGATGAGCGCCGCGGCGTCCGGTCCGGCGCCGCTTGCCGGCAAGCGCCGCGTCGCCAAGGCGCCGGCCGGGCTGAGCATCGTCACGGCTTCGACAAAGCTGTCGATATGGGTGAACTGGGTGGCGAAATGGCCCGCCGAACGGGTGACGATCATGCCGCCCAGGGTGGCGAGCGCATAGCTTTGCGGGAAATGCCGCAGCGTCAAGCCATGGGGCTTCAAGGCGGCCTCGAACTCAGGGCCGGTGGCGCCCGCCTCGATCAAGGCGGCGCGGTTCGTCCGGTCGATGTCAAGGACGCGGTTCATCGCCCGCATGTCGATGCTGAGGGTTGCCGCATAGCCTTCGCCCACATCCGCCTCGACCCCGCCGCAGACCGAGGTGCCGCCGCCAAAGGGGATGACCGCGATATTGCCCCCGTCCGCCCAGTCGAGGAGGTGGCGCACCTCCTCCGCCGTCCGGGGAAAGGCGACAAGATCGGGCGCCGGCGCCATGGCACGCAGAAAGGCACGAGCGATGTCGGCGAAGCTTTGTCCCTGGGCGTGGGCCAGCCGGTCCGCTGGATCGGCGCTGAAGATGGCGGCGAGGGCGGCGGGCGGCACAAAGCGCGGCGCCCGGAGTTGAAACTCCTCGCGCCGTGGCACCGGCAGGGGCGGTGGCAAGGCCCCCAGCCGGGCGGCGACGGCGGCGCGCACGAACTCGGCCTCGGCGGCGTCCACCCCTTCCCCCTCGTGGCCCCAACCCCAGAATTTACGGCGCGGCGGCATCATGGCGTGTCCCTTGAAATGCAGTGCCTAGTGGTGCGATTCCAACGGATGGTTCCCATCTGTTGGAGAAATCGCACCACAGATTCACTAACTTAAGTGGTCCCCTTTTCCCAAACGGATGGATTTTTCCGTTTGGGGCGGACCACTAGAGCAAAATGCGTTTTATCAGAATCGCCATTTTGCTCTAGGTCTTTGTTTTTATCGCATTTTCTACAATCAACCGGGATCCGTTTGGTTGGAAAATGCTCTAGGCAAGCATAGCCCGGCCGGCGCCACCTCCCAAGCCGGCAATGTCGGCCCTTAACGAGCGAATTTGATTGACAATTTGCTTGCGATGAAGGCATGCTCGCGGCCGCAATCGAAATTTGGCCCGGCTTGGCCGCACGCCCCTTTGGTGACGACGCTGCAAGACCTTCCCCAAAATCTGATTGTCTAGAAGGCCCACCAGAGGGGTGTGGTCGATATGAGGCGTGCAAAAAACACGCACGCAATTGGAGAGATAAAATGGCTACTGGCACTGTAAAGTGGTTCAACACGACCAAGGGTTTTGGCTTCATTCAGCCCGCCGACGGCGGCAAGGATGTGTTTGTCCACATCTCCGCGGTCGAGCGTTCTGGCTTGCCCGGCCTCAAGGAAGGCCAGACGATCAGCTATGACCTCGTCACCGAGCGTGGCAAGACCGCGGCGGCGAACCTCAAGGTCGCCTGACCCAGACAGGTCCATGGATTTGGAAACGGCCCGGGCGCAGCCTGGGCCGTTTTCTTTTGTCGCCACGCTGGACCATGGCTAAAGTGCCGCCATGATGAACTATGGAGGATCGATGGCGATGGTGGCTTGGCTGGTGAAATCGGAGCCTGGGGTGTGGAGCTGGGACGACCAGGTCAAGGTCGGCGTCACCCATTGGGACGGCGTGCGCAACGCTCAGGCGCTGGGCAACATGCGCAAAATGCGCAAGGGCGAGCGCGCGTTTTTCTATCATTCGGGTGGCGAGCGGCGGATTGTCGGTCTTGTCGAGGTCGCCAGAACCTTTTATCCGGACCCCAAGGACGCCAAGTCGGGCCTGGTCGATGTGAAGGCGGTCGAAGCCCTTCCCCGACCCATCACCTTGGCGCAAGTCAAGGCCGATAAACGCCTTGCCCATCTTGCCCTGGTGCGCCAGCCGCGCCTATCCGTGATGCCCATCGACAAGGACGCCGCCGCCATTCTCGGCAGCATGGCGGGCCTTTAAGGACGCGGCATACAGCAGGCCGCAGCCAGCCGCCGCCCTCGAATCACCCGGTGGATGGAGGCGCCCAGATGGCGATACCCGCAAATCCGCACTCATGTATCCAAGAAGCTGCGGAGCTTCCTTGAGCGGCTGGGGTGCTTGAGCTTGCGCAGCGCCTTGGCCTCGATCTGGCGGATGCGCTCGCGGGTGACCGAGAACTGCTGGCCCACTTCCTCCAGCGTATGATCGGTGTTCATGCCGATGCCAAAGCGCATCCGCAGCACCCGCTCCTCGCGCGGGGTCAAGCTCGCCAGCACCCGGGTCGTCGTTTCGCGCAAATTGGCGTGGATCGCCGCGTCCAGAGGGATGATCGCGTTCTTGTCCTCGATGAAGTCGCCGAGATGGCTGTCTTCCTCGTCGCCTATGGGGGTCTCGAGGCTGATCGGCTCCTTGGCGATCTTCATCACCTTGCGCACCTTCTCCAGCGGCATCGACAGCCGCTCGGCGAGCTCCTCCGGGGTCGGCTCGCGGCCGATCTCGTGCAGCATCTGGCGCGAGGTGCGGACCAGCTTGTTGATGGTCTCGATCATATGCACCGGGATGCGGATGGTGCGCGCCTGGTCGGCGATCGAGCGGGTAATCGCCTGGCGGATCCACCAGGTGGCGTAGGTGGAGAATTTATAGCCCCGGCGGTATTCGAACTTATCCACCGCCTTCATGAGGCCGATATTGCCCTCCTGGATGAGGTCGAGGAACTGGAGGCCGCGGTTGGTGTATTTCTTGGCGATCGAGATGACGAGGCGCAGATTGGCCTCCACCATCTCCTTCTTGGCGATGCGGGCCTCTTTCTCCCCTTTCTGCACGGTGAGGACGATACGGCGGAATTCCTCGAGGTGGAGGCCGGCCTGGGCGGAGATGTCGGCGATCTGGTCGCGGATGTTGTTGATCGCCTCCTTTTCCTTGGTGGCGAAAGCGGTCCAGTTCTTGCCCAGCCTTTTCACCTTGGTGAGCCAGCCTGCCTCCAGCTCGCGGCCCATATAATGCTCGAGAAACGCCTTGCGGCCGATCTTGTGGCTCTCCGCCAGGCGCAACAGCATGCCGCCGAGCGACAGCAGGCGCCGGTTCATGCCGTAGAGCTGATCGACGAGCTGCTCGATGCGGGCGTTGTTGAAGTGCATCTCCTTCATCAGCCCGGTCAGCTCGCTTTTCAGCTTGTGGAACCGCTTTTCCTGGGCTGGCGCCAGCTCCTTGTTGCCGGACGCCGCTTCGAAGCGCATTTGCTGCAATCGGGCGAATTTCTTGTAGGTGGCGGTGATCGCGGCGAAGCGGGCCAACGCTTCGGGGGTCAGCTTTTCCTCCATCGCCGCCAAGGACAGGGTCGATTCATCGTCGAAATCGTCTTCGTCCTCGCCGCCCTCGCCGCCTTCGTCCTCGCCCTCGGCTGACGCGTCCTCGTCACCCGCGGTGCGCGCCTTGCCCTTGGGCTGCGGGCGCGCTTCCTCCTTCGCGGCGGCGGGCGCGGGCGCCAGGCCCGGCGCGGGCGGCGCCTCGGCGACTTCTTCCTCGCCGCCGCCGTCCGCCGTGGTCGGGTCCTTGCCGATGCTGGCCTCAAGGTCGATGATCTCGCGCAGCAGCATCTTGCCGTCATTGAGCGCATTGGCCCATTCGACGATGGCCTGGAAGGTCATGGGGCTTTCGCACAGCCCGTCGATCATCGTCTCGCGGCCGGCCTCGATGCGCTTGGCGATGGCGATCTCGCCCTCGCGCGACAACAGTTCGACCGAGCCCATCTCGCGCAAATACATGCGCACCGGGTCGTCGGTGCGGTCGATATCCGTCGCCTTGCCGGAAACCTCGAACTTGTCGCTTTCGCCCTCGCCCTCTTCCTCGCCCTCGCTTGCTTCTTCCTTGGCCGGCTTCCTAGATCCCTTGGCGGCGGTCTCGCGGCTTGCCTCCTCGGCTTCCTCCGCCTCGACGACGTTGATTCCCATTTCCGACAATTGCGCCATGATGTCCTCGATCTGCTCCGACGGCATCTGGTCCTCGGGCAGGGCGGCGTTAAGCTCGTCATAGGTGATATAGCCGCGTTCCTTGGCGCGGGCGATCATCTTCTTCACCGCCGCTTCCGACATCTCGATGAGCGGGCTGTCTCCCTGCTCCTCGCTTTCGCTGGCTTCCGCCGCCTGGGCATTCTTGCTGGCCATGGATATTCGGGTCCCGCCTGGCGCCGCCGGGCGGCGCCTTTTCCTTGTTTATGGTTCGTGCCGCCGGGCGGCCTGCCCGTCGGCGGTAAAATCAAGTTCACGGCCCGCCGAGCCGGCAAGCTCGGCAAGCACATGTTGCAAGCGCTGAAAGGCCGCTTCGCTGCCCGTCCGCGCCAAGTCCGCCTCCGCTTCCCTCCGCTCCCGCTCCAGATCGACCATGCGCCGCCATAGGCCCAGCGCATGACACAGACCCCCCGCCGCCACCGCGTCGCTGGCGTCCTTCATCGCAAAGGACTGGCGCCTGACCAGCGGGTCCCTCTCCAGCCCATCGAGCATCCGGCCATGCCCCTCGCTTCTTAATGTGTCTTTCGCCGCCTGCGAATCAAGATCCTCGCGCGCGGCGGCCAGGGATAGGAGGTGGCGAAGCGCCTTGTCAACCAGCCCGTTCTTCAAGCTCAGCGCCGCCAGCTCCTCGGCATGGCTATGCAGCAGCCCGGGATGGTTGAGGCAGGTGGCAAGGATGATTTTTTCCAGCCCTTGGGTGCGGTTGTCCGCCGTCGCCTTGAGATAAGGGCTGGCATCAGCCATCACGCCGGGGGCGGCAAGGCGGCGCCCCGCGCGGCGCGCGGGTTGACGCCCTCCGGCGCGCCGCCGGCTCGCCCCGCCAGGGCGCAGCAGACGATCGAGTCGGCGGCGCATTTCCTCTTCATAAAAGCGCCGCAAGGTGGCGTCCGTCACCTTGCGCGCCATCGCCATGGCATCGCGCGCCAGGGCGGCGCGGCGCTCCGGGGTCGTGAGATCCGCTTCGGCGACGAGCCCGTCCCACAACAGCTCGGCCAGCGCCACCGCTTTTTCAAGGACCGCGGCGAACGCCGCCGGCCCTTGGCCGCGCACCAGGCTGTCCGGGTCCTCGCCCTTGGGCAGCAGGGCAAAGCGCAGGGAATAGCCAGGCCTTAACATGGGCAGCGCCCGCTCGGCGGCGCGGAAAGCGGCGCGGATGCCGGCGCCATCGCCATCGAAGCACAGCAGCGGCTCGGGCGCCAGGCGCCACAGGGTACGGAGCTGGTCCTCGGTCAGCGCCGTGCCCAGGGGGGCCACGGCATGGGCAAAGCCCGCTTCATCGAGGGCGATCACGTCCATATAGCCCTCGGCGACGATGATCTGCGCCTTTTCCCGCGCCGGGCCTTGCGCCCGGTCGAGGTTGTAAAGGGTCGTCCCCTTGTGGAACAGCGGCGTTTCCGGCGAGTTCAGATATTTGGCGTGGGCCTGCGCCTCCATCGCCCGGCCGCCGAAGGCGATCACCCGGGCGCGCCGGTCGCGGATGGGAAACATCAGTCGGTTGCGGAAACGATCATAGCTCTCCCCGCCATCCTCGGGTTGAATGACAAGGCCCGCCTCCACCAGCAGCGTTTCAGCAAAGCCCTTGGCAAGCAGCGCCTGCTTGAGCAGCCGGCGGCTGGGCGGGGCAAAGCCGAGGGCGAAACGCCGCGCCGTCTCTCCCTTCAGCCCACGGCGCGCGACATAGGCGCGCGCTTCCTCGCCCCGGACGGAGGCAAGCTGGTCAGCAAACCAGGCGGCGGCGGCGGCGTTGACCTCGGCAAGGCCCGCCCTGGCGCCCTCCGCCGCCCGCTCCTGGGGCGTCATCTGCGGCAGGACAAGCCCTGCTTGCGCCGCGAGCTGCGCCACCGCCTCGGGAAAGCTCAAGCCTTCCTTCTCCATGACGAAGGTGATGACATCGCCATGGGCACCGCAGCCGAAGCAGTGATAAAAGCCCTTCTCCTCCGAAACTGTGAAAGAAGGCGTCTTTTCGCCGTGAAACGGGCACAGGCCGACAAACTCGCGCCCGCGCCGGGTGAGCTTCACGCGCTTGGCCACCGCCTCCGTCAGGGGGACGCGAAGACGCAGCTCATCCAAAAAGCGCGGCGGGAAGCCCACGTCGCCTGGTCACTCCTGAAAGGGGGCGGGCGATGCGCCGTCCCCTGATTGTCATGTGCGTCAGGTCAAGAGCGCCCGCATGGTGGCGCCGGCCTTGGCGAAATCCATCTGGCCGGCATGGCGCGCCTTAAGACACCCCATGGCTTTTCCCATGTCCTTCAGGCCATGGGCCGCCACTTCCGCAACCGCGGCGCGGCACGCCGCCTCGATTTCCGCCTCGCTCAACTGGCGCGGCAGGAATTCCTCGATGACGGCGATTTCCTCCCGCTCCTGCTCGGCAAGCTCGCAGCGCCCGCCTTCCTCGTACATCTTGATCGACTCGCGCCGTTGCTTGACCATCTTGGTCAGAATTTCGGTGATGATGGCGTCATCGTCCTTGTCCTCCGGCGCGGTGCGCAACGCGATGTCGCGGTCCTTGACCGCCGCCAGAATGAGACGGAGGGTGGATAGCCGGCGGCTTTGCTTGGCCCTGGCGGCGTCTTTCAGCGCATTTTGCAACCGGTTTCTCAGCATGATACTCCTGCCCAATCCTGTTTCAGCCCCGCGAAAATCAAGCGGCGGGTGATGCTAACCAAGAAAAAGCGGAAATGCAATCCACGCAAATGAGTGTTAACTTATTGAAAAATATAAAGAAAAATATTTTCGGCCTTGCTTGACCCCAGCCCCGCCCTTGCTTATTGTGCCGCCAATTTGTGATCGGCGGCCAGGTTTTTCAAGGCCCCGTGCCCATGCCAAGGTCATCGCCCGCCCATGACACCCGCCTTTTCCCCCCCGCCGCGCCCGCATGACGACATGACGGCGGCGCTGGTCCTTGGCGATGGCCAGGTTTTCTGGGGCCATGGCGTCGGCGCCGAGGGCGAGGCGGTGGGCGAGGTCTGCTTCAACACCGCGATGACCGGCTATCAGGAGATCCTCACCGACCCTTCCTATGCCGGGCAGATCATCACCTTCACCTTTCCCCATATCGGCAATGTCGGCGCCAACGCCGCCGATGACGAGACCACCACCCCCGCCGCCCGCGGCCTGGTGCTGCGGGAAGGGGTGAGCCCGGCCTCCAATTTCCGCAGCGAGACCGCGTTCAACGATTGGCTCGTCGCCCGCGGACTCATTGGCATCAGCGGCATCGACACCCGGCGCCTCACCCGCCATATCCGCATGGCGGGCGCGCCCAATGGCGTCGTCGTCCATGCGCGGGACGGCAAGATCGACCTCGCGGCGGCTTTCGCCAGGGCGCGCGCCTGGCCCGGGCTTGAAGGCATGGACCTTGCCGGGGAGGTCTCCACCCGGCAAAGCTATGGCTGGGACGAGACCTTGTGGCGCCCCGGCATCGGCTATGGCCGGCAGCAATCCCCCCGTTTTCACGTGGTCGCCGTCGACTATGGGATCAAGCGCAACATCCTGCGCCATCTGGCAAGCCTTGGCGCCCGGGTGACGGTGGTCCCGGCGACGACAACCGCGGCGGAGATCCTCGCCCGCGCGCCCGACGGCGTCTTCCTGTCCAACGGCCCGGGCGACCCGGCGGCGACCGGCCGTTATGCCTTGCCCGAGATCAAGGCCCTGATGGCCAGCGGCAAACCGATTTTCGGCATTTGCCTGGGCCATCAGCTCCTCGGCCTAGCCTTGGGCGCCAAAACCTTCAAGATGCACCAGGGCCATCGCGGCGCCAACCATCCGGTGAAAGAGCTGAGCACCGGCAAGGTGGAAGTGACGGTGATGAACCACGGCTTTGCGGTGGCGAAGGACAGCCTGCCGGAAGGGGTGAGCGCCACCCATGTCTCGCTTTTCGATGGCAGCTTGTGCGGCCTTGCGGTGGAAGGGCGGCCGATCTTTTCCGTCCAGCACCACCCGGAAGCCTCGCCCGGGCCGCAGGACAGCCACTATCTTTTCCAGCGCTTCGCCGAAATGATTGAAAAAACCCTTTGAGGGCTTTTTCAAAGCTTTATCCAATTCATGAGCACCGATCGCCAAGAAATTCAAAATAAAAGATTTTTTGTCGTATGGGGCAAGCGTATCTCAGCCCCCTCCAAGGCCGGGCCCACCACCACCTGGCAGCCCAGGCGCGAGGTCGGCCGGGCGCCATAGGCAAGGTCGAGCATATCCTCCTCGTCTTCCACCGGCGGCGGCAAGCGGGCATAATCGGCCTCGCTCAAGATGACATGGCAGGTGGAGCAGGCCATGGCCCCTTCGCACGCCCCTTCGATGGCGTCGATATCATGGTCGCGGGCGACATCGAGCAGCGAGCGGCCGGGCTCGGCCTCGACCACCCGCCGCGTCACCCCATCGGGCATGATGAACACCAGCCGCACCATGTGAGACTCCGCTTCTTGCCTCATGCCCGCTTTTGCCGCGCGATGGCGGCGCCGATTGAAGCGACGGCTTGGGCGATCTCGTCATCGCTGGTAAAACGCCCGGTGCCGATGCGCAAGCTCGCCCGCGCAAGTTTCTGCGGAACGCCCAGGGCGGCCAGCACATAGGAAGGGCCGCTGACCGCGGAGGCGCAGGCCGCCCCCGAGGACAGCGCCACAGCGCGTGCGTCGGCAAGGAGGCGCTCCCCGTCGATGCCGGGAAAGGACAGGTTGAGATTGCTCCACAGCCGCGCCTTTTCACTGCCGTTGACGACGAGGTCCGGGGCATAAGCCCGCAGTCCGTCCCGCAGCATGTGCCAGTGGCGGCGCGCCTTGGCGGCGTCGGCCGCCATTTCCACGCGCGCAAGCGCTGCCGCCTTGCCAAGGCCCGCGCACAAGGCGGGCGACAAGGTGCCGGACCGCACCCCCGCTTCCTGGCCGCCGCCATCCATGTGGGGAATGAGCCTGATCGGCTTGTCGCGCCTCCCGACATAGAGCGCGCCAACGCCCTTGGGACCATAGATCTTATGCCCGGAAATACTCATAAGATCGACGCCCAACTCATTGACGTTTATATCTAACTTGCCAAAGGCCTGGGCAGCGTCGCTATGCAGGAGCACGCCCCTTTCCCGGGTGACCCGGGCGATCTCGGCGAGCGGCTGGATGACCCCGATTTCATTGTTGACCAGCATCACCGAGACGAGCGCAGTGCGCGCCGTGATGGCCGCTTCAAGGGCCGCGGTCTCAATAAGGCCATCGCCGCCCACCGGCAAAAGGGTGAGTTTCATGCCTTCCCGCTCGAGGGCCAGGGCGGTCTCGAGGACGCATTTATGCTCGGTGGCGACGGTGATGAGGTGGTCTTTGCCCGCCGGCGCATGGGCCCGCATCACCCCTTTGAGCGCGAGGTTATTGGCCTCGGTCGCGCCGGAGGTGAAGATGATGTCCTCGGGGGCCGCGCCGATGAGGGCTGCGACCTCGCCGCGCGCCACATCGACCCCGGCGGCGGCTTCCCAGCCATAGCGGTGGGTCGCGGAGTGGGGATTGCCGAATTTTTCCTCGAAATAGGGGCGCATGGCGGCGAATACCCGGGCGTCAAGGGGGGTAGTCGCCTGATAGTCGAGATAGATGGGGCGCGCCATGGCCGATGCGTGCCTCAAGCCGAGCGCCGGCGCGCCCGGCGGTAAAGCGCGCGCCAGGCATCGACGAAGCGGGCGATATCGCTTTCCCGCGTCCCCCAGCCAAGGCTGACCCGGACGGTGGCGCCCGCCACCGCCTCCGCCACCCCCATGGCACGCAGCACATGGCTCGGCGCCGTCTTGCCCGAGGAACAGGCCGAGCCGGCGCTCACCGCAACGCCAGCAAGGTCGAGCGCCATCAACTGGGTCTGCGCCTCGACCCCCGGCATGGCGATGGCGCTGGTGGTCGCCAGCCGCTCGGCGGCGGCGCCGATGATGATCGCGTCGGGGGCGATGGCGGCGATTTCCGCTTCCAAGGCGTCGCGCAGGCGGCGCACCGGCGCCGTCCAATCGCCGAGCGCCGCAATGGCCTTCACCGCGGCGGCAAAGCCCAGGATGCCGGGCAGATTTTCGGTGCCGCCACGCCGGCGCATCTCCTGGCCGCCGCCGCCAAGCATGGGGGCAAGGGCAAGCCCATCGCGCACGATGAGGGCCCCCACCCCCTTCGGCCCGCCTATCTTATGGGCCGAGACGGCCATGCTGTCGGCGCCCAGCAGGGTAAAATCGAGGGGCGCCTTGCCCAGCATCTGCACCGCGTCCACATGCAGCCGGGCGCCATGGGCCTTGGCGATATGGGCGGCGGCGGCGACCGGCTGGATGACGCCCGTCTCGTTATTGGCCGCCATCACGGCGACAAGGGCGCCGCCGCCGTTCCCGGCAAGGCGGGCTTCCAGAGCTGCAAGGTCGAGCTGGCCGGCCCCGCTTACCGGCACATGCTGGGCCGCCGGCACTTGGGCAAGCACGCTGGCGTGCTCGATGGCGCTCGCCAGTCGATGTTCGGTGGAAACTTGCATGAGCGCAAGGACATTGGCCTCGCTGCCGCCCGAGGTGAAGATGACTTGGGCCGGCGTGACGCCAACGGCTTGGGCCAAGGTTTCCCGGGCGTCTTCCAGCGCCTTGCGCGCCGCCCGGCCGGGCCCGTGCACCGACGACGGGTTGCCGACAAGGTCGAGGGCGCCGCGCATGGCGGCTTTTGCCGCATCGTGCACCGGCGCGGTGGCGTTATAATCGAGATAAGCGATGCTTTCCGGCATATATCCCCCGCCCCCGCCCGTCCTGGGCTATCCAATGCTTGCGAATGGGCTTGCGCTTTCTATATAGAGGCCCTCACGCCACATGCCAGTGGTCCGTCCCAAACGGATGGATTCGTCCGTTTGGGACGGACGATTGATTTATTGAATCTGCGGTGCGATTCCACCACATGGAACCCATCTAACGGAATCGCACCACGAGTAGGCAATGCCCGTCTTTTTCGCTGGCACCGCTGCCCGGCGCGCAATGGAGTGACAAAGAGCCCATGCCCGACGTTATCATGAACGGTCCCGACGGCCGACTGGAAGGCCGTTATCAGCAGGGCAAGACGCCCAGCGCCCCCATCGCCCTCATCCTCCACCCCCATCCCCAGGGCGGCGGCACCATGAACAACAAGGTGGTCTACGACCTTTATCATGTTTTCGCCCGCCGCGGCTTTTCCGTGTTGCGCTTCAACTTCCGCGGCGTCGGCCGCAGCGAGGGGGTGTTCGACAACGGCATTGGCGAATTGTCCGACGCCGCGGCGGCGCTCGACTGGATGCAGACCTTCAACCAGAACGCCGCAAGCTGCTGGATCGCCGGCTTTTCCTTCGGCGCCTGGATCGGCATGCAGCTTTTGATGCGGCGGCCGGAAATCCGCGGCTTCATCTCGGTGGCGCCGCCCGCCAACATGTATGACTTTTCCTTTCTCGCGCCTTGCCCTTCCTCGGGGCTCATCGTGCAAGGCACGGCGGATGAAATCGTCACCCCGTCCTCGGTCGACAAGCTGGTGGCCAAGCTGAAAACCCAGAAGACCATCAAGATCGAGCAAAAGCAAATCCCCGGCGCCGGGCATTTCTTCGACAATGAGCGCGAGGCGCTCATCGCCGCCATCGAGGCCTATCTCGACAAGCGCACCAGCGAAGGCACGCTCTAGAAAATACTGCCCTTAGGGGGAAAAGCGCCGCGCCGCGCCTTGCGGGCGCTTAACGCCGGTGGTGCCGGGAAAGCTGAAGGGAAGGCCGGCGATGACGCGGGCCGCCAAATAGCCGAAGAGATGGGCTTCCACCAGGTCGCCGGCAAAACCGATGGCCTCGATGGGGCGCACCGGCACGCCAAGCCGCGCCCCCAGCATCGCCATCAGCACCGGGTTGAGGCGGCCGCCGCCGCTGACCAGGCACAGCCGCGGGCGCACGGGCAGATGGTCGAGGGCCTTCGCCACGGCAAAAGCGGTAAAAGCGGCAAGCGTCGCGGCCCCGTCGGCGGGCGACAGGCTGTCTACGGGATCGATTGAAAAACTATTTCTATCCAGAGACTTAGGAGGTTTTCTTAAAAAATACTCATGGCCGCCAAGCTGGGCGAGCACGGCCTCGTCAACCCGTCCCGCCGCAGCGAGCGCGCCGTCCTTGTCACAGGGCCTGCCCAGATGGCGCTGCGCCCATTCATCGATCAAGGCGTTGCCCGGCCCGCTGTCGAAGGCAAGCAGCGCGCCCTCGGGGCCAATCCAGCTCACATTGCCGACCCCGCCGAGATTGACCACCATCACCGGCGGCGCAAGTCCGGCCGCCCGAACCATGGCGTGATGGAAGACAGGGGCAAGGGGCGCGCCCTGGCCGCCCGCCGCCAGGTCGGCGCGGCGAAAATCGCCGATGACTGAGACGCCAGTGAGGCGGGCAAGCCGCGCCCCATCGCCCATCTGCCAGGTGAAGCCCCGTTCCGGGCAGTGCAGCATGGTGTGGCCATGAAAACCGATGGCGGCGATGTCGCGGGCGGCAAGCCCTGTCTCGTCAAGGAGCCGCGCCACCGCCTTTGCATGATATTGAGTAAGGCTTTCCTCGAGCGCGCCATGGGCGGCTGGGTCAAGGCCGCCAGGGCCCGCCCGCCAGCAGGCGGCGACCGCCGCCGCCAGGCGCTGGCGAAAACCCTCGGGATAGGCGACGGTGAAGCCTGGGCCCGGCGCCATCATATCTGCACCATCGGTGTCGATGAGGGCGACATCGATGCCGTCCATCGAAGTGCCGCTCATCAGGCCAATGAATTTCGCCATCACCACCCTACCCTCGGCGCGCCGGCTGTGTTAGATGGCCCCGTTTCCAGGCACCAGCAACGGGATAAGGGCCATGGCGGCGCACACATCCGAATTCATAGCGACCTTGGCGGCGCGCGGCTATATCCAGGACGCGACCGACTTGCCAGGGCTCGATGCCCTCGCCGCCAAGGGGCCCGTCACCGCCTATATCGGCTTTGATTGCACCGGCCCCTCCCTCCATGTCGGCCATCTGGTGCAGGTGATGATGCTGCGCTGGCTGCAAAAGACCGGCCATCGGCCCATCGTCCTCCTGGGCGGGGGCACCACCAAGGTCGGCGACCCCTCGGGCAAGGACAGCGCCCGCCAGCTTTTGAGCGACGCCGACATCGCCGCCAACATGGCGCGCCTGCGCGGCGTTTTTTCGCGTTTTCTGGAATTTGGCGAAGGCCCAGGCGCTGCCCTCATGGTCAACAATGACGACTGGCTTCAAGGGCTCCGCTATATCCCCTTCCTGCGCGACATCGGCCGGCATTTTTCCATCAACCGCATGCTCGGCTTCGATTCGGTCAAGCTGCGGCTCGAGCGCGAGCAGCCGCTCAGCTTCCTCGAATTCAATTACATGATCCTCCAGGCCTATGATTTCCTGGAGCTTTACCGGCGCCATGGCTGTGTGCTGCAAATGGGCGGCTCGGACCAATGGGGCAATATCGTCAATGGCCTCGAGCTTATCCGCCGGATCGAGGGGGGCGAAGCCCATGGCCTGACCACCGCCCTTATCACCACCGCCGACGGCGCCAAGATGGGCAAGACCGCCAAGGGCGCGGTCTGGCTCAATGACGCCATGCTGCCGGCCTATGATTATTGGCAGTTCTGGCGCAACACCCATGACGGCGACGTGGGGCGGTTTCTACGCCTTTTCACCGATCTGCCGCTCGATGAAATCGCCCGCCTGGAAGCCTTGGGCGGCAGCGAGATCAACGAAGCGAAAAAAGTCCTCGCCAACCAAGCGACCGCCCTGTGCCGGGGGGCGGATGCGGCAAGGGACGCGGCGCACACCGCGCAGCGCACCTTCGAGGAGGGCGCCGTCGGCGCGGCGCTCCCCCGCCTTGCGGTCTCGCCGGCCCGCCTCGAAGCCGGGCTGGGCCTGCTTGACGCCCTGGTGGAAAGCGGGCTTGCCGCGTCCAAGGGGGACGCGCGCCGCCTGGTGCGCGGCGGCGGGGTGAAGGTGGATGACGCGCGCGCCGAAAACGAGCTTGCCCAGCTTTTTCCCGCCGACATGGGCGAGAAAGGCCATATCAAGCTATCGGCGGGCAAGAAGCGGCACGCCCTTATCACCCTTGAATGAGGTTAAGCCTGGCTACTGGATGTTGGGCGGCGCTGCCTCGAGCGTGCCGGTCTGCGCTGGCTCGCGCTCCTGCTCCGGCGGCGTCACCGTGCCTTTGCCGCGGGAAAAAATCTTGCGCAAGATCCCCGGCGTCAGAACGGAGGCTGGGTTGACGCTCACCTCGGGGTCGGTGAGGCGGCCGGAAATCCGGTAGTTGATGCCAAAAAGGCCCTCATTCTCGCCGCCGGTCAAGATGGCGCCGACCACCGGCACCTTGCCGATGATGGCATTGAAGCCATAGGCCGGCACGATGACCCCGCGCAGATCGGCTTCTTCAAGGCTTTGCACGAACTGGCCGTTCATGGTGAGACCAAGGGCGGGGCCGTTGGCGCTCGCCTCATTGATGTCGATGACGCCGCGGCGCAAGGTGAAGGGCAGCGTCATTTCGCGAAAGTCGATGCCGCCGTCGCGCACCAGGTCGGCAAAGCCGGTGAGCGAGGCGAGGCTGAGGACACGCGCCATCGCCGGCGCCCGCACCACGCGAAAATCGCTCATGGTGGCAAGGCCGTCGATCTCCATCGCCGCTTCCCCGCCCCGGATCTGGGCGCTGGCTTGCAAGCGACCGCCCTGGCCGTTGCCAAAAAGGTCGAGGGCGCGGGCGACCAGCCCGGCGTCGCTCGCCGCCAGCTCCATCCGTCGCGTTCCCGCCGCATCGGTCTCAAGGCGCAGGTCGAGGGACGCGCTTTCCTGGAGCTTGCCCTGCAGCGACAGGCTGGTGATCCGGTTGCTCCGCACAAGAAGGCCGGCGGCAAGGTCGGTAAGGCGCATGTCGTTGGCCAGCAGCAGCCGATCGACCGCCATGGTGACGTCGAGCTCGGGCCAGGGCGCCGGCGCGCCGTGCGCAGGCGGCGGCGCGGCCGTCGCATAGAGCCTGGCGAGAAACGGCCGCACATCCAACTGGCGGCCAGTCACCGCAACCGTCCAGCCGGATTGGCCCAGCGCCGCCGACAGGGCAAGGTCGTTGTCCTCCAGCCTCACCCGCGGCGCGTCGAGCCGCCAATGCCCGTCGGCCTCGATTTTAAGGGCGAAGCTGGCGGCAAGGCCGCCGCCGTCCAGCGCCCCTTCCTTAAAAAGGAGCCCGCCCTCGGCGCTCACCAGGGACGCCGTGAGGGAGCCTGGCGCGCCGGCGGCCTTGCGCCAGCCGAGCATCGGCTCGTCGATGGCAAGGCCGCGCAAATCCACTTCGAGGGCGCCCCGGGAAATTTCCCGCCCGCGCCCTTCCACCGCGAGGCGAAGCGCGGCGCGGCCGTGCAAGCGCTCGTCCAGATCAAGGCCGAAGCGGCCCAAGTCGGCTTCGTCGAACGCGGTTTCAAGGACCAGGCTGGTGGGCATGGCGTCGCCGCCGCGAAAGCTTTCCCGCCACTCCACCTGCGCGGAGAGCCCAGCGAGGCGGACGGGGCCGCGCGCGACAAGGCCGTCATTATCGAGCGCGATGCTGAGGGCGCCCTCGCTCACCTCCTCTTCGGGCAACAACCCGGAAATGGCGAGCGAGCGGGTTTGAATTTCGCCCTCGACCGCGATTTCTTCCATGGTCAAGCTGCGGACCAGCGGGAAGCGCAGCCGCACCTGGGTCCTCGCCGCGCCTTGCGCTTGGCTGGGGGAAAAACCATAGCCACTGATATAGCCCAGGGGCTCGCTATCGAGAACGGCGAGCAGCTCCCGCGCCCCGCCGGTGGCGACAAGCCGCGCCTCGGCCCATTGCGGATGGCCGGAAAAGGGGGCGATGACAAAGCTGCCCTGGGCGATGGCAAGCCCCCCCATCCGCGCCTTGTCGACCTTAAGGTCAAGGCTATCGAGATTAAGAACCCCATGGCCATGGGCGTGGGTCAAGGGCGGCATCGGGCGGCGATAATGGGCGATGATGTCGCGCATGTCGAAATGGAGTTGGAAGGCCTCGGGCGGCAGGGCCTTTTGCTCCCACATCTCCGGGGTGACGCGCAGGACAAGCCAAGCGCCGGGGAGCGCGCCAGCCTCGATATTGGCGCTGACCCAGTCGTGGCCGCCACCCGCCAGGCCGTGCGGCCAATAAGTTTTCAGCGTCGCCACATCGAGGCCATCGAGGGTGCCGGTCAGATCAAGGTCCGGCCCTTCACCGGTCCATGCCACAGCGCCAGTGATGGCCAGCGCCGCTTGCGCAAAGCGCAGCCTTGCCGCTGTTAGGTCAACACGCCGGGCGAGCGGGGCAATGCTTGCTTCAACCGTCCCTCCGGCAAAAGCGCGGGGGCTGGGATAGACGGCGTCGTGCTGGACAATGCCGGGGCCAAGACCCAGGGCAAGCTTTATCCGGTCTTCCTCGGGCGCGGCGGCAAAGCGCGCTTCGAGCGCCAGCGCGCCAGGCATGTCGAGCGCCCCTTGCCAGCCGGCGAGGAAAAGGTCGCGGCTCAAGGCGGCGACACGCGGGGCGCTGAGAGCCATGGACAAGGTCCCCTCGCCGCCCGCCGGGTCAAAGCCGCCCATCAGCACCAGCGCCGCTTTGGCTTTCTCATCCACCTTACCGCCGGCGGCGCCGGCCGCCAGCGCGCCAGCGCCGGCGACGCGCACCGCCCCGGCCTGGGGGCTG
This sequence comes from Pseudomonadota bacterium, assembly GCA_049324415.1. Lineage (GTDB taxonomy): Bacteria > Pseudomonadota > Alphaproteobacteria > Sphingomonadales > CAKZYD01 > JBMOOS01. The sequence continues at coordinate 21,562 of JBMOOS010000021.1, forward strand.
AACACAAGCTCCTGGAAGATGAGGTCATGGCTGGCGCCGCTGACGGCTTCGCGCAAAATCAGCCGCGCGTCGCGCACCTCAAAGCTTTGCCAGCGCCGCATCGCGGGGAGGCGCAGCGCCGCCGCCAGCTTATCGCGCACGATGGCCCGGGCCGCGCCATAATCGGGCGCCCCGGCGCCATCATCGCCCGGCCAGGCCGCCCGCCAGTCAAGCGTGGCCGTCAACCCTTCGATGCTGGCGCTCACCAAGCGCAACTCGCCCCGCGCCAATGCGCTGGCGGCCAGGCGCAGCCTGAGGCGGGCAGCGGCCATCTCCGGCAGGGAGGCAAGCCCCTTAAGGCGGACTTCGCGCAGGTCAAGATCGACGCCATCGGCTCGGGGCCGCCAGTGAAGCGCTGCCTTGGCGAAGGCGATATCGGCGCCGGGCAAGGCTGCGCTCACCGCTGCAGCGATCCTGTCTTGGACAGCGGTGATGGGGAGCGGCGCCTGCTGCGTCCGCCACAACAGGCCGCCGGCCAGCGCCATGAGGCCAGCGGTCAGCACCAGGAGAGACAAAATCGCGCGGCGTAGAATCAAGGCGGTTCCGTCATTGCCGGGCCGGGGGTTAAGCTTGTAGCCTAGGGGCCATGCGCATTCACACCCACCAAGCCTTCCTTCAAGCCCTTATAATGCCTTTTTCGGGTTAACAGTTGTGAATTCGGCCACCGACATGTCTTCCCTTAACCCGCGCGCCGCCACCCTTTTTGCAGCGGCACCGCCCGAAAGCTTCGGGCAGGCGATAGGCACGCCGCGTTTTGCCGATCTTTTGGCCCGCCTGCAAGCCGAGGGGCATCACGATTTGCGGCGCGCCCTTGAACAACCAGCGCTGCAGGCGCTGTTTGCCGGCATCGCCGCCTTCAGCCCCTATCTCACCCGCCTTACGCTGCGCCATGCCGGCTATCTCGAAGCCGGCCTTGCAGCGCCATTATGGCGTTTGTGCGAAGACGAGCTTGATGCGCTTGAACGCGCCGCCCCCGATCTTTCAGAGAGCACCGCCTTGCAAGCGCGGCTGCGCCAGGCCAAGGGCCGCATCGCCCTTCTCATCGCCCTTGCCGATATGGGCGGGCTGTGGGGGCTTGACGACATCACCGCGATGCTCAGCCGTTTCGCCGAAGGCGCGCTGGACTTCGCCCTTGCCCACGAGATGCGCGCCCTTTACCAGCGCGGCGAGCTGGCGCCGCCAGCGGGCGACTGGCGGCGCGCCACGCCCGCCATCGCCCGCGACAGCGGCTATGTGCTGCTGGCCTTGGGCAAGCTGGGCGGCGGCGAGTTGAACTATTCCAGCGATATCGACCTCATCGCCCTCTATGACGAGGAAAAAATCCGCTATCAGGGCCGCCGCACGCCGGCCGATTGCTTCATTCGCCTGACCCAACGCCTGGTCGGCCATCTTCAGGACCGGACCGGCGAGGGCTATGTTTTCCGCGTCGATTTGCGGCTGCGGCCCGACCCCGGGGCAACGCCCGTCGCGGTGTCGATGACGGCGGCGGAGAATTATTACCAGTCGATCGGCCAGACCTGGGAGCGCGCCGCCTATATCAAGGCGCGCCCGGTTGCCGGCGACGTCGAGGCCGGCCATGCCTTCCTCAAGCGCATCCGCCCCTTCGTCTGGCGCCGGCATCTCGACTTCGCCGCCATCAACGATATCCAGGCGATGAAAAGGCGGGTGCACGAGCATCACCAGCATGACGGCATCGGCTTTGCCGGCCACGACGTGAAATTGGGCGTGGGCGGCATTCGCGAGATCGAGTTCTTCGCCCAGATCCATCAGCTCATCAGCGGCGGCCGGCGCCCGGACTTGCGCACCCGTACGACCCTTGAAACGCTGGCGAGCCTTGCCAAGGCCGGCGATATCGCCGCGGCCGATCACGACACCCTTGCCGCCGCCTACCGCTTTTTGCGCCGTATCGAGCATCGCTTGCAAATGGTCGAGGACCAGCAAACCCAGCGCTTGCCTGGCGACGAGGCCAAGCTCACCCAGTTTGCCCGGTTTTTCGGCTATGACGAGACGTCCGCGCTGGCTGCCGATTTTCGCGCGACCCTTGCCAAGGTGCATGCGCTTTATGAGCGCCTGCTCCCCGGACAAGCCCCCGCGGCGCCGACGCCCGTCCCCTCGGCTTTCGCCCAAAGACCGGCCGTCGCCGCCGTCGTGAGCCGCTGGCGCGCCGGACGCTACCGGGCGCTTAAAACCGCGCGGGCGCGCGCCTTGTTCGAGGACATGCTGCCCGCCCTGCTCGCCGCTTTCGCCAAGGCGGCCGAGCCGGAGCAGGCGCTGGTCCGGTTCGACCAATTCCTTTCCGAACTGCCTTCGGGGGTGCAGCTTTTCTCCCTGTTCCAGGCCAATCCCAATCTGTTTCATCTCATCGCCCGCATCATGGGGCGCGCGCCAGCGCTCGCCGAGCAGCTTGCCCGCCGCCCGGCGCTCCTCGATTCGGTCTTGAGCTATGAATTTTTCACCGCCCCGCCCGATGCCGAGGCCTTGCGCGAGGAACTGGCGGCGCGCCTGTCGCTCGCCCGCCATTATGAGGAAGTCCTCGACCAGGCCCGTATCTGGCTTAACGAACGGCGCTTCCAGGTGGGGGTGCTGATGCTCGATGGCATCATCGACCCGGTCGCCGCCGGGGCCGCCCTCGCCCGCCTTGCCGACGCCACCCTGCACGCCCTTCTGCCCCATGTGGAGGAGGAATTCAGCCACACCGCCGGGCGCCTTCCCGGCGGCGCCTTCGCCATCCTCGCTTTGGGCGGCTATGGCGCCCGGTGCCTCACCTACACCTCCGACCTCGACCTCGTCTTTCTTTATGACTGCCCGCCCGACGCCAGCGCCGAGAAGGACGGCAAATCCCTTAGCCCCAATCACTATTACAGCCGCCTCAGCCAGCGCATCATCAGCGCGCTCACCGTGCTCACCGGCGAGGGGCGGCTGTTCGAGGTGGACATGCGCTTGCGCCCCTCGGGCCGCGCGGGGCTCATCGCCGTGTCGCTGGACGCCTTTGTCCATTATCAAAGCCATGAAGCCTGGGCGTGGGAGCATATGAGCCTTGCCAAGGCGCGGATCGTCGCCGGCGACCCGGCGCTCGCCGCACGGGTCACCGGCGCCATCGGGCAAATCCTTGAACGCCCGCGCGACCCCCGGCAGTTGGCAAGCGCGATCTGGGACATGCGCCGGCGCTTCGACAAGGAATTCGGCCCAGGGGACATCTGGGCGCTCAAAACCGCGCGCGGCGGGCTTTCCGACCTCGACTGGCTGGTGCAATATCTGCTTCTCACCCAGTGGCCGCGCCTTGCCGCGCCGCCGCCCGATATCGCCGGCCAATTGGCCTGCCTTGGCGCCAGCGGAGTCCTTGCCGCCGACGACGCCGAAACGCTCGCCGATGCCTTCCAGCTTCTGTTTTCCGCCCGCGCCCTGCGCCGGCTGTTGATCGGCCCGCGCGGCGACTTCGCCCAGGCTTCGATCAGCGTGCGCGCCGCCCTCGCCCAGGCGCTGGGGGAAACGCATTTCTCCGTCGTGACACAGCGGGTAAAAGCCGCCAAGCAAAGCATCGCGCGGCTGTTTTCCAGCACCATTCCCGAACTTCAAGACCATGCTGAGAACAAAGGAGGACAACCATGACGCGAGGCCCGGATAGCGGCGACAAGGCGCCCGAGCTCAATCTTCCCACGGACAGGCAGGGCATAATTTCCTTGAAGGATTTCAAGGGAAAAGCAATCGTTGTTTATTTTTATCCCAAGGATGATACGTCTGGCTGCACGAGAGAGGCCATCGCCTTTTCCGCCCTGCTGCCGCAATTTGCCGCCGCCGGCGCCGTGGTTATCGGCGTTTCCAAGGACAGCCTCGCCAAGCACGCCAAGTTCCGCGACAAGCACGGCCTTAAGGTTATTCTCGCCGCCGACGAGGGAGGCGAGGCGCTTGCCCGCTACGGCGTGTGGGTGGAAAAATCCATGTACGGGCGCAAATATATGGGGATCGAGCGCGCCACCTTCCTGATCGATGGCAAAGGCGTCATTCGCCAGGTCTGGCGCAAGGTCAAGGTCCCGGGCCATGCCGAGCAAGTCTTGCAAGCCGTCAAGGCGCTATGACGGCAGACGCCATCTGGCACACGCTCTTGCGGTTGTAAAAACCGCCATGCTCCGCGCCTTTGCCGACGATCGGGCGCGGGCGACGGCAAGCCTTGCCGCCGGTCTTCGCCAATCCGCGGCAAATTTGCTGTAACTTGCGCCGAAGTTTGACAAAATCCTGTTGCCAGATATTTACCTTCTATGGGACAAACTTGCCCTTGGTCAAGATCGGGGACGAGGTCGACAGAATAGCCGAACGATAAAAAGGGGTGGGAGTGAAAGCACGAATTCAGGCACAGTGGCTGAGCCTCGTCGCGCGGGTGCGGGGGTGGCTGCCGGAGCATCAGATTTACCTGCGCGCCAATGGCAAGGTGCGTTTCCTGGTTCTGTCCACGGGGATGCAAGCCGCGGCCATCGGCTTTGCCGCGCTCGCCCTTCTCTGGCTTGGGCTCACCAGCTGGACCTTTTTCAACGAAGACAACCGCCTCGCCGCCAAGGACCGCAAAATCGCCGAGATGAACGGGCGGTTCGCCGCCCTCGCCCAGGACATGACTACCCTCGAGCACCAGGTTCTCAGTCAGGCGCGCAAGCTGGAGGAACGGCAGAACGTCATCCGCGCGGTGCTGAGCGAAGGTTTTCTGGGCGAGCGGCTCGACCAGTTGGCGGCGCAAGCTGCCCCCTCGCCAGCCACACTTGCCACCTCGCTTGTCACCGCGGACAAGGATGCGCTCACGCACGCCTCCGAAGGGACCTTGCCGGAGTTGTACGGCGACCGCTACGCCGCCATCGAGACCCGCCAGGTGGGCCTGGTCACCCATTTGCGCGACATGGCGCGCCTGGAAATGGAGCGGGTCGAGGAAACCCTCTCGGCGATGAAATTATCGACCGGAGACCTGGTCGGCGGCGGCAATGAAGGCTTGGGCGGCGTTGGCGGACCGCTTCTTCCGGAAGAGGATATCGCCACATTGGCCGTATCCAACGACCCCATCGGCGAGCTTTTGGAGGATTGGTCGCAATTGAAGCTGGTGCGCGAGGCCGTGCGCTCGATCCCCGCCATCGGGCCGGTCAAGGACTATTTCTTCTCCAGCAATTTCGGGCGGCGGCGCGACCCGCTGACCGAGGGCTGGGCCTTTCACTCCGGCATCGACATGGGCGCTTGGTACGGCAGCACGGTGATGGCGACGACGGACGGCATCGTGACCCACGCCGGTTACAAGGCCGGCTATGGCAAGATGGTCGAGATCGACCATGGCAACGGCTTTCGCACGCGCTATGGCCATTTGCGCAAAGTCACGGTCAAGCGCGGCCAGGCCGTCGTCTTGGGCGACAAGATCGCCGAGTCGGGGAATACGGGTCGCAGCACGGGGCCCCACCTGCATTATGAGATCTGGCTGCACGGCAAGCCAGTGAACCCCAAACCCTTCATAGAGGCTTCGCAAAATGTTCTCGAAATCCAAAGACGTTCCAGCAACGGTTAATCCGCCCCTTCCCGCGGCGTCCGCCCGCGCGGCGCGAACGGCAAGTTCGGCGCCTTCGCTCATTGGCTCCGATGTGCGCATCGTCGGCGACATCTCGACGGCGGGAGAAGTGCAGCTCGACGGCATCGTCGATGGCGATGTGCACGCCGCCGCCCTCACCATGGGGGAAAGCGGCGCCCTCAAGGGCACCATCGTCGCCGAGAAGGTGGTGATCCGCGGCCAGGTGGAGGGCTCGATCCGCGGCCGCACCGTGGTCCTCGAGCGCTCGGCCCGGGTGATGGGCGATGTGTTCCACGAAAGCCTGTCGATCGAGGCCGGGGCCGTCATCGATGGCCGTTTCAGCCATACCGAGGACCCCATGGGCAAGAAAGGCGCCAGCCCCAAGTCGGCCACCACTGGCAAGGCGGAGGAAGCCAAGCCAATGGCGCCCAAGCCAGGCATACAGGTGGTGGAAGGCGCCAAGGCATAAGTCTCACGGCCCCTCATTGGCGCAAGCCCCCCGCGCATCAAGGCTACATCGCCGAGCTTGCGTGGCCGGTGCTTAACCCTCGTTGCGCATAGCCAATAGCGGCCTACGCCGTGCGGAAGGCATCGACTACCGGCTGGCGGGCGGCGCGCAAAGCGGGGAAAAAGCCGCCGATAAGGGCGATCCCCAAGGCAAGCAGCGCCGCCTGTCCGGCAAGGGCCGGGGAGACGTCAAAGTCGAACACCACCTGGGTGAAGCTTTGCCCCAGGGTCGAGGCGCTCAAGCCATCGAAGAAAAGATAAGCCGCCCCCATGCCGAGGAGGGTGCCGGCGAGGGTGAGGATCACCGCTTCCGCCATGGTGCCGACGAAGGTGGAAAGCCCGCCAAAGCCGATGGCGCGCAAGGTCACGATTTCCCGCTGGCGCGCCGCCACCGAGCTGTACATGGCGTTGAGCGCCCCAGCAAGGGCGCCTAGGGCCATGATGACCGCAAGGGGATAGCCCACCCATTGGATGAGGCGGATGAGCGGCTTTGACAATTGCGCGAAATAATCGGCCTCGGTCTGGATGGAAAGATTAAGGCGGGGGTCGGCCTTGGCGTAGGCCTCGATCCTCTCCAGGGCGTCCACCCCGTCGAGGCGGGCGCGCACCGACTGATAGGTGTTGCCCCGGTTATACATGTTCTGCACCACCCGGACATCGGCCCACAGCTCGGACTCGAAAACCGAGCCGCCGGCATCGAACGCACCCACCACCTGCCAGCGCGTCTTGCCGAAGGTCACATGCTCGCCGACCTCAAGACCGGAAAATTGGCCCTGCGCGGCGCGGCCCACCACCAGTTCGTTGACCCCGGGGGTAAACATGCGTCCCTCGACGATCCTTATGCCAGGGCGCAAGGCCAGGCCTTCCGGCCCCATGCCGCGCAGCGGCAGATTAACGCTGGTGCCGGTGCTGCGCTTCACCCCATCGACAATGACATAAAGCTCGAACGAGGCTTGCGGAACGCCGTCTTGCCTGGCGACCCCCGGCGCCTCGGCGATCAACTTCACCTGCTCGGCGGTGAGGCCGCTATTCAGCTCGGCCTGGGAGCCTTCCCGCATGATGAGCGCCATGTCGTGCGCGCCGGTGCCGGCGACCGTCTTTTTAAAGCCTTCGGCCATCGACAAAAAAGCCATCATCACCGCCACGACGACGGCGATCGCCACAATGGTCGCCAGCGCTGGCCAGCGGCGCTGGGGCAAGCCCTTGACGTTCATGGCGGCAACCGCCGCCGTCTGGTTCCACAGGGACATCGCTATCTCCTTCCCAGCGCGGTCACGATATTGATGCGCATGGCGCTCCAGGCGGGGATGAAGCCGGTGAGAAGGGCCAGGAGCAGCATCACCCCTACGGCCTTGGCGAACATGGCGCCGGTCATGAACATGGGCGGCATCATGCCAGCCATCGCCGCGCTCAGGCCTTGCAACATGAGGCTGGCCAGCGCCAGGGCAGGTAGCGCGCCAAGGGCGGTCACGAAAAGCGCCTCGAAAATCACCAGGCGGAAAATCCGTCCATTGTCGAAACCCAGGGTCTTCATCACCGCGATTTCCGGCGTGCGCTCGCGCACCGAGAGCATCATCGTATTGCCGGCGATGAGCAGGATGGTGAAAAAGGCGGCGCCGGTCACCGAGACGACGATGAGGCCAATATTGCCGAACTGCTTCACGAAGGACTGGTTGAAGGCCTTTTCGGTGTCGGTCTTGGTCTGCGTCGGCGCGTTGGAGAATTCAAGGTCGATGGCCTTGGCGACGGCATCATTGGCCGCCGGCGTGGTGGTGGTGACGATAAGCCAGCCGATGGTGTCGCGGGCGAATCGACGGCGCTCGTTAAGATAATCATAGTGGAAGAGGAGATAGCTGGTGTCGATCTTGTCGTCATTGGCGGTAAAAATGCCAGCGACGATAAAATCCCAGGTTTGGCTGCCATCGGCATCGGACCAGATGTTGGACTGGATGGGGATCGTCTCGCCCACCTTCCAGCCGAAGCGATCGGCCATTTTCTTCCCCACCAAGAGCGCCCGGCGATCGGTGAGGAACGCCTTGCGCTCCTCCGGCGTTAAGACCAGTTCGGGATAGGCGGCAAGATAGCTTTCCGGGTCGACGCCGAAAACCGCCAGCAAGCGCTGCGGGTCCTGATAATAGCCGCCGAACCACACCGCGTAGGTGACCCCGGCGACCCCTTCCATCGCCTTCACCTTGCCGACATAGGCATAGGGCAAGGGCTGGATGAAGGTGATTTTGTTGACCGTCACCAGGCGGTTGGCGCCCGAGGCGACGTCGATCCCGGCATCGAGGGAATTCTGGAAGCTGCCGAGAATGCCGTAGATGAGGAAGGCGGTGAAGATCGAGATCACCGTCAAAACCAGGCGCAGTTTCTTGCGCGCCGCGTTCTTCCAGATGAGGCCGGCGCCGGTCATTGGGCCGCTTCCTGAACGAAATGGCCCTTGTCGAGATGCAGCGTGCGGCGGGCGAACTTGGCCGCCTCCGGATCATGGGTGACCATGATGATGGTCTTGCCGAAGTCCCGGTTGAGAAGCTGCAGCGTTTCGAGGATTTCCACCGCCGTCTGGCGATCGAGGTCGCCGGTCGGCTCGTCGGCGAGCAGGAGCTTGGGGTCGGAGACGATGGCGCGGGCAATGGCGACGCGCTGCTGCTGGCCTCCCGACAGCTCGCGCGGCAAATGCTTGGCGCGGTCGGCGATGCCGACCACCGCAAGCGCCGTCTTGACATGCTCCGCCCGCTGGGCGCGGCCAAGGTTGGTGAGGAGCAAGGGCAGCTCCACATTCTGCGCCGCGCTCAGCATCGGCATCAGGTTATAGAATTGGAAGATGAAGCCGACATTGGCGGCGCGCCAGCGGGAAAGCGCCCCCTCGCTCAAATTGTCGATCCGCTGGCCAGCGCAGGCGATGGTGCCGGAGGACGGTTTGTCGATGCCGCCCAAAAGATTGAGGAGCGTGGTCTTGCCCGAGCCCGACGGCCCCATGACGGCGATGAACGCCCCGTCCTCGATGGTCATGCTTAAGGCATCGAAAATCTCGATCGCCTGGCCCGCCTTGACATAGCGCTTGGTCACCTGATTGAGTTCGATGAGGGCGTTGGTCGGCATGAAACGCTCCTTAAAAGCTTAGGGGTTGACGCTTGCCGTCCCCGCTGGGGCGGCATCGCGCATTTCATCAAGGAAGGTCACCTTGACGCCCATGTCGGGAAGGATCCGGGCATCGCTCGCCAGAAAGCCGATCCGCACCTTCACCGTCGCCTTGGTGCGGTCGGCGGTGGGCACGATGGCGATCACCGAGGCCGGGATCCGCCAATCGGGATAGGCGTCGAGAGAGGCCTCCACCGCCTGGCCCGCCATCACCCGGCCGATGAAGCTTTCATTGACATCGACCTCGATTTCGAGGCTGTCCATGTCGACCACGGTGCAAATGCCGGTGCGGGTGAAGCCGCCGCCGGCGGAGATGGGAGAGATGATTTCCCCGGGCTGGGCGTTTTTTTCCACCACCACCCCGGCAAAGGGCGTGCGCACCTGGTATTTGTCGAGATTTTCCCGCCGCCGGGCGACTTCCTGACGCGCCACCTCGGCCTCGGCCCTGGTCTGCGCGACCAGCGCCGCAGCGCTTTCCATCCGCGCTTGGGCGCTGGTCACGGCGGCCTTGCTGGCAAACTCCCGCTGGGCGAGCGCCTCGCTACGGGTGAGCACCCGGCGCGCCTCGGCAAGCTCGGCGGCGGCGCTCTCCACCCTTGCCCTTGCCGCCGCGGCCTGCGCCTCAGCGAGCTTGAGCTCGGCCTCGGCCATGGTGCTGTCGAGCCGCGCCACCACCTCGCCAGCGGCCACCGTCATTCCTTCCTCGATCAAAATCTCGGTGATGCGGCCGGTGACCTCCGCCGACACGGTGGCCTTGCGCCGCGCCGTCACATAGCCCGAGGCACTGAGGACCTGGCGCGCCGCCGGCGTGGCGCTGGGTGCCAGCGCGGGAACGGGCGGCGCACGCTCCGCCGTGGCGATAGCTGGCGCTTCTTCGTCTTGCGAGAAGAAAAAATAGCCCCCCGCGCCGCCCACAAGGGCGCCGATCGCCGCCCCCAAGGCAAGGGCCAGATAAAAAGGAGTGCGCGAAGCGGCCGGCGTTTCCGCGCGCGCGATGCGCAAATTCTGCAACTGGCTGCGCTTGTCCGACACCGATCCCCCCTGTTTATATCAAACAGATATAGAGAGGGGATGGCGGCAAGTCCAGCGAAAGCCCATGCGGCCGCCCTGCCGGCAGGTCAGGACTCCGGCTTGACCACCCGGATATGGAGCTCGCGCAACTGCTTCAGCGTCACCTGCGAGGGCGCGCCCATCATCAAGTCCTCCGCCCGCTGGTTCATGGGAAAGAGGATGACCTCGCGGATATTGGGCTCGTCCGCCAGCAGCATGACGATGCGGTCGATGCCGGGGGCAAGCCCGCCATGGGGCGGCGCGCCGAGCTTGAAGGCGTTGATCATGCCGCGAAACTTCTCGTCGACCACCGCCGGGTCATAGCCGGCGATGGCGAACGCCTTGTACATGATCTCCGGCTTGTGATTGCGGATCGCGCCGGAGGACAGCTCGACGCCGTTGCACACGATGTCATATTGATAGGCGAGGATGTCCAGGGGATCCTTGTTCTCGAGCGCCGCCATCTCGCCTTGGGGCATGGAAAACGGGTTGTGGGAGAAGTCGATCCTTTTCTCCTCCTCGTTCCACTCGAACATGGGATAATCGACGATCCAGCAAAAGCGGAAGGCGTCCTTTTCGACAAGGTCGAGCTCTTGCCCGATATGGGTGCGGGCAAGGCCGGCGAGCCGGGCGGCGCCGGGCGCCTTGTCGCAGGCGAAAAAGACCCCGTCGTCCGGGCCCAGGCCCATCGCCGCGACGAGGCGCGCCACACGATCCTCGCCCAAATTCTTGGCGATCGGGCCGCCGCCAGCCCCGTCCTTGAAGTTGACATAGCCAAGCCCGGCAAAACCTTGCGCCTTCGCCCAGTCGTTCATCTTGTCGAAGAAGGAGCGGGGCCGCGCCCCGGCGCCGGGCGCCGCGATGGCGCGCACCACGGCGCCGTTCTCGATCATCCGGGCGAAAATCCCGAAGCCGGAGCCGCGGAACACCTCGGTGACGTCGGCGATTTCAAGGGGATTGCGCAAATCCGGCTTGTCACTGCCATATTTGAGCAAGGCGTCGGCATAGGCGATGCGCGGAAACGGCGCCGGCGTCACCACCCGATCGCCCGCGAACTCGACGAAGACGCCGTGCAATACCGGCTCGATGGCGGCGAAAACGTCCTCCTGGGTCACGAAGCTCATCTCGACGTCGAGCTGATAGAATTCGCCGGGCGAGCGGTCGGCGCGGGCATCCTCGTCGCGAAAGCAGGGCGCGATCTGGAAATAACGATCAAAGCCCGCCACCATGATGAGCTGCTTGAACATTTGCGGCGCCTGCGGCAAGGCATAGAACTTGCCGGGGTGAAGGCGCGAGGGGACGAGGAAGTCGCGCGCCCCCTCGGGCGAGGACGCCGTGAGGATGGGGGTCTGGAACTCCATGAAGCCGGCCTCGATCATGCGCCGGCGGATGGCGGAAACGACCTGGCTGCGCAGGACGATGTTCTTGTGCATCTGCTCCCGCCGCAAATCGAGGAAGCGATAGCGCAGGCGAATGTCTTCCGGATAGTCCGCCTCGCCAAAGACCGGCATCGGCAAATCGCCGGCGGACGACTGGACGGCGATCTCCGCCGCCCGCAATTCCACCGCGCCGGTGGGAAGGCCGTCATTGACCGTTTCCGGCGTCCGCGCCACCACCTTGCCGGTGACGGTGATGACGCTTTCGCTGCGCAGGCCATCGGCGATGGCGAAGGCCGGGCTGTCGGTGTCGACCACCACCTGGGTGAGGCCATAATGGTCGCGCAGGTCGATGAAAAGAAGATTGCCATGGTCGCGCTTGCGGTGGATCCAGCCGGACAGCCGGGCCGTCTCGCCGACATCGGCAAGGCGCAGTTGGTTGCAATGGTGGGTACGATAAAGGTGCATGGCTTTCAGGCTCTTACGCGGCTTGCCGGCGGGCGAGCCGGGTTGTGGCGGAAAAATTCGCGCCAAAGCACACATAATGGGGGGATTTGTCAAGCTTGCTGGACAAGCGCGGGACGCCTATATGCGATGGCGACAGTCAAGGAGTTTGTCTTGCAACCCATTACCACCACCGATGCGCTTGCGCGCCTGTGCGCGCGTCTTGACGGGGAGCCCTTCGTCACCATCGACACCGAATTCATGCGCGAGCGCACCTATTGGGCGCAGCTTTGCCTCATCCAGGTGGCATCGCCTGGGGAAGAAGCCGCCATCGACGCCCTGGCCGATGACCTCGACCTTGCCCCTTTTTTCGATTTTCTTAACCGGCGCGAGCCTTTGAAGGTTTTCCATGCCGCGCGCCAGGATCTTGAAATATTTTATAAATTATCAGGGGATTTGCCGCGGCCAGTGTTCGACACCCAGGTCGCCGCGATGGTCTGCGGCTTTGGCGAATCGGTCAGCTATCAAGCGCTGGCCCAGCATTTCACCAAGGCCAAGCTCGACAAGTCGGCGCGCTTCACCGATTGGGCGCGCCGCCCCCTGTCCGAGCGCCAATTGCGCTATGCCCTCTCAGACGTCACCCATTTGCGGGACGTCTATCGCGGGCTCACAGCGCAATTGACGGAACAAGGCCGGCAAGACTGGATCGCCGAGGAAATGGCCCTCATCACCGATCCCGCCACTTACGACACCGATCCCGAGCAAGCCTGGCGGCGGCTGCGCCACCGTTCGCGGGACGCGAAATTCCTCGGCCGCCTCAAGGCGGTCGCCGCCTGGCGCGAGCGCGAGGCGCAGGCCCGCGATCTGCCGCGCAACCGTATCGTGCGCGACGAAACGGTGCTGGAAATCGCCGCCCACCCTCCGGCCGGGCCCGAGGAGCTCGCCCATGTCCGGGGGGTGAGCGAAAAATTCGCCCATGGCCCCATGGGCAAGACCCTGTTTGCCGCCCTGGACCTGGCCCAGCCCTTGAATGGCGCCGAGATGCCAGCGCGGCACGACCACCGGGCGGCGCAGCACAATGCCGCGGCGCTCGAGATGCTGAAGCTGCTTTTGCGCATCAAGGCGAAGGACGCCGGGGTCGCCGCCAAGCTGATCGCCACCAGCGATGCGCTGGAGCGCTTGGCCGCCCGGCCGCAGGCCGATCACCCCGTGTTGCGGGGCTGGCGCGGCGAGGTCTTCGGGCGGGACGCGCTGAAGCTCCTCACCGGCGACCTCAGCCTCGGCCTCGATGGCGGCGACATCGCGCTCGTCGCGCGTGAGCGTGAGACATAAGCTTTCGCACGGCGAGGCCGCACGGACGAGCCTGACCATGAAGGAAGCCGCCGTCTCAGGACGGCCGCGCTGCCTCACGCCATGCGTGATACATCCACGAGGCCTGGACAAAAGAGCCGAAACGATTCAGGCTAAATCCGAGCCAGCACATGCCGGGACTGAACCCTAGAGTCCTACCGGGAGCTTGCGCCATGAAGCTTTACACTTATTTCCGCTCCTCCGCCGCCTTTCGCGTGCGCATCGCCCTCAACATCAAAAACATCGCCTATGAGCCGGTGTTCGTTCATCTGGCGCACGGCGCGCATCTGAGCGATGAGTATCGGGCGGCCAACCCTCAAGGCCTCATCCCGGCACTTGCCGTCGATGGCGCAGTTTTGAGCCAATCGCTCGCCATCATCGACTATCTGGAGGAAACCCATCCCGCCCCCGCCTTGCTGCCGGGCGACCCGCTGGCGCGGGCGCGGGTGCGGGCCATGGCGCTCGCCATCGCCTGCGATATCCATCCCCTCAACAATTTGCGGGTGCTGAAATATCTCCATTCGACGCTGGAGCATGACCAGAAGACGATCGATGCCTGGTATCGCCATTGGATCGTCGCCGGCTTTACCGCGCTCGAGGCCTGGGCGGCGCGCCACGGCGGCGCTGGCCATTGCTTCGGCGAGACGGTCACTGTGGCGGACGTGTGCCTTGTCCCGCAGATGTGGAACGCGCGGCGCTTCAAGACCGATCTTTCGCCCTTCCCCACCCTTGAGCGCATCGACGCGCATCTGCAAAGCCTGCCGGCCTTTGCCGCAGCGGCGCCGGAAAACCAGCCCGACTTTGCTTAAGGGCGCTCGCCGCGCGGCGACAAGAAGCGGCGGCGTTCGGGCCCTGGGCGCAAACGCCGCCGCGCGTTGCAGCGGGGTGTGGGGAGTCTAGAATTTATAGATGGCGGAGAACTGCACCCGGTTCATAGTGCCGCTAAGGCCGCTTTCCAACTGGCGCTTGGCGAACATATATTCCAGCCCCAGGTCCAGCTTGGGCACCGGCGAGACGATGATGTTGGCGAGCGCGTTCCACACTGTATCGGTGACGCCAAGGCCGGTGAAGGCGATGGGGTTGTCGGCCTTGAAGCCAGCGATGGAAAAGGTCGAGCGCCAGGTTTTCGTCCAGGGATGGCGATAGGCGACGAAGCCGGAATAGGTGGCGATGGCGTCCAGTGTCCCGACATTGGTGATCGCGGCGGCGTTGACGATATTAAGGCCGATATAGCGCCCCAGGCCTTCGCCGGCGGTCACCGCGAAGCGAATATCGTCGGCCGCGCCGACATTGATCTTGCCGGACAGGTTGACGCCATAGCCGAGCGCCGTATCGGCCTCGCTGACCGTGGACAAGCCCGGCTCGACATGGAGATTGCGGGCAATGCCAGCGAGCGAGACCTCGCCCCAGTCGCCCTTGGCGTTGTAGCGCAGCACGAGGTCGGGCATCGGGTCGTCGCCGGAGATGAGGCGCGCGCCAGTGCCATAGGCGCTGAGCGTTGCCTCCGGCTGCTCGATGGCGACCTGGAAACCGCCCTTGGTGTAGCGGATCTGCGGCTGGCGAATGAAGATGATGCCCGAGGTCGGACCAATGAAGTCGAGCACATCGGGAAAGGCGCTGACGTTAAGAAAGGTCGACCAGGTCTGGCCGAACAGCCAGTTGTCGAAGGTGAGGAAGGCATGGCGCATGCGCGGGTTATAGCTGTTAGACACCCGCTCATCGACGCCGTCGGCGCTGGTCACCTGGAAGTCCAACTCCATATAGCCCCCCAGCTTGTGCTCGTTGCCAAGGTCGGTGTCGAACTTGAAATTGAACCGGGTTTGACGAGCGCTGTAGTCGAGGTCCCAGCCATCGCCCCGGCCGCCGACCGGGATCGCGCCCGGAACGAGAAAGTCGCGCAAAAAGCTGACCGAGGGAAACTCCCCGCCGCTGAAGCGGGTGGCCATGGTGTCGAGCTTGATATAGCCGCCGAAATTGACCGTGGTGTTGCCGATCTTAAAGCCGTTCGCCGGGGCTGGCGCGGATGCGGCGGCCTCGTCCATCTTGGCCTCGACCGCTTTTACCTGGGCGACCGCTTTTTGCGTTTCCGCGATGACCTTGGCGTCCTCGGCGCTGATCCTCGCGTCCTGCGCCTCCAGCCGCTGCAACACACTTTCCAAAAGCGCCTCCAGGCGGCCGACCCTGTCCTCGACCGACTGCGCCGCCGCCCCCGTCACCGCCCATGACAGCATGGAGCCGCCCAAGAGCGCGCCGCGAAACACCCTCCCCAGGATCGAGCAAGTCATAGTCTTTTCCCCCCATTCTCGGTTGCTTGACCGGGGGTCATAATCGGCCCAAGGGGAAGGCGGCGAAATTAGCCAATGGTCTATCAGACAAAAGTCTATGGGATGGGGGCTTCAGATATGGACCGGTTTGGCGTTAAGATGGTCGGAAAATCAAGTCCAGCGATTTGTTAAGGGAGGAACAGCGTGGCGCACGAAGACGCAGCGGCAAGCAGCCATGAAATGCAGGTCATCCCCGTGAAGGAAGAAGCTTTGGCGCGCACCCGCTGCACCGGGGAGGACTATGCTGCGCTTTACCAGCGCTCGCTCGACGACCCGGAGGGCTTCTGGGCCGAGCAGGGCAGGCGCATCACCTGGCTGAAGCCCTTCACCAAGGTGAAGAACACCAGCTTCGAGGGCGAGGTGGCGATCAAATGGTTCGAGGACGGCACCCTCAATGCCTCCTACAACTGCATCGACCGCCACTTGCCGCGCAAGGCCAACGACGTCGCCATCATCTGGGAAGGCGACAACCCGGCCTATCACCATGCCATCACCTATCAGCAGCTTTACGCCCATGTCTGCCGCTTCGCCAACGTGCTGAGGCATCTCGGCGTCAAAAAGGGGGACCGGGTCACTATCTATTTGCCGATGATCCCGGAGGCGGCGTTCGCCATGCTCGCCTGCGCCCGCATCGGCGCCGTGCATTCGGTGGTGTTCGGCGGCTTCTCCCCCGACGCGCTGGCCGGCCGGATCGAGGACTGCAGATCGAATTTCGTCATCACCGCGGACCAGGGCGTGCGCGGCGGCAAGGCGGTGCCGCTCAAGGACAATGTCGACAAGGCGCTTGAAAAATGCCCGCATGTCAAAAACGTTCTGGTGGTGCGCCACACCGGGGCCGATATCGGCTGGGATGAAAAGCGCGACCACTGGTATCATGAACTGTCGCTGCTGGTGCCCGCCAGGTGCGAGGCGGAGGAAATGAACGCCGAGGATCCGTTGTTCATCCTTTACACCTCCGGCTCCACCGGCAAGCCCAAGGGCGTTCTTCACACCACGGGCGGCTATATGGTGTGGGCTTCGCTCACCCATGAATATGTCTTCGACTATCGCGAGGGCGAGGTTTATTGGTGCACCGCGGATGTCGGCTGGGTCACCGGTCATTCCTATATCGTCTACGGGCCGCTCGCCAACGGCGCGACGACGCTGATGTTCGAAGGCGTGCCCAACTATCCCAATGTCGAGCGCTTCTGGCGCATCGTCGCCAAGCATAAGGTGAACGTGCTCTATACCGCGCCCACCGCCATCCGCGCCCTGATGCGCGACGGCGAGGCGCCGGTGAAAAAGCACGACCGCTCATCCCTGCGCCTCCTCGGCTCGGTGGGCGAGCCCATCAACCCGGAAGCCTGGCTGTGGTATTACCGCGTGGTCGGCGACGAACGCTGCCCCATCGTCGACACCTGGTGGCAGACCGAGACCGGCGGCATCATGATAACCCCGCTGCCAGGCGCGACGCCCTTAAAGCCCGGGTCCGCCACCCGCCCCTTCTTCGGCGTGAAACCAGCCTTGGTCGATGGCGACGGCAACACGCTCGACGGCGCGGCCTCCGGCAACCTCGTCATCGCCGAGAGCTGGCCAGGCCAGGCGCGCACCGTCTATGGCGACCACGAGCGGTTCGTGCAGACCTATTTTTCCACCTATAAGGGCCTTTACTTCACCGGCGATGGCTGCCGCCGCGACGAGGACGGCTATTATTGGATCACCGGACGGGTCGATGACGTCATCAACGTCTCGGGCCACCGCATGGGCACCGCGGAAATCGAATCCGCCCTGGTCGCCCACCCTCTGGTCGCGGAAGCCGCGGTGGTCGGCTTTCCCCATGACATCAAGGGCCAGGGAATCTATGCCTATGTCACCTTGAACGCCGGGCTGGAGCCCACCGATGAATTGGGCCAGGAGCTCAAGCAATGGGTGCGCAAGGACATCGGCCCCATCGCCACCCCCGACCATCTCCACTTCACGCCAGGCCTGCCCAAAACGCGGTCGGGCAAGATCATGCGGCGCATTTTACGTAAAATCGCCGAAAACGATTATGGCAATCTGGGCGACACCTCGACGCTTGCCGACCCTTCGGTGGTGCAAGCGCTGATCGACGGGCGCCTTAATCGTTAGCGCCATGTCGATTGTCATCGCCGACGACCATCCCTTGGTGCGCAGCGCGCTGAAAGAAGCCGTGCGCCGGGTGGCGCCGGAGGCGGAGATCGTCGAAGCGCAATCGGTCAACGAAGCGCGCCAAGTGCTGGCCGACAAGGGCGCCCGCTTGCTGCTTCTTGACCTCCACATGTCCGACAGCGACGGTTTTGCCGGGCTCGTCGCCTTTCGCCAGGATTTTCCCGCCCTGCCGGTGATTGTCGTCTCGGCCCATGAGGAGCTGGAAACGGTCAACCGCGCCATGGCCTTCGGCGCTTCCGGCTATGTCCCCAAGTCGCTGGCCATGCCGCGCATCGCCGAGGCCATCAACGCGGTCCTTGCCGGAGACATCTGGACCCCTCTTGCCGGCGCCCAGCCGGAATACGCGCCGCCCGACGGCGCCGTGCTCGAGGACGTGGATCGTTTGGCCAGCCTGACGCCGGCGCAACTGCGGGTGCTGGTCGGCCTGTCGCTGGGCCGGCTCAACAAGCAGATCGCCTATGACATGGGCATCTCGGAAGCCACCGTCAAAGCCCATGTCACCGCGGTGTTCCGCAAGCTGGGCGTCATCAACCGCACACAGGCGGTGCTGGCGGCCAAGGCGTTGCAGCTCGCGCCGGTGAGCACGCCGCCATAAGCCCCGCGCGCGCGGCAACAGCGCCTATTCAGCCGCCCGCCGCGCAAGCTGGGTCAGCAGCGCCCTTAAAGCCGCCGGCTCGACCGGCTTGGCGAGAACCGGGATGCGCCGTTTCTCCGCCTCCCGCCGGGTTTGCTGAAACCCATCGGCGGTCAACATCACCGTCGGCGGCAATCTCCCCCAGAGCTTGAGCATGGCGTCGGCGAAGGCAAAACCGGTGACGCCATCGTCGAGGCGATAGTCGAGCACCAGCAAATCCGGCGCCGCGCCGTCGCCGGCAAAAGCGGCGCGGCCTTCGCGGATGGAACGCGCCGTCGTCACCTGGCAACCCCAGCGTTCGAGAAGAGCGCGCAGGCCGGCAAGGACCTGCGGCTCGTTATCGACGCACAAAACCCGGGTGCCCGCCAGCGAGCCGCCGGCGCGCGGCGCCGGGTGGCGCGCCGCCTCGGCGGAGGCGGCAAGCAAGGGCACCGTCACCGCGAACAGGCTGCCGCGGCCCGGTTGGGAGACAAGGGTGATGTCATGCCCCAACAGCTTGACCACCCGGTCGACGATGGCAAGGCCAAGGCCAAGGCCGCGCTCGGCCGGGTCGCCGCCGTTGGCGAGCCGGCGAAACTCCTCGAAAATCTCGCGCTGCTTGTCGAGGGGAATGCCGGGGCCGGTGTCATAAACGGCGATACGCAGGGTTTGCCCGCGGCGGCGACAGCCGATCAGCACCTTGCCGGCGGCGGTGTAGCGCACCGCGTTGGAAAGCAGATTTTGCAGCACGCTGAGCAGCAGCCCCCGGTCGGAGCGGGTGACGGCATGGCTTGGCACCGCGCGCAGGGCAAGGCCCTTGGCCTCGGCCAGCACCTTGAACTCGGTCGCAAGGTCGCAAATGAGGTCATGGACGCTAAAGACGCTGAAGGACGGCTGAAGCCCCCCGGCGTCGAGCTTGGAGATGTTGAGCAAGGCCTTGAGCAGACGGTCGCTCGATTCGAGGGCGCGCTCGATGTTGCGCACCAGTTCGAGCGACTGCGGATTGTGCCGGCTGCATTCTTCCTCCAGGGCCGAAGTGAAAAGGCGCGCCGCGTTCAGCGGCTGGAGCACGTCGTGGCTGGCGGCGGCGAGAAAGCGCGTCTTGCTCGCCGTCGCGCCTTCCGCCACCTGCTTGGCGGCGGCCAGCTCGCGCGCCAGTTGCTCGCGCCGGTCGTTTTCCTGGCGCAGCGCGGCGTTGACCTGGGACAGCTCGCGGGTGCGCTCGGCAACCCTTTGCTCCAGGCTCTCCAGCGCCTCTTTAAGGGCAAGCTCGGCCTGGCGCCGGGCGGTGATGTCAAGATACATGACGAAGAAACCGTCGACCGCGCCTTGCGGATCGAAATGCGGCACGTAGGTCACCTGGATGTGGGTCGTGCCGCCATCCTCCTCGTTCGGCCAGGCGATGTCGAAGATGCGCCGTTCGCCGGCCAGCGCGGCGGCGATATGCTCGCGGCGCAGGGCATAGTCCGCGGGCGAGAGAATCTCGCTGAGCGGCCGGTCGAGCACCGGCCGGCCGGCCTTGCCGAACAGCTTCATGAAGGCGCGGTTGGCGAAGCGCAAATGCTCCTTGGCATCGACGAAGCTGATGAGAGCGGGAAAACTGTCGGTGTAAAAGCGGATCCGCCGTTCGCCCTCGCGCAACGCTTCCTCATAGCGCTTGGTCTCGGTGATGTCGCTATAGCTGGTGACATAGCCGCCGCCGGCCATCGGCCGCCCCT
This sequence comes from Pseudomonadota bacterium, assembly GCA_049324415.1. GTDB lineage: Bacteria > Pseudomonadota > Alphaproteobacteria > Sphingomonadales > CAKZYD01 > JBMOOS01. The sequence goes on from JBMOOS010000021.1 coordinate 41,826, forward strand.
CGATCTTGAGCACCGTGCCGTTGGGCCTGGTGCGCTCGATGGCGTGCGGCACGCCCTTGCGCATGGTGGCAAGGCGGCCATTAATCTTATCCTCAAGATCGCCAGCGCCATACTCGCCCCGCGCGGCGTTGAAGCGCACGATCTCCTCGATCGGCCGGCCGACCCAGATGGTCCCCGGCGGATAGCCGAGCAGGCGCAGATACTGGCTGTTCCACGCGATGATGTTGAGCTCGCCATCGACCACCGAAACGCCCTGGCCGATATGCTCAAGCGTCGCTTGCAACAGGTCCTGGCTGAAGCGCAGGCGCTGCGAGGTCTCATCGAGCAGCGACACCACGTCCTCGATGGGAATTTCCGAGCCCTTGAGCGCCGAAGTGAGAATGATGCGGGCCGAGGAGGCGCCGAGCACCCGCGAAAGCTGGCGTTCGGTGAACCGGATAAGGCCGCTGTCCACCGGGTCGAGGGGCGCCAGCTTGCGGTCCACCACCAGACTGTAGGCGTGGAAGGCCTCCGCCGTCTTGTCGCGCCCCAAAAAGCGCTCCAGCAGCGCCATCAAATCCTCGACCCGGACGCGGCCTTCAACCGTGCCCATGCGGCGGCGCGCCGTCTCCTGGCCGCCGACAAAGCTGGCGGCCTGCACCCGATCGACGACGCGGGGCCGGGCGAAAAGCGAGACACCAATATAAAGCGCGCTATTGGCTCCGAGGCTGGTCATGACCCCAAAGGTGAGAAAATCGACGCCGGCGACGGTTTCCCACGCCGTGCCGGTATAGGCCGGCAGCATGAGGAGGGCGAACCACAGGCTGAAGCCGGCGATAAGCCCGGCGGCGACCCCGTGCCGGTGGCCGCGCCGCCAGGTGACGGCGCCGACCAGCGCGGGGGTAAACTGCACCACTGCAGCGAAGGACAAGGTGCCGAGCCCGGCCAGCGTGTTGGCGCCATGGACCCCGCGCAGATAGAGATAGCAAAGGAGAAGAAAGCCGACGATCACGGCGCGGCGGGTGACAAGAAGGACCCGCCCCACGTCCTCGGCGCGGTAGCGCTGCAGCAAGCCGCGACGCAACAGCAAGGGCACGATGAGGTCGTTGGTCAACATGGTCGACAGGGCGACCGTCGCGACGATGACCATGGCGGTCGCCGCCGACAGGCCGCCGATGAAGGCAAAAAGGGCGAGCGGCTCATTGCCCTGTCGCAGCGGCAGGGCGAGAACAAAGAGATCCGGCGGGGTGGCGGCGCCGGCGAGAAGGGAAAGGCCGGCAAAGGTGATCGGCACGACGGCGAGGGAAACCAGCGCCAGATAGGCGGGGAAGATGACGCGCGCCGGCTTCACATAGGCCGGATCCTGGCATTCCACCACGGCGACGTGAAACTGGCGCGGCAGGCACAGGATGGCGCCCATGGAAAGCACGGTCAGGGTAAAAAAGCGCGGCCCGAAATCGGCGACCGAGAAAACGCCGCCGGTCGCGCGCGCCGCCGCCGCGGTGGAGAGGCGCTCCCAGCCACCGCCCGGCAGCAGGAAATAGGCGAAAAGGCCCACCGCCATGAGGGCGACGAGCTTGACCCCGGATTCAAGCGCGATGGCAAGGATCATGCCGCGATTATGCGCCGTGGCGTCAATATGGCGGGTGCCGAACAGAATGGCGAAAACGGCCAGGGTCATGGCGACGACAAGCACCAGGCCAGCCTGCGGCGGGCCGCCGGCCAGAACTTCGTCGGGACGCGACAGCGCGGTATAGCTCATCGCCACCGATTTGAGCTGCAAGGCGACATAGGGAAGGGCGCCGACGACGGCGATGACGGTGACGAGCGCGGCGAGCAGCTGGCTCTTGCCATAGCGGGCGGCGATGAAGTCGGCGATGGAGGTGGTCTCGTGCCGCTTGCCGATGGTGACGATCTTGCGCACCAGCGAATGGCCGGCGACATAGACGAGGAACGGCCCGATATAAATGGCGAGATATTCCCACCCGGCGGTCGCCGCGGTGCCCACCGCCCCGAAAAACGTCCAGGAGGTGCAATAGACGGCGAGCGACAAAGCATAGACCCAGGGCCGCAAGCCCCTCTTCAACTGGCCGTGCCGGTCCCCCCATGCGGCGACGGCGAAGAGCAGCGCCACATAGCCGAAGGCCGCGCTCAAGATGAGCCAAGTGTCGATACCCCCCTCCCCAATACGGGCTTTCTCAATCGCCGGCGGCGAGCCGCGCCGGTTTCTTAAGATCGCGTTTCTTGGAACCCGTTTCCTAGGGCCTTGACCCTAGTGGTGCGATTCCAACAGATGGTTCCCATCTGTTGGAGAAATCACACCACAGATTCAGTAACTTAGTGGTCCCCTTTTCCCAAACGGATGGATTTATCCGTTTGGGGCGGACCACTAGACATTAGCAGGCAAGGCAAGCGGCGGCAAAAAAAATGGCGGGCCCTAGGGCCCGCCATCGAGCGCTATCCTTGAAGCCTGGATCAATGGGCGTGGGCGTGGCCCGCGCCGCTGGGGATGCGGATATCCTCGACCAGGTGCTGCACCGTCTCCGGCGGCGCCGCCGTCAGTTTCGAGACCACGTAGGCGGCGATGAAGTTGAACACCATGCCCACCGTGCCGATGCCTTCCGGCGAGATGCCGAGCAGCCAATGGTCCTTGGTGTTGAGCTCGGGCGCGATGAACTTGAAGTAAACGATATAGCCGAAGGTGAAGGCAAGCCCCACCAGCATGCCGGTAATGGCCCCTTCCTTGTTCATCTTCTTGGAGAAAATCCCCATCAGGATGACCGGGAACAGCGACGCCGCGGCGAGCCCGAAGGCGAAGGCCACCACCTGCGCCACGAAGGCCGGCGGGAAGATGCCGAGAAGGCCGGCGATGAGGATGGCGCACGCCGCCGCCAGCCGGGCCGCCAGCAACTCCTGCCGGTCGTTGATGTTCGGCATCAAGGTCTGCTTCAAAAGATCATGGCTGATCGAGGTCGAGATCACCAGCAGCAGCCCCGCCGCCGTCGACAAGGCCGCGGCCAGGCCGCCGGCGGCAACGAGGGCGATCACCCAGGCCGGCAGATTGGCGATCTCCGGATTGGCCAGCACCATGATGTCGCGATCGACATAGACCTCGTTGGCCTTGTCGCTGGGGGCGTTGCTCAGCAACCGCTCGCCATGCGCTCCGGCGGCGCCGGAATAGGCCGGCTTGTCCGGGGTGAAGGCATCGCCCGGGCCATATTGGATGACGCCATCGCCATTCTTGTCCTGCCAGGCGATGAGGCCAAGGCCTTCCCAGTTCTTGAACCACTGCGGCGCCTCGGCATAGGCGGTCTGGTTCACCGTCTCGGTGAAGTTGAGCCGGGCAAAGGCCGCCACCGCCGGCGCCGTCGTATAAAGGAGAGCGATGAACACCAGCGCCCAGCCCGCCGAGCGGCGCGCGTCCGACGCCTTGGGCACGGTGAAGAAGCGGACGATCACATGCGGCAGGCCCGCGGTGCCGACCATCAAGGCGGCGGTGATGGCGAACACGTCGATCATCGATTTCGAACCCGCCGTATAGGGCGCAAAGCCGAGGTCAACCAGTGTCTGGTCCAGCTTTTGCAGGATATGGAGGCCCGAGCCGTCGTTCACCGTGCTGCCCAACCCCAGTTGCGGGATGGGGTTGCCGGTGACCAATATGGAAATGAAGATCGCCGGCACGGTATAGGCGAAGATCAGCACGCAATATTGTGCCACCTGGGTGTAGGTGATGCCCTTCATCCCCCCCATCACGGCATAAAGGAAAACGATCGCCATGCCGATGACCACCCCCATGGTGATGTCGACTTCGAGAAAGCGCGAAAAGACGATGCCGACGCCGCGCATCTGCCCGGCGACATAGGTGAAGGAAATGAAGATGAGGCAGACGACAGCGACCAGGCGCGCCGCCGAGGAATAATAACGCGCGCCGACAAAGTCGGGCACCGTATATTGCCCGAACTTGCGCAAATAGGGCGCCAGCAAGAGCGCCAGCAACACATAGCCGCCGGTCCAGCCCATCAGATAGACCGCCCCGTCATAGCCCATGAAGGCGATGAGGCCGGCCATCGAGATGAAGGACGCGGCGCTCATCCAGTCCGCCGCCGTCGCCATGCCGTTGACCACCGGGTGGACACCGCCGCCGGCGACGTAGAATTCGCGGGTCGAGCCAACGCGCGACCAGATCGCGATGCCGATATAAAGGGCAAAGCTCAGCCCGACGAAGATATAGGTTAAAGTTTGGACGTCCATTGTCCCCTCCCTCACTCGTCGTGCACGTCGAATTGCCGATCGATCCTGCGCATGCGCGCGGCATAGACGAAGATCAGCACCACGAAGACGTAAATCGATCCCTGTTGCGCGAACCAGAAGCCCAGCTTCATGCCGAACGGCGCGAAAGCGTTGAGCCAGTCTTTGAACAGGATGCCAAAGCCGTAGGAAACGACGAACCAGACGGCGAGAAGCTTGGCAAGAAGCGCAAGATTGGCCTTCCAATAGCCCGCCGTATCCTTCGCGCCGTTGCCGTTCGATGGTGTACCAGCCATTGCGGTCCTCCCCATGTTGGTGGCCTCTTTCGAGCGCCAGCAGATTAACAGGGCGAGGCAACGGTCCATACGCGACTTTAGTCGATGGCGCAGGACGCTGGTCTACGAGGCTAAATCAATGAGCCGCAAGCGCTCCGGCGTGCCCGCATAGGCGATTTGCGCCAGCAGCAGCTCGGCCGTCGCCACGGCGTCACTGAGCGCGTGATGGGCTCGATGGCACGGCAAGCCATAACGCGCCCGCGCCGCGTCAAGGCGCAGGTCGCCAGCGCGTCGTTGCCTGCCGGGGCGGGCATGGCGGCGACGCTCGAGGGCAAGGGTATCGACGCGCGGGCAATAAAAACCCGCGCCATGGCAACGCCGCGCCATGGCGCTGAGGAAGCCCCATTCGATGCCCATGTTGTGAGCGACAAGAACCCTTCCCGTCAGCGCTTCGAGAACCGCCGCGAAGACCGCCCGCCATGGCCTTCCCCTGGCCGCGAGATCGTCGAAGATATGATGGATGGCGCAGGTCTCGGCGCTGATCGGCCGGGTCGGGCAAACCAAGTGATAGCGGGCGCTAGCGAGCTTGACGCGCCCTTGGCGCAGGACCACCCAGCCGACGCTCAGCACCTCGTCGCGGCGGGGGTCGAGCCCGCTGGTCTCCAGGTCGAGGGCGAGGAACTCAAGATCGCGCAGCAGGGTGCGCCAGGAAGGCGCGGCGCGGGCAAGGGCGCGCAGCGCCGGGGGCGCCTTCGCCCGGGCATGATAGCGCTGCGCGCCCGCCATCCACAACCCGCGGGCCAGCTTCATAAGCCGCCCGCATGGAAGCGGCTTGCCAACAGGTCGAGCTGATGGCGGACGATCTTGAAGGCATCCTTCAAATGGTCGCGCTCGAACCGCGACAAGGCCGCCGGGGCGATGAAATTGTCCGGCTTTGCGCCTTCCTTGATCTGGCGCGCCTGATGGCGCAAGCGCACGGTGGAGATGAAGGCGAAGGCATCCTGCAAGTCCGCCGCGGCGTCGCTGGCGAGGCTGCCGGCCCTTGCCACCGCCGCGATCCGGGCCACCGTCTCGACATCGGGCAAGGCGGCGGCGAGGGCGAGGATGCGGGCCAGTTCCACCACCGGCATGGCGCCGCGCTTCTTGATGTCGAGCCGGTCCTTGTGCGCCTTGTCATGCTCGAGCACGAACTGGCGAAAAAACCCGAGGGGGGGGGCGAAAAAACGGGTGTTGGCCGTCATGTGGGCAAGGAAGATGCTGTTGCGCCCAGCTTCCTCAAGGACATGGGCGCGCAGCGCCGCCACCAGGTCCTGGGCGCCATGAACCCCGCGCAGGTCGAAAAAAATATTGGCGTGCATCAGCGCCTTGGGCTCCGGCTCCTGGATCCAGCGGGTGAAGATCTTGCGCCATTCGCGAAGCGGCTGGCGCCATGCGGGATTGGTCGCCATGATGCCGCCCTTGCAATAGGCATAGCCCGCCGACGCCAGGCCATTCGAGACCAGGGAGGCGAGGTCCTTGAAATAAGCGTCGTCGCGGGCGACGTCGAAATCGTCGGCAAGAAGAAGGCCGTTGTCCTGATCGGAGAGCGCCGTCTGCTCGCCCCGCGCCAGCGAGCCGAAGACCAGCCAGGCGTAGGGTACCGGGGGCGGCCCCAGCCTTGCCTCGGCGAGCGTCAACAGCCGCCGGTTGATCGCTTCGCCCATCGAGGAGATGAAATGGCCGCAGGCGCGCGCCGGCGCGCCCGCGTCCACCAGCGCCGCCGCCGCGCCCGGCAGGCGTTCGGCGACCCGCGCCAGTACTGCTTCATTCGCCGCCTCCTCGATGCGCGCCGTCAGATAGACCGGATGCTCGGCGAGGCGAGAGAGAATGTCGTTGGCGCTGATGACGCCAAGCAGCGCGCCCTCCTCGCCGACCACCGGCAAATGATGAAAATTATGCCGGGTCATCAACAAAAGGGCGTCAAGGCCAGGCGCCTCGGCGGGCACCGTCAACGGCTGGCGCGTCATCACCTGGCGCACCGGCGTCGCAGGGTCGAGCCCGGCGCCAAGGACCCGCCGGCGCAAGTCCTTGTCGGTGAGGATGCCCACCAGCCGCCCCTCCTTCACGATCAGCATGGTGGAAACGTCCTCGCGCGCCATGCGCTGGGCAACCGCGGCAACGCTTTCCCCGGCCTCGGCGGTCACCGGGGGGCGCCGGCGCAGCAGGTGATCGGTGGGCACGGTGGTCAGTTCGGGGCGGCCACCATATTGTCCCGGCAGTTGCGCCAGAGCGCGGCGCAGGCGCTCGGCTTCCTGGGTGGCGAAGAAAAGGCGCACCGCCTCGGCCGAGGCCATCAGCGCCTTGAACCGGGATTCCGGCAAAAGATAGAGAAGGCTGTCCTCGATCGCCACCACCTGGTTGCGGATGCGGTTGTCGCGCAGCAGCGAGGGGAAGGCGAAACACTCCCCCTCGCCGAGGCGGGCGGTGAAGCGGTCGCCCATCTCATGCAGCTCCACCGCGCCTGAGCGGACGATGTAAAGATGATGGTTTTCCGCCCCTGGCGCGAGGATTTCGCTGCCGCGCCGGGCATAGGCGACGCTGAAGCTCGGCGCGAGCCTGGCCCGCGCCTCGGCGTCCAGCGCGTCAAAAGGGCGGATGCGGGAAAGAAAATCGGTGATCTCGAACAGTTCGGCCTGCATGATGTCCATCATGGCGCTTGCCCGGCGATGTCGCCAGCGCCTTTACGCCTCCTTGGTGCGGCCATAGCCGATGTTTTGCAAGGCGGCGCGGACGCGGTCGAGGGTTGCCGGATCATCGATGGTGGCGGGCATTTGAAAAGCCTCGCCGTCGGCGATCTGGCGGATGGTCTTGCGCAGGACCTTGCCGGAACGGGTCTTGGGAAGCTGGTCGACGATCACCGCCGTCTTGAAGGCGGCGACCGGGCCGATGGCAGCGCGCACCGCGCCGATCAGCTCGGCGATGATTTGCGCCGCCGGCAGGGTGACGCCCGCCTTCAGGACGACAAGGCCCAGCGGCACCTGGCCCTTGAGCGCGTCGCTGGCGCCGACCACGGCGCATTCCGCCACCGCCGGATGGGCCGCCAGCACGCCCTCGATGGCGCCGGTGGACAGGCGATGGCCAGCGACGTTGATGATATCGTCGGTGCGGCTCATCACATGGACAAAGCCGTCCTCGTCGATGAAGCCGGCATCGCCCGTCATATAGTGGCCGGGATGGGCGCTGAGATAGGACTTGATATAGCCAGCGTCGTTGTTCCACAGCGACGGCAGGCAGCCGGGCGGCAAGGGCAACGCGATGACGATGTCGCCGGTCGCATCGGCGGGCAGCGCGCGGTGCTTGGGGTCCAGCGCCTTGATGGTGAAGCCCGGCACCGGCTTTCCAGCGCTGCCGTGACGGGTCTTGCGCTCGCCAAGGCCCAGCGCGGTGGCAAGCGCCGGCCACCCCAGCTCGGTCTGCCACCAATGGTCGACGACGGGAATGCGCAACTGCGCCTCCGCCCAGTGGACGGTGTCGGGATCGGCGCGCTCGCCCGCGAGGAACAAGGCGCGCAGGCGCGAAATGTCATGGCGGCGGATGAACGCGCCTTCCGGGTCCTCGCGCTTGATGGCGCGAAAGGCGGTGGGCGCGGTGAAGAAGACATCGACGCCATGGGCCGCGATGACCCGCCAGAAGGCGCCGGGGTCGGGCGTTCCCACCGGCTTGCCCTCGTAAAGCACGGTCGCGCAGCCATGCAGCAGCGGGCCATAGACGATATAGCTGTGGCCCACCACCCAGCCGATGTCCGAGGCGGCCCAGAACACCTCCCCCGGAGCAACGCCATAGACATGGGCCATGCTCCAGACGAGGGCCACCGCATGCCCGCCATGGTCGCGCACCACCCCCTTAGGGACCCCGGTGGTGCCCGAGGTATAGAGGATATAGAGGGGATCGGTGGCCGCCACCGAGACGCAGTCCGCCGGCGTTGCCCCAGCCTGCATCTCCCGCCAATCGAAATCGCGTCCCGCCGTCATCGCCGCCGCCATCTGCGGGCGCGCCAGGATGATGCAGCGCGCCACCTCGTGATGGGCCAGCCGCAGCGCTTCGTCGAGCAGCGGCTTATAGGCGACGATGCGCCCTGGCTCGAGGCCGCAGGAGGCGGAGAGGATGAGGACCGGCCTTGCGTCGTCGATGCGCTTGGCCAGCTCGTGCGCGGCAAAGCCGCCGAACACCACCGAATGCACGGCGCCGATGCGGGCGCAGGCGAGCATCGCGAACACCGCTTCCGGGATCATCGGCATGTAGATGATGACGCGATCGCCCGTCTTGACGCCGGCGGCGCGGATCATGCCAGCGACGCGAGCGACCTCGTCCTTGAGCTCGGCGAAGCTGTAGACACGGATGGCGCCGGTCATGGCGCTGTCGTAGATCAGCGCCGGCGCGCCCCCGCGGCCCGCCGCCACATGGCGATCGACGGCATTGTAGCAGGTGTTGAGCCGGCCGTCGGCGAACCAACGATAAAGCGGCTTGGCCGCGGCATCGAGGATGCGTCGCGGCGCCACGTCCCAGTCGATCGCCGCCGCCGCCTCGGCCCAGAAGCCTTCGGGGTCGGCGATGCTGCGCTCATATGCTTCGCGGTAGCGGCTTGCCGCCATGCCCGCCCTCCCGTCGCCGGTTTGCGCACGAGTGTGCGGCCCTTTGCGCCGCCTGTCCACCCGACCAAAGTCGTACAGGCGCGGGAAGCCTGCTTCAATGGCGCGCGCCTACGGCACCCTTCACCCGCACGATCTGGTAGCCACGGCGCCAAATATAACGCAGCGGCGCCGACAGCATGTGCACCAGCCGGGTGAAGGGAAACAACAGGAAGATGGTGAGGCCGAGGAAAATATGCGCCTTGAACAGCGGCTCGGCATCCGCCATCAAGGCGGCAACATCGGGGCGGAAGGTGAAAATCCCCTGCGCCCAGGTCATCAGCTTCACCATTTCATGGCCGTCAAGATGCCGGGCTGAGACGGCGATGGTGGCAAGCCCCAGGGCAAGCTGCAGCCACAACAGGAACAAAATGCCGATATCGGCGAAGGAAGAGGTGCGGCGGATGCGCGGGTCGAGCAGCCGGCGGTGGAGGAGAAGGCTGGCGCCGACGAAGGCAAGGGCGCCGGCGACGCCGCCGACGATGATGGCGAGGAGCTGCTTGGCGCCGTGGCTGACGCCGAAAAACTCATAGACGCGGATGGGTGTTAAAAGGCCGAAGAAATGGCCAAGGAAAATGACGAGAACCCCGGCGTGGAACAGCACCGAGCCGGCCATCAACTGGCGCCGGCGCAAAAGCTGGCTCGAGCCCGAGCGCCAGCTATAAGGCTCGCGGTCATAGCGGATGATCGAGCCGAGGGCGAGTACGGCAAGGCAAATATAGGGGTAAATGCCAAAGAAAAAATGGTTGAGGAAATCAGCCATGGGTCTCGCTCCTGGTCATGCGTTCAAGCATCTCCGCCGCCTTGGGGCAGGCCCCCTCCCCGCCCGGCGCCGCGCCCGGGCCGAAGGTGACGGCCTCGGCTTCCCAGGCGCGGTCGAGGGCGGCTAGGTCGTCGGGGTCGTCCTCGGCCTCATCCTCGAGAACGGCGATGGCGCCAGCAGGCGCCGGGGCGTCGGCAAGGCTTTCCACCGCCGCCAAAACCGCGCCATAGGCGCTGTCCCGCTTCTCCAGCCGCGCCCTCAGCGCCGCCACCACATGCGCCGCCTCGCCCAACAGGCGACGGGCTTCGCCGACCTCGATGAGCGACAGGAATTCCAGGAACAGCGGCAGATAGTCGGGCAATTCAGGGGCGTTCAGCTCCAGGCCATGGTCGCGGTAGAGGGCGCCCAGGTCGACCATCGCCTGGCCGCGGTCGCGGCTCTCGCCGTGGACATGCTCGAAAAGATGCAAGGACAGCGCCCGGCTGCGGTCAAACAGGGACACATAGCGCGCCTGGACATCGGTGATGTCGCCCGCGCGCAGCGCTTGGACAAGCGGGGTGAGCGCGGTGACGCGCGCTGGCGCAAGCAGCCCCTCGCCTTCCAGCACCGGCAACAGCGCTTCCGCCGCCTCCCGCAACGCGAGCGTGGGATAGCTTAAAAGCGCGGACAGAACCTTGAAGGTCTTGGCCATCACAACGCCTCCGTCGGGGTTGGCGCTTTCTTGCGCCGGGGAGCGCCGAAGAGATTGGCCTTGCTGGTCCCCCCGGAGCAGCCGTTGCCGAAGGAAAAGCCGCACCCCCCGCGCAAGTCGTAGGCGTCCTCCACCGTTTCCCGGTGGCTGGTGGGGATGACGAAGCGGTCCTCGTAATTAGCGAGTCCCATCACATGGTACATGGCCTCGATCGCGGCGCCGCTCAGGCCGACGCGGGCGGCGATCGTCTCGTCGCTGATCCCGTCCACCGTCTTCGCCCGCATATAGGCGCGCATCGCCAGCATCCGCTCAAGGGCAAGGACGACCGGCTCTTGCTTACCGGCGGTCAAAAGATTGGCGAGATAGCGCACCGGAATGCGCAGCGCGCGCACATCGGGCATGGCGCCGTCAAGGCCGATCTCGCCGGCCGCCGCCGCCGACTGGATGGGCGACAAGGGGGGCACGTACCAGACCATGGGCAAGGTGCGGTATTCGGGGTGCAGCGGGAACGCCACCCGCCAGTCGATCGCCATTTTATAGACCGGCGAGGCCTGGGCCGCCTCGAGCCAGGCATCGGGGATGCCTTGCGCGCGCGCCTCGGCGAGGACGCGCGGATCGCTGGGGTCGAGGAAGATGCCGAGCTGGGCCTCGTACAGCGCTTTCTCGTCCGCCGCCGCGGCCTCGGCGATGCGGTCGGCATCGTAAAGCAGGACACCGAGATAGCGAATGCGGCCGACGCAGGTCTCGGAGCAGACCGTCGGCTGGCCGGCCTCGATGCGGGGGTAGCAGAAGATGCATTTTTCCGATTTGCCAGTCGACCAGTTGTAATAAATCTTCTTATAGGGGCAGCCCGAGACGCACATCCGCCAGCCGCGGCATTTTTCCTGATCGATGAGGACGATGCCGTCCTCGGCCCGCTTGTAAATCGCCCCCGAGGGGCAGGCGGCGACGCAGGTGGGGTTAAGGCAGTGCTCGCACAAGCGCGGCAAATACATCATGAAGGTGTTCTCGAACTGGCCGTAGATCGCCTTCTCGACCCCTTCAAAATTGACATCGGCCGAGCGCTTGGCGAATTCGCCGCCTAGGATTTCCTCCCAATTGGGGCCGCTTTCGATCTTTTCCATGCGCTCCCCCGAAATCAGCGAGCGCGGCCGCGCCGTCGGCATCGCGGCGCTTTCCGGAGCGCTTTGCAAATGCTCGTAATCGAAGGTGAAGGGCTCGTAATAATCGTCGATCTCGGGAAGGTCGGGGTTGGCGAAGATCTTGGAAAGGACCCGCCATTTGCCGCCTATCCGGGGTTCAAGCTTGCTCTTGCCGACCCGCCGCCAGCCCCCCTTCCAGCGCTCCTGGTTTTCCCAATCATCGGGATAGCCGATGCCAGGCTTGGTCTCGACATTGTTGAACCAGGCATATTCCATGCCTTCGCGGGCGGTCCACACATTCTTGCAGGTGACCGAGCAGGTATGGCAGCCAATGCATTTGTCAAGATTGAGCACCATGCCGATCTGGGCGCGGATTTTCATGGCTCAGCCCTCCTTGCCCGTGGCGGAGGGCGCTTCGAGCCAGTCCACCTCATGAAGCTTGCGGACGATGACGAACTCGTCGCGGTTCGAGCCCACCGTGCCATAATAGTTGAAGCCATAGGACTGCTGGGCATAGCCGCCGATCATATGGGTCGGCTTGAGGACCGCCCGGGTCACCGAATTATGGATGCCGCCGCGCTGGCCGGTGAGCTGGGAGCCCGGCACGTTCACGATCTTCTCCTGGGCATGGTACATGAACAGCGTCCCTTCCTTCATCCGCTGGGAGACGACGGCGCGGGCGACCAGGGCGCCGTTGGCGTTGAACGCCTCGACCCAGTCGTTGTCGGCGACGCCGGCCTTGGCGGCATCCACTTCCGACAGCCAGACGATGGGGCCGCCGCGCGACAGGGTCAGCATCAAAAGATTGTCGGTGTAGGTGGAATGGATGCCCCATTTCTGATGCGGGGTGATGAAATTGAGGACGACATGGGGCGCGCCCTTGGCGCGGTCCAGCATCGGCGCCACCGCCTTGGTGTCGATCGGCGGGCGGTAGAGGCACAAGCTCTCGCCAAAGGCGCGCATCCACAAATGATCCTGATAGAGCTGCTGGCGCCCGGTAAGGGTGCGCCAGGGGATGAGCTCGTGCACGTTGGTGTAGCCGGCGTTGTAGCAGACCTTTTCCGATTCAAGGCCGGACCAGGTGGGCGAGGAGATGATCTTGCGCGGCTGGGCGACCACGTCGCGGAAACGGATCTTCTCGTCCTCCTTGGGCAGCGCCAGGTGGCGATGGTCGCGGCCGGTGTTTCGCGACAGGGCGTCCCAGGCCTTGACCGCCACCTCGCCATTGGTCTCGGGGGCCAGCATGAGGATCATCTCGGCGGCGTCGATGTCGCTGTCGATGCGGGCGAGCCCCTTGGTCGGGCCCTCCTGCGCGACGACGCCGTTCAGCTTTTTCAGCGCCGCCACTTCATGGCCGGTCTCCCAGCCAATGCCCTTGCCGCCATTGCCCAGCGTGTCCATCAGCGGCCCCAAGGCGCAGAAGCGCTGGTAAAGCCCGGGATAGTCGCGGGTGACGACGCTGACCTGCGGCATGGTCTTGCCAGGGATCGGCGCCACCTCGCCGCGTTTCCAGTCCTTGACCTCCATCGCCTGGGCGATCTCCGCCGGCGTGTCGTGCAGGATTGGCGTCAAGACGACATCTTCCTCTAGCCCCAGCACCTCGGGCGCCACCTCGGAGAATTTCTTGGCGATCGCCTTGTAGATCTCCCAGTCCGACTTGGCGCCCCACACCGGGTCCACCGCCGCCGTCAGGGGATGGATGAAGGGGTGCATGTCGGAGGTGTTGAGGTCGTTCTTTTCATACCAGGTGGCGGTCGGCAGCACGATGTCGGAATAGACGCAGGTGGTGGACATGCGAAAATCGAGGGTGACGAGAAGGTCGAGCTTGCCTTCCGGCGCCTGCTCGTGCCAGGCGACCTCGCGCGGCTTCCTGGCGCCGGTCGCGCCCAGGTCCTTGCCCTGGACGCCGTGGGCGGTGCCCAGGAGATGCTTGAGGAAATATTCATGCCCCTTGCCCGAGGAGCCAAGCAGGTTGGAGCGCCAGACGAAAAGGTTGCGCGGCCAGTTGGCGGCATCGTCCGGGTCCTCGCAGGAAAGCTGGAGCGCGCCGGAGGCAAGGCCTTCCACGACATAGTCCTTGACCTCAAGACCCGCCGCCTTGGCCGCCTTGGCGATGCTCAAGGGATTGGTCTTGAGCTGCGGCGCCGACGGCAGCCAGCCCATCCGCTCGGCCCGCACATTATAGTCGATGAGCGCCCCGTCCCACGGCCCCTCCGGGGCGAGCGGCGATAAGATTTCCCGCACGTCCAAGGTCTCGTAGCGCCATTGATCGCTATGGGCATAGAAGAAGCTGGTGGAATTCTGCTGGCGCGGCGGCCGCCCCCAGTCGAGGGCGAAGGCGAGCGGCAGCCAGCCGGTCTGGGGACGCAGCTTTTCCTGGCCCACATAATGGCACCAGCCGCCGCCCGACTGGCCAACGCAGCCGCACATCACCAGGAGATTGATGATCCCCCGGTAGTTCATGTCCATATGGTACCAGTGGTTGAGCCCGGCGCCGAGGATGACCATCGACTTGCCCCGGGTCTTTTCCGCGTTGCTGGCGAAAGCGCGCGCCACCGTGACGATATGGTCGCGCGGCACCCCGGTGATCCGCTCGGCCCAAGCCGGCGTATAAGGCTCGTCATCGTCATAGGAAGCGGCGACATGCTGCCCGCCAAGCCCGCGATCGAGGCCGTAATTGGCGACGAGAAGATCGAAGACGCTGGCCACCAGGGTCTCGCCATCCTTGAGGCGCAGCGCCCGCGCCGGCACCCGGCGAACCAGAAAGTCGGGGTGGTCGGTGCCTTGGAAATAGTCGTGACGGCGGTTGCCGAAATAAGGGAAGGCGACATCGACGATCTCGTCATGGTGGCCGTCCATGATGGCGGTGAGGCGCAGGCGGATGTCGCGCCCGGCGCCGTCCTTTTCCTCAAGGTTCCATTTCCCCTTCTCGCCCCAGCGAAAGCCGATGGCGCCGCGCGGCGCCACCGGCTTGCCGGTCTTATCGTCGATGCCGACCGTCTTCCATTCCGGGTTGTTGGCCTCGCTAAGGCCATCCTCGAACTCGGCAGCGCGCAGCAGCCGGTCCGGCACATAATGGCCGTCGCGCCAAACCAGACGCACCAGCATCCCCATGTCGGTGTAGCGGCGCGCATAGTCCTCGAAATAGGGCGCCTGGCGGTCGAGGTGGAACTCGCGCAGCACCACATGGCCCAGGGCCATGGCGAGCGCGGCGTCGGTCCCCTGCTTGGGGTTGAGCCACAGATCGGCGAATTTGGCGGCCTCCGAATAATCGGGGCTCACCACCACCGACTTGGCGCCCTTATAGCGCACCTCGGTATAGAAATGGGCGTCCGGGGTGCGGGTCTGCGGCACGTTGGAGCCCCACAGCATGAGAAAGCCGGCATTGTACCAGTCGGCGCTTTCCGGGACGTCGGTCTGCTCGCCCCAGGTCATGGGCGAGGCCGGCGGCAGGTCGCAATACCAGTCGTAGAACGACATGGCGACGCCGCCCAACAAAGACAGATAGCGCGAGCCGGCGGCATAGGAGACCATCGACATCGCCGGGATCGGGGAAAAACCGATGACCCTGTCGGGGCCATGGGCGCGCGCCGTATAGGCGTTGGCGGCGGCGATGATTTCGGTCACTTCGTCCCAGTCGGCGCGCACGAAGCCGCCATGGCCGCGGATCTTGGTATAGGAGGCGCGCTTGGCCGGATCTTGAACGATCGAGGCCCAGGCGGCGACCGGCGGCTTGTCGGCGCGCGCCGCCCGCCATAATTTGAGCAAGCGGGCGCGCACCAGGGGGTATTTCACCCGGTTGCCGGAATAAAGATACCAGCTGTAGCTGGCGCCGCGCGAACAGCCGCGCGGCTCATGATTGGGAAGGTCGGGGCGGGTGCGCGGATAGTCGGTCTGCTGCGTCTCCCAGGTGACGATGCCGCCTTTCACATAGATTTTCCACGAGCAGGAGCCGGTGCAATTGGCGCCATGGGTGGAGCGCACCACCTTGTCGTGCTGCCAGCGCTTGCGATAGCCGTCCTCCCACGTCCGGTCCTCATGGGTGGTCTCGCCATGGCCGCCGGCGAAAGCTTCTCTTTTGGCGAAAAAGTTGAGGCGATCGAGAAGCTGGCTCATGGCGCGTCTCCTTGGGAAGCCGCCCCTCCGGCAGCCGCGCCGCGCCCGCGCTCCAGGTCATGGAGGAGCCCGTTTTTGCGCGTATAGACGGCCCAGGTGAGGATGGCGCAACTCACATAAAAGATGAGGAAGCCCCACAAGGCAGCCTGCGGCGCGCCGGTAAGGGCGATGGAGGTGCCATAGGCCTTGGGGATGAAAAAGGCGCCGTAAGCGGCGATCGCCGAGGTAAAGCCGATGATCGCCGCGGATTCCTTTTCAGCGTTGCGCAGCCGCTCGGCGGGGCTGGCGGCGGGCATCAGCCGGCCCATTTCCTGGCGCATGATGATGGGAATCATCTGGAAGGTGGAGGCGTTGCCGACGCCGGTGGCGAAGAAAAGCACCATGAACATGGCGAAGAAGCCCCAGAAGGCGCCGGGCGTATCCTTGACCCCGAGGAAGTAGAGCACGCCCGACACCGCCGCGATCATCAGGAGAAACACCCAGAAGGTGACGCGCCCGCCGCCATATTTGTCGGAGATCCAGCCCGTGGCGGCGCGGCTCAAGGCCCCGACAAGGGGGCCAAGGAACACATATTGCAGCGAGTTCACCTCCGGGAACTGGGTCTTGGCAAGGAGGGGAAAGCCCGCTGAATAGCCAATGAAGGAGCCGAAAGTGCCGGTATAGAGCCAGCACATGATCCAATTATGCTTGCGCTGGAAAACCACCGCCTGCTCGGCGAAGGACGCTTTTGCCGAGGCGATGTCGTTCATCCCGAACCAGGCGAGGACGACCGAGACGATAATGAACGGCACCCAGATGAAGCCGGCGTTCTGCAGCCACAATTGCCCGCCTTCGCTGGTCGTCTGCGGTTCCCCGCCCAAGGCGCCGAACACGCCGACGGTAATGACGAGGGGCACCAGGAACTGCATCACCGAGACTCCGGCGTTGCCGAGCCCGGCGTTGAGCGCCAGCGCGTTGCCCTTCTGACTCTTGGGAAAGAAGAAGCTGATATTGGCCATGGACGAAGCGAAATTGCCGCCGCCAAGGCCGCACAGCAACGCCAGCACCAGGAACAGCACATAGGGCGTGTCGGGATTTTGCACCGCATAGCCGATGCCAAAGGCGGGGATGAGGAGCGATGCGGTGGACAGCGTCGTCCACAGCCGGCCACCGAAGATCGGCACCATGAAGGAATAGAAGATGCGTAAAGTCGCCCCCGACAAGCCCGGCAGGGCGGCGAGCCAGAAGAGCTGGTCGGTGCTATAGGCAAAGCCGATCGCCGGCAGCTTGGCCACCACCACCGACCACACCATCCACACCGCGAAGGCGAGCAACAGGCACGGGATCGAGATGAGGAGGTTGCGCCGCGCGATGCGCGCCCCCTTTTCCTGCCAGAAGGCATCGTCCTCGGGCCGCCAGTCGGCAAGCACCGGGCTGGTCGCCGCCTTGTGCTTCCTGGGCTCGTGGATGCCCGCGAGCTCGGGAAACTCCGGCAGGTCCTCAAGCGCCGCGCCCGCCGCCGCCCGCTCCATCTGGCGCACCGCAAGGTGCATCCACAAGGTCGCCGCCGCAACCAGGGCGAACAGCAGCATGAAGGAGCTGGTCCAGATGCCGGTGAGATCGAGAAGGGCGCCAAAGGCGATGGGAAGGACAAAGCCGCCCAGCCCGCCGATCATCCCGACCAGGCCGCCGACGGCGCCCACATGCTCGGGATAATAGACCGGAATGTGCTTATAGACCGCCGCCTTGCCCAGCGACATGAAAAAGCCCAGCACGAACACCGTCACCACGAAGGGAACCAGCCCCATGCGGGTGGAAAAGGCGATCGGCCCACGCACCCCGTGGATGACATAGTCGGTCGCCGGATAGGACAGCATGAACAGCGTCACGAGCGATATCCCGAAGGTGAGATACATCACCTTGCGGGCGCCGTATTTGTCGGACAAATGGCCGCCATAGGCACGGAACAGGCTAGCCGGAATGGAATAGAGCGCCGCCAGCATGCCGGCGGTCTTGATGTCAAGGCCATAGACGCCGATGAGATAGCGCGGCAGCCAGAGGGCAAGGGCGACGAAGGCGCCGAAGACAAAGAAATAATAAAGGGCAAAGCGCCAGACCTGCTGGTTCCTCAGCGGCTCGAGCTGGAGCAGGGTGGCGCGCGCCTTCTCGCCCCGGGCGCGGCGCGCCCGCAAGTCGGGGTCGTCCTCGGTGGTGAGCCAGAAGATGACCGCCATGACGATGAGCGCCGCCGCCCAGACCTGGGCGACCACGGTCCAGCCATAGGCGACCAGCACGAACGGAGCGACGAATTTGGTCACCGCCGCGCCGACATTGCCAACGCCGAAGACGCCAAGAGCGGTCCCTTGCTTTTCCTTGGGATACCATTTGGAGACATAGGCGATGCCGACGGCGAAGGAACCGCCGGCAAGGCCGACCCCCAAGGCTGCGAGAAGGATCATTTCATAGGTCGTCGCGGTGGCAAGAAGGAAGGTCGCCAGCGCCGCCAGAACCATGGTGGCGACGAAAACGATGCGCCCGCCATATTGATCGGTCCAGATGCCGAGAAAGATGCGGCTGAGCGAGCCGGTGAGGATGGGAGTGCCCACCAGAAGCCCGAACTGGGTGTCGCTCAGCCCCAATTCGCCCTTGATGCGCACGCCGATGATGGAAAAGATGGTCCATACTGCAAAGCAGACAGTGAACGCCACCGTGCTCATCCCAAGGACGCGCCTTTGCTGCCCTGCCGTCACACCCGCTAGATTCTGCATTGCTCCACCTTTTTGAACGCCCAGGTTACGGACCGAATGCTCCGCAAAGCCAACATGACAGGGACCCGGACAGCTTGAATTTGAGCCAGGTCAAAGCGGGATAAAATCACGCACAAACAAGGGCTTGTGCGACATTTTCATGTATGGCGATTGAACGGGCTCATGGCCCTTTTCCCTATTCGCCAAATCAATGCTTGCTTTTTATCAAGCCAACCCTTCGAATGCGGGCGATAGCGACTCAAAGGCGGCAGTGATGCGGCAGGAAGATCGGCCTCTCGTCCGGCGACTCAAGCTGTTCGCCGCGATGACGCAGGCGCGTTTTGACGCCTTGATGCAGGCGGCGTATTTACAAAACTTCCCGCCCCAGGTGGACCTCATCCATGAAGGGGATCGCGCCGACTTTCTCCATGTCGTCACCGACGGCGGGGTCGAGCTTTACGCGCGCGCCAATGGGCGGGAGGCGACGATGGGCATTGCCTGGCCGGTGTCCGCCTTCATCCTCGCCGCCGTCTTTACCGACGCGGTTTATCTGATGTCGGCGCGCACCCTCATGAAGTCGCGCATCCTGATGATCCCGGCGGAGGCGGTGCGCGAGGCCTTCGCCGAGGATCCCGCCTTCGCCAAGGCCGCGGTGTGCGAGCTGGCGCGGAGCTTTCGCGCCGTCGTCAAGGCGCATAAGAACTTGAAACTGCGCAGCTCGGTGGAGCGGCTCGCCAATTATCTGCTGCGCGAGCTGCGCCGCCAGGGAGAAGGCGACAAGCTGACCCTTGCCACCGACAAGCGCACCCTTGCCGGGCTTTTGGGCATGACCCCGGAGAATCTTTCACGCGCCTTCAACACCCTTGGCCCTTATGGCGTCGCGGTCGAGGGCAGCGTCATCCGTCTGGACAAAATCGAGGATTTAACCCGGCTTGCCAAGCCAACGCCGCTCATCGATGACCTCGAGCCATGAGGGACAACCCCAAGCTCAGAGGCGTGCGCATTAGCCGTCGCCATCCGCTCCCCGCCGCGGCGCCAAGAGCAGCGGAGCATAGATGACGACGAACAAGGCAAAGGCGGCGATCCAGAAAAAGCCGGCAAAGCTGATCGCGATCAAGAACGGCATCGGCAAATAAGGGGCGGCGATGCGCAGCAAGGCGGCGATGAAGAGGCAGGTGTAAAGGCCGATGGTGGCGGGCCCGGCGGTCAGCCCATGGCCGGTATGGCCCAAGCTCGCCCGGGTCATCACCCCAACCGTCATATGGCCGATGGCGCCCACAGTGAGGGCATGCAGCGCCGCCGAGGGCGCCATAACATCCGGCCACAGGGCGCCAAGGCCCATCAGCACCAGGGCAAGGCCCAGCCAGGCATAGCCAAGGTGGAGAATGGCGACCAGCGGCTCGCTTAACGTGCGCCAGCCGCGCCAGCGGGCAAGCCGGCCGAGATGGAGCGCGCCGGCAAGAAGCAGCAGAATCCCGGCGCCGGCGCTTTCGGGCGCACCCGCCCACAGGGCGAGCGCCAGGCCAAGCCCGACCAGGGCAAGCTGGTCATAGCGGTTGAAAGAGGCCGGCAGCGGCGCGCGGTTTTCCCGTTTCATCCAGTTAAGGGTGAAGCTGGGGACGATGCGCCCGCCGATAAGCGCGATAAGGAGGGCGGCGATGGCAAGCCCGAACCGCTCACCAAAGCCCATGGCGTTGGAAAAGCCCGCTTCGACATGGCTGATGACATCGGCGAGCGCGAACAGGGTCACCAGGACGCAGACCGGCGCATTGCGCCAGTTGCCCCCGCTGATCACCTCGCGCCAGGCGAACAGCGCCAGCAGCGCGGGAAAGGCGGCATCGATGACGGTGACCGCGAGAGCCCCCATGGGCGCCGCCAGCATGGCGAAGCGCCCCGCCAGCCACAACAGCGTAAAGGCGGCGAGCGGCGCTCCCATCACCGGCAGCCTCCCCGTCCAATTGGGGATGGCGGTCATCAAAAAGCCGGCGAGCACCGCCCCCAAATAGCCGAACAGCATCTCATGGCGATGCCAGGACAGCATGTCCACCGCATCGGCCGCCGGCCAGCCATGCCACAGCCCGGCAAGCCAGAGCGCCATGGCAAGGGCGGAAAAACCGCTGGCGGCAAGAAAAAACGGCCGAAAGCCGTGGCTGAGAAGCGCCGGCCCCTGATAGTGCCGGCGCGCCCGGGCGGTGCCCATATCCTTCCCTTTTATCTTGCAGCCAAGCTGAGGCGCCTTGTCGGCATCCTCAAACAGGCTCTCTTAAAACTTCATCTCCGCCATCAGCCAGAACTTTCTGGTATCGGTGGCGAAGCCCTTGCTGTCATAGCCTGCATATTTGGCGGTGAGAACCAAATATTTTCCCACCCCGCGGGAGACGAGGGCATCCCATTCCCGGCCATAGTCAATGCCCGCCCTGGTTGCGGAAAAATCGTGGTAGACAACACGCATGGTCGTGCCCTTGAGCCAGGCCGGGCCGCCAGGCTTCAAGGTCGCGTCCACCTGGAACTCCTCAAGCCCGTCCGCCGGGGTGACGAGGAACTTGTCGGCCCAGCCATTCTGGCTGTGGAGGGTGGCGAGCGGGGTTTGCAAGGCGACGGCGCCATTGCCCTCCAACTGCTCATAGCCCAGGCTGAGGGTCAGGGGACCGAAGGCGAGGCCGGGCTTTACCAGGATGTAGTTGAGGCCAAAGCGCGCCGGATTGTCGCCATAGTCGGATTGGCGGGCATATTCCGCTTCGTAGACCGCGCTCCACCGGCCGCCCAGCGGGTATTTGCCGGCAAGGCGTGCGCCATAGCTTTGCGACGACGACGCCGGCGCGTCGGGAATGTCGAGAAGATAGGCATAGGCGGTGAGCGTGCCGATGTTCTCAAGGTCATAGCGCGCGTTGACGATATGGATGGCATTGTCGCGCCAGGTGCCTTGCGGCGAATCCGGGCCGAACACCCGGTTCACCCGCCAGACATAGCCATAGGTCGCCTGCAGCCCGTCCACCGGCTTCAGGGTGGCGAAGGCGGCGTCCAGCGTCTGGTCGTTCTGGCGCCAGCCGACCGAGCCGATCCAGCGCTGATTGTCAAGGTTGACCACCTGGCGGCCAACGATGGCGTCCACTTGCTTGATCCCCTTCCAGCGTATCGCCGCCTGGTTGAGGACGATGTCCTCGGGGTCGGCGACCACCGGAAACTGGGTGCGCCCGTTCACCGTGTCGTTGAATTTTTCCTTGCCGACGGTGAAGATGCCCTCGCCTTCGAGGCGCAGGCTGAAGCCCATGACCTCGCCGGAGTTAACGCCAACGCGGGTGCGCAAGGTGGAGGCGTTGGCGTTAAGCGGCAGTCCATCCTGGTCGACGAACTCATAGCGATAGCGTATGTCGGCATAGGGCTTGGCGTCCTTGACGAACTTCGCCCAGCCCGACGCTTCCTGCGCCATGGCGCTTGGCGCAAGTCCAGCGCTGGCAATGCCAGCCATGGCGCCAGCAAATGTCATCGTCGCAACCGTGCTTGCAAGCATGGAAAACCGCTTCATGGCCCTTATCCCGCTATTGCCTGTGACATGAGGCTTTCTTCTTGCCTGTCAGGGGTGAGTTTGACTTGATATTTGTCAAGCGCCATGGCCAATCGGGATGACGCGCGGCGGCGCCGGAGAAGGCTCCTCCCGCGCCCGGGCGGCCCGACGCGGCAGGCCTGACAAGACTTTCTTGGCTATCGCGGGGTGGCGTTTGAGCCAGGCGTGATTGCGCGGTCTGGGGTGGGGCAGCGGCACTATGTCGCGGCCGCTGGCCGCCGCCTTGAGGGTGGCCTCAGCGAGGGGCGGGCCGGCATAGCCGGGCAAATGCCAAGCCAGGGCATGGCGGTCAAGGATGAGAGCGAGGCACGCCGCCTGCGATGAGAGGGAATAAGCGCCAGAGCCCTTGCCCTTATCAGCATTCTCAAACGGTCTCTTAGAGGAAGGCTAGGGCAACAAGTCCCACCGCTTCGGTTACCTCGATTGTCGCGCCCGCCGTGTCGCCGGTGGCGCCGCCCAGGCTTTTCAACATCGCATGGCGTAAGGCGAAACAGGCCAGGCCCGCCGCCAGCAGCAGCCACAGGCCAGGCAAAGACCCGAAAGCCAACACGGCTACGGTAAAAAGCGACAGGCTGAGCACGCATCCCTTGCGCGGCAGGCGGCTTGCCAGCGCCGCCCCCAACCCGCCGGGGCGGACATAAGGGGTGGTGAGGAACAAAAGCACCGCCGCCATGCGCCCGACAAGGGGCGCGAGGATCAGACTTTGCCACTGTCCGGCTGTCAAAACAGCTTCAAGGGCCGCGAATTTTATCAATAGAAGCACGATGAGGGTCACCACCGCCACGGGACCGCAATGGGGGTCTTGCATGATTGCGAGTTTTTTTTCGCGGCTCCCCAGGCCGCCAGCCAAGGCATCGGCGCTATCCGCCAGACCATCAAGATGAAGGGCCCCGGTCACCGCCACCCATAGGCCAAGGAGAAGCGCGGCAAGGACTAGGGTCGAGAGCCCGCTTCCCAGCCAGGCAAGCCCGCTAAGAAGCGCGCCTATCATGAGCCCCACCAAGGGATAGTGGATGAGCGAGCGGCCCACGGCCTCCTCGCCTGGCGGCGCCTTGAAGCGGATGGGAAGGAGGGTGAGAAACTGCACCGCTATGGCGACATCGCGAAGGGCGCGCATGGCGGGCGCTATTCCACCAATACGGGGGTGGGAGGGGCGCCAGCCTTGCCCGCTGCCCGGACGGCGAACAGCGCCGCGTGCTTGACCTCGATTTCCAGCAATGCCGCCGCTGGCAGGCCTTGAAGATGGCACAGGAGAACGCGCATGACCCCGCCATGGGTGATGAGCAGCAGGCGCTGATGGTCCGCCCCATCAACCACGTCGCGCCAGGCGGCAAGGACGCGGGCCTCAAAATCCACCAGCCTCTCGCCGTCGGGGGGCGGGCTCTCATGGGGCGCGGCCCAGAACCGCGCGAGGGCGTCGGGGTCTTGCGCCATCACCGCTGCTGGCGTGTGCCCTTCCCAGGCGCCGAAATCCATTTCCATCAAACGCTTATCAAGGCCAAGGGGGATGGCTTGCCGGCGCGCAAGGGCCTGGGCGAAATCCGCGCAGCGGCGCAGCGGCGAACTGATGATCCGCTGCCAGCGCCGGCCCTGGGTCGCCCTTTTCATCTGCCGCCATCCTTGGGGGCTGAGGGGGTCATCGCTATGGCCGCGAAAACAGGGAGGCCCCGCGACGGCGCCATGGCGCATGATTTCGATGACCGTCATCGCGCTTTTCCCGAGACGCCGGCCTCGGCGAAGGTCGCCATCTCCTTATGCAAGGCGCAGGCAAGGCGCAAAAGCGGCACCGCGGCGCCCGCCCCGCTGCCTTCGCCAAGGCGCATGCCAAGGTCGAGGATGGGGCGCCCCCGCAGCGCGTCGAGCACCAAGCGATGGCCGGGCTCGGCCGACAAGTGAGCATATAAAAACCAGTCCTCAACGCCTGGGCATGCCCGTGCGGCGGCAAGCGCCGCGACCGTGCTGATATAGCCATCCACCAGAACTGGCAGCCCTACTTGCGCGCCGGCGACATAGGCCCCCACCAGGGCGGCGATTTCAAAGCCGCCAAGCGCGCGCAACGCCTGCAAAGGGTCCCCACAAGCCTGGCGATGGCGGCTAAGTCCTTCGCGGATGACGGCGATTTTGCGCGCCATGCCTTGCGCGTCCAAGCCGGTGCCTTGGCCAGCGAGCTTTTCCGGCGGCATGTCCAGAAGGGCGCACGCCAGCGCCGCCGCGCTGGTGCTGTTGCCAATGCCCATTTCGCCGCCGATGAAAAGCCGGGCGCCGTCTTCCCTGGCTTTCGCGGCGGCCGCCCGCCCGGCTTCGAGCGCGCGGCAGAGCTGGCCCTGCGCCATGGCGGGGGCATGGCAAAAATGCGCGGTCCCCGACCCGAGGCGAAGAGCGTGCACGCCCTCGAGGGGAGCCGTCTCCTCCACCGTCCCCAAATTCACCACCATAAGGCGCGCCCCCAAGGCCCGCGCCAGCACATTGATGGCGGCGCCGCCGCGGGCGAAATTTTTCACCATCTCGGCGGTCACCGCCTGGGGAAAGGCCGAGACGCCGGCGCTGGCAACGCCATGGTCGGCGGCGAAAACCACGATGGTGACCGTTTCGAGACTTGGGCACGCCTGGCCTTGCAATGCAGCCAAATGGACCGCCAGCTCTTCCAGCCGCCCCAAGGCCCCCGGCGGCTTGGTGAGCATGGCCTGGCGCGCGAGGGCCGCCTGCCGCGCCGCCTCGTCGAGCTTTGTCGGCGCCTGCCGTAGCCAGTCACTGTTCAAGGTCAAGCGGCCCTCCTTTCAGCGCATGGGGAAGGCCCGCCACGGTCAGCACCACCCGGTCGCACAGGCGCGCCAGCGCCTGATGCAATTCTCCTGAAAGGTCGCAAAAACGCCGGGACAAGGCGCCAAGGGGTATCACCCCCATATTGGTTTCATTGCCGACCAGGATAAGCGTCGCGGTGAGATATGGCAGGGCGGCAAGAAGCGCGTCACGCTCCGTGTCCAGCCGGCGCCCACGGTCGCTGGTCAGCACATTGCTGAGCCAAAGCGTCAGGCAGTCGACGATGAGGCAGCGGCCAGGCTCGTCATGGGCCGCAAGAGCGCGCGCCAGCGCGAGGGGTTCCTCGACCAGCGCCCAGGCGGCTGGACGCTGCGCTTTGTGGGCGGCGATGCGTTGCGCCATTTCCACGTCCCCCGCCCGCGCGGTGGCGATATAGGTCACCGCCAACCCGCTTTTAGCAGCAAGCGTTTGCGCAAGCCGCGTCTTGCCCGAGCGCACGCCGCCAAGGATCAGCGTTTTCATCGCCTCAAGGCGTGTCCCCTGTTAGGAGCGTGGGACAAGAGGGCAAAATATATGTGCACAACAGCGGCGAGCGCGACATAAAGGAAAAGAGAGTTGATGTAGGGCGGGAAATATTTTCCCTCGCGGACGATGAATTCGGCCATGGTTGGCGCCGCGAAGCGGCCGGAGAAGAAGTAAAAGCCGCCGCTGGAAAATAGCTCGCTCGCCGCCGCGCCGACAACAAGGCTGAGCGCCAAGGGCCCAAGCGTTGCCCAGGAAAGACGATACCGCCGGGCATAGCCGCGGCCCGCCAGCCATAGCGCGCCATAGGCCGGCAACAGGAATAGATAAGCCGGCGTCAGGCAAAAATCGTCAACCCCGCCCCAGGTGAAGGCGGCAAAGTCCAAAAGCCAGGCTTCAACAAGCAATAGCGGCAAAACCCATGGCGGGCGCAGATAAACCCCGGCCAGAAAGAACACCGCCCATGAAGCGCCGGGGAGATGGGTGAACACGGCATCAAATTGACCGCGGGTCGCCGCCATCACGGCGGCCAACACCATAGCGACAAGCAGTTGATGGCGCGTGGCAAGGGGCTGCATGGTTTTTCTCCCAAGTAAAAAGGGGTCAGGGCTGGTAGCGTAGAGTGAGGAAAAAATTCCGCCCCGGCTGGTTGAAGAAGGCGGCGGTCTCATATTGCTTATTGGCCACATTGGCGAGACGCGCCTGCACTTTCCAGGCTTTGCTAAGGGCGTATTCGGCGCGCACATCCAATGTCATATAGCCATCGAGCTTTTGCCCATTGGCCAGGTCGTCATAGCGCTTGCCTTCGACCAACAGCGTCGCGCCGAAGCCAAAGCGGTCCACGACCCGGTCAAGGGTCAAGCGAAAGCTTTGCCGGGGGCGGCGGGGCAAGAGGTTGCCACGGTTTTCACCCTCCGACCGGTTGACGGGGTCGAGGAGAGTGAGATTGGCGGCGACGTCCCAGGCCGCCAGCCGCGCCGCCATGACCGCTTCGAGGCCGCGAATGCGGGCCTTATCGATGTTGGCGGGCAAGAAGACGACGGCGTCAAAGCCGATGAGCTGGCGGATGCGGGTGTCATAGGCGTTGAGCGACCAGCGGCCCCACTCCAGCACGCTGGAAAGGCCCAGCTCGAAACTGCGCGCGGTCTCCGGCTTCAGGTCGGGATTGCCAAAGCCCGGGAAATAAAGCTCGTTGAAGGTGGGGGCCTTGAAGGCGCTGCCGAAAGCGGCGGTGAGCCGCATGTCGCGGCCCAACGCGTAGCCCCAGGCGGCGGCGCCCGTGACATGGGTGCCGAACTGGGCATTATCATCGAGGCGCGCGCTGAACTGCAGATCATGGGCGCCGAAACCGCCCTGATATTGCGTGAACAGCCCGATATTGTCGCGCGAGCTCATGCTATAGGCGGTGGTTCCACCAACCCGGTCATCCTGATAATCCACCCCCAGGGTCATGAGCTGGCCGCCGGCAAGGGTTATTTCGTTGAGGAAAGACAGGCTATCGCGCTCGGTGTCGAAACGGCTTTTGAAAACCCCGTCCTTGAAATTGTCGGCGTCGTCGCGGCTGCGGCCCGCGGTCAGCGTAACCTGCCAGGCGCTCAAGGGCGAAAAACCCAAACGCCCGCCCAGCACCTGCTGCACGGTCTCCGATTCATTGACAAAACCGCCATCGAACTGCGTATCGGCGATGGCCCGCAAGGCATGGGCGTCCACCTCCACGCCGTTGTCAAACCGATAGCCGGCGCGCAAAGTCGCGGAAGCCCGCCGGTAGCCATCCTTGTCCGGCTCGTCGGTAAAGCAGCCGGCGCCATCGGGAAACGGCCGTCCCCTGCATGCATTGAACCCCTGGCTATCGATGCCGCTGGCGCTGAGGTTGAACCAGCCGCGTTCGCCCCCGCCGGAAAGCCCGGCGACGGCGTTAAATGTCTCGTAGCTGCCGCCGCCGGCGCTGAAAAAAGGCTTGAGCGCGCCGCCGCCCTTGCGGGTGAAAATCTGGATGACGCCGCCGATGGCTTCCGAGCCGTAAAGGCTGGACCGCGGCCCCCGGACGATCTCGATGCGTTCGATGAGCTCTATGGGAAGCTGTTCGAAGGCGGTGGTGCCCGATGTCGCCGAACCAATCTTGACGCCATCGAGCAAAACCAGGACATGATCGGATTCGGTGCCGCGCAGAAACACCGATGAAGTCTTGCCAAGCCCACCACTATTGGCAAGGCTGAGGCCCGGGACGGCGCGCAAGGCCTCCTCCAGCGATTGCGCCAATTGGCGTTCGATTTCATCGCGCGTCACCACGGTGACGGAAGCCAGCGTTTCATCGACGGTTTGCGCGCCGCGGCTTGCCGTGACGATGACTTCATCAGGGCCATCGAGGCCATCATCAGCTTCGGTTGCCAAAACGAGAGGAGATTTAAGGAGCAGGAGCGCGAGCATAAGCGCGCGGCGTTTTGCCATGATCAAGCCCTCCAGCGCGCTCACCCGCGCGCCCAGCAGTGACACCAAGGCATGCGGAGAAAAAAGCTGAAGGGGAACCGACCTGTCAGCCGCAGCATCGCCCTCCGCAATGCCAACCAACGGCTTCGGGCCGGTCTCCGGACTCGCGAGTGGTCGCTTAACCCCGGCGGATCGCCTTCCCGCGCTCTCGCGCAGTGGCTTCTTGATCCGCCGCAACTCGCCTACCGTTGCGGGGGCAGTGCCGGCATTGTTCCCATATCCACAAGAACGCACCGGCTTCCCGTTTCATCCCGCAGGCAACCGCCCTTGGGACACCTTAAGCCGGGGGCAAGAAAATCCTTCCCCAAGGAAAATGTCAAGCGTCTTCAAAAAACGCTCCGACCATAAACGGCCGGCCACGGCACGCGCCTTACTTCAACGATGCGACCAGGGCGGCGAGCGCTTGTTGCGCGCTGTCGGTTGTGGGCTGGGCCGCTGGCTGCGGCGCGTGCGTCTTTGGCGCCGAGGCGGGAGCGGAGGGTGGCGCCGGGCGCGGGACGCTCGCCTGCTTGCCGCCGGCGGCAATCCGCGCGAGCAAGCGCAGCAGGTCGGCGCGGTCGAGGGGCTTGGAGAGATAGCCGTCCATGCCGGCGGCAAGATAGCGCTCGCGATCGCCGTCCATGGCGTTGGCGGTGAGGGCGACCACCGGTGTCTTGGCGATGGCGCCGCCCAGGGCCCGGATGCGGCCGGTGGCCACCAACCCATCCATGCGCGGCATGTTGATATCCATGAGGACGACGTCGAAGGGCTGCGCCGCCGAGCGCATCTGATAAATGGCATCAAGGCCATCGACCGCGGTTTCAACCTGATGGCCCATCTTGCGCAGCATGGTGTTGATGAGCATGCGGTTGATGGCGTTGTCCTCGACCACGAGGACACGCAGAGGCGGAATGTCGGACGCCTCCGGCACGCTTTCGCCGGCGCCGGACCCGACGGCAAGGCCGTCGCCGTCATAGGGCTCGGCCAGGATGGTGAAGGCAAAGGTCGCGCCCTTGCCCGGCCGGCTGGTGAGCCAGATTTCGCCGCCCATCAGCTCCACCAGCTCGCGGCAGATGGAAAGCCCGAGGCCGGAACCACCGAACTGGCGGGTGGTCGAGGCGTCGGCCTGGGTGAATTTCTGGAACAGCGCTGCTTGCTTGTCCTCGGGAACGCCGATGCCGGTATCGCTGACCTTGAACTCGAGGCAAAGGCGCGCGTCCTCGCGCTCGGCCAAGGCGGTGACGGCGATGTCGATCCGGCCCTCGGCGGTGAACTTGATGGCGTTGCCGATGAGGTTGACCAGCACCTGGCGCAGACGTTGAATGTCGCCGATCACGACATCGGGCAGATCGTTGGCATAGGACTGGCTGATGACAAGGCCTTTTTTGCGCGCGTTGACCGACATCAAGGCCAGCACTTCGTCCATCAGGCCGGCGATGGAGAATGGCTCCTTTTCGAGCTGCACGCGCCCGGCCTCGAGCTTGGAAAGGTCGAGGATGTCGTTGATCAGGGTCAACAGCCCCTTTCCCGAAAGCACGATGGTATCGACATAGCGCCGCTGCTCGGCGTTGAGCGGCGTTTCCTTCAACAGATCCGCCATGCCGAGAACGCCATTCATCGGAGTGCGGATCTCGTGGCTCATGGTGGCGAGGAAATCGGTCTTCATCTTGCTTGCGCGCTCGGCCTCGGCGCGCGCCATGAGCAGCGCCGCCTCCGCTTCCTTCGCTTCGGTGATATCCTGCGAGACGCCGAAGACGCGGCGCACCTTGCCGTTTTCATCGAGGTCGCATTCGGCCTTGACCCGAAGATAGCGGATTTCCCCCGCTGGATCGATGATCCGGCGCTCATAGGCAAGCGGCGTGCCGTTGGCGACCGTCTCCTCGAAGGCGGCGCGCACAAAGGCGCGGTCGTCCGGGTGATAGATCTGCAGCACCCGCTTAAGGTCGAAGGCCGTCTGGTTGTGGGATAGCCCGAGGCTGCGGCTGATCTGTTCGGAGCAGGTGAGCGTGCCCGTCGCGACATCGACCTGCCAGTGGCCGATGGAGGCGATTTCCTCGGCGCGGAGCAGGTTTTCCGCCAAGGTCTTGCGCTCGGTGATATCGGTGCCGATGCCGACGAACTGGGTGGTGCGGCCATGATTGTCGATGACCGGCTGCAGGGTGTAGCTCATCCACACCCGGGCGCCGTCCTTGCGGTAGCTTTGCCAGTCGACCTGCGTCGCTTCGCCGGCAAGGAGCTGGCGGCGGGCCTGGAGGATGAGGCGGCGCTGCTCCTCGGCCAAGGGCGCGACCTCGACCGGGGTGCGCCCCAGGCAGGCCTTCACCGTCGTCGCCAGCGCATCGGCAAAGGCCTGGTTGACATATTCGAAGCGGAAATCGCAGTCGGCGATGAACACCGCATTGGTGCTCGATGAGGCGACCAGGGACAATTTGCGCAAATCGCCGTCGCGCGCCTCCAGGGCCTGCGCCATGCCGTTCAGCGCCTCGGCAAGCTGGGCGAATTCCTCCGGCGGATCATCGAGGCGCGCGCGTTGCCCGAGGTCGCCCTGTCCCAGTTGCCGCGCAGTCGCGACCAGATGGCCGAACTGGCGCTGGATGAGCCCGCGCGCCGCGGTGCGCGTCGCCGCCATGAACCCGATGCCGCCCAGCAGGATGGCGGCAAGGCTGAGCGCCAGATAGTGGTTGGCGGGCGCGTAGGCGATGGCCCGCGACTGGCTCAGCGCGGCGTAAAGCGGCGCTCCGGGAACGCCGATGTCGCTTACCGTGAACAGCCGGTCCGCGCCGATCAGCGCATCCAGGCGGCGGCGCATGGCGTCAAGGGAAAGGATCGGCTGGCCGCCGTTCTCAACCGTTGCCCGGCCGATCCAGTCTTGCGGGTCCGGATAGTGCATGAAGACCCGGCCCTGGGCGTCGAGGACGGTCATGGTATAGCTTTCGGGAAGCGCGTGCTCGACCATCGCCGCGCTGGCCCACGCCGGATCGACGCCCATCGCCAGCATGTAGGGCGCTTCTCCCGCCTCGCCGGCGAAGCGCCGGGTGACGGCGAGCACCGGGGTGCCGGTCCTCAGGTTGCGTATCACCGGCAAGACGGTGGTGTCGGAGCGCGCCCAGGCGGCAGCGAAGCCGGGCACCGCGGAAACATTGACATCATCCTTGAGGGGATAGTTGCTGCACAGCACATTGCCTTGGGCGTCGACCTTGACCGTGCCGATGAAGGGCGGCGCCGGCGGCATTACGCGTGACAGAAAGGCGGTGCACTCGGCGCGCGAGCCGGCGCGCACTTCCTTGAATTGCGCCGCCACCCTCAAGAAACGGCCGCCAAGCCCGGTCAGATGCGCGAACCGGCCGGCGATGAAATTATTCACCAGCTCCGCTTCCGCCTGCGCGTGCTGGCGGCGCTGGTGATAGCTGTAGATGGATGAGGCAAGCAGCACGAGCACCGGCGGCAGCATCGCGAGCATGATGAGGCGGTTGAGCCGTGACCCCAAGCTCACCATGGCTTTGCCCCGCATTGGGTGACCTCGTGACATATGATCATCGTTGTTGGTCTTTTTGATTACCCATTCGGGCTTACCAAAGGCTTAAATCACCGCCCATATCCCCGCCGCGGCGGGAGGAATGATGGTTAACTTGCCGCCGCTTTCTTGACCGCGCCCGCCTTTGTCGCCACAGTCGCGCCAGCGGACGACCCGCAGCTAAACGCCCGGGAAATAGCCATGGCCATCCCCTTCGTCCTCGACCCCGACAGCCGCCCCGGCATTGTCTATCGCCCGCGCCACGTCTTGCGCCGGGTGGTGGCGGCCAATCCCGGCCCTTTCACCTATACCGGCACGGGAAGCTACATTGTCGGCGAGGGCATTGTCGCCATCATCGACCCCGGCCCTTGCCTGCCGGACCATGTGGCGGCGCTGACGGCGGCCATCAAGGGCGAGAAGCTAAGCCATATCCTCATTACCCACGCCCATCGCGACCACGCGCCGGCGGCGCGCCTGCTCAAAGAAGCGACCGGCGCCCCCATCCTCGGCTGCGCCCGGCCGGCACAGACCGACGAGACGCCATCCGCGCTCGAGGAAGCGGTCGACCAGGACTATCGCCCCGACCGGGTGTTGCGCGATGGCGAGGCGATCGAAGGGCCGGGCTGGACGCTCGGCGCCATGGCAACGCCAGGCCACACCGCCAACCATCTGTGCTATCACTGGCGCGAGGAGAACGCCCTTTTCAGCGGCGACCATATCATGGGCTGGTCGACCTCGGTCATCGCCCCGCCCGATGGCGACATGGCGGCCTATATGGCGAGCCTTGAGCGGGTGGCAAGGCTTGCCCCGGCGAGCCTCATTCCCACCCATGGCCAACCGGTGATGGCGCCCCAGGCCTTCATCGCCGCCCTCATCGCCCACCGCCAAGCGCGCGAGGCGGCGATTATGGACTGCGTAGAGTCTGGCGTTGGCACCATCCCTGATATCGTCGCCCGGCTTTATGCCGGGGTGCCCAAGACCCTTCACCCGGCGGCGGCGCAGTCGGTGCTGGCCCATCTCATCAAGCTTGCAGGTGAAGGCCGGGTCGCCGCCGAGCCCGCGCCGCGGCTTGACGCGCATTTTACCAGCGCTTAACGGCGCCGCCGCCTTGCGCTAAGCTCGCGGCCATGGACAAGCCAAGCCCCTCGCCGGAGAAAGCCAAGCGCCCGCCCATCGTTGGCGGCGGGGCGAAAAAGGTGCTCTACACCCTGGCCACCGCCCAGCGCATCGGGCTTCTCGACACCGCCAAGGCGCTCGGCGCCAAAAACGCCTGCAAGGCCTGCGGCCTTGGCATGGGCGGCCAGCGCGGCGGCATGACCGACGAATTGGGCGCATTCCCCGCGGTGTGCAACAAGTCGGTGCAAGCGCAATCGACCGATATCCAGCCCGCCATCCCGAAACAAGTGTTCACCCATTCGCTTGCCGACTTGCGCGCCCTCGATGGCCACGAGCTGGAGCATCTCGGCCGCCTCGCGACGCCGATCCACAAGGCGGCGGGCGACGACCGCTACCGCCCCGTCGATTGGGACTGGGCGCTGGCGCGCGCCGCGGAGCGCTTGGGCGCCACCACCCCCGGGCGCAGCTTTTTCTATTCCTCGGGCCGGTCCTCCAACGAAGCGGGGTTTTTGCTGCAATTGCTGGCCCGCGCCTGGGGGACCAACAATGTGAACAATTGCTCCTATTATTGTCACCAGGCGACCAGCGTCGCCCTGGACGCCACCATCGGCACCGGCACGGCGACGGTGGAGCTCGCCGACCTCGATGCCTGCGACCTCATTTTCGTCATCGGCGCCAACCCGGCGTCCAACCATCCCCGCTTCATCCACAAGCTGAAGGCGTGCCGCGAGCGCGGCGGCATGGTCATCGTCATCAACCCGGCAAAGGAGCCGGGGCTGGTGCGCTTCGCCGTACCCAAGAGCGCGACATCGATGATATCGGGCGGGAGCTGGATCGCCTCGGACTATCTGCAGCCGCGCATCGGCAGCGACGTCGCGCTGTTGAAGGGCCTGGCCAAGGCGGTCATCGCCCAAGGCGGTGGTGATGGCGATTTCATCGCCCGCCACACAACCGGATACGAGGCTTTCGCCGCCGACATCGCGGCCACGGGCTGGGAGGCCATCACCGCCGCTTGCGCCGTCCCACGGCCGCGCATCGAGGCGGCGGCGCGCGCCTATGTGAGCGCGAGAAACGCCGTCTTCGCCTGGGGCATGGGGGTGACGCACCACGGCAATGGCGTCGACAATGTGGAGATGATCGCGGCCCTTGCATTGCTGCGCGGCATGGTGGGAAAACGCGGCGCCGGGCTTTTGCCCTTGCGCGGCCATTCCAACATCCAGGGCATCGGCACCATCGGCGTCAAGCCGGTCCTCAGCGCCGATATTTTCACCCGCATGGAGGAAAAGCTGGGCGCCCGCTTCGAGCGCGAGCCCGGCTACGACACCATGGCCGCCTGCCAGGCCGCCGACCGGGGCGAGATCGACGCCGCCGTCATCATGGGCGGCAATCTTTACGGCGCCACCCCCGACAGCGCGTGGGCGGCGCGGGCCCTCGACAAGATCGGCTTCAAGCTGTTTCTTACCACCACCCTCAACCGCGGCCATGTGTGCGGCGTCGATAACGGCGAAAGCCTCATCCTCCCGGTCACCGCCCGGGACGAGGAATGGCAGCCGACCAGCCAGGAATCGATGTTCAACTACGTGCGCTTATCGGACGGCGGCATCACCCGGCTCGCCACGGCGCGGCCGGAGGTGGCGATCCTGGCCGATCTGGGCAACCGTCTGCTGCCCCGCCATGCCATCGATTTCGCCGCCTTCGCCGCCCACCGCCATATCCGCAACGCCATCGCCCATATCGTCCCGGGCATGGAGGCGCTTGCCGACATCGATGTCGCCAGGCGCGAATTCCATGTCCGCAATCGCCTTATGCATGCGCCGGAATTCAAGACCGCGGACGGCCGGGCGCGCTTTCCCCTGGTCCCCATGCCGGCGATCGCGGCCGACGCGCCCTTCCTTCTTGCAACGGTGCGCAGCGAGGGCCAGTTCAACACCATCATTTACGAGGCGCGCGACAGCTATCGCGGCGCCACCAGCCGCTGGGTGGTGATGATGAACGAGGAGGACATGGCGGATTTGGGCGTGAAGGCGGGCGACAAGGTCGACATGCGCTCGGCCCAGGGCGTGATGACAGCCCTTGCCGTCCATCCCTTCGACCTGCCGCCGGGCAATGTGATGGCCTATTTCCCCGAAGCCAATGTGTTGACCGGGACCGCGGTGGACCCGCGCTCGAAGACGCCGGCCTTCAAGGCGACGCCAGTGTGGATCGAGCGGTAAAAATAGCTTGGAAATATTTGTTGGCACATGTAGCCTTCTTGCAAATAATTGTTGGGGGGGCGAAAATGGGACGGCTGCTAATTCTAGTATATGCACTGATCTGCTACGTCGTATTCTTTGCGACGTTTCTTTACCTCATCGGATTCGTCGAAGGCAACGTCGTGCCGCGCACCATCAACGGACCTGGCCCCAGCGGCGACTTGCTTCCGGCGGTGCTGATCGACCTTGCGCTGATCGCTGTGTTCGGCATTTCTCATTCGGTGATGGCGCGTGAGGGATTCAAGGCGCGGTGGACCAAGATCGTGCCCCGCCCGGCAGAACGCTCGACCTATGTTCTGGTCGCCAGCTTGGCGCTGGTGCTGCTGTTTTGGCAATGGCGTCCGGTCGCCGGCACGGTTTGGCAGGTCGAAGACGATATCGCCCGCATGGTCCTTATCGGTCTATCGCTTGCCGGCTGGCTGGCCGTGCTGCTTGCGACGTTCATGATCGATCACTTTGATCTGTTCGGCTTGCGCCAGGCTTGGCTCAATTTCACCGGCCGGCCTTACACGCCGCCGCAATTCCGCGAGACCGCCTTTTACAAGCTGGTGCGCCATCCGATCTATTTCGGTTTTCTCATCGCCTTTTGGGCGATCCCGA
The DNA here is from genome assembly GCA_049324415.1 of Pseudomonadota bacterium. Classification (GTDB taxonomy): domain Bacteria; phylum Pseudomonadota; class Alphaproteobacteria; order Sphingomonadales; family CAKZYD01; genus JBMOOS01. The sequence continues at coordinate 77,228 of JBMOOS010000021.1, forward strand.
CCATGACCGTCGGCCACCTCGTCTTTGCCGCCGGCATGACCGTCTATATTCTGATCGGCGTGGCCTATGAGGAAAAGGACCTGATGCGCTGGCACGGCGACGCCTATGCCGCCTACAAGCGCCGCGTCGCCGGCCTCATTCCCGGGCTCAAGCTGGGCCGGCGTTAGGGTAAGGGATGAAGGGCCGCGCGCCGCGGCGCTGAACCCTGGGCTCAAGAGTCCGTTATCTCGAAATTGAATCGGGTTTGGACGCCCGGTTTCGCCACTGGCTTGCCGTCGGCGACGAAGGGTTTGTAGCGCCATTTCTTGAGCGCTTCGAGGGCGGCGTCCGCAAAAGCTGCAGCCCCATTGTTTTCGAGAATTTTGGGGTCCACAACACGGCCCTTTTCATCGATGGTGAATTCAACGACCACGCACGCCTCGCCGCCGCTGGCCCGTGCCACGAAGGGGTAACGCGGCTGGGCGCGAATCAGTGGCAGTATGTCACCATCTTCTTGCGGAAAAAGCGTCGCAAGACGGGTGACCACCGCGTCCAAGGCCGCTTCGTCGCCAACCTCGCCATAGGCATGGGCAAGCTGGCCATAGGAGGTCTGCAACAAGTCGAGGTCGCGGTCGGGGCGTTGCTCCAGGCGCTCGATCAAGTCCTGATAGGCCTTGATGGCGCTTTTTTCCAGGCCCCGTTCCAGTTTCAGCTTGGCGAGCAAAAGGTCGATATGGAGCAGCACGAGGTTGTCCTCGCCCAAGGACAAGGCCCGCCGCCGCGCGGTGTTCAGCTTCATCTGGGCCCATTCGCCGCCGTGCCAGAAGCGCAGCGCGTTGGTCCATTTGATCATGGCCAGGATCGCCCGCGGATCGTTTTCGCCGAAAAGCTTTTCGGCTTTCCCATAAGCGATCTTGAAATAGCCATCGCCGGTATTGATTGCATCCTGCCGCAGGCTTAGGCGCCCGGCTTCCTGCCACAACGCGATGAGGACCTCGCTGTCATCGCCGGCCTTGCCTTCGATGCTTTTTATCCCTTCGAGCAGGACTTGGCGGGCTTGCTTGTGCCCCGTGGCGCGCTGCGTCGCATCGACCGCGTTGAGAAGAAGCTGGGCATGATTGCGGGGCTGATAGGCCTGGCTTTGCCGGGGGTAAAGGGTAACCGCTTGCACCGCGAAAGCGGCGGCCTTTTCCAGGTCGCCTTCCTCGACGAAAGCAGCGGAGCGGCGGTTGGCTTCCTGCCAGGTCACGTCCTGGGCCAAGGAGGCGCTTCCCACCGCAACGCCCAGAACCAACCCGCAAGCCAGCCATTTCACCATGACGCCCCCCTTGACGCTGTTGCCCCAACACCGACGCCACGCACCCTAAAGAATAGCCTCTCAAGCGGGATAATTTACCCCGCGAGCGCCTCGGCGCTCAAGGCATAAAGTCCATCGCCGCCGCGGGTCACCAGACCGAGAAGCGCCGGCGCTTGCGGCAAGATTTGCTCGGCGAAAAAGCGCGCAGTGGCGATTTTGGCGTGAAATAGCGTCTTTTCGGGCGCGCCGGCGGCAAGCTGCGCCTGCGCCGCCCGCGCTTCCACCGCCAAGAGATGGCCGCCCAGCGTCAGCGCGAACAGGCGCAGATAGGGGCTTGCCGCCGCCGCCACATGGTCGGCGCTTCCCATATCCTTGTCCATCAGCCAGCGGCTGGCGGCGGCGAGCGCGGCGAGTGCATCCTCAAGATAGGGGGCAAGGCCGGCGAGCGCGCCCTTATCGGCGGCCAGCGCCTTGGCAAAGGCCGCCATGTCGGCGACGAGGTTTTGCCAATGCGCGCCGCCGTCCATCGCCAGCTTGCGGCCCACCAGGTCGAGCGCCTGGATGCCGTTGGTGCCTTCGTAGATGGGGGCGATGCGGGCATCGCGATAATGCTGGGCGGCGCCGGTCTCCTCGATATAGCCCATGCCGCCATGGACCTGGACCCCGAGCGAGGCGACCTCAACCCCGACATCGGTGCCATAGGCCTTGGCGATGGGCGTCAGCAAATCGGCGAGCCCCTGCGCCGCCTCCCGGGTCTCCTTGTCGCCGCCATGATGCGCCCAGTCGACGGCGGCGGCGGTGCGGTAGACGATGGCGCGCGCCGCCTCGGTATGGGCGCGCATGGTCATCAGCATGCGGCGCACGTCGGCATGCTCGATGATCGCCACCGGGGCGCGGCTGGGGCTGCCGAATTTGGCCGACTGCACCCGCTCGCGGGCGTAGTGTACCGCCGCCTGATAGGCCCGCTCGGCGATGGCGACGCCTTGCAGCCCGACCCCGATGCGGGCGTTGTTCATCATCGTGAACATCGCCGCCATGCCGCGGTTTTCCCCACCGATAAGCCAGCCGATGCACTCGTCATTGTCGCCGTAAGACATCACCGCCGTGGGCGAGGCGTGAATGCCCAGCTTGTGCTCCAGGCTGACGCACCTTAAATCATTGCGCTTGCCCAGCGCGCCATTCTCCTCGACCAGGAATTTCGGCACCAGGAACAGCGATATCCCCTTGGTCCCCGGCGGCGCCCCGGGAAGGCGCGCCAGCACCAGATGGATGATGTTCTCGGCGCAGTCGTGCTCGCCCCAGGTGATGAAAATCTTGGTGCCCTTGATTTTATAGCGCCCATCGCCGACGGGCTCGGCCCGGGTTTTGAGGGCGCCGACGTCGGAGCCGGCCTGCGGCTCGGTAAGGTTCATGGTGCCGGTCCACTCGCCGGAGATGAGCTTGGGCAGATAGGTCGCCTTCTGTCGAGGGCTGCCATGGGCGCTCAAGGCCTCGATCGCCCCCTGGCTCAACAGCGGGCACAGCGAAAAGGCCATGTTGGCCGAGGTGATGGTTTCTTGCACCGCTGTCTGCAGCACGAAGGGAAGCCCCTGCCCGCCATAATCGGGGGTCGCCGAAAGGCAGTTCCATCCGCCTTCGACGAAGTGTTTATACGCCGCCTTGAACCCCTCCGGGGTGCGCACCACGCCGTTTTCCAACACGCAGCCTTGCGCATCCCCCACCCGGTTCAAGGGGGCGAAGACGCCGGCGGCGAACTTGCCCGCTTCCTGAAGGATCGCCGCCACAAGGTCGCGGCTAAGGTCGGGAAAGCCCTGGCGCGTCAGGTCATCAAGGTCGCAGACGGCATCGAGGGTGAAGCGCATCCTGTCGAGCGGCGCGGCATAGCTCATGGCATGGGTCCTTTATCCACATTTCCCGTTCCCGCGGGCTTTCGCGCCCGCTCGTGGAGCGAATTTGACATTTGATCCCCGTGTGGGGCATGCGCCGTATCAAATGTCAAATTCCAAAACTCCACGAGCATCATATATTTGGTCGCATTTCCTTCACGCGAACCGGTTCCCACTTCGCTTGAAAATGCTCTAAGTTATGGCGCGATGCGAAGAAGGGCAAGGCGAACGAGAGGATGACGAAAGCGAGCGCCATTTCCAAAATCGTCGAGCCCAGCCCCGCCGCCATGCGGCAAGCGGTGGCGGTGTTGCAGGCCGGCGGCCTTGTGGGCCTTCCCACCGAAACCGTCTATGGCCTTGCCGGGGACGCCGCCAACGGCCTGGCGATCGCCCGTATTTTCGAGGTCAAGGGCCGCCCCGCCTTCAACCCCCTCATCTCCCACGTCCCCGATATCGTGGCGGCGGCGGCGCTCGCCGATTTCCCGCCGCTCGCGGTCAAGCTCGCCGAGCGTTATTGGCCAGGCCCCCTCACCCTGGTCCTGCCCAAGCGCAGGCATGCGCCGGTGCACCCGCTGGTCACCGCCGGCCTTGACACCATCGCCATCCGGGCGCCCGCTCATCACGTGGCGCGCCAGCTGCTCGCCGCCTTCGGCAAGCCGGTGGCGGCGCCCTCGGCCAACCCTTCGGGGCGCCTCAGCCCGACCACCGCCCTCCATGTCGCTAAAGGCCTGGGGGACGGGGTTGACCTCATCCTCGATGGCGGGCCATGCGTCATCGGCCTTGAATCGACGGTGGTGGAAGTGACGGCGGACGCGGTCTTCCTGCTGCGCCCCGGGGCGGTGACGCAAGAAGCGCTGGCCCAAACCCTTGGCCAACCGGTGCGCGCCGCCGGCAAGGGGGTGAAATCGCCGGGCCAGCTTGCCCAGCATTACGCGCCCCACGCCCCGCTGCGGCGCGCCGCCACGCGCGCACGGGCTGGAGAGAAGCTCCTGGGCTTCGGCGCCATCGAAGGCGACATCAACCTCTCGCCCAGCGCGGATTTGCGCGAGGCGGCGGCCAATCTTTTCGCCAGCCTGCATGCCTTGGACGCGATGCACCCCAGCGCCATCGCGGTTGCCCCCATCCCCCAGGAAGGGCTGGGCCGGGCCATCAACGACCGGCTGGCGCGGGCGGCGGCAAAACGCTAGGGTCCGGACCCATGAAACCGCCCGCCCAAGCCATGGAACGCTTGCGCCGCATCGTCGGCCCCAAGGGCTGGACCACCGACGCCAACGACATGGCGCCGCATCTTGAGGACTGGCGCCGGCTTCATCGCGGCGCCTGCGCCATGCTGCTCAAGCCGGCGACGGCGGACGAAGTGCGGCGCATCGTTGCCTGCGCCGACGAATATGGCATCCGCCTCGTCCCGCAGGGCGGCAATACCGGCCTTGTCGGCGGCGGCATTCCCGACGCTTCGGGCGAGCAGGTGATGGTCTCGTTGTCCCGCTTGCGCGCGGTGCGCGGCATCGACGCCATGAACTACACGATGACGGTGGAGGCCGGGCTCACCCTTGCCGAGGCGCAAGCGGCGGCGGCCGCCGCCGACCGGCTTTTCCCCCTTTCCATCGGCGCCGAGGGCTCGGCGCAAATCGGCGGCCTTGTGTCCACCAATGCCGGCGGCGTCGCGGTGTTGCGTTACGGCGCCATGCGCGATTTGGTGCTGGGGCTCGAGGCGGTGTTGCCCGACGGCACCCTGTGGCGGGGCCTTGGCGGCTTGCGCAAGGACAATACGGGTTATGACCTCAAGCAACTTTTGATTGGCGCCGAGGGAACGCTGGGCATTATCACCGCGGCGACCTTGAAGCTGTTCCCCGCCATAAGAACCCGCGCCACTGCGCTGGCCGCGGTGCCGAGCCCCGCCGCCGCCGTCAAGCTTCTGGCGCTGGCGCGCGAAGTCGGCGGCGAGACCGTCTCCAGCTTTGAATTGATGCCCCGCTTCGCCTTGGAGCTGGTGCTGAAGCATATTCCGGCGACCGCCGACCCGCTGGCGAGGGCGCACCCGTGGTATGTGCTGATGGATCTTGCCTCGTCCCGGGCCAAGGATGATTTGCGCGCCCGCCTCGAGGAGCTGCTGGCCATCGGCCTTGACCACGCCCTTATCCTCGACGGGACCATCGCCAGCTCCCATTGGCAGGGCGAGAACTTATGGCGGATCCGCCACAGCATCTCGGAGGCCGAGCGCGCCGACGGCGTGTCCATCAAGCACGACGTCTCGGTGCCGGTCGCCGCCCTGCCCGCCTTCATCGCCGAGGCGACCCAAGCCTGCGCCGGTGCCATAGCCGGGGTGCGGGTGCTCGCCTTCGGCCACATCGGCGATGGCAATGTGCATTTCAACCTGCAACAGCCGGAAGCGGCCGAGCCGCAGGCGTTTCGCGCGCAATGGAGCGCCATCAACCGCCTGGTGCACGACCTGGTCATCGCCCATGGCGGCTCGATCTCCGCCGAGCATGGCATCGGCGTCCTGAAACGCCAGGAGCTTGCCCATTACCAGCCGGAAAAATGCGCCCTCATGCGCCGGGTCAAAGCGGCGCTCGACCCCAAGGGCATCATGAACCCCGGCAAACTTATCTAAAGCTCATATGAAGTAAGAGCAATCGGCCATTGTCTCATGCCCACCCTGCGCCTAGAGCACGTTCATCTCAATCAGAGTCGTTGAACGTGGCTCTAGAAGTCTTGATTTATCGCGTTTTAAAACCCAGCAAAACCGCTCACACTTTTGCTGAAAACGCTCTAGGCTCAAGGCAGCGTTGGGGGCGAGAAAAAATTTTATGGGGGCTGTATGAAAATGAAATGGGGGCTGGGCGCGGGCCTTGCCGGGGTGGTGGCGCTCGTCCTTCTCGGCGGACCGTGGCTGGCCGGGCGCCAGTTGGAGGCGCGGCTTAACGCCTGGTCGGCGCAAGCCTTTGCGGACAGCGAAAATCTTTATGTCGCGCTTTATCGGCCGGCGTTGAATCTCAAGGTGGCGCGGGGCTGGTTTCACTCCCAGATCGAAGGCAGCTTTTCTTATGTCCTCCCCATAAACCAACGCCCTGGAATCCCCGAGGACGAAGCGCGGGTGACCTTGCCAGTGGCCATGCGCGCCCAACACGGACCGGTTTTCTGGTCACCCCGCCCCGGCCTTGGCCTTGCCCGCATCGCCCACGCGCCCATCGCCCTTGCCGACCATCTCGATGTATCGGCGCAAGACAAGCCGCTGCTTGCCCCCTTGCGCCTTGAGGGCATGACGACGCTGGGCTTTGGCGGCGCTATCGCTTCCCGCTGGAAGTCCGCCGCGGCCGAGATCGCGCTGAGCGACGCAGCGGTGAGCTGGAAAGGTTTTCAGGCCCGCCTTGACTGGCCGTTGGACATGAGCCGGGTGCGCGCCGCCTTCGCCGTGCCCGGCCTGGAGGTTCGCAGCGAGGACAAGCATTGGATCCGCCTTGACGCCCTCACCGGTGACATGGACTTGACCGCCGCCGGGCCGCATTTATGGCTGGGCGATGCCGCGCTAAGCCTTGCCTCTTTAAGCGCGCGGTTGAAGGACGATAAGGAATTTTCTCTCGAAGGCCTCGCCTTGTCTGGCGATGCCCGCCTCATGGGCGATGGCGCCACCTTCGCCTCCCGCTTCCGTTATGCCCTCGCCGCCCTTCGCTTGGGAGAGGCGCGCTTCAGTGACATCATCCTTGCTGGCTCTGCCGAAGGCATCGACAAGGCCGCCTATGAAGACTATCTCGGCCTCATCGCCGCCGCTGCCAAACCTAGCTTTAGCGGCGACAGAGCGATCGATAGCCGGGCTTTAATGGAAAGTTATGGCAAGGCCTTTGGCGAAGTCGGTCGGCGCTTCCTGGCCGCCGGCCCGCATTTGGTCATCGACCCATTCGGCCTTTCCACCCCGCAAGGGCGCAGCGAAGCAAAGCTTGCCATCGGCATCCGCTATGACGGGCCCGTCGATGAAGAGCGTCTGCCGGCCATCGCGCGCGCCATCGACGCCGAGGCGACAGTGGACATGACCCAGGTCCATGCCATGGCCCTCGCTCGCATCGCCGCGGAAAGAAAGCTGCGGCGGCAGGGCGAGGCCTTGGCGCCGGTAGAGATCGACGCGGCAGCCAATGCCCTTCTCAACGAGTTAAGGGATAAAGATCTCATCCAGCCGGGAAACGGGCGCTATCTGTCGCAATGGAGCTTGCGCGAGGGAGTCCTTAAGGTCAATGGCCAGACCCGTGCTGACTTGATGCGTATACAGCCATAGCCGCCATCTGAGCGCCTCGAAGAGCCTGCTTGAGAATGGTGATAAGGAGGCTGGACACTTCGAAGAACCGAAGATTTTACTGATCCGACCAGGAGCCGCGAAGGCGAGCACCGCAGAATATATAGCCATATTTGAGGAGCGCAGCCGAGCGGCGAGGAAGTCAGAGCACAAAAGGGCGGTTCTTTAAGGTGTCCATTTGACTTGGGCCCGGCGATGCATCAGGATGATGGAGACGCTCGCATGCGGACTTGCCGGCTAGGCTGGGGGTTTGCACGCGGTCGAGGTATGGCCGGCTTTCGGCCATGCTGGTTGGGCTAGCTGGCAGTCGAGGATCGCACTGATGTCGCAAGGAACCGTGAAATGGTTCAACGCCACCAAGGGGTACGGCTTCATCAAGCCGGATGACTCCGAGCAAGATGCCTTTGTGCATATTTCAGCCGTGCAAAAAGCAGGATTAACCAGCCTTCAAGAAGGCCAGCGCCTGTCCTATGACCTCATTGAGGGTCGCAACGGACGCATGGCCGCCGATAATCTGAAGGTTATCGGCTGACCCCCTTCCCCGTCAGGGCGGAAAAGATGGCGACATTGTCGGCCATGACAGCACGTGCTGTCTTGCAGTTCGGCTTGCCGCGACAACGCCCCCGGTCAGAAATGTCCCGGGTCGGTTTGGCGTAAAATTCGCCGATAGGGGCTGGGGAGGGAGCGGGTGAGCGCTTGAACCCCGCTATCCACCGGCCGCCAGCGGCGTCGCGCGCTTATCACCACACCGCGCACGCGGCGGGAGACGGGCATCAGGCAAATGAGCGCCAGGACGATGAAGGGAAGCCCCAAGGGCACCATCGGCAACAGGGCGAAGAGCAGCCCAAGCAAAAGGAACAGGCCCCCCAAAGCCAGCAGCACGAGACGCGCCATCGCTTATCCTCCTCAGACAATATATCTGTATGATATATATCTAAATATCAATATTGACAAGGGGCTTGCCTCGCCCAACTCGGCTTCTAAAAACTAGGGTCCGGACCCTAGAGCAAAATGCGTTTTATCTGAATCGCTATTTTGCTCCAGGTCTTTGTTTTTACCGCATTTTCTACAACCAACCGGGATCCGTTTGGTTGGAAAATGCTCTATCGCTCGCGGCGGGATAACGGGAAAAAAGCGATGTCGCAGCATGCGCGTATCCGGGCGGTGGTGCGCCTCATCCCCGCGGGCGCGGTGGCCAGCTATGGCGACGTGGCGCGCTGCCTGCGCGGCGTGACGCCCCGCCATGTGGGCTTTGCCCTTGCCGCGGTTGGCGAAGAGGACGCAACTCCCTGGCATCGGGTGGTGAATGCCCGCGGCGAGATCAGCCCACGTCCCGGCGAAGGCCCCGCGGCGCAAAAAAGGCTGCTTGGCTGCGAAGGCGTGCGCTTTAACGCCGCGGGCCGCATCGATTGGCGTAAGGCGGGGTGGCGCGGGCCTGCGCTTTCCTGGTTCATCGACCAAGGCTGGACGGTGGAAGAAGCGCTTGGGGTATTGGCGCGGCTGGCGGGGAATCAGTGACGCGGCGCCGAGCCTCTTTGAAATATACGGCTTTCGCAATATATCAGGCATGAGGAATTTTGAGGCGGTTCCACCTTAAGCACGCGCGGCCCTCGATCGCCGCATCATCAGCCAAGGACGGTGCATGGACTATTTTCTGGTCGCGGCGGGCTTGACCCTCCTGGTCCTGTCTGGTGACGGCTTGGTGCGGGGCGCGGTCTCGCTCTCCCAACGCCTGGGCGTCCCGCCCCTGGCGATCGGTCTTACGGTCGTCGCCTTCGGCACTTCGGCGCCGGAACTGGTGGTCGGCATCGATGGCGTCGTCGCCGGCGTTCCCACCTTGACGCTGGGCAATGTGGTGGGCTCCAACACCGCCAATATCCTCCTTGTGATCGGCGTGCCGGCCTTGATCCAGCCTATCCGCTTCGCCACCCCGGGGCTTACCCGCAATGTCCTTTATATGCTGGGCGCCAGCATGCTGGTGATCGCCCTTGGCGCGACCGGCGCCATTGCTTACTGGCATGGCTTCATCCTCGTCACCCTGCTTGGCGTGTTCATCGTCGAATCCTTTTACCGGGCGCGGCGCGACCCAAGGCTGGCGGCGGAGACTTTAAGTGATTTCGACGCCTTGCCCCTGCGCCCCTATGACTGGCCGGTAACGCTGCTTTTGGTGGTCGGCGGGCTCGCCGGCCTCATTCTCGGCGCCCATTGGCTGATCGACGGCTCGGTCGCCATCGCCCGGCGGCTGGGCGTGCCGGAAGCCTTCATCGGCCTTACCCTTGTCGCCATCGGCACCTCCCTGCCTGAACTTGCGACCGCGCTCATCGCCGCCTTCAAGGGCCATGCCGACGTCGCGGTCGGCAACGTCGTGGGCTCCAATATCTTCAACCTCATGGGCATTCTCGGGCTCTCCAGCCTGTTTGGCCGCATTCCGGTAACCCCGCAGTTCCTTGCCTTCGATTTCTGGGTGATGCTGGCCGCTTCTCTCGTCCTCTTGCCGCTCGCCTTGCGCCGCGGCGTTTTGGGCCGCCTCGGGGGGCTTGCATTCATCGTCATTTATGTCAGCTATATCGCCTGGCTGGCGCACGGCGTGCCGGCCATCGGCGGGAACCTGCACGGGGTGTGAAGGCGGAAACCATGACGCACCAACCAGGCGCGGTTTTAGTGACGGGCGCGGCCCAGCGCATCGGCCGCGCCATCGCGCTTGACCTTGCCCAGGCCGGCTGGCGGGTGGCGGTTCATTACCATCATTCGTCCGCGGCGGCCGAAGAGACGGTGGCGCTGATTGCCAGCGCCGGCGGCAAGGCGGTGAGCCTCAAGGCCGACCTGGCCGACGAGGCGGCGGCCACGGGCCTTGTCGGCACGGCGTCGGCCCGCCTTGGAGAGCCGCTGATCGCGCTCGTCAACAACGCCTCCATCTTCGCCCGCGACCAGTGGAACACGGCGTCACGGCAAAGCTGGGACAGCCATCTCAACATCAATCTGCGCGCGCCCTTCCTCCTCATCCAGGCGCTCGCCGTGCAGCTTCCCAAGGAGCGCACGGGCGCGGCGGTCAATATCCTCGACCAGCGGGTGTGGAAGCTCACCCCGGATTATCTTTCCTATACCCTTTCCAAGGCCGGCCTGTGGACTTTGACCCGGACGCTCGCCCAAGCGCTGGCGCCACGCCTCAGGGTCAACGGCGTCGGCCCGGGCCCGGTTCTGCCCAGCGCGCGGCAGGACGCGGACAGCTTCGCCCGGCAAGCCGCGGCCGTGCCCTTAAGGCACGGCGCGGCGCCGCAGGAAATCGCCGATGCCGTGCGTTTCCTTCTGGACTCGCCATCGATCACCGGGCAAATGATCGCGGTCGACGGCGGCCAGCATCTGGCTTGGCAAACCCCCGACGTCATCGGCGTGGAGTGAAGGACAAACCATGGCCACCCTCCATCATCTGCAACCAACAGCAGAAGAGCGCCGCATCGCCGATGGCGCCCGCCAGGTCCGTCATGTGTTCGTCCGCGACCTCATTCTGGACGCCTCCATCGGGGTCTATGAGCGCGAGCGGGCGGCGCGCCAGAAGGTGCGCATCAATGTCGACCTTAAGGTGCGCGAAAAGGAAGCGCTCCGTGGCGACCGCCTTGAGGACGTGGTGTGTTATGAAAAGATCGTCGAGGGCATCCGCGCCATCTTGGCAAAAGGCCATATCAACCTCGTCGAGACCCTGGCCGAGCGGATCGCCGACATGGCCTTGAGCCTTGCCGACGTGCTGGCGGTGCGGGTGCGGGTGGAAAAGCTGAACGCGATCAAGGAAGCGGCCAGCGTCGGCGTCGAAATCGAGCGCCAGCGGCCGGGCTGTCCTTAACGCTTCCCCCACGCGCGATGTGCCAATCGCTTGATGGCGCTGGGCTTTTTTTCACATCGCCCGCGCGGCGCGGCGCGCCGGCTGTATAATCAAAAATGGCTTCTTGAAATTTTCCCGTTCCTTTGGTTGACAAATATTCTACTCTTTATAAATCAATGACTTAGAAAATATGCCTAAATATTGGGCAATGTTGTGTGATGCTTGTGTTACAGCGGTTTTGTCGCGTCAGGCGGGATTTTTCGCACAGAGTTTTCCACAGCTCTTTGGGAAAAGTCAGCGGCCATGGCTGCGTTAACACCAGGCGTTGATTCGGATCCGAAGAGCGCTAGTGGTCCGCCCCAAACGGATAAATCCATCCGTTTGGGAAAAGTGGACCACTAAGTTATTGAATCTGTGGTGCGATTTCTCCAACAGATGGGAGCCATCTGTTGGAACCGCAGCACTAGGCTTGACGGCGCGCGACAGGATAAATTGGCGGGGAAAATAGATTGACGTTGCAGGACATGGACTTAACGGCATGACGGACGGCCAGCGGTCAGAGCAAACCCCACCTTCCCCCGCGACGGGGCGTAAGGAACAGGTTGCAAAACCCCCGCGCACGCCAGCGATGAGTTTAGACGCGGGGCTCGCCGTCATCCGCGCCCAGCTCAAGACCCTGCCTGGCACGCCTGGGGTTTACCGCATGGTGAATGCCGCCGGCGACGTGCTTTATGTCGGCAAGGCGCGCAATCTGAGGCAGCGGGTAACAAGCTACACCCAGCCGGCACGGCTCAGCGACCGGCTCAGGCGCATGGTGGCGCAAACGCACGCCATGGTGGTGGTCACCACCCATACCGAAGCGGAAGCGCTGCTTTTGGAAGCCAATCTCATCAAGCGCTACCGTGCGCCCTATAATGTCCTTTTGCGCGACGACAAATCCTTCCCCCATATCCTTTTGCGCCGCGACCATCCCTGGCCGCAGATCACCAAGCATCGCGGCGCGCGGAACATCGGCGGCGCCTATTTCGGCCCTTTCGCTTCAGCGAGCGCGGTCAACCGCACCCTCAACGCGCTGCAGCGGGTTTTCCTGTTGCGCTCCTGCTCGGACAGCGTTTTCGCCAATCGCGCCCGTCCTTGCCTCCTTTACCAGATCAAGCGCTGCTCGGCGCCGTGCGTCGGGCGCATCGGGGCGCAGGATTATGCACGGCTGGTGGCCGATGCCGAGGCCTTCCTGCGCGGCCAAAGCCAGGGGATCCAGAAAGCCCTTGCCGCGGCGATGCAAGACGCCTCCGACCGGCTTGATTTCGAGACCGCCGCGCTGCACCGCGACCGCCTGCATGCCCTCACCCATATTCAAGCCCGCCAGGACATCAACCTCAGCGGGCTTGCCGAGACCGACGCCATCGCCATCGCCAGCAAGGGCGGCCAATCCTGCGTCCAGGTGTTTTTCGTCCGCGGCGGCCTCAACTGGGGCAACCGCGCCTATTTTCCCCGGCATGAGAAAAACGCCGGCGCCGACGCCATCCTCGCCGCCTTCATCGCCCAGTTTTACGAGAACAAGCCACTGCCGCGCGAGATCGTCCTTTCCGAGGCGGCGGCGGACATGGCGCTTCTCAGAAAAGCCCTGTCGGCGCAGGCCGGACGCAAGGTGCGGCTCGCCGTGCCGCAGCGCGGCGAGCGGCGTCGCCTCATCGACCTTGCGGCGCGCAACGCGCGGGAAGCGCTCGAGCGCCATCTGGCGGAAAGCAGCACCCAGGCCAGGCTCCTTGCAGAGCTTGCCGACGCCTTCGATCTCGACGCGCCGCCCCAGCGCATCGAAATCTATGACAACTCCCATATCATGGGCCGCCATGCGGTGGGCGCCATGGTGGTGGCGGGGCCGGAAGGCTTCATGAAAAACGCCTATCGCAAATTCAACATCAAATCTTCCGATATGAGCCCGGGCGATGATTTCGCCATGCTGCGCGAGGTCATGCAGCGCCGCTTCGCCCGCCTTGGCGCCGAGGCGCCGGCGGAAGCGGGCGAGGACTGGCCCGACCTTATCCTGATCGATGGCGGCGCCGGGCAATTGAACGCGGCGACAGGCGTCTTGGAAGAGCTGGGCATCGCCGGCGACATCCCCCTCATCGCCATCGCCAAGGGCCCGGAGCGCAACGCCGGGCGGGAGGTTTTCCACCGCCCGAACGCCGCGCCCATGCGCCTTGAGCCCGGCAGCGCCGTCCTTTATTTCGTCCAGCGCCTGCGCGACGAGGCGCATCGCTTCGCCATCGGCAGCCACCGCGCCAGGCGGGCGAAAACCATGACCGCCTCGCCGCTCGACGCGGTGCCCGGCATTGGCGCGGCGCGCAAGCGGGCGTTGCTGCACCATTTCGGCTCCGGCCGCGCGGTCAGCGCCGCCGGCGTTGAGGACTTGCAAAAGGTCGCCGGCATCTCCGCCACCATGGCGCGGGCCATTTACGACCATTTTCACGGCGACTGACGCGCCGCCTGTTGACCCGCCCGGTCAAAGGGATCAATTTATGCCTCCAAGCACCAAGGCACAGGCATCGATGCTCTTCAACCTGCCCAATCTTCTCACCCTCTCCCGCATCCTCGCGGTGCCCATCATCGTCGCCGCCTTTTATCTCGACAAGCCGCTGGGCAGCTATATCGCCTTCATTCTTTTCGTTCTTGCTGGCGTTACCGATTTTTTCGACGGCTTTCTCGCCCGCGCCACCGGCACCGTCTCCAAGCTGGGCCAGTTCCTCGACCCCATCGCCGACAAGCTGATGGTGGGCGCCGTCCTCATCATGCTGGTCTGGGTGCGCCTGGTGGACGATTTTCACGTCATCGCCGCCGTCATCATCCTGAGCCGCGAAATCATGGTCTCTGGCTTGCGTGAATTCCTCGCCGGGGCCAAGGTGTCGGTGCCGGTCACCAAGCTTGCGAAATGGAAGACCACGGTGCAAATGGTGGCGCTTGGCGCGCTCATCCTCGCCGAGGCCCGGCCGCCCTATCTGCCGGCCTTCGAGGTGGGCATCATCGGCCTTTGGCTGGCCGCCCTCTTCACCCTGGTCACCGGCTATGATTATTTGCGCGTCGGCTTGAAACACATGACCTGAAGGCCGGTTTGAGGAGCATGACGATGCGCCTTCTTTATTTCGCCTGGGTCAGGGAACGGATCGGCAAGGCCGAGGAAAGCGTGACCCCGCCCCAGGGCGTGCGCGATGTCGCCAGCCTTCTTGACTGGCTGGAGGGCCGCGGCGAGGGCTACCGGGCGGCCTTGAGCCAGCGTGCGGCCATCCGCGTCGCAGTCGCCCAGGACCATGCCTCTCTTAGAACCCCCGTCTCGCCCGACGACGAAGTCGCGATCTTCCCCCCGGTGACCGGCGGATGATCAAGGTCATCGTCCAGGCCGAGCCCTTCGACAGCGCAGCCGCGCTGGCGCGGCTTTCCCATGGCCGTAGCGATATTGGCGCCATCGTCAGCTTCACCGGCCTGGTGCGAGGGACAAACGACAAGGGCATGATCCAGGCCATAACCCTCGAGCACTATCCCGCGATGACTGGAAAACAGCTTGCCCGCATCGCCGCGAGGGCGCAAGAGCGCTGGCCGCTGTTGGGCGGGATCATCATCCACCGCCATGGCCGGCTCTGCCCCGGCGAGCCCATCGTTCTCGTCGCCATCGCCGCGGCCCATCGCGCGGCGGCGTTCGCGGCGGCCTCCTTCATCATGGATTATTTGAAGACCGAAGCGCCTTTCTGGAAAAAGGAAACCTCAAGCGCCGGCGAACAGTGGGTGGCCTCGCGGAGCACGGACGAGACGGCGCGCGCCCGTTGGCAAGATGGCCGGCAAAATGACGAAGGAGACCCGACATGAGACCCGCCCTTGCCCTGCTGCTTGTCGCCGGCCTGGTGGCTGCCGGCTGTGACCGTGCCGGCCACCCAAGTGCCGATCGCACCCAGCCCGACGGAGAGGCCGGCCCCAAGGTTTATTTCGTCAACATCGAGGACGGCCAGCGGCTGACCAGCCCTTTTAAAATAGTGTTCGGCCTCAAAGACCATGGCATCGCCCCCGCCGGGGTCGATTTGCCTGCGACCGGCCACCATCACCTGCTGATCGATACTCAAATGAGTGAGGAGGCGATGCGCTTTGCCATCCCCAAGGACGACCAGCACCGGCATTTCGGCGGCGGCCAGACGGAGACCGTGCTTGACTTGCCGCCAGGGCGGCACCGGCTGCAGCTCCTTCTCGGCGATGCCAACCATCGGCCGCACGACCCGCCGATCATCTCCGCGCCGCTCACCGTCATCGTCGAATAAACGGCGCTTGATGCCGCCCCTTATGCCTTGTATTTCTCGATCGACGCCTTGAGGCTTTGCGCCAGCTGCGCGCCCAATTCGCCGCCATCGCCCGAGACGCGCTCGCGGATGACCGCGCGCATGGCGTCGATATGCGCCTTGATGATC
This sequence comes from Pseudomonadota bacterium, assembly GCA_049324415.1. GTDB lineage: Bacteria > Pseudomonadota > Alphaproteobacteria > Sphingomonadales > CAKZYD01 > JBMOOS01. The sequence continues at coordinate 92,940 of JBMOOS010000021.1, forward strand.
TCCACCTGGTTGTCGCTATATTGCCCGCGCAAGTTGGCGAAATCATAGAGCGAGCTTGCAAATTCGGTGATGAGGGGATAGCCGAAGGTCCCTCCCTGGCCCTTCATGTCATGGGCGATGCCGGCGATGCGCTCGAAGGTGGGACGCCGCTCCTCCGGCGTGTCGACGCAGCGATGGTGCAAGTCGCTGAGCTGGGTGATGAGGCCGGAGACCCAATCGGGGTAGTCCTCGGCCATGTCCTCGAACAGTTTTTCCGCCTGCGCCATGACCTCGGGGTCAAGGGCGGGCAGTCGTGCCGCATCATTGCCCGCCTTGCCGCCGGCAAGGCCCGCCACCTTGTCCTTCAAGACATTGCGCCGGCGGTAAAGACGCACCCGCACTTTCGCTTTCTCAACCACGCACCACCACCTCCACCTCCGGGCTTTTGTCGGTGAGCTTACGTTTTTCAGGACCATGAAATTGCAGCACTTGGCGGCGCCTGTCGGGCCCGAAATAGTCCTTGGTATGGACGAACTGGCGGTTGCGCATGATCACCAGCATCAGCTTTTCGCTCAGCGCCTTGATGGTGAAGGGCTTGGCCAGCATTTCGTGAACGCCCAGGTCGCGCGCTTCCGTGACCCGGGCCTTTTCCGTATAGGCGGTGATCATCATCACCGGCAGGAAGCGGTCGGGCGAATCCTTGTGCCGCCGGATCCAGCGCAACAGCATCATGCCATTCACGGGCGACATTTCCCAATTGGTGATGACGATGTCGATCGCCATGACGCCGGCCTTCACCGGGTCCTTGTGGACCTTTTGGATGAATTCGATCGCGGCGCCGCCGTCCTCGACCGCAATCACCGTGCCGACGCCCAACACCTTCAAGGAATTGGTGAGAAGGGAGCGGATGAAGGGGCTGTCCTCGGCCAGCAAGACGGTCAAGCGCTCAAGGTCCATGTCGGCCACCAAGAAAAGCCTCCCACAAGCTTTGATGACGACGCCGGGTCTATCGCATATGCTGTGGTGGCGCAAGCGGCGCACTACCAGAAATAGCATTCTCAAGCCGCGCGATGACGTCCAAAATATGGTCCGCCAGCTTTTGCCGCTGATCGGCGTTGATGAATTTTTCCGGTTCGTCCTCGGCCAGGGCGCACCAGCGCGCCACCGACCACACGCCAACGCTGTTGGCGGCGCCTTTCAATTTGTGCGCCTGGTCGGTCCATTCCTGGCCGGCGGGCGCCCGCATGAGGATGTCGAGATAGTCCCGCGCATTGGCGCAAAAGGCGCTCAATAGGGCGTGCTCCAGATCCAAATCCCCTTCGGTAAAACCCGCAAGATGCGCGCGATCATAAAGCATGCCCATCAACAACATCCCTGGAAACCATGGTTGAAGTTTATTCTCGCCCCAAGCTAGCCCGGCTTGGTTAACCAAGGCTTAGAAAGACTTAAATTCTTAAGTTGAATCCTTGGCCGCGGCAATGCGGCGACCAGCCTCGGTCAGCTTGCAGACCAGCCAATCGGGCTTGGCGGGGTTGTGGAACCAGGGCTCGCACCAGCCATGGGCGATGCAGCTTTGGATGGTACGGCTCGGGATACGCTGGCCATCGCCATCGAACAGGGGCAGCTTGCCGCCGGCTTGGTTCAACCCAAGCCGCAAATAGCGCGCCTGCGCCTGGGTCGGCCGCCCTTCCCGTCCGGCGTCGCGCGGCGCCGGGCTTATGGTTTTGCCCTCGTTCATGCCTTCCCTTTCAGTTTTTATCTTAGATCATGAGCACGAACTGGTAAATCATGACCAACCCTGCTTTGCGATCCGCCGTCCAGATGGTGTAAGTAAAGCCAAGCAATGGGCAAGCATGGTGGATTTGAGGGGCGTGACGGAGCCTGCCGAACACTGTGAAGGACACGAGCCTGGAGGGACCATGGCACAAATCGCATCCAAGGCGGACGCGCAAGAAACGCCGGACGAGGCCGCAGCCGGCCCAGGCGGTGCGGCCCCATCGGAGAAAAGCCAGGTCCGCGATCCGGTGATCGCCTCGCGCCGCCTGTGGCCGGTCTATGGCGCCGCCGGCGCCAGCCTCGTCTGGCTTATCCTGGCGCTTGGCGCGCTTTATTGGGCCGCCGGCCTCGCCATGGTGGACAGCCCGACGCCCAGCGAGATCGCCATCTATGTCGCGGGGCTGGTCACGCCCATCGTCGCCTTCTGGATGATCGCCCTTGTTTTCCAGCGCACCGACCCCTTGCTGGAGCGCCGGCTCGCCGTGGCGCGCAGCCTTAACCAGGCGGTGGCGCCCATCGATGCCGCCGAACAGCGCTTGGACGCCCTTATCCAGAAACTCAATAAAGAGCTGCAAACCATTGACAAAACCGCAGACCTTGCCGGCGAGCGCATCGCCGCCCTCGAGTCCCGCTTCGAGGCCCAAGTCTCCGGCCTGTTCAGCGCCACGGCGGAAGCGGAAACCAGCGCCGCGGCGATTCGTGAGCAGCTTCAACGCGAGCGCGAAGCCTTGACCGCTTTTTCGAGCGGCCTTGAAGAGCAGACGCGCAAAGTCCAGGGCGTCCTTGAAATGATGACGGCGCAAGTCGAGGACGCCGCCGATCATGCGCGTAAAACCGTGCATCACTCGACCGAGCGGCTGGCCGCCCACACCCAAGCCTTGGGCGAGGCCGCCGCCGCGGGAGAAAGCCGCCTTTCGAGCGTCCTTGCAGCGCTGGCCGCGCAAAACGAACAGCTCCAACAGACCACGCAGGCGACCGAGGAGCGGCTCGATGAGCGCGCCTTGAGCCTGACCAGGCGCGAGGCCGATTACCGCGCCGCCATCGCCGATTTGAGCCTGGCCATCCGCAACGCCCATGAAGCGTTGAAGGGCGATGCCGAAAGCCTGGCCGCGATCGTCGCGCAAACCGATCACCACGCCGGGACCTTGCGCGCCCGATTGCGCGAGGAGGCCGACAAGCTGGCCAAGGCCGCCGACACGGCGGCGGCGCGCACAAAGGCCGCCGCCCAAGGCTTTCACGATGAAGCCGGCGGCATCGAAGCGCGCGCCAGCGCCACCGTCGCCAGCATCGAAAAGGCGAGCGCGCGGCTGCGCGCGGGCCTTGGGGAAACCCTCGATCTCGCGGAGCGCCGCATGGCGAGCCTTGGCGAGGAGATGACGGCGAGCGGCGCCGCCATCGAAGGCAGGATCGAGGATATCGCCACGCGGCTGGCCGAGCGCATGGCGGCCATGAACGAGACGGCAAGCACCGCCAGCGCGACGCTCGACGAAGCAAGCGCCAGCGCCGGCCAGCGCGCCGCCGAGCAGATGGCAACGCTGAAGTCGCAACTGAGCGCCCATGCACGCGCCCTTCTCGATGACGCGGAACGGACACGCCGGGATTTAGGGGAAATGGCGGCGCGCTTCAGCGACGAGATGAAGAAAAGCCTCGCCGGCGCGCGTGCCGCCCTTGCCGCGGACCGCGAAGCCCTCGACGCCTTGACCGAAAAGCTGGGGACGGCGGCAAGCGATGTCGCACAAGCCGGCAGCAGCGCCCGGGCGATGCTGGAAACCACCTCGACCGGCCTTGTCCAGCAATCGGCGACGCTCGCCGCCTCGGCAGAGGAAAACAGCGGGCGCATCGCCGCCATCGAAAGCCGTATCGCCGACCAGCAACGTGGCCTCGAAGCGCTTTTCGCCACCCTTGACCAATCCTTTGAAAAGGCTCTTGGCGCATTCACCCAGCGCGCCACCGCCTTAAACACACTAGCCGCCGAGCATCGCAGCGGCCTGGAAACGCAAACCGCGGCGTTGACCGAACGCCTCGCTCGCTTGAAAGCGGCGCTTGACGCCACCGCCGCCGACATCACCGCCGCTGGCGAGAATTTCGGCCAGGCGGCGGACGAGATTTCCACCAGCACGCAAAAACAGGCCGAGCGCATCGACAGCTCGATGCAGCGGCTGACCGCGCAGCGCGTCCAGGTGATGGACGAGCTGGACAAGCTTGGCGGCCAGTTGACCGACGCCTGCGAGAGGGCGGCGGACAAGCTGGCCGCCCTCGACCTCGACCAGGGCCAGGTCAGCGCAGGCCTTGCCGCGGTCTCGCGGACGCTGGATGAGCAATTAAGCAAGGTGCGCCGAGCCTTGCGCGAAGTGGACGAAACGGCGCAACAAGGCGCGGTTCAGGTGGGCGCCACCTATCTTTCCGCCATGGCGCGGGCGCGCAAAGTAGCGGTGGAGGCGGTGGACGCGGCGCGCGCCGCCTCGGGCGACGTGGCGCGCGCCATCGAGGACAGCATCAGCGCCGCCCTCGCCCGCCTTGGCACCGAAAAAAGCGCGCACGTATCGGCGGTGGAAGGCGAAATCGCGCAGAGCGCCCAGCGCATCGCGGCCCGCTTGGAGGCGGCCCTTGACGAAGTGGCCAAGGCGGCGACGCGGACCGGCGCGACGGCGGAAACCGCGGCCAAGCGGGTGACCGGCCAGGCGGCGCAGATGATGAAGGATTCGGAAAACCTCACCGCCCGCATCGCCGCCCTTGAAGGGCGCCTCGAGGGCCTTGCCCAAGCCGACCTGGTGCGCACCTCCTCGCTCATCATCGAAGGCCTCAATTCCACCGCCATCGACCTCAATCGCGCTCTGTCGGCGGAAGTCTCCGACGATTTATGGGCGAGCTATCTTGCCGGCGATAAATCCATTTTCACCCGCAAGACGGTGAAGCTGGGCGACCGGGCGACCCGCGCCGCCATCGCCAAGCGTTACGACGGCGACGGCGAGTTCCGCGACAATGTGCGGCGCTATCTGAAGGACTTCGAGCTGCTGATGGCCCGCGCCATGGCCGGTCGGCAAGCCTCGGCGCTTTCCGTCGCCCTGGTCTCGAGCGAGCTTGGCAAGCTTTATGTCCTGCTGGCGCAATCGGTCAAGCGCTTGAACTAAATGATGAAAGAAGGGGGCGGCAAGGTGCATCGGATAGGGGCGGCGTTGCTGGCGCTCACCATGGCCGCTTGCGCGCCGCAAGCCGAACAGGCAGGCGAGGCGCGGCAAGACCCGCCGGTGCGCTGGCGGATGGCCGCCACTTTTTCCTCCTCCCTCACCATGCTCGGCACCCTGGGCAAGCGCTTGACCGAGCGGGCAGCGCTCGTTTCCGGGGGCGAGATCGAACTTTCCTACATGGAGCCGGGGGCCCTCGTCCCGGCGCTCGAATTGTTCGACGCGGTGTCCTTCGGGGCCATCGAGGCGGGCTGGTCGACCCCCGGCTATTGGGGCGGCAAGGTGCCGGCCTTGCAGCTTTTCGGCTCGGTCCCCTTCGGCCCGCCGGCGGACGAATATCTGGCCTGGTTCTTCGAGGGCGGCGGGCGCGCCCTGTTCGAAGACCTCTACCACCGCCACAATGTCCACAGCCTCATCTGCGGGGTGAGCCCGCCCGAGGCCTCCGGCTGGTACAAGGAGGAGATGACAAGCCTTGCCGACCTCAAGGGCAAGAAAATCCGCTTCTTCGGCCTCGGTGGCAAGGTGCTGGACCGGCTGGGGGTTTCCACCCAGCTCCTCTCCGCTGGCGATATTTTCCCGGCGCTCGAGCTGGGGGCCATCGACGGGGCCGAGTTTTCCATGCCGGCGGTGGACGAGGCGATGGGGTTTTACCAGGCGGCGCGCTATTATTATTTTCCCGGCTGGCACCAGCAATCGACCTTTTTCGAGCTGATGGTCAATCTGAAGCGCTGGCGGGCGCTGAGCGCCCGCCAGCAGGCGATGCTGGAGACCCTGTGCGGCGACAGCATCCGCTTTTCCCTCGCCGAGGGGGAGGCTTTGCAGGTGGCTGCCCTTAAGCGGCTGGAAGCGCGCGGCGTCGTCTTGAAGACCTGGCCGCCCGACATGCTGGCGGCGTTTGAAGCGGCGTGGAAAGAGGTCGCGGCCGAGATGGCCGAGGAAGACCCTGATTTTGCTCGCGCCTGGCGCTCGCTGCAGGATTTCCGGAGGCAATACAAGGGGTGGCGCTCGCGTGGCTATCTTCAGCGCTGAACGCCTGTTCCGCCTCGCCGAGCGCATCGACCGGCTGGTCAATGGCGTTGGCCGGCGGGCGGCGTGGCTTCTGGTCGTCCTGATGGCGGTCATCCTGTTTGATGTCGTCACCCGGCGTTTCCTGGTTCTCGGCTCGACCAAGCTGCAGGAGCTGGAATGGCACCTTCATGGCGCGCTGTTCCTGCTTTGCCTGGGATACGCCTATCTGCAATCGGCCCATGTGCGCATCGAGGTGCTGCGCGAGCGCATGGGGCGGCGCACCCAGGCCTGGGTCGAGCTTGGGGGCGCGCTGATCCTCCTCTTGCCCTATGCCCTTGCCATCGTCGCCTTCGGCGTCGTCTACGCGATGCGCGCCCATGGCTGGAACGAAGGCTCCGCCGCCCAGACCGGCCTTGGCCAGCGCTGGATCATCAAGGCCGCGGTGCCGCTGGGTTTTTCCTTGCTCGGGCTGGCCGGCGTCTCGATGGCGCTCAAGGCCTATGCCTATCTTTTCGGCGCCCCCTCGCTCGCCGCGCGCAGCGGCTTTGAGGATGTGCACATGACCCTGCCCCATGACGAAGCCGACCCCGACGATGGCGCGGCGAGGCCGGAAAAGGACGCCTGATGGTGGAGCTCCTGCCCGCTTTCATGTTCCTCGCGCTCGCCGTGCTTTTGTTCAGCGGCTATCCGGTGGCCTTCGTGCTGGGCGGTACCGCGCTCGTCTTCTGGCTGGCCGGCGTCGCCCTCGGCCTGGTCGGGCTTGAAGCCTTCTATCTGGTGGTGCTGCGCATCTTCGGGGCGGTGGTCGACAATCTGGTCCTCGTTGCCATCCCGATGTTCATCTTCATGGGGACCATGCTGGAAAAATCGGGGGTCGCCCGCGACCTTCTCCTTGCCTTGCAATATATGACCCGCCGCGTCCCCGGCGGCCTTGCCGTCGCCGTCACCCTGCTTGGCGTGGTGCTGGCGGCAACCACCGGCATCATCGGCGCCAGCGTCGTCATGATGACCTTGCTTGGCCTTCCGGTGATGCTGGAAGCGCGCTACAGCCCAGCTCTGGCCAGCGGCACCATCGCCGCCTCGGGCACCCTTGGCATCCTCATTCCGCCCAGCATCATGCTCATCGTCATGGGCGATCTGTTGTCCATCTCGGTGGGCACCCTGTTCATGGCCAGCCTTGGCCCTGGCCTCGTCCTCGCCGGGCTTTACATCGCCTATCTTTTCATCCGCGGCGCCCTTACCCCCAAAGCCGCGCCCCGCCCCGCCGCCGATGCCCCGCCGCCCGCCGGCCGCGGGCGCATGGCCTTGAGCTTCCTGCCGCCGCTGGCCCTCATCTTCCTCGTGTTGGGCTCGATTTTCGCAGGGCTCGCAACACCGACCGAGGCCGCCGGCGTCGGCGCCTTCGGCGCCTTGCTGCTGGCCGCGATGAACCGCCGCCTAGACCGGGCGACGCTGGCCGAGGTGGTGCACCGCTCGGCGCTCACCGGCGGCATGCTGTTCGGCATTTTCGTCTGCGCCACCGCTTTTTCCTATGTCTTCCGGCTGCTCGGCGGGGAAGATCTCATTTTGTCCGCGATGGCGGGGCTTGGCGGCGGGCCCTGGGGCGTGCTCGCGCTCATCATGGCCCTCGTCTTTGTCCTGGGCTTCTTTTTCGACTGGATCGAGATCGTGCTCATCGTGCTGCCCGTCTTTGCCCCGATCATCAAGGGGCTCGACTTCGCCGGCCACGTCCCGCCCGATCTTGCCGTCGCCTGGTTCGCCACCCTGGTGGCGATCAACCTGCAGACCAGCTTTCTCACCCCGCCCTTCGGCTTTGCCTTGTTCTACATGAAGGGCGCGGCGCCGGCTGGCTTGCGCACCGGCGCCATCTATCGCGGGATCGTCCCTTTTGTCGCCTTGCAGCTCGCCGGGCTCGCCGCCGTCATCGCCTGGCCTTCTATCGCCACCGCCCTCCCCCGCGTCCTGGCGGCAGGCTAGAGCAAAATGCGTTTTATCGGAATCGCCATTTTGCTCCAAGTCCTTGTTTTTACCACATTTTCTACAACCAACCGGGATCCGTTTGGGGCGGACCACTAGCGCGGGGCGCCGCGTGGTGCGGCCCGGGCTTTAGTGGATGGTTTGGCCTCGCGCGTCGCGCGGCTTGGCCGCCAGCTTGGAGATGAAATAATCGAGGTTCTCGGTATCGAACTCATCCTCGAAATGGGTGATCACCCGCTCCAGCATGACGGTGCGGAATTTCTCCCGGTCATCGCGGCTGTGGAGCAGCATTTCCTCCGCCACGTCAAGGGCGACCCGCGCCAGGGGAAGCAGCTTTTGCGGCATGTCGGACTTGGCGAACAGGCGCGACAAGGCCAGGTCGCCACGGTCATGGACCAGCTTATAGGCATTGACCACCGGAATGCCGGCGCGCTTGGCCAAGGCCGCCTCGAAGAAGGTGAGATCGCCCATGCACAAGGCGCGGATCACCAAGGTGGGCGTCAAGCGGTGGTTCCTGTGCAGCTGCTCTACCAAGGCCTGCACATCGGGGGTGTCGGCGCTGCCGTCGAGCAAGCTCACCGTCGCCCGCTCGCGGCTTTGCATGACAAGGTCCATGGCGACGTCGGGCGGCAGGTCCTGATGGGCGAGAAGCTGCTCCTGGAGCTTGTCGGAAACGAGCGAAACCAACCGTTCCGCCACATGCAGCGGCAAGGCCGGGCGTTGCGCCATTGGGTTGGAAATGCGCTTGACTTCACCGAATTCGTCGAGCACGCGGCTCATCGTCTTTTCCGATAAGTCGGCGCCCTCGTTTTCCACCAGGGCGGCGACCACGTCCTCGTTCTTGGTCTCCACCAGGGCGTCGGCGACCCGGGCCGAGACCGTCTCGCGCCGGGCGATGGCCTTTTGATGCTCGCTGCCCTTGGCTTCGATGATGGACACCAGGTCATCATCATTGAGCGCCTGCGTCACCTCGATGAAGGGCACCGCGATGTCGGCGACATCGCTGGCGATCGAGACGGCCACGTCACGCGGCACGTTGCTCGATTCCTTAAGGCTGTCGGCCAAGGCGCGGCGTACACGATGTTCCACGTCGCGCACCATGACGCGGAAAATATCCTCGGCGATCTGGCGCTCGCTATCGCTGAGATTGCCGGCCGAGAAGCTGAGCGCAATCTTCTCGGCGGCCTCGGCGCGGTGCGTCGTTGAGGGGTCTTGGAGCAATTTGGCGACGTCTTCCCCAGTCAGTTTCTTTGCTGTGGACACATCAGGATCCTTAAAGCCTAGGCGCGTTGGAACATCCGACTATCCCCGGACAAGATTAAGCGTTGGTTAAGGGTCTGTCCAACATCCGACCGCCGCGAGGCGCCCGGGCGCGCGGCCAGCAAATGGTTGTCGTCCTCGCCACGCACCGCTAGCATGCCCCCCTTGCGCCGCCAAGCAAGACTGCCCGCGGGCACATCGATGGGGACGGATCGGTATATGTTTCAAAGGCTTAGTGCTCTATTCTCAGTGGCGGCGCTGATTTTTGCCAGTATTTTCGGCAACGTGGCGCCTGCCGCCGCGCAAGCGCCGCGCCCCGGACCGTGCCCTACCCTTACCCTTGCCGACGCGATCAACGACAAGGTCTCCCCGGTTACCAATTTTATCTCCAATTTGATTTTTTTTGAAATTCCCGTTCGCTTCGCCGCCCCCACGGCGCAAGGCCGTATCACCCTTCAAACCCCCGTCCTTGCCGACGGCGGCCTCATCGCCGTGCGCCTTGGCAAGCAAAGCGTGACCTTGGAGCTGGATGACGACGGCGCGGTTTGTCGCGATCATCGCCCCGTCACCATGACCGGCGATGACCGGCAGATCCTTGCCACCATCGCCGCCGCCTTGCACGATGCCTTGCCCGCCAGCGGCCTTGAAACGGCGATTGCTCCCGCCGGCCTTATGCTCAGCGCGCCGACCGCGGCCAAGCCCAACCTTGAAGCGTACGGCGCCGGGCTCGGCGCCAGCGATTTCACGGACGGGTCGATCGGCATTCCGTTCATCGTCATTTGGCTTGTGGCCGGCGCCACCTTCTTCACCTTTTATATGCGCTTCATCAACCTGCGGGGCTTTGTCCAGGCGATCCGCATCGCCCGGGGCACCTATGACAACCCCAAGGACCCGGGCGAGGTCACCCACTTCCAAGCCCTTACCGCCGCCGTCTCCGGCACCGTCGGCCTTGGCAACATCGCCGGTGTCGCCATCGCCATTTCCATCGGCGGGCCGGGCGCCACCCTTTGGATGATTGTCTCCGGCCTTTTCGGCATGACCAGCAAGTTCACCGAGTGCACGCTCGGCCTTCACCACCGCCGGATCGACGAAAACGGCATCGTCACCGGGGGACCCATGCGCTATTTGCAACTGGGGCTTATGGAGCGCGGCTGGCCAAGGCTGGGGCGCGGGCTGTCGGTGCTGTTCTGCCTGTTGTGCATCGGCGGCGCCTTTGGCGCCGGCAACATGTTCCAGGTCAACCAATCCTCCCAGCAGGTCCTCGACGTGCTGGTGCCGATGACCGGCGGCGAAGGCAGCCTCCTTGCCGGCCGACCGTGGGTGATCGGCCTTGTCTATGCCGTCTTCGTCGGCCTGGTGATCGTCGGCGGGATCAAGTCGATCACCCGGGTGACGGAATTCCTGGTGCCGATCATGGCGGCGATTTACATGGTGGCGGCTTTCATCGTCATCGGCAGTCATTTCGACGCCCTGCCCGCCGCTTTCGCCGCGATCTTCGACGGCGCCTTCACTCCGGAAGGGGTGACCGGCGGCTTCATCGGCGTTCTCATCCAGGGGATGCGCCGCGCCTCCTTCTCCAACGAGGCGGGCGTGGGCTCCGCCGCCATCGCCCACGCCGCGGCCAAGACCAAGGAGCCGGTGGCGGAAGGCCTGGTCGCGCTTCTCGAACCCTTCATCGACACGGTGGTGATCTGCACCACCACCGCCCTCGTCATCGTCGTCACGGGCATGCATGTGAAGGCCGGCGCCGCCGATGGCATCGCCCTTACTTCCGCCGCCTTCGCGACGGTGATCGACTGGTTCCCCAGGATACTGGCCATTGCCGTCGTTTTGTTCGCCTTTTCCACCTCGATCACCTGGTTCTATTATGGCCACCGCTCCTTCCTGTTTCTGGTCGGCGACCGGCCGCGCGCCGATTTGGCGTTCAAGCTGGCTTATCTCGTGGTGCTCATCATTGGCGCCTCGATGAACCTTACGGCGGTGATGGATTTTGCCGACGCCATGCTGCTGGCCATGGCCTTTCCCAACATGATTGGCCTTTATGTCATGGCGCCGCAGGTCAAGCGCATGCTTGCCTCTTACATGGCGCGCGTCAAAAGCGGGGAAATCCGACCCTATGCCGTTCAGCCCGCGGAGTAAGCAACATGGCCTTGCCGCGCCGTTCAGGCTGGATTAAGCCAGCCCCCACTAATGCCCATCGCAAAGGAGGGGGCATGCGCCTTGTGATCTCGATGGTCTTTGCCGCCGTGCTTGGCGTATCCCTTGGCGCCGCCAAGGCCGAGGAGGCGAGCGCCCTTTCGGATGCCGGCGACCCCGACCGCGGCCAGCGCCTCTACAACCAATGCCGCGCTTGCCATAATCTCACCAATGACAAGGCGCATAAGCGGGGGCCGAATCTCGCCGGGCTGTTCGGCCGGCCGGCGGGCAAAGCGGCCGATTATGCGCTTTATTCGGCAGCCTTGCGGGATGCCGACTTTACCTGGAGCGAAGCGGCGCTCGATCGCTGGCTTGCCGATCCGCGCGGCTTCCTGCCAGGCAATAAAATGTCCTTCGCGGGCTTGCGCAAGGAAGAAGACCGGCGCGATCTCATTGCTTATCTGCGCCGCGTGCTTGACGAGATGGACGGCAAGTGAGGCTTCAGGGGTGAAAGGCACGACGATGAAAGGTTTGATGGCTGGCGGCATGAGAATGGTTTTGACGCGAATGGGGGCAGGCCTTGCCGCCCTCGCCCTGGGTTTGGCCCTGATCGCGCCCCAGGCGGCGCGGGCCGAAGCAAGCGCCGCGGAACAGGAAGCCGCCAAGGCGTTCATCGAAACGCTTTCGGCCAAGGCGTTCGAGGCCCTGCGCGACCCCAGTCTCGCTGGCGCTGCGCAGCGCCAGCGCTTCCGCGAGCTTTTGCGCGAAGGGGTGGCCCTCGACTTCGTCGGCATGTTCCTGCTCGGCCGTTTTCGGCGCGATGCCACGCCCGCGCAACTGGCCGACTATGATCACATCCTGCCGGAATACATCGTCGGCTTTTACACCGACCAGATCCTGCGCATTGGCGATGAAAAGCTGGAGATCCTTTCAACCCAGCCCGCTGGCAAAAGCGATATCTATGTCCGCTCGCGCCTGGTCGGCCCGTCGGGGCGCCCGCCCATCGCCGCCGACTGGCGGGTCCGGCGGGTCGCGGACGGCAGCTTCAAGATCATCGACCTCAAGGTGGAGGGGGTTTCCATCGCCGCGACCAAGCGCGAGGAGTTCGCCTCGCTCATCGCTTCGCGCGGCTTTGACGGTCTCCTGGCGCAACTCCATGCCGACGCCGCCCAGCCGGCCAGCGCCGAATAGCCACGACCCGCTTCGGCCCGGCCAACTGTCTGAATGGCGCGCCAGGGGGCGGCCCCGGTTTCGAGGCTTTTATCGCCCGCGAACGAGAGACCTTGGATAAAGCGTAAGGGCCACGATGGGACTGGACGCAGGCAGACGCCCCGGCTATGTAGGCGTCCCCGTCAAAGGATGGTGCGAAATTTTCCATGGCGCATAAAAAACCGCTTCTTCACTTGGTGTTCGGCGGCCGGGTCAAGGATCCGCGCAGCCTTGATTTCGAGAACCTCGAGGAGCTCGACATCGTTGGCGTTTTTCCCGACTTTCAATCGGCGCGGGCCGCCTGGCAAGGCGCCGCCCACCGCACCGTGGATGACGCCATGACCAAATATGTCATCGTTCATCTGCATCGCCTGCTGGAGCCTGCGGATGACGACTCGCCTGGCACCCCGGCTAAGAGCCCCAGGGGCCCATCCGCCGCCAGCGGCGGCGCGGCAAGACATAGCTGAGCGTGAGGCCGGCAACAAATCCCCCGACATGGGCCCAGAAGGCAACCCCGCCTTGGGGCGATAAGGGCGTGAGCAAGGCGTTGAAGGCTTGAAAGCCGAACCACAGGCCAAGAAACCAGAAGGCGCGGATGCGCACTATGGTGAAGAAAAAGCCCAGGAAGACGAAGGTCACCACCCGCGCCCGCGGAAACAGCCTGAGATAAGCGCCCATCACGCCGGAGACCGCGCCGCTGGCGCCAATCATCGGGATGGTGGCGCCTGGCTCCTGCGCGACTTGCGCCAAGGCGGCGGCAAGGCCGGATAAAAAATAAAGCAGGATAAAGCGCGGCGCGCCATAGCTGTCCTCGATATTGTTGCCGAAAATCCACAGGAACAGCATGTTGCCGGCGATGTGCAGGAACCCGCCATGAAGGAACATCGAGGTGACAAGGGTCAGCACCGGGGGCAACCCGGCGACCTCCGGCGCCAGGGAAACGGCGCCAGTGAGGACACCGGGAATAAGGCCATAGCGATATATGAGGGTTTCGCCGCCAGCCTCGCCCGCGGCCATTTGCAAAAGAAAGACGAAGCTGGTTACGGCAATGAGGAGAATGGTGACGGGCGTCGGTCCATGGGTGGGGTTTTCGTCGCGGATCGGAAACATGGCCTGTCGCCTGCGGCTTGGGGTCTGTCCAAGACCTCTCACGACCCATGCAGCGCCGGCAACAAAAAAGGGGGGCTCTGAGCCCCCCTTGAATGCTGTGGCGGGGCACCGTGCTCAGGCGGCGCGCACCCGCGCCAGGAACGCATCCACCTCGTCGCGCAGCTTGTCGGCTTGCTCGGCTAGCGCGCCGGCGGCGGTGAGCGATTGCTCGGCGGCGCGGCCGGTTTCCTCGGTCGCCTCGCGCACGCCGGAAATGTTGCGCGCCACGTCCTGGGTGCCGGAAGCGGCTTGATTGGTCGAGGAGGCGATTTCCTGGGTCGCCGCCGATTGCTGCTGAATGGCGTTGGCGACGGCCGCCGAGATGGTGTTGATCTCCGAGATGATGGAGCGAATGTCGCTGATGGCGTCCACCGCCTCCTTGGACACCGACTGGATGCTGCCGATCTGCTGGCCGATCTCCTCGGTCGCCTTGGCGGTCTGGCTGGCCAGGTTCTTGACCTCCGAGGCGACGACCGCGAAACCCTTGCCGGCGTCGCCCGCCCGCGCCGCTTCGATGGTCGCGTTAAGGGCCAGAAGGTTGGTCTGCTCGGCGATGCTTTGAATGAGCTCGACGATCTCGCCAATACGTTGCGCGGCGCTGGCAAGGCCATGGACGATTTCGTCCGTCCGCTCGGCGCGCTCGACGGCGCGGCCGGCGATTTCCGAGGAATCGGCGACGCTGTGGCTGACATCGCCCAGCGACTTGGTAAGCTCCTCGGTGGCGCTGGCGACCGTCTGGACGTTCATGCTCGCCTGTTCGGCGGCGGAGGCGACGCTGACGCTGAGCTCGCTGCTCGAACGCGCGGCGCCGGTCACCGACTGGGCGCTCGCCTTGATCTGCGTCGCCGCGGAAGCGACCATCTCGACAACGCTCCTGACGCTCGATTCGAAGCCATCGGCGAGTTGCTGCATCGCCGCGCGCTTCTCCTTGGCGGCCTGGCGGCGCGCTTCCTCTTCCCTGGCGAGGCGTTGCCGCTCGGCCTCGGCCTCGCGCGCGCGCGCCTGGCGCTCGGCTTCCTCGCGCTCCTTGCGCTGTGCTTCCTGCTCGGCTTGCAGGCGCTCCATCTCGATGGCGTTTTCCTTGAATACCTGCACCGCGTTCGCCATGGCGCCGATCTCGTCGCGGCGGTCGCGGCCGGCGATCTCCACGGTTTTGTCGCCGTCGGCGAGCTGGCGCATGGCTTTCGTGATTCGGCGTATGGGGCCCGAGATCATGTTGGCGATGAGCCATGCCGCCGCACCGCCGAAAAGAAGCGAGAAGGCGGCGACCACCATGGTCGTCGTCGCCAGCGAGGAAAGGCCGCTTTTCGCAGATTCGCCCTGGGCCGCGCTTGCCTCCTCGATCGTCTGCGACAAAGCGGACAGCTCGTTCACCATAGTTTCGCCCAAGGCGAAAATCTTGTCTTCGAGGATCCGTTCGCGCTCGAGCGTCGCCTTGACCACCCGCTTATAGACGGTGTCGTAATCGACGAGATCGGCGATAGCCCGGTCTGCCTTGTCGTTGAGTGACGTGACCTTCAAATTGTCGAACAGATCGTTGAGCGCTTCCTCGAACGACAAAAGCTCTTTTGCCGCCGATTTGGCGTCGGCCTCGTCGTTGGTGACGAGAAAACGCTGGACATCGACCCGCGCCGCCATATAGCGCTCCAACGCCCTGCCGGCGAAATAAGCGCCCTTGGGATCACCCTTGGCGTAGGCGCCCTCCATGATCTCCTGCAAATTGCCACGGATCTGCGGCCCCAGCGTATCGATGCCTTCGGCAATATCCTTGTTGATGGCGAATTGCAGCGTCTCGACTTGACTGAAGCTCTCGCCATATTGATCGAGCTGCGCCGCGATCGCCTGCACCCGCTCGCGCATTTGCGGGTCTGTGGTGATGGCGACGATATTCTCGAGGGCGGCTTGGTCCTTTCCGATTTCGTCATGCACCGCCTTGGCGCCAGCGGGCGTCGGATTGATGACGAAGTTCTTGACCGCTTCCTCGACCACCAAAAGGCCGCGCAGCGTGCCGCCCGCCTCGGTGCTTTGCCGGGCAAAGCCGACAAAGCCGTCGAACTGGCGGTTGGCGGAGCTAAAACCCATGACCGAGGTCCCGGCCACGACCGCCAGCATGGCCATGAGAACGCCGAAAGCGATGATGATCTTGTGATTGATGTTGAGATTGACGAATCTGTTCATAAGACCAGCCAAAAGACTTCCTGGCTGGTTCTTACCGGTTACGGTCATGGGTCCCCCTCCGGCATTATCATTGGCGTCCATCGGCCGCAGCTAGCTTTTGCGTTGTTGTTCGGCCCACCGGTCTTCTTAGAAGCGACGGCTTAAAAATTAGTGAAGCCGCAAAACCCTTGAGGAAGAACAGGGGCGTCCGCGTGCCGGCGCCGTCCCTATACGCGCCTGCCCTCGGGTGTTTTGATTGCGGCCGCGAGTGCTTGGGCGAATATTTCCGGCGGGTTCTCTTCGCCGCTGGCGGGGCCGCGGCGGGTATTTGACGGCGCTTTCGCCTCCCCATTCCCCGGCGGGCGCGGGCGCTGCTTGATCTTGCCTTTTTGCAAGGCCTCGTTATGGTGGCGGCGATTCGCCAGTGACTTTAAAGGGAGCAGTGCGCGGCCATGGATATCCGGGAACAGGAAAAGACCTATCGCCTTTTCACCGGCCTTGCCAAATGGGGCATGCTCGTGGCGGCGTTCGTCACCTTCATCGTGGTCGCTGTCTTCATCGCCTGAGCGGGGGGATTTGCCGCCTAGTGGTCCGCCGCAAACGGACAAATCCATCCGTTTGGGAAAAGTGGACCACTAGAGGCCGATCTGGCGGGCCGCGAGGTCGCGCATGATTTCCTCCGAGCCGCCGCCGATGGCGTTGACCCGCACCTCGCGGTAGATGCGCTCGATCCGGCACCCCCGGATGAAGCTGGCGCCGCCGAGGATCTGCGCTGCTTCGCGGGCGCAATATTCCAAGGTCTGGCTTGCCTGAACCTTGAGGAGCGCAAGATCCGCCGCCGGCGTCTCCCCTTCCCCCACCCGCCAGGCGCAGTGTTCGAGATAGGCCTGGGCGGCGTTGACCCGCCCCAGCATCTCGGCCACCTTGTGGCGGATGACTTGGTGGTCGGCAAGGCGCTTGCCGAAGGTCTGCCGTTCGCGCGCCCAGGCGATCGCATCCTCGATGCAGACCCGCGCCAAGGCGATAGCCCCCGCCGCCATGGCCAGGCGCTCGTGATTGAAGTTGGCCATGATGCCGGCAAAGCCCTGGCCTTCGGCGCCTATGAGGTTGGCCACCGGGACCTTGACGTCGTCGAAATAGAGGGCCGCCGTGTCGGACGCCCACCAACCCATTTTTTGCAACGGCGTCTGGCTGAAACCCGGCATGCCCTTCTCGACAAGCAGCAGGGAAAGGCCGCCCGCGCCCTTATCGCCGGTGCGCACGGCAACCGTGTAATAATCGGCGACAAGCCCGCCGGTGATGAACATCTTGGCGCCATTCACCACATAATGATCGCCTTGCCGGATGGCCTTGGTTTGTAAATTGGCGACGTCCGAGCCGCCCGACGGCTCGGTGATGGCAAGACAGATGATCTTGCGCCCCTTGATGACCTCCGGCGCCACCCTTGCTTTCATCTCCTGCGAACCCAAGGCGAGCAACGGCGGCAGGCCGATGGAATGGACCATGAGGCTGGCGTTGATGCCGCCGGCCCCCGGCCGCGCCAGCTCCTCCGCCGTCACCAGGCCGTAGAAAGGGTCGATGCCTTGCGCCGTGCCGCCATAGGCCTCGGGAAAACCAAGGCCCAACAGCCCGATGGACGCCGCCTTTTCATAAAGCGCCCGGGGAAAGCCGCCGGCTTCGTCCCAGGCGCTGGCATGGGGCATGATTTCCCGCTCGACAAAGCGGCGCAACTGCTGGCGCCAGGCTTGATGCCCTTCGCCGAGGAAAGGCGATGGGCCGCGCAGCCGGTCATAATCAAGATGGGGGGTCATGGCGTGTTTGTCCTCGCGGCGGCGCGCAAGCGCCAGTGGTGCGATTCCAACGGATAGTCCTCATCTGTTGGAGAAACCGCGCCACAGATCAATAACTTAAGTGGTCCACTTCTCCCAAACGGATGGCTTTATCCGTTTGGGGCGGACCACTAGCCGGCTTCGGCAACGACCTGCCGGCGGGCCTCGGCCATTTTTTCTTCCATCATCTTGCGCAAGCGATGGTTCGACATGTCGATGCCCCGGGCATCGAAATCGCTCTTGAGCTTGGCAAAAACATCCTCATCGCCCGCTTCCCGCAAGTCGGCGCGGACGATTTCCTTGGCATAGGCCGCCGCCTCGGGACCGCTAAGGCCCATCAATTCCGCCGCCCACAGCCCGAGAAGCTTGTTGCGCCGCATCTCAGCCTTGAAGCGCAGCTCCTCGTCATGGGCGAACTTATTCTCAAAGCCCTTCTCACGGTTGTCGAAAGTGGTCATGGGACTGGCGCTCCTTGGGGATTCTCTTGGCCGTTCTCAAAACAGAAATAGGGTGTGCGCAAAGCCGGATCAAGCATTGTGCGCGTGCCCCCTTTCGGCTAATGTCCGGCCCGCCGAAGGGCCTCCCCGCTCCGCGGCCCTGGTTTTTGTCGCTCCGAGGTTTTGTTGTCAATGTCCCGTCGCCGCCAGCTTTACGAAGGCAAAGCCAAAATCCTTTACGAGGGCCCGGAGCCCGGTACCCTCGTGCAATATTTCAAGGACGACGCCACCGCCTTCAACGCCAAGAAAAAAGCCTCGCTCTCCGGCAAGGGAGTCCTCAACAACCGCATCTCGGAACATATCTTCACGGCGCTGGGCGGTATTGGCATCCCCCATCATTTCATCAAGCGCCTCAACATGCGCGAGCAGCTCATCTACGCAGTCGAGATCATCCCCATCGAGGTGGTGGTGCGCAATGTCGCCGCCGGCTCGTTGAGCGAGCGTTTAGGGATCGAGGAAGGCACGCCGCTGGCCCGCACCATAGTGGAATATTATTACAAGAACGACGCCCTCGGTGACCCGATGATCAGCGAGGAGCATATCGCCTGCTTCGGCTGGGCGGCGCCGGAGGAGATGGACGAAATCACCTCGATGGCGCTCAGGGTCAATGATTTTCTCAGCGGGCTGTTTGCCGCCATTGGCGTCAAGCTTGTGGATTTCAAGCTGGAGTTCGGCCGCCATTATCGCGGCGACCAGATGCGCGTCATCCTCGCCGACGAGATCAGCCCCGACGGCTGCCGGCTGTGGGACATGGCCTCGGGCGAAAAGCTCGACAAGGACCGCTTCCGCCGCGATCTGGGCGGCACCGTGGAAGCCTATCAGGACGTGGCGCGCCGCCTCGGCCTGTTGCCGGAGGAGGAGAGCCCCTCCATTCTCGACCTCAACAAGCATCGCCAGCGCATGGAGAAAAAGGACAAGCGCCCGTGAAGGCCCGCGTGCATATCACCTTGAAGCCCGGCGTCCTCGACCCGCAGGGCAAGGCCATCGCCCACGCCCTTGGCGATCTGGGCTTTGCCGGCGTCGGCGAGGTCAGGCAGGGCAAATATATCGAAATCGCGCTCGCCGAGACCGACCTTGAGCGCGCCCGGGCAATGGTCGAGGAGATGTGCAAAAAGCTTCTCGCCAACACGGTGATCGAGAATTACGCCATCGAGGTGGCGTAACAGCCTGTTTGAAAATGCCGGTTTGCGCGTGGCCATAGAGCCCATCGTCCCATGAAGTCCACCGTCCCATGAAATCCATCGTCATCGTTTTTCCCGGGTCCAATTGCGACCGCGACGTCGCGGTGGCCCTCGCCCGGATCACCGGCATCGCGCCGCGTTTCGTCTGGCATCAGGAACGCGCGCTTCCCAAGACCGACCTCATCGCCCTGCCCGGCGGTTTTTCCTATGGCGACTATCTGCGCTCCGGCGCCATGGCGGCGCGCTCGCCGGTCATGGCGGCGGTGGTGAAAGCGGCGCGCGCCGGCACGCCTGTACTCGGCATCTGCAACGGCTTTCAAATCCTGACCGAGTGCGGCCTTCTGCCCGGCGTCCTGATGCGCAACGCCGGGCTTAAATTCGTCTGCCGCGACGTTCCACTCAGCGTCACGCAAACCGACAGCATCTTCACCCGCGCCTATGGCCAAGGTCAGGAGATCCGCATCCCCATCGCCCATCACGACGGCAATTATTTCGCCGATGAAAAAACCCTCGACCGCCTGGAAGGGGACGGCCGGGTCGCTTTCCGCTACCGCGTCAACCCCAATGGCTCGGCCCGCGATATCGCCGGGATTTTCAATCAAACCCGCACCATCCTTGGCCTGATGCCCCATCCCGAGCGCTTGATCGACAGGGACCAGGGCGGCACCGACGGGCGGGGGGTGTTCGAAAGCCTGATGGGGGCCATGGCGGCGGCATGAAGGGGGTTTTCATCATCGGCTCGGGCCGCTCGGGCACTTCCTTCCTGCAGCGCGTCTTCGACAGCCATCCCGACAGCTTGTGCCTGCACGAGCCCGATACCTTGATGCGCACCGCGCACCCCCCGTTCCTCCCGGCAGCCGAGGACCATGCGCGCCTTTCCCCCGCCATGGCCGATTATGTCGCTTGCCTTGCCCGGATGCGGGCCTTGCGCGCCGTGCAGAAGCGCCCCAACTTCGCCAAAAGCTACCGCGGGCCCCTGGCGCAAGCGGCGCGGGAGGGGGTCATCCTCGCCTTGCAGGGCCTCGAGCGGTTGATCGGCCGCTGGCTGCCCGTCGCGGCCATGCCGGTTCCCGATTGGGCGGACACGAAAATGAGCGTGCCGGTCCTTAAATCCGTCGAATGCCTAGGGCGGCTGCCGCTTATCGCCCGCGCCTGTCCCGATATGAGGATCGTGCACATCCTGCGCCATCCTTGCGGCGTCGCCGCCTCGCTGGCCCATGGCGTCGCCATCGGCAAGATGCCGGCGCCAAGGATCTACCAGGACCAGCTCGGCTTGCCGCTCGCCCTTGAGGAAGGCCTGAACAAGGCCGCTTTAGACACCATGGGGCCATGGGAGACCGCCGCCTGGCAGTGGACCTTGCTGAACGATTGGGCGCTGCGCCAAACGGCGGGCTGCGCCAATGTGCGGGTCGTTCTCTACGACGCCTTGTGCGAAAGGCTGGTGGACGAGGCGAAAGACCTGTTCGCCTGGTGCGGCCTGTCCTGGCCAGCGCAGACGGAGAATTTTCTTGCCCATGTCCTTGACCAGACGCGCGACGTTGGCGGCTATCACGCCCTCGTCCGCAACCCGCGCGCCGCCGCCCATCGCTGGCGTGCGCAGTTGACGGCGGCGGAAAAAGCGACGGTGATGGCGATCGCCCGGCGCTCGCCCGCCGGCCGCCTGTTCGACGCCTTCGACAAGGAATGGGCGGCGGGAAGACATCCGGCAAACGCCATGCCAGACCCCGCAAAGGCTGCCCCATGACACACAGCGCTTCCCCCATCACCCCGGAAACCGTCGCCGCCCACGGCCTTAGCGCGGATGAATATGACCGGCTGCGCGCGAGCCTGGGGCGCGCGCCCAATCTGACCGAGCTTGGCATTTTTTCCGTCATGTGGTCGGAGCATTGCTCGTATAAATCATCGCGGGTGCACCTTAAAACCCTTCCCACCAGCGCGCCGTGGGTGATCCAGGGCCCTGGCGAGAATGCCGGGGTCATCGACATCGGCGACGGCGATGCCGCCATTTTCAAGATGGAAAGCCATAACCATCCCAGCTTCATCGAGCCCTATCAAGGAGCGGCGACCGGCGTTGGCGGTATCTTGCGCGACGTCTTCACCATGGGGGCGCGCCCCATCGCGCTGATGAACGCCCTGCGTTTCGGCGATCCCGGCCACCCCAAGACCCGGCATCTTGTCTCCGGCGTCGTCGCCGGCATCGGCGGCTATGGCAATTGCGTCGGGGTGCCGACGGTGGGCGGCGAGACCGATTTCCACCCCGCCTATAACGGCAACATCCTCGTCAACGCGATGACCGTCGGCATCGCCAGGACCGAGAAGATTTTCTATTCCGCCGCCGCCGGGGTCGGCAACCCGGTGGTCTATGTGGGCTCCAAGACCGGGCGCGACGGCATCCATGGCGCGACCATGGCCTCGGCTGAGTTTTCCGACGATTCCGAGGAGAAGCGGCCCACCGTCCAGGTGGGCGACCCCTTCACCGAAAAGCTGCTCATCGAGGCGTGCCTTGAATTGATGGCCTCGGACGCCATCGTCGCCATCCAGGACATGGGGGCGGCGGGGCTCACCTCCTCCTCGGTGGAGATGGCCTCGAAGGGCGGGCTTGGCATCATTTTGGAAATGGACAAGGTGCCGTGCCGCGAGACCGGCATGACGGCCTATGAAATGATGCTCTCGGAAAGCCAGGAGCGGATGCTGATGGTCCTCAAGCCTGGGCGCGAGGCTTTCGCCAAGGCGATTTTCGATAAATGGGGGCTCGACTTCGCGGTCATCGGCCGGCTCACCGACAGTGGTCGCCTGGTCCTCACCCATCATGGCGAAACGGTGGCCGACGTGCCCCTTGACGCCCTCGCCGACGGCGCGCCGGTCTATGAGCGGCCCTTCGCCGCGCCGCAAAAACGCCCCGAGCTTGCACCTAAGGATATCCCCGCGCCAAGCGACTATGGCGCCGCCCTCATGACCCTCATCGCCTGCCCCGACCTTGCCTCCAAGCGCTGGATCTGGGAGCAGTATGACCACATGGTGATGGCCGACACCATCGGCCGGCCAGGGGGCGACGCCGCCGTGGTGCGGGTGCACGGCACCGCCAAGGCGCTGGCGATCACCACCGACGTGACGCCGCGCTATTGCGCCGCCGACCCTTATGAAGGGGGCAAGCAGGCGGTCGCCGAGACCTGGCGCAACCTCACCGCCGTCGGCGCCACCCCGCTGGCGATCACCGACTGCCTCAATTTCGGCAACCCCGAGCGGCCCGATATCATGGGGCAATTGGTCTCTTGCATCAAAGGCATGGCCGAAGCTTGCCGGGCGCTCGACTATCCGGTGGTCTCGGGCAATGTGTCGCTTTATAACGAGACCAACGGTAAGGGCATCCTGCCGACCCCGGCGATCGGTGGTGTCGGCCTATTGCGCGATGCAGCCAAGCGCGCCTCGCTTGCCTTCCAGGCGCCGGGCGAGGTGATCCTTCTCATCGGCGAGACCAAGGGCCACCTTGGCGCCTCGCTTTACTTGCGCGAGATATTGGGCCGCGAGGAGGGCGCGCCGCCGCCGGTCGACCTTGAGGCCGAGCGCGCCCATGGCGACCTGGTGCGCGGCCTCATTGCCGACGGCCTCGTCACCGCCGTCCACGATGTTTCCGACGGCGGGCTCCTCGTCGCCATTGCGGAAATGGCGATGGCTTCGGGGATGGGAGCAAGCCTCAAGCTCGGGCCAAGCGAGCCCCCCCTTCATGCCCTGCTGTTCGGCGAGGACCAGGGGCGCTATCTGTTGACCGCCAAGGCCGAGCACGCCACCGCCATCGCCGCCCAGGCGATCAACGCCAGCGTCGCCATCGAGGCGATCGGGCTTACCGGCGGCGCCGATTTGACATTGGATGGCGTTGTCACCATATCCGTGGCACAATTGCGAGAAGCCAACGAAGGCTGGCTGCCGCGCTACATGACGGCGGCAGTGTGACAAGGACCCGTTTCATGCCCATGGACGCGCGCGATATCGAACGCCTGATCAAGGAGGCGATCCCCGACGCCAAGGTCACCATCCAGGACCTGCGCGGCGACGGCGATCATTACGCCGCCCATGTGGTCTCCAAGGCGTTCAAGGGCCTGAGCCGCGTCAAGCAGCACCAGATGGTGTTCGACGCGCTGGGCGGGCGCATGGGCGGCCAACTGCACGCCCTTGCCTTGCAGACCAGCGTACCGGAAAATTGATCCCTCGCCCCCTTGCGATCGGCTGACTGAAGGAGCCCCAAGCCATGACCAACCCCGTCCACGAGCACATCCAGAAGGAAGTCAGCACCCACGACGTGGTGCTGTTCATGAAGGGCACGCCGCTGTTCCCGCAATGCGGCTTCTCCGCCGCCGTGGTCGATATTCTGGAGCGCGCCGGCGTCGTCTACGTCAGCCATGACGTGCTCGCCGACCCCGCCTTGCGCCAGGGGATCAAGGAGTTTTCCAACTGGCCGACCATTCCCCAGCTCTATGTCAAGGGCGAGTTCATCGGCGGCTGCGACATCGTGCGCGAAATGCATGCCTCGGGCGAGCTCGAGGCCTTTTTCGAGGAAAAGGGCGTCAAGCGCGCAGCCTGAGCTTTTAGAGCGTTTTCAGCAAAAGTGTGAGCGGTTTTGCTGGTTTTAAAACGCGACAAATCAAGACTCTAGAGCCACGTTCACCGGTTCTGTTTGAGATGAACGTGCTCTAGACAACCGTCCTTCTCGCTTCAGTCGGCGATGATGGCGCCGTAGCGCTCGGCATCGACATTGCCGCCGCTGCAGACGATGGCGACGCTGCGGCCGGCAAGGTCGAGCTTGCCGGCAAGAAGGGCGGCGAAAGGGGCCGCCCCGCCCGGCTCCACCACCACCTTGAACGTCTCGAACAGGAAGCGCACGGCGCGGCGCACCTCATCGTCGCCGACCGTCACCATGCCGGCAAGGTGGTGCTGCATCAGCGCGAAGGTGAGCGGGCCAACGCGGTCGCTTTGCAAGGCGTCGCACAAGGTCGGCGGATAGCCGTCATTGGCGAGGATGCAGCCCGCGGCAAGGGAGCGCGCGGCATCGTCATAGCCTTGCGGCTCCACCCCCCACAGCGCGATCGAAGGGTCATGGGCATGGAGGGCGATGGCGCTGCCGCCGACAAGGCCGCCGCCACCGACCGGGAAAATCGCCGCCTCGAACTGGACCCCCGTCGCTTCCTGATAACGCACCAGCTCCAGCCCCACCGTGCCTTGCCCGGCGATGATATGGGGGTCGTTAAAGGACGGCACCAGGGTGGCGCCGCGCTCCTTGGCAAGGCCGGCGGCGAGCGCTTCGCGGCTTTGTCCGGCGCGGTCATAGAGCACGACCTCGGCGCCGTGCGCCCGGGTGTGGGCGATTTTGAGCCGCGGCGCGTCGGCCGGCATGACGATGACGGCGGGCATGCCAAGAAGCCGCGCCGCGCACGCGACGCCCTGGCCGTGATTGCCCGAGGAAAAGGCGACGACGCCGGCCTTGCGCGCCTCGCCGTCAAGCTGGCTCAGCCGGTTATAGGCGCCGCGAATCTTGAACGAGCCGGTGCGCTGCAGCGATTCCATTTTAACGTAACACGCAGCCCCGGTCGCCGCGTCGAGCGGCTCAGCGCGCAGGACCGGGGTCTCGACCGCAATGCCGGCCACCCGCCGGTGGGCGGCAAGCACATCGTCAAAATCAGGCAAAGTCATTGATTTTTCTCTATTTTCAAATGCAATCGCAGGTCTAGCCAGGAGCCCGATTGAAAAATCATGCCCATGGGGGGATTTAAGGACTTTACAAGCAGTTCCGATATACATACATGGCGAACTTGCCAAGCCACCACGGTGGGACTGGCATTTGGCTGTAGCCATCCAGCCTGACGGGCGGCGCGCAGAGCCGCCATTGGGTTTAACAGCTGAGTGGAGGTCCCATGAGATGGATCATTACCAGTCTGCCGGACACGTAGCGCAGTCCCTGCGCCCCGACGATCCCGTCATTTGCCTGCGCCCGCACGCTGCCATCCGCGCTGGGCGTTGGTTTGTCGATCATTTTCCCGGCCATGTCCTTTACGCCGTGAAGGCCAACCCGGCGCCGGAAATTCTCGAAGCGTTGTGGGCTGGCGGGGTGCGCCGCTTCGACGTCGCTTCCTTGCGCGAGATCGCGCTGGTGCGCGACCTGCTGCCCGATGCCGAGCTTGCCTATATGCATCCGGTCAAGGCGGTGGAGGCGATCCGGCGCGCCTATGTCGACCATGGGGTGCGTGTCTTCGCCCTCGATAGCCAGACCGAATTGAAGAAAATCCTCGAGGCGACAGGCCATGCCAAGGACCTCAGCTTGTGCGTGCGGCTGTCGGTCGGCAACAGCTTTGCCAAGCTGTCGCTGGGGGCCAAGTTCGGGGTGCGCGAGGCGCAGGCGCCCGCGCTCCTGCTGGCTGCGCGCCAGCACGCCGCGCGTCTGGGCTTATGCTTTCACGTCGGCTCGCAAGCCATGCACCCGGCGGCCTATACGGCGGCGCTCGACGTCGCCAAGCGGGTGATCGCCCGCGCTGGCGTGGTGCTCGACGTGATCGACGTCGGGGGCGGCTTTCCCTCGCGCTATCCCGGCATGGAGCCGCCGCCGCTCGCTGCCTATGTCCGCGAAATCGCCGCCGCGGTGGAAAAAATGCCGATCCCGGAGACCTGCGAGCTGTGGTGCGAGCCGGGCCGCGCGCTGGTCGCCGAGGCCGCTTCCCTCATCGTCCGGGTCGAGGCGCGCAAGGACGACGTCCTTTACCTCAACGACGGCACCTATGGCTCGCTGTTCGACGCCGGGGTGCCGCGCTGGGTCTATCCGGTGCGGCTGCTGCGCACCAGGCGCTCGGTGGCGGCTTTACGCGATTTCGCTTTTTACGGCCCCACTTGCGATGATATGGACTTCATGGCCGGGCCTTTCCAGGTGCCGGCCGACGTCAAGGCCGGCGACTATCTTGAAATTGGCATGCTGGGCGCCTATGGCGCCACCATGCGCACCGGCTTCAACGGGTTTCACCAGGGCGCCACAGTCATCGCCGAGGATGCGCCCATGCTCGAGGCCTATGGCGAGGGCAAGCCCGCCCCGCGCTATGCGGCACGCATCGGAGAGGGTTGAGTTTCATGGCGGCCAAGAAGCGAAAAAACCGCAGCAACCGCAAGGCGGAGCTCCTCGCCCACGAGGTGCGCCATATCGATGTCACCGCTTTCGATGCGCGCCCCATCATCGACCAGATGGCGGGGATGTCCTTCACCTCCCGCGACTTGGCGCGGGCGGCGGGCATCTACAACCAGATGCTGGCCGATCCCAAATGCGCGGTGATTTTGACCATCGCCGGCTCCACCTCCGCCGGCGGCTGCATGGACCTTTATGCCGAGCTGGTGAAGAACAACATGGTCGACGCCATCGTCGCCACTGGCGCCGCCATCGTCGACATGGACTTTTTCGAAGGCCTTGGCTTCAAGCATTACCAGGCCTTGGAAATCCCCGACGACAAGACCTTGCGCGATCTTTACATCGACCGCATCTATGACACCTATATCGACGAGGAAGACCTGCAGGCCTGCGATCACACGATCAAGGAAATCGCCGACGGCCTTGCCCCCGGCGCTTATTCCTCGCGCGCCTTCATCCGCGAAATGGGCCGCTATTTGGCGGCCAAGGGCAAGAAGGACAATGCCCTCGTCAAGCTTGCCTATGAGCATGACGTACCCATCTTTTGCCCGGCTTTTACCGATTCTTCCGCCGGCTTTGGCCTGGTCAAACACCAGGCGGAGCGGATGAAGGCGAAAAAGCCTTATATGACCATCGATTCGGTCGCCGATTTCCGCGAGCTCACCGACATCAAGATCGCCGCCGGCACCACCGGCCTTCTCATGATCGGCGGCGGCGTGCCGAAGAATTTCGCCCAGGACACCGTGGTCTGCGCCGAAATCCTCGGCGAGGAGGCGGACATGCACGCTTATGCCGTGCAGATCACCGTCGCCGACGTGCGCGACGGCGCTTGCTCTTCCTCGACCCTCAAGGAAGCCTGTTCATGGGGCAAGGTGGACGTGGCGCTGGAGCAGATGGTCTATGCCGAGGCGGGCGCGGTCCTGCCGCTGCTCATCTCCGATGCGTATCATCGGGGCCATTGGAAAAAGCGCAAGAAACGGCGCTTCGCCAAACTTTTCAAATAAGGCCTTCAGATATCCTCGCAAAGCCGGCCGTAAAGGTCGGGCCGGCGGTCGCGGAAAAAGCCGAAGGACGCGCGGTTTCTGGCGATCAGATCGAGATCGAGGGTGGCGATGGCCAGCCCTTCCTCGTCGCGGCCGAGCTCGGCGAGCATGTCGCCGCGATGGGACGCGATGAAGGAGGCGCCGTAAAACACCTGGTTTTCCTCGACCCCCGTCCTGTTCGCCGCGACCACCGGCACCACATTGGAAACCGCGTGGCCGATCATCGCCCGCTGCCATAAATCCTTGGTGTCGAGATCGGGCTCATTAGGTTCCGAACCGATGGCGGTGGGATAGAAAAGGACCTCGGCGCCCATCAGCATCATGGCGCGCGCCGCCTCCGGATACCATTGGTCCCAACAGATGCCGACGCCAAGCTTGGCAAAGCGTGTCTGCCACACTTTAAAGCCAGTGTTGCCGGGCCGGAAATAGAATTTCTCCTCATAGCCGGGGCCGTCCGGAATATGGCTCTTGCGATAGACGCCGAGAACCTTGCCGCCGGCGTCCACCATCGCCAGACTGTTGTAATAATGCGGCCCGTCCTTCTCGAAAAGCGAGACCGGGATGGCGATATCGCAGGCGCGCGCCACCGCCACCATGGCCTCGAGCGCGGGGTGCGCCGCGATGGGGTAAGCGCGGGCGAAAAATTCATCGCGCTCATGACGGCAGAAATACCAGCCCTGGAACAGCTCGGGCGGCAACACCACCTGCGCCCCCTTGGCCGCAGCCGCGCGCACCGAGTCCACCGTGGCCGCGATGTCGCGCGCCATGTCGTCGGTGAAGGCCCGCTGGATGGCGGCGACGGTGATGGTCCGGCTCATCTGCCTTGGATCCTCCTCATAACGGCCATAAGGGCTGCTGCTGGGTGATGCAATGGAAGGAGCCGCCGCCGGTGAGCAAATGGTCGGCGCGCAAGCCCAGGGTGCGCCGGCCGGGAAACAGGGCGGCGATCCCCTCCACCGCCTTTTCATCATGGGGCGTGCCGTAGAGCGGCACGACGACGGTGGTGTTGCCGATGTAAAAATTCATGAAGCTTGCCGGCACCACCTGGCCTTCCGCGTCCTCGACCCGGCCTGGCGACGGCACGGTGGCGACGTCAAGCCCAGCAGCTTCCAATGTTTGAAGGGCATCGCGCAAGACCCGGGCATTGGGGTCATTCGTGCCGCTCGGCGTCATGGCGACGACCCGGCCGGGGGCGACGAAGCGGGCCAAGTTATCAACATGACCGTCGGTGTGGTCGTTGGCCAGCCCTTCGCCCAGCCAAATCACGTGCGTAACGCCAAGAGCGGCGGCGATACGCCGTTCGAACACGGCTTGGCTAAGGCCCGGGTTGCGATTGGGGTTGAGCACGCATTGCCGGGTGGTGAGCAGGCGGCCCGTGCCGTCGCCATCGATGGCGCCGCCCTCAAGGACCCATTCATGGCGGGCGAATGGGACGCCAGCGCGCGCCGCCAGCCGCGCGGCGAGGCTGTCATCGCCCTCGAGCTGGTATTTGCCGCCCCAACCGTTGAAGCGAAAGCCCACCGCCTGCAACGCGCCATTATGGCCCACGAAAATGGGACCCGTGTCGCGCAGCCAGATGTCGCCGAACGGCGCCTCGATGATATCGGCATGCAGGCCGTCGAGCGCGGCCCGCGCCGTCGCCATCGCTTCCGCGCCATGGGCGAGGATTTTCAAGGCCTCGCCCCGGCATGTACCATCGCGCACGTCGGCGATGGCGCGGAACAGATTGGCCGCCTCGCGCCGCGCCGGCTCAAGATCATCGCCCCATAAATCGCCATGGCTGGGCCACGCCGACCACATGGCGCTGTGCGCTTCCCATTCCGCCGGCAGCACGCTATGGGCCATCGCTCTCGTCTCCTCTTGGTCCCCTTACAGGGAGCCTCATGGCGCCGTCGTCGCGGCGCGCAAGGTGTCGCGGGCGGCGCGAAATTCCGCCTGCGGATGCCAATTGGGCCAGGCCGTCCCCTCGGCAAGCTCGCGGCCGACCTGGGTAAGAAGGTTCAAGTCCTCGACCGCGCCGCGCAAGTCCCAATCGGGGTCCACTTCATCCGATGGCTGGTGATAGTGCTCCGCGGTATAGTGGTCCATTTGCGCCCGCCCCCAGTCGCGCCCCTTGGCGATGCTGTCAAGGCCGCCTTCGGCATAGAGCACCGGCACCCCTACCTTGGCCAGGTTGAAATGGTCGGAGCGGTAAAAATACCCACGTTCCGGGGTCGGCTCGGAGACCACGGTCCGGCCCTGCTTCTTGGCATGGCGTTCAAGGATCGCTTCCAGTTCGGACTTGCCATGGCCGATCACCACCACGTCGCGCACCGGCCCAATGACGCCAAGGGAATCCATGTTGATGCCAGCAACGCTTTGCCGCAGCGGCACGATCGGGTTTTCCGCGTAATAGGCCGAGCCCAAGAGGCCGCTTTCCTCGCCCGTCGTCGCGATGAAGACGACGCTGCGCCGCGCCGGCTTGGCGGCGAACTGGCGGGCGATCTCGAGAAGGCCGGCAACGCCAGAGGCGTTGTCGACCGCGCCGTTATAGATGTCATCGCCCCGCGCATCCGCGGGCCCCCGCCCCAGATGGTCCCAATGGGCCAGGTAAAGGACCGCCTCCTCGGGTCGCTCACGGCCTTCGACGATGCCGATGACATTGGCGGACTCCGACCGCCGGATCTTGTTTGCAAAGGCGACCGACATCTGGGCGCCCATGGGAACGGCGGCAAAACCCCGCGCCGCGGCGGCTTCTTGAAGGGCCGCGAAGTCGAGGCCGGCGGCGGCGAAGAGGCGGTGGGCGGCGTCCTCGCTGATCCAGCCTTCCACCGCGGCCCGGCCCTCGTTGCCGTCGGCGTGGGCAAGGTCGAGCTGCGGGCCGCTCCAGCTTCCCTTAACCACCCCCCAAGGATAGGCGGCCGGCGCCGTCTGGTGGATGATGAGGGCCGCCGCCGCGCCTTGGCGCGCCGCTTCCTCGTATTTATAGGTCCAGCGTCCATAATAGGTCATGGCGCGCCCATCGAAGAGGCCGGCATCGCCCGTGGCAAAGCCGGGATCGTTGACCAGAATCACCACCGTCTTGCCATGGACGTCAATGCCGGCATAATCGTTCCAGCCATAGTCCGGGGCGACGATGCCATAGCCGACGAAAACCATGTCGGAAGCCTCTACCGCCACCCGCTCGACGACCCGCTTGGTCCAGATCATCACCTCGGGGCCATAGGCAAGGCTGATGGGCTCGGCTTGCGCTATCGCAAGGGTCATGGGCGGCACCTCTTGGGCAGTGATCTCCACCATCGGCACAGCCTGGAAATAGCTGTCGCCCAACGCCGGCTGCACTCCCATGGCGCGAAACTGGTCGGCGATATAGGTGATGGTCTGGGCCTCTCCTTGGGTCGCGGGGGCGCGGCCTTCAAAGGCGTCGGAGGCCAGCACCGCGATGTGGGCGGCAAGCCGCGCTTCATCAACGCCGTCATCATGCGCGCCCCAGATGAGCCACGCCGCAGCGCCAAGGGCGAGAAGGATAACAAGGCCGCCAATCCAGCGTGTCATGATGTTTCCCCTACTTGTTTTCGGCTATTCCGGTCCAGCGTGCCGCACAGTCCCATCCCCGCCGCCTAAAATCAAGCAAGCCTCGACAAAGTTGGCAGCACTCTTCGGAAAATAGTGCTAATATATTGATATTGTTGACTTTTACGCTTTATGAAGCATTTTTTAATAGGCTGGATGGGTCGCGGCGGCGCGATCGCGCCCGCGGCGATAAGAAACGGGCAGCTTGGAGTAGGAAGATGCTTGATCATGGCAATGAAATGGAGTTGCGTCTCTTAGGTTATCGCACGGCGACGGCGGAAGTGCTGTATCACTTGCCGGAGCACCCCCATGTGCTGCAGACCTTCGTCTGGCAGACCTTGGACCTTGCCCCCCGCTTTCCCCGCATCCACCGCTTTCTTGACTATTGGGTGCGCAATATCGATGGCGTCCTCCACAGCGTGCGCCTGGCCAGCGCTTGCTTGGCGGCGCCGCGGGAGCTGACCTTCGTCGATGGCGAATTCCGCGTTCATTAAGACGCTTTGGGCCGCCCGCCATAGCGTTGGCGTAAAGCGACCTTGTCGATCTTGCCCGAGCCAAGCTTGGGCAAGGGCCGCTCGGCAAGCCACAGCCGGGTCGGCACCTTGAAGGCGGCGAGGTTGCGGGCGACGAAATCGCGCAACGCCTCGGCCTCGATGGTCTCGCCGGGTTTGAGGAAGACCACCGCGCCGACGACCTCGCCCAACCGCTCGTCGGAGAGGCCGAACACGCTTGCCTCGGCGACCGCCGGGTGGTGGTAAAGGGCGGCCTCCACTTCGAGGCAGGAAATATTCTCGCCGCCGCGAATGATGATGTCCTTCTTGCGGTCGACGATATAAAGATAGCCGGCGTCGTCGAGATAACCTAGGTCGCCGCTTTTGAACCAGCCGTCGGGAGTGAAGGCGCTGGCGGTGTCTTGCGGCCGGTTCCAATAGCCCCGCACATTGGCGGCGCTGCGCAGGCAGATCTCGCCCACTTCCCCGGTCACGCACGCCTTGCCCGCCTCGTCGAAAATGCCGATCTCCACCATCGGCTTGCTGGCCCGCCCGGTGGAGGCGGGGCGTTTCAAATAGCCCTCGCGGCTGTTGATGGCGCCGACCCCGTTGGTCTCGGTAAGACCATAGCCAAGGCCGGGCCGCTGGCCGGGAAAGGCTTCCTTCAAGCGCTTCACATGCGCCGCCGGCCGCGCCGCGCCGCCGCCGCCGATATCGGCCAGCGCCGACAAGTCGTAGCTGTCCCGCTTGGGGTGCTGAAGGAGCTCCAGCGACATGGTGGGAACGCCGATGAAATAGGTGACGCGCTCGCTCTCCATCAGGCGGAAGGCCTCGCTTACGTCCCATTTGTGCATCATGACGATCTTGCGCCCGATGAGGAAGGAGACCAGCGCCACCGGAATGAGGCCGGTGACGTGGAACAGCGGCACCGTCAGCAGCACCGCCTGCTGCATGTCCTTCGCCTTGCCGGCACGACGGTCGATCTCAAGCTGGGTGAGCCCGATCGCGCCATAGTTGAGAAGCGCCGAGACCATCGCCCGCTGGGTCGAGACCGCGCCCTTGGGGCTGCCGGTGGAGCCCGAGGTGTAAATGATGCTGGCGTCGTCCTCCGGCGCGATGGCGACTGGGCGCGGTGTCTTGCCACTGGTGAAGACGAGATCCTCGAGCCGGGTCATGCCATCGGGCAGATCGACCTCGCCGCGCACCACCAAAACTGGCGGGCGCTTGTCATGAGGAACGGTCGCCAGTCGCTCGGCCCGGGCTTCATCGGCGATGGCGAGCCTCGCCCCGGAATCGGCAAGCGCGAAGGCAAGCTCGTCGGCCTGCCACCAGGCGTTCAAGGGCACCGCCACCGCGCCCGCCATCATCAGGGCCATGAAGGCGAACAGCCATTCGGGATAGTTGCGCATGGCAAGGACGACGCGATCGCCCTTGGCGATGGCGTGGGTGTCCTGCAAATAGCGGGCGAGAGCTTCAGCCCGGCGGTAGGCCTCGCCATAGCTGTAGCGCTCGCCTTCATAAACGATGAAATCGGCGTCCGCATGGCGCAGGGCGAGCATGAAATAACCCGCCATCGAGGGCGGCGCGTTCTTGAACACCGGCAGGGTGACGCCGTCAATCGATGCTTCCGCCACTTCAAGCTGCTGCCCCGGCCCGGTGAGGGCCGCCAACACCGTATCGAACAGGCGGTCGCTTTCTTCCATCATCGATCCCAACCCTTTTTAGATTCCAAATCTTTTTTCGCGTAGATCTTAAGTCTCAATAACCCGCGAGACGGGCCAGGCGATCGCCATGAAAGGCGTCGTCGCCGAACGTCTCGCGCGCCACCCGGGCGCGTTTCATGAAAAAGCCGATGTCGAATTCATCGCTCATGCCGATGCCGCCGTGCATCTGCACCGCTTCATTGGTGGCAAGACGCGCCGTCTCGCCCGCCTTGGCCTTGATCATGCTGGCCAGCGGCGCCGTCATCGGCGCCGCCTCGTCGAGCGCCTGAAGCCCCTTGAGGACAGCGGAGCGCGTGAGCTCGATCTCGCCGAAAAGCCTTGCCGCGCGATGCTGCAAGCCTTGAAAGCTGCCGATCTTGCGGCCGAACTGCTCCCGCTCCTTCAAATAGCCAAGGGTGCGGTCAAAGGCCTCGCTGGCCAGCCCCAGCATTTCCGCCGACAAACAGATGCGCCCGACATCGAGCGCACCCGACAAAAGCCGATAGCCGCCGCCGATCTCACCCAGCACGTCATCGCCCGCCACTTGCACGCCATCGAGGCGCAGGCGCGCCGCGTTGCGGCTGTCGACCATCACGGTGCGGGCGATGGCAAGGCCCGGCGCGCCGCGGTCAACCAGAAACAAGGTGATGCCCTGGCGCGCGTCCGCCTCGCCCTGGATGCGCGCGGCAATAATGAGCTTGTCGGCGACATGGCCGTCGAGGACAAAGGTCTTCTCGCCGGTGAGCTTGAAGCCGTTGCCGGATGCCTCGGCGCGGGTGCGCACCACCTGCGGCGCGTGGCGCGCCTGTTCATCGCAGGCAAGGGCGGTGAGCAGCGTCCCTTGAGCGATGGCGGGAAGCAAGGCCGCCTTTTGCGCGTCATTGCCACCCTTGGCGATCAGCGTCGCGCCAAGGACGGCGGTGGCGAAAAAGGGCGAGGCGGTCAAGGTGCGGCCCATCTCCTCGAGGATGAGGCCGGCCCCGACATAGCCAAAGCCGCTGCCGCCCTCATTCTCGGGGATGAGGATGCCGGCCCAGCCCATCTCCGCCATCTCCCGCCAGAGGGATCGGGAAAACCCGTCCGCATCGGCGCTGTCGCGCAAGCGGCGCAAGGCGGCGACCGGGGACTTGGCGGCAAGGAAGCCCTTCGCCGCCTCGCGCAGCATCTGTTGGTCTTGGTCAAGGATGAGAGCCATGGAACGCACTTTCGTGATGGATGGTTATGCGGCTTTAGGCTTCAAGCCTCGGGCAGGCCCAAGAGCCGCTTGGCGATGATGTTGAGCTGGATTTCCGAGGTCCCGCCCTCGATAGAATTGGCCCGGCTGCGCAGCCAGGCGCGGGCGCGCTCGCCCTCGCCGCTCGCCGCGCCTTCCCATTCCAGGGCGTCGCTGCCGCCGATCGACATCAACAGCTCGTTGCGCTCCTTGTTGAGCTCGGTGCCGTAATATTTGAGCATCGCCGACAAGTGGCCCACCCCCTGCCCGCCCTTGGCTTCGTCCTTGGCCCGCTCCAGGGTAAGGGCGAAGGCCCAGGCATTGATCTCGTGGCGCACGATGTCGGCTTTCAAGGCGGCAGCGGCGCGCGCGCCATCTTCCCCCAAGGTCTCGACGGCGATCTGCGAGAGCGGCTTGCGGTGGCCGCGATCGAAGCCGAGGGCGGAAATCATCTCGCGCTCGTGGGTGAGGAGGTATTTGGCGATGTCCCATCCCTTGTTCAGCACGCCTACGAGGTTTTCCTTGGGCACCCGCACATCGTCGAAAAAGGTCTGGCAAAAGGGCGACTTGCCGGAAATGAGCTTGATGGGGGCGGTGGACACGCCTTCGCTCGCCATGTCGAAAAGCAGGAAGGAAATGCCAAGATGCTTGGGCGCGCTCACATCGGTGCGCACCAGGCAAAAGATCCAATCGGATTCGTCGGCGTAAGAGGTCCAGATCTTCGCCCCGTTGACGAGGAAATGATCGCCCTTGTCCTCGGCGCGGGTCTTGAGGCTGGCGAGGTCCGAGCCAGCTCCCGGCTCGGAATAGCCCTGGCACCAGCGGATCTCGCCGCGCGCGATTCTTGGCAAATGGGTTTTTTTCTGCGCCTCATTGCCATATTTGAGGAGCGCCGGCCCCAGCATCCAGATGCCGAAGGACTGCAAGGGCGGGCGGGCGCCCAGGCGGCGCATTTCCTCGGCAAGGATTTTCGCCTGCGCCTTGTCGAGCCCGGCGCCGCCATAGTCCCGGGGCCAGGTGGGCACGGTCCAGCCCCGCGCCGCCATGCGCTCCATCCACAGCTTCTGGTCGGGGCTTTTGAAGCGAAAACGCCGGCCGCCCCAGCAGATGTCGCTTTCATCGCCCATCGGCGTGCGCATCGAGGCCGGGCAATGGGCTTCCAGCCACGCCCGGGTCTCGGCGCGGAACGCTTCAAGATCGGCCATTGTTCGTCTCCCTTTCGCATGGCTGCGCACTGTGCGCAACGCTAGCCCTAGCCTGCCGGCGGTTCAAGCCGCCCCCGCCATGGCGGCGTCCTTGACAAGCCCCTTTCGCAGGCGCTGGGCGCGTTTGCGGCCGCGTTTCAATTCCCGGCGCAAGGCCATGGCGTATTCGGTGCAATCGATCTGAATGGTATGGCGCGGGGTGGCGACATAGCCCGCCTTGGCGCGGGCATGCATGACCCGCCGCTCGTGCTCCATGACCTGGGCTGGCGGCAGGGCATACTCCCCCTTCAGATAGGCGGCGGCCACGATCGCCTGCTGCTCGGCGATGGGCATGATGGCGCACAAGGGCTGCACCAGACCGATGAAGAACAGATTGGGATAGCGCGGGTCCCAGATGCGCTGCCACAGGGCGATGTCATTGTCCTCAGCGGCGAGAAAATCCCGGTCGAAGAAAGGGAAGCTGATCTTATAGCCGGTGCACCAGATGATGGCGTCGATATCCTCGCGCCCGCCATCGACGAATTCCACTTCATGGCCGTGGAAGCGGGCGATGCCTTTGCGGATCTCCACATCGCCCGAGCCGATGCGGTTGTAGATGTCGTGGCTGATCGCGGGGTGAGTCGCGAAAATCGGCTCCGGAGGCGGCAGGCCATGGTCCTCCGGCCGGCCGGAAATCCGTTCGATCTGTTTTTGCAGGGCCCAGGCCATCACCCCCTTGGGCAACAGCCGGCGCCACAAGGGCGGGTCTTGCGCCGGATGGGGGTTGAGGTGATCGAGGACCTTGGCGCCGAAATAGCGCGGCAGCACCCAATAGCCGCGGCGCAAGGACATGAAACAGCGCCTGGCGACGGTCTTGCGGCCGATCTCGCAGGCGATGTCCAAGGCCGAGTTGCCAAAGCCGACGATCAGGACATTCTTGCCGCGCAGATCCACCGGCTCGGTCTCGTCGATATAATGATGCGCGTGGAATTGCGCGCCGTCAAAGCGCCCGGGATAAGGGGGCTCCGGCCAGCGGGGGTCCCAATGATGGCCGTTGCACACGAACAGCGCGTCATAGGAGCGGGCCTCGCCATTGTCGAGCTTGACCGTCCAGCGGCCATCATTGGCAGGCGCGGCATGGGTCACCGCGGTCTTAAAAGTGATGGTTGGCGTCACCCCGAAATGATCGGCATAGGCCTTGAAATAACGGGCGATCTGTTCATGGTGCGGATAGTCGGGATAGTCGGCGGGCAAGGGAAAGTCGGAAAAGCCCATCTTGTCGCGGCTGGTGTTGATGTGCAGCGAGCGGTAGGCCGAGGACATGCCGTTCTTGTTCTTGAACACCCAATTGCCGCCAAGGCAGTCGGATTTTTCAAAGCAGTCATAGGCGATGCCGTTCTGCTTCAAGGTCTTGGCGACGGCAAGGCCGCTGGAACCAGCGCCGATGATGCAGGCTTTGAGCCTCTCGCCCATGTTGCAGCTCCCCGGTGAGCGCGGAGTGCCACTCCGCATTTTGCCAAGTATTACGCCCCTACGCGTTGGCGTCCAGCCTCTTCCCCCAGCCTTTTCTCAGAAATCGCCTTTATCGCCGCGCCATGCCGATAAGCCTTGTGGGAAATGCTCAGAGCCCGGCAAATGCCCAGGGCGACCGCCGGCCATTCATGCCGCCGCACCGCTAGAGCGTTTTCAGCAAAAATGTGAGCGGTTTTGGAGTTTGGAAACGCGATAAATCAAGACTCTAGAGCACGTTCAACGATTCTGTTTGAGATGAACGTGCTCTAGCCGCGAAAGACCAGGGCGGCGCCGAGCCCCAGAAAGGCGAAGCCGAGAAGCTGGCCGGGACGAAGCGTCTCGCCGGCGACCCAAACCGCATAGCCGATGAAGACGGTGATGGCGATGACCTCTTGAATGGTCTTGAGCTGGGCCAGCGAATAGACGGTGGCGCCAACCCGGTTGGCGGGCACCGCCAGGCTGTATTCGGCAAGGGCGATCGCCCAACTGGCAAGAATGGCGGCCAATATAGGCGCAGCCCGGTATTTAAGATGGCCGTACCAGGCGACGGTCATGAACACATTGGACAGCGTCAGCAGAAGGAAGGGAGCGAATTTGGGCCAGGACATGGGGCAATGACCAGCGGGTGGACGACGCGCCTCCATAACCCTTTTGCCGGCAAAAATCCACGACCCCGCGGCGGGCCGGCCTTCGCTGACCCGCCGCGGGGGCTTATCTAAAGGCGCAAGCGCAAGGTCAGTCCAGCACCGCCGTCGGGGCTGCCGTCTTTGAGGCCAAGCACCCCATAGCCGGTAAGGATCCAACGCTCGGTGAGCGCGAAGGTGACAAAAGGCGAAAGCTCGAGGAGGTCTTGCGCGCCGGCAAGGGTCGCCGCCCGCCAGTCGAGGGCGGCGCCGAAACTGGTGCGCGGGGCGATGGCAAGGCTTGCTCCGGCGCTGGCGAACGGCGTGTTTTTAAGCGCGATGCCCTCGGGGTCGCCAAACACCTTATAGCCGATGGTGGCAAAAGGGGTGACGGCGCCCAGGCTTTGCCAGAAATCGGCCTGGACCGAGAGGTCGGTCTTGCCGCTGCCAAGATTCTGGCTTGCCGAGGCGGTGGGAAGCTTCACCTTGCCGATGATCTCGACCCACGGCAGCGCGCCGCCGCCGAAGCTATAGCCCGCTTGCAGCACGATATCGCCAACCCCCGACTGCGCGGTGACGATGGGGTCCGGCTGCGGCGTGGGCGGGGGCGGCGGCGGCGTCATGCCACCCCCCATGCCATCGCCGTGGCGGCGAACGATGGGCCCCGCCGTTCCGCCCACCACGTCGCCCGTGCCCTCGACCGCGATCCAGGGAACGGTGGCGCGCAGCCGCAAATTGCCCACCACCATTTCGGCCGAGACCGGCGCATACCAGATCTCGGTCTCGCTATCGCTGCCGTAATCGCCATTGGAATAATCGAGCCCGGCGGAAAAGCTCCAGGCCGTCGATGCGCGTTTCTCGATGTCGAAATAGTCCTGTTGCTGCTGCGCGGGCGCCGTGTTTGAAACCGCCATGGGCAGCAACGCCG
The DNA here is from genome assembly GCA_049324415.1 of Pseudomonadota bacterium. Taxonomy (GTDB): domain Bacteria; phylum Pseudomonadota; class Alphaproteobacteria; order Sphingomonadales; family CAKZYD01; genus JBMOOS01. The sequence goes on from JBMOOS010000021.1 coordinate 131,691, forward strand.
CCACACCGATAAGAAAAAGACGGCGCGGCGCAAGAAAAGCCTTGGTGTTCATTGCACTCAATCCTCTTTTGTCAGGGGCAAAGGCCAGGCGCGGCCGCACGCTTTCCCCCGCGCCAAGGGCAATCCTTGACGCGGCGGAAACAGCCCGCGGCGCGGCGCCAATACGTGGCTGGTGGCCGGGCGATGCGCCGGCCACCACCCGTCAATGGCTAGTGGTCCGCCGCAAACGGATAAATCCATCCGTTTGGGAAAAGTGGACCACTAAGTTAGTGAATCTGTGGTGCGATTTCTCCAACAGATGGGAACCATCTGTTGGAATCGCACCACTAGAAGCCGCCGCCATGCCGGCCTGCTTTGTCAGGCTTGGAGGGTTTGTCCATGCGGTCCATTTTCTGCGTCTGGCCACGGTCCTGCGGGCGCATGTCCCCAAGCTTGTTGTCCATGCCCTGGCCCATCGTGCCCCGGTCCATGGCGCCATGCGCCATCGGCGCTGCCGGCATGTCGATGCCCCGTTCCCGGGCGCGCTCTTGCATCGCGGCATAATGCTCGGTGCGGATTTGCGCGCGCTCCTCCTCGCTCTTGGCGGCGCGCATGCGCTCGCGATAGGCGAGGCGCTCGGCCTCGCTCATCATGTCGGCGCCATAGATATCGTCATGGCTCATCCCGGCGCCGGACATATGCGCCTCGCCCTGCTGGTGGGACTGGTCAGAGGTTTGGGCGCGCGCGGTGGAAAAAACAGCGGAGCCCATGGCGACTAGGGTTGCGCTTACAAGCGCTGCTCGGATCAACGTCATTGCTGCATTCCTTCATTGCATAGCCCGGCGCAGGGTGCTTAGCCGACGCTACGGGCGGCGATATTGATCCAAAGCAGAATCCGCTTGGGGGATGCAAAAAAACCAAGGCTCATCCCCTCCCCTTGCCCATTTCGACGATGGCGCGCGCCGCCTCGGCGAAAGCCTGCGCTCCTTCCTTCTCGCGCCGCAGGCGGGCGATGGGGTCGTTGGGGACCTTCACCCCGCGCTGGACGGCGGGGCGCGCGTCAACGGCGGCGAGCCAGCGCTTGAGGTGGGTAAATTCATCGATCTTAACCCCCGACCATTCATGCGTGCGCACCCAGGGCCAGGTCGCCATGTCGGCGATGGAATAGTCGCCGGCCAGATAGTCCGCGCGCGCCAACTGGCTATCGAGAACGCCGAACAGGCGCCGCACCTCCCCTTGATAGCGGTCGATCGCCGGCTGCAGTTTTTCCGGGAAATAGCGGAAGAACACATTGGCCTGGCCCATCATCGGCCCGACGCCCGCCATCTGAAACATCAGCCATTGCAGCACCCGGGATCGGCCCTTCCTCTCTTGAGGAAGAAAAAGTCCCGTCTTTTCCGCAAGATAGATAAGAATGGCCCCCGACTCAAAAACCGCAAAGCCATCGTCGACGATGGCGGGAATGCGCCCGTTGGGGTTGATTTTAAGAAAGGCCTGGGTTTTCTGCTCCCCCTGCAACAGGTCGATGGCGCGCACCTTATAGGGCAGGGCCATTTCCTCGAGCGCGATGGAGGCCTTGTGGCCATTGGGCGTCGCGGCGGTGTAAAGCTCGATCATCGGCGCTTCCTCGTGCTGGCAGTCGCGGGAGCGGGCGGACCATAGGATAAAATCCGATGCTTCGCCATGCCTATGACGGGGCGTTCAGGTCTTTCCAGCCACAAGCCCCACCTCCTGGCCATGGCTGAGCTCCAAGGCGTGGCCGTCGGGATCGCAAAGGATGGCGTAATAGCCGGCAGGCGGGCCATCATCGACTGGCGGCAACGCCAGGCACCCCGCTTGGCGCGCTTCTTCGGCCAGGCGATCGATATCGGCCCGGCTGGCGACGCCAACGCCCAGATGGGCGATCGGCCGCAAGGGATAAGGTTTGCCCGCCACTTCGATCAACACGAGGACAAAGGGCCGCGAACCATCGGCTAGCCACAGAACCTGGCGGCCGCTGCGTTTGTCGGCACGGCGGTGAACGATTTTCATCGCCGCATAATGGGCATAAAAGGCGGCGCTTTTATCCGCATCGGCGCATTCAAGGGCGACATGGCTGAAACCGATATCCGTCATGCTCCATAGACTAACATGAAACTAAGCGCCGCGGTCGCGCAGCTTGACCCAGAGGAGGGAAAGGACGAGGGCAAGCGTCACCGCGTTGGCGACGCTGATCGGCCACGCGCCGATCAAAAGGCCATAGGCAAGCCACAGGCCAATCCCAGCGGCGAAGATGAGCAGCCAGGCAAGCGACAGATCGCGCGCCGCCCCGGTGCGCCATGTGCGCGCCACTTGCGGCACGAAGGCAAGGGTGGTGAGCGCCCCAGCCATCCCGCCGATGAGATCGATCCCGCTCAACGCCGGCATGAGGATATTCCTTATCGATGCATTTCAGCGCGCCTTGATAACTGCTTCAAGGGCGGCGGACAATGGTCCCGACCATAGCCGATAGGCCAGCATGGCCAGCGCCAGCAGGCGGTTGCCCAGCGGGTGGGAAAGCAGCGGGTTGGGCGGGCGGGGGCGGGCGAGAAGGTCGAAATGTTCGGCCGCGCCCATGATCGCCTGCGCGATGAGGTTGCCGGCCAGGTGGGCGACGTTGACGCCATGCCCGGCATAGCCTTGGGCGTAATAGACGTTGGGCGCCAGCCGGCCGATGAGCGGGGCGCGCCGCCAAGTGACGCCAAGGGTGCCGCCCCATTCATAGTCTGCCGGCACCGCGCCCAGCTCGGGGTATAGCCGGGCGAGCCGCGGCCGCAGCACGGCGGCGATGTTGGCCGGCGTGGCGCCGCTATAGTTGCAGCGCCCGCCGAAGATAAGCCGCTTGTCGGCGGACAGGCGCCAATAGGTGGGCAGCAGATTCTGGTCGCACACGGCAAGGTCGCGCGGGTTGATGCGCTCCACCACGGCGGCGGCGAGCGGCGCGCTCGCCATGATGAAGCTGCCGGCATGGAAGGTGGCGCGGCGCACCCCTTTGGCCAAGCGCTGGTAAACGCCGCCGGCAAGCACCACATGGTCGGCGATGACCTCGCCTTGAGCGGTGCGCAGCCGGCAGCGCGGCCCAGGCTCAAGGGCGATGACCGGGCTTTCCTCGTGGATGGCAACGCCAAGACGGGCCGCCGCCCGCGCCTCGCCCAGCGCCAGCTTCAAGGGATGGAGGTGGCCGTTGCCGCCGTTGAGACGGCCGCCGATGAAGGCGCGGCTGGCAATCAGCGCCTCGACTTCGCCAGCGCTGAGAAGGCGGCTGTCATAAGGCGCGTGATGGCGCACCCATTCCTCCTGCGCGGCGGCAAGGGCGCGCATCTGGCGCGGCGTTTCGGCGACATCGAGATAGCCGAATTTAAGCTCGCAATCGATGTGGTGGCGGGCCACCCACTCCCTGACGAGGGCATGGCCAGCCCACCGCAATTGCCAGAAAAAATCGGCAAGCGCGCCGCCCAGCTTGGCGGCCACCGCCCGGTTGCTGGCAAAGCCGTCGATCAAATGGCCGCCATTGCGCCCCGAGGCGCCCCAGCCGACCCTGGCCGCTTCCAGAAGGACCACCCCATAGCCCCGCTCGGCAAGGCTCAAGGCGGCGGCAAGGCCAGTAAAGCCAGCGCCGATGACGGCGACATCGGCGCGGCGCGTGCCCTTGAGCGCGGGATAGCGAGATAGTGCACCCGCCGAGGCGGCGTAATAGGACGCCGCATGCCTACCCATCGCTTCAACCGTTTTTCCCATGGCCAAAGCCTGCCCTGATACCAAGCTGCGATAAGCGACGCTCACCGCAGCTTGGTCATGCCGGCGCGGCGCTTGAGCGTTTGGCATCGCGGATCCAGTATAAGCCGGTGCGGCGTCAAATAACCAATGGTGATGGCCCCCGGCAATTTTTTTCATGGAGCGCTCCGTCGCGGTCCCATGCGCGTTTAGAAACGGGCTCTAAGCTTTGGACATCTGGCGGCGGATGGGGTAGGAATGGACCTGTTCCAAGGGGTGCCTTGCGGGAAGGCTGAGAGGCGGGGTTCGCCGCCAACCCTTTGAACCTGATCCGGGTCATGCCGGCGAAGGGACTGGAACCTGCGCGTTCAGCACTCTCTCCGTCCTTGGCCCGCCGTCATGCACGCCCTAAAGCCTGCGCCGTGAGGAGAGACGCGCCATGAACAAGCCCTATGACAAGACCGACTTCAAGGTGACGACAGGCCCGCTGCCCGCCAGCGCCAAGGTTTACAAAGCTGGCGTGCTTCACCAGGACGTGCGCGTCCCCATGCGCGAGATCGCGCTCCATCCGTCCGCCGGCGAGCCGCCGGTCACCGTCTATGACACCTCCGGGCCTTATTCCGACCCAGCGCACACTATCGACATTTATGAAGGCCTTCCCCGTTTGCGTAGCGCTTGGATCGAGGCCCGCGGCGATGTCGAGCGCTATCGGGGCCGCATCCTGCGCCCCGAGGATAACGGCCATGTGAACACCAAGTTCCTGACGCCTGCTTTCCCCGTGGAACACGCCCCCTTGCGGGCCAAGGCGGGACGGGCGGTGACCCAGATGGCCTATGCCCGCGCCGGCGTCATCACCCCGGAAATGGAGTTTATCGCCATTCGGGAAAATCTCGGGCGGGAAAATCTTGGGCGCGCAGCCCTGAAGGAAAAAATGGCGCGCGATGGCGAGGCCTTCGGCGCGGCCATCCCCGATTTCATCACCCCGGAATTCGTGCGCGACGAGGTGGCGCGCGGGCGGGCGATCATCCCCGCCAACATCAACCACCCGGAAACCGAGCCGATGGCGATCGGCCGTAATTTCCTGGTCAAGATCAACGCCAATATCGGCAATTCGGCAGTGACCTCCTCGGTCGCCGAGGAAGTCGATAAAATGGTGTGGGCGATCCGTTGGGGGGCGGACACGGTGATGGACCTTTCCACCGGCCGCAACATCCATAATATCCGCGAATGGATCGTGCGCAACGCCCCGGTTCCCATCGGCACCGTGCCGATCTATCAGGCTTTAGAAAAAGTCGGCGGCATCGCCGAGGAGCTGAGTTGGGACATTTTCCGCGACACCCTCATCGAACAGGCCGAGCAGGGCGTCGATTATTTCACCATTCACGCCGGAGTGCGTTTGCCTTATGTGCCGCTCACTGCGAACCGGGTGACGGGCATCGTGTCGCGCGGCGGCTCGATCATGGCCAAATGGTGCCTGGCGCATCACAAGGAAAGCTTCCTTTACGAAGCGTTCGAGGAAATCTGCGACATCTGCCGCGCTTATGACGTCGCCTTCTCGCTGGGCGATGGCTTGCGCCCCGGTTCCATCGCCGACGCCAATGACGCGGCGCAATTCGCCGAGCTTGAAACCCTGGGCGAACTCACCAAGGTCGCCTGGGCGAAAGACTGCCAGGTGATGATCGAGGGCCCCGGCCATGTGCCGATGCACAAGATCCGCGCAAACATGGAAAGGCAGCTCGAGGTCTGCCATGAAGCGCCTTTCTACACGCTGGGGCCGCTCACCACCGACATCGCGCCGGGCTATGACCATATCACCAGTGGCATCGGCGCCGCCCTCATCGGCTGGTTCGGCACCGCGATGCTGTGCTATGTGACGCCCAAGGAGCATCTGGGCCTTCCCGACCGCAATGACGTGAAGGTGGGGGTCATCACCTATAAGATCGCCGCCCACGCCGCCGACTTGGCCAAGGGCCACCCGGCGGCCAGGCTGCGCGATGACGCCCTCTCCCGCGCCCGCTTCGAGTTCCGCTGGGAAGACCAGTTCAACCTGTCCCTCGACCCCGAGACGGCGCGCGATTTTCACGATCAGACCTTGCCTAGGCAAGCGCACAAGGTGGCGCATTTCTGCTCCATGTGCGGGCCCAAATTCTGTTCGATGAAGATCAGCCAGGACATCCGCGAGGCAGCCAGGGCGCAAAATGACGTGGCGGCGGCGGAGGCGGAAAAAGGCATGGCGGACAAGGCCCGGGAGTTCCGCGCCAAGGGCGGGGAGGTTTATCTGGAGGTAGAGTGAAGCAAGGCGCACGCAACAGACGGCTGGTTCTGGAATCTTAGAGACCGTTTGAGAATGCTGGTAAGGATCGCATTGGCCATGAAGGGGTGGGATGGCATCCTGGCGTGCGAGGCGGACACGAATGTGGACGTCAATTGCCCGGCGGGGCTTTTTTCCCTGGAAGCGCGCATGACCCATATGCTGCAGGACAAATTCGTCGATGTACGGGATCTGAGAAGCAACATCCCTGGTGACCAAGAAATACTATCCGGCACGGCATTTCCTATTACCACCTCCTGGGTCACGCAATATGCGTTGCCGGCAACGCCCTTTTAAGCGCCCATGCTGAAGCCAAGAAAAGCGCCCATGGCCTATGTTGGAAATTTCCGCTGGCGCTGGTGGCACAAACTGGGGCTGCTGTTTGGAGTATTTTACTGGTACGCCTTTGATGGCGGGCTGTGGCTGACGGTTATTTTCGGCGCATCCTATGAAACCGCCTATGGCCTAAAATACGAGACCATACCGCCCTTGCTTGAACTCTTCTTCATCGCCGCCTTTATCTATCTTCCCTGGCGCTGGCCGCAATGGGCGGCAGCGCCGATTTTTATCGGCACCATCCTTGCCCAGCATGTGGTCCGGGGCAGCCATTGGTGGGCGGAATATTGGGCCGCCCGCGCCGGCGCCACCGTCGGCCTGGAACACACCTTCTGGGTCTGGTCTTTTTATTCAAGCTTCTTCATCTATGGCCCCATCCTCGCCATCCTTGCCACCGGCTGGCTTACGGCGCGGCAAGCCCTTGCTTGGGCCCGCGCCTATCGGGAGCGTGGACAAGTCCTTTAAAAAGGGCGGCCAAGCGCTCAGCCTGGCTTATAGGCCACCGCCGCGCTGGCCGGCCCGGCAAGGGGAATGACCTCGCCGGGGGCAAAACCCACCTCGGCGCACCAGGAAAAGAAGTCGGCCGCGGTAAAATCGAACGCGTCGCCAAATTCAATCAGCATGTTGAGCGACATCAAAAGCCCGAAGGCGTTTTCGCGCCGCGCGTCGTCGATCACGTTTTCGATGATGATGAAGGCGCCGCCGGGGTTGAGCGCTTGATAGGCGGCCTTGATAAGCTGTTTTTTCTTCTCAAGGTTCCAGTCATGAAGGATGTGCCCCATGGTGATGACGTCGACCTTGGGGAGCGGCGCCGAGAAGATATCGAGGCTTGCGGCGCTGACCCTCTCGGCAAGGCCGGCGGCGGCGATGGCACGCTGGGCGATGGGCGTCACCTTGGGAAGGTCGATGGAGACGCAGGTCATATGGGGGTGGCGCTGGGCAACGCGGATCGACAATAGCCCCGAGGCGCCGCCGACGTCGCATAAGCTTTTATAGCGCGAAAAGTCGTATTTTTGCGCCAGCGCCGCGACATTGCCGGCGGAAATCGCCGCCATCGCCTCGATGAACTGGGCGAGCCGGGCTTCATCGGCATAAAGTTCCTCGAACATCGGCCGGCCCGTGTGCTTGATCTCGTTCTGCGGCGCGCCGGTTTTCAAGGCCTCGCTTAAATCGCCCCAAAAACGATAGAGCCGGGCGTCCGCCATTTCGAGGATGCCGCCGATATAGCCGGGCTTGGCCTTGTCGAGGAAAGCGGCGGCCTCGGAGCTTGCGCGATAACGCGCCCCCGCCCCCTCGCCGTCGCGGGCGAGGAACCCCAAGGCGAGCAAGGCATCGAAAAAATCCGGGTTGGCGCGGGGGCTGAGCCCCAATTCGCCGCAAAGCTGCGCGCCGGTCAGCGCCCGGTCGCCAAGCCGGGTGAAAAGGCCAAGCTCCACCGCCGAAAGCAGCGTTTTCGAGGCCATGAAACCCATGCCGGTTTGCAGAATATGCTGCGGTGTGACCTCAGCCATCGCCGATCCCCCCCTTTGTCGCTCTTATTGGGCAAGGCTAGGCAAGAGGGTGGCGTCTGTCAAACGCGCAAGACAAGGCGAAAATCGCGCTCGCCGGAGCTCAGCCCGAAACCATCCGATCCATTGGCATGAGGGACTGGGCGCACGCCAGTCAGTAGTTAATGCCACTGGCATAACCCCGGCCGCGTTAGGCGGCCAATTGAATAACCCCGGCCGCGTTAGGCGGCCAATTGAATAACCCCGGCCGCGTTAGGCGGCCAATTATTTAATTGCCGCGCTAGTGGTGCGATTCCAACGGATGGTTCCCATCTGTTGGAGAAATCGCACCACAGATTCAATAACTTAGTGGTCCACTTTTCCCGAACGGATGGATCCATCCGTTCGGGGCGGACCACTAGGCGCGCCAGGCACCACCGTGCGCCTCTTTCATAATGAGTCCAGCCCCAGGATTTAGCCCATGAATATCTAGAACAGTTTTTTCAAGTTCTTTAGGCCTTTTTTCACGGCATTTCCTGCGTCTTCTTTTTTATTGGCGTCAGTCTTTGGTTTTGTTTCGGAGGTAACTGGATCAGATGTTTTGGTTCCCTGTTGCGAATCATAGGCAAAACCCCATACGCCTTGATGAGAAACCCAGCCCCTGGCGTCCTCGGCAATTACCGCCTGATCCCGCGAGTAGCCTTTTTCGTCACCGCGCAATCCGTTATCAATCACAATCAGTGTGTAATAGGCTTCCTTCTCGGCGGCATCGATATATTCCCGCCAGGTATCCCATATCGCCTGATCCATGGCCTTCTGGTATTTGCCGATAGCTTGGGTTTCCTGCGCCTGGCCCGCCGCACTGGCCGTGGCGGCACGCTCATCGGCGCGTCGCTCCAAGGCAGCCAACTCAGGATTAGCATCGATGAGCTTTTGCAGTTCCTCATCTGCTGCATCTGCTTCATCGAACTTGCCTTGCTGCATCAAGCTGTTGATCTTGGTGGTGAGTTCGACATAGCGGTTGGCCACTGTGGGGTTCTTTTTCATGAAGGCACTGAATTCGGCATCTTCCGGTGTCCCTCCTGACTTGACCGGTGCTGTCTGGCCCATCCGCGCCATCTGCATCATCTGTGCCTGCGACATCTGTTCCTGGCCATGTCCTGGCATCAAAGCCATGGCCTTTTGTTCAGCCTGTTTGCGCTTTTCACTAAAACGTGCGCGCAGGGTTTCATCCACTTCCTCCATTTTTGAACCCTTGCGCTGGAATAACGCGGATTCCAGTTGCTTGTGTTTTTCATAGAAGACATTCAGTTCCGCTGGCTTGCGCTTGCTGGGATCTCCAAACCAATCCACGGCATCAAGGAAACCGTTGAAGTGCCGGGAACCGGCGTAGAACCTATAGGCCTCCTGTCCTTCCCAGCTATCATCGCTGTTTTTCGCCTCCCTACCCGGCCTTCCAGGCAACGGCAGGGCATGCAGGGAAACACCCCGATAATAAAAACCAGGCGGTGATTCACCATCACCGGGAAACCAGGCACGCTCTGCCAGTACCTCGTATCCTTGCACCGCGGCGCGAGCGGTTCTACCCCATGTGCCATTGATGACATGCATGGGACCGACGATCTTGTCATAAAAGGCCTTTACCTTATCGATGGGATCACGGGAAAGAAAACACCAGGGACCATAGCGGAACTGGCCCGTCTGTTGCGCCTCTTTGGCCGAAATGGGACGGCCTGTGATATCATGTGACTCTGTTGTGGCCTGGCAATCCAGAGTCTTCATGCCACCGAAGTTCCCAACATAAATGGGATCTACCTTTAGCCCCTCCGCCGGCACTCCAGGCACCGCCCCTTGATACACGGGCGCTGCCAGTTTCGGTGAATCGGCTGACCAGGCAGCGCTACTGGCGAGCCATAGGACTGCAGTGAATGGCGCGCCCCAATATGTCTTTACTGTTTTCATGGACCACCTCCCGACGATACGCATCATATGCTTTATGAGGTCGAATTCGCTTCGCGTTTGCCGTTTGTTTTCTTTTATCCCTCATGTATCCTGTCTGCCGTTGCGGCGGCCGGCGCGGCGCGGATGATTGAAAAACTTCTGCGCAAACCGTTCCATGGCCCGATTCATACTGCCTTCCTCGTCCTCATCTAATGGCATTTTCAGGCTGCATTTACCTCCGCATCCTCCGCCCTCGGGAATAGACTGCAAAACCCAGATCAGGCAGACCCTTGGATGTCGTGAGCAATATGCTGGATTGAGAGTTTCGAGGAGATGGTCCTCACAGCGTCACTGCCGCATAAAACCCCATCGCGGACGGCCACCTTGCAGAGCTTATCTCCTGGCTTCAACTTGCGCAGCCTGGCATCCGTCAGCATGACACCCCCCTCCTTAGTTTAAAAATACCATGATTCTGTGGGCCGGTCCTGGAAAATCGGATAGTGGATTAAACGGTGGAATGGGATTTTTTTAGAGAGAGGGCTCAAACGATGAGCAGGGGGGAGCGCAAGACGATGGTTGTGCGCGCCCACGCCTCTTGCGCGCCATGAGAAAAGACATCCGCCACGGTTTTCAACAGCTTTTCTTGCGCTCCGAGGCCTTGGCGCGGGACTTCCTTGCCGGAGCCAATGCACCCCCAAGAAAAAGCTGCCGGAGCAGATGCTCCGGCAGCCCTTTTACTGTGCGTAGTTATAGGGACGTGCTGGCTTAGAAGTCCATGCCGCCCATGCCGCCCATGCCGCCGCCAGCCGGCATCGCCGGGGCCGGCTTGTCTTCCGGCAATTCGGCGACCAGCGCTTCGGTGGTGATGAGAAGGCCGGCGACGGAAGCCGCGTCCTGCAGTGCCGTGCGCACCACCTTGGCCGGGTCGATGACGCCGGACTTGACCAGGTCCTCATAGGTCTCGGTCTGGGCGTTGAAACCGAAGTCGGGGCTTTTCTGCTCCATCAGCTTGCCGGCGACCACGGCGCCGTCAAAGCCCGCGTTCTGGGCGATCTGGCGCACCGGCGCCTGCAACGCCCGGCGGACGATATCGATGCCGCGGGTCTGGTCTTCGTTCTCGCCCTTAAGGCCGTTAAGGGCGCGGATGGCGTAAAGCAACGCCGAACCGCCGCCGGCAACGATGCCTTCCTCGACCGCCGCGCGGGTGGCGTGGAGGGCGTCATCGACGCGGTCCTTGCGCTCCTTCACCTCGACCTCGGTGGCGCCGCCCACCTTGATGACGGCAACGCCGCCGGACAGCTTGGCAAGCCGCTCCTGCAGCTTCTCGCGGTCATAGTCGGAGGTGGTGGTCTCGATCTGGGCGCGGATCTGCTCGCACCGCCCCTTGATGTCGGACGCCTTGCCCGCGCCATCGACGATGGTGGTGTCGTCCTTGGTGATGGTGACCTTCTTGGCCTTGCCCAGCATGTTGAGGGTGACGTTCTCGAGCTTGATGCCAAGATCCTCGGAAATCACCTGGCCGCCGGTCAGGATGGCGATGTCCTCGAGCATCGCCTTGCGGCGGTCGCCAAAGCCCGGGGCCTTCACCGCGGCCACCTTGAGGCCGCCGCGCAGCTTGTTGACGACGAGGGTCGCCAGCGCTTCGCCCTCGACATCCTCGGCGATGATGAGGAGCGGGCGCGAGGACTGGACCACCGCCTCCAAGATCGGCAGCATCGCCTGAAGGTTGGAGAGCTTCTTCTCATGAAGGAGAATATAGGGGTTCTCCAGCTCGACCTGCATCTTCTCGGCATTGGTGATGAAATAGGGCGACAGATAGCCGCGGTCGAACTGCATGCCCTCGACGACGTCGAGTTCGCTTTCAAGACCCTTGGCTTCCTCGACGGTGATGACGCCTTCCTTGCCGACCTTCTCCATCGCCTGGGAGATCATCTGGCCGATTTCCTTCTCGCCATTGGCGGCGATCGCGCCGACCTGGGCGATTTCTTCCGACGCCTTGATCTTCTTGGCCCGCTTGGCGAGGTCCTCGACCACCTTGGCGACCGCAATGTCGATGCCGCGGCGCAGGTCCATCGGGTTCATGCCGGCGGCGACCGACTTCATGCCCTCGCGCACGATGGCTTGGGCAAGAACCGTCGCCGTGGTGGTGCCATCGCCAGCGACGTCATTGGTCTTGGAGGCGACCTCGCGCACCATCTGGGCGCCCATATTCTCGAACTTGTCCTTAAGCTCGATTTCCTTGGCGACCGTCACCCCGTCCTTGGTGATGCGCGGCGCGCCAAACGACTTTTCCAACACGACGTTGCGGCCTTTGGGCCCCAGGGTCACCTTGACCGCGTCCGCCAGAATATCGACGCCCTTCAAGATGCGGTTGCGGGCGTCGGTGTGAAATTTGACGTCCTTAGCTGCCATTTTTTGGCTCCTTAAGCTTTAAAATGCGTGGTGTGACATAACAGCGGGCAAGCGGCGCGTCACGCGGCCTTCTTGCCTGCCTTTTTCGCCTCGATGATGCCGAGGATGTCGGATTCCTTCATGATCAACAGCTCCTCGCCATCGATCTTCACCTCGGTGCCCGACCATTTGCCGAACAGGATGCGGTCTCCGGCCTTGACGTCGAGCGGCACCAGCTTGCCGGTCTCGTCGCGGGCGCCAGCGCCAACGGCGATGACTTCGCCTTCCTGCGGTTTTTCCTTGGCGGTATCGGGGATGATGATGCCGCCGGCGGTCTTTTCCTCGCTCTCCAGCCGGCGCACGAGCACGCGATCGTGCAAAGGACGAAAGCCCATGTCTGTCAACCTCCTAATGCTTCTGGCCGCAGCGGCGTCCCGCCCCGGCCGGTGCTGATTGGAATATGTTAGCACTCAAAGGTATCGAGTGCTAACGGGCATATGGACGCGCCACCGCAGCCTGTCAAGTCCTGGTCGATAAGTTTTTTTAGTGCTCCGGTCGCAAGGAAAAATAAAGCCACCCCAGTATCTTGTAGGCCGAGCCGGAGAAGGGCGACTGAATCAGAACTCACACCTCAGGAGAAGTCCGTTTATGGGTCTGTGACCTAGAGCACGTTCATCTCAATCGGAGTCGGTGAACGTGGCTCTAGAGGTCTTGATTTGTCGCGTTTTAAAACCTCCAAAACCGCTCACACTTTTTTTGAAAACGCTCTAGCGCCGCGTCATCCATTGAAGAAGGGCGCGCGCCGGGATGAGCCAGGCGAGTCCGGCCACGGCGTAGAACAGAACTTCCACGAACCAGGGCAGCGTGCCTAAAAGGGCGGCGAGCCAGACCACCGCCCCGGCATAGAACGCAAGCCCGGCAAGCAGGATGGCAAGGCCCATGAGATTGCGAAGGCTTGGCCGGGTCATGGTGTCATTTGCGCGGTCTGCGCGGCTTTTTGGATGATGCGCACGGTTTCCTCCCATAGGCCGAGGCTGGCCACCGCCGCCAAGGGCACCCAGCGCGCCTCCGCCGCGTCGCCGCCGGCGCGCAGCGCCTGGCCGTGATCCGCCCGCGCCCAAAAGTCGATCAGCGTGTAATGGTGACGCACGCGGCCCGCCGCGTCGCGCTCGATATAGTCGAGGGCGTCGATGAGACCGCCAAGGGCGATGGCGAGGCCGGTTTCCTCGAAGACTTCGCGCCGCGCCGTCGCCGTCAGGGGCTCGCCTGCCTGCTGGGCGCCGCCGGGGATCGACCATTCGCCGGCGCGCGGCGCCTTGGCGCGGCGGATCAAAAGAACCGTCTCGCCGGCCAGGACGACGACACCGACGGCGACATGGGGCCGTGAAGGATAGCACCGCTCGTTCATCGCTGCTTCCCCATCTCGGAACAATATCCCGCCACCGGCTTGGCCAAAAGCAAAAAGGGCGGCGCTTGCCACCGCCCTTTCATGGCCTTGCGCCAGGCGCTGGATTTTAAGCCTTGTCCGATTTCACCTTCGCCCAGACCCGGCGGTAGCTGGCGTAGGTAAGGACCGTCAGAACGCCGAGGAAGAGCATCACCATCAGCCCCATTTCCTTGCGCTGATCGTGATTGGGCTCCGCCGCCCAGGTCAGAAACGCGGCGACGTCGCGCGCCATCTGGTCGACGCTGGCCTCAGTGCCATCGGCATAGTTAACCGCGCCATCGAACAAAGGCGGGCCCATGGCAAGGACAAGGGAGGCGAAATAGGGGTTGTAGCTTTGCCCATCGCCGAGTTCGACATCGTCGGGCGCGTCGGCATAGCCCGAAAGCAGGGAGTAAACATAATTCTCGCCCCCCTCGCGCGCCTTGACGACCAGCGACAAGTCAGGCGGCGCCGCGCCATTGTTGGCCGCCGCCGCGGCCTGGCTGTTGGCGAACGGGCTGGGGAAATAGTCGGAGGGCTTGCCTGGCCGCTCATACATCTCGCCCTGATCGTCGGGACCGTCGATGAAGGTATATTCGCCGGCGAAGGCCTTCACCTGCGCCGACGAGTAGCCGAGGTCCTCAAGATTGCGGAAAGCGACGAATTTGAGGCCATGGCAGGCCGAGCAAACCTCCTTGTAGACTTGCAGGCCGCGCTGGAGCTGGGCCTTGTCATAAGCCCCCATGACGCCCGCCTGGGGCCAGTCGATATGCTCGGGGTGCTTGAAATACTTGGCCTGCGCTTCCTCGGTGGAAAGATAATGCACCGCGCCCGTCGCCTCTTCGGCGGTTTGGGCAAGGCTGGCGCCGCTCAGCAGCAGGGCGGCGATGGCGGATGACAAAATGGTCTTCATGGCGCGCCCCTTATTTCTTGAGAACCGCTTGGGCGATGGACGGCGGCATGGGTTTTGGCGTTTCCAGCCAGCCGAGGAGGGGAAGAAGAATGAGGAAATGGAAGAAATAATAGGCCGTGCCGAGGCGGCCCAGCGTCGCCCAAACCCCTTCCGGCGGACGGCCGCCGACCATGGTGAGAAGGATGCAGTCGGCGACCAGCACCCAGAAGAACAGCCGGTAGGCGGGACGGAACCGCGCCGAGCGGATCTTCGAGGTGTCGAGCCAGGGGAGGACGAACAGCAACAGGATCGAGGCGAACATGGCGATGACGCCCCACAGCTTGGCGTCGATCCCGAGAAAGTCGTAAGTGATCGCCCGCAGGATGGCATAGAAAGGCAGGAAATACCATTCCGGCACGATATGGGCCGGGGTCGTCATCGGGTCGGCGTGGATATAGTTGTCCGGATGGCCCAGCATGTTGGGGGCGTAGAACACGAAGCCGGCATAGACGATGAGGAACACGACGACGCCGAACAGGTCCTTGGTGGTGTAATAGGGATGGAAGGGCAGCATGTCCTGCGGCCCCTTGGGCTCGATCCCCAAGGGATTGTTGGAGCCGGCGAGCTGAAGCGCCCAGATGTGCAGGATGACGACCCCGGCGATGAGGAAGGGCAACAGATAGTGGAGGCTGAAAAAGCGGTTGAGCGTCGGGTTGTCGACGGCGAAACCGCCCCACAAAAGCTGGACGATGCTGTCGCCGACCCAAGGGACCGCCGAAAAAAGGTTGGTGATCACGGTGGCGCCCCAGAAGCTCATCTGCCCCCAGGGAAGGACATAGCCCATGAAGGCGGTGGCCATCATCAGGATGACGATGACGACGCCGAGCATCCACAACAACTCGCGCGGCGCCTTGTAAGAGCCATAGTAAAGCCCGCGGAAGATATGGATGTAGACGATGATGAAGAACATCGAGGCGCCGTTGGCGTGGAGATAGCGCAACAGCCAGCCGTAATTGACGTCGCGCATGATATGCTCGACCGAGGCGAAGGCCATGTCGGCCTGAGGCGTGTAGTGCATGGCGAGCACCACCCCGGTGATGATTTGGACCACCAGCATCAAGCCGGCGAGGCTGCCGAAATTCCACAGATAGTTGAGGTTGCGGGGCTCGGGGCGCTTCGAGCCGACGACATTGTCAACGAGGGTGAAGATGGGCATGCGCTGATCGATCCAGCGCACCAGCGGATTCTTGAACTGGCTATCGTATAGTCCGAGCGCCATGGCTTACACCTCCTGCCCGATGATGACCGAGGTCTCGGTCTTGAATGTGTAATAGGGCACATCGAGATTGCGCGGCGCCGGTCCCTTGCGGATGCGGCCAGACGTGTCGTAATGGCTGCCGTGGCAGGGGCAGAACCAGCCGTTGTATTCGCCGCGCTTTTCACCCTTGACGGTGCCCAGCGGCACGCACCCCAAATGGGTGCACACCCCGATCACCACCAGATATTCGTCATGGCCCTTTTGCACCCGGGCCTCGTCGGTTTGCGGATCGGGCAGGCCGTCGAGGGCGACGGCGCGGGCCTCGGCGATTTCCGCCTCGGTGCGGCGGCGGATGAACACCGGCTTGCCGCGCCACTTGACCTTGATCCCCGAGCCTTTCTCAATGGCGCCGATATCCACTTCCACCGTGGCCATGGCTTTCACGTCGGCCGACGGGTTCATCTGGTCGATGAACGGCCAGGCCGCCAGAGCCGCGCCGACGCCGATGAAAGCGCCGGAGGCCACATGGATGAAGTCGCGGCGGGTGACCCCGCCTTCGCCTTGCGCGTGCGCGTCCGCTGTCATTCGCTTCTTCCCACCTTGTTACAAGCAGGCAAAAGGGCCGGCCCCATCGGCGCGAGCGCATCTGTGGCCATTTGGCCCCCCCACATTGGTCGCGTGTTTGCTTAACCGGGCGGTGCGCGCGATGCAATGGGATATTTGGGAGATATCGGGCGATAGGAGGCAGGCGGGATATTTTGCCGCAGGGCAAGTTGCCGTTAGGATAGTGCGGGCAACGCCATAAAAGGGGGGAGGACTATGAGCACGCGCGGCGTGGTTTTGATGGTCGGCGGGCTGCTGGGGGGCCTTGTTCTTGCTTATGGACTGGTGTTTCTCAACGCCGCGGGCGGCTTTCGCACCCTTGACCCGGTCACCCCTGGCCCATGCCGGGCGCTGCCTGGCTTTTTAGGGCCGGAAGACATCGCCCTCGACCGGGCGACGGGGCGGGCCTATGTCACCGTCGCCGACCGTCACGCGGTGGCGAGCGGCAGCGGCGGGCCGCGCGGCGCCATCGCCCTTCTCGACCTTAAAGCGGCGGTGCCGACGCCCGTCAGGCTCGAGGTGGCCGATCCAGCGTCATTTTTTCCCCATGGCCTTGACTTTTATCAGGGCCCGGACGGCGCCAAACGGTTGTTCGTGGTCAATCATGGGGCTGACGGCGCCCACCACAGCATCGAGATTTTCGATATTTTGGAGGATGGGGCGTTGCGTCACGCCGAGACGGTGCGCGACCCAAGCCTCACCTCGCCCAACGATGTCGCCGCCACCGGTCCCCGGCAATTCTACGCCAGCAATGATTTGGGCGCGACAAGCGCTATTGGGAAGATGCTGGAGACCTATTTCCTCATGCCCTGGGGCAATGTCGTCTATTATGACGGGGTGGCGGGCAGGGTGGCGCTTGACGGTCTTCTCTATGCCAATGGGGTGAGCCGGATGGACGATCGGCTATATGTCGCGCAATCCACCGGCCGGCGCTTGAGCGCCTATGACATGGGCGAAAATGGCCAGCTTGCCCTGGCTTTCGCCCACGATATCCCGATGAACCTCGACAATATCGGCTTTGCCACGGATGGCGCGCTGCTGGCCGCCGGCCATCCCAAGGCCTTGGCCTTCCTCGCCCATGCCGCCGACCCGTCCCTTCCGTCGCCGTCGGAAGTGGTGCGCCTGGCGCCGCACGCTGCCGCGGCCGGGACCATCTATCTCGACCAGGGAGAAGGCATCTCGGCCGCCTCGATCGCGGTTGAATATGAAGGCCGCCTGTTCATCGGCGCGGTGTTTGCCGACCATATGCTGATGTGCGCCATGGGGTCGTGATGCGCTTGGCGCTTTATCAGCCCGACATCCCGCCCAATACCGGCACGCTCATGCGCACCGCCGCCTGCTTCGGGGTCGCCGTCGATATCATCGAGCCGTGCGGCTTTCCGTTTTCGGCCAAGGCGTTCCAGCGCGCCGGCATGGACTATCTGGCGCATGTCGATCTGACCCGCCACCGCGATTGGATGGCTTTTACGACGACGCTTGAGGGCGCCCGCCTGGTGCTCGCCACCACCCAAGGCGCCATAGCCTATCATGAGGTCGCCTACCGGGCGGACGATGTCCTCCTCTTGGGGCAAGAAAGCGCAGGCGTGCCGCCGCAGGTGCATGCGCGCGCCGGTCTGCGGGTGCGCATTCCCCTGGCGCCAAGGGTTCGTTCGCTCAATGTCGCCATCGCCGGCGCCATCATCCTTGCCGAGGCGCTGCGCCAGACCGGCGGCTTTCCCGCCGCCGCGTCTTGAGCGGCCCATAATTGCCACGGGCGGGAGAGGATTGCCTCCCTCTCAACACAGATTTGCCCAGATTGATTGCCATTTGCCCGCTTGCGTCGCGGTGGCGCGAGGCAAAAGGTAAGGAAAAGCGGCTTCGCACATGACAACCCTAAAAAACCTTATGCGCCATTTCGGTCGCGGGGCACTGGCCGCTGCGGCGCTTGGCGTTTTATCGCCCGCCCATGGCCAGGAGCCGCCCTCGGCGGCGTTCGGCTTCGAGACCGTCCAGCGCCTTGCCGAGGCGCGGGCGGCAAGCGACTATGAAGCTGCCGAAAGGGTTCTGCCGCCGGTTCTTGCCAACCTTGACTATGACGCCTATCGCGACATCCGTTTCCGTCCCCAGGCGGCGCTATGGCGTGACGTCTCGCGCTTCGAGGTGCAGCTTTTCCATCGCGGCGGGCTGTTCGTCGAGCCGGTGCGGATCCATCAAGTCCTGGGCGAGCGGGTGCTGCGCGTCGCCTATAGCCCGACGCTCTTTGATTTCGGCAAGAACACGGCGCCCGCCGAGCTTGCCAGCGATTTCGGTTTCGCCGGCTTTCGCATCCACTATCCCTTGCACAAGCGCGCCTATAAGGACGAGCTTATCGTTTTTCTCGGCGCCTCCTATTTCCGGGTTCTTGGCCGCAACCAGCTTTACGGCCTGTCGGCGCGGGGGCTGGCGGTCAACACCGCGACTCCGGAGGGCGAGGAATTTCCCCGCTTCACCGATTTCTGGCTGGTGCGCCCGGCGCCGCAGGACGATGAACTTGTGATTTACGCGCTGCTCGACAGTCCCAGCATTGCTGGCGCCTACCGCTTCATCGTGCGCCCCGCCGCCATCACCCAGGTCGAGGTGACGGCGGTGCTTTACCCCCGTCTCGCCATCGCCAAGCTGGGCCTTGCGCCGCTCACCTCCATGTTCCTCTTAGGCGAGAACCAGCCCAACCGGGTGCGCAATGATTTCCGTCCCGAGGTCCATGACAGCGACGGCCTGCTGGCCCACACGGGGTGGCGGGAATGGCTGTGGCGGCCGCTCGCCAACCCCCGGGGTTTGAGGGTAAGCCGGCTTCTTGACGACAATCCCAAGGGCTTCGGGCTGGTCCAGCGCGACCGCGATTTCGACCATTATCAGGACTTGGAGGCAGGCTATGAACGCCGGCCCGGCTATTGGATAACCCCTTTGGAGGATTGGGGAAAGGGCGCGGTCGAGCTGGTGGAGATCCCCACCGAATCGGAAATCCACGACAATATCGCCGCCTATTGGGTGTCCGAAGCGCAAGTTCCGCCGGGGACGGCCTTGCGCTTCAGCTATATTCTGTCGGCCTTCACGGCTTCCGCCGATTGGCCGCCGGGCGGGCGCGTCATCGCCACCCGGGTGGGGCGCCCCCCCTTCGCCGGGGCGCAAAATCCAAGCAGCGGGCGCGGCGAGCGCCTGTTCATCGTCGATTTCGCCGGCGGAGAGCTCGACGGGCTCGCCGAGGGCCAGCCGCTGGAAGCGAAAGTCGTCGCCAGCCGCGGCGCGCTGCGCGACGTCACGGTGACCCGGGTGCCGGCGAGCGGCGCCTGGCGGGTCGCCTTTTATTTAAAGCCGCCCGGCAGCCAGGCGGTGGATTTGCGGGCGACGCTTTCCCTTTACGGCCATGTGCTGAGTGAAAGCTGGACCTATCTATGGACGCCGGAATGAACGCCTCACGCCATCATTTAGCCGCAAATCAGCGCATCTGTGCCGCGCCCCGCTGCCATCCGGCGGGGGACGGCAAGGAAGGCTCATCCATGGCGCGCAGCGGCTTTCCCGGCGGCGACAGGGACGCCGGCTGGCTGACCCCAGCCTGGCGGCGGGCGCTTTTTTTCGGCCTTACGGCGGCGAGCGCGGGCATCGCCGGCTTCCTCATGTTCGACATCGTGCGCGCCAACCGCTTGACGGGGCTGGAGCTTATTGGGCTCATCCTGTTCGTTGCCTCCTTCACCTGGATCGCCGGCGCTTTCTGGACGGCGCTGGCCGGCTTTGTCATCGCCCTTAAAGGGCGCGATGCCCTGGCGCTCGGAACGGGCGCGCTGGCCGGGCGCCGGCTCGCGACCCGCACGGCGCTTGTCATGCCCATCCATAACGAGGAGGCGGCAAGGGTGATCGCCGGCCTTGACGCCATTTGGCGCTCGCTCGCCGACCAGCCCGACGCCGGCGCCTTCGATCTTTTCATCCTGTCCGACACGAGGGCGCCGGAGATCGCCAGGGCGGAAGAAGCGGGTTGGGCGGCGCTGGTCGCCGCCCACGGCGCGGCGGGGCGGATTTTTTATCGCCGCCGACGCGAGAACAGCGGACGCAAGGCGGGCAATATCGCCGATTTCGTCCGCCGCTGGGGGGCGGACTATGACCATCTGCTGGTGCTCGACGCCGACAGCGTCATGACCGGCGAGGCCATCGTGACGCTTGCCCGCCTGATGGAGGCCCATCCCGATGCGGGCATCATCCAGACCCTGCCTATGCCGGCCGGGCGCGACACGCTGTTTGCCCGGCTGATCCAGTTCGCCGCGCGCCTCAACGGGCCGATGCTGGCGCACGGCCTTGCCTTCTGGCAGATGGGCGAGGCCAATTACTGGGGCCATAACGCGATCATCCGGATGCGCCCCTTCGCGCGCTTTTGCGCCCTGCCGCGCCTGGCCGGCCCGGCGCCGGTGGGCGGCGAGATCCTGAGCCATGATTTCGTCGAGGCGGCGATGATGCGCCGCGCTGGCTACAAGGTGTGGCTCGCCGCCGACATTGCCGGCAGTTGGGAGGAAGTGCCGACCAACGTCCTCGATTACGCCAACCGTGACCGCCGCTGGATCCAGGGCAACCTCCAGCATCTTGGCGTGGTGCCATGGCGCGGCCTGCATTGGATCAGCCGGGTCCATATGCTGACCGGCGTCATGGGCTATCTTGCCTCGCCCATCTGGCTGCTGCTGCTGCTTGTAAGCTCGCTCGTCATCGCCGGCGAGGCAATCCATGGGCACACCTATTTCGCTTCGGGATACAGCCTTTTTCCCACCTGGCCGGAAGCGCGCGACAGCGAGATCGCTCTGCTTCTGGGGCTGACCCTTGTCATCCTCTTTCTGCCCAAGCTCTTAGGCTTGGCGCTGGCGCTGTTGCAGCCTCACCTAAGGCGCGCCTTTGGCGGCGGGCGCCGGCTGCTCGCCAGCCTTGCCTTGGAGCAGGTCTTCTCGGTCCTTCTCGCCCCCTCGATGATGGTGTTCCATACCGTGTTCGTCGCGCGCGCCCTTCTCGGCCGGCCGGCATCCTGGCAAGCCCAGCCGCGCAGCGAGCGCGGGGTTGGCTGGCGCGAGGCGCTGCACCGGCACAAAGGCCACCTCGCGCTGGGCCTTTCCTGGGGGGCGCTGATCCTTGGCCTTGCCCCGGCCTATATCTGGTGGCTGGCCCCGGTGATCATGGGGCTGGTGCTGGCCCCTTGGCTGACGGTGGCGACAAGCCGGCGGGATTTCGGCGTGCGCTGGCGTCGTCAAGGCCTGTTGCTCACCCCTGAGGAGACGACGCCGCCGTGGGAGCTTCGCGACGCTTGCGCCGCCAAGGCGTCCCTTGCCCCGGCCTTGGTCGAGGACGCCGCCATGACGCCGCCGCAAGCGCCCCTTGCCATGGAAGCGCAAGCGCCGCGCTATGTCGCGCTGGGCGCTGCCGCCCGCCGCCTGGCGCTGCGCCTTGTCCTTGTCCTGCGCCGCCCTGCCTGGGGCCGCCGCTGAAGCACGGCTTCATTTTCCACGTTTTTGTTGGCGCTGATGGGCAGTTTGCCCGGGATTTTCGTTTCTCTTATCATGGGGCCTGAAATCGCCCTTGTTTGAGTATGAAGGGGAGGCATGTGGGGCGCGGCGTTGCGGACCAGCGCGCAAGACCACAGGTTTCGGTTCTTGAGCGTTTTTTCAAGGAGCGCTTCCCGGCCTTGCGCCGCGCGCTGCAAAAGACGTTGCCGCCAGGCGAGGACGCCGAGGATATCGCGCAAGAAGCGCTGCTGCGCGCCCACGCCACGGGACGCATGGAGACGCTTGATCACCCGGTGGCCTATATCGCCACCACGGCGCGGCATTTGGCGCTCGACCACATGAGGAAACGAACGACCAAAGAAGCCTATGCCGAGGATATGCGACAAGGCGATATCGCTTATTTCTGGGGCAAGTCGCCGGAAGATCATGTTCATTATCGCCGCTCGCTCGAGCACCTTTCGCAAGCCATCCTCGCCTTGCCGCCGCGCACTAGAAAAGCCTTTGTCTTACGGAAGTTCTACAACCTTCCCTACAAGGCCATCGCCGCCGAGATGGAGATATCGGAAAAAACCGTGCAAAAGCATATCGCCAAGGGCCTGATCGCGTGTCGCAAGCACCTTGCGGCCGAAGGCTATTTCAACGCCGATGGCAAGACCCTGACATAATGGCGAGCGCCTTATGACGAGAATATCATATCACATGCGGTTGGAGGAGGCGGGACAATGGCTGTCGGAGATTGACCGCGGCGCGCTGGCCGCGCCCCGCCGCGCCCAATTCCAGCAATGGATTGCCGACGCCGCCAATCGCCGCGCCTTTGACGAAGTGCTGTGCCTGTGGAATGACTATGAGGCGCTGGCGGGGCTTTTGCGCCAGGATTTTCCCGGAATTCCCTCTTCCCTCAAGGCTTGCGTTGAGAGCCGCGGTGATGCCCGCGCCGCGCGCCGCGCCTCATGGGGCTGGCGTCCACGCCTTGCCATCGCCACCGGGTTCGCTGCCGTGGCGATGCTGATGGTGGGCTACTTCGCCGTTCCACGTCAGCCCGACCTTGTGGCCTACAGCACGGCAAAAGGAGAATACCGCGAAGTGACGTTAAGCGATGGCTCAAGCGTGCGCCTTAACACCGCGACGGCCCTCGCCGTAGCTTTTTCGCCTGCCCAGAGGCGGGTGGCGTTAAAGGCGGGAGAAGCCTTTTTCACCGTCGCCAAGGACGCCGCGCGCCCCTTCATCGTGGAAACCGATGGCGGCACCATTCGCGCCGTGGGAACAGCCTTCAACGTGCGGACTTCAGCCCATGAGGTGGAGGTGACGGTGGTCGAAGGAAAAATCGAAATCACCCCTTCCCAGCAAGATGCCGAAGTCGCCACCGATGGCGGAAAAAGGGCTGAAAACATCGCGCTTATGGGCGGCCAGTCGGTGACCTACGGGCACGCTCTTGGCCAGGTGGAAAATATTCCCCCGCAGCAAATCGCCCAGCGCACGGCGTGGCAAAGCGGCCGGGTTTATTTCAATGCCATGCCCTTGAAAGACATCGTCGCGGAACTCAATCGCTATAGCGCGCGGGAAATCGTCATCGCCGACGCTGGCCTTGAGACGATTACCGGCGGCGGCGTTTTTTACGTGCGCGATGTCGATGCTTTTCTCGATGGCTTGGAACTGGCGCTGCCCTTGAAGGTGGTGCGCACGCCGTCGAGTGTCATCGTCTTGCTTGCCGCACCGCCACCGCAATAAGGGGCACCAAGCGATCCCTGCCAATGGGTAAATTTCCGCCTTCAGTCGTTTCTTCGGTAAAGGAACCATCAAGGGGAGGGTGGAGATGGCGAAACGGGAAAACCGGCGTGGCGGCTGCTGGAAAAGGCAAACAAATCATCTTTCTTCACTCGTATTGAGCATTGGGACGGCGGCCTTTCTCGTCGCCCGCGCCAGCCTGGCCGAGGAAGCGGGGCTGCGGGACTTTGACATTGCCCCGCAAGAGCTTTCCGCCGCCCTCAAGGCCTATGCCGACCAGGCCAAGGTGCAGATGTTCTATGAGCAAAGCCTGGTCGCCGGGCGCCGCAGCGGCGGCGTTTCAGGCGCCTTTCCCCGCGATGCTGCCCTGGCGGCGGTTCTGCAAGGCACGGGGCTTGCATTCGCGTTTTCCGGCGACAGCACGGTGATCGTGCGCGAGCGCGGCACAAGGCAAAGTCCGCCGGTGTCGGAGGAGGCGCCCGCACCGCTTGCCCCTGCGCCACGGCAAGAAGAAACCGGCACGGCGCCGGAGGGTGCCAAGACGCCAGGGGCAGCGCCGCAGCGCCAGAGCACATCGGTCATCGAGGAAATCGTCATCACCGCACAGCGGCGCGAAGAATCGCTGCAAAAAGCACCAGTGTCAGTGACCGCTTTCGACGCCGGGACCATCCGCAAGGCGCGCATTTTCGGCCTTGAGGACGTGGCCTTGCGCACCCCGGGCTTTACCATCGGCAATTTCAGCCCGGAAGCGCCCAACCTTACCTTGCGCGGCATCGGCTCCACCGACCGCGACGCCGGCAGCGACCGGTCGGTCGTCGTCTTTGTCGACGAGGTCTATATCGGCCGCGCCGGCGCCAGCACCTTCGACCTGTTCGACCTTGAGCGGGTGGAAGTGCTGCATGGCCCGCAAGGCACGCTTTACGGCAAGAATGTGGTGGGCGGCGCCGTCAATCTCATCACCCACAAGCCGGAGGCGGGCACCAGCGCCGCCTTGGAGGCGGGGCTTGGCAATTACGACTTTTTCGAGTTGCGTGGCATGCTCAACACCGACATGGGCGACAAGATGCAGGCCCGCGTCGCCTTCAGCAGCCGCGCCCGCGACGGCTTTCAAACCAATGCACGCACCGGCAATGATGTGGACACGGCGAACAACGCCAGCGCCCGCGGCCATGTGCGGTTTCTCGCCACCGACGATTTAACCTTTCTTCTATCGGCCGATTATGCTCGGGACCGCATTTACGGCGTGTCGCGCAAGGTCGCGCCCACCGGGCCGTTCGTCGCCTTTCTCGGCTTTACCCCGGACCCCGACCCGCGCATCGTCAATGACAATGTGGACGGCTTTTTCGACCGCGACATCGTCGGCGTCTCGGGACGGGCGGACTGGACCACGGGGGTGGGGGTGCTGACCTCGCTCACCGCCTATCGTGACATGACCTCGCAAGTGGTGCAAGACGTGGTGGGGATCCCGCTCGACGCCTCCTTCGACGCCCAAGGGCGGCCGCGGGGTTTTTTGTCGATTGATGACACAAGCGAGGATTACGGGGCCTTTTCCCAGGAAGTGCGCTTGTCGTCCTTGCCCCAGGCGGCGCGCTGGACGTGGGTGGTGGGGCTTTATTATTCGCGCGAGGATGTAGACCGCGTCTCGGTCCGCGACCGCTCCCTTCTAGGGCGCACTTCAAAGCCCAAATTCGATCAAGCCAATGTCACTAACAGCTATGCCGTCTTTGGCCAGGCGACTTACGCCCTCACTTCTTATCTGAACGCGACGGCGGGCGCGCGCTATACCTATGATAGAAAGAATTTTGCCCTTGCCGTTAGCGATGCCTCCGGTGGCCGCGCCGACAACCTCAACCCGGCAACGGAAGTTTTCGCCATCACCGCCCGCGACGATTGGGACGCCTTCACTCCGCGCTTTGCCCTCGATTTCAACCCCAGCGACGATGTCATGGTCTTTGCCAGCGTCTCGCGCGGGTTTAAGTCCGGCGGCTTTCAAGGGTTCGCGCCCGACGCGCGCTCGGCGCGGATTTCCTTCAACCCGGAATTTGCCTGGAATTACGAGGCGGGCATTAAAAGCCAATGGCTGGACCAGCGTTTGCGCCTTAACCTCACGGGCTTTTACTTAAGCTTCAGCGACCTGCAATTCCGCCAGCGGGTCTTGACCGTGCCGGGGGACGAGTCCTCGGCGGTGGTCATCATCCTCAACGCCTCGGACGCGCAGATCAATGGCCTCGAAGCGTCCTTTGCCGCGGTGCCGCTGCCGGGCCTCACCCTCTCGGGCAGCTATGCCTATCTCGATACCGAGGTGAAGAATTTCTTGAAAGGCGTTGCCGGCGTGCCGCCTGGGGTGCCCGACCTCTCCGGCAATCGCCTGGCGCTTGCGCCTAGGCACGCCTTTACCCTTTCGGGGGAATATCGGACGGCAGTGAACGACTGGGGCGAGCTGAGCCTGCGCGCCGACTATAGCTATCGCGGCGATTTCTTTTTCGAAGTGGAAAACACGCCGCCAGCACTGGAGAAGAGTTACGGCACCTTGGATGGCCGCATCGCCCTCGCAAGCCAGGATGGGCGCTGGGAGCTTTCACTATGGGCCAAGAACCTCACCGACACGCTTTACCGCAGCCAGGTGCAGTCAGGGGTGAATGGCACCATCGGCATCTCTCGTTTCGGTGACCCTCGCACTTTCGGCCTCAGCCTGGCATGGCGGTATAACTAGCTCCCAAAACCATGGAGCGCGAGCGATGAGTGGATTGATCGGGCTCGGCGCCTTGGTGGCGGCGGGGTTGCTTTCAGCGGTGCTGCCGCAAGCAACCCTTGCCCGGGCAAGCCATGTCATCGTCATTTCCATCGACGGCTTGGGCCCGGACGCTTATTTAACCCAACCGCCACCCACCCTTGGCGCGGTGATGGCGCGGGGTAGCCACGCACGGCGCCTTGTCTCGGTTTTCCCCAGCCTCACCTATCCCGCGCATGCCTCGATGGCGACCGGCGCTTGGCCGAGCGAGCATGGGGTCGCCTCCAATTATGACGATGCTGGCGGTTTCCTAAGCCGTGCTGACGACATGCAGGCAAAGCCGCTGTGGGAAGCGGTGGGCGAAGCAGGGCTGGTGACCGCCATCGTGACCTGGCCCTTGTCGGTTGGCGCCAAGGTCGACTACCGCGTCCCTGAAATCCTGGATTTCGCCCACGGCGTGACAAAGGGGCAGCTTAGGCAAGCATCGACGCCCTCCCTCGCGCGCTGGTTGGATGACAAGGCTATGGCCTCGGACCTGCCGCCCTTTTCCCATCCCGAGGCAGGGCTGCGCTATGACAGCATGACCGAGGCCTTGGCGGGCAAAATCATCAGGGAAAAAAAGCCCAATTTGCTTTTTCTCCATTTTCTCGACTATGACCACCGCCAGCACCTCCATGGCCCGGACTCGCGGGAAGCCGATGCCGCCTTGCGCCGCATCGACCAGCGTGTCGGCGCCCTTCTCGCTGCTGCCAAAGCGGCGGGCACGCTCGCCGACACAGCCATTCTCATCCTCGGCGACCACGGTTTTACGCCCGTCCACTCGGCGCTCTCCTTGCCTTCCTTAATGGCACTTGAGGCAAGCGATGAGGGTGATGAAAGCGCGGGGTACAAGACGATTTTCGCGCGCGCCTCGGTCGCCTTTTATGGCGCGCGTTTAGAGGGGCTGGAAGCGCGATTTCGCGCCCTTGCCCAGCGCCGCTTTAACGGACTGTTCGAGGTGCTCTCCCCTGATCGCTTGGCGGAGACCAACGGCTTTCCCGGCGCCGCCTTCGCCCTGGTGGCGCAACAAGGCTATGTTTTCACCGAGAGCAAGACCCGCGCGGCAGTGGTCCCTGCGCTGCCCTTCCGCGGCGCCCATGGTTATCTGCCCGACAGCCCGGCGATGGCGGCGGGTTTGCTGGTCGCCGGGCCAGGGATTAAACAAGGGGTGGTTCTGCCGGTGGTCCGCATGGTGGACATCGCCCCCACCATCGCCGCCATGCTGGGGGTCTGCTTTCCCACCCCCTCCGGCCAGGTCATTGCCGGCCTGTTCGACGAGCCTGTCTGCTGAATTTCTTCCCCAGTGGCTAGTGGTCCGCCCCAAACGGATAAATCCATCCGTTTGGGAAAAGTGGACCACTAAGTTATTGAACCTGTGGTGCGATTTCTCCAACAGATGGGAACCATCTGTTGGAATCGCACCACTAGGGTGGGCACGCCTGAGTGTTCTATGGACCGCCTGGCGCTTTGGCTTGCTGATTCAGTGCCTTTCACCCATCTCATCGCGCATTGTCACAAGCCAGCGGTAGAATTTCTCGACCTTGTCACGCGCTTGGCCCTGGGGAGAGACAACATAGTAATTGTGTTCCAGGTCACAAGGGGCCTCGAACGGGCGCACTAAGCGTCCCGCCGCCACATCGTCGGAGACCACGAAGCCACAGCTTAGCGCTACGCCCTGGCCATTGATGGCGGCGTCGATCGCCAGGACCGCGTTGTTGAAGCGTAGACCGCGATGGGCGGGGACGGAATCGACCCCAGCCGAGGCCAGCCAAGCTTTCCAACTAGGTAATATATCCGCCCCCTTGATGGTTTCGTCATGGAGCAGTGTATGGTGCTGCAAATCGCTCGGCTGCTTCAATGGATGCTTGCCCATCAGTAGTGCTGGGCTACATACTGGGCAAATCTTCTCGAGAACATCGGGCCGAAGTGGTCGGCTCTCCAGGCCGGGGTAGTCGCCCGAGCCAAACTGGATCGCCACGTCCACCTGGGCCCGCTCCAGGTCTTCCACCTCAGGAATGGCGTTGAGACGCACGTCGATCTCTGGATTGCGCTCGTGAAACCGGTGGATGCGTGGCAACAGCCATTTGGCGGCGAACGCCGGGGGTGCGCTTATGGTGAGTACGTCCGGCGACTCTGACTTGGCAAGATTGCCCATCGCATCCTCGATCAAGGCAAATGCTTGCTTTAACTGCGGCAATATCAACTGCCCCTGATCGGTAAGCACCACGCGGCGCTTGACGCGCTTGAACAAGGATACCCGGAGGTGCTCCTCAAGCCCCCTGATCTGGTGGCTGATCGCCGCCGGCGTGACACAGAGCTCGTTCGCCGCCGCTGTCAGGCTTAAGTGGCGGGCCGCCGCCTCGAAGGCGCGCAAAGCACTGAGCGGCGGCACTCGCACCCTTGTGTCTTTCATTAAGTTTCCCTCATCAACCGAGTGAGAAAATATCAATTTTGCAACGCGCGAAACAGCGTAACAATCCATCTCCAATCTAAACGGCGGAGACGAACCATGAAAGCCGCATATATGACGGGCTTTGGCGGGCCAGAGGTTTTCGTCGTGGGCGAGCTTGCCGTGCCCATATTGCGTCCTCATCATGTCCTGGTGCGGGTCGAGGCGGCAGGGCTCAATTACTACGACACCCTTGTGCGCCGGGGTCTGGTCAGCCAGGAGATTCCCCTGCCTCACATTCCAGGGTCGGATGTCGTCGGCCGTGTCGAAAGCGTGGGCGACGGCGTCGAGCGGTTCAGGCCTGGCGACTGCGTGATCGCCGCCCCGGGCTTTCCGGTCAATGAGGCCGACTGGCATGCGGAAAAGGAGAACTACACCGCCAGTTATTACCCTGGCGGGACGTTCACCGACGGCGGCTACGCGCGCTATATGCTCATCCATCAACGCTGGCTGCTGCACGATGATACCGGCCTGCCGGCTGAGGAACTGGCGACGGTGCCGCTGGTGTTGGTCACCGCCATGCATGCCGTCGGCACGCTGGGCCAGGTTGGTCCGGGCAACCGGGTGTTGGTGCACGCGGGCGCTTCGGGCAGTGGCAGCATGGCCATCCAGGTGGCCAAGGCGCTGGGCGCCTCGGTCATCACCACGGTGAGCACGCCAACAAAAGCGGAGTTGGCACAAGGACTGGGCGCCGATGAAATCATTTATTACCAACAAGGCGACTTTGCCGCCGCCGCGCGGGAATGGACCGGGGGTGAAGGCGTCGACGTGGTGATCGATAATTTAGGGGGGCGTGCCATGCGCGACAACCTGCGCGCCGCGCGCTGGGGCGGCAAGATTGTCAATTTCGGCTTATTGGCCGGCCAGGAAACCACCTTGCCCAGCACTTACGCGTTCTTTCGCGGCCAATACCAGCTCCTCGGCTCATTCATGGGCACGGTGCAAGAGCTCGAACAGGGGCTAGAGCTTGTCAAGGCCGGCAAGGTGAAGCCGGTGCTGGACGACGCCTTGCCCTTGGATAAAGTGCGTGAGGCCCACGCCCGCATAGATAATCACCAGGTTGCTGGCAATCTAGTGCTGCTGCCATGGGCATAAGCGTACCGAGCATGCATCCCATCGACCTACGCCTCGATTCACTGGGTGTTATATTGCCATCGCGAAGCAAGCCAGCGGGCAACTACTTGCCCGCCGCGCGCTGCGATCGGCTATTGTTCATTTCCGGCCAGTTTCCCCTTGAAGACGGCCGCCTTAAGTACACAGGGCAGGTGGGGCGTGATCTGACGCCGGAGGACGGCTATCAGGCAGCACGGCTGGCGGCACTCAACGCGCTTTCACATTTAAGACACGAAACCAACGCGTGGCGGCAATTGGGGAGCATCTTGCGTATCGACGGGCATATCAGTTCCGCACAACATTTCCACGACCAGCCGAAGGTGCTGGACGGTGCCTCGGACCTATTCAAGCATGTGTTGCAAACCCAGGCGGGTCACGCGCGGGCGGTGTTCGCCCATGCAATGTTGCCCTTGAACAGCAGCGTTGAACTGGTGGTGATTGCCTGTATGCACGGGGCGTCGGAGCGTTAAAGCCCGCGCCGCCCAGGCCTGCGGAGGCGATGAGCGAAGCGGATTCGCCGTGAAGCGAGACGATGGCGCCCCCAAGGGGACTCGAACCCCTGTTTCCGGCGTGAGAGGCCGGCGTCCTAGGCCACTAGACGATGGGGGCCGGGACAAGATGGGGGGCTTCTACCTGGGCGGGGCGTGAAAATCAATCGATTCCCGCGCCGCTAAAAAGACCCTAGGATGGCGCCCGCCTTAGAAAACCATTCAAGGAAGAGGCTGTGATGACTGTTGACGCTGCCTATTTCGCCCGCCATGTGCGCGCCATCGCCGATTATCCCAAGCCCGGCGTCGTCTTTCGCGACATCACCACGCTGATGGGCAGCGGCGAAGCCTTCGGCCGCGCCGGCGAGGCGCTGGCCGCGCCGTTCAAGGGGCGGGGCATCGCCAAGGTGGCGGGCATCGAGGCGCGCGGCTTCATCCTTGGCGGGGCGATCGCCATGAGCTTGGGCGCCGGCTTCGTGCCGGTGCGCAAGAAAGGCAAGCTCCCTTATGACGTGATGGGCAAGGACTACGACCTCGAATATGGCACCGACCGGGTGGAAATCCATGTCGATGCGGTGGCCAAGGGGGAAGAGGTGCTGCTGGTCGATGACCTCATCGCCACCGGCGGCACGGCGGAGGCGGCCATCGAACTGTTGGAATTGGCCGGCGGGCGCGTCGCCGCCGCCGCCTTCGTCATCGATTTGCCCGATTTAGGCGGCCTTGCCCGCTTGCGGGCACGGGGGCTTGAAACTTTGGCGCTATGCGCTTTTGCGGGCTCTTAGCCATCGCCGGGCTTCAGCGGGGCGCCGGGCACCGCCTTGGCGAAAGCCGACCAACTGGTTTCGTTGGGACGCGCGTCGTCGGCCGGGGGCGGGGAGCGGTAATGGGGAGCGTGGGCGTCGATATGGTCTTTTAACGCTTGGGGCAAATCGTCGAACGCGCCCACCTTGTGGCCGCTGGCGTGGAAATAGACCATGCCCTCGCGCCCCTGCATCTCCATCCAGGGCAGCCAGTCGCACAGCCGCGACCAGGCGACGGTGGCGCGCGCCCAACTGCGGCGCGGGTCGAGAAGATCGGCGAGCGCGCCGGAAAAAACGAACATTTCCGTCGCGTGATAGGCGCCGCCGACATAGCGCTGGTAATTGCCTTGGAGAATATTGTGGTAAAACAGCGGCAGGGTGAACTGCATCACCCAAAGCGGCGGCGCCACCTCTCCCGTCCACCGCATGGCGGGCGCGCCATCGGCGGTGTTCATGTAGACGGGCGGCAAGTTGACCGGGTCGTTGTGGACGGGGTGGACGTCCACCGCGCGGCCGATGAAGGGGTTGCGCCAGCGGCTGAGCACCGCACCCCCCTTGGGGTCAAGATAGAGCATCGCTTCGCGCGCCAGCAGGCGATAGCCGGGGCCGCGCGTCGTGTCCTCGAGGCTGATGCATTGGCGCGCCGTCATGCCCAGGATGTGGAAAAGCCGCCTGTCGGCCTCGCCTTGCCGACGGGCGAAGGCGGCGCCGCGCCAGTAGAAATAGACCGCCTCGCCATCGGCAAGGGAGCCGAGGATTTTGCGCTGGGCGGTGAGCGCGCCCAGCGCCGTGCCAAGGTCATCGACGCTTTTCAAGCCATCGTTCCGCATTGCGCGCCCCTTCGCCGCCGTGCCGCGCCTGTCATAGGGGGCTGGCTCGTGAGAAAACTCAAGAGGAAATTCCTCTTACCCGCTGCTCCGGAAATGGAGTCTCGCATTTTGGTTGTGGATTGTCGAAGATAAATCGGTTAGGTTGTCTGGCGCGCGCACGCGGGCGCGCCGTGTATGTGGTCGCGTTGCGTTCGAGCATTTTCATGGCGCCGGCGCTGGCCGGTTTTGCATGTTGATTACAAGGAGAGGGGGCTTGAGCGCGCACGCCAGACCGCAGATCCTCAGCGTCTTGAAGCAAGCCACCGACCATCAGCATAGCGAGCTGGAGCGGATCGTCGATATCGCCGAGCGGATCCGGAAGCGCCCGGCCTATGCCGCGCTTTTAGCCCGCTTTCGCGCCTTTTATGCCCCGCTTGAAGCGCGGCTCGAGGGTTTTGACTGGGCCTCCACGGGCCTTGACTTCGCCGCCCGGCGCAAAGTCCCGCTGCTCGATGCCGACCTCGCGGCCTTGGGCGCGGCAAGGCCAGCGGCGGATTGCGACGATATCCCGTTTCCCACCACCCTTGCCGAAGCCTTCGGGGTGCTTTACGTGCTGGAGGGGGCGACGCTCGGCGGCCAGATCATCACCAAGGATCTCATCGCCGCTGGCCACCCTCCGGAGAGCCGGCGCTTCTTCACCGGCTATGGCGCCGAGACGGGAGCCATGTGGCGCGCCTTCCAGGCCGCCATCGCCGCCCATGTCACGGACGAGCCGCGCACCGGGCAAGCGGTCTTAGCCGCCACCGCCACCTTTACGAGCCTTGCCGTCTGGCTTCGCGATTCGCAACCCGCCATGGCCTAGTGGTCCGCCCCAAATGGATAAATCCATCCGTTTGGGAAAAGTGGGCCACTAGGCGCCTGGCAGCTTGTAATCGCGAAAGCGGCTGCGCAGCGTCAGCTTCTGGATTTTGCCCGTCGCCGTATGAGGGATTTCATCGACGAAGACCACGTCGTCCGGCAGCCACCATTTGGCGATCTGGGGGCGCAGGAAATCGATGATCGCGTCCTTGGTCACCTCGGCGCCGTTCTTTTTAACCAGGATGAGGAGCGGGCGCTCGTCCCATTTGGGGTGGGGGACGCCGATGACCGCCGCCTCGGCGACGGCGGGATGGCCGACGGCGGCGTTTTCCAGCTCGATGGAGGAAATCCATTCGCCGCCCGACTTGATGACATCCTTGGCCCGGTCGGTGATCTGCATATAGCCATCGCCATCGAGGGTGGCGACATCCCCGGTGTCGAACCAGTCCTCGGCGTCCACCGCCGGCCCCCCTTCCCCCTTGAAATAGCCGGAGGTGATCCACGGCCCGCGCACCAGGAGGTGGCCGAAGGCCTTGCCATCGCGCGGCAGCTCCTTGCCGTCGTCATCGACGATTTTCATCTCGACCCCGAAGACGACGCGGCCCTGCTTGCATTTAAGGTCGATCTGTTTTTCCCGCGTCAGTGAAAGGCCTTTGCGATTGAGCGAGCCGATGGTGCCAAGGGGGCTCATCTCGGTCATCCCCCAGGCATGAAAGACCGCGACCCCATAGCGGTTCTCGAAAGCCTCGATCATCGCCCGCGGCGCCGCCGAGCCGCCGATGGTCACCCGCTCGAGGCAATCCACATCCCCCCCGGTCGCCTCCAGATGATTGAGAAGGCCAAGCCATATGGTCGGCACCGCGGCGGTCACCGTGACCCCTTCATCGAGGATAAGCTTATGCAGCGTCGGGGCGTCGAAATGGGGGCCCGCCAGCACCATCTTGGCGCCGACGGCGGTGGCGCTGTAGGGCACCCCCCAGGCGTTGGCGTGATACATGGGAACGATGGGCAGCACGCTGTCGCGGGCGGCGATGGCGAGGG
The DNA here is from genome assembly GCA_049324415.1 of Pseudomonadota bacterium. GTDB lineage: Bacteria > Pseudomonadota > Alphaproteobacteria > Sphingomonadales > CAKZYD01 > JBMOOS01. The sequence continues at coordinate 165,592 of JBMOOS010000021.1, forward strand.
TGTCGGCCATCGACGCCGCATAGCTGTGAAGGACGGTCGCCCGGTGCGAATAAAGAACGCCCTTGGGGTTGCCCGTGGTGCCGGAGGTATAGCATAGGCCAGAGGCGGTATTCTCATCGAGCATCGGCCAGGCATAGTCGCCGTCCTCGCTGGCGATCCAGTCCTCATAGGCGATGGCGTTCTTGAGGCTTGTCTTGGGCATATGCTCGGCATCGGTAAGGATGACATAGCGCTCGATGCTGGCGAGCTGCGGCGCCAAGCGCTCCACGAGCGCAACAAAGCTGAGATCGAGGAGGAGGAGGCGATCCTCGGCGTGGTTGATGATGTAGGCGATCTGCTCGTCGAACAGGCGTGGATTGACCGTGTGGGTGATCGCCCCCATGCCGGAAATGCCGTACCAGGCCTCGACATGGCGGTGGGTGTTCCAGGCCAGCGTCGCCACCCGGTCGCCAAGCCCGATACCATCGCGCTGAAGCGCTTGCGCGACTTGGCGGGCGCGGCGGGCGATGCGGCCATAGCTCGACGTCACCTTGCCGCCCTCCACCAGGAGCGAGACCACCGGAACGTCATGATGATAGGTTTCGGCATGGCTGAGGATGTTGGAAATCAACAACTGGCGATTTTGCATCAGCCCACGCATCTTGCTCTCCCCATGGCGATATGGGCCGCTCGGCGGCCGGCGGAAAATCTAACGTCAAATTACCGCCACTTTCAAACCCTCAATTGGCGCATGAGGGGCGCTTTCCCCTCTTGACGTTGACAAGGAGAGCCGCCCATGCCATCCGCCCGCCGTTTAGGCCTCGCCCGTATCCTGTTTCTGGGATTGGCGGCGCTTGCCCTTGCCGGCTGCTCCAGCGCCCACAGCCAGCGCGCGTCAGCGGCGCGGGTATCGACCGAGGACAACACCTATGACCAGGACACCGTGCTCAATGAAGCGCGTAAAGTCTTCGGCGACGGCGCCGAGGGCCTCGCCAAAATCGTCGAGAAGGTGTTCGCCGAGCAAGGCCGTCCCAATGCCTATATCGTCGGCGAGGAAGCGGGCGGCGGCTTGATCCTTGGCTTGCGCTATGGCGGCGGCACCTTGTTTCACAAGATCGAAGGCCAGCGTCCGGCCCATTGGACCGGCCCATCGGTCGGCATCGACGCTGGCGGCGACGCGGCCAAGGTCTTCATCCTGGTCTATAATCTTTACGACACGCAGGAGCTTTACCAGCGCTTCCCCGCGCTCGAAGGCCAGTTTTATTTCATCGGCGGCCTAGGCGTCAGCTATTACCAGCGCGACAATGTGATCATCGCCCCCATACGCCTTGGCGTCGGCCTCAGGGCGACGGCCAATGTCGGCTATATCAAATTCACCGAGGAACGGACCTATAATCCGTTTTGATCGCTTGGCTTTTCACATTCGAGCATGGCAAAAGGCTACCCGCGCTGGCGGCACGCAACGCTTCGCGCTAAGCTCGTGGTGAAAATCAAACGCTTGGAGTCGATCCAGCGTGTTTGATTTTCGCTACAATATGGTGGATTTGCTCGTGGTTCGGCCCGACTATTCGGGAACGAATTGTCGTAATCGAACCACGAGTGGCAAAAGTTGTGGAGAGCGACCGCATGCCCCGTTTTTTCGCGCCCTTTCTTGTTGCGCCCGTGGCTTTCGCCCTTGCCGCCGCCGCGCCGGCAAGCTTTGCCACCCTTGAGCAAGACAAGCTCACCGTCTATGGCGAGGCCAACACCCCGCCTTCCCTCGACAACCCGGAATTCGTGCCCCTCGATTTCGCCGGCTTCGTCGGCGGCCTCGAGCCGGTGATCGCGGTCACGCTGTCCGGCGTCGTCAAGGTTTATCCGGTGCGTATTCTCGCCTATCACGGGGTGGTCAACGACACCATCGGCGAGATCCCGGTCGCCGTCACCTATTGCGGCCCTTGCGCCGGGGCAACGGTGGTCAAGCGCACCGCCCCCTTGGGGCCGGTGGAAATCGAGGCCGCCGGCGCCATCTATGACGGCAGCCTCCTCCTCAGCGACCGCGCCACCGGCACCTTGTGGCGCCAGCGCGACGGGCAAGCCCTCGCCGGCCCCCATCAGGGCCATGCCCTGGAGGTGTTGAGCGCCCGCATCATCTCCATGGCGCGCTTCCGCCAGGAGCATGCGGACAAGGGCCATGCCCTGGTGCTGCGCGACAGCGACCTTTCGCGGGTGAAGGGCGACACCCGCCTCAACCTTCCCACCCCCAAGACGGGCGACATCAAGAAAGAGGAGCTGGCGCGCGAGGATGTCCGCATCCTCGGCGATCAGGCCTGGTCGCTGGAGCTTCTCGCCCAGGACAAGGCGTTCGAGGACCGTGATGTCATCATCCTGTGGCAGCCGGACAGCACGTTTTCCACCAAGCCCGATAAAATGCCCAACTGAGACAATATTGGCCCTTGGCCCGCCGCCCCTGGTCGTGGCAGGCTCGCGTCACAATAAAAACGCGCCGGAGGATCAGTCCATGCCGCTCAGCGTCGCCGTCATCGGCTCCGGGCCCGCCGGCTATTACACCACCGAAGCCTTGGTCAAGGACTTGGGCGAGGCGGTGCGCATCGACATCATCGACCGCCTGCCCACCCCCTATGGCCTCATCCGCGGCGGCGTCGCCCCCGACCATCAGTCGATCAAGGCGGTGGCCAAGCGCTTCGAGAAGACCAATTCGCTGGACAATGTCCGCTTTCTCGGCAATGTCGCGGTGGGCGAGGCGGTGAGCGTCGAGGAGCTGCGCCAGCTTTACGATGCCGTGGTCCTGGCGGTCGGCGCGCCCGTGGATCGCCGGCTTGGCATTCCGGGCGATGACTTGCCTGGCGTTATCGGCTCGGCGCAGTTCGTCGGCTGGTACAACGCCCATCCCGATTTCGCCGACCTTGACCCCGACCTTGATATCGATGCCGCCGCCGTCATCGGCAATGGCAATGTCGCCATCGACTGCGCCCGGGTGCTCGCCAAGACCCCGGCCGAGATGGCGACGTCGGACTTGGCCCCCCACGCCGCGCGGCGCATCCACGCCTCCCCTTTGCGGACCATCCATCTTTTCGGCCGGCGCGGGCCCCTGGAGGCGAGCTTTACCCCCAAGGAACTGGGCGAACTGGGGGAGCTTGACGACTGCGCGCCCATCGTCGATCCAGGGCAGTTACCCAGCCAAAGTGATGACATGGAGCCGGTCATCAAGAAAAACCTGGCCCATCTCCACGCCTTCAGCGGCAACCGCCCGGGCCTTAAGCGCAAGACGCTCGACATCGTCTTTTACGCCCGCCCGGTGGCCGTCCTCGGGGATGGCCGCGTCACCGGCCTTAAGCTGGAGCGCACCCAGGTGGTGGACGGCCGCTGCCTTGGTACCGGCGCGACCTTCGAGGTGGCGTGCGGCCTTGTCATCCCGTGCATCGGCTATGTGACGCCGCCCTTGCCGGGAGTTCCCCATGACCAAGCCCGAGGCTGTTTTGCCAACAAAGACGGGGTCATCGCCCCAGGGCTTTATTGCACCGGCTGGGCGCGGCGGGGACCGTCGGGCACCATCGGCACCAACCGGCCCGACGGGTTCGAGGTCGCCGGCCATATCGGCAAGCACATCGCGCCCTCAGGCAAGCAGGGCGGCGCCGGGCTCGATGCCCTGTTGCGCGCCCGCGCCGTCGCGGTGATAAGCTTTGCCGACTGGAAGCGCATCGAGGCCGCCGAAATCGACGCCGCCGTGGATGGCGCGCCGCGCCGTAAATTTGCCACCCGCGCCGATCTCATGGCAGCCCTCAAGCGCCCGGGACAAGCGGCCGGGCATCATGGGGAAAAAGCCGTTCTCCCATAGGCTCGATGCGGGCGAGCGCCCGGTCCAAAGCGGCCATGGTGGTCGCGAGGTCGGGGCTTTCATCCTTGAGCCAGATGCGGACGACGCCGAGCCATAGCGCGGCCAGGACCCGCGCCTTGACAAGGCCCTCGATGCCGTCGGCCTTGATATGGGCACGCTTGAGCATGGCGCGCATGCGGCGCGGCAGGGCGCGGGCAAGGGCGAAGGCAAGCCTGGCATCGCCCCAGCTCGCCCGGGCCAGGCCGGCCAGCCCCGGGCGATAGGGCATGAGGGCGTCAAAGCGCGCCATCAGCACCTCGAACAGCCGCTCGCGCGGGCTGCCTTCCCTGTCCGCGGGGGGCACGCGTGCATCGATATATTGGCCAAAGGCGCGCACCAGGGCGTATTTGTCGCCATAACGCCGCCGCGCTTGCGCCTCTGGCACGCCGGCCGCGCTGGCGACTGCCTGAAGGCTTATCGCCGGCCAGCCATGGGCGGCGACATGCGCCATGGCGGCCTCGAAAAGGGCGGCGTCGATCTCTTCGGCGGCATTGCTCATGGCATCGAGTTTAATCCTCCGCCGCCATGTGCGGATAGGCGAAATGGCGCGGCGGGACGAAATTTTCCTTCACCGTCTGCGGCGAGGTCCAGCGCAGCAAATTCAGCGCCGAACCCGCCTTGTCGTTGGTGCCGCTGGCGCGCCCGCCGCCGAAGGGCTGCTGGCCGACGACGGCGCCGGTGGGCTTGTCGTTGATGTAGAAATTGCCTGCCGCATAGCGCAGGGCATCCGCAATCCTAGCGATCGCCGCCCGGTCCTCGGCAAAGACCGCGCCGGTCAAGGCATAAGGCGTTGCTGCGTCCGCCGCCGCCAAAGTCGCCTCGAGCGCGCTTTCCTCATAGCGGTAAAGGGTGAGGACGGGGCCGAAAATCTCCTCGCGCATGAGCTTGGCGTCGGGCGCTTCGGCAACGACGACGGTGGGCGCGATGAAATAGCCCTCGCTGTCATCGCACCCGCCGCCCACAAGCAGCTTGTGGTCGCGCCCCGTCCGGGCATGGTCGATAGCGCCCTTGATGGCGGCATAGGCCCGGGCGTCGATGACCGCGCCCATGAAATTGGCGAAATCCTCCGGCGGCCCCATCTTGATCTGGGCGATGCCGGCCTCGAGCCCCTCCACCACCGCGTCCCACAACCCCGCCGGAATGAAGGCGCGCGACGCGGCGGAGCATTTTTGCCCCTGATACTCAAAGGCGCCGCGGATGAGCGCGGTGACCAGCGCGGGCACGTCGGCGCTTTGGTGGGCGAAGATGAAATCCTTGCCCCCGGTCTCGCCCACCAGGCGAGGGAAATTGCGATAGCTGCGGATATTGTCCCCCACCTTTTGCCACATGCCGTAAAAGGCGCCCGTCGAGCCGGTGAAATGGAGGCCGGCAAAGTCGCGGTGGGCGAAGACCGCCTCGCCCACCGGCCCCGGATCGGCCGCCGGGACCATGTTGATGACCCCCGGCGGCAAGCCGGCGGCGTCGAACAGGTCCATGATGAAGTGCGCGGCATAGACCGCCCGCTCCGACGGCTTCCACACCACGGTGTTGCCCATCAAGGCGGGAGCAAGGCAAAGATTGGCGGCGATCGAGGTGAAATTGAAGGGGGTCGCGGCGAAGACGAAGCCTTCGAGCGGGCGCAGCCACATCTGGTTGCGCGTCGGCGTTGGGGAATGGAGCGACACTTGGCCAAGCGCGCGGGCGTAGTGAACGTTGAAGCGGAAAAAATCGATGAGCTCGCAGGCGGCGTCGATCTCCGCCTGGAAGCAGGTCTTCGATTGGCCGAGCATGGTCGCCGCGTTGAGCCGGTCGCGATGGGGGCCGGCGAGAAGATCGGCGCATTTGAGGAAAATCGCCGCCCGCTCCTCGAACGGGGTGCGGCTCCAGTCATGATGGGCGGCAAGCGCCGCTTCGATCGCGGCCTCGGTTTCCCTGGCGCCGGCGCTGTGATAGCGCCCCAGGACTTGGCGCTTGGCATGGGGGGCATGGATTTCGTTGAGCGCGCCCGTGGTTTGCGCCTTGCCGCCGATGCGCGGCGTAACCTCGATTTCCTTGCCGGCAAGGTCGGCCAGGGCCGCCTTCAGCGTCGCGCGCTCCCGACTGCCCGGGCGATAGTCGCGCACCGGCTCGTTGGCTGGCAGGGTCATGACGGCGTCCTTTTTTTCATGAACTGGCGGAGGCGAGGCTAATACGCGCCTGCCCGCCCAGGCAAATCTACCGGCCTTTCCCCCAAGCTTGCCGCATGGCGCGCGGCAAGGCGCCATGGAAGCGAAATTTTATGCCGGGGCGGAGAGTTCCTTGGAACGTTTTGCCGAGGCCGAAATGGTGCGGCGAATCAGTTCGGCAAGGCCGCCCTTGTCGCGCATCAATTCCTCAAGCCCCGCCTGCGCGGTGCCGCCGGGAGTCGTCACCTGGCGCCGCAACGCCGCCGGCGCCTCGCTGCTGTGCCGCGCCAGGGCGCCGGCGCCGGCAACCGTCTCGGTGGCGAGCGCCAGGGCGATCTCGGGGCTGAGGCCATGGGCCTGGCCCGCTGCGGCCAGGCATTCGATGAGATAAAAGACATAGGCCGGTCCCGAGCCCGACAACGCCGTCACCACGTCCATCAGGGCTTCATCCTTGACCCAATGCACCGCGCCGATGCCCGCCAGCAAGTCGGCAGCCGCCTGCCGCTGGGCCGGGCTCGCCGCCCGTTCGGCGCACAACACGCTCACCCCCTGGCCGATCGCCGCCGGGGTGTTGGGCATGGCGCGCACGATGGCTCCGGCGGGCGGCGCGCCAGCGCGCAGGCTGGCGAGCGTCTTGCCGGCGGCGATCGACATGACAAGCGTTTCCTCGTCGATCGCCGGGGCAAGCTCGGCAAGGCTTGCCGCCACCTGCTGCGGCTTGACCGCAAGCACGAGGACGCCGGCGCGCTCGCCAGCGACCGGCGCCGCCGTCACCCGCGCGGCCGCCAGGCCGGCGGCGAGCGCCCGCGCCGCGCCAGCGGGTTCGATGACGCGGATGGCATCTCCGGCAAGGCCGCCTGCGAGCCAGGCCTCGAGCATGGCGCCGCCCATATTGCCGCAGCCGGCCAAGACAAGCGGCCGGCGCGGGTTAAACGCGGTGTTCATCATGGTCTTTTGCGTTCACTTTCCGCAATTGAGGCGTGCCAGGAATTTCAGGCTTCGCCAACGGTCTCCAGCATCGCCGCCTCGACCGCCTCGGCCGGCTTCTTACCCGCCCACAGGACGAACTGGAAGACCGGATAGAAGCGTTCGCACTCGCTCACCGCGGTTTGCAGCAGCATTTCGGCATGGGCCTGGCTCAGCCCGGCGCCCGAGTCGATGAAGGTGGCATGGCGGAACAAAACCGCGCCGTCCTCGGCCCATAATTCGAAATGGCCAAGCCACAAGCGCTCGTTGACGAGAGCGAGGGTTTCGCACAGGGCGGCGCGCTTGGCCTCGGGCACCCGCATGTCGAAAACGCTGGCCACCTGCAAGATGGCGTCGTCCTCGCGCCAGAAGGCGCGAATGTGATATTCGCACCATGTCCCCTTGGCCGCGGCCGTGATCTCATCGTCGCTGGTGCGCTCGTAGGGCCATTCAAAGCTATTGATCAAATCCTCCACCAGATCGAGAGGATTGTGGCTGATGATGGCCGCATCATCAGCAAGCAGGCTTGTCATCTCTCACCAACCCTTCGCAGTTTCACCGCCGCCGCCTCGCCTTGCGTTTACTCACCCGCTGGCCAGATTGACGCCACAAGATATAGGCGCGGGCCCATGATCGGTCACAAAATAACCTGTCACCTGGCGGCGCGCTTGGCAAGTGCGCAATTGAGCAAGCGGCGCATCGCCCCGCGGCGCATAGGCTTTAAAAGTTCGCAAAAAACGGATTCTTAAGATGCGCCGTCCTTCTCGGACTTGGCTGCGGCGGCCTTGGGCGGCGCTTTCGCCTTGGCGGCGGACTTGGCCTTGGCCCGTGGCTTGGGCCTCGCCGCCACGGTCGCTTCCAGCGCCTTGATGCGTTTTTCCAGCGCTTCGTTCTCCGCGCGCGCCTTGGCCGCCATGGCTTTCACCGCCTCGAAATCCTCGCGCGTCACCAGATCCATGCCGGCAAGCCATTGCTCGAGCCGGGCGCGAAACGCCGCCTCCGCCTCCTCGCGCAAACCCGCCACCACCCCGAGCGCGCTGGACGCCACGCGGGACAGATCGTCGATAAACTTGTTTTCCGTTTGCATCGGCTATCCTCCAATCGCGCCAGAGATAAGCGCTTTGCCAAGTGGGCGCAAGGGATGCGCCGGCATATGGCAAGGTGAAGACACGAGAAAGGCTTGCGCAAATGCTTGCCCGCCCTTATGTTCGCTAAATGTTCTATCGCAAGAGGGGCGTTCATGGCCAAAGCGCAATCCCGCTATGTCTGCCAGGCTTGCGGCACGGTGACCCCCAAGTGGCAAGGCCAGTGCGCCGCTTGCAACGCTTGGAACAGCGTCGTCGAGGAAGCGGCGGCGCCCCATCGCCCCGGCAGCCGAACTTCAGTCATCGCCTTGACCTCGCTCGCCGAGACGGTGGCCGACGCGCCGCGCCTGACCACCGGCATCGGCGAGCTCGACCGCACGCTGGGCGGCGGCTTGGTGCCGGCCTCTGCCGTGCTGGTCGGCGGCGATCCCGGGATCGGCAAATCGACGCTGCTGCTTGACGCCGCGGCGCGCCTTGCCCGCGCCGGACGGCGGGCCTTTTACATCTCCGGCGAGGAGGCGGCCAATCAAATCCGCTTGCGCGCCCAGCGCATGGCGCTGGCCGATGCCCCCTTGCACCTGGGGATCGCCACCAAGCTTAACGATATCCTGGCGACCCTCGACCAGGGCTTGCCGCCGGAGGTGGTGGTCATCGATTCCATCCAGACCTTGCACGCCGACGAGCTTGAATCGGCGCCCGGCACCGTCGCCCAGGTGCGCGCCACCGCCCAAGCGCTGATTCGCTTCGCCAAGGCGCGCGGCTGCGCCCTCATCCTCGTCGGCCACGTCACCAAGGACGGCCAGATCGCCGGCCCCCGGGTGCTCGAGCATATGGTGGACACCGTCCTTTACTTCGAGGGCGAGCGCGGCCATCCCTTCCGCATCCTGCGCGCGGTCAAGAACCGCTTTGGCGGCACCGATGAAATCGGCGTCTTCGAGATGACCAGCGCTGGCTTGCGCGAGGTCGCCAACCCCTCGGAGCTGTTCCTTTCCGACCGGGCGCAAGCGGTCAGCGGCTCCGTCGTCTTCGCCGGCATCGAAGGCTCGCGCCCTTTGCTGGTCGAGATTCAAGCGCTGGTCTCGCCAACCCCGGCCGCCAATCCGCGCCGCACCGTGGTGGGTTGGGACGCCGGCCGGCTCGCCACCGTCATCGCCGTCCTCGACGCCCGGGCCGGGCTGGGGCTGGGCGGCCATGACGTCTATCTCAACGTCGCTGGCGGCTTGCGGATCGGCGAGCCGGCCGCCGATCTGGCGGTGGCCGCCGCCCTTGCCTCCGCCCTCAGCGGCAAGGCGGTGGACAGCCGCGCCGTGGTCTTTGGCGAGATCGCCTTGTCCGGGGAAGTGCGCGACGTGCCGCAGGGCAATGCGCGCTTGAAGGAAGCTCAGAAACTGGGATTTAAGCGCGCTTTGCTGCCGCGGGCCGATAAAATCGGGACAACCGGGCTTGATCTGTGCGAGATTAAATCCGTGCAGGCGCTGGTTGACAGCATCATGGGAAGCGCATAAGCGCTTGTGGCGTCGGGGGTTGGGCGGACCGTTGTGGAGGGTCCGGCATGGCTTGGTTCGATATCGCGTTGATCGCCCTGTTGGCGCTGTCGACCATTTTCGCTTTTTTTCGCGGCTTCGTCACCGAAGCCTTGCACCTTGCCGCCCTCGGCGGGGCGATCATCGCCACCGTCATCGGCTTTCCCTATGTCGAGCCGTGGCTGGCGCAAAAGATCGGCGCCCCCTTCATCGTCAAGATCGCCGGCAATGTCCTCAGCTTCATTCTTGCGCTTTTCATCCTGCGCCTTGCCGCCAATTTCATCGGCGGGCGTATCCGCCAATCGGAAATCGGCATTTTCGACCGCAGCCTGGGCGCGGTTTTCGGCGCCGTGCGCGGCCTTTTGATCGTCGTTTTTTTCTATATTCTGTTCGTGCGCCTGTGGCAGCCCGACCACAGCCCCGAATTCATCCGTGAAGCGCGCATGGGCGGGGTTGTCGTCGCCATTGCCGGGGCGCTCGACCCTTATCTTGACGGCGATCGCCTGCAACGCCTCCTTGACCGCGCCCGCGATGTCCTGCCAGCGCCGCCGCGCGCGGATGAAGACAGCCCGCCCCCCGGCAAATCGGCAAGCGCGCCGCCGGCACGGCCAGCCGCCGACCAAGGCCGGGACGCCGGCTATACCGCCATTGAACGCAAGGCGATGGACCGCGCCGTCGAAAAGGCGCTGGACCAGGTTCTGGACCGCATGCGGGGCGAGGAGGAAGCGGCGGGCGAAGAGACAAGGCGAAAGCCGTAGCCAAGCCATGCCGCCTGGGTTATAGGCTGGGGCCGCGCGCATGCCGCCCATAAACCGGATGGACCATGAAACTCAGCACCAACCCCTTTGCCGACGACAAGCTGCGCGAGGAATGCGGCGTTTTCGGCATTTTCGGCGCCCCCGACGCCGCCGCCCATGCCGTCCTTGGCCTCCATGCCCTGCAGCATCGGGGGCAGGAAGCCGCCGGCATCGTCACCTTCGACGGCCAGCGCTTTCACAGCCACCGCAGCCTCGGGCAGGTGGGCGACAATTTTTCCACGAAGGCGGTGGTCGCCGAACTGAAGGGCAGCCAGGCGATCGGCCATGTGCGCTATTCGACCACCGGCGAGACCGTGATGCGCAACGTCCAGCCGCTGTTCGCCGAGCTCGCCGCTGGCGGCTTCGCCGTCGCCCATAACGGCAATTTGACCAACGCCGCGACGCTGCGCCGCGACCTGACCCAGCGCGGCGCCATCTTCCAGTCTACCAGCGACACCGAGGTGCTGATTCACCTCCTGGCCAAAAGCCGCAACCATGACGTGCTCGACCAGTTGATCGACGCCTTGCGCCAGTTGGAGGGCGCCTATTCGCTGGTCGCCTTGACCGAGGAGATGATGATCGGGGTGCGCGACCCCTTGGGCGTGCGCCCCCTGGTTCTTGGCCGGCTCGAGGACGGCAGCTATATCCTTGCTTCCGAGACCTGCGCCCTCGATATCATCGGCGCCACTTTTCTACGCGAGATCGAGCCGGGCGAGCTCGTCACCATCTCCCGCGAAGGCCTGCGCAGTTTCCGCCCCTTTCCCAAACAGCGCCGGCGGCCCTGCATCTTCGAGCATGTCTATTTCTCCCGCCCCGACAGTTTCCTCGACGGCTTCGGCGTCTATGCGGTGAGGAAGCGCATCGGTGTGGAGCTGGCGCGCGAAGCCCCCGCCACGGCCGACATCGTCATCCCGGTGCCCGATTCCGGCACCCCGGCGGCGATCGGCTATGCCCAGGAAGCGGGCATTCCCTTCGAGTTGGGCATCGTCCGCAACCATTATGTGGGGCGCACCTTCATCGAGCCGGCGGACAATATCCGCCATCTCGGCGTCAAGCTGAAGCACAACGCCAACCGCTGGGAGCTTGCCGGCAAGCGGGTCATCCTGGTCGATGATTCGATCGTCCGCGGCACCACTTCGATCAAGATCGTCGAGATGGTGCGCCATGCCGGCGCGCGCGAGGTGCACATGCGCATCGCCAGCCCGCCCACCCGCTTTCCCTGCTATTACGGGGTCGATACCCCGGAGCGCTCCAAGCTCCTGGCCGCCAATATGGACCTTGACGCCATGACCAAATATATCGGCTGCGATTCGCTGGCCTTCATCAGCCTCGACGGGCTTTACCGGGCGCTCGAGCAGGATGGCCGCGACGCTGCCGCCCCGCAATTTTGCGATGCTTGCTTTTCCGGCGACTATCCCACCCGCCTCACCGACCGCAAGGAGCTGGAAGCGCCCAAGCAGCTCAGCTTGCTGGCCGAGCGCTGATGCCATGAGCCAAGATATCGACCTTAGCGGCCGTTTGGCGGTGGTGACCGGCGCTTCGCGCGGCATCGGCGCCGCCATCGCCCTGGGGCTGGCGCGCGCCGGCGCCCATCTTGTGCTCGTCGCCCGCACCCAGGGCGCGCTCGAGGACCTTGACGACGCCATTCAAGGCGAAGGGCTGGCGCCGGCAACCCTGGTGCCGCTCGACCTTGCCGACGGCGCCGGCATCGACCGCCTCGGCGCGGCGGTGGCGGAGCGCTGGGGCAAGCTCGACATCCTCATCGGCAATGCCGGCATTCTGGGCGAGCTTACCCCGGTGAGCCACATCAGCGTCAAGGAGTGGGAGGCGCTGCTCGCCATCAACCTCACCGCCAACTGGCGCCTCATCCGCACTTTCGACCCGTTGCTGCGGGCGTCCGAGGCTGGCCGGGCGCTGTTCATCAGCTCCGGCGCCGCCCACAAGGCAAAGCCCTATTGGGGCGGCTATGCGGTGACCAAGATCGCACTCGAAAAGCTGGTGGAGACCTATGCCGCCGAGGTCGCCAACGTCTCGGCGGTGAAGGCCAATCTCCTCGATCCCGGGCCGATGCGCACCCGCATGCGCGCCGCCGCCATGCCGGGCGAGGACCCCCTGACCCTGCCGCCGCCCGAGGCCCTCGTTCCGCTTGTCCTCAAGCTTTGCGCGCGCACGCTCGATAAGACTGGCGCCCTCTTCCGCTTTGCCGATTGGCGCCAGGAATAACGACAAAGGCGGGCCTCGCGATCATGTGCTTTTTTTATGATAGGGGTTCTTGCCCTCGCGCAAGGCCAGCCGGAGGGGCACGCCTGGCAAGTCGAAAACCGCGCGCAGGCCGTTCATCAGATAACGGATATAGCTGTCCGGCACCGCATCGGCGCGGTTGACGAAAAGGATGAAGCTGGGCGGGCGCGTCTTCACCTGGGTCATGTAGCGGATCTTGACGCGCTTTCCCTTGGGCGCCGCCGGCGGGTTGGCGCTGAGCGCTTCATCGAGCCAGTCATTGAGCGGCGCGGTGGCGATCCGCCGGTTCCATATCTCGTGGATCCGCATGACCGCCGGCATCAGCTTGTCCAGCCCTTCGCCGGTCTGTCCAGAGAGGGTGATGAGCGGCACGTCCTTGAGCTGAGCCAGCGTGCTGGCAAGTTCTTCGCGCACTTGGGCATAGGTTTTCTGCCGGTCCTCGACGACATCCCACTTGTTGATGGCGATGATGAGGGCGCGGCCCTCGGCGGCGACCTCGGCGGCGATCTTGATGTCTTGCTTTTCCAGCCCCAGGCGGCCATCGAGGAGAAGGACGACCACCTCGGCGAACTGAATGGCGCGCCGGCTGTCGGCGGCGGACAGCTTTTCCAGCTTGTCGGTGACCTTGGCGCGGCGGCGCAACCCCGCGGTGTCGTAGAGGCGCACGGCGCGGTCGTGCCAGCGCCAGTCGATGGCGATGGCGTCGCGGGTGATCCCCGCCTCCGGGCCGGTGACCAGGCGCTCCTCGCCGATGAGGCGGTTGATGAGGGTCGATTTGCCGGCGTTGGGCCGGCCGATGATGGCGAGCATCAGGGGTTTCTCGCCCGCCGCGTCGCCTTGCGCCACCTGGGCCTTGCCCTGGGCGTCGCACAGCGCCTGATAAAGCCCGGCCAGGCCTTCGCCATGCTCGGCGGAAAGGGCGAGCGGCGCGCCCAAACCCAAGGAAAAGGCGTCATAAAGCCCCGCCTCCCCAGCCGCGCCCTCGCATTTGTTGGCGACCAGCAGAACAGGGGTCGCCTTGCCGCGCAGCCAGCCGGCGAAAGCACGATCAAGCGGCGTTATCCCGGCGCGGGCGTCGATCAGCAGGAGGGCGAGATCGGCTTGCGTTATGGCGGCCTCGGTCTGCGCGCGCATGCGCGCCGACAAGGCGTGGGCCTTGTCGTCCTCAAGACCCGCAGTGTCGATCACCTTGAAGACAAGGTCGGCGAGGCGCCCTTCGCCTTCGCGGCGGTCGCGGGTCACCCCGGGGCGGTCGTCCACCAGGGCGAGGCGCTTGCCCACCAGGCGGTTGAACAGCGTCGATTTGCCCACATTGGGCCGGCCGATGATGGCGACAGTCAAGCCCATGGCGTTAGCGATAGGCTGAAACGACGCCGTCGTCGGTGAGCAGATACAAGGTCTCGTTGGCGAGGATGGGCGGCAGGTGAGTGCCCTCATCGATGCGCAGGCCGCTCATCACCTCGCCGCTATAGGGCGAGATCGACAGCAGATAGCCATGGGAGGAAGCGACCAGCAGCCGGTCGGTGGCAAGCACCGGCCCGGTCCAGCTAATCACCCCCTCGCGGTCTTCCGGGTCGGTGAAGCGTTGCAGTTGCGTTGTCCAGCGGATCCGGCCGTCGCGCCGCATCAGGCACACCACCTCGCCATCGACGGTGATGAGATAGATATATTCGCCAGCGATCCAGGGGGTGGCGATGCCGGCGATGTCCTGCTCCCAGATGCGGTTGCCCGAGGTATAGTCGATCGCCACCATGCGCCCGGCATGGCTGATGGCGTAAACCGTTCCCCGGTCGATGACCGGCTCGCCGTCGATATCGTTAAGGGTCGCGAGCGCGGTGAGCCGGCCGCTGCGCGACAGGGTGTCGGTCCAGGCGACGCGGCCGTTCTCCACCCTGATCGCGTAAAGCTCGCCCGAGGAATAGGCGGCGAGCACCGTGCCGCCGGCGACCGCCGGCGCCGCCGAGCCCATGATGCCGGCGACCTCGACAATGCCGATATGGTTCCACAATTCGACGCCATCCTCGGCGGCGAGGGCAAGGAGTTGATTGTCGTGGGTGACGGCGAAAACCCGTCCCTCGGCATAGCCCGGCGCGCCGCGGAAGGGAATGGTCGCTTGATAGCGCCACAGCTCGCGACCGCTCGCCGCATCGAGCGCCACCAAGATGCCATAGCCGGAGGTGGCGAAAATCTTGCCCTCGCCATATGCCACCCCGCCGCCAAAGGCAAGCGACTGGCTTTCTTTTTCCAGCTTCAGGCCGTATTCCCACAGCGCCCGGCCGGTGCTTGCGTCAAAGGCGCCGACGCGGGCGTCGCTATCGATCACGTAAAGGACACCATCGACCACGATGGGGGTGCTGACGAGGCGGTAACTGCCGCTGCTGCCGCGGCCGATCTTCTTGCGCCATAGCAGCTTGGGGTCGGGGCCGAGGGCGAGATGGTGCATCGCCTTCGAAGGGCTGCCGCCGGCTTGCGTCCAGTTCAAATTCTTATAGGGCGGCGGCAGGATGATGCGCTGGTCGGCAAGCGTCGGGTCCGCTTCCAGATGATGCTCGAAGGTGAGCACCGAGATGCGCTTTCCTGAAAGCGGCGTTTCCGGCGCCTTGTCGCCGTCCTTGCCGCTGCAGGCCGCAAGGACCACCAGCAGGCCAAGCCCAACCAGCCTTTTCATCATCGCGGCAACCCTTCCGCCGGCGTCATCCCGGCCTCGTCATGGGGCGGCGGCGTTGCCGGCGCCGGGCCAAGCATGGACCCAATATTGGCCGCCCGGCCGCGCACTCCGGCTGGCGCCGTCGGGTCGACGGCGATCAGCCCGAAAAGCTCCCGCGCCTTGTCGTTATGGCCTTCCTTGAGAAAGGCGGTGGCGATGAGCTCGTTGGCGCTCGCCGCCCACGGGGCGCCGACCGCCCCGAGCGGCGCGAGGCGCGCTTCCACCTCGGCGGCGGAAAGCTCATCGAGCCGCGCTTGCGCGGCAAGCAAGGTCCCCAGCGAACTGTACAAGGCCGGCACGTCTTCGCTCGCCGCCAGCGCTTCATAGCTTGCCACCGCCTCGTCGCGGCGGCCTTGGCTCAGCAGGGCGCGAGCCCTGGCAAGCAGGCCAAGCACACGATAGCCGGGGATGCCTTCCTCGCTCACTTGCGCCAGCGTGCTCAACCCCTGCTCGACCTGGCCCGCATCAAGCGCCGTCAAGGCCGCTTCGTAACGCTCCGCCACCGCTTGCCGCCGCCCCGCCTGATAGTCCCGCCACCAGACCCCGGCGCCAACCGCCAGGACGGCGACGGCGGCCACGCTGGCAAGCCAAAGGCCGTAGCGCTTCCACAGCGCCAGCAACTGGTCGCGGCGGTAATCCTCATCCACCTCGCGCAGGAAATCGGACAAATTCGCCTACTCCTTGAAGTCCCGTTTCTCGCTTTTTCCGGCCGGCACCATAGCCAAAGGCGCGGCCGGCTCCAAGGCAAAAGGCCATCTCCCCTCACGCCTTGGGCTGGTAGACATGATCGGCTCCCGGGAAGCGGCGGGCACGCACCTCCTCGGCGTAGGTCCGGACTGCGGCGGAAATACGGTCGGCAAGGGTGTCGAAACGCTTGACGAAGCGCGGCGTGCGCTCGAACAGCCCCAGCATGTCCTCGGTCACCAAAACTTGCCCGTCGCACGCCGCCGAAGCGCCGATGCCGATGGTGAGGGCACCCACCGCCTTGGTGATGTCGACGGCGAGGGGCTCGATGACGCCTTCAAGAACGATGGCGAAAGCGCCAGCCTGCGCGATGGCGGCGGCATCCGCCATGATGGCGGCGCATTCCGCCTCGTCCCGGCCACGCGCCCGGTAGCTCCCCAGGGCGTTGATCGCCTGGGGGGTAAGGCCGACATGCCCCACCACCGGCACCCCGCGCTCGACGAGGAACCGCACCGTCGGCGCCATCGCCTCCCCGCCTTCCAGCTTGACCCCTTGCGCCCCGGTCTCGGCGAGAATGCGGGCGGCGTTGCGATAGGCTTCCTCGGGGCTTGCCTCATAGGTGGAAAAAGGCATGTCGACAATGACGCAGGCATGCATCGAGCCGCGCACCACGGCGGCGCCATGGGCGATCATCATGTCGAGGGTGACGCCGAGGGTGGAGGGAAGGCCGTAAATCACCTGGCCCAGGGAATCGCCCACCAAGAGGACCTCGCAATGGGCGTCGAGAAGCTGCGCGTAACGGGCGGTGTAGGCGGTCAGCATGACCACCGGCGCTCCGCCTTTGCGCGCCGCGATGTCTGGCGCCGTCAGCCGGCGCATGGGGCTCGGCGTGGGGTGGGCGCGCGAGGTCGAACTATCGAGGGTATAGGTGGTGGACATGGGGCTCACTCCCACTCGATGGTGCCGGGGGGTTTTGAGGTCACGTCATAGACCACGCGGTTGACGCCGCGCACCTCGTTGATGATGCGGGTCGCCACCCGGCCCAGAAACGTCATGTCGAAGGGGAAAAAGTCGGCGGTCATGCCGTCGGTCGAGGTGACGGCGCGCAAGGCCAGCACATGGTCGTAGGTGCGGCCATCGCCCATCACCCCGACGCTGCGCACCGGCAACAGCACGGCAAAAGCCTGCCAGATGGCGTCATAGAGCCCGGCGGCGCGGATTTCCTCGAGATAGATGGCGTCGGCCTGGCGCAGGATGGCGCATTTCTCGCGGCTGAGAGCGCCGGGGATGCGGATGGCAAGGCCAGGGCCGGGGAAGGGGTGGCGGGCGACAAAGGCCTCCGGCAGACCCAATTCCCGGCCCAGCGCCCGCACTTCGTCCTTGAACAGCGCGCGCAACGGCTCGACCAGCGCCAGGTTCATGCGCTCGGGCAAGCCCCCCACATTGTGGTGCGACTTGATGGTGACGCTGGGCCCGCCGGTGAAGGAGACGCTTTCGATGACGTCGGGATAAAGCGTCCCTTGCGCGAGGAAGGCGACATCGCCCAGCTTGCGGGCTTCCCTTTCGAACACCTCGATGAAGGTGGCGCCGATCGCCTTGCGCTTGGCCTCGGGGTCGCTGACGCCGGCAAGCTTGTCAAAAAACCTGTCGCTGGCGTCGACATGGACAAGGGGAATATTATAGTGGCCGCGGAACAGGGAAACCACCTCCTGTGCCTCGCCCGCGCGCATCAGGCCATGGTCGACGAAAACGCACACCAGTTGCGCGCCGATCGCCTCGTGGATCAACACCGCGGCAACCGCGGAATCGACCCCGCCGGACAGCCCGCAAATGACCCGGCCCTTGCCCACCTGCGCCCTGATGTCGGCGATTTTGGTGTCGCGGAAGGCGGCCATCGTCCAGTCGCCGCGGCAGCCGCAGATGGCGCGCGCGAAATTGGCGATGAGGCGGCCGCCATCGGGGGTATGGACGACTTCGGGATGGAACATCAGGCCATAATAGCGCCGCTTCTCGTCGGCGATGGCGGCAAAGGGCGCGCCCTCGCTGGTGGCGATGACGCTAAAGCCTTGGGGCGCGGCGATCACCCGATCGCCATGGCTCATCCACACCTGGTGGCGGCTGCCGGCCGGCCAGACGCCTTCGAATAACGGGCTGTTTGCCTTGATGTCGAGAAAGGCGCGGCCGAATTCCCGGTGCTCGGCGGCTTCCACCGCGCCGCCAAGCTGGGCGACCAGGGTCATTTGCCCATAGCAGATGCCAAGAACAGGAAGGCCGTGCTCGAACACCGCCTGCGGCGCGCGCGGCGTCTCCTCCTCGGTCACCGAGGCCGGGCCGCCGGACAGAATGACACCCTTAAGACCCGGCCCGGCAAGGGCTTTCTCCGCCGCGTTGAAGGGAAGGATTTCGCAATAGACGCCGGCTTCACGGACCCGGCGGGCGATGAGCTGGGTGACTTGCGAGCCAAAGTCGAGAATGAGGATCTTATCGTGCATCAACGCCCCGTCACACAGCCAGTTGCCAAAGCTGGCCGGACGTTAGCGGCGGGCGGGCGGAGAGTCTAGACTATGCTGCTTGAGGGCCTATAAACCGGGGGTATGGCCGGCATGGGCGGTCTTGCGCGCCTCGTCCGTGCGCCCGAGCAGCTTGTCCTCGGTCTTGTCCAGCGCCAGCTTGAGCGCCGCGTTCACCCGGTCGAGCTCGGCGCAGCCAGCGGCGCACAAGCGCTTGAGGCGGGCAAGGTTCTGCTCCGCGTCGTTGATCTTGCCCTGGTCGAGAAAGGCGATGGACTGGGCTTCCAGCGCCGCCCGGTCGTTGGGGTCGATGCTGAGCGCGACGGCGTAATATTTGAGCGCCGCATTGGGCCGCTCGATACGGCCGTTGGCGCGGCCCAATCCGACATAGGCGGCGGTGCTTTTGGGATTGGCGACAAGGGCGCTTTCAAAGCGCATGATGGCGTCTGCCGGCTTGTCCTCGGCCAGCAGCGCTTCCCCCGCCGCCACCAGCTTTTGCGCCACTTTTTCCCGGGCAAGGGTGCCATCGGCGGCGGCCGCTGCGTAAACCGGCGCAAGCGCCCCCGCCAGCATCACCCCAAAAGCCACAACCAGCGCCAAAAACGTCTTAGCCATATGTCAGTCCTGCCGTCTTAAGCTTGCGATGAAAAACCCGTCCGTCCCATGGTCCGCCGGCGAGAGTAGCAGGCAAGGGTTAAGAAACGAAGCGCTTTGCGGCACAGTGATGACGCCGCCGCGGCGCAGCGACAAACCGGGATCGACCAGCGCCAGGCCGGGACGGCGCGCCAGAAGCGCCTCTATACGCGCTTCGCCCTCCTGCGGCAATAGCGAGCAGGTGGCGAAAACCAGCCGCCCGCCAGGACGCAGCAGCGCCGCCGCCTCATCGAGCAAGGCGTCCTGCAGCCTGGCGAAGCGGGCGATGGCCGCGCCATCATAGCGCCAGCGGGCGTCGGGCGCGCGCCGCCAGGTGCCGGTGCCGCTGCACGGGGCATCGACCAGCACGCAATCGGCGTCGCCCTCAAGGTCCTTGAGCGCCGTGGCGCGCGCCGCGCCCGCCTCCGGCAAAAGCCGGGGTTCCACCCCTTGGGCGTGAGCGCGCTTCAACCGCGGCGCCAGCCGGGCAAGGCGCCGGGCATCGACGTCGCAGGCGAGCAACCGCCCCTTGCCCGCCATCAAGGCATGGAGCGCTAAGGTCTTGCCGCCCGCTCCCGCGCAAAGGTCGACCACCGTTTCGCCGGCTTGGGGCGCAGCGCCGAGGGCGATGAGCTGCGCGCCTTCGTCCTGCACTTCGACCAAGCCCTCGCGCAGCAGGGGGTGATCATCAAGCGGCACCGACTCGCCAAGACGCACGCCATGGGGCGAAAACGGCGTCGGCGTGGCGGCGATGCCATCGCGGTGGAAGGCGGCGAGCGCCGCCGCGCGGGTTGCGCGCGCGCCGTTCACCCTAAGGTCGGTGGGGGCGCGCGCTAGAAGGGCTTGCCGTTGCGCCTCGGCGCGCGCCCCGAACCGGCTTTCCAAGGCGGCGGCAAGGGCAGCCGGGCAATTCCACCGCGCCCAAGCAGGCATGGCGGTGAAATCGAGGGTTTCCAATCTCACGAGCGCGGCCTTTTCCGCCTCGCCAAGCGCTGGCGGCGCATATCCGCCTTCCCCCAGCAGGTGAAGCGCTGGCGCATCGGCGAGCGCAAGATGGGCCAGCACGAGGCCGCGCGGAGAAGGCGCCAGGCCGATTTCCTCCGCCGCCCACAGGAGCCGGCCGCGGGCGCGCAAAATTTCATAGACGAAATCGCCAATCGCCCGCCGGTCGCCGGACCCGGCATATCGCCGCCCGCGGAAATAAGCGCGCATCACGTCCCCGGCGGCCGCCCCGCCTTGCGCGAGGCTGGCGGTGATGGCGGCGAAAAGCTCGATCGCGGCAGCAAGCCGGGCGCCCGGCGTCATGGCAAGGACGCCAGCGCCTTAACGGGCGTCCGGGTAATTGGGCGATTCCCGGGTGATCGCCACGTCGTGGACATGGCTCTCCCGCAGGCCTGCGTTGGTGATGCGGACAAAGCGGGCCCGTTCGTGCATCTCTCTAATGGTGCGCGCCCCCAGATAGCCCATCGAGGCGCGCAGTCCCCCGACCAGCTGGTGCAGCACATCCTTCACCGGCCCCTTATAGGGCACCTGGCCTTCCACCCCTTCCGGCACCAGCTTCAACGTATCCTTGACCTCCTCCTGGAAATAGCGGTCGGCCGAGCCGCGCGCCATGGCGCCCACCGAGCCCATGCCGCGATAGGCCTTGTACGAGCGCCCCTGATAGAGGAACACCTCGCCCGGGGCTTCCGTCGTGCCAGCAAGGAGAGAGCCCACCATCACCACCTCGGCGCCCGCCGCGATCGCCTTGGCGATATCCCCCGAGGTGCGCACGCCGCCATCGGCGATCACCGGCTTGCCCGCCTTGGCCGCCGCTTGGGCGCAATCGAGAATGGCGGTCAACTGCGGCACGCCGACGCCGGCCACCACCCTGGTGGTGCAGATCGAACCGGGGCCGATGCCCACCTTGATGCCGTCGGCGCCGGCATCGATGAGGGCCTTGGTCGCCTCCGCCGTCGCCACATTGCCGGCCACCACCTCAACCGCGTTCGATTGCGCCTTGATGCGCTTCAACGCCTCGGCCACCCGCTTCGAATGGCCATGGGCGGTGTCCAGCACCAGAAGATCGACCTCGGCGTCGATGAGGGCCTGCGAGCGCGCAAAGCCATCATCGCCCACCGTCGTCGCCGCCGCCACCCGCAGGCGGCCGGAAGCGTCCTTGGTGGCGTTGGGGTGGGCGACCGCCTTTTCCATGTCCTTCACCGTGACCAGGCCGATGCAGCGATAGCGCTCGTCCACCACCAAGAGCTTCTCGATCCGCCGCTGATGGAGAATGCGGCGTGCTTCCTCCTGGGTGACGCCAGGGCGCACCGTCGCCAGATTGTCGCGCGTCATCAGCTCGGCCACCGGCTGGTCGAGCTTCTCGGCGAAACGCACGTCGCGGTTGGTGAGAATGCCCACCAGCTTGCCCGGCTGGCCTTCCGGCGCCGGCGCGACCACGGGGATGCCGGAAATATTATGGCGGCTCATCAGGTCGAGGGCTTCGCGCAAGGTCTGATGCGCCTGCATGGTGACCGGGTTCACCACCATCCCCGATTCATAGCGCTTGACCTGACGCACCATCTGCGCTTGCGCCTCGATCGACATATTGCGGTGCAACACACCCATGCCGCCGGCCTGCGCCATGGCGATCGCGAGATCGGCTTGCGTCACCGTGTCCATGGCTGCGGAAATCAGTGGAATGTTGAGCTCGATGCTGGGGGTGAGCCGCGTCTTGGTCTCGACCTCAGCCGGCAGGACCTCGGAGGCCGCCGGGACGAGAAGCACGTCATCGAAGGTTAGTCCCAGCCGCATCTCCATGGCGCCACCCGTGAGCTTTCTTGAAAAGAGCGCCCTCTATGCCACTAAGGCTAGGCAATTTCCAGGCTATTCCAGGGGCGCTTTGTCTTCGCGCCGATACCCCTTGGCGATGACGAACCATTCGGAAGACTCCGCCCGGCTCGACGGCGGCTTGGCGTGCTTGACCTCGGCAAAGACCTGGCGCATGCGGGCAAGCAGGACATGATCGGTGCCGCCGCGCATCACCTTGGCGACGAAATGACCGCCCGGCCGCAGCACTTTCTCGGCAAAGTCCAGCGCCGCCTCGCACAGCGCCATGGTGCGCAAGGCATCGGTCGCCTTGTGCCCGGTCGAAGCGGGCGCCATGTCGGAAAGGACGAGATCGGCGGGCCCTGACAAGGCCTCGATGAGGATCGTCTCGGTGTTCTCGGCGAGAAAGTCCGCGCACAGCACCGCCGCCCCGGCAACCGGCTCCATCGGCAAGATATCGAGGGCGACGATATGCGCCCGCGGGCAGCTTGCCACCGCCACCTGCGTCCAGCCGCCGGGCGCCGCGCCCAGATCGAGGATGCGCCGCGCGTCTTTAAGAAGCGCGAAGCGGGCATCGAGCTCGCGCAGCTTGAAGGCGGCGCGCGAGCGATAGCCCAGGCGGCGCGCCTCGGCGACATAAGGGTCGTTCAAATGCCGCTCCAGCCAGCGCCGCGAGGAGGTGGAGCGGCCCTTGCCCGCCTTCACCTTGACCTTGGGGCCACGGCGCCGCCCACGCGGATCAAACGGGGGCTTTTTCCCGCCCGTCATGACGCTGCCCCAGCCACGCCCTGCATCAGGCCGCGCAGGATGCCTTCGCGAATGCCGCGATCGGCGACCCGCAACCGCGCCATCGGCCATTCATCGAGGATGGCCTCCAAAATGGCGCAGCCCGCCACGACGAGGTCCGCCCGCTCCCGCCCGATGCAAGGGTTGGCGGCGCGCGCGGCGATGCTCATCGCGGCAAGCCGGCGCGAAAGGGCGCGGACCCCGGCCGCCTCGAGCCAACTGCCATCGACCTGCCGCCGGTCGTAAGCTTCAAGGCCGAGGTGCAGGCTGGCGAGCGTCGTCACCGTGCCGGCGGTTCCCAGGAGTTGCGCCTCGCCCGACGGGGCGGCATGAAAGGCGGGACACAGGGCGGCAAAGTCGGCAAGCGCGGCGCGCACATGGCCGACCATATGCTGATATGTTTGCGGCGCGATGACGCCGGTGCCGAAGCGCTCGGCGAGGTTGACGACGCCGAAGGGAAGGCTGGTCCAGGCGGCGATGTCGAGGGCGCCGGCGGCATGGCGCACCCAAATGAGCTCGGTGCTGCCGCCGCCGATGTCGAAGACGAGGGCGTCCCTTGCCTCGGGCAGGAGGAGCGAGGAACAGCCGATGACGGCAAGCCGCGCTTCCTCCCGGGCGGTGATGATATCGAGCGCCAGCCCCGTCTCCTCGCGCACCCGGTCGACGAAGGCGCTGCAATTGGCGGCGCTGCGGCAAGCCTGGGTCGCCACCGAGCGCAGCGTGCTCACCCGGCGGCGGGCGATCTTCTCGGCGCAGACTTTCAAGGCCTCGATGGTGCGCGCCATGGCCGCCTCCGACAGCCTGCCGGATGCGCTTAAGCCCTCGCCCAGGCGGACGATGCGGGAAAACGCGTCAATGACGCGGAAACCCTCGTGGTCGGGCCGGGCGATGAGCAAGCGGCAATTGTTGGTGCCAAGGTCGAGGGCGCCGTAAATGGGCGTCGTGCCAGCAAAGAGGCTGCCCGCCTTTCGCTGCCGGCCGGATAATGAAGCGCCGCATGGATTGACCCAACGGCGCCGCCGTTGGGGTGGTTTCCCATCCATGATTGCCAAGCGACCGCCATATTATGTCGTTAAGGGCGCCGCGCATGCCGTGGCCGCGCCCGGGACTTAGGGGTCTTTTACCACGGCGGGAGGGAAAGGGGAAAGCGCTAATCGCGGACGGGCGGTTGACGGAAAGGCGCGCCAGACTTATAGAAGCGCCCCACGATCACTGCCCCGTCGTCTAATGGTAGGACAGCGGATTCTGATTCCGTATGTGGAGGTTCGAGTCCTCCCGGGGCATCCCGTTCCTCAAGAGCCCGTCTTGAAACTCCCATGGGTCCCGCGACGCTGGTGATCTTGGCCGCCGGCTGTGCACAAGCTTTAAGCCAGAACAATTATTGCGCGCCACCCTTCGTTACGAACTGGTCACAATGTTGCTTTCATGGCAGCAGAAGAGGCAGAAATATTTGGAATTTCTGTCGCCCTGGGTAAAATACTGCAATTTTTGACCAAAGCTCCACCAACGATCTGACCTGGCCCTTAAAATCCCGCGGCTGGCGCCGTGGACCTATGGCGGCGGCTTTGTCTATTCCCGTGACCTGGAAGGCCTTGGCGGGCTTAATTTGCAGCTCAACTATTTCCGCCGCGACAAGTCCTTTTACACCGACAACAATCTCGGTTTCCTCAATTCCTTCGATTCCCTTGACGCCAACATCGCCTTCACCACCCTTGGCCAGGGCGCGACGATCTCGCTTTACGGCAAGAACTTGCTCAACGAAGTGCAATTCGGCGGCGACACGCAATTGCCGGCAGCGCTCGGTGGCGGCACCTTCTCGCCCCTCGCCAAGGGCCGGGTGTTCGGCATCGAGCTCAAGCTTAAGGTCTGACAACTCATCACCGAGGATAAGAACGGGCCGCGTTTTAGCATTCATCAAAACGCGGCCCGTCGTCAAAAAAGCCTTTGTAAGCAGTATCACCGAGCTTCTCTTGCCAACGCGCCGCTGAAAGGCTACCGCTCAGGCCATGGCGGACAAGACGTGGCATAGGCTGTTGGCCGGTCATCGCCCCGAGCGGGAAGCGTTTCTGGTGCCCGAGGGGCTGTGCTATCTCAACGCCGCCTATCTGGCGCCGCGCCTCAAGGCGGTGCAGGAAGCCGGGCTTGCCGGCCTTGCGCGCGCCGGCGCGCCGTGGGCGATCAAGCCCGCGCATTTTTTCGACGAGGTGGAGGCCGCGCGCACCCTCTTCGCCGCGCTCATCGGGGTGAGCGGCGAGAATATCGCGCTTGTCCCCTCCGCCTCCTACGGGCTCGAGACCGCGGCGCGCAACCTCAAAATCGCCGCCGGCGAGGCCATCCTGCTCCTTGAGGCGCAATTCCCCTCCAATGTCTATCCCTGGCGGCGGCTGGCGCGAAAAAACAAGGCGCGCATTATCACCGTGCCGCGGCCGACGGACGGCGACTGGACGGCGGCGGTGCTGGCCCATATGGACGACAGCGTCGCCATCGCCGCCCTCCCCCACTGCCATTGGACCGACGGCGCCATGCTCGACCTCGCCGCCATATCCGGCGCCTGTCACGCCCATGGCACGGCCCTTATCATCGACGCCACCCAGTCCCTGGGCGCGGTGCCTCTCAACGTGGCGGCGATCAAGCCCGCCTATCTGGTGGCGGCCAGCTATAAATGGCTGCTTGGCCCCTATTCCCTGGGCTTTCTTTATGTCGCCGATGCCTATCTCGCGGGCGAGCCCCTCGAGGAAAATTGGGTGAGCCGGCAAGGCGCCGAGGATTTCACCCGCCTTGTCCATTA
Source organism: Pseudomonadota bacterium (assembly GCA_049324415.1). Lineage (GTDB taxonomy): Bacteria > Pseudomonadota > Alphaproteobacteria > Sphingomonadales > CAKZYD01 > JBMOOS01. Next base: position 191,120 of record JBMOOS010000021.1, read on the forward strand.
TCGCGACGCCTATCAGGCGGGCGCCCGGCGCTTCGATGTCGGGGAGCGCAACAACCCCATCCTCGTTCCCATGGCTATTGCCGCGCTGCGCCAGCTCCTCGATTGGGGGGTCGCCGAGATCGCCGCCCGCTTGCGCACCCTGGGCGAGGCCATCGCCGAAGCGGCGGCGCAAAAGGGCTATGCGCCAACCCCCGCCCCAGTGCGCGGGCCGCACATGCTGGGCTTGCGCCGCGAACAAGGTCTGCCACACGACCTTGCCGCAAGGCTGGCGGCGGCCAATATCCATGTCAGCGTGCGCGGCGCCTCGGTCCGGGTGGCGCCGCATCTTCACATCAGCGCCGGCGATATCGAGCGTTTCATCGCCGCCTTGCCGGAATGACGGACCAAGTCGATGCCATCATCATCGGCGGCGGGATCGTCGGCCTTGCCGTCGCCCGGGCCCTTGCCATGGCGGGACGCGAGGCGCTGGTCCTCGAGGCCGAAGCGCGTCTCGCCAGCCACGCCAGCGCGCGCAATTCCGAAGTCGTCCACGCCGGACTTTATTATCCCACGGGCAGCAACAAGGCGCGGCTGTGCGTCGCCGGCAAGGCGCTGCTGTACGATTACGCCGCCCGCCACCAGGTGGCGCACCGGCGCATCGGCAAATATATCGTCGCCACCAACGGGGACGAGGAAGCAGCGCTCCACGCCCTGGCGCGCCAGGCCGAAAGCAACGGCGTTGCCGACCTTTGCTGGGCGGATAAGGCCCGATTGAGGGACGAGGAGCCGGCGCTTCACGCCGTCGCCGCGCTGTTCTCGCCCTCCACCGGCATTATCGACAGCCATGGCTTCGCCCTCGCCCTTGAAGGCGATATTGCCGACCATGGCGGCCTCATCGCCCGCAACTGCCGCTTTGCCCGCGCGGCCGCCACAGGCCGGGGCTTTGCCGTGCGGGCGGCAGAGACGTCCCTTTCCTGCCGCTGGCTGGTGAACGCCGCCGGCCTGTGGGCCGAGACGGTGGCCCGCAGCATCGACGGCCTTGCCCGCGCCCGCATTCCCAAACAGCATCTCGCCAAGGGCCATTACGCCGCCCTCACCGGCGGGGCGGCCCCCTTTCGCCATCTCATCTATCCCCTGCCCGACGCCGTGGGGCTGGGCATTCACGCCACCCTCGACATCGGCGGGCAATGCCGCTTCGGCCCGGATTCCGGAGAGTGGCTGGAGAGGATCGACTATGGGTTTACCATGGCGCGCCTCGCTACCTTTTATCCCGCCGTCCGCCGCTATTGGCCGGGTCTTCCCGACGGCGCCCTTGCCCCCGGCTATAGCGGCATACGCGCCCGGCTGGCGGGCCCTGGCGCGCCGCCGGGCGACTTTCTCATCGAAGGCCCGGCGCAGCACGGGCTTGCCGGCTTCATCAACCTCATGGGGATCGAATCGCCAGGCCTGACCGCGGCGCTCGCCATCGCCGAGGAGGTCAAGGCGATGATGGCCGCGTGACCATTGTTTTCAGCCTATGCGGGCGAGCAGCGCCTGCGTCGAGGGGTCCAAATCCTCAGCCCCCGCCGCACCATCGAGTCTCGCCGCCACTTGCCCAGCCAGTTCCTTGCCCAATTCCACCCCCATCTGATCAAAGGAATTCACCCCCCACAGGCAGCCGGCGGCAAAGGTGCGATGCTCGTAATAGGCGAGGAGCGCGCCCAGCGCCTGCGGCGTCAAGCGGTCAAGCAGCACGGTGGTCGAAGGCCGGTTGCCGGGAAAGCTCTTGGCGGCGGCAAGCCGTTCCGCCGCCCGCGCCGGCATCCCGCCGGCGGTAAGCCGCGCCAGTGCTTCACGTTTGCTGCGGCCGCGCATCAAGGCCGCCGACTGGGCAAAGCAATTGGCGAGAAGCTGGCGATGATGGGCCGGCCAGGGGTGGTCGGGTTTGACCACGGCGATGAATTCCGTGGGCGCCAAATGGCTGCCCTGGTGCAAAAGCTGGAACACTGCGTGCTGGCTGTCGGTGCCGACGCCGCCCCAGGTGATGGGCGCGGTGGGGTGCTTCACGGGCGCGCCATCCCGGCCCACCGATTTGCCGTTGCTCTCCATTTCAAGCTGCTGGAGATAGGGAATAAGGAGCCGCAAGCGCTCGTCATAGGCGAAGACGGCGCGAGTCTCGGCGCGCCAGAAGCTGGCGTACCAGACATCGAGGGCGGCGGCCAGCATCGGCGCGTTCGCCGGCCATTTGGCGGCGGTAAAATGCGCGTCCATCATCGCCGCCCCTTCCAGCAAGCCGGCAAAGCCGCGCCAGCCCAGCCCCAAGGCCGCCGGCAGGCCGACCGCCGACCAGAGCGAATAGCGCCCGCCCACCCAGTCGGCGAAGCTGAAAATCGCCTCGCGAGGAAGACCGAACGCCAAGGCGGCATCGACTTGGGCGGTGGCGCCCACCACTTGCGCGCGCGGGGCATCGATGCCCGCCGCCCGCAGCCAGTCAAGGGTGGTGGCGGCGTTGGTCAATGTCTCGGTGGTGGTGAAGGTCTTGGACGCGATGATGACAAGGGTGCGGCGGGGGTCGAAGCGGGCGAGCACCGGGGCCAGAGCGGCGCCATCGACATTGGCGATGATCTCGATATCGAATTGTGGCGCGATGCTGTGACGCAACGCCGCCAGCACCATCGCCGGCCCCAGGGCCGAGCCGCCGATGCCCAGATGCAGGACGTGGGCGTAAGGCCGGCCGTCCTGGGCAAGGATGCGCCCCTCGCGCACGCCGCGGACGAAGGCGCGCAAGCGCCGCTCCTCCCCACGCACCAAGGCGGCGACCGCGGCCCCTTCGGCGTCTTTTAGGGGCGGGGCCGGCGCCCGCAGCGCGGTATGAAGGGCGGGGCGTTTCTCGCTGGTGTTGACGATGCCGCCAGCGAACAGGCGGCGGCGCCAGCGGGCAAAACCCGCCTCGCGGTAAAGCGCGGCGAAGCCGCGCAGCGTTTCACGGTCGGCGTGGGTCTTGGAAAAATCGAAGCCAAGGGGGCCGACAGTCAGCGTCCATGCCGCCGCCCGGCGCCCATCCTCGGCGAATAGGTCGATGATCTTGCGTCGCTTTTGCTGATCGCTATGGGCGGCGAGCGCGCCCCAGGCGCGGCTTGCCGGGCGCCGGGTCTTGGCCATTCTGTCCTGCCTCCAATCTCTCCGCGATGAGGGCAAAGGCGCCCGCAAGGCCCGCTTCTTGCCCCAGCATGGGGGCCACGATATAGCCCTCAACGCCGCCGGCAAGGGCCAATATCGGCACATAGCCCTCCGCCATGGCCGCGAACTTGCGCCGCACGAGGGAAAGCAGCGCCGGCCGGGCCATCACCCCGCCGCCAAGGATAATCCGCTGGGGCGACAGGGTGAAGCTGAGATTGAGGCAAAGGACAGCGAGATAATGGGCCTCCATTTCCCAAGCGGGGTGGTTTTCCGGCAAGGCCTCGGCCGGCAGGCTCCAGCGCGCCGCCAGGGCCGGTCCGCTCGCCAAGCCCTCAAGGCAAGCCCCGTGGAAAGGGCAAATGCCGGCAAAGCCGCCATCCTTTTCGTGGCGCGGCACCAGGACATGGCCGATTTCAGGGTGGATGAGACCATGCACCAACTTTCCCCCGGCGACGACGCCGCCGCCGATGCCGGTGCCAATGGTGACATAGACGAAGTCATCGAGCCCCGCCCCGGCGCCCCAGCGCCGCTCGCCCCAGGCGGCGCCGTTGACATCGGTGTCGATGGCAACCGTTACGCCAAGGGCTTTTGCCAGCCGCCCCGCAAGGTCGACCCCGGCCCAGCCGGGCTTGGGGGTCGCCGTGATGTGGCCGTAAGTCGCGCTGCCGGGCTTGAGGTCAAGGGGGCCGAAGCTGGCGATGCCAACGCCGTCGAGGGGACCAGCGCTGCGCAAAAAATCAAACGCTTGGCCAAGGGTCTCGTCCGGCGTCGTGGTGGCAAGGCGCAGCCGCGCCTCAATGTCATGGGGGCCGCCGCCAACGGCGAGGCTGACCTTGGTGCCGCCCGCTTCAATCGCCCCCAGCCGCCGCGCCATCATTGTCTCCCCCCTTGACGAGCCACAGGACTTGATAGGGCGCCAGACGCAGCGCTTGCGCCAAAACACAGGCATTCCCGCTCAACGCATCGCGCGCCACTGACCCGCCAAGCAGCGCTTCAGCGGACGGCGCCATGAATTCTTGGTCAGTGTCCGAGAAATTGGCGAGGACGACAAGGCTCCTCTCCCCCTCCCCGCGGCGCAAGGCAAGAACATGGGGGTTGCCGGCATCGAGAATGACGCACGCCCGCGCAGCATGAAGCACAGGACAACCCCGACGGGCTTTAACAAAATGGACGACCATGGCGTGAAGCCGCCCGGCAAGGCTGCGGCCATCGCCGCGCCGCGCCGCCAGCGCCCAGTCCATGAAGGGGCGGTGCAGCCAGCGCCCGTCGGCGCCCCGGCCATGGCGGGTGAAATCATAGTCGTTGAGAAGGCCCAGCTCGTCCCCCATGGAGATGAGGGGAATACCGCCAAAGGCGAAAATGACGCCGTGGAGCAGCCGAATGCGTTCAAGCGCGGTTTCGATGCCGGCTTCATCCCGCGCGGCAACCGCGGCTTCCAGGCCGGCAAGCGAGGCGAGCGTTCCGTTGCTGCCGCAAAAACCCTGAGGGTCGCTCGTGGCCCGTCCCCGCCGGATGGCCTCATCCGTTGGGGGCAAAAGGGCCACTTGGTTTTTGAATTCATGGTGTTCAAGCGATAAATGGCCCTCATCTGCCGCTTCGACACCATAAGGCTGAAATGCAGCGCCGCGGGCAAAGCTGTCCGGCAACGTCCCGGCGTAAAAGGCATTGAGAAAGGCAAGGGTCTCCCCCGAGGCGCTCCAGGGAGCGCCGCGCGGGTCGGCGAGCACGCCCCAGCCGATATCGTCATGACAGCGGGCGTAGGTCACCCAAGCCGTGCCCGGCGGTGGCGGCGGGATATCGCGCAGCATGGCGGCCAGCCGGTCGGCGCGGCGTTCGCCAAGACTTGCCCACAGACCCGCCATCAGCGCGTTATGATAGGCAAGGTGGGCCTCCCGCCTGGCGCTTTCGCCATTGCCGAGATATTTGGCGAGCTGGCGCGCCTCGACAATCGCCTCGGCCTTCAAGGCGACCGCCGGCGCGGCAATCGCCACCAGGGCGCGCAAGGCTTGCAAAAGAACATGGGTTTGCGGCCGGCTGCGGCAGTCGGTGCCCAGCTCCTTCCACATATAGGCCGCGGCGTCGATGCGGAAAACCTCCACCCCCTGGTTGGCGAGGAACAGGAGAATATCGAGCATTTCCGCGAACACCGCCGGGTTGGCGTAATTAAGGTCCCATTGGTAAGGATAAAAGGTGGTCCATACCCAGATATCGGCTTGCGGCACATAAGTGAAATTGCCGGGCGCGGTGTGGGGAAACACCTGCGCCAGATGGCGCTCATATTGGTCGGGGAGGACGCGGTCGGGAAAGACGTGATAATAGGCGCGGTAAACCGGATCGCCCGCCATCGCCCTTCGCGCCCAGTCATGCTCGCGCGCGGTATGGTTGGCGACGAGGTCGAGGCACAAGCTGATGCCGTTGTCGCGCAGCCGGTCCGCGAGCGCTTTCAAGTCCGCCATCCGCCCCAGGCGCGGCTCCACCGTGCGGTAATCGACGACGGCAAAACCGCCATCGTCCTCGCCGGGCCGGGTTTTCAAGAGCGGCAGAAGATGGAGATAAGTGACGCCAAGCCCCTTTAAATAATCGATGCGATCGGCGACCCCGGCGATGGTGCCGGCGAAACGGTCGACATAGGCGGTATAGCCCACCATCCGGGGGCGCTGAAACCAATCGGCCTCGTCCCTTGCCCGGCGGGCGTCAAGGGCAAGGAGGGGCGCTGGCCGCTCCCGCAAGGCGTGCCCAAGGATATCGGCGAGGCGTTCCAGCCAGTGGGAAAAGTCGGCGCGCGCGCCATAAAGCCGTGCCAGGGCGGCCACCGCATCCGGCGCCAGGCGCTGGAGCCGGAGCGCAATGCTTTCCCTTAACGCCGGCGGCAGGGCCGCTTCCAGCCGCTCGGCGAATGCGCGCGGGGGCGCTGGCCATCTATCGTCCATGAAAACCCACCTTGGCGGCAGAAAAGACAAGGGCGCCAGCCATTTCCAGCCAGCGCCCCTGGCGGGGTTGGCTGAGCATGCGTGCTAAAAGGCGTAGCGCAGCGAAATCGACATGGTACGCCCGTTGATCGCCCGCGCCCTAAGGATAGTGTCGGCATTGGCGACGATCGCGCCTTCCTCGATCTCGGTGACGCCCAGGGTATTGAAAAGATTGTTGGCGTTGAAGGACAGGACGAGGCCCTCGGTCACCTCGGCATTGGCGAAGAGGTTGACCTGGGCATAGCCCGGCATCTTAAGCTGGTTGTTGAACTGGGCATAGGCGCTGGTGGTGCCCACCACATTGGCGCCGATGGTAAAGCCATGGCCCGAATAGGACGGCGTGAGCTGGTAGATGAAGTCCGCCTGGCGGCGCGGCGTATTGCCTTCCAGCGTCGGGTCGATGACGTCCTTGGTGATCTCGGCGTCGGTCCAGGTCAAGCCGGCGGTGAAATCAAAGGCGCCGATTTGATAAGCCGCCTCCAGCTCGACGCCATAGGCGCGGTATTTGCGATCGACGAAGGTCAGGCGCGTCACCTCGAAATTATTTTCCTCGGTCTTGGCGTAGAAGAAGGTGCCAAACAGGTTCAAGGCGCCGTTGCGATATTTCACCCCGGATTCGAGCTGGCGCACGATGTCCACCGCCGCGTTCTCATCGGTCAGCGAGCCATCGGCGGCGATCGCCGGGCCGAACAGCAGGCGGTCGGCATTGGACGAGCCGCCGCGGCTGTATCTAGCGAAAACCGCCATGTCGTCGGTGACAAGATAGTTGCCGCCCAGCGAGTAGGAGAGGTAATCGGCGGTATAGTCCACCGGCTTCTGGTTGGCGTTGTCGATGAAGGACACGTTGCCTTCCGGCCCGGTGATGGCGCCGTCGCGGTTGGCGTCGAAGGGGGCGCGGATGGTGCCGGCATAATTGCCCGAGGCGCTGATGAAGGTGAAGCGAATGCTGGCGTCGATATTGAGCCGGTCTTTCTCCCAATAGAGCGAGACATAAGGCGCGTCGGTATCGTATTTGGTGTCGTAGCTGCGCTGGCAGCAGCCGCCAAAGGGATCGCCATATTGGAAAAGCCCGTTTTGCGTGAGGAGCGTGCCGTCGGCGTCAAAGACGTCGAGCAAGGCGCCGTTCTTGCCCTTCACTTCCATGACATAGGAATTCCACACCCAGTCCATGTCGATGGATTGGATGCCCTTATAATAGCCAAAGGTGATGTCGAGGTAGCTTCCGCCATCGAGGGAGAAGGATTTCGCCACCTTCAAGTCATTGGCGAAGTTGGAGAAGTCGTTGACATCGACATCGAACAGGGCCACCGACATGGCAAGACCGTTGCCATTGAGGGCGGCGGGATTGGCGATGGCGCCGCCGCCATTGGGGCCGTTGGCATAGCCAAGGGTCGCGCCCGGCCCGCCAATGCCCTCGGCGATCGTCGTGGCGGCGGCGATGGAGGCCGGAAAGGGCGAGACGAAGCCGCCCTTATTGTCGGCATAGCGCATCCTTGTCTGGATGTTCCAGTCATCGGCAAGATCGTAGGAAAATTCAAAACCCACCGCGGTGGTGATCGCCCGGATGCCGTCGCGCACATCGCGGCTGCGTAAATTGCCATCGCCGCCAATGCCGAAATTGGTCAACAAAAACGGCGTGTGCGGGGTGTCCGACTTGGCGTCAAAGCCAGGCACAGACAGGAAACCTGGGCTTTTATTGGTGCCGGTGGCAAGCAGCGGCATCGGCAAATAGGTGATCGCCCGATCGTTCAAATGCTTGAAATACAGCCGGGCATAGCCGTTCTCGAAATTCTTGGTGAGATTGGCCTTGATCTGACCGCCATTGTCGCCGTCATAGCCTGCCTCGCGCGGCCCTTCGCCAACACGATAAAAACCGCCGACATGAAAGGCCCAATCATCGGCGATCGGCCCGCCATATTCGAAGTCCAGCTGAGTAGTGTCGAAATCGACGCCGCGGGTAATCCCGACGCTGCCGCCCTCCACTTCGCCGGTCTTGCTGATGAGGTTGATGACGCCGCCGGGGGAATTGGTGGCGAAGGTGGAGGCCGAGCCGCCGCGGATCGCCTCCACCCTTAGGATCGAGGTATCGGCGCGCAGGAAGTTATCGGCGTTGCCAAAGGCGATGTCGCCGAATTGCAATACGGGAAGGCCATCTTCCTGGAGCGACAGGAATTTCGCGCCGCCGGTGGAGATGGGAAGGCCGCGCACCGCGATATTGGCGTTGCCGCCGCCCCCTGACGATTCGGAGCGGATGCCGGGGATGTTGCGAAACAGCTCGGCGGTGGAGCGCGGCGCATAGTTCTGCATTTGCGCCACGCTGAGCGAGCTTACCGAGACGCTGGTCTCAAGCTTGGTGCCGGCGGCAGGAACGGCGGTGACGACGATTTCCTCCAAAAGGCCCGAGGGCGCGGCGGCGGGCGGGTTTTGCGCCGCCTCTTGCGCCAACGCCGCCGGGGCAAGCAGAAGGGCCGAAGCCGAACCAAGCAAGGCATGGCGGATTGTCTGGTGCATGTGTGCATCCTCCCCATTTGAACCGCGCGCCGCGGCGTTTGTTGCCATGGCCCTTATCGAGAGCCTGTTTGAGAATGCCTTACGCCTTATTACAACCGATTGCAATGTTTTTTGCAATCGGTTGTAATCCGTCTCGCCACACTGCTGCGCGAAGCGCTCAACAAAACGGTTCTAACCGACGGCGCCGATATGGTGGATGAGGGCCACGCCCAAGCGGCGGATAAGGTCATATAGCCGCTCGATACGATCGAACAGCATGCGGTTCTCGTAAATATAGCCGCGCGCGGCGTCCCCGGCAAAGCTCGCCGCCTCGCCATAGTCGCCATTGCCCAGCATATCCGGCTCGATGGGAAAGACATCGCGCAAGGTAGCGATGGCGCCCGGCACATCGAGGCGCAGCAACTGCTCGATCACTTCCTCAAGGGTGAGGTCGGGGCGGCTGGAAAACCGCGGGATGCGCGCCGCCAGCATGAAAAGCTGCTGCATCAGCGCGAGGCGCAGCACGTGAATGAGGATGAGGTCCTCATCCACCCCCTCGCCCGGCGCAAAGCCGAGCTCGGCAAGCGCCGCCAGAAGGTCGTTGCTATCCGCAAGAAAGGCGCGGATGACCCGGCCATGGTCGACATCCACCGACAGGCGTTCAAGATGGCCGGCCAGGCGTTGCATGCGCGCCCGCCGCTTGGGCGCCGCCTCGGCGGCGGCGTAATGCAGCCAGGTCTCGGGGTCGAAAAGGCCAAGATAGGCCTCCAATATCCGCAAATCGGAAAAACGCAAGGCATGGCGCACCATGGCGCGCAGTTGCTTGAGCCGCGCCGACTGGTCGCGGATCGCGCCATAGCCGTCGCCGTCCTTGGCGATCGCCGTCCCCATGCCGCCCAGGGTGTTGGCCATGTAGCCCAACTGCTGGAGAATGGCGTTGTGCGGGATGGCGCGGATCTGGCCGATATGGCTGGCATGGGCGGTGGCGCCGCTCTCGCGCTGGCGCAGCGTCATGCGCGAGCCGGAAGGATAGAGCAGGTTGACGCCAAAGCCGGTGAGCATGGGCAGGTAATCGGCGTCATAGACGGTGCGCGCCTGGAACTCCTTGAGGGTGAGGAAAAAATCGAGGGAATAGTCGGTGTCCACGTAGAAGGGGTCGGTGGCGCCCTCGCCGTCCCGCGCCGCCAGCGCGCGCTGCAGCAGCCGCGCCAGCGTCGCGCGCGCCAATTTGGGCGTCCACAGCCAGACATAGCCATCGCCCCCTTGCAGGCTGATTTCCTGCTTATAGGGCACCTGATGGGCGGCGAACACCTGCCGCGCCCGGGGCGGGTGGACATAGTCGAGGCGGTCGGCAAGGCCGTCGGGATGGGCGCCGCGGCCCACCGATTCGCCATGAGTGTCGAAGATGACCAGCTCGACGTCCTTGAGGTCGTGCTTGGTCCAAAGCTGGGCGAGCTTGATGCGAAAGCGCTCGATGGCGAGCCCGGCGGCAAGCTGGCCCAGATAACGCCCGGCGTCGGAATAGCCGGTCTGCACCGCCAGCCGCCGATGCCGCTTCACATAAGCCCGGTAATGCGCGTCCTCCAACAGCTCGCCGATGACCCGGGCGCCGCGCTCGAGCCCGGCGTCGGTCTCGAACAGGGGGCAGATTTCCACCTTGTCGGCAATGCCGAACAGCCTGGCGTAATAGAGCGCGGCAAGGACGGTGAATGGCGTGTCCGATTCGGCGATGAGGAGGCGAATGGGCGCGCTATCATCGACGAACTTGAGGATCTGCGCCATCAGCATGAAGAGCCGCCGCGCCGTCGTGCGCTCGCGCACCAGGGAGCCGAAATTGACGCTGACCGGCTCGACCTTCTCAAGCAATTTCACCAGCGTGCCGAGATAGCGCCGGCGGTTGGACGCCGCGTCGGGCGAGGTTTCCATCATCACCGCCGGGCGGATGGCGTTATGAAGCTGCGCGGCATTGAGCCGGAAATGAATGTGGTTAAGGCCAAAGCCGTTGCGCGCGAGGCGCGCCGCGAACAGGCCGACGGCGCGGGTCCGGGGAGTTTCGCCGCGCGCCGTGCGCAAAACATCCAGCTTGTCCTTGACCTCCTCGATGAGCGCCTGGCGCCGCGAGTTGGCGGCAACGCAGGCGCGGGAAAAGGCCTTGGTTTTTTCCGCGTCCTCGGCGCTGGCGGGAAGCAGGCTTGCCAACTCGGCGTAGTGGCGCGCCAGCGCGCCGAGAGCCTCCTCGATGGCGCGCGCGGGGAGCGCGTCCCAGCCCTTGGCGATGGCGCGCCAGGCGGCGTGATAGTCCCGCGCCGCTTCGGCGGCCGAGAGATAACGAAAGCGCAGGCTGGTCGCCCAATCGATGTCGGACCGGCCATCGAGGTCATAGCCCACCCAGCTCGCCACCGTGGCGAGGCGCGGGGCGAGGCGCCACACCCGGGGCCCGTGCACCGCCTCGGCGCGTTCAAGAACGTGCCGGCAAATGACGTCGAGCGCCGCCTGGGCGTGGCCGAGCGCGCGCTGCGCCATCCGCCGCTCGTCGGAAAGGCTGATGGCAAGGGAAGGACGATGGTCGAGCTTGGCGAGCCTTACGGCGATTTTGTCCCGCGCGGCGGGGCTGCCGGCCTCGATGAGGCCGGCGAGAAGGTCCATCACCTCCTCGCGCATCGAAAAAGTGGGGTGGGCGGTGATGACGAGGCCGAGCACTTCCCGCTCCACCATGGCGGCGAAGGCCTTGAAGGGGCGCGGCCGCTTACCCGCCATCAAAAGGGCGTCGGCGATGGCGTCAAGGCACGCCGTCACTGCCTTCCTATCGCACCCGCCCAAATAGGCCTTGGCCGACGCCGCCCGGCGCATGAGGGCGCGCTGCGACAAGCGCTGCACCGCTTCGACGATGGCGCCGTCGTCGAAACCCTCGGCATCATAAAGATCGTTGAGCGCCAAGGCGGCTTCCAGCACCGGGTTAGCGAGGGGGTTGTGCCGTGTCGCCTTGACCGTGCGCTGCCAGCGGACGCTGGCCGCGCGCAACACATCGCGCCGGCCGCTCTTCACGGCTCACCTCGCGCGGCGCGCGCGCGCTCTGCGGCGGCGCGCGCCAGACCCTCGATCTCAGCGAAGCGGCCGGCGGCGATGAGGGCTTCCGGCACCATCCAGCTTCCCCCCACCGCCACCACATTGGCAAGGCGCAGGAAATCGCCCATGGTCTCAAAATCGATGCCGCCGGTGGGGCAAAAGCGCAGATCAGCGAGCGGCCCGGCAAAGCTTTTTAGCGCGGCGATGCCGCCGGCGGCCTGCGCCGGGAAGAATTTGAGCAAGCCAAAGCCGGCGGCGCGCGCGACCATCGCTTCCGACGCCGTGGCGACGCCGGGGATGAAGGCGAGCGGCGAATTTGCCGCCGCCTCGAGCAAGGCCGGGGTCGCCCCGGGGCTGAGCGCCGCCTTGGCTCCGGCTTCCTTGGCGCGCGCCAGATCGGCGCCATCCAAGACAGTGCCGGCGGCGATGAGCGCCCGCGGCGCCGCCTTGGCCATGGCGGCGATGGCCGGCAGCGCCGCCGGCGTGCGCAGCGTCACTTCAAGGACGCCAAGCCCGCCCGCGCTCAAGGCCTCGGCAAGGGGCGCGGCGGATGCGACGTCGGCGATGGTGATGACCGGGACGACCGGCGCTTCTTCCACTGCGCGCAGGAAAGGGCCCACTTCGCTGCTCATGGCGCGTCCTCCTCCAAAACCGCGACCGCGGCGCCGATGAGGCCGGGATAAGGCGCGGTGATGACGTCCACCGGCGTTTGCCGCATGAGGCCGGCAAACCTTCCCTTGGCCTCGAACTGGGCGCGAAAGGGGCTGGCCCTTAAAAAATCGATGAAGCGCGGGACGATGCCGCCGGCGATATAGACTTGGCGCGCCCCCAGCATCAAGGCGACGTCGCCGGCGAAAGCGCCGAGAATGGCGCAGAACCGCATAAGGCTTTGCCGGCTGAGCGCGTCCTTGCCCTCTTGCGCCCGGGCGGTGATGTCGGCCGGGCTCAGCGCCTCGACCGGCAATTTAAGGATTTCTCCCAGCGCTTCATAAAGGATGCGCAGCCCCTCGCCGCACAACAGCCGCTCATAGGAAAGGCGGCCATAGCGCGGCATCAGGATGTGGAGGATGGCTTCCTCCACCGCATCGAGGGGGGCAAAGCTGATATGCCCGCCCTCCGAGGCGATGACATGGCGCCGCCCCTTTTCCTGGAGAAGGCCGGCAACGCCGAGCCCGGTGCCGGGACCCAGAACGGCGAGGCTATCGCCGGCGCGCCGGGGCGCCGCCGCCGCGCCCACCGGCGCGAGATGGGCGGGGCTGAGAACCGGCAGCGCCCTGGCGATGGCGGCGAAGTCATTGAGGACATGGAGCCGCTCCAGCCCCAGCTCAGCGGCGAGCGCCGCTTGGGAGAACCGCCATGGGTTGTTGGTGAGGCGCACCTCGTCGCCCAACACCGGCGAGGCCACGGCCAGCGCCGCCCGGCGCGGGCGCTGCGCTGTCCCCACTTCCCGCCAATAGGCATCGATGGCCCGCGCCAGGCTTCCATGCGCGGCGCACAAGAGCGTACGCTGGCAGCGCAGGTCTGGGGCGCCATTTTCCCCTGCCTCGGCCAGCGCGAAACGGGCGTTGGTGCCGCCGATATCGGCAACCAGGGCGGTCATCCCTCGCTTGTCCCCAAAAGCGCGCTGGCGCCCGCTTCCGCCGACCCCGCCAGGGCGCGGAAATGGGTGAACAGCTCGCGCCCCATGCCATGGGCGTTGGCGTCCAACGCCCCTTGCGCCGGGGTGCGCGCCGCCAAGTCCTCTTGCGAAAGCTTGACCTCGAGCTGGCCGGCGACGGCGTCCAGACGAATGATGTCGCCGTCGCGCAAGCGCGCAATGGCGCCGCCCTGGCAGGCCTCGGGGGTGAGATGGATCGCCGCTGGCACCTTGCCCGAGGCCCCCGACATGCGCCCGTCGGTGAGGAGCGCCACCTTATGGCCGCGCGCCTGCACGACGCTGAGGAGCGGGGTCAGGCGGTGAAGCTCGGGCATGCCGTTGGCGCGCGGGCCCTGGAACCGCACCACCGCCACATAGTCGCCATCGAGCTTGCCTTCTCTGAACGCGGCTTCCAGCGCGTCCTGGCTGTCGAAGACCCGGGCCGGCGCCTCAACGACGCGGTGCCGGGGCGCGACCGCCGATATCTTGATGACGCTGCGCCCCAGGTTGCCGGTGAGAAGCTTGAGCCCGCCTTCCGTCTCGAAGGGGTCATCGACGGGCCGCAACACCGACCTATCGAGGCTTTCCGCCGCGCCATCGCGCCAACCGAGCGCGCCATCGCGCAGATATGGCTCGCGGGCATAGGCGGCCAAGTCATCGCCAACGACGCTCGCGATGCCGCGGTGGAGAAGGCCGGCGTCCAACAACTGGCGTATCACGAACGCCATGCCGCCGGCGGCCTGGAAATGGTTCACGTCCGCCTCGCCATTGGGATAGACGCGGGCGAGCAAGGGCACCACCCGTGAAAGGTCGGCGAAATCGTCCCAGGTGATGGCAAGCCCGGCAGCGGCGGCGATGGCCACCAGATGGATGGTGTGGTTGGTGGAGCCGCCGGTGGCGAGCAGCCCGACGATGGCGTTGACGATCGCCTTTTCATCGACCGTCCGGGCCAGCGGCCGGCAGTCCCCGCCGAGCGCGGTGATGCCCGCCGCCCGCGCCGCCGACGCCCGGGTCATGGCCTGGCGCAGCGGCGTTCCCGGGTTGATGAAGGCGGCGCCGGGCATGTGCAGCCCCATCACCTCCATCATCATCTGGTTGGAATTGGCGGTGCCATAGAAGGTGCAGGTGCCGGGCGCATGATAGGAGCGGGCCTCGGCCTCCAACAGCTCCTCGCGGCTTGCCTTGCCCTCGGCGAAGGCGGCGCGCACCTTGGCCTTTTCCGCATTGGCGATGCCGGAGGGCATGGGGCCCGCCGGCACGAAGATGGTGGGAAGGTGGCCAAAGCTTAAGGCGCCGATGAGAAGGCCGGGGACGATTTTGTCGCACACGCCCAGGCATAGGGCGGCGTCGAACATGTCATGGCTGAGGGAGACCGCCGTCGCCATGGCGATGACATCGCGGCTGAAAAGGGAAAGCTCCATGCCGGCGCGACCCTGGGTGACGCCGTCGCACATCGCCGGCACCCCGCCGGCCACTTGCGCGGTGGCGCCGGCTTCGCGCGCGGCGAGCTTGATGAGCTCGGGATAGCGGCCCAGCGGCTGATGCGCCGACAGCATGTCGTTATAGGCGCTGACGATGGCGATATTGGGCGCCGCCAGGCGGCGCAGCGCCGGCTTGTCGGCCTTGGCCGCGGCAAAGCCGTGGGCGAGATTGCCGCAGGACAGGCGCCCGCGCGCCGGTCCTTCACGCTGCGCCGCCGCCATGCGGGCAAGATATTCCGCCCGCTTCCCGGCGCTGCGAGCGGCGATGCGCTGCGTGACCTCCCTCACCGTTTCGTGCATGGTTCAGCTCCCCGCCTTTGAGGGCGCATCGTAGATGGTGACCGGGACCCGGTCCTGTTGCAAGACAAGCCGGATGGGCATGGCGCGCGCATCGTCGCCGGCCAGCGCCTCGGCCAAGACCCGCTGCTTCGCCGCGCCTTCGAGCAAAACGATAATCTCGCGCGTATTCAACAGGGCGCGCGCCGTCAAGGTGATGCGGGCAAAGGGCGCCTCGGGCGGCAGCGGGTCGGGGACGATCGCCGCGCACAAGGCATCGCCATCGCCGCGCAAGGCGGCCTCAAGGCCGGGCGCGCCGGGAAAAAGAGAGGCGGTGTGGCCATCTTCCCCCATGCCGAGGAGGACGACATCGAAGGGCATGAGGCCGGCGAGCCCTGCCGCGCACGCCGCGAGGCCGGCCTCGGGCGTGGGATGCGCCGTCTTCAGCCCGACAAAGCGCGCCTTGGCGGCGTTCCCCCGCAACAGATGGCGGCGCAGCAGCGCTTCGTTGCTTGCCGGGTGGCTCGGCGCCACCCAGCGTTCATCGCTTAAGGTGACGCTGACCCGCGGCCAATCCAGCGCTGAGGCGCTTAACCGCTGGTAGAGCGCGACCGGGGTGCGCCCGCCGGCGGCGACGAGGCTTGCCCGCCCGCGCGCGGCGATGGCGGAGGCAAGCGCCGCCGTCACATGCGCCGCCGCTTTATCGCCAAGGGCGCGGCTATCGGCGCAATGCTGGTGCCTTATCGCCATTTTCGCCCTATTCATGCCAGCTATGGCCATGGCGTTCGGTGAGCGCAATGGCCGCCGAAGGACCCCAGCTTCCCGCGCCATAGGGCTTGACCGGCATCGCCCGCGCCCGCCAGCCGTCGATGATGCCGTCGATCCAGGTCCAGGCCGCCGCCACCTCGTCGCGGCGGACGAACAAGGTCTTGTTGCCGTTGAGGGCGTCGAGCAGCAACCGCTCATAAGCGATGCGCCGGCGCCGGCCCTCGAAGGTTTCGGACCAGCTCAGATCGAGGGGGACCTCCTGCAGATGGACGCCGTCGCTGGTGAGGCCCGGCACCTTGTTCATCACCATGAGGCGGATCTGCTCCTCGGGCTGCAGGCGGATGATGAGGCGGTTGGCGGTCAACGCCGCGCCGGGCTCGCTTTTGAAGATGGAATGGGGCGGCGCGCGAAACTGGATGTAGATCTCGCTTTGGCGCCGCGGCAGGCGCTTGCCGGTGCGCAGGTAAAAGGGCACCCCCGCCCAGCGCCAGTTGTCGATGGCGCAGCGCAGGGCGACGAAGGTCTCGGTGGTGGAGCGGCCGCCGCCCGCTTCCTCGCCATAGCCGGGGACTGGCTGGCCGTCGACCGCGCCGGCGCCATATTGGCCGCGCACCGTTTCGCTCAGCACTTCGGCGCTGGTGATGGGCCGCAAGGCGCGCAGAACCTTGACCTTCTCGTCGCGCACCGCGTCGGCGTCCAGCGAGGCCGGCGGCTCCATGGCGATGAGGCATAAAAGCTGCAAAAGATGGTTCTGCACCATGTCGCGCAGGGCCCCGGCCTCGTCATAATAGGACCAACGGCCCTCGACGCCCACGGTTTCGGCGATAGTGATCTGCACATGGTCGATGACGGCGCGGCTCCACAGCGGCTCGAACAGCACATTGGCGAAGCGCAGCGCCAGGAGGTTCTGCACCGTCTCCTTGCCGAGATAATGGTCGATGCGGAAAATCTGGCTTTCGGCAAAGACCGCGCCAACGGCCGCGTTCACCGCCTCGGAGGAGGCAAGGTCGTGGCCGATCGGCTTTTCCATCACCACCCGGCTGCTGGCGACCACGAGCCCAGCGGCTTTAAGCCCGCGGCAGATGGCGCCGTAAAGGCGCGGCGCGGTGGCGAGATAATAGACAACGCCGCAACCTTCGACCGGTCCCAGCGCCTTGGCGAGGTCGGCGAAATCCGCCGGCTTGTCGGCGTCCAACTCGACTGCGGCGAGGCGGGCGGCGAAGCGCCGCCACAGGGCGTCATCGAGGGCGCCGATCATCGGGTGGCGGGCAAGCTTGGCCGCGATGTCCCCCTGCAGCGCTTCATCATCCGGCATCGTCCGGGCCACGGCGATGATCCGCAAGCCATCGGGCAACAGGCCGTCGCGCTCGAGCAGGTAAAGCGAGGGAAACAGCATCCGCCCCGCCAAATCCCCGGTGCCGCCGAACAGAACCAATGCCGCGCAGTCCACCCGATCGCTCATCGCCATGCCTCGTCAATTTCAGCCGCGCAAGGAATTTGCGGGATTTGCTCATCCTGCGCGCATGCCCCCGTACGCGCAAAAAACAGCCATATACTTCCCATTGATATCGATTGCAATTGCCAAAAACGCTCCTCGCCCTTTGCAAACACTGCAAATCTCGTCATGCCATCAGCGCGTGGCGCTACTCGAGGCCCGCACCACCAGAACGGGGTCGAGGACGACCGAGGGCGCCGGCCGGCCGGCCAAGCGGTCGAGCAGGCTGTCGACAAGCAGGCGCGCCGCCGCGCTGGTGTCTTGGCGCACGGTGGTGAGCGGCGGGTCGACATAGGCGGCCAGCGGGATGTCGTCATAGCCGACGACGGCGACGTCCCCCGGCACGGCAAGCCCGCTTTCCCGCAGCGCCTTGATGGCGCTCATGGCGATGACGTCGGAGCCGGCGAACACCGCATCGATGCGCTGGCGGCCAATTGTCTGATCGGCGCGCCAGGCGCGCTGGCCGCCCGAGCGGCCAATTGTCCCGCGCAGGAATTCGCGCATCGCCTCATAGGCGGCGACGCTGCTGAAATGCACCGGCAGGGTGAGCTTGGGGTCGGCCTTGAGGCCGGCTTTCGCCAGGGCCTCGACATAGCCTTGGTGGCGGTGACGGATTTCCGGCACCCGGGTGTCGCCGAGAAAGGCGATGTGCCGGCGCCCCTGCGCCAGGAGATGGGCGCACGCCTTGGCACCGCCCGCCACGTTGTCGCCGCCCACCGTGGTGTAGCGCTGGCGCGGGAGCTTGGCGCCCCAGACCACCATCGCTGGATGCTGGGCGGCGAATTGGTTGATGATGGCATGCTGGGTGCTTTGCCCCAGCAGGATGAGGCCATCGCTGCGCCGGGTCGCCGCCAGCCGCTCCAGCCAGTCGGCATCGCCAGCCACCACCTTGGACAAGAGAAGGTCATAGCCCCGCTCCGCCAGGGTATCGGCGATATGACCCAAAAGATCGAGAAAGAACGGGTCGGAGACGTGCTGGTCGATGTCATGGGTCAAGTGGATGACGACGGCGATGGTATTGGTCTGCCGCAGCCGGAAATTGCGCGCCCGCTCATCGATGGTGTAGTTGTGCCGGGCGGCGAGGGCGCGAATCCGCTTCTTGGTTTCCTCGTTGACGAGAGGACTGTCGCTGAGCGCCCGGGAAACGGTCGACTTGGAAACGCCGGCAAGGCGCGCCACGTCGTCCATCTTGAGGCCGGCCGCCTTCCCCGTCTTGTGCCGCTTGCTGGTCATCCGCTCCCCGCTCAAGGCCTTAACGCGCCCGCGCGAGACTGGCGCAAGGGCAAGCCTGGCGCAAGCCCCTGCCAGGCGAGGCGCGGGCGCGCCGGCGCTATTCTTTCGATAACTGCATGTGGACGGCGATCGGCTTCAGCAAGTCCTTGAGCGCGATGACGCCCACGAGCTGCCGGCCGTCCAGCACCACCAGCCGGCTGTTGCCGCTGCGCTGCATGCGGGTCAGCGCCTCGACAGCGCTGGCATTGGCCTGGATGGTGTTGTCCTCGTCCAGCCGGGAGAGGATGGATTCGACCGGCACCGACGCCCATTGCCCGCGCGGCACCTCGCCCAGCCGGCGGATGCTGGCGAGCCCCAGGGGATGGCTGCCCTCGCTCACCGGATAGATATCGTGAAAGCTGCGATAGACATGGGCGTCGGCGAACTCCCGCAGGCTGATCTGCGGCGCCACGGTCTCCGCCGGGCTGGTCATCAGGGCGCTGACCGGCAGCCGGGCGAGCACCCGCTGCGTTTCCATCTGCGCCACTTGCCCCCGCGCGATGTTGGCGAGAAACAAGCCGATGAGGCCCCACCACAAGCCCATCACGAAGGCGCCGCTCACCAAAAACAGCGCGCCAAGGCCTATAAGGGCATAGCCAAAGCCGGCGCCCCATTGGCTGGCGACCCGCGTCGCCCGCAATGGGTTGCCCCAACGGCGCCAAAGCAGCGCGCGCAGCACCCGCCCGCCGTCGAGGGGGAAGGCGGGAATCATGTTGAACACCGCCAAGGCGACATTGACCACCGCAAGATAGCCGGCAACGATGGCCAGCGCCGCCACGCCGCCGAGGGCCTGGGCCACCATGGTCAAAAGCTGAAAGCCGGCCGCGAGCATCAAGCTTGCCGCCGGGCCGGCCAGCGCCATCCATAATTCGCCGCGCGGCGACGGCGGGTCGCGCTCCATCTCGGCGACGCCGCCGAAAATGAACAAGGTGATGCCGCGAATGGGAATATCGAAAGAGCGCGCCACCACCGCATGGGCAAGCTCGTGAAGGATGATGGAGGCAAAAAGGCCCAGCGCGCCGACCACGCCCATCAGCCAATAGGTCGCCGCGTCCGCCCCCGGCAAGTCATGGGGAAAGACGCCTTGCGCCAGGCTCCAGGTGACAAGAAGGGCCAGCAGCAGCCAACTGGCGTCGATCTTGACCTCAAAGCCGATGAGCGACAGCAATTTCACCTGTTTGCCGAACATGACTTTAAGTTTTGGCGATGATGATCCCCCGAGGCAAGGGCTTTGCTTACGCGCAAGCGATTAATGCTTGATATGTGGCACGCCTTATGGGACTGATTCTCGGCTTAAGGGGCGAGAAGGACAACGCAAAACGATGGAGGCAATGATGACGCGTAAAGCCATGACGGCAATGGTGCTGGTGCCTGGCCTGCTCGGCCTGTCCGCCTGCGCCAACGATGACCAGAACGCCGCGATCCGCTCGCAGCTCGACGAAACCCGCCGCCTGGCGCAGCAGGCGCTCGACCTTTCGCGGTCCAACGAGCAACGCCTCGGCAGCCTTGAAAATTCGGTGCGCGGCGCCGCCGACGCCGCGCAGCGCGCCGCCGACCAAGCCGCCGCCGCCGCCGCCGCGGCTAGGGAAGCCGCCGACAAGGCCGACAAGGTCTATCAACGCGGCTTGCGCAAATAACCCGCAGCGTGCGGCCGGAAGCCGCATGGGGGTCTTGGCCTGTCCTGGCCGGCAATAGATTGGAGGTGACGGCAAGCGTGGTTGCGCGCGCCGCAAGGTTGTTTGCTTGCGGTCTGGCGCTGGCCATGCTGGCCGGGCCCTTGCAGGCCGCGCCGCCCACCGACGATGTGGTTGGCGAGCAGTATTTCTACGCCGTTCAGTCTGAGCAAACGTTGATGGACGTGGCGCGGCTGTTCGGGCTAGGCATTGCCGAGCTCATCGCCGCCAATCCCGAAGTTGACCCTTGGCTGCCGCCCGCCGGCGCTGCCGTCATCCTTCCCCTGGCCCATGTCCTGCCCAACGCGCCGCGCCGGGGCATCGTCATCAACCTTGCCGAGCCACGGCTTTACGCCTATGGCCCCTGGGGGGTGAAAAGCTACGCCATCGGCATCGGGCGCGACGGCCTTGACACCCCCTTGGGAACGACCAAGGTCGTCAGCCGCATCATGCATCCCGCCTGGTACCCCACCGCCCAAGCGCGCGCCGACGACCCTACCCTGCCCCGCGTCGTCCCGCCGGGACCCAGCAACCCCTTGGGCGACCGGGCGCTCGCCCTTGGCTGGTCCGGCTACCTCATCCATGGCACCAACAAGCCGGACGGCGTCGGCTTGCGGATCAGCCGTGGCTGTATCCGGCTTTATCCGGAAGCCATCGCCGCACTGTTCGGCCTGACGCCGACGGGAACCGCGGTGACGGTGGTGAACCAGCCGGTGAAGGCCGGCTGGCGCGGCGATGCCTTATATGTGGAAGTCCATGACCCCGGCGCCGTTGCCGACAGTTTCGCCCGGGCGGCGGACGCGCAAGCCGTGGACGAAGCGCTGGTCCGCGCCGTCGTCACCGCGGCCGCGGGCGCGCGCGATGTCGCCATCGACTGGCGGCTGGTGGCGCAGGAAGCACGCCGTCCCAGCGGCCTTGCCCGGCGCATTAGCCGATAAGGCATGGTGGCCGTGGCGCTCGGCGGCATGGCGGCACTCCATGCGAGTTTCGAAACGGGCTCTCAGACAACCACAACAAATCACTCATGGCCGCACCCTCTGGACGCCACCATTGAATCAACCAAACTCACTCCGTAAAAGGGAATTATTAGGTCCTGAGCCTGGCTGAGCTTTCAACACAACGTGCATATGGTCTTGCAGTTTTTAAAACGCGATAAATCAAGACTCTAGAGCACGTTCACCGACTCTGATTTTGCTGAACGTGCTCTTGGCGCTGGTGGTGCGATTCCAACAGATGGTTCCCATCTGTTGGAGAAATCGCACCACAGATTCACTAACTTAAGTGGTCCACTTTTCCCAAACGGATGGATTTATCCGTTTGAGGCGGACCACTAGGACCTGTTATTTCATTGGGCCACGGTGCGGACCACCGGCCAGGCGAGAGGACAGACCATGGCGCGACGCGACGCAACGGCCCTTGAGCGCGACTTTCTCGGCGCCATGCGCAGGCTGGCCAGCACGGTGACCGTCGTCACCACCGGCGATGGCAGCCGCCAGGCGGGATTGACGGCAACCGCCGTGTGCTCCCTTTCGGTGGCGCCGCCATCCTTGCTTGCCTGCGTCAACCGCGGCGCCGGCGCCCATGACATCATTGCCCGCACCAGGCGGTTCGCCGTCAACATCCTGGCCGCGCAGCAAACCGACCTCGCCCTCTTGTTCGCCGACCCTTTACGCGCATCGCAGCGCTTCGCCAAGGCCGCCTGGCTGCCCAGCGGCGATGGGGTGCCAATCATCGATGGCGCGGTGGCGACGCTGGTATGCCGCCTCGACCAGGCGGTGGAGGCCTTCACCCACACCATCTTCATCGGACTCGTCGAGGAGGTGCAACTGAGCGAGCGTGACAGTCTGCTTTATGGCGACGGCCGTTTCGGCCGTTTCGGCCCGCCGGAGCAGGGCGGTCCGCAAGGCTGAAGAAACAAATCAGGAAATATTATTAAAATTGAAATATTAATACGCAGAATTTTATAAAAACTTGATTTTCTGAAAAATAAAATACTATCCATAGATTTTGCAAATTATTTCATATGCTTATACATTTAAATCTCACGCACGGCAGAGCCCTATGATTTAACAATTTATTCATAATTGTTATTGAATATGTATATTGATTAACAATATAAATAACCTTGCGTCCTGTTCATAATCAGATTTTCAGGCCGAGTACTGTGCTGGTAGCGGACGGCGCCCATCCGCTCAAGGCGAAAACATGAGGGCGGCGCGCTTTACGCCAGTCACGCCCGAAAGACCTGCAGCGCATCGGCTGGTCCTGTTTTTTTCCAGAAGCGGCCCAGCACATGCAGCTTATGTTTGGGGTTTTTTCGCGAGAGGCGCTCCCGCCTTCCCGCGCATTGCGACAAGGATCGCCAACCATATAGGGCATGCACGCTTGAGCAAGGCCATGGGCACGCGGACGGCAAAACGGATCGGGGCGAAAGTCATGGCCCTAGTGGTCCGCCCCAAACGGATAAATCCATCCGTTTGGGAAAAGTGGACCACTAAGTTAGTGAATCTGTGGTGCGATTCCAACAGATGGAAACCATCTGTTGGAATCGCACCACTAGGCGGCTCTCTCCGCCGCCGCGCAGGCATAGGGCGTCAAGCCTTGCTCGCCCATGCCGCCGAGGCAAGTCGCGACGGCTTGCTCCTCGTCGACGCCGCAGGCGAGGTAAAGGCGTGCAATGGTGCCGCGGCGGATATCTTGGGCCGGCCGCGCGCGAAAATTGAAGGCTGGCCCATCGCGGTGCTGCTCCCAGCCGTCTCGCCGGCGGCAAATCCCGGCGAGATGGCTGGGAAAGCGGCGCACGCGGTTGAATGCCGCGCACCCGGCAGGGCCGCCGGCGCTTTTGAAGCGACGGCCTATGCCATGTCCGGGGACAGCCTCGCCGCGGGCATGACGCTTTATGCTCTGCGCCCCGTCCCCGCTTGGCGCAAGGCCGCGGCGGCAAGCCAGGAAGCGTTGGAGAAGCTGGCCGCCGCCAATCGCGCCAAGAGCCAATTCATCGCCCATATGAGCCATGAATTGCGCACCCCGCTCAATGCCATTATCGGTTTTTCGGAAATGATGCGGGAGGAGACCTTTGGCGCGCTGGAGCCGCGCATCTACCGGCAATATGTCGATCATATCCATGCCAGCGGCATCCATCTTCTCGCGGTCATCAACGATCTCCTCGATTTATCGAGGATCGAGACCGGCAACCTCGCATTGCGCGTCGAGGAGGTCCCGCTGGCACGCCTCATCGATACCTGCCGCGCCATCGTCAAGGGCTGGGCCGACAGCCAGGCGCGGCAGATCGAGTGGTTTTGCCCCGACCCGGCGCTCACCCTCCATGTCGATGAGCGGGTCATCCGTCAAGCCCTTCTCAACATCCTTGCCAACGCCGTTAAATTCACCAGGCATGGCGGCCAGGTGGATATCCGCGCGGCGCGGCAAAAGGACGGCGCGCTTACCCTCTCGGTCGCCGACGATGGGATTGGCATCGCCCAGGAAAAGCTGGCGTCGCTGGCCGAGCCTTACCGGCAGATCAACGACAGCCTCGCCCGCCGCCAGGATGGCTGCGGCCTTGGTCTTTATCTCACCAAGCGTTTCATGGAGCTCCATGGCGGTCGTCTTGAGGTCGAAAGCGCGCTGGGCCATGGCACCACGGTTTATCTGACGCTGCCCGCCAAGTGCGTTGCCGTCCATGATATGCCGCGACCGGCCGCAGCGCATGCTGGCTGAGATCAGGATGCAGTCCCTTGCGCCGCTGCCTGTTGCTCCGCGCGCAACCGCTCAAGCAGCGGCAGGATGGTCTTTTTGACGTCGCCAGGGCGCAAGGGGCCCACATGGCGATAGGCGATGCGGCCATCGCCGCGGATGATGTAGGTCTCGGGCACGCCGTAGACCCCGAAATCGATCGCCACCCGTCCCGCCTCGTCGGCGCCGATCCGGGTGAAGGGATTGCCCAGGCTGTCAAGAAAGCGGCGGGCGTTGTCGGCGCTGTCCTTGTAGTTGAGGGCGTGGATCGTCACCCCCGGCTGGCGGGCGAGGTCTTCCAACACCGGATGCTCCACCCGGCAGGGCACGCACCAGCTTGCAAAAATATTAAGGAGGACGGGTTCGCCCATCGCGAGGTCGGCGGAGGCAAGACCCGGGGTCTCCAGCCCTGCGATGCCGGGCAAGTCGAAAGCCGGGACCGGCTGGTCGATGAGCGCCGAGGGCAGCACGCTGGGATCGCGGCTGAGGCCAACCGCGAAGGCAACGGCAAGACCGGCAAAGACGAGGAGCGGCAGAAAGACGGCGAGGCGACGCATAAGGCTCAGTCTTCCCCTTCCCAATGGCCGCTGCTCTTCAGCGCGTCGGCGACTTCTTTCGGCATGTACTTCTCGTCATGCTTGGCGAGCACCTTGGTGGCGACAAAAGTGCCGCTAGCATCGAAGCTGCCTTCGGCGACGACGCCCTGTCCCTCGCGGAAAAGGTCGGGCAGCAGGCCATGATAGCGCACCGGGATGGCGGCCTCCATGTCGGTGACGCGAAATGCGACGGTAACCCCATCCTCGGCGCGGGAAAGGCTGTCATGCTCCACCAGCCCGCCGATGCGCACGGCGCGGCCAGGCGCCACCGGGTTGGCGGCCACCAACGAGGGCGAGACGAAAAACACCAGATTGTCGCCCACCGCCGATAAAACGAGGGCGGCGGCGGCGCCCAAAACGGCAAGGCCCGAACTGATGGCCAGCAACCGTCTGTGCTTGCGTTTCATGGGCTCACCCTCCCGCGCCGCAAGGGCGCGCTTTGCTTCAAGGCGTCAAGCTTTGCCTCCAGCTGGCGCGCCGTGCGCCAACTCGTGAAGGCAAGCCAGACAAAGACGACGAGCGCGATGGCGTAGCTCGCCCAGATGAACGGCGCGTGCGGCATGTTTTCCATGGCTAGGCCTCGCTTGCCTGCGCCCTGGCAAGCTGCAGGGCGTCGATGCGGCGCGCCGCGAGCTCGGCCCGCAGGCGCCAGATGAGCACGCTCGCCCCATAGGCGGCGGCAGCCACCACCATGAACAAGAGCGGGGCCTGCATCGAGGGATCGATGGTCGGGCCGCCGACGCGCAACAGGCTCGCCGGCTGATGCAGGGTGTTCCACCACTCGACCGAGAATTTGATGATCGGCAGGTTGACGAGCCCCACCAGGGCCAGGATCGCCGCCGCCCGCGCCGCCCGTTCCTTATCGTCGATCGCCTGCCACAGCGCCATATAGCCAAGATAAAGGAAAAGCTGAACCAGAACCGAGGTCATGCGCGCGTCCCATTCCCACCAGGTGCCCCACATCGGCCGCCCCCACAGCGAGCCGGTGGCCAGCGTCACCACGGTGAAGGCGGCGCCGATGGGCGCCGCCGCCTTGGCCGCGAGATGGGCGAGCGGATGGCGCCACACCAGGGCGACGAAACTGGCGAGGCCAAGAAAGCCGTAAAGCCCCATGCTCATCATCGCGCTGGGCACGTGAATATACATGATCCGCACCGTTTCTCCTTGCTGATAATCGGCGGGAGAGGCGATGAGCGCAAAATATAGCCCGGCGGCAAGAGCGGCGACCATCACCCCAAGGGTCCAGGGAAGGGTGGCGCGGGCAAGGGCGAGAAACCGGGTTGGGTTGGCAAAGCCGTGCATATCGTTACTCCATCGCCAGCCTGAGCGCCGCCGCCGCCGCCAGGGGGGCAAGAACCAGCGCCGCCAGGCTGATCGCCGCCAGCAGCCGCAAGGCACCCCCCGCCGCGGCGCCGGCGATGCTGGCCTCCACCGCGCCGGCGCCGAACACCAAGATGGGGATAAACAGCGGCAGGATCAACAGTGACACAATGACGCCCGCTTGGCGCACCCCCAGGGTGAGCGCCGCGCCGATGCCGCCGATGAGGCTCAAGGCCGGGGTGCCGAGAACGAGGGTAAGCGCCAGCGTGCCGGCGAAATCCACCGGCAGGTTGAGGGCGATGGCGGCGAAGGGGGCGGCGAGGATGAGCGGCCCGGCGCTGGCGAGCCAATGGGCGGCGCATTTGGCGAGCGCCACCAGGCTTAGCGGCATGGGCAAAAGCGCCAACTGCTCAAGGCTGCCGTCCTCGTGATCGGGGCCGAACATGCGCTCCAGGGTGAGCATCACCGAAAACAGCGCCGCCACCCAGACGACGCCGCCGGCGATGCGCCGCAGGATGGCGGGATCCGGCCCCAGGCTTAAGGGAAACAGGCTGATGGCGACGATGAAAAAGCCCAAGGCCATGAGAACGGCGTTGCCATGCCGCACGCTCAGCCGCAAATCGCGGGCGATGATGGCGAAAAACATCCTCATGCCGCCAAATCATCCAGGCAGCAAGCGTGCGCCTCGGGCAAAGCGAGGTCGCCATGGGCGGCGGCGATGACCACGCCGCCGCCAGCGCGGTGGCGGGCGATGGCAAGATCGAGGCGGCGGCGGGCGGCGCTATCGAGGCCGGTCGCCGGCTCGTCCAACAGCCATAGCTTGGCGCCCGCCGCAATGACGCGAGCGAGCGCGGTGCGCCGCCGCTGGCCAGCGGACAACAGCCGCACCGGGGTCGCCGACAAATCGGCAATCCCCATGGCGTCAAGGGCGGCGGGCGTCGCCGCCTTGTCCCCACCCCTTAGCCCCACCCAGAAGGCGACATTGGCGGCAACCGTTTCCGCCGGCTTCAAGGCATTATGGTGCCCGAGATAGGCAAGCGGGCGGCGATAGGCCTCCGGGTCGTCGCCGGCGCCAACGCCGAAAAGCGACAGCGCCCCCTCGGCCGGCGCGGCAAGGCCGGCGAGAAGGCGCAACAGGCTGGTCTTGCCCACCCCGTTGCGCCCCGTCAGCAGCAAGGCTTCCCCCGCCGCCAGGGTGAATTCAAGGCCGCGGAACAGCAGCCTGCCGCCACGGCGGCAAGCAAGGTCGCGGACCTCCATCAGGAGCGGCGCTTCTTTCCTCTCGCTGGTCATGGCCTGACTGTTAGGGGTCTTGGGGCATTGGCGCAAGGCCTGCTTGGGGCAAAGCAGGGTGCTGCGGCAAATGGCGCGGCTTTGATGCCTGTCTTTGATGCATGTCAAAGCCGCGCTCCGGACAGGCGCCTATGCTGGCGTCATGATCGACGCTCTTCTCAAACGCTATGGCGGGCCGGCGCCGCGCTATACCAGCTATCCTACGGCGCCGCATTTCCATGAGGGCGTCGGCGAGGCCGTCTATGCCGGATGGCTGGCGGCGCTCGACCCCAAGGACGCCCTGTCGCTTTACTTGCACGTGCCGTTTTGCGCTCAAATGTGCTGGTTCTGCGGCTGCCATACCAAGGTGGTGCGCCGCTACGAGCCGGTCGCCGCCTTCGCCGATCTCCTGGCGCGCGAGATCGACCTCGTCGCCACCGCCCTGGGCGGGCGCCGCGCGGCGGCGCATGTCCATTGGGGCGGCGGCTCGCCGACCATGCTGAGGGCGGAGGATTTCGAACGCCTGATGGGCCATCTGCGCGGCCGCTTTGCGTTCACGGACGACGCCGAGATCGCCGTCGAGGTGGACCCGCGCACCCTGACGCCGGCGTGGGCGCGGGCGATGGCCAGAAGCGGCGCAACCCGCGCCAGCCTTGGGGTTCAGGACCTCAACCCGGCGATCCAGAAGGCGATCAACCGCATCCAGCCCTTCGCCACGGTGGCGCGCGCCGTCGCCATGCTGCGCGAGGCGGGGGTGCGATCGATCAACCTCGACCTCATCTATGGCCTGCCGCACCAGAGCGTCGCCGACCTGGCGCGCAATGTCGACGCCATCGTCACCTTGGCGCCGGAGCGCGTCGCCGTTTTCGGCTATGCCCATGTGCCGTGGATGAAGACGCACCAGAAATTGCTCGACGAAGCGGCCTTGCCCGATGCCGCGGCGCGCTTCCAGCAAGCGCAAGCGGTCGCCGAGCGGCTGGTCATGCACGGCTACCGGCGGATCGGTCTTGACCATTTCGCCCTCGCCCACGACCCTTGCGCGCAAGCCGCGGCCAGCGGCCATTTGAAGCGCAATTTCCAGGGCTACACCACCGACGAGGCGACGGCCCTCATCGGTCTTGGCCCCTCGGGGATCGGCGCGCTGCCGCAAGGCTATGTCCAGAACCAGGTCCCCTTGCGCGCCTGGAGCGCCGCGATCATCGCCCAGCGCCTCGCCACCGCGCGCGGCGTCGCCCTCACCAGCGACGACCGTGTCCGCCGTCACATCATCGAAAGGCTGATGTGCGCGCTCGCCATCGACTTGGCGCCGCTGCAAGACGCCGGCGCCGATTTCACCCCCGAGCTTGCCCTTTTACGGGGGATGGAGAACGACGGCCTGGTCCGCCTTTCTGGCAGCCATGTGGAAGTGACCGAGCTGGGCCGGCCCTTCGTCCGCTCGGTGTGCGCCGTGTTCGACGCCTATCTCAAGCCGTCGCCGGCGCGCCACTCCCTTGCCGTTTGATAGCCTTGCCTTAGAATAGCCCCGCCATAAGCGCACACCATCAACCTCGATCACATCTAGACAAGGGAGAACAAGGATGAAGACAATGACGTCACGGGCGTTTCTGCGCCTTATCATGGCCGGCGCGGTGCTGGGCGCGGCCAGTTTCTCGAGCATGGCGCACGCCTCGGAAGATGTCGCCGAGGGCGAAAAAGTGTTCAAGAAATGCCAGACTTGCCACACCGTGGAAGCCGGCAAGCACCGCGTCGGCCCTTCCCTGGCTGGCATCGTCGGCCGAGCCGCGGGCACGGTAGACGGCTATAAATATTCCCCCGCCATGGCCAATGCCGGCATCGTCTGGAGCGAGGAAAACCTGGCCGCCTATCTTTCCAACCCGCGCGACTTCGTCAAGGGCACCAAGATGGTCTTCCCCGGCCTCAAAAAAGAGGACGAGGTCGAAGCGGTCATCGCCTTTCTCAAGACGAAATAATTTTTTCCTTCAAGGGGTTGCCGGTGGCGGCGCGGGCTCTTGCTCGAGATTCAGCGCAGCCACCAAGGCGGCGATCTCGGCGCGCAGGGGCGCCGGCGCGTCCTTGACGGCGGCTGCCCGCGCGATGGCGTTTAAGGCTTGGTCGCGCTCCCCCAGCACGACGTAGGAGCGGGCAAGGCGAAGCCAGCCCGCGGCGTCCTCGGGCTCCGCTTCCAGCCGGCGGGCAAGGCGCGCCACCATGGCGCGGATCATCGCCGCCTGGCTTTCGCCGTCCATCTCTTGCGCGGCGGCGACATCGGCCGCCGTGGGACCAGGCGCCGCCCCCGCGACGCGCTGCGGCGCGATGTCAGCGGGAGCAAGGGAAAAGGCCGCCGCCGCTTCGGCGATGCGCGCCGCCACCGCGTCCTGCCATGGCGCGTCGGGCGGCGAATCCGCGGCAAGGCCGCGCCACATGGCGATCGCGGTGCGGCCATCGCCGGCCTGGGCGCGGGCCAGCGCCACATAATAGCGGCTCCGCGGGTCGCCGGGCTGGGTTTTCAAGGCATCGCCAAACAAACGCTCGGCCTCCGGCCCCACCTGGCCGCTGGCCGAGCGCACCAGAGCCTCGGCCAAATCGCCCATGAGGACGCTATCCTCGGGCGCCAGGGCGCGCGCCCGGCGCAGGGCGCCTATCGCTTCCAGCACCCGCTCGCTGCTCATCAGCGCGCGTCCCAAAAGATGCCATCCCTCGACATTGTCGGGCGCTTCCTCAAGGCGGCGCTTGAGCGCCGCGATCGCCGCCGCGATCTCGGCTGCATCCTCGCCGCCCCTGGCGGCCTCCTGGCGCTGGGCGAGCGGCTGGTCGGGAAGCCCGGGGGCGCCCAGAAGGGCGTAAAGCCCCAGCCCGGAAACAGGAATGGCGAGCGCCAGCCCTAAGGCGGCGACCCGCGCCAGGCGCGGCGCTTGTGCGGTCTTAACCGCTGGCGCTCCCGCCTTGGCGGCGGCGATGAGATGGCGGCGGATCTCCACTTCCGCCGCTTCCGCCTGGGCCGGCTCAAGCAGGCCGAGTTCCTGGTCCCGCTTCACTTCCGCAAGCTGGTCGGCGTAGACCGCCAAATGCCCGTCGCCCTGGGGCGCCGCTGTTTTTGCTGGACGCAGCAAGGGCTTGAGGACGAACGCCATCACCGCGACGAGAAGAAGGGCAATGAGAAGCCAGAGCATCATGGCACGCTTGTCATGGTTGACGCAGTTCCTCGATAAGGCGGGCGGCTTCCGCCTCTTCCGCCGGGGTGAGGGGCGCGGCCGCCGGCGCTTGCCGCGCCTGCCGGCGGTACCAGCGGATCGCCATCCACAGACCAAGGAGAAGGACGACGGGCGGCGCCAGCCACAGGACATAGGTGGCGGGCTTGAGCGGCGGGCGCAGAAGCACGAAATCGCCATAGCGGGCCACGATATAGCCGATCACTTGCTGATCGCTGTCGCCGGCGAGCAGGCGCTGGCGCACCAACAGGCGCAAATCCTTGGCAAGGTCGGCGTTGGAATCATCGATCGACTGGTTCTGGCACACCAAGCAGCGCAAATTCTGGCTGATCGCCCGGGCCCGCGCCTCGAGAGCGGGGTCGGCCAGCATCTCATCCGGCTCGACCGCGCCGGCGGCAAGGCCGATGCCGAGCAAAAGAACGGCCAGAAACCAGCGCCATGGCGTCATGCCCATCGCCCTACTCCGCGGCGGCCGGGCTGACGAGGGCGGCGGTCTTGCGGCTGGGAACCCCCACCCGCAAGCGCCGGTCGGTGAGCGAGACCACCGCCCCCAGCGCCATCACCCCCGCCCCCAGCCACAGCCATGGCGCCAGCGGGTTATAATAGATCCGTGTCGTCCAGCTGCCATTGTCATGGGAATCGCCCACCGCGACATAGACATCGCCCATCCCGGTGGTGTGAATGGCGGCTTCCGTCGTCGTCATCTGCTGGACCGGGTAAAAGCGCCGCTCGGGGAACAGCCGGGCCACCTCCCGGCCATCCTTCTTCAAGATGAATACCGCCCGCTCGGCAAGATAATTGGGGCCCTGCGCCTCGCCGATGCTGTCGAAAGCGAGGTCATAGCCGCCCACCTTCATCTGCGCACCGGGGCGCATCGCCTGGACATGCTCCTCCTGCCAGGCGGTCATCGCGACGATGCCGGCAAGGAGGATGCCAAGCCCGGCATGGGCGAGGGTCATGCCATAGGCGGCGCGCGGCAGCTTCGCCATGCGCCGCAGGCTGTCGGAAAACGCTGCGCGGCCGAGCTTGACGCGCTCGGCGAATTCGGCAAGGGCGCCGATGACAAGCCAGGCCGCCATCCCCATGCCGAGGGGGGCAAGGCTGCCCTTGTCGTCGGCGAGCGCCCAGATAAGGACAAGAACCAGCACAGCCACCGCCGCCGCCGCCCACAGCCGTTGCAGCGCGCCCACGAGGTCGGCGCGCTTCCAGCCCAACACCGGGCCCAAGGGCACGACGAGCAAGAGCGGCGTCATCAGGGGCGCGAAAGTGGCATCGAAATAAGGCGTGCCGACGGAAAACTTGCCCATGCCCACCGCTTCGGCGATGAGCGGGAAGAGGGTGCCGACAAGCACCGTCGCCGCCGCCGCGGCGAGGATGATGTTGTTAAAGAGAAGCGCCCCTTCCCGGCTGATCGGCGCGAACAGGCCGCCACCCCGCATGGCCGGAGCGCGCAGGGCGTAAAGGAACAGCGAGCCGCCGATGGCGAGCATTAAAAGGACAAGGATGAACACCCCGCGCTCCGGCGAGGTGGCGAAGGCGTGGACCGAGGTCAGGACGCCGGAGCGCACCAGGAAGGTGCCGACCAGGCTGAGGGAAAAGGCGAGGATGGCGAGGAGGATGGTCCAGTTCACCAGCGATTCGCGCTTTTCCACGACGATCGCCGAATGGAGAAGCGCGGTGCCCACCAGCCAGGGCATGAAGGAGGCGTTCTCCACCGGGTCCCAGAACCACCAGCCGCCCCAGCCCAGCTCGTAATAGGCCCACCAGCTTCCCAAGGCGATGCCGATGGTGAGAAAACACCAGGCGGCGAGGGTCCATGGGCGCACCCAGCGCGCCCAGGCGGCATCCACGCGCCCTTCGATCAAGGCGGCGATGGCGAAGGCGAAGGCCATGGAAAAGCCGACATAGCCGAGATAGAGAAAGGGCGGATGGAAGGCAAGGCCGGGGTCCTGCAGGAGGGGGTTGAGGTCGCCGCCGTCGAGCGGCGCCGGCGCCAGCCGGGCAAAGGGGTTCGAAGTGAAAAGGATGAAGGCGAGGAAGCCGACGCCGATCATCGCCTGCACGGCGAGCACGCGCGCCCACAAGGGACGCGGCAGATTGCGCCCGGCCGCCGCCACCGTCGCGCCGAAGGCGGCGAGGATCAGCACCCACAACAGCATCGAGCCCTCGTGGTTGCCCCAAACCCCGGAAATCTTATAAAGCAGCGGCTTTGCCGAATGGGAGTTCTGCGCCACCACGGCAAGCGAGAAGTCGGACGTGACAAAGCCGTGCATGAGGGCGAGGAAAGCAAGAACAAGCAAGGCGAATTGCGCGACCGCGGTGGACCGTGCAACGGCCATCAAGGGCGCATGGCCAACCTTCGCGCCCCATAACGGCACGATCGCCTGCACCAGCGCGACGATGAGCGCCAGAATAAGGGCGAAATGTCCCAGCTCGGCGATCACGACGCGGTGTCTCCTTCTGAGTTGCGCACAGGCCTGGCTTTGAAACGCGCGCCTTCCAAGCTCTGTATAACCCCATTTGGCGGCGCCTCGCCAGCACCCTGGGACTTAAGGTCGCGGTGATGTGAACGACCTAGTGGTCCGCCCCAAACGGACAAATCCATCCGTTTGGGAAAAGTGGACCACTTAAGTTATTGAATCTGTGGTGCGATTTCTCCAACAGATGGGAACCATCCGTTGGAATCGCACCACCAGCGCGGCTCTTCAGGCCTTCACCTGCCGGCCATGCACCACGTCATCATAGTCGCGCATCAACTGCTTGACGAGGGCGCCCACCTCGAAGCGGTAGGGGCCGATTTCGGAAAGCGGCGTCACCTCGGCCGCCGTGCCGGTAATGAAGGCCTGTTCAAAACCCTCCATTTCCTGCGGCCAGATCACCCGCTCGATGACCTTGAAGCCGCGCTGCTCGGCAAGGCCCATCACGGTACGCCGGGTGATGCCGTCGAGGAAACAATCCGGCGTCGGGGTGTGGATTTCTCTGTCCTTCACGAAGAACACGTTGGCGCCGGTGAGCTCCGCCACCTGGCCGCGCCAGTCGAGCATCATGGCATCGTTATAGCCCTTGGCGTCGGCGGCGTGCTTGGACAAGGTGCAGATCATGTACAGCCCCGCCGCCTTGGCCTTGCACGGCGCCGTCGCCGGGTCGGGCCGGCGCCAGTCGGACATGCAGACGCGCAAGCCCTTCATCCGCGCTTCCGGTGAGAAATAGGACGGCCATGGCCAGGCGGCGACCGCCAGATGGATCCTGGTCCTTTGCGCCGCCACCCCCATCTGCTCCGAGCCGCGCCAAGCGATGGGGCGCAAATAGCAGTCGGTCAAGCCATTGGCCTCCATCACCGCGTAATTGGCGGCATCGATTTCCTCCGCCTTATAGGGAATCTCGAAACCCAGCTCGCGGCCCGAGGCAATCAGCCGCTCGCTATGCTCGCGCAATTTGAAGATCGCGCCGCCATAGGCGCGCTGGCCTTCGAAAACCGACGAGGCATAGTGCAGGGCATGGGTAAGGATATGAACATTGGCCTCGCGCCAGGGCACAAGCTTGCCGTCGAACCAGATGAACCCGTCGCGATCGTCAAAAGTCTGCGTTGACATGAGTTTCCCCAAAATTAAACAGTCTGGCCCCAGGATTGAACCGTCAGCGCGAAATATAGCCTTTACCGCCCAAGGGCCGGTATTTTTCTATTGCGGTTGGTAGGCGCATCCCCCCATGGTGTCAATGTGAGCGAAACGAAATCCACCGTCCCCAGCCTGTTCCTGCGCGAGGAGGAGCTGCGCCGCGGCGTCGAGCTCATGTTCTTCGCCGGCCAGGTTCTTGCCCATGCCGCCGACCCGGCGCTTGAGAACATGCGGCTTGGCCGGGCGCACCAGCGGGCGCTCCATTTCATCCACCGCCGACCCGGGCTGACGGTGGGCGAGCTCCTGGGGGTTTTGCGCATCACCAAGCAAAGCCTCAATCGGGTAATGCAGCGCCTGATCGCCGAGGCGCTTGTCGCCCAGCGCGCCAGCGCCGAGGACCGGCGGCGGCGGGAGCTGCGCGCCACCGACAAGGGCGCGGCCCTTGCCCGCAGGCTGGAAAGCGCGCAGCTTGCCTGCATCGCCGCCGCCTATCGCGCCGCCGGCCCGCATGCCGTGGGGGGATTTTGGGAGGTGCTGGAGCATATAAAAAACGCTGATAGGTCAGAAGATTAGAGTATTTCTTGGAACAATTTTGGGCTATGCCGTGACCATTCCCTGGACGCGGCGTGACAAAAGCTTTTAGTCTAGCGGCGTTTTATGGACCTTAAAGGCATAGCTGGGGTTGGAGGGGCCATGAAGATCATACGCGCCGTTTTTCGCTGGATATGGAATGTTCTTAAATTTTCCCACACCCTGGTGTTCGGCGGCCTTGCCCTGCTCATCCTCATCCTGCTCTTAACCGGCCCTTTTCGCAGGGAGGTGGCCACCGTTCCCGATGGCGCAGCGCTGGTCCTTGGCCTTGACGGCGTCGTGGTCGAGCAGTTGACCGAGATCGATCCCTTCAGCCTGGCGGCGGCCGGGCCTTCGGCGGTGCCGCGCGAGGTTCTTCTCGCCGACGTCAAGGAGAGCATCGCCCGCGCCGCCAAGGACGAGCGCATCCCCATGCTGGTCCTCGCCCTCGACGATTTCGATGGCGCCCTTCCCGCCGCCTTGCACGAGATCGCCGCCGCCATCGACGCCTTCAAGGCCGCCGGCAAGCCGGTCGTCGCCTATGGCGACAACTACAGCCAGGCGCAGTATTTCCTCGCCAGCCGCGCCGATCAGGTCTTCATGAACCCGGCCGGGGCGGTGATGATGACGGGCTATGGCGTCTACCCGCTGTATTTCAGGCAAGCCTTGGAGAAGCTGAAGCTCAACACCCATGTTTTCCGCGTCGGCACCTATAAGTCGGCGGTCGAGCCGTTCCTGCGCGACGACATGTCGCCCGAGGACCGGGAAGCGGTCATGGGTTTTCTCACTCCCCTGTGGAACGCTTATGCCGAGAGCGTCAAGGCGGCGCGGCGCGACCTCGCCTTCGATGTTTCCGGCCGCCTGGGCGAAGTGCCGGCGCTGTTGCGCGCCGCCGGCGGCGATCTTGCCCGCATGGCGCTGGACGCCGGCCTCGTTGATGGCCTGATGACCCGCGACGAGACGATCGACTGGCTGAAGGACCAGGTGGGCGTCGATGACAACGACAAGAGCTTTCGCCGCATCGACATGCACGGCTATCTCGCGGCGACGCGAAAGCTCCAGCTCGGGCACCAGGCCAACCGGATCGCCGTCGTCTACGCCGTCGGGGAAATCCGCGATGGCGAGCAGCCGGCGGGAACGGTGGGCGGCGACACGGTGTCCGCCCTCATCCGCAAGGCGCGCCTCGATGACAAGGTGAAAGCCATCGTGCTGCGCGTCGATTCCCCTGGCGGCAGCGCCTTTGCCTCCGAAATGATCCGCCGCGAGCTGGAACGGGCCCAGGCCGACGGCAAGCCGGTGATCGCCTCGATGGGGTCGGTGGCGGCGTCCGGCGGCTATTGGATTTCCGCGACTGCCGATGAAATCTGGGCGCAGCCGACGACGATCACCGGCTCGATCGGCATTTTCGGCATTCTCCTCACCGCCGAGGACGGCCTTGGCGCGCTGGGCGTCCATGCCGATGGCGTCGGCACCACCGACCTTGCCGGCGGCTATTCGCCCCTCCGCCCGCTCAACCCGCTCATCGCCGAGGTGGTGGAGCAGGCCATCGGCAATGGCTATGAGCGCTTCCTCAGCCTGGTGGCGCGCGGCCGCAAGATGACGCCGCAGGCGGTGGACGCCATCGCCCAGGGCCGGGTCTGGCCTGGTATCACGGCCAAGGAACTGGGCCTTGTCGACGCCTTTGGCGATCTTGACGCGGCGGTGGCCGCCGCCGCCAAGCGCGCCGGGCTCGAGCATTATGAAAAAACGGTGGTGGCCGAGGAGCCCTCGCCGCTGGAACGCCTCGTCCGCCAGTTCATCGAGGGCATGAACGCCGTCGCGCCAGGCTTGGCGCGCCGCCCGCTGAGCCTGGAGGAAGCGGCCTGGACGCAGGTGAAGGCAAGCCTTGCCCTGCCTTTCGCCTTCAACGACCCCCGCGGGGTCTATGCGCTTTGCTTTGAATGCGCGGCGATGGCCCGGCGCTGATCAGCGACCGCGTGGCCGTCTTACCCCTTGGCGGGGGGAGGCGGTCGCGGGCTCGTCGGGCCAGAAATGCTTGGGATAACGCCCCTTCATGGCTTTTTTGACCGCGCCATAGGAGCCACGCCAAAAGCCCGGCAGATCGCCGGTGATCTGCAACGGCCGGCCGGCCGGCGACAAGAGGATGAGGTTCAAAGCCACCCGCCCCTTCGCCAGCATGGGATGCCGGTCAAGGCCATAGAGTTCTTGCACGCGCACCGCCACGGCGGGACCGCCTGGCGCGCCATAGTCGATCCTGCGGCGCGCGCCAGCGGGAGTGATGAAGTGGCTGGGCGCGCCGTCGTCAAGGGCTTTCCTCTGCCGCCCATCAAGCCGCGCTTCAAGGGCGGCGTTGAGCGCCTCAGGGGTGATGTCGCTTAACCCCCGCTTGCCGGCCAGCAGCATCGCGCGCCACGGCTTATCGCCGGCCAGCGCTGCATCGGACAAATCCGGCCAGTCACCCCCCATGAAGCGCTGGGCGAAGGCCAGGCGCGCGCGCAGTTGCGCCGCCTCGAGGGGCCAAGGCAGGCTGGCGATGCCGCGCGCCGCCAGGGCTTCATCCAGAACCGCCATGACCGCCTCCGGCGCCGGGGTGAAGGGCTGCTCGGCGAGAATGAGAGCGCCAAGCCGGCGGCGGCGGCGCGCCCGCGCCTCGCCGCTTGCCGGGTCGAGGGCAACCATGTCCTCTGTGTCGATCCGGGCGCCATGAAGGGCGCTCACCTCCGCCATGGTGATGGTGGCGGCAAGGAGAATCCGCGCCTCCTCGCCGCCGCCGGACAGCGCGCCCACTGCCAACATCGGCGCAGCCGCCAGCGCATCGGTTTGAGGAAGCCAGGCGCCACCCCCGCTGGCAAGGAGAAAACGCCCCGGCTGGCCGGGCCGTGCGAGGGCGATGCGCTCAGGGTAGGCAAGGCTGAGGACAGCGCCCGGCGACAAGCCCTGCCGGGCGGTCGCCGGCGGCAAGCCCCGTTGCCAGCGCGCTGCCAAGCGCCGCGCCGCCACGGCGCGGGCGCTTCGGTCCGCGGCGAAATTTTCCAGCCGCTGGACAAGATCGACCGCGCGGCCCCCTAGCCTCGCTTCGCCAAGAAGAACGGCAATCCGGGTTGCCATATCCCCCGCGCCATGGCGCGCCGCGGCATGGAGCATATGGGCCAGCCGGGGGTGGAGGGGAAGCGCCGTCAAGGCCCGCCCCTGCGGGGTGATATGGCCGTTTTCATCGACGGCTTCGAGCTCCTTGAGGAGCGCCCGCGCCTGCGCTAGCGCCGGCGCGGGCGGCGGGTCGAGCCAACGCAAGGCGGCGACATCGGCGACCCCCCAGTCGGCAAGGGCGAGGGCCAGCGCCGTCAAGTCGGCGTCGCAGATTTCCGGCCGGGCGTGGGGAATGAGGGCGCGGGTTTCGGCCTCGTCCCACAACCGGTAGCAGACGCCCGGCCCGGTCCGCCCCGCGCGGCCCCGCCGTTGATCGGCGGCAGCGCCGGTCACCCGCTGGGTGACAAGCCGGGTAAGGCCGCTCGCCGGCGCATAGCGGGGCACACGGGCAAGGCCGCTGTCGACCACCACCCGCACGCCTTCGATGGTGAGCGCGGTCTCGGCGATGGCGCTCGCCAGCACCACCTTGCGCTTAGGCTGCGGCGCCGGGGCGATGGCGCGGTCTTGCGCCGCGCTATCGAGGGCGCCGTAAAGCGGGGCGATGATGATCTCCGGGTCATCGAGACGCTCGGCCAGCCTTTCCGCAGTGCGGCGGATTTCCCGCTGGCCTGGGAGGAAGGCAAGGACCGACCCGGTTTCCTGGCGCAACGCTCTTTCGATGGCCGCCGCCATCTGTGTCTCTATGGGCGTTCGGGGGTCGCGGCCAAGATAACGGGTTTCTACTGGAAACGCGCGTCCCTGCGACTGGATGACGGGCGCCCCCGCCATGAGAGTGGCGACCCGCGCCACGTCCAAGGTCGCCGACATGACGAGAAGGCGCAGATCGGGCCGCAAGGCGGCCTGGCTGTCGAGGGCGAGGGCGAGGGCCAAGTCGGCGTCGAGGCTACGCTCATGAAACTCGTCGAAAACGACGGCGGCGATGCCCTCAAGGCCGGGGTCCTGCGCGATCATGCGGGCAAAAACGCCCTCGGTCACCACGATGATGCGGCTGCGGGGCGAAACCTTGGCTTCGAGCCGCATCCGGTAGCCGACCGTCTCGCCCACCTCCTCCCGCATTTGCCGGGCCATGAAGCGCGCCGCCGCGCGCGCCGCCAGCCGGCGCGGCTCGAGGACGATGATCCGGCCATCGCCGCGCCAAGGCGCTTGCAATAAGGCGAGCGGCACCCGCGTCGTCTTGCCGGCGCCCGGCGGCGCCACTAGGATGGCGCGCGGGCCGGCCTTGAGCGCGGCGTCGAGTTGGGGCAGAACGGCGTCGATCGGCAGCATCGGAACTGGCCATAGCGCGCCGGCGCGCG
The DNA here is from genome assembly GCA_049324415.1 of Pseudomonadota bacterium. Lineage (GTDB taxonomy): Bacteria > Pseudomonadota > Alphaproteobacteria > Sphingomonadales > CAKZYD01 > JBMOOS01. The sequence continues at coordinate 230,142 of JBMOOS010000021.1, forward strand.
GCGTCAAGCACGGAATATGGAGGGAGCCCTGGAAATATGGCTGGGGCGCCAGGATTCGAACCTGGGATCACGGGATCAAAACCCGTTGCCTTACCGCTTGGCCACGCCCCAACAGGCGGCGCCACTATAGCGATTGCGCAGCGAAGGAAAAGGCCCTTTGAGCACGTTTCCGCCGGTTTCCGCGGCCGATGGCGGCAGGGTTGACTTGAACTTCGCGCAACCGCCAAATAATCCCGGCAAGAAGGGGAAAGAAGGCCCATGAGCCTTAATTGGCTGATCTGGAATTGGACAAGCCCCAGCACCTTGCTTGGCATCCTTGCCACCCTTGCGCTTGTGCTGCTGCCCTGGCGGCGCAGTCGGCGGCTGGGCCGGTGGCTGGGCGCGGTTGTCCTTGGCGTGCTGGCGCTGGTGCTGCTGGTGCCGGTGGGTCCGCTGCTCATCAACCGCCTGGAAGCGGCTTACCCACCCCCTTTGCCGGCAGCGCTGGCGGACGCCGAGATGATCGTGGTCCTTGCCGGCAGCGAGCGGGTGCGGATTTCATCCAGCCGAGAACAGCCCGGCCTGGGGGCGTTCGGCGCGCGGCTGTTCGACGCCGCCGCACTTGAAAGGAGCCTGCCCCATGCCCGCCTTGTCCATATCGGCGGGCCCGGCGCGCAGGACTGGAGCGAAACCCAGATTGCACGGATGATCTTTCAGAGCCTTGGAGTCGATGACAGCCGCGTCACCTATCTTCATGGCGCGGCGAGCACGCGCGGCAACGCCCTTGCCCTTGCCGCGCACCTGCGCCGCCAGCCGCCGGCGGGCAAGATCCTCCTTGTCACCTCTGCCTTTCACCTGCCGCGCGCCATGCTGAGCTTTCGCGCCGTCGGGATCGACGCCATCCCCGTTCCGGCAGGCTATATGACGCCCCGCCAAATCCCCTTTTATTGGCGTAACGTGTCAGACATCGCGCAGGATCTGCGGATGCTCGACCTTGCCGCCCATGAGTATCTCGGCCTTGCCCTCTATCGCCTGCGGGGCTGGCTTTAACAGCTCATCTAGCGCGCGATGACGGCGAAGGATGCCGCCGACAGGGCAAGCTGGCTCAAGATCGTCGTAATATCGCGCGTCAGGTCAAGGGCCGCCAAGGGGTCGGTGTCCTTGGGCACGACGATGGTCGAGCCGGGCGGCACCTTATAGGAAGCCCGGCGCCAGGCCGAAAGCCGGATCGGCTGGGCGACGCCATTGGGATAAACCAGAAAAATCCGCCCATCATCGGCCGAGGTCTGCAAGCCTCCCGCCTCGCCGATATAGGACGCCACCCTTTTGCCGCGAATGAACTGCAAGGCGCCGGGGTTGAGGACGTCGCCAATCGCCAGCACATGGTTGGGCCGCTTGGGCATGAACACGGTATCGCCGGGCTCGAGCACGAGGTCGAGGTCCTGGCGCAGGGCGAGGACCCTGGGGTCGGCCTCGACGACGATGCGCCCCGGGGCTTCCGTGGTGGCGAAGGAAACCGATAATTGCTGCGCTGCCCTCACCGCCTCGGCATCGACATTTTTTTTCAAGGCGGCAACCGCGAGGGCGGCGTTGAGCTCGCGGGCGGCGCGGCGAAAGCCGGCTTGTTGCGCCTGTTGCACGCTGCGCCGGGTGAAGACCGCGCCATAGGGATAGGCCTGCTCGGTAAGGCCGCCGGCGCGGGCGATCAACTGGCCTAAGGTCTCGCCCCGCTGGATGGTGTATGTGCCCGGCCGGCGGAACTCTCCGGTCAGCAGCACCGCCCCGGGCTCTTGATCGTCGGCGACGGACTGGACGCGCAGGCTGCTGCCAGGCCGCACCGGCACGTCTTCAAAAGGCGTCGCCGCCCGCTCGACCATGCGGCGCTCGGCATCGACCAGGCCGCGTTCGGCGTCGAATTTAAGGTCGATGATCTCCACCGCGGAACTGATCGCTTCGCGGGCAAAGCCTCCGGAAAGTTCGATCAGAGATGCGATATCCAGGGCGCCCGCGACCGGCAGTACGCCTGGGTGACGCACCGCGCCGGATATGGTCACCACATGCTCCAGAACGAAGGGCAGAAGGTCTTCATTGTCCGCGAAGACGGGAGGGCATTGGCGCTCATTGCGACTTGCGTCGCCGGAAGCGGACTGGCCGGCGGCTTCGCCCTCGCGGGCGCGCAAACCGGCAACGCCTTCCGCCCCCAGGCTGGTCTGTGTCGCCGCTGCCGTCACCGCCGCTTGCTGGGCATGGCCTTCCTTTTCGATGAGGAACACGCCGCGCACGACCCCGGCGAAACGTTGGGTCTGAACATCGGCGATGAGCCGCGCCAGGACCTCGAGCGCCCGGCACTGCGGCAATGGATTGGGCTGGCCGAGAATAACCGCGCGCAAGGCGTCGCTTGATAAAAAGTCGATGTCCTGCTGGCTGAGGACGATGAGCTTGTCCTCCCCTTGAAGGGGAATGTCGCTCTCGCCCGTCATCACGCCCAAGAGATTGACGGCTTGATAATTAAAGCCGCGGTTCACCGGGTTCATCCGCCGCAAGGCGGCGAATGGGAGATAGGGCTCCGGCTTGGTGGTCGCCGCGTTGGAGAAAAGCGCGCGCACCGTCGGCACCGTGTCGAGCGCCCGGGGGCCCGGCGAAAAGACATGGCCGGCAAGCTCCACCCTGTCGCGCCGGCGGCCGCCGCGCGTGACCACCACCAGGGCATCGGCGGCGCGCAGGCGCGTCTTTTCATCCTCGATGGTGGAGAATATCTCATCGCCCCGCTGGTCGACGCGGTTGAGCACCAGGCCATTGCCGCGCGGCCGCAAAGGTCCGCCCGCCATGGCGAGGGCATCGGCAACGCTAACCTCGCCCAGGCCCTCGTCGAGCTCGAAAATCCCCGGCCGCAAGACGGCGCCCGTGACGGCGATGGCGTCGCCGATGGGCGGCACCACCAGGCGGTCGCCATCACGCAGCCGAGCGTTGACATTGCCAACGCCGGTCAACACCGCATAAAGATCGACCGTCAGCGTCTTATCCCCGCGCAACACACGGATCCGCCGCAAGGACCCGGTTTTTTTAACCCCCCCGGCCGCGATCAGCGCTTGCACCGCATCGCTCAGCCCGGTCAACTGATGGACGCCGGGGTTCGCCACTTCGCCGACCACCTGCACGTCGATCAGCTTGATGGCGCCGATCGAGACATAGGCCTCGGTGCCGATCAAGGTCTGCGCCGTGCGCGCGGCAACCTCGTCCCGCACCTCGGCGAAGCGCCGCCCCGCCGCTTCGATGGGCGGCAGCTTGCCGAGGATGAGCCGCCCTTCGCTATCGATCCGGGTGGTTGTCGTTAGTTCGTCCGCGCCTTGGAAAACAGCGATGACTTCATCACCGACGCCGAGGATATAATCGTCCCCCAGCCGCCCGATGAGCGACCTTTGCCTCGCCCCATAATCTTCGAAAATGTCATAGCCGAATTGGCTGAGCCCGGGCTCGTCGAGGCGGCTGCGGAAATCCTTTTCCAAGGCCGAGGGAGGAAGCGGCGCGCGCGCCACTTTCAGACGCGTGCCAAGGCCTTGCTCAAGACCCGCCTCGCGCCCTTCCTCGCCAGCGGCCTGCCGGCTGCTGTCCACCGGCGGCACCGCGGGACGGGAAAGGCCACGGGTCTCGGCTTGCCGCTGCAATTGCTCGAGCACCCGCGGATCGATGGCTTGGCCCTGGGCTTGCGACCCCACGAGCACCACCATAGTGGCAAGCCAAATGAAGGCCACGGGCAGCCGCCGCAAAATAACGAGACCATGATGAAGCATGTGCATAGGACCGCGGCGCCACCGTGCCTTGTCAACAAAGAACGGAATTTAATCTTGAAATGGCTCTTACGTGGCTCGCGGTTCAGCGTCAAGCGCGGGCTGCCCCAAGGGCCCCGCCCACAACCACCAATCGGGGTGGGTAGCCGCGATTTGGGCAGCGATGCCCTTGGCCCTGGCGACCGAGCCAACAAGAGCGAAACAGGTGGCGCCGCTGCCCGACATGCGGGTCGCGCCCTCGGGGGCAGCGGCCTTCAAGGCGGCAAGGCACTGGGCAATCGCAGGCGCAAGACGAGCGGCCGGCGCCGTCAAGTCATTGCCCCTCATGCTGAGAAAATCCCGCAAGTCGGCAAAATCCTTGAACCGCGCGGGCAAATCAAGGGCCTTGCCCCCGCGCGGGGCGACGCCGGCGAAAACCTCCCTCGTCGCCACCGCGACCTTCGGGTTGGCGAGCACCAGGCCAAGGCCGGCGGGCAAGGCCGGCGCTTCGGCAAGGATCGCGCCGGTTCCCTGGAAGCGCGTTGGCCGCGCGCGCACGCACGCCGGCACATCGGCGCCAAGGCGGGCGCCAAGGCGGCACAGGCTCGCCTCGTCCAACGCCAGCGCCCACAGCCGGTTGAGAAGGCGCAGCGCTGCCGCCGCATCGGCGGAGCCGCCGCCTATGCCGGAGGCCACCGGCATGCGTTTGTCGAGCACAAGGCGGGCGCCAGGATTGGCGGGGGACAAGGCACGCAGCGCATGGGCGGCGCGCAACACCAGATTGTCGGCCTCATGCGCCAGGCCGGCTGCCATCGGGCCGGTCACGGCAAGCGCCATATCGCCGGCGCGCGCCGCTTCCAGGCGCTCGCCGACATCGGCGAACACCACCAGGCTGTCGAGATCGTGATAGCCGTCCGGGCGGCGGCCGAGCACCTCCAGATAAAGGTTGATCTTGGCCGGCGCGGCCTCCTGCAATGCGACCATGGCTAAGGTTGCGGCTGGGCTTCGACCAGATCAAGACCGAGATCGAGCTTGGCGCTTATGTGCTGCACAAGGTCCTTCTCCGGCTGGAGCTCAAGGGCCTGACGCCATTTGAACCGGGCCTCGAGGACGCGGTCCACCTTCCAATAAGCGTCGCCCAAATGATCGGCGATGGTGGGATCGCCCGGCTGCAAGGCGCTGGCCCGCTCAAGGAGCGTCACCGCCTCCTCAAAGTCGCCGCCAAGATAATAGGCCCAGCCCAGGCTATCGACGATGAAGCCATCGTCCGGGCGCTGCGCCACGGCGCGCTCGATCATGGCCCGCGCTTCCCTAAAATTGACCCCGCGGTCCAGCCAGGAATAGCCCAAATAATTGAGCACATAGGGGTCATCGGGCTTGAGGATGAGGGCGTGGCGGAAGGCCGCCTCGGCGGCTTCCCACAGGCCTTGGCGCTCCAGCACCACCCCATGGCCATAATGGACGGCCCATAAGTCCGGGGCGTCGGGCGCCATGCTTTCGAGCGCTTGGCTGTAAGCGGCGGCGGCCTCGGCGAAACGCTCCCCGGCACGGTAAAGGTCGCCCAGGGCAATGAGCACGTCGGCATCCTCCGGCGCTTGTCCACGCAGGGATTGGATTTGGCTCAGCGCTTCCTCGCCGCGCTCCATGCGGCTCAGCATCGCCGCCTGGCGCACCCGGGCCTGCACGGCGAGGGGCGAGGCGTCCGCCACGGCGGCGAAGGCGCGATAGGCTTCCTCCGGCATGTCCTGGCTGTCATGGACCTCGCCGATGAGGATATAGGCTTCGTCGAAGTCGGGCCGGAGCACCGTCGCGAGGCGGGCGAAAACGATCGCCCCTTGCGCCGCCCGCTGAGCCAGAAGCTCGGCCGCCAGGCGGTACAAAGCCTCCGCCAGGCCGGCGCTGGGGCCGCGCGAGAGATTGGCTGGCGTCTTGCCCGCCGTGATGTCCGCGACAAGCTGGGCAGCGATCCGGTCGCGCGGCGCGGCCGCCGCCGCCCGGCGCAAAAGCGCCAGGGCCTCCGCCGCCCGGCCGCGCGCCGCCAGCTGGGCGGCAAAATCATAGAGAAGGCGTCCCGACGCGCCTGGCTGGGCGTCGAGGGCTGCTCGGTAGAGTGGCTCGGCGTCCTGCCAACGCCCGAGATAGGCCAGGATCATCGCCCGGTGCTCGTCGGAAAACTGCTTTAAGGCCGGCGATTGCTTGTTGAACGCCAGGAGCGCTTCCAACGCCGCCGCTTCCTTGCCCTCGCCAGCCAGCAGCCAAGCCCGGGCGATGGGCCGGATGAGGCCGTCAAAGCCGGTGCCTGCCGCATTGTCGAGCGCCTTGGCGGCCGCCTCATAGTCGCGCGCGGCAAAAGCGTCCACCACATCCAGCATCCGGGCGATGACGAAGGCGTTGCGGCCCGGCGTCAGCTTGTCGTTGAGCCGCCGCGCCTCGGCGAAACGGCCGTCGGAGACGAGAAGCTCGAAGGCACGGTCGCGCAACTGGTCGTTCGCCGGGTCCTGCTTCAAGGCGGCAAGATAATAATCCGCCGCCGCCCGGGTATCGCGGCCATAGAGCGCCGCCTGGCCGGCGGCATAGCTATGGAGGCCGCTGCGATAGGATTGGGGGTCATAGGCAAGCCTACCCCCCTGGCAGCTTGCCAAGACCAATGCCGCCACGACTAGCGCCAGGGAGGCCTTCAAGCTTATGCCCGGCGGCAGCGGTTTAACACGCATGTTTCATGCCTTCATCGTGCCCTGGCCCCATGCGAGTTCCGAAACGGCCTCCAAGGGTCATTCTATCACATATTGGGATAATTCGGGCCACCGCCACCTTCTGGCACGACCCAGTTAATATTCTGCGTCGGGTCCTTGATATCGCAGGTCTTGCAGTGAACGCAATTCTGGGCGTTGATCTGGAGGCGCGGCGCGCCTTCCTCCGCGCCGACGATTTCATAGACCCCCGCCGGGCAATAGCGCTGCTCGGGCGCGTCATAAAGCGGCAAATTCACCGCGATCGGCACCTTGGGGTCTTTCAGCGTCAAGTGAACCGGCTGATCCTCTTCATGATTGGTGTTGGACAGAAACACCGAGGAAAGCCTGTCGAACGTGATGACGCCGTCAGGCTTGGGATAGGCGATGGGCGAGCATTCGGTTTTTTTCCTCAAGCTATCATGGTCCGGCTTATGGCCGAACGTCCAGGGAACGAGGAAACCGAGCCCCAGAGTGTTGAGCCACATGTCGAGCCCGGCATAAAGGGTGCCCCAAAAGCCGCCGAACTTGGCGACCGCCGGCTGGGCGTTGCGCACCCGGTGCAAATCTTTCCATATCCAAGAATCGCGGATTGCTTGGGGATAGGCAGCAAGTTCATCCCCGCCTTCTCCCCCGGCCTTGAGGCGGGCGAAGGCGGCCTCTGCCGCCAGCATGCCTGACTTCATCGCGTTATGGCTGCCCTTGATGCGCGGCACGTTGAGAAAGCCGGCGGCGCAGCCGATGAGCGCGCCGCCGGGAAAAACCAGCTTAGGAATCGACTGCAGCCCGCCTTCGTTGATCGCCCGCGCGCCATAGGCAAGGCGCCGTCCGCCTTCCAGCAAGGGCCGGATGGCAGGATGGGTCTTGAAGCGCTGCATTTCGTCGAAAGGCGAAAGATAGGGGTTTTCATAGTCGAGGGCGACGACGAAGCCGATCGCCACCTGGTTGTTCTCCTGGTGGTAGATGAAGCCGCCGCCCCAGGCGTCCTCGAGCGGCCAGCCCTGGGTATGGATGACCGTCCCCGGCTTGTGCTTGGCCGGCTCGACTTCCCATAGTTCCTTGATCCCGATGCCATAGGTCTGCGGCGCGACCCCGTCGCGCAGGCGGAAGCGCTCGATCAGCTTCTTGGTCAAGCTGCCGCGGCAACCCTCGGCGAAAAAAGTATATTTGCCATGGAGCTCGACGCCCGGCTGATAATTGGCCTTATGGCTGCCGTCGCGCGCCACTCCCATGTCGCCGGTGGCAACCCCCTTGACCGCGCCCTCCGGGGTGAACAGAACTTGGGCGGCGGCGAAGCCGGGGTAGATTTCAACCCCCAGGCTTTCCGCCTGCACCCCCAGCCAGCGGGTGAGGTTGCCCAGGCTCAAGCTATAGCAGCCCTTGTTCGACATCAGGGGGGGCATGAAAAAATGCGGCAACGCGAGCTTTCCCTTTTCCCGCAGGACCCAGTGAAGATTGTCCGTCACCGCAACGCCGATGGGCGCACCCTTGTCCCGCCAGTCGGGGATCAGCTCGTCAAGGGCGATGGGATCGATCACCGCCCCGGAAAGGATGTGGGCGCCGATTTCCGAGCCCTTCTCAAGAACGCAGACGGAAACCTCATGGCCTTTTTCGGCGGCGAGCTGCTTCAGCCGAATCGCCGCCGCCAGCCCCGCTGGACCGCCGCCGACGATCACCACGTCATAGTGCATCGAATCCCGTTCCATAGCGCCCATTCCTATTTGCCAAGCTTTGCCCCATATTCTCAAGGCCAAGCACTGTGCGCGGCCTGGCACTCAAGGTCAAATGACGGATTGCCGCGCTCAGCCATAGGCCCCCTCAGCCGCCATCCTTAACCGGCGCGAAGGGAAAAAGCGGTATAGCGGGTAACGGATCGTCGCGGAAGCGTTGCCTGGCATGAAAAGAGCCGGCTATGGTGCGAGCGTCCAAGGCGCTATGGGAAAAGCGGATGGCGGCAATGGCGACAATCGGGTTGACGCGCGCAGAGGCGCTGGCGGCGCTCGCCTGGCAAGTGGAGGCAGGGGCAGACGAAGCCATCGAGGACGCCGCCATCAACTGGCTGGCCGCGCCCCCCCTGGCGGAGGACGCCGGGGCAGCAGTCCCCGCCGCACCGGCCGCCAACAAACCCACTCCGCCCCCCTTGCTGACGCCGACCATGGCGGCGGGGGCCAGCGATGCCGCCAGCATCGCCGCGGGCTGCAACAGCGTCGAGGAATTGCGCGCCGCCATCGCCGCCTTTGACGGCTGCGCCTTGAAGGCGACGGCGACCCGCATGGTGTTCGCCGACGGCAACCCGGACGCGCCCTTGATGATCATCGGCGAAGCCCCGGGGCGCGAGGAGGACTTGACCGGCCTTCCCTTCGTCGGCGCCGCCGGCAAGCTGCTTGACCGCATGCTGGCGGCGATCGGGCGCGACCGCAAAGCGAGCTATATTTCCAACATCGTCTTCTGGCGCCCGCCGGGCAACCGCACGCCGACCCCCCTCGAGACCCAGGCCTGTCTTCCCTTCGTGCGCCGCCACATCGCCCTCACCCGGCCGCGCGTCCTGTTGCTGCTGGGCGGCCCGGCGAGCGCCGCGCTGATGGAGACCACCGCCGGCATCACCCGTTTGCGCGGACGCTGGATGCGTTACGAGGCGGAGGGCGCTTCCATCGACGCCCTTGCCACCTTCCACCCCGCCTATCTTTTGCGCCAGCCAGCGCAAAAGGGGCTTGCCTGGCGCGATTTTCTAAGCGTTGCCGAAAGGCTGGAGGGTTGATGATGGCAACTATCCTTCGCCGCCTTGCCGGCGCTTTCATCCTGGGGTCCAGCTTGGCGCTGGCGGCCAGGGCGGCACCACAGGAAAAGCCGGAACCGGCGGTGGACGCGCTGTGGCTTGCCATGCGCCAGCTCGGTCCCGAAGATGTCGCCCGCTATCACCAGATCTGGGAACTGCAAAGCGCTGGCAAATGGGCCGCCGCCGACGCGGTCATCCGCGCCCTCGATAACCCCATCCTCCTCGGCCATGTAAAGTTCCAGCGCTATATGCACCCCACCGCTTATCGCTCCAGCTTCCACGAGCTTGCCGACTGGATGGCGCGCTATGGCGATCACCCCGGGGCCGAGCGGGTCTATGAGCTGGCCAGGAAGCGGCAAGGCAAGGCCCCGGCGCCGCGCCCCCCGGCCACCACCTATGCCAAGGGGGCGCCGCCCTCGATCGTGGCCCCGGACATCGCCCGCACCCGCGCCGAGGCGCTCGCCGTCGCCGGTTTCCGCCGCCAGTTCTTGAGCGATGTCGCCCGCACCCGCCTCACCAAGGCGGGCGAGGCGCTGGCCGCCTTCATGGCGCGCGGCCTTCTTTCACCCGACGAGATTGGCCGCTATGGTGCCCATCTTGCGCAAGCCTGGTTCAATTACGGCGATGATGAAAAGGCCTTCGCCATCGCCGCCAGGGCCGCCGAAAAAGCCCGGGGGGCACGCCATACGCCCGATTGGCTGGCCGGGCTTGCCGCCTGGCGGATGGGGAAGTGCGACGTCGCCGCCCGCCATTTCGGCCATGTCGCGGCAGCGGATGACGCCCGCGAGGATGCCCTGGCGGCGGGCGCCTTTTGGGCGGCGCGGGCGGAACTGGCTTGCCGCCGGCCGCAAGCCGCTTTTGCCATGCTGCGGCAAGCCGCGCTTTACGATCTCAGCTTCTATGGCCAGATCGCCGAGCGCCAGTTGGGCGTGCACCGTCCGCGCGATTGGGAGGCGCATCAGCTGGAGCCCGCCGATTGGGCCGCGCTGACGGGCGAGCCCGCCGTCGCCCGCGCCGTTGCCCTTACCCAGATCGGCCGCATCGACCTTGCCGATCGGGAAGTCCACGGCGCCTGGCAGCGGGCGGACGCGGCTTTGTTCTGGCCGCTCATCAAGCTCGCCACCACGTTGAACTTGCCGGAAGCCCAGGTGCGCATCGCCGAGACCCGCCCGCGCGGCGTCACCGCGCCCCTGGCGGCGCTCTATCCCGTGCCCGACTGGCGTCCCGTCGACGGCTTCCAGATGGACCGCGCCCTCATCTTCGCCCTGATGCGCCAGGAATCGCGCTTTGCCGCCCATGCCAAAAGCCATGCCGGCGCCCGCGGGCTGATGCAGGTGATGCCGCGCACGGCGAGCTTCATCGCCGGCGACCGCCGCCTCGTGCGCGACCGCGAACGCCGGCTTTACGACCCCGAGTTCAACATGGCGCTGGGCCAGCGTTATCTGGGCTATCTCACCGACCAGGACGTCACTTATGGCAATATGTTCATGGTGCTGGCGGCCTATAACGCCGGCCCCGGCAATCTCGCGCGCTGGCTCAAGGCCATCGATTACCAGGACGATCCCCTGTTCTTCATGGAAGCGATCCCCAACCGGGAGACCCGCAATTATGTGGAGCGGGTGATGGCCAATTATTGGCTCTATCGCCGCCGCCTGGGCCAGGCTACGCCCTCGCTCGACGCGGTGGCGGCGAGCGCCTGGCCCCCCTATGACCCCCTTGACGAACCGGCGGCGCCAGCGCAAACGCCGCTGGCGCAGATGTTCAACTAGGCAGCAAGGCCATCCACCGTGCCAGGCATCGACGAAACGCGGGCCTTCATCCCAGTCGCTATCGCAGTGATGACGGTGTCGGACACGCGCGGGGAGGCCGACGACCGCTCCGGCGCCGCCTTGATCGCCCGGCTTGAAGCGGCGGGCCACAAGCTGGCGGCGCGGGCGATCGTCAAGGACGAGATTCCCGCCATCACGCGCCAGCTCGAGGCCTGGATCGCCGACCCGGCGATCGACGTCGTCATCGCCACCGGCGGCACCGGGGTGACCGGGCGCGATGTGACCCCGGAAGCCTTCGCCCAAGTCTATGAAAAGGCAATCCCCGGCTTTGGCGAGCTTTTTCGCTGGCTTTCTTATCAGACGATCGGCACCTCCACCATCCAGTCGCGCGCCACCGCCGGGGTGGCGGGGGGGACTTATCTTTTCGCCCTGCCCGGCTCCACCGGCGCGGTGAAGGACGCCTGGGACGGCATCCTCAAGGATCAGCTCGACAGCCGCCACCGACCGTGCAACTTCGTCGAGCTCATGCCCCGCTTGCGGGAGCGTTAGGTGGGTAGTCTTTTTTCGCCTTGCCAAACGGCAAAACCGCTGATGCTTTGGCTTTAGGGTCCGGACCCTAAAACACCTCAGCCATGATGTTCTTGATTTGTTCTTGTTCGTCTGCTAAAATTCGCAGCCGCAGGAGACAAGGCCATGCCCCTTCCCGCCTCCACCCTCATGGACCCGGCAAGCCGCCGCGGCCGTGGCGCGCCCGCGAACGGCCTCAGCCAGCGTTTCGACGACAAGCTGCGCCTCGGCTTCGACGACGGCTGGGGCAGCGCGCAAACGGCGAGCGCCGAAGACGGCACGCTCAAGACCCACGTCACCATCGACGCCAGCCGGTCGGCGCTCGCCTATAACCGCTCGCCGGATATTCCCTTTGACCGCTCGATCAACCCCTATCGCGGGTGCGAGCATGGCTGCATCTATTGCTTCGCGCGGCCAAGCCATGCCTATCTCGGGCTCTCGCCGGGGCTGGATTTCGAGACCCGCCTTGTTGCCAAGCCCGACGCGCCAGCGCTTCTCAAAGCGGAGATCGCGGCACCGGGATATGTGCCAAAGCCGATCGCGCTTGGCACCAACACCGACCCTTATCAGCCAATCGAGAAACGCCTTGCCATCACCCGGGCGATCTTGCAGGTGCTGGAGGAAGCCGGTCACCCCCTCACCATCGTCACCAAGTCCTATCTGGTGACGCGCGACAGCGACATTCTGACCCGCCTTGCCCAAAGGCGGCTTGTCAAGGTGTTCCTGTCGGTGACCAGCCTTGACCACCGCCTGGCGCGAACCATGGAGCCGCGCGCCGCGACCCCGGGGCGGCGGCTCGAGGCCATGGCGATGCTCGCCAAGGCGGGGATTCCCACCGGGGTCATGGTGGCGCCGGTCATTCCCGCCCTCAACGACCATGAGCTGGAATGGATCCTCGCCGCCGCCGCCGATGCCGGCGCGCGTTCCGCCGCCCATATTCCCTTGCGGCTGCCCCATGAAGTCAAGGAGCTGTTCCGCCAATGGCTCGCCGAGCATTTCCCGGACCGGGCGGCGCGGGTGATGGCGCTGGTGCGGGCCATGCGCGGCGGCCGCGACAACGACCCCCGCTTTGGCCACCGCATGCGCGGCCAAGGGGCCTATGCCGCCATGCTGGACCAGCGCTTCAAGCTGGCGTGCAAGCGCTACGGCCTCAGCGGCCGCGGCGGGGAATTGACGGTTGCCCACTTCATTCCACCCACGACCCAGCCCGTGCAACTCAGCCTTTTCTAGGCCCGCCAGGGTGGCCTCTCACATCCCTTGCGACCAGCCGTGGAATTTGGCGGCAAGCGGTTGGTGCGGCGCGACCAATAGTGTTGTAATAGAATAATACACCTCTATACTGAAGCGGTCGGCAGCGATGCCGGTGGGATATCGGGGGCGGTCCCATGGTTTCCAGTCCGTGCCAGTCGCCCGGCTGGGACGATGAGGAGAGCCCTGTCATTTCGCATGCCGGACGGCGCCGCCGACGCGTCGCGCCCCTTTGCCCAAGCCAGGGATGAAGGGGTACGGCGTTTCCTCACCGCACGCCTTGCCCGCCGGCTCGCCGGCGGGCTTTTTTTTGCTCCCCGCAATGGTTTAGAGTCGCGCTCCATGGCACCCATCTCCGCACCCATCTTCAGATCGCGGCCTAGCCTAGGGCCGGAACAGGGCCTTGGGCTGCGCCGCGTCGCCGGGGTCGACGAGGCGGGGCGTGGCCCCCTGGCGGGGCCGGTGGTGGCCGCCGCGGTGGTCTTGGGCGACAAAGCGCCGGAAGGCGTTGACGATTCCAAAAAGCTCAGCCGCAAACAGCGCGCGCGGCTTTACGATGCGATCATGGCGACGGCCGAGGTGGGCATCGGCATCGCCGAGGCCGCGGAAATCGACGCCGTCAACATCCTGGAGGCAAGCCTTGCCGCCATGGCCCGGGCGGTGACCGCGCTCACCCATCCGCCGCAAGCCTGCCTCATCGATGGCAACCGTATCCCTGAGCTTGCCATTCCCTGTCACTCCCTGGTCAGGGGCGACAGCCTGTCCGTCTCGGTGGCGGCGGCCTCGATTGTCGCCAAGGTGACCCGTGACAGGCTGATGGCGGCGCTTGCCCAGCGGCACCCCGGCTATGGCTGGGAGCGCAACGCCGGCTATGGCACGGCGGAACATCTGGCGGCCCTTGTCCGCCTGGGCCCGACCGCGCAGCACCGCCGCAGCTTCGCGCCGGTCGCCCGGCTTTGCCGTGCCGCGCCGTAACCGACCAAGGGCTCAGCCTTGCCCTTGATCCCGGCGCTTATGCGCCAACGCTGCAAGAGAGGCCCAGAGAAAAATTCGCCGAGTCCTATTGATTTAGTGTTGTATTTATGTAATACACTACTACATTAAAGCTAGCGAGCCCAGGCTCGCCCGCCATTGGATAAGGAGACGAGAGATGTTGAACACCCCTGCCCGCCGCGTGAATGTCGCCAGCGCCCCCTTGAGCCGCGCTGCAAATGCCCGCTGCGACCGCCGCCGCCGCCGCGTGGCTCGCTTTCGCGCCCGCTTCGCGGTTTAACCGTCAGGCCGGAGGCAGACCCCTTCCAGCCTCTGACCCTTGTCAGGGGCTGTTTTTTTGGCACGACCGCCCCATCCTCTATTTAGTAGGTCGGCGCCATAAAGACTCCAAGCTTTGTAGTGGAAACTCAAGGGGACTCATAATGTTCCCCTTATTTTCTCAATTAAATTTTAAAATATTAATGTAACATATTGATTCATAGACACATTATCACTTGACCCGAGTCGCTACGCTCAGCATTCTGCGCAGCCACCGCGCCTTAGAAGCGGGCATATAAGGGGGTAAGGACGATGACCAGCATCACACGCCGGATGCGTAAATTGCCGCTCAACCGCATCCTGGAAGGCGACAGCATCGCCGTCATGAACGCCTTGCCGGAAAAATCCATCGACGTGGTGTTCGCCGATCCCCCCTATAACCTGCAGCTCAAAGACCAACTGTTGCGGCCCGACAATTCGAAGGTCGAGGCCGTCACCGACGATTGGGACCGCTTCTCCTCCTTCGCCGCCTATGACCGCTTCACCCGCGACTGGCTCAGCGCCGCGCGCCGGGTGCTGAAGGAGAGCGGCACTCTATGGGTCATCGGCAGCTACCATAATATCTACCGCGTCGGTGCGGTGTTGCAGGACCTCGGCTTCTGGACCTTGAACGACATCGTCTGGCGCAAGACCAACCCGATGCCCAACTTCAAGGGCACCCGCTTCACCAACGCCCACGAAACCCTGCTGTGGTGCGCCAAGTCGGCCGAGGCGCGCGGCTATACCTTCAACTACCACGCGCTCAAGGAAATGAACGAGGGCACCCAGATGCGCTCGGACTGGGTCATCCCCATCTGTTCGGGCGGCGAGCGCATCCGCATCGACGGCGAAAAGGCCCACGCCACGCAAAAACCGGAAGCGCTGCTTTACCGCGTGCTTCTCGCTTCCACCAATCGGGGGGACGTGGTGCTCGACCCCTTTTTCGGCTCCGGCACCACCGGCGCGGTGGCGAAGAAGCTGGGACGCCATTTTATCGGCATCGAGCGCGAGCGGCGCTATGTCGAGGTGGCGCGCGCCCGCATCAGCGGAGTCGCCACGGTTGCCGACGATGCGTTGCACATCACCGCCTCGAAGCGGGCCGAACCGCGGGTGCCTTTCGGCAATTTGCTCGAGCGGGGCCTCATCGAGCCCGGGATGACGCTGTATGACGAGCGGCGCCGGGTGGCGGCGAGGGTACGCGCCGACGGCACGCTCTGCGTCCATGGCGCCGCCGGCTCGATCCACCAGATCGGCGCCCATGTGCAAGGCGCTCCGGCCTGCAACGGCTGGACCTTCTGGCACTTTGAATATAAGGGGCGCCTTGTCCCCATCGATGTCCTGCGGCAAAAGCTGCGGGCCGAATTACGACCCAATTAGCCGTCTGCCAGGCGCGCCGCCAGCCGACGCTCCCAAGCAAGAGCATGGGCGATGATGGTCTCCAGCGCGTCATGGCGCGGCGTCCAGGACAGCGTCGCCTTGAGCTTGGCGACATCGGAAACCAGCTCCGCCGGGTCGCCGGCGCGGCGCGGCGCATCGCTGACGGCAAGCTTGACGCCCGACAGTTTTTCCACCATCGCCAGCACCTCGCGCACGGAAAAGCCGCGGCCATAGCCTAAATTCATCACCAGATTATCGCCTGGATGGGCCAGCAGATAGTCAAGCGCCGCGACATGGGCGGCCACCAGATCCGAGACATGGATGTAATCGCGCACGCCAGTGCCATCGCGGGTGGGATAGTCGGTGCCGAAAACCTTGACGCCGTCCCGCTTGCCCAGCGCCGCCTCCACCGCCACCTTGATCAAATGGGTCGCCTCCGGCGTCGCTTGGCCGACCCGGGCGTCGGGGTCGGCGCCAGCGACGTTGAAATAGCGCAACGCTGCATAGCCAAGGCCATGGGCGGCGGCGACGTCGGCGAGCATCGCCTCGGTCATCAGCTTCGACATGCCATAGGGGTTGATCGGCCGGGTCGGCGTTTCCTCGCTGACCCGTGCAACCTCGGGCATGCCATAGACCGCGGCGGTCGAGGAAAAAATGAAATACGGCACCGCCGCGGCCACCGCGCGCTCGATGAGGGTGCGGCTGTTCGCGGTGTTGTTGCGGTAGTATTTCAAGGGATTGGCGACCGATTCCGGCACCACGATGGAGCCCGCGAAATGCATGATGGCATCGATGTCGCGGGTTTGAAGGACATGATCGACGAACGCCGCGTCCCCCACATCGCCCTGGAAAAAGGCAGCCTCGTCCGCCACCGCCCAGCGATGCCCGGTGGCAAGGTTGTCGATCACCGCCACCTTCGCGCCGGCTTCGAGAAGCGCCAGGACGGCATGGCTGCCGATATAGCCGGCGCCGCCGGTCACCAGCACAGTGCGGCCTTTGAGCGACATGGTGCACCCCTGTCTGCGCGCGATTGTCCCGCGCTTGTGTCCAATGGCGGGGGCGCGCTGTCAACCGTCTTGACGTCGCTGGAGCGGCATCGCCATCAAGCCTCTTGCCAGAAGGCGCGCCGGCGCGGAACAATGGCAGGCTCAGGGACACGAGCATGGAGGCGCGCATGCCGCACATTTCACGAACCCTTATTGCCCTTTTTCTCGGGCTTTTCGCCGCCGCCTGCGCCAGTCCCCGCTTCGCCGCCGATGTGGTGCGCTTCCATCAATGGCCGGACGGGGCCAAGGGCGAAGGGCGCAGCGTTGCCGTGATGCCGGCAAACCCTGCCCTGGAGGGCCTCGAATTCGCCCCCGTCGCCGACATCGTCGGCCGCCGGCTGGCTGCCCTCGGCTTTGCCCCGCCCCGCCAAGACGGGACGGCGGACCTGCTCGCCCTCGTGGATTTTTCCGTCGGCCGGCGCGCAGCTCTTCAAGATGAGGGGCGCGACAGCCCGGTGCGCGTTGGCATCGGCGTGGGCAGCGTCGGGCGCCATAGCGGCGTCAGCGTCGGCGGCATCTTCGGGGTCGGAGGGAGCAAGAAGCCGGACGCAAGCTTCGTGCGCACGCTGTCGGTCCAGTTGAAGGACGCCGCCTCCAACGCCGTTCTTTTCGAGGGGCGCGCCACCTCGTTCGGCCGCGAGGACGATATCCTCATGGTGATGCCCTATCTTGCGGACGCGGTTTTCGAGGGCTTCCCCGGGCGAAGCGGCGTCACCACCCGCTTTGAGCGCGCCATGAAGGCGGCGTCGCCCGGCTATTAGGAGGCTTCGTTATCAGGGGAGCCCGGCAAAGGCTTGAGGCCGATGGCCTGGGTCTTGCCTTCCCGGTTCTGCGTCAGCGCGAATTCCAGGCGCGCCCCTTCCTCCAGCGTTTCGAGCCCCGCCTGCTTCACCGCCGAAATATGCACGAACACGTCGCGCGCGCCTTCATCGGGGCGAATGAAGCCGTAGCCCTTCTTGTCGTTGAACCATTTGACGCTGCCAAGGGCCATGCGCCTTTCCGTCTTCATCCATGGGGATGAAAGTCTTAAGCCCCCTCTTCATAGATGGCAAGGCCGACAAAGGGCCAGCCCACCTGGCGCGCGCGCACGACAAGCCAAGCCGTCAGAGGACCGGCGGCATCGTCGATGATGGGCTGGATCAGCCAAAGCTGGCCAAGGTCATAGACATGCGCCGCGTCGGTGGTCGAAGGCTCGCCATGGCCATTGGGATGGGAATGAAAATGGCCGAGCACATGAAGGCCCTCAGCCCGCGCCTGGCGATGGATGCGCAAAAGCTGCGCCGGCTCGATCTCGAAGCGGTCATGGCGGCTGGCGGCAAGGGCGTTGCGCGTCACCCGCACCTGGGTGATGACCCGCCGTTCCCCGTCAAGGTGGCCGAGAAGGAGGCCGCACGCCTCTCCGGGAAGGGCGGCAAGGCTGGCGTCGGCGATGGCGCGACGGTGGGCGGGGCGCAGGACAACGGCGGCGGGGACGGACATCGGCGCAACCTTGTGCTTTGGCCCAGCCTAACGTAGCAAGACGGATGCGTCCAATATCCGCGAGGAACGCGCAGGTTGACAGCATGGCCCAGCACCAGACGCACCGCATCATCCTTGCTCCCGCCAGCCCCCGCCAGCGCCTCGACAAGGCCTTGGCAAGCGCCGGCCTTGAGCTGAGCCGCCAGCGCCTGCAAGGCCTCATCAGGCAGGGCGCGGTAGAGGTCAATGGCACGGCCGCGCGCAGCCCTTCGGCCAAGGTCGGGGCGGGCGACGTGCTGACCCTCGTGGTGCCGGCGGCGGCGCCGGCTAGGATCGCGGGCGAAGCGATCGCGCTCGATATCCTTTACGAGGACGCCCATATCCTGGTGCTCGACAAGCCCGCCGGGATGGTGGTCCACCCCGCCCCCGGCAATCCCGCCGGCACCCTCGTCAACGCCCTCATCGCCCATTGCGGGCCGGCGCTTTCCGGCATTGGCGGGGTGGCGCGGCCGGGCATCGTCCACCGCCTGGACAAGGACACTTCGGGGGTCATGGTGGTGGCCAAGAGCGATGCCGCCAGCCAGGCGCTGACCAAGGCATTCGCCACCCACAGCATCGAGCGCGTCTACGCCGCGGTGCTGTGGGGCCGGCCGACGCCGCTCATCGGCATCGTCGACGCCGCCCTTGGCCGCCACCCCAGCGCCCGGATCAAGATGGCGGTGGCGCGCCATGGCCAAGGCAAGCCGGCCCGCACCCATTATAAAGTGGAGAGAAGCTTCGGCCCCGCTGCAAGGCCCGTCGCCAGCCTCGTCTCCTGTCGCCTGGAAACCGGCCGCACCCACCAGGTGCGGGTCCACATGGCAAGCCTCGGCCATCCCTTGATTGGCGATCCCGTCTATGGCCGGCGGCGGGCGCTCAGTCTCGCCGATGGCCGCCCCTTCGCGCGCCAAGCCTTGCACGCCAGGCGCTTGGCCTTCGACCATCCGATCACCCACGAAAGATTGACTTTCGAAAGCCCGTTGCCAAATGATATGATCCAATTGATAAAATATTTGGAAACAGTTTAGGGTGTAACTCTCGATTCGTTTCCATATTAACGTTAATCTTGCGAGGAACCGACCGTGGCAACGACCTTGCCCACCCTGGCGACCGATAGCGGGCTTGCGCGCTATCTTCAGGAAATCCGCAAATTTCCCCTCCTTACGCCGGATGAGGAATATATGCTGGCCAAGCGGTGGACCGAGCATGGCGATAGCGAGGCGGCGCATCGCCTGGTCACCAGCCATTTGCGCCTGGTGGCCAAGATCGCCATGGGCTATCGCGGCTATGGCTTGCCGGTGTCCGAGCTCATATCGGAAGGCAATGTCGGCATGATGCAGGCGGTGAAGCGCTTCGATCCCGAGCGCGGCTTTCGCCTGGCGACCTATGCCATGTGGTGGATCAGGGCCTCGATCCAGGAATATATCCTGCGCTCCTGGTCGCTGGTGAAGCTGGGGACGACGGCGGCGCAAAAAAAGCTGTTCTTCAACCTGCGCCGGCTCAAAGGGCAGATCCAGGCCATCGAGGAAGGCGATCTTAAGCCCGAAAACGTCACCAAGATCGCCAAGGCCCTCGATGTTCCGGAAAACGACGTGGTGGAGATGAACCGGCGCATGGCGACCGCCGACCATTCGCTCAACGCGCCGTTGCGCATCGACGGCGACGGCGAGTGGCAGGACTGGCTTGTCGACGAGGCGCCGGATCAAGCGCAAGTCATCGCCGAGGCGGAAGAGCTGGAAGTGCGTCAAGAGCTTTTGAGCACCGCCCTTGCCAGCTTGAACGAGCGCGAGCGGCACATCCTCACCGAGCGCCGGCTGAAAGATACGCCGACGACGCTCGAGGACTTGAGCCAGGTCTATGGCGTCAGCCGAGAGCGGATCCGTCAGATCGAGGTGCGCGCCTTCGAAAAGCTGCAAAAAGCGATGCTCGATCAAGCGCGGGCGCGGCGCGCCTTGCCCGCCGTTTAACGGCGTCAGGCGTCCGCTCGACCGGCCAAGGCGTCACCGCCATCGGCTTCGGCCACAGCCTCGCCCCATTCCTCGATCAATTGCGCGCGGACCGCCCGCAACTTGCTGGCCTCCAGCCGGTCGAACTGGGTCATGACGGCGGCCATCATATGCGGGGCAAGCCACATCACCGCCCAGCCAACCGCGGCGGCGCCATACATGACGAACCAGGCATAAACGTCGCCAAGCGCGCCCATCGCGCCGAAGGCGGCGTATTTCGGCCCGTCGAGGGCGAAAATCACCGGCAACACCCCGGACAGATTGAACAGGGCCAGGGTCAACAGCCGCCACCCTCGGCGGCCTTTCCGGGCAACCGCATAAGCGATGAAGGTAGGCAGCATGCCCAGCGCCAGGACGATGCTGGCGTCGGCGTAGAAAAGCGCCAGAAGGGTGATGAGCAGGGGAAAGAAGATCCAGCCCGACCCCGCCTTTTCGCTACGCTGTGGCCCTGCGGGCCGACGCCGCGCCGCGTTTTTTTTGCGCACCGGCGCCATCACACGAACTCCATCATCAAGACCAGGATGAGAACGGCAAAGCCCACCGCCGCCGCCCCTTGCGCGCCGCTTTCTCGGGCCCGCGGATCATCCGCCGAAACCGGCTTGGCCATGCGGCGCAAGGCAAGGTCGATCATCCGCATACGCTGCCGGGCGCGGCGCCAGCCGCTGTCGTCGGCGGCAAGCAGCCGGCCCATGTCAAAAAGCTCCGCAAGCTGCGACAAGGCGCCGGCGTTGACGATCGCCTCCAGCCGATTGAGCGCCGCGGCGCGGCGGGTCTTGCTGCGCAGCTTGCCGATTTCCGGCTTGAGACGGGCGGCGAAGGCCTTGGTGAGGCCGCGCAGCGGTCCCAGCCCGTGCTTGGCTTGCAGCATGCCGAACAGATGCAAGAGATCAGCCGCCTGCATGTGGGCCGGGCGGGCGCTTAAGGATTTGCCGGCGAAGCGCGCCGCCGCGTCGCGGGTATGGGCAAGGATGAAGGCGAGCAATTGCGGGTCGGTCATGGTGGCGCCGTGGCCATCCATCATCAGCCCGTCGAGCCTTTTGACCGCTTCGCCCGGGCCATCGACCCAGAAACGTTCGAATTGCGGCGACAGGCACGGCAGGCCAGGGTTGAGGCCATAAACGATCTTAAAAACCGCTTCGTCATCATCGCCGCGGTCAAGCAGCATTCCCGGCGCCAGCATCGCCCGTCCCTGACTCTCGCGCTGGGTTTCCGGGCAGGCATAGCTGCGGGTATTGGACAGGCCGTGCGCGAAATTGCTCTCGCTTATCCCCTTGAGCGCCTCGGCTAGATCGCCTTTCATGCCCATGTCCAGGGCCTGCGCGAACAAGGGGCCGAGGCCATCGGGCATCACCGCGACGCCGCGAAAGCGGATCGGGCCCATGGGATCCAAAAGCGCGCAAAACCGGGCGACCAGATGATCGGGGGTGTTGAGCTTGACGTCGCCGCGGCGGCGCGCGTCGCCGGCATGGACCAAATTGACCAGTTCCTGATTGCTCGAGGTGCGCGGCAGGAAATGGCTGATCCAATGGGCGATGTCATGGCGGCGGATATAGGCCGACGCCGTGGCGACATCGGCGCTCATCGCCTGTGCCAGTTGGCGTCGGTCGGTGAAGCTGCGCCCGCCGAGACCGACCGGCCGGCTCAGCGCCCAGTGGTTGGGCGCGCTGTGGACGCGCACCGAACTGCCTTCGAGCCAGGCGAGGACATCGGCCGCTTTCCAACGGTCCTCGGGGCTGTCGGTAAGGAGGCCGCGCAGCAGCATGCCGATCGCGCCGGGAAGCTCGACGCCGCCGCACAGTGCCGCATAGGAGCCTTGCGTGACCTTGGCCGCCAGCAATTGCTCCGGCGTGCGCCCCGTCGCCAGGTCGCGGCCCAGCAAGAGGCTCATGAGGAGCGCGCCCAGGGCGTAAAAATCGTCCGCCGGCGCGCCCTCGCCCCGGCCCATGGGGTCGGCCATGGCGCGGGCGATGGTCTCGAAGGCGATCGGCTGGGCGGTGCCGGGCGGCGCGCTGAAGCATTCGCCGATCACGATATCCGTCCGCTCGCCGTTGCGATAATAGAGCCGGGATGGGTGAAGCGCGCGGTGGGTAAGGCCATATTCGTGCAGGCAGCACAGGCTGTTCAAAAGTTGCGGCAGGACAAGGTTGCGCAGATCGCGTTCGCTGACGGCGCTCGCGCGCGCGCCTTCCTCGCCCACCAAAGGCCCGCCCTGCGGCCGCTCCAGGAGCGAGACCAGGCGCTCCTCGCCATCGAGCGCGAGGATTTGCTGCTCGACAAGGCGCAGCAGCGCATTGGGCCTTAGTTGGCCGAGGAGGTCGGCGACGTGTTTGCGCAGCGGCACATGCCGCCGGTGGACAAGAACGATAAGCCCGTCATCCTCGCCATGGGCGAAGGCACTCGCTCCGGGGGTGTCGAACGCCCGCAGCCGCGCGCCGAAACGGTGCGTCGCGGGAACAGGATCTGCGGGGCGGTCCAACGCCATGCTCCGCGCCGGTTGCGCCATGGCCCTCTTCTTATCCTTTTGTTTTTTGTCGACGAGCAACAAGCGTGACCGCCAGCATGGCGCGCCATTGGTTAACAGTCGCCTTACGCCGGCTTAATTGATGTAGCCGCAAGTCTGGCTTGGGGGCGTCTTATTGCCGCACTCGCGAGGCAAAGCGCGGTCAGCGGGCGAAGGGGTCGTGGACGAGGATGGTGTCTTCACGCTCCGGACTGGTGGACAGGAGCGCCACCGGACAATCGATCAATTCCTCGATGCGGCGGATATATTTGATCGCGGTGGCCGGCAGTTGCGCCCAGGAACGGGCGCCGCGGGTCGATTCCGACCAGCCCTCGAGGGTCTCGTAAACCGGCTCGACGGCGGCCTGCGCGCTCATTTCCGCCGGCAGATAATCCACCATGTCGCCATGCAGGCGGTAGCCGGTGCACACCTGCAGGCTGTCAAGGCCGTCAAGCACGTCCAATTTGGTGAGCGCAATGCCGTTGATGCCGGCAACCGCCACCGCCTGGCGCACCAACACCGCGTCGAACCAGCCGCAGCGCCGCGAGCGTCCCGTCACGGTGCCGAATTCATGGCCGCGCTCGCCAAGGATACGGCCGATCGCATTGTCCTGCTCGGTGGGAAACGGCCCGGCGCCGACCCGGGTGGTATAGGCCTTGGTGATGCCCAGCACATAGTCGAGCGCGCCGGGACCCATGCCGCTGCCAGCCGCCGCCTGGCCCGACAAGGTGTGGCTCGAGGTGACGAAGGGGTAGGTCCCATGGTCGACGTCGAGCAGAACCCCTTGCGCCCCTTCGAACAAAATGCGGCTGCCCTGGCGCTGGGCATCGGCAAGGCTGCGCCAGGTGGGGCGGACAAAGGGGCGGATGCGCGGCGCGATAGCCTGCACGTCGTCAAGGAGAGCCCCCTTGTCGATGAGCGGCGCGCCCAGCCCGCGGCGCAGCGCGTTGTGATGGGTGAGCAGCATGTCGAGCCGGGCGGCGATCGCCGCCTCGCTCGCCAGGTCGCACATGCGCAGGGCGCGGCGCCCCACCTTGTCCTCATAGGCGGGGCCGATGCCGCGCCGGGTGGTGCCGATCTTGACTCCACCTTGCGCGTCCTCGCGCAAGGCGTCGAGCTCACGATGAAAGGGAAGGATGAGGGCGCATTGCTCGGCGATGTGCAGGTTGTCGGGGCTGACCGCCACCCCTTGGCCGCGGATGCCTTCGATTTCCTTCCACAGCGCCCACGGGTCGACCACCACCCCATTGCCCAGCACCGACAGCTTGTCTGGCCGCACGATGCCCGAGGGCAGCAAGGACAGCTTGAAGGTCTGGTTGCCGATGACCAGGGTATGGCCGGCATTGTGCCCGCCTTGGAACCGCACCACAACTTGCGCCCGCTCGGAAAGCCAGTCGACGATCTTGCCCTTGCCTTCATCGCCCCATTGCGAGCCGATCACCACCACATTCGCCACGACTCAATCCTTTGCCCTTGTTTCCCTCGCGACCGCCACCGCCGCATCCCCGATCCAAGCATGGCTGCAGCCGAGCCGGCGCGCCTCTTGGCGCAAATCGGCGACTGGCGCAAGGGCTTGCACCGTCGCCCACCCTTCCGCCCGCAAGCGCGTAGCGATTTGCCGGTCGATGGCGGGCGGGACCAGGAGCTTGGCGCGCGCCGCCTCTGGCGGCACCGCGCGCGCCAGGCTGTCGAGATAAAGGGTGAACCCGGTCGCCGGCTCCACCGCTCCTTCCGGCCGGCGAATGCCGTAGCGCCCGCCGCGGCCCAGCTCGCCGCGCTCGCCGCGGCCAAAAAGGGTAAAGCCAAAATCGCCTTGATAGGCAAAGCCGCGATGCTCGCCCGGGTCGATGGTGAGGCAAAGCTGCGGCGCGTCGGCAAAAAGTCGGGCGACAAACGCATCGATCGCGGCGAACATGCTTGCCGAGCGTGCCGGCAGGTCAAGCCGCCGCAAGGCGGCCAGCGCTTGGTCCGCCGGCCCAGCGGCGGCGAGCACCGATTCGAACCGGGCGCGGGCCGGCGCGGGCAGGAAGGCGAGCTGCCCCACGTCCTTGGCGTCGAGCGCAGCACGGACGTGCGCCGCCGCCGCTTCGTCAAGGCCGAGATCCTGGGCCAGCACCGGGACAAAACGGGGAAAGACGAGATCGATGCTGATCCCGGCAACGCCCAGCCCGACAAGCGCCTCCTCGGCGATCAGCACCACTTCGGCCGCGGCGTCGAGGGAGCGCGGGCCGATGAGCTCGATCCCCGCCTGGCGAAACTGCCGCTCGGGGCGAAGCTGGCTGCCCTTGACCCTGAGGGCGCTGCCGGCATAGCCAAGCCGCAAGGGGCGCGGCAGATGCCCGAGCCGGGTGGCGGCGATGCGCGCGATCTGGCCGGTGATGTCGGAGCGCAGCACCATCACCCGCTGCGATTCGGGGTCGAGCAGGCGGAACATGTCGAGCCGGCTCGCCGCGTCGAGCCGGCCGGCGAGCCCTTCCTCGAACTCGACGAGGGGCGGCGCCACCTGGTCATAGCCATGGGCGGCGAAAAGGTCGAGCAGGCGGCGCACGATGGCCTCGCCATGCGCCGCTTCCGGCGGCAACGCGTCGCGCAGCCCTTCGGGCAACAGCCCCTTTTCTATTCCGCGGTCGGTCATCTTGGCCCGTGCTGGATGCTTCTTTAAAAAGTGAGCGCCTTAGCCTGCCGCACATGGGGGATTTTTGCGACCTCTTTCAAAACTTCGGGGGCAATCGGGCTGTCGATGGAGAGCAGCGCCAGCGCCTGGCCCTCGGCAGCATCGCGCCCGAGATTGAAGGTGGCGATATTGACCCCCGCCTTGCCCAGCAGCGTCCCCAGGGTGCCGATGAAGCCGGGCTTGTCCTCGTTGGTGACGTAAAGCATGTGGCGCCCCAGCTCGGCCTCGATGCGGATGCCGTGCACATCGACGATGCGCGGCGCGGCGTTGGCGAACAGCGTCCCGGCAAGGGTGCGGCATTGCTTTTGCGTCTTCACGGTGAGGCGCACCAGGGTGTGGTAATCGCTTTCCCGGTCGTGCTTCACCTCGGCGATATCGATCCCCCGCTCCTTGGCGATGAAGGGGGCGTTGATCATGTTGACCGTGTCGAGAAGCGGCCGCAACAGGCCAGCCAGCAGCGCCGCGGTGATCGGCTTGGTATTGAGCTCGGTCACATGGCCGTCATAGTCCACCTGCACTTCCGCGATGGCGCTTTGGGTGATCTGCCCGGCAAAGCTGCCCAATTGCTCGGCAAGCATCAGATAGGGCCGCACCCGCGGCGCCTCCTCGGCCGACAGGGACGGCATGTTGAGGGCGTTGGTGACCGCGCCGGTGAGAAGATAGTCGGCGATCTGCTCCGCCACCTGGACCGCCACATTTTCCTGCGCTTCCATCGTGGACGCGCCGAGATGGGGCGTCGCGATGAGGCCGGGGGTGCCAAAAAGGGCGTTCTCCTTGGCCGGCTCCTCGGCGAACACGTCGAGCGCCGCCCCCGCGACCTGGCCTGAGATGAGCGCTTGCCTGAGCGCGCCTTCATCGATGAGGCCGCCGCGCGCGCAATTGACGATGCGCACCCCCTTTTTCATCTTGGCGAACGCCCCGGCGCTCAAAATGCCGCGGGTGGCGTCGGTCAAGGGGGTATGGAGAGAGATGAAGTCGGAGCGCTGGAATAGCTCATCCAGCTCGACTTTTTCCACCCCGAGGTCGAGGGCCCGCTCCGGCGTCAGGAACGGGTCGTAAGCGACCACCTTCATCTTAAGGCCCTGCGCCCGGTCGGCGACGATCGAGCCGATATTGCCGCAGCCGATGATCCCCAAGGTCTTGGCGAACAGCTCGACCCCCATGAAGCGGGATTTTTCCCATTTGCCGCCTTGGGTCGAGGCATTGGCCTCGGGGATTTGCCGCGCCAGCGCCAGCATCATGGCGATGGCGTGCTCGGCGGTGGTGATGGAATTGCCGAAGGGGGTGTTCATCACCACCACCCCCTTCGCGGTGGCCGCCGCAACGTCGATATTGTCAACGCCGATGCCGGCGCGGCCCACCACCTTGAGGTTGGCGGCGGCGGCGAGCACGTCCTTCGTCACCTTGGTGGCGGAGCGCACGGCAAGGCCGTCATAGCGGCCGATGAGGGCGATGAGCTCGTCCTTGGCAAGGCCGGGGCGGTCATCCACTTCAAGCCCGCGGGCGCGAAAAACGGCGAGCGCCTCGGGGCTCAACGGGTCGGCGATCAAGACTTTGGGCATGGAGTGTCTCCTGGGGGCACAGCGCTGTCGCGCGGACAGCGCCACATCCGATAAAAGCGATTTAGTGGGACTCGGCTTTCACCTGGGCATAGCCCCAGTCGAGCCAAGGGGTGAGCGCCTGAACGTCGGCGGCATCCACCGTCGCCCCGCACCAGATGCGCAGGCCCGGCGGCGCGTCGCGATAGCCCGCGATGTCATAGGCAACGCCCTTGTCCTCGAGAAGCGCGGCCAGGCGCTTGACCGCGGCGCCTTGCCGCTCGGCGGCAAGGCCGGCGAACCAGGGGTCGACGATCTTGAGGCAGACCGAGGTCGGCGAGCGGATCGCCTTGTCGGCGGCGAGGAAATCGATCCAGCCGGTCTTCTCGACCCAGGCCTCGAGCGCCGCGAGGTTGGCCTTGGTGCGGGCGATGAGGGCGTCGAGCCCGCCGATGCCGCGCGCCCATTCAAGGGCATCGAGATAATCCTCGACGCACAGCAGCGAGGGGGTGTTGATGGTCTCGCCAGCGAAAATGCCCTCGATCAGCTTGCCGCCCTTGGTCAAGCGGAAAATCTTGGGCAGCGGCCAGGGCGGGCGATGGCTTTCCAGGCGCTCGACGGCGCGCGGCGACAGGATGAGCATGCCGTGCGCCGCCTCGCCGCCCAGCGCCTTCTGCCAGGAGAAGGTGGCGACATCGAGCTTGTCCCAGGGAAGGGGCATGGCGAAGACGGCGGAAGTGGCGTCGCATATGACAAGGCCGCCGCGCTGGTCGGAAATCCATTCGCCATCGGGCACCTTGACCCCCGAGGTGGTGCCGTTCCAGGTGAAGACCACGTCATGCGCCGGGTTGATCTTGCGCAAGGGGGGCAGCGCGCCATAGTCCGCCGTCAAGACCTCCACATCGCGCAGGCCGAGCTGTTTCACCACGTCCGTCACCCAGCCGGCGCCGAAGCTTTCCCAGGCCAGCATGGTGACCGGACGGGCGCCCAGCAGCGACCACAAGGCCATCTCCACCGCCCCGGTGTCGGACGCCGGCACGATGCCGATGCGATAGTCCCCGGGCACGCCGAGGAGGGCGCGGGTTTCGTCGATGGCGGCCTTGAGCCTGGCCTTGCCGCCCTTCGCCCGGTGGGAGCGGCCAAGATAGGCGTTTTTAAGGATGTCCGGGGTCCATCCCGGTCTTTTCGCGCATGGCCCGGAGGAAAAATAGGGCCGCGCCGGACGGTCGGCGGGTTCTTGCATGTCAAAACTCCCCTTGCAGAGAGCACGCGTCCCGTTGGGGGGACGTGGCCCGCGCGCGACAATGAAAGATCGCCGCCGCGCCGTCAACGCTAATTTTGTTGCAGTGCGGTAAAAAAGCGCTTCGTCAAGATTATTTGAGGAGTTGCGAACGGCGGAACAGCCACAGCATGACCATGAGCACCGCCACCAGGAGCCCGGCCACGATATAAAACCCATAGGGGTTGGACGCGCCCGGGATGCCGCCGACATTGATCCCCAGAAGACCGGTGACAAAGCTCAAGGGGAGAAAAAGGGTCGCCACCAGGGACAGGCGAAAGACCAGCCGGTCCATGCGCTCGGCGATGCGGCTGGTCAGCTCGTCCTGCAAGATCGACGCGCGCTCGCGAAAGGTGTCGAGGTCCTCGACATAACGGGTGTTGCGGTCAAGGAGGTCGTGCAGCCGCTCCCTGTCCTTGGGCGTCAGCCAGTCCACCTCGGCAAGGATCAGCGCCGATAGGGCCTCGCGCTGGCTGGCGATATAGCGCCGCAAGGTCACCGCCTGGCGGCGCAGGTTCAACAGCTCGGCGCGGATCTCCCTTTTGGCGTCCTCGATCACCCGCTCTTCCAAAGCGTCCAATTGGTCGTCAAGCTCGCCCATCACGGGCTCGATGCGGGTGATCAGGGCTTGCGCCAGCGCCACCACCAACTGGCCGACGCTGTGCGGCGCATGGCCGGCCTCGATCTCGCCGCGCACGTCATCGACCGCCACCACCGGCCGGGCCCAGGCGGTGATCACCCGCCCCGGCTCGATCCAAAAGCGCAAGGAGACCATGTCGTCGGGCTCTTGCCCGGGGTTGAGGTTGACCCCGCGCAGGTTCAAAAGCGCGCCCGGGCCGATCTCGGTGAAGCGCGGCCGGGTATCCTCCTCGAGCAGCGCCTTGGCGACCAAGGGGTCAAGATGGCCGTGGCGGGTCAGCCATTTGCGCGCCCGCGCCGCCTTGCGGTTGAGATGCACCCATAAGGGGCGGGCCGGCTCCCCCACGGCGCTGTCCACCGCCTGCCAGTCCAGCGCGCTGGCGCCGCCCTGGCCATCCATGCGGTAGGCGTTGACGAGGCCGTCCTGGCCCTGCTGGTGTCCGCTCATGACATGCTCCCATCACACGGAAAGCCATGGTTCAAGGGGCCGTGCCCCTGGCCATAGCCCGGCGCCGTCGCGATCGCCCGCATAACATAACGCCGCGCCCGGGCGACCGCGTCCTCAAGGGCGTGGCCCTCAGCAAGGCCAACCGCGATGGCGGAGGCAAGGGTGCAGCCGGTGCCATGGGTATGGCGGCTGACAAGGCGCGGACCGGCAAAGCGCCGGGGCCCTTGGCGGGTAATCAGGATATCGACCACCTCATCGCCGGCGCCATGGCCGCCCTTGACCAGCGCCGCCCCCGCCCCTTTTTCCAGGAGCGCCCGGCCGGCGGCGATCATCGCTTCTTCGCCTTCTACCGGGAAGCCGGCCAGCCGGGCGGCTTCCGGCAAGTTCGGCGTCACCAGCCGCGCCCGCGGCAGCAGCCGGCTGGCCAATGCCGCGATGGCCGCGTCTTCCAGCAAGGCCGCTCCGCCTTTCGCCACCATCACCGGGTCAAGGACAAGGGGAATGTCCCCGCCCACCGCTTCAAGGCAATCGGCGACCACGGCGATGGTCGCCGCATCGCCCAGCATGCCGGTCTTGATGCAATCAGCGCCGATGTCGCTCAAGACCGCCTCGATCTGGCGTGCAACGATATCTGCCGGCACGCCATGCACGCCGGTCACTCCTAGCGTGTTCTGCACGGTGATGGCGGTGATGGCGGTGGCGGCATAGCCGCCCAGCGCCGTCACCGTCTTGATGTCGGCCTGGACCCCGGCGCCGCCGCCCGAATCCGACCCGGCGATGATGAGAACTCTGCCCATGCGCGCAAGCTTAGGGAGCGCGGCGGCGCGCGTCAAAGCCTGGCCAACAGGCTGGCCAGCCGCGCCAGGGTCTGGGCGTCGGCCTGGCCATCGACCCGTGCCGGGCGGAAATGGCGTTGAAAGGCGGCGACCACGCCCTGGGTGCGGGCGTCATAGCGGCCATGGGTCTCGATATCATAGCCATAGCGGGCCAAGCCTTGCTGCAGCGCGCGGACTTGGGGCGCGTCGGCTTGATCGATGCCATGGGGGTGGTCCGCCGTCTTGAAGTCATCTTGCGGCCACAGGCCGATGCCCCGGGCAGCGAGCCAGGCCCAGTCGAAAAGCTCGCCCGGGTCTTGCTTGCGCAAGGGCGCGACATCGGAATGGCCCAACACCCGCGCCTTGGCGATGCCATGGCGCATGAGGATGCCAAGGGCAAGCACGCCGAGGCTGTGCATCTGGGCCTGGGGAAAGGCGCGCAGGCCCCACTCATGGCCGGGGTTGACAAGCTCGATGCCGATGGCGCGGCTGTTGATGTCGGTCTCGCCCGCCCAACAGGCAAGGCCGGCGTGCCAGGCGCGCTTGTCCTCGGCGACGAGGCGGAAGACCCGGCCATCCTCCTCGATGAGGTAATGGGCGCTCACCTTGGCCGTGCTGTCGCGCAAGCGGGCCAAGGCCTCCTCGCCGGTGGGCATGCCGGTATAGTGGAGGAGCAGCATGTCGATGGCGCTACGGCGGGCGTCGAAATTGGGCGAGGGCGCCTCGATGATGCCAGTCCCGTTCATGGCTGCGCCCGCGCCCGGGCCAAGGCCCTCAGGGTGATGACGGCGACCCCGCTGAGCGACAAGAGGCCTCCCACCACCAGCCCCCAGCTCAAGACATCGCCGAGGATGATGACCCCCGCAGCGACCGCGATCAAGGGCACGAGCAAGGTGAAGGGCGCCACTATCGTCACCGGATAGCGCTGCAGCAGGTAGAAATTGGCGGCATGGGCGATGACCGAGGAAGCGACCGCGCTATAGACGACGCCAACCCAGGCGTAAAGGCCGGCGCTGGCAAGATATGGCCGCGGATCGCCTTCGAGGGCAAGGCTGAGGGCGGCGAGCGGGATGAGGCTGACGGCGCCGGTCCAGGCTTGCAGCTCCAGGGGCTTCACACCGGCGAGGCGGCGCATGCCGATGGTGGCGACGGCGTAAACGAGGCTGGAGCCGAGCATCGCCAGCACGGGCGCCGCCGCCGCGCCGCCCGGCTCGTATTTGATGATGACGACGCCGGCAAAGGCCATGGCGATGCCGAGGGTCCGCCGCCAGCCAATGCGCTCGCCGAGGAAAAGCACCGCCATCACCGTGGCGAACGGCACCCCCATCTGGCCGATGATGGCCATGGCGCTGGCACTCTCGGCAAGGCCAAGGGCGATGAACATCAAGGTAAAGTGCAGCGTGCCAAGGCCGGCGACGGCGAGGAGGGGGCGCATCCGGCCGGGTCTTGGCTTAAGCCAGGGTAGGCAAATGAGAAAAACCAGCAAGAATCGCCCCAGCGCGCTCAAGAGGGGTGGAAAGTCGGCAAGCGTCCATTTGACGGCGACGAAATTCAACCCCCAGAGAAGATTGATCATCAGCATCAGAAGAAGATGCGGGCGGGTCATGGGAGGGTCCGCCAAGCGTTTAGCGCAGGCCGCGCTGGGCGGCGATCCGGTCATAGGCGGCGTTGATCGCCGCCAGCCGGCTGGTGGCGACGCTGACGAACTCCTCCGGCACCCCCTGGGCGATGAGCCTGTCGGGGTGGTTGTCGCGCACCAGCTTGCGGTAATGCGCCTTCAAGGCTGCATCGGCAATGTCGGGGGCGACGCCGAGGATGGTGTAGGGGCTTGCTTCGTCCGGCCCAAGCCGGCGCGCCTTCATGCGCTCCATGTCATCATCGGTGAAGCCGAAAATGCCCGCCACCCGCTCCAGATAGGCGCATTCCCCGGGGTGGAGGACGCCATCGGCGCAGGCGATGGCGAGAAGCGCGTCCAGAAGGTCCTCAAGGATCGGCGCGCGTTTCTCGAACAGGCCGGCGATCTGCTGGGCATAGGCCTCGTAGCCGGCGGTCGCCTGGCGGGCCAGGTCGAACACCCGTTCGACATTGCGCGCTTCCTCGGGGGGAACCTTGAAAAGCCGCTTGAAGGTCTCCACCTCGTCATGGGTCACCGTGCCGTCGGCCTTGGCCATCTTGGCGGCAAGGGCGATGACGCCGATGGTGAAGGTGATCCTCGCTGTCGCCTCGTCGACCGGACGCGGGCCGGCAAGACCGCGGTCGATGGCATGGCCAAGGCCGGCGCCGATAAGGGCGCCCAAGGGCCCGCCCAAGGCGAGGCCCGCCGCGCTTCCCAGGATTTTACCCCAAATGGCCATGGTTCACGATCTCCGCGAGGCTTCCATAGACGATGACGGGGCGCTGTTCCACCCGCTTCTTGCTGGACCCATGGGGCCGCTCGCGGCACAGTGCCACCAAGCTGCGGCATTCAAGGAACGGTTATGGGGCGGGGCTGGCATTTCTGGATCGATCGCGGCGGCACCTTCACCGACATCGTCGCCCGCCGGCCTGACGGGCGGCTTGTCACCGCAAAGCTCCTGTCCGAAGACCCCGCGCGCTATGCCGACGCCGCCGTCGCCGGCATGCGCCGGCTGCTGAAGGTGAAGAACGGGGCACCCTTCCCCGCCGCCCGGGTGGCGGAGATCCGCATGGGCACCACGGTCGCCACCAACGCGCTCCTGGAGCGCCGCGGCGCGCCAACGGCGCTGGCGATCACCCGCGGCTTTGCCGATGCCCTTGCCATCGGCGCCCAGAACCGGCCGCGGCTGTTCGCTCTTCGCATCGACAAGCCGTCCCCGCTCTATGCCCAGGTGGTGGAAATCGACGAGCGGCTCGACGCTAAGGGCCAGGTCCTGCGCCCCCTCGACGTCGCCGATGCGCGGGACAAGCTTAAAGCGGCTTTCGCCCAAGGCCATCGCAGCCTCGCCATCGTCTTGCTGCACAGCGTTCAAGCGCCAGAGCACGAGCTGGCTTTAGGCGAAGTCGCGGCCGCCATCGGCTTTGAGGAGATCAGCCTCAGCCACCGCCTTGCCCCCGTCATGCGGCTCATCCCGCGCGGCCAGACCACGGTGGTCAACGCCTATCTCAACCCGGTGGTGCAGCGCTATGTGGCGGGGGTCGCCAAAAAAGTGGAAGGCGCGAAGCTGTATTTCATGCAATCCCATGGCGGCCTTGCCCAAGCGCAGGCCTTCCTTGCCAAGGACGCCATCCTTTCCGGCCCGGCGGGCGGCGTGGTGGGCGCGGTGCGCACCGCAGCGGGCGCCGGCTTTTCCCGCCTCATCGGCTTCGACATGGGCGGCACCTCGACCGATGTCATGCATTATGCCGGCGCCTTCGAGCGGGCCGAGGCGCCCAGCATCGCCGGCCAGCGCCTCGCGGTGCCCATGCTGGCGGTCCATACGGTGGCCGCCGGCGGCGGCTCGATCCTCGGCTTCGACGGCACGCGCCTCCTCGTCGGGCCGCAGTCCGCCGGCGCCGACCCTGGCCCCGCCTGCTACGGCAAGGGCGGCCCGGCGACGGTCACCGACTGCCATGTGGTGTTGGGCCGGCTGGGCCCGCGGTATTTTCCCAAGCTGTTCGGCAAAACCGGCAAGGCGCCCCTTAGCACCGCCGCCGCGCAAAAAGCGGTGGCGGACTTGGCCCAACGGATCAACGCCGCGAGCGCCAAGACGTTCAGCGTCGAGGAAACGGCCGAAGGCTATCTGGCCATCGCGGTCGAGCACATGGCGCGGGCGATCAAGGCGATCACCATCGAGCGCGGCCATGACATCGCCGAGCATGTCCTCGTCTCGTTCGGCGGCGCCGGCGGGCAAATGGCTTGCCGGGTCGCCGCCGCCTTGGGGGTGCGCCGGGTGATGGTCCACCCCCTGGCGGGGGTGCTCTCGGCGCTGGGCATCGGCCTTGCCCCGCTGCAGGTGATCCGCGAGCGGGCGCTGGAGATGCCGCTCGATGAATCGACCGAACGTTCGGTATCAAGAATTTTCACCGCCCTCGCCAAGGACGCGGCGGCTGCTTTGCGGCTTCAGAAACCCGGGCTTGCCCACCCCAGCGAAATCCGCGAGGCGCATCTTAAATATGCCGGCTCCGACGCCGCCCTGGCCATCGTCTGGCAGGGGCTGGAGCCAAGCCTTGCCGCCTTTGCCGCGGCCCACCGCCAGCGCTACGGCTTTGCCGAGCCCGACAAGCCGGTCATCCTCGAGCGCCTGAGCGTCACCCTGCGCGAACGTGAAGGCCCAGTGCCGCGCGCCAGCGCCGCCATACTGGGCGGCAAGCCCCGGCCCAACGCCACCCAGCCGGTCTTCATCGCCGGCGCATGGCGGGAGGTGCCTTTTTACGAGCGCGCCCGGCTGCCGGCCGGCGCACGGCTTGCAGGTCCCGCCATCCTTCTCGAGGCCACCGCAACCACCATCATCGAGCCAGGCTGGTCGGTCCTGGCCGATGACGCGGGCAATCTTGTCCTCACCCATGACGCCCAGCCTCCACAAGACGCTGGCGACACCCGCCTTGACCCCATCCGCCTCGAAGTCTTCAACCACCTGTTCATGGCGATCGCCGAGCAGATGGGAACCGTGCTGGAGCGCACCGCCCATTCGGTCAACATCAAGGAGCGGCTCGATTTTTCCTGCGCCGTCTTCGACCGGGACGGCGACTTGGTGGCCAACGCGCCGCACATGCCGGTCCATCTCGGCTCGATGGGCGAGACGGTGAAGGCCCTGATCGGTGCCATCCCCGACCTCGTCCCCGACATGGCCTATGCGCTCAACGACCCTTATCACGGCGGCACCCATTTGCCCGACATCACGGTGGTGACGCCGGTCTTTCTGGAAGGCGAACGAACGCCCGCTTTTTTTGTCGCCGCCCGCGGCCATCATGCCGATGTCGGGGGCCTGACGCCGGGCTCGATGCCGCCGGATTCGACCCGGATCGAGGAAGAAGGGGCGCTGTTTCACGCCGTGCCACTCATCGCCGACGGCCGCTTCGCCGAAGCCACCGTGCGCCGAATCCTGGAAGCCGGGCCCTATCCCGCGCGCAACCCGGCGCAAAACATCGCCGACTTGAAAGCGCAGATCGCCGCCAACGCCAAGGGCGTTGCCGAGCTGCGCGCCATGGTGACACATTTTGGCGTGCCCATGGTCGCCGCCTATATGGCCCATATCCAGGAGGCGGCGGAAAGCGCGGTGCGGCGCGCCGTCTTGGCCTTGCCGGACGGCGCCTGCGACTATGCCCTCGACAATGGCGCAGTGATTAGCGTCGCGCTGCGCATCGACCGGGACAACGGCCTCGCCGCAATCGACTTTTCCGGCACCAGCGCGCAAGGGGCCCATAATTACAACGCGCCCCTCGCCATCACCCGCGCCGCCGTCCTTTATGCCCTGCGCTGTCTGGTGGACGCCGACATACCGCTCAATGCCGGCTGCCTGAAGCCGATCCGCCTCATCGTGCCGGAAGGCTCGCTTCTCAACCCGCGACCGCCCGCCGCCGTCGTCGCCGGCAATGTGGAAACCTCGCAAGCGGTGACCAACGCCCTTTTCCTCGCCATGGGCGTCGCCGCCGCCAGCCAGGGCACCATGAACAATTTAAGCTTCGGCAACGAACGCCACCAATATTATGAAACACTTGCCGGCGGCACCGGCGCGGGGCCCGGTTTTGCCGGCGCCGACGCGGTGCACAGCCACATGACCAACTCGCGCCTCACCGACCCCGAGGTGGTGGAAGGACGCTACCCAGTCCTTATCGAACGGTTCGCCATCCGGCGAGGGAGCGGCGGCAAGGGCGCCTTTCCCGGCGGCAATGGCCTTGTTCGCGAAATCCGCTTTCTTGAAGCGATGACCGTCTCTATCCTTGCCAACCATCGGGCGAGCGGGCCCCCGGGCTTGGCCGGTGGCGACAAGGGCGCCCCGGGGAGCAACCGCGTCATCCGCGCCGACGGCGGCATCGAGACCCTCGCGGCGGCGGCCAAGGCGACGCTCTGTCCAGCCGATCGCATCGTCATCGAAACCCCCGGCGGCGGCGGCTATGGCAAGGAGAAGACATGACCCACCCGCCCCCCCTTTTCGACCCGCCCTATTACGCCGTCATCTTCACTTCGTTGCGTAGCGATAAGGACGATGCCGGCTATGGCGCGATGGCGGCGCGCATGGAGGATCTGGCGGCGCGCCAACCCGGCTATCTCGGGATCGACAGCGCCCGCGGGGCGGACGGGCTTGGCGTCACCGTCTCCTACTGGCGCGACGAGGCGAGCCTCATCGCTTGGAAAAAGGTCGCCGAGCATGCCGCTGCGCAAGCCCTGGGACGCAAGACATGGTATCGCTATTACCGCGTCCATGTGGCCAAGGTGGAACGCGCCTATGGCTTTGATCGCAATGAGGAAAACCCGTGAGCCCGCGTGCGCCCCTGAAAACCGACCTTTTGGTCGTCGGGCTGGGCCCTGGCGGCGGCGCCGCCGCCAGCGCCGCCGCGGCGCGCGGCCTTGAGGTGATTGCCGTCGAGCGCAAAAAAACGCTCGGCGCGCCGGTGCAATGCGCCGAGTTCATCCCCCTTCCCTTGAGCCCCCATGCCCAAGGCGACGGCGTCCTTGTCCAGCGCATCACCAATATGAAAAGCGTGCTGCCCTCCGGTAAGGCGCATATCACCGACTTTCCCGGCCTGATGATCGACCGCGCCGCCTTTGACGCCGCGCTGGCGCGCAAGGCCGAGGCCGCCGGGGCGCGGCTGTGCCTGGAAAGCCGCCTTACCGCCCTTGATATCGCCGCAAGAACCGCACAGATAGACACCCCGGAAGGGCGCCTCGATATTGAATACCGGCTTCTGGTGGCGGCGGACGGCGCCCATTCCCGCGTCGCCGCCTTGACGGGCCTTCCCCCCTTAGCCACCGTCAACACCCGGCAATATACCGTCGCTCTCTTGGGCGCGCCCTATGCCGCCACCGATATCTGGCTTTCGCCCGCCTATCCCGGCGGCTATGCTTGGCTGTTTCCCAAAGGGGCTTTCGCCAATCTGGGGCTGGGGGCCGACAAGCGCTTCACCGCCGATTTGAAGGCCCCGCTCGATGCCCTCCACCGGCAATTGGTGGAAGAAGGCCGGGTCGGGGCCGATATCCTTCACCATACCGGCGGGGCGCTTCCCGTCGGCGGCATGCGGGAAAGGCTGCGCTGCGACAACATCCTTTTCGTTGGCGACGCGGCGGGGTTTACCCACCCCATCACTGGCGGCGGCATCGCCGCTGCTGTGATGTCCGGGACGATGGCGGGCGAAGCCGCGGCAGCGTTCCTCATGGAGGGCGATGGCGAGGCCCTCGATGACTATGACACGGAGCTGCGCGACCAGTTCGCCGGCACCCTTGGCCGCGCCGTTGCCCGCCGCCGCATGCTCGATCGTTATTGGAACAGCGAAGCGGCGCGGGAAGACGCCCTCCACCGCCAGGGGTGGATCGCCTTTCCGGACTATTTCGCGCCCGATGATTTTAAGGCGGACGCGGCAGTGGGGTGACTGTCGTTTATGCTCTTGCCTGATAGTGAAACCGATCTAAGGAAAGGACCGTCATGCCCACCCTTCTCATCACCGGCGCCAACCGCGGCATCGGCCTTGAATTGGCCCGGCAATACGCCGCCGAGGGCTGGCGGGTGCACGCCACCTGCCGGGCGCCGGAGAAAGCACAGGACCTTAAGGCGCTTGCCGGCACCGTGAGCGTTCATCGCCTCGATGTCACCGCTGAAGACGCGGTGCGCGCTCTCGCCGCTCACCTTGAGGAAGAAGCCATCGACCTTCTCATCAACAATGCCGGGGTGCTGGCGCCCCAGCAGGATCTGATGCACCTCGGCCTGGATATCTGGCGCCACGAGCTTGCGGTCAATAGCCTTGCCCCCTTCGCCATCGCCCGCGCCTTCCTTCCCCAGCTTAGGCGCGGCGCCGGCAAGACCATCGCCAACCTTACATCGCGCATGGGCTCCATCGCCGACAATACAAGCGGCGGCTATTACGCCTATCGCTCCTCCAAGGCGGCGCTCAACGCGGTGATGAAGTCGATGGCGATCGACCTTGCGCGCGACGGCATCAAGGTTTGCCTGCTCCACCCCGGCTGGGTGCAGACTGCCATGGGCGGGCCGCAAGCGCTGATCGATGCCCAGGAGTCGGCCACCGCCTTGCGCCGGATCATCGCCAGGCTGACCCTTAAGGATTCAGGGCGCTTCTTTTCCCATACCGGGGAAGAGCTGCCTTGGTAGCCTGACGGGATGACTTTTCTTCATTTCCGGCCTTTGGGTGGCGATCGATGAGCGCAAGCAAGGCTTCCCTGACAAGATGAGTGGCACGGTGGTCATCCGCGTCTAGTGTCCCTGGTCGTTAAGTTCGCTCTATATGGGGACGCGCGACTGCGCGAACTTAACGGTTCGCAAGGACACTCGTGGTCCGCTCCAAACGGATAAATCCATCCGTTTGGGAAAAGGGGACCACTAAGTTATTTGAATCTGTGGTGCGATTTCTCCAACAGATGGTCCCCATCTGTTGGAATCGCACCACTAGCAATCGATTGAACCTCGTGTGGTTTTGGATTTGAAGTTCGTTTACGAACGCGCCCCCAATAATGGAACGAACTTCAAATCCACCACACGAGCATGACAAGGTGAAATTCGCCCGCCCGTGCCACCATAGAGCGGCCGTGCTCAGCCACCCTTTTTGGCGCCGTCCATCATGCCGTCCATGTCATGGTCGCCATCGTGCATCATCTTCATGCCGGCGCGCATTTCCTCGCGCGTCAGCTTGCCATCGCCATTCTTGTCCATCTCGGCAAATTTCTTGTCCACATAAGCCTTGTGCTCGGCCTTGGAAATGACGCCGTCCTTGTTGGTGTCGACTTCCGCCATGCGGTCCTGCATGCGCTCTTGCATATGCTCATGCATTTTCTTGCGCCGCTCCTCCATGCGCTTTTGCATCTCCTCCCGCATGGCAGTGCGTTCTTCCGCCGTCACCTTGCCGTCCTTGTTGGCGTCGGCGCGGGCGAATTTTTCCTCATGCCGCGAAGCGAACTCCTGCCGGCTGATGGCGCCATCGCCGTCCTGGTCCATTCTGCTCCAGCCGCTTTCGCCGCCTTCGCCCTTTTGCTCATGGGCATAAGCGGCCTGCGCCGCGCCCAAGGCCAGGGCGGCAGTGAGGATTAAGAGGGGGGTCTTTTTCATCATCGCCATTTCTCCATTGGGTTGCATGCGTTGTTGATACGGCCATTCCCCGCCAAATCCTTCGCTGGCCATAGAGCCATCAGCCATCGGTCAGGCGCGAGCTTCTATCCGGCGGGCTGGGGCATTGACTACGCGGCCATGAACGTTTTTGATGGCGCCTCGTCGCAGGCGAGGGGTGAAACAATGAAAATATTCAGCTTTATTGGCGGACTGCTGGCGCTTGGCGTTGCCATCAGCGCGGCGGCGCAAGAAACGCATGGGCCAGCCCCCTTTGACGACAAATTCCGTCAGTTGGAGGAAATCCTGCCCACCCCCAGCGCCACCCGCGCCGCTTCCGGCGCGCCCGGCCACGGCTATTGGCAGCAGCGCGCCGACTATGTCATCAGGGCGGCCCTTGACGTGGAAAAACGCCGGCTGAGCGCCACCGCCCGCATCACCTATGCCAACCATTCGCCCGATGATTTGCGCTATCTGTGGTTGCAGCTCGACCAGAACCGTTTCGCCAAGCATTCCGACGACGTTCTCTCCGACACCAAGGCAAGCGTCACGCGCATGCCCTTCAACGCCTTGCGCGAGGAGCTGGCGCGGCGCGATTTCGAGGGCGGCTATGACATCATCGCAGTGCGCGCCGAGAACGGCGAGTCGCTCGCCTACACCATCAACCGCACCATGATGCGCGTCGACTTGAAAAAGCCGCTATCGCCTGGCGACAGCGTGGTTTTCACCATCGACTGGGCCTACAACATCGTTGACGCACAAGCCGTCGGCGCGCGTGGCGGCACCGAGACATTAAAGGATGGCGCCACCATTTACGGCATCGCCCAATGGTTTCCCCGGATGGCCGCCTATGGCGATATCACCGGCTGGAATCACAAGCAATATCTGGGACGCGGCGAATTCACCCTTGAGTTCGGCGACTATGAAGTGGAGATCACGGTGCCCGCCGACCATGTCGTCGCCGCGACGGGGGTGCTCGCCAACCCTGAGGACGTGCTCAGCCAAGACCAACGTGACCGCTTGCAAGAAGCGGCGAGCGCGAAAAAGCCGGTCTTCATCGTCACCCCGCAAGAAGCGGCAAGCGCCCGCAAGGCGGCACAAGGCAAAGCGACCAAGACCTGGCGCTTCAAGGCCGAGAATGTCCGCGATTTCGCCATCGCATCCTCCCGTGCCTTCATCTGGGATGCCCGCGGCTTCGACCAGCCAGGCGACGGCCGGCGCATCATGGCCATGTCCTTTTATCCGGACGAAGGCGAGCCCTTATGGTCCCAATATTCCACCAAGGCGATCGTCCATGCCCTGGAGGTCTATTCCCGCTTCTCCTTTCCCTATCCCTATCCCACGGCGCAGGCGGTGAGCGGCCCGGTGAGCGGCGGCATGGAATACCCGATGATCAGCTTCAACGGCCCGGGGCGGGTCGAGATCGACGCCAAAACCGGCAAACGCAGCTATGGCCGGCAAGCCAAATACGGCCTCATCAGCGTCGTCATCCATGAAGTGGGCCATAATTATTTCCCCATGATCGTCAACAGCGACGAACGGCAATGGGTGTGGATGGACGAAGGCCTTAATTCCTTCCTGCAATTTCTCGCCGAGCAGGAATGGGAGGAAAATTATCCGTCCCGCCGTGGGATGCCGGAAAAAATCGTGCCCTTTATGAAGTCGGCTGATCAAACCCCGATCATGACCAACGCGGAATCGCTGCATCCGTTCGGCAACACCGCCTATGGCAAGGTGGCGGTCGCGCTCAACATTTTGCGCGAGACCATTTTGGGCCGGCCGCTGTTCGACTTCGCCTTCCAGGAATACGCCCGCCGCTGGATGTTCAAGCGGCCTTATCCCGCCGATTTCTTCCGCACGCTGGAGGATGCTTCCGGCACCGACCTTGACTGGTTCTGGCGTGGCTGGTTCTACACCACCGAGGCGGTGGATATCGCCATCGACCGGGTGACCCTTGCCACCATCGACACCGAGAACCCGGACATCGAAGAGCCCCGCAAGCGCAAGGAGAAGGCGGACGCGCCAGCAACCCTCACCGAATTGCGCAACCGCGGCATTGCGCGGCGGGTTGACCGCGACCCGGCGCTCAAGGACTTCTACAACGCCCACGACGAATTCACCGTCACCGACGAGACGCGGCGGAAATACCAGAACATGCTGAAAGACCTGGAAAGCTGGGAAGCCGAATTGCTCGCCAATGGCGCCAATCTTTATTTCATCGAGTTTTCCAACCGCGGCGGCCTGGTGATGCCGATCATTCTGCGCATCGACTATGCCAAGGGCCGGCCCGAGGAAATCCGCATCCCGGCGGAAATCTGGCGGCAAAACCCCAAGCAGGCGATAAAGCTTCTCGTCAGCGCGCGTGAAATCACCGCCATCACCGTCGACCCCCATGGCGAGACCGCCGATACCGACACGTCGAACAACCTTTGGCCGCGCCGGCCGCAGCCGGCCCGACTGGAGCTGTTCAAGGAGAAAAAACCGCGCAACCTGATGCAGGAAATGGGGGAAGAAAAAGCGCCGCAAAATTGAGGCGCCATCCTTTGCTGACGGATGGCGCGGGGTTTACCGCGGTGGGCTACGGCCCTCGGCCATGCCCGCAAGTTCCCGCGCCTTTCCTGCCGCCTGTAGCGAAGCGGTGTCTAAACGCCCATCAGCTTGATGATCCAGTAAAGCAAGATCACCACCTGGATCAGGAAAAAGACAAAACGCACGGTGACGGCGAAAACGCTGGTGGAAACAAGATGGGTGAGCGACTGGGCAATCCTGGCGCCGAGGAAGACTAAGGCCAGCCCATCGGTAACCATGGTTTGTCCCGCTAGCATGGCGTAAAGAAGAACCGCCAAGACGAAGGGCAGGAATTCATAGCAATTGGCATGCGCCCGACACAGCCGCCCGGAAAAAGGCGAGACGTCATCGCCCGTGGGCGAAAAGGCGTTGGCCGCGCGCTTGCCGGCAAATGTCAGCGACGTGCGCAAAACCGCCAGCATCCCCAAAAGCGCCAGCATCCATAAAATCAAGCCGAAGAAGCTCGTGGTCGTTGGAGTCATGGGTCTTTCCCTCCCCGCAAATCACGCATCACTTGTGCTCGTGGTCCGCCCCAAACGGATGAGTCCCATCCGTTGCAATCGCACCACGAGGCCCAGCATTGTGAGGGCATGGCGGCAAGACGCCATAACCAAATGTGAAGAACGGCTATGCGGCGCTTTCGCCCTGAAAGCACGAACCATGGATGAAAAAAGAACATTTCATGTTTTATATGACTGCCTCATGGGGCCGTTCTTGCCAGGAAACCCCGGCCATCCGCGGCGCGCGGCGTTCCCTGCCGCGGTCATGAAAAAACCGCCCGGGACGCCGGGCCCCGGGCGGTTCTGGTGCATAAGGACTTCCTCTCCTAATGCCCCGCCAGCATGGCCAGGAGAAGGAGCGCCACGATGTTGGTGATCTTGATCATCGGGTTGACC
This sequence comes from Pseudomonadota bacterium, assembly GCA_049324415.1. GTDB lineage: Bacteria > Pseudomonadota > Alphaproteobacteria > Sphingomonadales > CAKZYD01 > JBMOOS01. The sequence continues at coordinate 272,756 of JBMOOS010000021.1, forward strand.
GCCGGACCCGCGGTATCCTTATAAGGGTCCCCCACCGTATCGCCGGTGACCGCGGCCTTGTGAGCGTCCGAGCCCTTGCCGCCATGATGGCCGTCCTCGATGTATTTCTTGGCGTTGTCCCAAGCGCCGCCCCCCGCCGTCATGGAGATGGCGACGAAGAGGCCGGTGACGATGACCCCCATCAGCATCGCGCCGACGGCGGCGAAGGCCTGGCCTTGGCCGGCGATGGCGTTGATGACGAAGTACATCACGATGGGCGCCAGGACCGGCAACAGGGAGGGAATGATCATCTCCTTGATCGCCGCCTTGGTGAGAAGATCGACGGCGCGGCCATAGTCGGGCTTGCCCGTTCCTTCCATGATGCCGGCGATTTCCTTGAACTGGCGGCGCACCTCCACCACCACCGAGGCGGCAGCCCGGCCAACGGCGGTCATGCCGAAGGCGCCAAAAAGATAGGGCAGCAAGCCGCCGATCAGCAGCCCCACCACCACATAAGGATTGCCGAGGGAGAAATTCACTGGAACCTCGGCGAAGAAGAACTTCAAATCCTCGGTGTAGGTGGCGAAGAGCACGAGGGCGCCAAGGCCAGCGGAGCCGATGGCGTAACCCTTGGTCACCGCCTTGGTGGTGTTGCCGACGGCGTCCAGGGCATCGGTCACCTCGCGCACCGAACTGTCAAGGCCGGCCATCTCGGCGATGCCGCCGCCATTGTCGGTCACCGGGCCATAGGCGTCGAGGGCGACGATCATGCCCGCCAGCGCCAACATGGCGGTGACCGCGATGGCAAGGCCGAAAAGCCCGGCCAGCATATAGGTGGCGATGATGCCGGCAACGATGATAAGGGCTGGCAAGGCGGTCGCTTCCATGGAGATGGCAAGGCCCTGGATGACGTTGGTGCCATGGCCGGTGGTCGAGGCCGCGGCGACCGTGCGCACCGGGCGGTAATTGGTGCCGGTATAATATTCCGTCACCCAGACGATAAGCCCGGTCACCAGAAGCCCGATAAGAGCGCAATAGAGGAGCGCCCGCCCGGTAAGGCTGGTGCCGGCGATCTCGCCCATGCCGACGACCGAGGCGGTGGCGAACCAGATGGCGGGCACCGACAGGAGACCGGTGACGATAAGGCCCTTGTAAAGCGCGCCCATGATGTTCTTCGATTTGCCCAGGCGCACGAAATAGGTGCCGATGATGGAGGTGATGATGCACACCGCGCAAATGGCGAGCGGCAACAGCATCAGCGCGCTGACCGCCGGACTTGCGGCAAACAGGATCGAGCCCAGGACCATGGTGGCGACCACGGTCACCGCGTAGGTTTCGAACAGGTCGGCCGCCATGCCGGCGCAATCGCCGACATTATCGCCGACATTGTCGGCGATGACGGCGGGGTTGCGGGGATCGTCCTCGGGGATGCCGGCCTCCACCTTGCCGACGAGGTCGGCGCCCACGTCGGCGCCCTTGGTGAAGATGCCGCCGCCCAGCCGGGCGAAGATCGAGATCAAAGAAGCGCCAAAGCCCAGGGCGACCAGGGCGTCGATGAGGTGCCGTCCCTCGGCCCCCAGTCTGGGAAGAAGATAATAATAGCCGGCGACGCCCAAGAGGGCGAGACCAGCGACCAGCATGCCAGTGATCGCCCCGGCCTTGAAGGCGATGTCAAGGCCGCGGGCAAGGCCTTGGCGCGCGCCCTCGGTCACCCGCACATTGGCCCGCACCGAGACGTTCATGCCGATATAGCCGGCGGCCCCTGAAAGAACGGCGCCGAGGAGAAAGCCGGCGGCGGCGTAATAGCTGAGAAACACGGCGATCAGCACCGCCACCACGGCGCCAACCATGGCGATGGTGGTGTATTGCCGGTTGAGATAGGCCCGCGCCCCCTCCTGGATGGCGGCGGCGATGGTCTGCATGCGTTCGCTGCCGGCGCTGGCCGACAGGACCGCGCGGCTGGTGATGATGCCGTAAAGCACGGCCACCACGCCGCTGAGGATGGCAAGGGTCAAGAAATCCATGAACGTTTCCCCAACTTTAGAAGTCGATGCCAACATGAGGCGACAGCACCGCCCCGGCCCTTTGCAAGCCGGGCGCCAGCGCGCCCCCTCTGTTTCAAGTCGGGCGCACTTTATGGAGCCGGCGGGCCGGTTTCAAGCCAGCATTTCGTCGAATGAGTGGCTGATGGATAATGGGTTCGGCGGCAAATGGCTACAGCCGGACCGCCTGGGAAACCCGGACGGCAAGCACCACCGGCTGATCGAGGCTGGCGTTAAACGCGGTTTTCAGCTCCTCGGCGATGCGTTCATAGTCGACCTGGCGGGTCCGGTCAGGCAGCCCCGCGCCGGCCTTCGAAAGCGTGACGTTGGCGGCATGGCGCAGGATGGGCTCGCGATCCTCGAGATATTTGACATACGCCTCGCCATCGACTTCAAGCGCCAGATCGAGGCCGACATAGCCAACGATCTTGCGGTTCTGGTCGATGAGCGGCGCGCTCAAGCGGTCAAGCACGAAAAATTGGACGTTGATGGGCTTTAAGGGCGCATTTTCCAGCGCCAGGACGCCTTCGCCCTCCGGGGTGGCGGGGGCCAGGAAGAGAAAATAGCCAGCCGTCCCGCCGCCGCCCAAGAGGAGGCCAGCGACCAGGCCAAGCATCAGGAAGAGCTTGCCCTTGGGCGGCTTGGGCGCCTCTTCGGCTTCGGCGGCTTCTTCGGCCATGGGCCCCTATCCTTTCACGACCCTTCAGCGGTGGCGATAGCCGCCCGGCCCGAGGTCGACGGCGCGGCCTTGCGAATCGCGAACCACGACCCCGTGTCCGGGCTGAACCGTTCCAACCCGGCTGAGTGTGACCGACAAGTCTTGGCAAAGGGTGAACAGGGCGGCCTCTTGCGCGTCTGGCACGGTGAAAACCAGTTCATAATCATCGCCGGCGACCGCCGCGCGGCGGCGCAGTTCGGCAGGGTCAAGGCCGGTCGCCAACGCCGCCGGGGAAAGCGGGATCCGTTCCAGCAGGATGTCCGCGGCGACCTCGGACGCGGCGCAGATGTGCCCCAGATCGGCGACAAGGCCGTCAGAGATGTCGGCCGCCGCGCGCGCCATGCCGCGCAACGCCTGCCCCAAGGCAAGGCGCGGCTGGGGGCGGCGATAGCGGGCGATGAGGTCTTGCCCGCTGGGCGCCGTCAGCGCGCCTTGGAGGATGGCGAGCCCCAGCCCGGCGTCGCCCAGCGCGCCGCTGACATAGACGCCGTCCCCCGGCCGGGCGCCGGCGCGGCGGATCATGTGGCCGGCCGGCACTTTTCCCAGGGCGGTGATGGAAAGGACGAGCCGGCCCGGGGCCCTGATGGTGTCGCCGCCGGCAAGGGACAAGCCAAAGGCCGCCTGCGCCGCATGCAAGCCCTCGGCGAAGCGGCCAAGCCAGGCATCGTCCTCATCGCCGCCGAGCCCAAGACCCAGAAGATAGACCCAAGGGTCCGCCCCCTTCGCCGCCAGGTCCGAGACGTTGACGGCGAGCGCTTTCCAAGCGATGTCCTCGGGGCTGTCGGTGTGAAGAAAATGCACGCCAGCCGCCACCATGTCCTTGGTGGCGACGATGTCCGCGCCGGGGGGCGGGCGCAAAAGCGCCGCGTCGTCGCTCAGCGCCAGCCCGGCTTCCCCGGCAAGGGGGCGGAACAACCGGGCGATAAGCTCGAATTCGTCCATTATCGCAACTTCCCGAATTGGCAATCAGGCCAAAGAGGCAATCAGGCCAAAGAGGCAATCAGGACCGCGCGTCACGCTCCAGCGTTTTCGCCAGCCGGTCGAGAAGGCCGTTGACGAATTTGGGTTCGGCGGCGTCGTAAAACGCGCTCGCCACCTCGACATATTCGCTGATCGCGACCGCCGTTGGCACGTCGGGCCGGGCCATCAGCTCATAGGCCCCGGCACGCAAGATCTGCAACACCAAAGGGTCGAGCCGGCCAAGCGACCAGCCTTCGGCGAGATGGGCGGCGATCAGGGCGTCGATCTCGGCGGCGCGCGCCGCCGCGCCCGTCACCACCTCGGCGAAGAAATCCTCATCCGCCGGCGGGTAGGCGAGGCCATCGATGACGCCGCCCAAGCGCTCCTCGCGGAACTGGCGGACGACCTCGGCGACCGCGTCGTCGGAGCGCGCCCATTGGAAAAGGGCCTGCACCACGGCCAGCCGGGCAGCGCGCCGCCGGCTGACCGTCCCCCGCCTGCCGGGCGTTGTCGTGGCGGCCGCCATCGCTCACGCCAGCCCGAATTGTTTTTTAAGCCGCCACATCGCCACCGCGGCGCGGGCCGCATCGCCGCCCTTGTTCTTGCCCTTAACCTGGGCGCGGGCCAAGGCCTGCTCGCGGTTTTCCACGGTGAGGATGCCGTTGCCGATGGCGAGCTTGCGGCTCACCGCCAGATCCTGAAGGGCGCGGGCGCTTTCCCCGGCGACGATGTCATAGTGGCTGGTCTCGCCGCGGATGACGCAGCCCAGGGCGATGAAAGCGCAGTGCCGCCGGGCGTCGGCGGCATAGGCGATGGCGGCGGGGATTTCGAGCGCGCCGGGCACCGCGACCCGGCTCCAGGCTATCTCTTCGGCGGCGAGCGCTTCGCTGGCCCCGCGGACGAGCTCACCCGCGATATCTTCATAAAAGCGCGCCTCTATAATGAGGAAATGCGGCGGTGACGCCATGGCTAAGCCTTTGTTTTTTGGGGCGCAGCCGGCGCCCTTGCCGGTATGGGGCGCTGTTCTACGATATTGAGCCCATAGCCTTCAAGGCCGACGATGGAATGCCTGGTGTTGGACAGAAGGATCATGTCGCGTATCCCAAGGTCGAGGAGGATCTGGGCGCCGATGCCATAGTCGCGCAACCGATCATCGCTGCCCACGGGCTCGCCATTGCGGGCGCGCATCAAATCGGAAAGCGCGGTCGGGCGCATGTCGCGGATGATGACGACGACGCCCGCCCCCGCGGCGCCGATCACCTCCATGGCGCGCTGCAACTGGCCATGGCGCGCGCCTTCCTGGCCGAGCAAATCCTCGAACAGCTGGAGAGCGTGCATGCGCACTAATGTCGGCTTGTCTGGACTGGGCGTCCCCTTCACCAGCACCAGATGCTCGGCATATTCCGCCTGGTTGACATAGCTGCGGGCTTCCCATTCCCCGCCATGGACGCTTACAAGCTTGGTGCTGGCCACGGCGCGCACCAGATTGTCATAGCGCAGGCGGTAGGCGATGAGATCGCGGATGGTGGCGACTTTCAGCCCGTGGCGCTGGGCTATGGCCACAAGATCGGGAAGGCGCGCCATGGAGCCGTCCTCGTTCATGATCTCGCAGATCACCCCCGCGGGGTTGAGGCCGGCCAAGCGGGCGATGTCCACCGCCGCCTCGGTATGGCCGGCGCGCACCAGCACCCCGCCATCCCGCGCCACCAAGGGAAAGACATGCCCCGGGGTAACGATATCCTGCTTGCCCTTGGCGGCGTCGGTGGCGACCGCGATGGTATGCGCCCGGTCATGGGCCGAAATGCCGGTGGACACCCCCTCGCGCGCTTCGATGGAGACCGTGAAGGCGGTCTGGTGGCGGGTCTCGTTATGGCGCGACATCAGTGGCAGATCGAGCTGGCGCACCCGCGCCGCCGTCAAGGCCAGGCAAATCAGGCCGCGGCCATGCTTGGCCATGAAGTTGATGGCATCGGGGGTCGCCATTTGCGCCGGGATCACCAAATCCCCTTCATTCTCGCGATCCTCATCGTCGACGAGAATGAACATGCGCCCGTTGCGCGCTTCCTCGATCACCTCCTCGATGGTGGAAAGATAGCCGCGCTCACTCATGGCGTGTCATCACCTGCTGCAGGCGGGCGACATAGCGCGCCAGGATATCCACCTCCATATTGACCGTATCGCCTTCACCGGCATGGGCAAACGCGGTGGCTTCTTGGGTATGGGGAATGATGTTGACCCCGAACGCCGTCCCCCCGGCGCCGTCCTCCACTTCATTGACGGTGAGGGAAACCCCGTCGAGCGCCACCGAGCCCTTGGAGGCAAGATAAGGCGCCCAAACTTTATCGACCATGAACCGGAAACGGCGCGAGGCGCCCTCCGGGGTGATGGCAAGGACACGCGCCAGACCATCGACATGGCCGGTGAGGATGTGGCCGCCCACCTCCTCGCCGACCCGCAAGGGCCGTTCAAGATTGACCCGCGTTCCTTCCTGCCACGCCTTCAAGGTGGTGCGCGCCAGCGTCTCCGCCGAAACGTCGACCGCGAACCAGGACGGCCCCTTGTCAACAACGGTGAGGCAGACCCCGGAACAGGCGATCGAGGCGCCAATATCAACGCTTGCCATGTCATAGCGCGTGGTGATGCTAAGGCGCGTGTCGCCGCGCCGTTCGATGGCGCTGACCCGGCCGACATCGGTGATGATCCCGGTAAACATAGTCTCACGCAAGCTCCGCCGCCAATTGCGGCCTTATAAGGATGTCCAGGTTGTCTGGACCAAGCGGACGCCGCTGGGCAAGGAAAAAACGCGGCGCCGCGGCGATCGCCTGCACATCGAGGGCACCGATGGCGGCCTTGCCTTCCGCGCCGAAGAGGCTGGGCGCACGATACCATAAAATACAGTCCACCAGCCCGGCGGCGATGAAGGCGGTGGCGATTCGCGCGCCGCCCTCGATCAGGAGCCGGGTCACGCCGCGCCGGGCAAGCTCCGAGAGCGCCGCGGATGGCTCGACGCCCCCGCTGGCCGCATCTTCCAGGACCCACGTCTCAGGCTGTGCCTGGGGGTCAAGGATTTTGGCCGGCGGCAGCGGCTGGCGCCCCTTCAGCACCACGCGCCGCGGGGATCGCCCCTCAAGGCCCGGCAAGCGGCAAGTGAGCAACGGGTCGTCAGCGCGCAGCGTGCCGGCGCCGATGAGGATGGCGTCATGGCGGGCGCGCGCCAGGTGGCCGTGCGCCCGCGCCTCTTCCCCGGTAATCCATTGGCTTTCGCCGCCTGGGGTGGCGATCCGCCCATCCTGGGTGGTGGCGAGCTTCAGCGTCACCAGGGGACGGCCACGCAGGATTTTCAGGAAAAACCCCGCGTTGAGCAACCGCGCTTCTCCCGCCAGCACCCCTTCCACGACCATCACTCCCGCGGCTTTTAAGCGGGCAAGGCCTTGGCCGGCGGTGCGGGGGTCGGGGTCGCGCGCCGCCGCCACCACCCGGGTTATTCCCGCATCGATCAGGGCCTCGGCGCAGGGCGGCGTTGCGCCATGATGGGCGCACGGCTCGAGGCTGACATAGGCGCTCGCCCCGCAGGCCGCCGCGCCGGCCTGGACAAGGGCCTGGGTCTCGGCATGGGGCCGCCCGCCCGCCTGCGTCCAGCCGCGACCGACGACATGGCCATCCTTAACGATGACGCAGCCCACCGCCGGGTTGGGCGCCACCTCGCCCAGCCCGCGCTGGGCAAGCGCAAGGGCGGCGCACATCCAGCGCTCGTCGCTGGCGCACGCCGCTTCCATGGGCTCACTCGGCGCGGCGGGCGCCGCCCTCGTTCAGCGCCCCGACGAAGGTTTCGAAGTCCTTGGCCTCGCGGAAATTCTTGTAAACCGAGGCAAAGCGCACATACGCCACCTTGTCGAGGCCTTCGAGGCCCTCCATGGCAAGCTGGCCGATGACATCGACCGGCACCTCGCTTTCGCCCATGCTTTCAAGTTGGCGCACGAGACCGTTGATCATGCGCTCGACGCGCTCCGGCTCGACCGGGCGCTTGCGCAAGGCGATCTTGACCGAGCGCTCCAGCTTGTCGCGGTCGAACGGCTCTCTTTTTCCGGAACGCTTGACCACGGTAAGCTCGCGCAACTGCACCCGTTCAAAAGTGGTGAAGCGGGCGCCGCAAGCGGTGCACAGGCGGCGCCGGCGGATCGCCGAATTGTCTTCGGTGGGACGCGAGTCCTTCACCTGGGTGTCTTCGTTGCCGCAGAACGGACAGCGCATGCCCCCTCCTTGTTCTCGTTATCGGTTTCAATAGGCGCCGCTATAGATGGGAAAAACCTTGCACAAGTCGGCGACCTTTGCACGCACTTCCGCTTCCCTGGCCCCGTTCCCGTCCGCCCCATCGCGGGCCAGCCCGTCGAGGACATCGGCGATCCATTCGCCGATGAGGGCGAACTCGCGCCCACCAAAGCCGCGGGTGGTGCCAGCGGGGCTGCCGAGGCGAATGCCGGACGTCACCGCCGGCTTTTCCGGGTCGAATGGCACGCCGTTCTTGTTGCAGGTGATATGGCAGCGCTCAAGGGCTTCATCCGCGGCCTTGCCGGTCAATCCCTTGGGCCGCAAATCGACGAGCAGGAGGTGGGTATCGGTGCCGCCGGCGACGATGTCGCAGCCGCGCGCCTTCAAGGTCTTGGCAAGGATGCGGGCGTTTTCCACCACCCGCTGGGCGTAGACCTTGAACTCGGGGCGCAGCGCTTCGCCAAAGGCCACCGCCTTGGCGGCGATGACATGCATCAAGGGGCCGCCCTGCAAGCCCGGGAAAACCGCGGAATTGATTTTCTTGGCGATCTCTGCGTCATCGGTCAGCACCATGCCGCCGCGCGGGCCGCGCAGCGTCTTGTGGGTGGTGGTCGTCACCACATGGGCATGGGGGAACGGGCTGGGGTGGACGCCGCCCGCCACCAGGCCGGCGAAATGCGCCATGTCGACCATCAGCAGCGCCCCCACCTCATCGGCGATGGCGCGAAAGCGGGCGAAATCGATGATCCGGGGATAGGCCGAGCCGCCGGCGATGATGAGCTTGGGCTTGCACGCCAGCGCCTTGGCTTCCACTTCGGCAAAATCGATGAGATGGGTGTCGCGGGTGACGCCGTACTGCACCGCGTTGAACCATTTGCCGGAGAGGGCGGGCGGCGCGCCATGGGTCAAATGCCCGCCGGCGGCAAGGGACAGCCCCATGATGGTATCGCCGGGCTGCAGGAGCGCCAGCATGACCGCGCCATTGGCCTGGGCGCCGGAATGGGGCTGGACGTTGGCGAAAGCGCAGCCGAACAAGGCCTTGGCCCGGTCGATGGCGAGCTGTTCCGCGACATCGACTTCGGCGCAGCCTTGATAATAGCGCCGGCCGGGATAACCCTCGGCGTATTTGTTGGTCAACACCGAGCCCTGCGCTTCCAAGACCGCGCGCGAGACGATGTTTTCCGAAGCGATGAGCTCGATCTGGTTTTGCTGGCGGCTAAGCTCGCCCGCCAGCGCCGCCGCGAGTTCGGGGTCGTTCTCGGCAACGCCGCGGGTGAAGAACCCCGCGGCACGGATATCGGTAAACTCGGAAGCAGCGGCCATCACTTCATCCTTCATGTCTGTCCCAGCTTGGCGACGCGGCGGGCATGGCGGCCGCCTTCGAACGGGGTTGTCAGAAATTCGCGCAGGCAGTCCTTGGCGACCTCGACGCCGATCAACCGCTCGCCCAGGGCGAGCACATTGGCATCGTTATGCTGGCGGGCCAGCCGGGCGGCAAGGCCACTGGCGCACACCGCGGCCCGGATCTTGGGGTTGCGATTGGCGGCGATGGCGATGCCGATGCCCGAGCCGCAAATGGCGATGCCCTTGTCCGCCCTGCCCGCGGCGACCGCCTCGGCCAAGGCGCGGCCATAATCGGGATAGTCCACCGACTGGGTGGTGTCGGCGCCAAGGTCGAGCACCTCATAGCCCATGGCTTCCAGCTCCTCCACCAGGACCGTTTTCAGCGCAAAGCCGGCATGGTCAGAGGCAATGGCGATGGTCTTCAAGGACGGATTTTCCTGGGTCATGGGAATGCGCCAGCCCTCTTAGGGAAACGACGCGCTGCCCTTACCACATATGGCGCCAGAAGGCCAAGCGGCGACAAGAGGTTTTAGAGCCTGCACCCCCGAGCTAGACCACCGTGCCCTTGCCGGGCTTTATCTTCGAAGCGGGCGCTGCCGGCTCGCGCTTGCGCAAGCGGTATTCCAGCTTGCGCACGGCGAGCGCGGTCAATTCGCGCTGGCTCGCGCTCGCCGCGCCGACGATGGACACCTCCAGCCCGCTCACCGGATCGATGGCGCACACCTTGACGGCGCCGCCCACGGGCGTGAACTCGATGAGATAACCCTCATCGCCGGCGGCGCTCACGCCGCGCGGCGGACCTTCAGCCGGTTCCATACGCTGTCAAGGGCATCGACCAGCTCGGCCATGAGCCGATCATTGTGCATCGGGCCGGGGGTGAAGCGCAGCCGTTCGGTCCCCTTGGGCACCGTGGGATAGTTGATCGGCTGGACGTAGATGGCGAACTCCTCAAGCAGCAGGTCGGAGATCCGCTTGGTCTGCACCGGGTCGCCGACCAGCACCGGCACGATGTGGCTGACCGAGGGCATGACCGGCAGTTGCGCTTGCGCAAGCAAGCGTTTGAGAGTCGCCGCCCGCTCCTGCTGGGCTGCGCGTTCCGCCCCGCTTTTCTTCAAATGCTGGACGCTGGCAAGGGCGCCGGCGACCAAAACCGGCGATAAGGACGTGGTGAAAATAAAGCCCGGGGCATAGGAGCGCACGACATCGATCAGCGTCTTCGAGCCGGCGATATACCCGCCCATCACCCCATAGGCCTTGGCGAGCGTGCCCTCGATCACCGTCAAGCGGCCCAAGGCGCCGTCGCGTTCGGCGACGCCGCCGCCATGAGCGCCATACATGCCCACCGCATGCACTTCATCCAAATAGGTGAGGGCGCCATATTCATCGGCAAGGTCGCAGATGGCGTGGATCGGCGCGATGTCGCCGTCCATGGAATAGACCGATTCGAAGGCGATGAGCTTGGGCGCGTCCGCCGGCGCCGCCTTTAAAAGCTCTTCCAGATGCTTGACGTCGTTGTGGCGGAACACCCGCTTTTGCGCCCCCGAGCCGCGGATGCCCTGGATCATCGAGGCATGGTTGAGGGCGTCGGAAAAAACGATGCAGCCTGGCAGGATGCGGGCCAGCGTCGACAGCGTCGCCTCGTTGGAAATATAGCCGGAAGTGAACAGCAAAGCCGCTTCCTTGCCATGGAGGCCAGCCAACTCCTTTTCCAGCGTCACATGATAATGGGTCGTGCCGGCGATGTTGCGGGTGCCGCCCGAGCCGGCGCCCACGGTATGCAGCGCCACTTCCATGGCCTGGATGACCGCCGGGTGCTGGCCCATGCCGAGATAGTCGTTGGAGCACCAGACAGTGATCGGCTTGCAGGTATTTTCGTCGGGGAAATAGCGTCCCTTGGGGTATTTGCCGCGCACCCGGGCGATGTCGGCGAAGACGCGATAGCGCCCCTCGGCCTTTACTGCATCGATCGCCGATTGGAAAATCCGTTCGTAGTCCATGCTCTTTCCATTCATGTGCCAAGCTTTTCACGACCGTGCATAAAGGTCAAACGCCATCCCCGCCAGTTCCTTTATTGTCGCAGGCTTATGTCACATGAACGGACGGTAAAACACAAAGTCCGGCGTCGCTGCACGCGGGCCGGACCTTAACTCTACTTTAACTTGCAGGCAGAGGCAAATCACACATAGCGCAGTTGTTCGCTCCAGAAGCGCTCGATATCGCGCAAGACCCCCCGCATCGACTGCAGCGCCTCGATGCCGATGACGTCTTCGTCCAGCATGGCGTTGAGGTGCTCGTCATAAAGCTTGTCCACCAGCTCGCACACCTCGATGCCCTTTTCGGTGAGGGAGATACGCACCGAACGGCGGTCGTGCTCCGAGCGCTTATGGGCCATATAGCCCATCTCCACCAGCTTTTTAAGATTATAGGAGACGTTGGAGCCTTGATAATAGCCGCGGCTCTTCAACTCTCCCGCCGTCACTTCGAGCGAGCCCACATTGTAGAGCAGCAGCGCCTGGACCGAATTGATGTCGATGAGGCCAAGTTCCTCGAGCCGCACCTTGATGACGTCGAGAAGCCGGCGGTGCAGCCGCTCGACAAGCTGCAAGCAGTCCAAAAAGGCCGGCTTGGTCTGGGCAACCACCAGATCCGGGTCAATGGACGGAGTTGTGGCACTATGACTGGCGGCCATGCCGAGACTCTCCCACGCATCGATTCGCTATAGCCCTCAAAGTGTCGTGGAAGATCGCTAAAAATGGCTTAAAGTCACCTGTCCCGCAGCATTTTGATGATCCCTGAAAAGTCCATGGCCGCCCCGCCCTTGTCGGCAAATTCCTGATAAAGCGCAGCCGCCAGGGCGCCAAGCGGGGTGGCGACGCCGGCGGCGCTGGCGGCCTCTTGGGCGAGTTTCAAGTCTTTGAGCATCATCGCGGCGGCAAAACCCGGCTTGTAATCACGGTTCGAGGGCGCCGCCGGCACCGGTCCCGGCACTGGGCAATAGGAGGTGAGCGACCAGCATTGCCCCGAGGCCTTGGCAGAAATCTCGAAAAGCTTGTCCGCCTCAAGGCCCAGTTTTTCCGCCAGCACGAAGGCCTCGCACACCGAGACCATCTGGATCCCCAGCATCATGTTGTTGCAAATCTTCGCCGCTTGGCCGGCGCCGGAATCTCCGGCGTGGATGATCGCCTTGCCCATCGTCGCGAGATAGGGCTTGGCGCGGGCGAAGGCGGCCGGCGTGCCGCCGACCATGAAGGTCAGGGTGCCGGCGCTGGCGGCGGCGACGCCGCCGGAAACCGGCGCATCGACCATATCGAAGCCTTGTCCTTGCGCCGCGGCGGCGACCCGGCGGGCGGCCTCGACGTCGATGGTCGAGGAATCGATGAACAAGGTGCCATTTTGCGCGTTCGCGATCACGCCATCGGGCGCGGTGTAGACCTCCTCCACATGGCGCCCCGCCGGCAGCATCGTGATGACCGCGTCGGCCCGGGAGACGGCTTGCGCCACGCTGTCGGCCTGCCAGGCGCCGCCTTCGACGGCGCGGGCCAACGCGGCCTCGTTGAGATCATAGGCCAGCACCGCCAAGCCATCGCTCACCAGATTGGCGGCCATCGGCCCGCCCATATTGCCAAGGCCAATGAACGCGACCGTCGTCATGGCGCCCTCCTTTCAAGATGCCGGCCAGGATAAGGCCAAGATCGGGGCGCCAGTCTTAGCGCATTGGCGGGCGCTTGTCAGGCCATAGCGTGCCAGTGTTCAGTTTTTCCCGGCGCGCCAGCGGATCGCCGCCTTGGCCACCCGCTCGCCAAGATGGGCGGCGGTCTCAAGGTCGGCCTTGGGCGGCGCCAGGTCGGCGCCGGCGTCGATATTGGACTGGGCCATGGCGCCCAGATAGGCGCCGATGCGGTTCAAGTCCTCGGGGCTGCCTTGCGAAGAATTATTGCCTGGCATCAAACCCAGGCTCAGCCAGTGCATGCCGTGCTGCGCCGCCAGGATGACAAAGCCGACAAGGGTGTTGAGCTTGTCGCCCGAATGGCTGCCGGAATTGGTGAAGCCGGCGGCAAGCTTGTTCTTCCAGGCCTGGCTCATCCACCGCTTCGAAGTGGCGTCCTGGAAGGCTTTGAACGGCGCCGACGCCCCGCCCATATAGGTGGGAGCGCCGAAGATGATGGCGTCCGCCGCGTCGAGCGTTGCCCAAGCCGGGGCATCGTCCCCTAAATCCTCGACGCCGATCAGATCCACCTTGGCCCCGGCCACCCGGCGGGCCCCTTCGGCGACGGCCTGGGCCTGCTTTGCAGTATGACCATATCCTGAATGATAAACGATGGCGATGGCAGCGGTCATGGCGTTCTCTCCTCGGATTTCAGCATCGCTGGCAGACATAAACGCTGCAATTCGAGAGACAATCGCGCGATCGGAGAATTCATCGTTCTCCAAAACCGTTCAATCGTCGAAACGCAAATCCCCCCATGCGGGTTCGGTGAAATAGCGCGCCACCATTGCGTCATCCACATCCTCAAGCCGCGCCGGGCGCCAGCGCGGCTGCTTGTCCTTGTCGATCAGCAGCGCGCGCACCCCTTCGAAAAAGTCATGGCCCGCCTTGATGTGGCTGACGATGCGGTATTCCATGCGCAAGGTGGCGCGCAAGTCCAACGTGGCGCCCATGCGCATCTGGCGCAAGGTGAGCTTGAGCGAGGTGGGCGACAGCCGCGCCATAGATTCGCCGGTTTTGCGCGCCCAGTCGCTGCCCTTGGCCAGCGCTTGGCCGATGGCCTCGACCGAGGCGCCGCCGAAGCAGACGTTGATCTCGGCAAGCCGGGCGGCGGTCAAGCTGGGGGTGCCCGGGTCTTCATGGAAATCGCCGAGCACGGCGGCGACGTCGGCGTCCCCATCGAGCGCCGCCTTGAGGTCGGGCAGCCGATGCGACGGCACATAATGGGTGGCGATCCCTAAAAGCATGCAGTCCGCGGGGCCAAGCCGGGCGCCGGTGAGGGCAAGATAAAGCCCGGAAAGACCCGGCAAGCGCGGCATGAAATGCCCGCCGCCCACGTCGGGGATGAGCCCGATGCCGGTTTCCGGCATGGAAAATAGCGTCCGCTCGGTGGCGACGCGATAGCCGCCATGCACCGACACCCCGACCCCGCCACCCATGACGATGCCATCGAGAAGGGCGACATAGGGCTTGGCAAAAGCGCCAATGGCGGCATTCATGCGATACTCGTCGGCGAAGAACCGCTCCCAGGCAGGGGTGCCCGCCTTACCCGATTCATAAAGCGCGATCACGTCGCCGCCGGCGCAAAAGGCTTTTTCCCCCGCCCCTTCGATGACCACCGTCTTCACGTCATCCTCGGCGGCCCAAGCGGCAAGCCTGGCGCGCAAGACCTGGCACATGGCATGGGTCAGCGCGTTGAGCGCCTGCGGCCGGTTGAGAAGGATACGGCCCGCATGCCCTTCACGGGAAAAAACGATGTCGCGCGCGTCCGCCATGTTCGTGTCCGCCGTTGAATGAAAAAGAGGCCGCGGCCCTGGGGCGCGCCATCAACTGAAGGCCTGGATCCCGGTCTGCGCCCGGCCCAGGATGAGGGCATGGACGTCATGGGTGCCCTCATAGGTGTTGACCGCTTCCAGATTCATGGCGTGGCGAATGACGTGATACTCGTCGCTGATGCCGTTGCCGCCATGCATGTCGCGGGCCTCCCGGGCGATCGCCAGCGCCTTGCCGCAGCTGTTGCGCTTCAGCAGGCTGATGGCTTCCGGCGCCAGGCGGTGCTGGTCCATCAGGCGGCCGGCGCGCAGGCAGGCGGCAAGGCCGATGGCGATTTCCGTCTGCATGTCGGCAAGCTTCTTTTGATAAAGCTGGTTGGCGGCGAGCGGGCGGCCGAACTGCTTGCGCTCAAGGCCATATTGGCGCGCCGCCTGCCAGCAGAAGGTGGCGGCGCCAAGGGCGCCCCAGGCGATGCCATAGCGGGCGTTGTTGAGGCAGCCGAACGGGCCCTTAAGGCCCTTGATCTCGGGAAAGCGGTTTTCCGCCGGGACGAAAACGTCATCCATGACGATCTCGCCGGTGAGCCCGGCGCGCAGCGAGAACTTGCCTTCGATCTTGGGCGCCGACAGCCCCTTCATCCCCTTTTCCAGAATGAAGCCGCGGATGTCGCCCGCGTCGTCCTTGGCCCACACCACGAACACGTCGGCGATGGGCGAATTGGTGATCCACATCTTGGCGCCGTTGAGAAGATAGCCGCCATCGACGGCGCGGGCGCGGGCCCGCATCGAACCAGGGTCGGAGCCGGCGTCGGGCTCGGTGAGGCCAAAGCAGCCGACATGCTCGCCCGAGCCAAGCTTGGGCAGGTATTTCAGCCGCTGCGCTTCGCTGCCATAGGCCCAGATCGGCCACATGACGAGGGAGGACTGCACCGACAAGGCAGAGCGATAGGCGGAATCGACCCATTCGATCTCGCGCGCGATGAGGCCGTAGGAAACATAGGAAACGCCCGGACAGCCATAGCCCTTGATGGTGGGGCCAAGAAAGCCCAGGGCGCCGCATTCGGTCATGATTTCGGGATAGAATTTTTCGTGCCGGTTGCCTTCCAGCACCCGGGGCAGAAGTTTGTCGCGGGCGTATTGGCGGGCCACGTCGCGCACCAGGCGCTCGTCCTCGCCCAGCTCCTCGTCAAGGCGCAAGGGATCCGACCAGTCGAAGTTGCCCCACATCACTTTTTGCGGCCCATCCACGTGTTTTTCCGCAGCGTCCATTTCTTCAGTTCCTTGACGCGCGCCCATGCTAGTGGTGCGATTCCAACAGATGGTTCCCATCTGTTGGAGAAATCACACCACAGATTCAATAACTAAGTGGTCCACTTTTCCCAAACGGATGGATTTATCCGTTTGGGGCGGACCACTAGCCTCCGCGCGGAGAAGCAAGGCGCTACATTGTCCGTCTGCGGCTATATGGCAGGTCCCTCCCGCCCCTGTCCAGCTTGGCTTGGTCGAAGCTGGTTCAGCTCTCACGTTATTTTAAGAATAAAATAATAAGGCCCCATCGCGCCATGGCTTTTTTTAAAAACAAGGAATTATTAGCAATTCTCTCTATAATATACCCTGATAAGTTGTGCAATATGTCGTAAACTCTATTATCTGGCGTGTGATCGCGATGCCCAGCGGTGCGGATCGATGGATGTTTCCATCTGCCGGATCCGCACCGTGGATTCAAAGCTCTGTTGGAATCCACTGCTTGTCCTGTCGCGTATTTGAGGAAATGTCCATGGCCTATCCGTTGCGTCCGTTTGCCCTTGGCGCCGTCCAGCTCGGTTTGATGATGGCCGCTTTGTCCCCGGCCTTGGCGCAAGACATGGACGGCATCGAGGAAATCATCGTCACCGCCCAGCACCGGGCGCAGAATCTCCAGGACGTGCCCATCGCGGTCAGCGCCTTCTCTGCCCGCCAGCTCGAGCGCCGGCAGGTCACCGACACCATCGACCTCGTCCGTCTCGTCCCCAACATGGTGGGCAACAACAACACCGGGATTTCGACGGCCAATACCTACTTCATCCGCGGGCTCGGCAACACCGAGGCCCTGGCGACCTTCGACCCGCCGGTGGGCACCTATGTCGATGACGTCTATCTCGCCCGGCAAAACGCCAATAACTTCGCTCTTTTCGATGTCGAGCGCATCGAAGTGCTGCGCGGTCCGCAAGGCACCCTGTTCGGGCGCAACACCACCGGCGGAGCGGTCAACGTCATCCTTAAAAAGCCGGCCGAGGAATTGACCGGTTTCGCCGAGGCTTCCTATGGCCGTTTCGATGAAATCCGCACCCGTGCGTCATTGGACGCCCCGCTTACTAGCAAGCTTTTGAGCAAGTTTTCCTTTTTTTTCACTGACGATGCCGGTTTCGTCGCCAACCCGACAACCGGCGAAACGCTGGACGACGTGCGCAATTGGGGAACGCGCGGCGCCCTTCGCCTGCTGCCGGGCGGGCGCGTCACCTGGGACCTCGCCGCCGATTATATCGTCAACCAGGGGACCAATATCGGCGACACGCCAGGCGTTAAATTCACCTCCCTCACCGGCCTTAGCAAGCGCGAGGGCGACGGCACGGGACCGACCGACTTTCCCTTGCTCAACGACAACCGCAACGGCCGTGGCCTTGGCAACGAGACGCGGAGCCTGTCGCTCACCTCCAACCTCGGCGTCGTCTTCGATGATTTTTCCGTGACCGCGATCACCGGCTGGCGCGATCTTGAGCAGGACTTCAACCTCGACTTCGTGAACGCGCCCGTTTCCACCGGCGGCTTTGCCATCGTCAACCGCGGCAAGCACCGGCAATTCACCCAGGAAATGCGGCTGAACGCGCAAATGTGGGATGAGGGGGTCGATCTGGTCGCCGGCTTGTTTTATTTGAACGAAGACAACGCAACCCGCTTTGCCGACGCCATCCCCGCCTTCGTCCTCATCGACCGGCTGCTCGACAACCGGACGCGCTCGACCGCCCTTTACGCCCAAGCCGACATTCATCTGACCGACACGCTTATCTTCACCGCCGGCGCACGCTATACCGACGAGACCAAGAAGGTCGCCGTCCAGTCGACCGCCAATGGCCTTTTGCAGATTTCCACCGACGCCCTTGTCGCCGCCGGCATCCCGACCCGCCAGAAGGCGCGCGAGCTCAGCCCACGCTTTGCCGTCCAGTATTATTTCAGCGACGGCGTCAACGTCTTTGCTTCCGTCACCAACGGTTTTCGCTCCGGCGGCTGGAACGGCCGGGCGACCTCGGCCATCGCCTTCCAGCCCTTCGGACCGGAAGAGGCCTGGAGCTATGAAGCCGGGGTGCGCGCCGCCGCGCTCGACCGCCGCCTGACCTTGAACGCCACCGGCTTTTATCTCGACCTTAATGCAATGCAAGTGTTGAGCGGCTTCACCCCGCCCGGCGGGACGACACCGATTTTCGTCACCCAGAACGCCGCCGACATGGGCGGATTTGGCTTCGAGGCGGAGCTTGCCGCCAGCCTCACGCCAGCGCTCGAGGTTTTCGCCACCCTCGGCCTGCAAAACCTCGATTACCGCAATATCCGCCCCGACCTCGTGGGCCTGAGCGGCGACCTGCAGCCGGTGCGCACGCCAAAGCGCACCGCCACCATGGGCGGCGCCTACTCTTGGCCCATCCCGGCGCTTGCCGGGGCCATCATCCTCAGCGCCAATGGCAGCTACACCAGCGCCCATTTCGTCGCCACCAACAACGCGCCGGCCGGCCTTGCCAAGGGGCGCTTCATCGTCCAGGCGGCGGTCGCTTATGAAAGCAGCGACGGGCGCTGGCGTCTCGCCGCCGAATGCGTCAACTGCACCAACAGGAATTATCTCGAAGCCTTTCTCATCATTCCCTACACCAGCGAGCCGGCGCGCTGGCGCATCCGGGCACAGCATCGATTTTAAAAAAATCTGAGACTCCCCCCGACAAATCCAGGCACCCGCCGATTGCCAGGGCGGGGCTGTTCATGGTTTAAACGGTCGCGGTGGAAATCCCTGACGGCGCCATTGGCAAGGATAAGGGAAAAACAGGGGGAGGAGGGCGCGCCAGTGTCCCGCGATCATGTTGAGTTCCGCCAGGGCTGGAGGGTGCTTCTTGCGTCCCTTCTCGGGGTGATGTGCGGCGCCTCGCCCATCCCTTTCAACACCATCGGCTTTTTCATGGCGCCGCTCAACGCCGAATTCGGCTGGGGCTTTGGCGAGATCGGCCTTGGCGTCACCATCTTCGGGGTCCTCGCCAGCCTGCTTACGCCGCTTTACGGGTCGCTCGCCGACCGCCATGGCGTGCGCCCCGTCGCCCTGTGGTCGCTTCTTGCCTTTGGCCTCAGCTTCGCCCTGTTCGCCTTGACCCCATCCTCGATCTGGGTCTTTTACGCCATCTGGCTGCTCATGGGACTGGTCAGCATCGGCTCGACCCCGGTCACCTGGTCGCGCGCCGTCAACCTGTGGTTCTCCGCAACCGGGGCCTTGCCCTCGGCATCATGCTCGCCGGCACCAGTCTTGCCGCCTGGCTGTTGGCGGGCGAGGGCCTGACCCCTGGCATGGCTTACGCTGCGGTTGCCTTGCTGGGCTTTGCCGCCGGCGCGGAATCGGACTTCATCGCCTATCTTGCCGGGCGTTATTTCGGCATGGCCCATTATGGCAAGATCTACGGGCTTTTATACATGCCCTTCGGCATCGCCGCCGCATATCGCCAGCGGTCTATGGCTGGGTGTGCGACAGCCAAGGCAGCTATGCCCCGATGCTGCTTGCCACGGTGCTGTTGTTCCTGATCGGCGCGGTGCTGCCCTTAAGCCTGGGACGTTATCCCGACTTCGCCGCCAAGGCCGCTTCCTCGCCCGCTTGAGGCTTGGGGCCTGCCCCCAATTTCTCGGTATCGGCCTGCAATTCGGCGATGCTGGCCTTGATCGCCGTCAAGTGCGGCGCCTCGGCGGCGAGGATGGCGGCGAACAGCTTCTTCTTGATGTCGAGGACATCGATGCCGGCGTTCTTCAGCGCCTCCGGCGCGGCGCTGACGACGATATCGACGAGGCGCTCGGCGCCGGTCAGCCGGCCCCACAGGTAATCATTCTCGCGATAGGCGCGGGAGAAGAAGGCGCCGAAATTGGCAAGCTCGATGCCTTTCAGGATCCGTCTCGCGCCGCCGGGGCGTAACGTGTTGGCGTCGTTGGCCGAAATGCGGTCGACCTTGATTTCGTCGAGCTCGTCGAGGTCGCGCCACTGGACCATGGGCAAGGTGAGCACGTCATAATAGGGAAAGCCGAGATAAGCGGTGATGAGGTCGTGCCAGATATCGAAATCGGGGCAGCTGCGGGCATATTCGACCAGCGTTTCATCCGCCGCGTCGTCGATCTCGGCAAGGTTCATCGCCTGCGCCGCGATATCCATGATCTGGTCGACGACATCGGCTTCCAGCGCCTGGTCGGGATCGGCGCGCATCATCCCGGCGAAGGCCTTCAACGCCGGGCTGAGCCGCCAGTCGGTGGCGCGCTGATAGCGGTCGAGATGATCATAGAGCCGGGCCTTCAGTTCATTGAGCCAGGCGCGGCCGCGCGCGGTGTCGGAAAAGCCTTCCATGCGGTAGATCTCGTTGAGCCGGCGCAGCATGAAGCGCAAGCGGCGCACCCGAAAGCGCACGTCGAAGGCGCGCAAGAACGCGACCCATTGCGTCTGCTCGCCCTTCTGCGATTCATGGGCGGCATTGCCGATCGGGCGAATATTATTGCGCCGCGCCCAGGCTTCCACATGGGCGCTGGTTCCCCACCGGTCGGGCGCGGCGACCAGGCTGCGCAGATAATCGGCGGCGTCGCGCAGCACGCCAAGCACCTTGAGGCGAGCGTAGCCGTCATAGGCATAGGCCGCCTGTTGCGCCGCCCGCTCGTTGGCCAGCCCGCGCAACGCCACCAGCTTTTCCTTCTTGGGCGGGCGCCGCACCGACTTCGAAAGCAAAAGGCCGATTTCCTCCACCACCTTGGGTTTGATCGTCTCCACCACCTGGCGCAGCCGGCGCACCCGCTCGTTGAAGCGTTCCAGCCACTCAAGATCGTCGCGAATCGGCTGATAGCGCGGAATATCGGAAAGCGCGCCCTTAAGGGTCGCGAAAAAGCCCGGCACGTCGCTGTCGGCGCGCCGGCGGTTGCCGTTGCCGGGGTCGGGGTTGGGATCGATATAGACCAGCCGCCGATCCACCTCGCGATGCGCGGCGCGGCCCTGGACCGAACGGATGGCAAGGGCGAAGGGCTTGTTCATGAGGACGCTGCCATCGATGAAGGCGGCGGCGTGGGGGTCCTCGCCGGCGTTATAGAGCGCCGCGAAATTCCTTTTAAGAAAGGCGTCCTTTGTTTCCCAACGCGCGCCGCGGCGCGCGACCTCGGCGTCGATCTCGGCAAGGGTGGCGGGGGGGAAGGCGCCAGGAAAACAGGAGGTGGCGCGGGCGGCGAAAGCCAGCGCCGGGATATGGTCGGGGGTGAAATCGCTGATCTCCTCGCCCGAAGGCCGGCGCAAATACTCGAACCGCAGGATATGGCGATGCTCGCGCTCCTGGATCATCGGCGGATCATGGAGGGTGATCGCTTGGCGATGGCCCCAGAAATCAGTGGCGGTGACGAACAGCTCCAGCATATGCCCGGGCGGCAGCAGCGAACATTCCGGGGACGCCGGCGCCCCCAGGGCGTCCAGACCTTCGAGCATCATCTGCGTCATCCGGGGACCGGAAAACGGCGGCTCGAACCAGCGGGAGCGGGTAAACAGCGACAGTTTGCGCCGCACTTCCGGGTTGCGCGCCGCCTCGCCGCCAAGCCGCGCGAACTCGCCGCGCGACTGCCACCAGGTGACAAGGCTCATCAGCGGGCGCATATAGGGCTTGGACCACAGCCCGGCGCGGCCCGCCGGGTCGAGCAGCTCCGTCACATCGGCAAGGTCGAGCCACAGCTTGCGGTGCGATTCCAGGGACAGATCATGCGCCAGCGCCCGGGCCAGCATGACGCCGTTGATCCCCCCCGCCGAGGCGCCGGCGACGATGTCCACCAGCACCCTTAAATCGACCGTGGCGCCGATCGCTTGCAACAACTCGAAATAGACCGGCTCGCTATCGACCTTGCGCCCATCGTCCCGCATCTTGTCTTGATAGCAGGCGGCCGCCCGGGCCACCGGGTCGCGCACGCCGTGATAGGCCCGCGAGGCGCGCACCAGCTTCAGGATTTCCTTGGTGACGCCATGCATATAGACGGCAAGGGAAACGCCGCCATAACAAACCAGGGCAAGGCGCAGCTCGCGCTCCTGCCGCATGTTGGGCGGCGGTGGCGGCTTTTGTTTTCCCATCGAGAAGATCATGGCCGGCAAATTCCGAGCTGACGTGGCAGCCTCAAGCCTAGCCTAAATATCTGGATTTTTCGTTTCACGCTCATGTGTGGGGCGTATCAGGCAAGGCGCCCTCTCCGCGCGGGGGCGCGATCAAAGGGACATGCGGCGCCGCGTCCTGGGGGAGAAGACCGCCAAGGCGCGGGTCGTCGGCGATCTCCACCTTGCGCGCATAGGCGACAAAGCCGGCCTTGCGATAAAAAGCCAAGGCGCCGGGGTGGTCGAGGGTGCAGCTATGGACGAAGACACGCGCCGGGCGCCGCGCCCAGGCCTCTTGCAGCGCGAAGGCGATCATCGGACGGCCATAACCCCGCCCGACAAGCTCTGGCGCCACCCCCAAAAAGGCAAGCTCGACCTGCGCTTCATGGCGGGCGTCCAATTCGACGAAGCCGGCGTCCATATCGTCAACGCGCAGGATGTAAAGCGCTACTTGTGGATGATGAAGAACGCCCAGGAGGGCGGCATCGTCCAAGGCGAGGCGCGAAAACCACAGCCAGGGGCCGCCGACCAGCCGGAACAAGGCGCGGTAGCGGGCGGGATCGACCGCCGTCACCTGCGCGAGCGATGCGCCATCGGGCAGGCGCGCAGGCTTCCCGCCGGGCGGTCGCCGCTGCTCCATATAGGTCACCACGGACGCGATCTTGCCTGGCGGCAGGTCGACGAGTTGAGCCGTCATCTGTATTGACATCCTGAGCTTAAAGACCGTTTGAGAATGCTGATGAGGTCGCGACGCTTATCCAGCCGCGGGGAAAAACCATAGCCAAGGCCGCCGCCCTTGTCGATAAGGGGTCGACGGGCTCAAGCCCTCAAGCCGAGCGCTGCCGCCTCTTGCCGGGCTTTTCCAGCACCCGGTTGATCTCCGCCACCAGAAGCTCGATGTCGATGGGCTTGACCACGAAGCCATCCATCCCGGCGGCGAGGCACTCGTCCTTCTGCTCCTCATAGGCATGGGCGGTCACGGCAATCACCGCGATATCGCGATAGTCGTTGGCAAGCGCCCGGATATGGCGGGTGGCTTCGATCCCGTCCATCTGCGGCATGCTGATATCCATGAGGACGACGTCGAACGGACGGCCTTGTTCTTGCTCCAGGCGGTTAAGCGCGGCAAGGCCATTGCTCGCCACCTCGCTCGTCAGCCCGGCATTGGCGAGCAGGGCCTGGATCAGCACACAGTTCATCTCGTTGTCGTCGACGATAAAGACATGAGGCTGGCTTGAGGCTGGGCCCACGGCCGGCTTTGACGCAGGCACGGGCGCCGGCGAGATCGGCGGCGCGCTGGGCGCTGCTTCAGCTTGCGGGGTCTTCTCGGGCAGGGGCGTGCCGAGGAGGCAGGGAATCGCCAATTCAAAGCGGCTGCCCTTGCCCAATTGGCTGTGGAGGGCGAGGCGGCCGTTCATCACAGTCATAAGCTCGCGCACGATGGCAAGCCCCAAGCCGCTGCCGGTTCTTTGCGCCGCGCCGGCGCTGTTCGCCCTTTGAAAGCGTTCGAAAATCCGTTCCTGATCCGCTTCGGCAACGCCGATGCCAGTATCGGTGATGCTGATATGAAGCTCGGCTTCGGAACGGCCGGTGACCACCAGCCCCACCCGCAGCCCGATCTCCCCCGCATCGGTGAACTTGATGGCGTTGCCGAGCAAATTCACGATGATTTGGCGGATGCGCCCACGATCGCCTTCGAGCCAGAGGGCGGCGGGAAGGCTGGTCTCGATGGCAAAGCCAAGACCTTTACGCGCCGCCTCGGGGCGCATCAGCGCTTCGATTTCCGCAATGAGTGCGTTGGCGTCAAACGGCGCGGCCTTCAACTCGATCCGCCCCTGCTCGAGCCGCGCCAGGTCGAGCAAATCGTTGATCAACCCCAACAACCCCTGCGCGGCGGTGCCGGCAATGGCGAGATACTGGTTCTTCTCCGCCGCCTGCGAGGCTTTCTTGGCGAGCTCGATCATCCCGATGACCGCGTTCATCGGCGTGCGGATTTCATGGCTGATGTTGGCGGTCATGCGCTTTTGCGTCTCGCGCGCGGCGTCGGCCTCGGCGAGGGCAAGGTGCAGGCGTCCGGCGAGTTTCTCCTTCTCCATCCGCCGGCGGATGAAATCCACCATGAAGCCCTGGAATTGATGCGCGAGCTTGCACAGAAAAGCGGTGTAAAGAACAATGACGGCAGCGAGAATCTGGCTTTGCGCCGTGCCCATGAGGAAAAAGCAATAAGCGAGCGAAAGGCTGATGGGAACGATGAAAGCGAGCGCCGCCGGCAGATAAGTGGCATAGACCAGCGCCGAGCCGGCGGCAATGCCGACCGTGAACAAGATGATGTAGCCGGCCTGCTGGAGATTGGCCCCGCTGAGAAACAGGGCGGGGAGAAAAGCCCAGATCAGTCCGCCGGCAAGGCTCCATGCGGTCAAGGCATTGGCCCAGAACTGGCTCGAGCGCTTATGCCCGCCCCGCTTGTAAAGCGCGGTCATGACAAGGCGTACCCCTTCCAGGGCGAGCACCGCGAACAGCCATTCGCCGGCCTGCGCCATCGCGGCATCGCCGCGCAATGCCAAATAAATGAGGAGCGCGGCGGTGGCACAGCCGATGGCGGCAAGATAATTATAAGAGAACAAAAGGCCGACACGCTCGGCAAGAAGCATATCATCGCCGTCCGCCGGGTGCGTATGGATTTCGGCCCCCCAATCTTGCGACACGGCGACTTCCCTTTGACTCGGGCCCTCAACTCAACCATGGCGATGCCAGCTCGCCGGTCACGCGGGGCCCAGGGCGAGAACACGACTGCCGGCCGATTGTGCCGCCCGCCCCCTTAAGGCGCCGTTAATGAGAGACTAAGCGGGGGCGGAGGGGCTTGTGACCCGTTGGATTTCCGCTAGGAGCGCTTGGCTATCGACGGGCTTGGTGACAAAGCCCTGCATGCCCGCCGCAGCGCATGCTTCTCGCTGCTCCTTAAAAGCGTTGGCGGTGACGGCGATGATGGGCACCGCCTTGTCCCGCGCACCGCCGGCGCGAATCTTGCGGGTCGCCTCGAGGCCGTCCATGACCGGCATCTGGATATCCATCAGGACGATATCGATCGCCGGCGCCTCGTGCTGCGCCAGACGGGCAAGGGCCTGCGCGCCGTCACGGGCGATTTCAACGCCGATGCCGGCTTGCTCCAGCAGCGAGGCGAGCAGCAGGCAATTGGTCTCCACATCATCGACGACGAGCGCCCGCAAAACACGCGCCTTGGCGCCAAGGCCAGGCGGCGCGGACGGGATTTTCTCGTCTTTCGTCGCCCCGGACGCACGCCATGGCGCCGGCGCCATGGCGCAAGGCAGGCGCAAGGTGAAGGTGCTGCCCTTGTCCGGCGTGCTTTCCCCGGTCAGATCGCCGCCCATCGCCCGCGCCAGTTCGCGCGCGATGGCAAGCCCCAGTCCGGTCCCCTGATGGCGGCGGCCAGGGCCGGCGTCGGCTTTCTGGAAACGCTGGAAAACGCGCTCCAGATCAGCCTCGGCGATGCCGATGCCGGTATCGGCGACGGCGATTTCCATGGCCTGGTCATCGCCGTCACGGGCGGCGAGGCGCACATGAAGAACGATGCTCCCCTGCTCGGTGAACTTGACGGCGTTGCCGACAAGATTGACGAGGATCTGCCGGATCCGGTCGCCATCGCCCAGCATGGCAAGCTCTTGCGGCCAGGCGTTTTCCACGGACAGGCCAAGCCCTGCCCGCGCAGCGGCGGGGCGGAACAGCTCCGCCACCTCGGATACAAGGCGAAGGGGGTTTACTGACTCGGACTTGAACCGGGTCTTGCCGATGTCGAGGCACGAGAGCTCCAGCAGGTCGTTGAGCATGTGCAACAGCGCGCCCGCCGAAGCGCGGGCAACGCCAAGATATTTCTCCCGTTCGTGCTGGCACGCATTCGCCCTAGCCAGGTCGATCATCCCCATGACGGCGTTCATCGGCGTGCGGATTTCATGGCTGACATTGGCGACGAGCCGGGTTTGCGCGGCGCGGGCGATTTCCGCCCGCGCCAGGGCGTCTTCGAGCGATGCCGCCAAGCGCTCGTTTTCCTTGCCGTAGCGCAAGGACTGCACGAGTGCGCTGGAGATGAAGGCGAGCACGCTATATACCACAATAGCATAAAGAAGGACCACGAAAGCCAGCAGCCGGCTGACCTCGTCATCGCGCAAAACCAGCGCCAGGCTGAGCGCCAGCAAGGGCGGCGCGGAAAAGGCAAGGGCCATCGGCCGAAAGGCACCGCCCAGGGTCAAGGAGCCGGCGGTGAGGCCTGAGACGAAAAAGGCGACGATGGCGACTTGCGCGATATCGCCGATGCTGGCGATGGCCCACGCCACCGCCGCCCAGCCAAGGCCAGTGAGCAGCGCCCCGACGATGAAAAGCCGCGCCCAGCCCGTGGCCGGAAGCTGCGCTGGCGCCCGGTTGAAGCGCCAGAAAATGAGGAAACGCACCAAAATGGTGGCGAGCAGATAGCCGATCCAGCCGGCGGCGATCACCGGCACCAAGGCCTGGCGGGAAAGATAGACCAGCAGGCCGGCATTCACCACATTGCTCAAAATAGCCAGCCGGCCCTTGGCGGACACCAGCTTGAGCTGCGCGAGGAGCAATTGCTCGTCGAACGGCGCGGACCCCTTGGCGGTCAAGTCCGGCCCCCCTGGTCCAGACAGGAAATGCAGCGTCCGTTGCCGGGCATGACCTTGTCCACTTAGCGCCAGCGCGCGCCGGCAACCGAGGGCGAAGGTTAAGCGCCAGGCGTTAACGAAGCGTCATTAACCACTCCGTTAGAAATAACCCGCCTTTCTCAACCCTCGGTGGGCAGGAAGTCCGGCACCGACAGATAACGCTCGCCAGTGTCGTAGTTAAAGCCGAGGATGCGGCTGCCCTTGGGGATCTCGGCAAGCTTGCTGCCAATCGCCGCCAGGGTGGCGCCCGATGAAATCCCCACCAGCATGCCTTCCTCCCGCGCCGCGCGCCGCGCCATGTCCTTGGCGTCGTTGGGATCGACCTTGATGACGCCGTCCATCAGGTCAAGGCGCATCACCGCGGGGACAAAGCCGGCGCCGATCCCTTGGATGGGATGGGGCCCCGGCGCGCCGCCGGACAAGACCGGCGACAAGGTCGGCTCGACCGCGAACACCCGCAACGCCGGCCAGGCCTGCTTCAACACTTCGGCGCAGGCGGTGATGTGCCCGCCGGTGCCGACGCCGGTGACGACGACATCGAGGCCCTCGGGAAAATCCTTAAGGATTTCCTGGGCCGTGGTGTGGCGGTGCACCGCCACATTGGCCGGGTTCTCGAACTGCTGCGGCATCCATGCCTTGGGCGTAGCCGCGACCAGCTCGGTGGCTTTCTCCACCGCGCCCTTCATGCCTTTTTCCTTAGGGGTGAGGACGAATTCGGCGCCATAGGCGAGCATCAGCCGGCGGCGCTCGATGGACATCGATTCCGGCATCACCAGGATGAGCTTATAGCCCTTCACCGCCGCGACGAGGGCAAGGCCAATGCCGGTATTGCCCGAAGTGGGCTCGATGATGACGCCGCCGGGGACGAGCTTTCCCGACTTTTCCGCGTCCTCGACCATGGACAACGCGATGCGATCCTTGATCGAGGCGCCGGGATTGGCCCGTTCCTGCTTGATCCAGACTTCATGATCGGCGCCAAACAGACGGTTTATCCGGACATGGGGTGTGTTGCCGATGGTCTCCAGCATAGTGTCGGCGCGCATGGTCGTCCTCCATGATTGTGCGGCGAGCGAGCATAGACATTCTCATCCCATGATCCAAGGCCCGGGCGCGCGATAAAAACCGAGTATCGCGCTCGGCCGCGCTTGTGCCAGGGCCATTCCCTGGGCAGGATGGCGGGATGAACGAGGGTAGCGGCGGAGAGGCTTTTGACGGCGGATGGCAAGGACCCCTGGAGGGGCGCCAGCTTGTCCTTCTCGCCGCCTTGCTTCTGGGCCTGCCGGTGCTTATCCTCGCCCTGGCGCGAATTCACCCGCAAGCAACGCGGCAATGGGACTTGTCGCTTCCCTGGTCGCTCAACGAATTCCATACCCAGAACGCGCTGCGCTTTGCTGCCGCCGCCCAAGCGGCGAGCGAGGGGCGGGTGCGCATCACCGTCCATCCCGGGGCGGCCCTTGGCGTCAAGGGGCCTGATTCGCTGCGCGCCGCCGCCGACGGGGTGGTGCCGCTGGTGGAAATGGCGGGCTTTCAGCAGGTGGGAAGCGAACCCATTCTCGGCCTCGAGGCCCTGCCCTTCCTGGTCGATGACGCGGCCGAGCTGAAGCTTCTCTATCGCTTCCTGCGCCCCCAAGTGGACGCGGCCTTCGCCCGCCATGGCCTTAAAGTCCTTTATCTCGTCCCCTGGCCCAATCAGAATCTTTACACCAAGACCCGGGTGGACAACCTCGCCGCCCTGGCCGGCGTCAAGATCCGCACCCAGGACGCCAACACCACCGCACTGATGGCGCGCCTCGGGTTAAGCCCGGTGCAAATGCCGGCGCCCGACGTGGTGCCCGCGCTGGCTTCCGGCGCGGTGAGTGCGACGATCACCTCGGCGACCACGGCGGCGGCGCAGAAATACTGGGCGTTCTTACGCTATATCTACCGCACCAATCATGTCTGGATCTCCAATATGCTGGTGGTCAACCTCACCGCCTGGAACCGGCTCGCCGCCGCCGACCGGCTGGCCATCGAAAGACTTGCGCGCACGATGGAGCCGGAATTCTGGGCGGTCTCGGCGGGCGACGACACCCGGCAGATGGCGCGGCTTCTGAGCGAAGGCATGATCGTCGCTGGACCCAGCCCCGCGATGGCCGCCGAAATGCGCGCCGCCGCCCGCCCCCTGTGGCGGGACTTCGCCGCCCGGGTGCCGGCGGCGCGACCCATTTTGGACGCCTATCTTGCCGCGACCGGGCGCGCGCCCTTGGACGAGCCGCGGCCATGAACCGCCTTTTACGCCTGATCGATGGCATCTGCCTTGCCGCGGCGTGGACCGCCGCCGCGCTCCTCGCAGGGCTGTTTTGCCTGAGCCTTGGCGAAATCCTGCTGCGCAACCTTTTCGGTTCTTCCCTCGCCATCAGCGTCGAATATGCCGGCTATATGGTGGCAGCGAGCCTGCTTCTGGGCAGCGGCTGGACCCTTGGCGCTGGCGGCCATATCCGGGTCGGCCTCGTGGGCGCGCGGCTGGCGCCGGCCCTTGCCTGGGCCCTCGAGGTCGCGGCGACCGTCTTTTCCCTCGCCCTTGTCGCTTATCTAAGCTGGGCGATGCTGGCCTATGCGGCGGCCAGCGGCGCCGACGGCGTGGTTTCCTATTTCCCCTCGGCAACGCCGCTTGTCTATCCCCAGGCGCTGCTGGCGCTGGGCCCGGTTGTCCTTGGCCTTGCGCTCATCGCCCGCCTCATCCGCCTGCTGGCCTGCGCCGCCCTGCCCAAGGCGCGCGCCTGATGCTTGGCCCGGGGCTCATGCTGTTGCTGATCCTCATCGCCCTTCTCGGCCTTGGCGTATGGGTGGGCATCGCCTTGATGGCGGCCGGGGCTCTCAGCCTTGCCCTCTTGCGCGAGATGAACGTCATCGCCTTTCTTGCCGGCGATGTCTGGCGCAGCCTCAACGCGCCGGAGCTCGCCGCCCTTCCCCTGTTCATCCTGATGGGAGAAATCCTCAACCGCACGCGGCTTTCGCAAGGTCTGTTCGCCGGCCTGGCGCCTTGGCTTGCCAGTATTCCCGGCCAGCTCCTCCACGTCAATGTCGCCGGCTGCACCCTGTTCGCCGCGGTCACCGGCTCGTCGGCGGCGACCACCGCGACGGTGGGCCGCATCACCTTGGCCGAGCTGGCGCGGCGCGGCTTTGACCGCGACCTTGCCATCGGCTCGCTGTGCGGCGCCGGCACGCTGGGCTTTCTCATCCCGCCCTCGATCGTCCTCATCCTTTACGGCGTTCTCGCCGAAGTCTCGATCATCGACCTGTTCATCGCCGGCATCACCCCGGGGCTCCTCCTCGCCGCTGGCTTCATGGCCTTCATCGCCATCCGTGCGCGGCTTAAGCCCGGGCTTGCTCCGAAGCCCGAGAGCACACCCTCCTGGCGCGCGCGCCTCGCCACGCTTCGCCAACTTGGACCGGTGGCGGCGCTCATTCTTCTCGTCATCGGCAGCATGGCGCTGGGCTATGCCGGACCCAGCGAGGCCGCTACCGTCGGCGTCGCCGGCGCCCTCATCCTCGCCGCCGCCCAGCGCGCCCTCACCATCGCCGGGCTTGTCGATGCCCTGATGGGCGCGGTGCGCACCACCTCGATGCTTGGCCTCATCCTTGCCGGCGCCTTCTTCCTGGCCAAGGCCGTCGCCCTATTCGGGGTTCCGGCGCGCGCTGCCAGCTTCATCGCCGGGCTGGGCCTGACGCCGCTCGCCCTCGTCATCTTGCTGATGGCCCTCTATGCTCTTCTGGGGATGGTGATGGATGGCCTTTCCCTCATCTTGATGACCTTGCCGGTCACCCTTCCCATCGCGCTTGGCGCTGGCTTCAGCCCGATCTGGTTCGGCATTTTCCTCGTCATCGTCGTCGAGATGAGCCAGATCACCCCACCGGTGGGCTTCAACCTCTTCATCGTCCAGGAGCTGACCGGCGAGCCCCTGGGCCGCATCGCCCGCGCCAGCCTGCCGTTCTTTCTTCTGATGGCGGGCCTGGTGGTGCTTATTGCCCTTCTTCCGGATTTGGTTCTCTGGCCATTGCGTTAAGGCGGCAGGCATGACCCAGGAATCACCCAGGAACTGTGGCGCTGCCGCCATCGACATCAAGATTTGGGCAGGGCTTGGCCTGTTGGTGCGAAGGGAGGCAACCCCTTGACATATATGGGCCCAGCCGCCCTTGCCAGGGGTGGATCATTGTGCAAATTAGCGACAGGGCTCACGCTTTCCCCTTCACCTTGGCTTCGCGGCGGGATAAACGGGGACACCTCGCGGCGCCCTGTTGCGGGCGGCGTCACTATTTTTGGCAGAAAGGGGCAGCATGCTGATCGGCGTACCCAAGGAAATCAAGACCCATGAATATCGCGTGGGATTAACCCCGGCGAGCGTGCGCGAGCTTATTCACAACGGCCATCGCGTGGTGGTGCAGAAAAACGCCGGCTTCGAGATCGGCCTTGGCGATGATGACTATCGCGCCGCCGGCGCCGAGATCGCCGGGGGCGCCGAGGAGGTCTTCGCCCGCGCCGACATGATCGTCAAGGTCAAGGAGCCGCAAGCGTCCGAGCTTAAAATGCTGCGCGAAGGCCAGATATTATACACCTATCTGCATCTCGCGCCCGATCCGGCGCAGACCAAGGGGTTGTTGGCCTCCGGTTCCATCGCCATCGCTTATGAGACGGTGACCGACGCGCGCGGCGGCCTTCCCTTGCTCGCCCCGATGTCGGAGGTGGCGGGGCGCATGTCGATCCAAGCCGGCGCCCATTGCCTGGAAATGGAGCAGGGGGGACGCGGCATGCTGCTGGGCGGCGTTCCTGGTGTGCCGGCGGCCAAGGTGGCGATCATCGGCGGCGGGGTCGTCGGCACCAACGCGGCGCGCATGGCGATGGGCATGGAAGCCCAAGTGACGGTGTTGGACAAATCGGTGCGCCGCTTGCAGGAGCTCGACTTTCAGTTCGGCTCCAAGCTTTCCACCATGTTCTCGACCGCGGAGGCTCTGGAGCAATGCCTCCTCGAGGCCGATCTGGTGATCGGCGCCGTTCTCGTCCCCGGCGCGGCGGCGCCCAAGCTGGTGAGCGAGGATATGGTCAAGCGCATGAAGCGCGGCTCGGTCCTGGTCGATGTCGCCATCGACCAGGGCGGTTGTTTTGCGACGTCAAAGCCGACCACTCACGCCAGCCCCACTTACAAAGTGCACGACGTGGTGCATTATTGCGTCGCCAACATGCCGGGCGCGGTGGCGCGCACGTCGACTTTCGCGCTCAACAACGTCACCCTGCCCTTTGCCCTGGCGATCGCCAACAAGGGCTATAAAAAGGCGCTGAGCGAGGATGCGCATCTGCGCAACGGGCTCAATGTCTATCGCGGCAAGCTGACCTATGAAGCGGTTGCCCGCGACCTTGGGGAGCCTTATGTCAGTGCCGAGAAGGCCTTGGGCCTTGGCTGACGGGAAAGGGGTATCGGTGGCTGGCAGCAATCGCGACGACGGCATTCCCGAACAGGTTCTGGCGGCGGTGAGGACGCTGATCGAATGGGCTGGCGAGGACCCGGGACGCGAGGGCCTGGCCGAGACGCCAGGCCGGGTGGCGCGCGCCTACCGCGAGTATTTTCGCGGCTATGAGGAAGACCCCCTTGCCTATCTGGCCCGCACCTTCGAGGAAGTGGGCGGCTATGACGAAGTGGTGCTGCTGAAGGACATCCCCTTCGTCTCCCACTGCGAGCATCACCTTGCCCCCATCATCGGCAAGGCCCATGTCGGCTATGTGCCGGCCAATCGGGTGGTGGGCATTTCCAAGCTCGCCCGCGTGGTCCATGCCTACGCCCGGCGGATGCAGGTGCAGGAGCGCTTGACGGCTGAAATCGCCGGCGCCATCCAAGAGGTTCTGGAGCCGGTGGGGGTGGCGGTGGTGATCGAGGCGACCCATGCCTGCATGACCTGCCGCGGGGTGGAAACCCCTGCGGTGGTGATGACCACCAGCCGCATGGCCGGACTGTTTCGCGAGGATGAAAAGGCGCGGCGCGAGGTGCTCGCCTTGATGGGTTTTTAGCGTCCGTTCGATGAGGACGACGAGGTCAAGAGCGCTTGCCCCTGGCCTGTTGATGGAGATGGGATAAATTTTCCCTTCGCCTCCATCCCGGCCTTCAATTTTGAGCTGCGAGGCCTTATATTCACAAATGCCGGCGTGCCGGCTATGGCGATAAACGCGGCGTGCACTAGGTATGGCGGACCCGGGGGCGGTACCCGGCGGCTCCACCACATGGGTAGAAGGGCAAGTGGGCGGGCAATCACCCGCTGCCCATGTGATGGGGCCGAACTAGGATCGACGCATGCTGAAAGACGTTTGCTTTCGCCCGGTATGATTCCGCCGTAACGGGTCATATTCACAAATGCCAACGACAATGAGGCATTGGCTCTCGCCGCCTAAGGCAGGCTTTACCGCCTAAATTAGGTTCGCTATAGAGCGCGGCCCGGGGGGCGCCGGGCAACAGAAGCCCCCCACCCTTTCTTCATCCCGCCGCTTCATGGCCTGGGCGCGCGTGAAATCATTGGCGGCAAGCCCGGCGCGCATGCAACAATGGCTCTGGAAGGCTAAGGAGAGGTCATGACCGGCGAGAGTAAGATTCCCTATGAAGAGTTTATGCAGGATGCCCTGCGCGGGGTCGTGCGCCGGGTGCTGGCGCGCACCATGGAACAAGGCTTGCCGGGTGGCCATCATTTCTATATCGCCTTCAAGACCCGCGCCCCCGGCGTCGTGCTGCCGCCCTGGCTGTTGGAAAAATATCCCGACGAGATGACCATCGTCGTCCAACACCGCTTCTGGGATTTGCAAGTCCATGACGATCGTTTCGAAATCGGCCTGTCGTTCAACCAGAAGGCCGAGCATCTCGTCATTCCCTTCGCCGCCATGATCGGCTTTGTCGACCCCTCGGTGCAATTCGGCCTGCAGTTCCAGGAAGTGGAGACAGAGGCCACCGCATCCCTCCCCGCGACCGCCAAATCGGCGGTCGAGGCGCAGGCGCAAAACGAAGTCCCCAAGGACCCGTCCGGTCCTGGCGGGCCCAAGGTCGTGGCCCTCGACGCCTTCCGCAAAAAGCCCTAAAACACCTCCCTTAAACGTCCATTTCTAAGAGGGGAGCCCCAGCATGGCCAAGGCCGCCAAGAGACCCGCGCGCGCACCGCGCCGAAAAGTCCGCATGGAAAGCGATACTTTCGGCCCCATCGCCGTGCCGGCGGACACATATTGGGGGGCGCAGACCCAGCGCTCGATCGAGAACTTCCCCATCGGCGACGAGACCATGCCGGTCCCCCTTATCCGCGCCCTTGGCATCGTCAAGCTGGCGGCGGCGCGGGCCAACTTGAAACTCAAAAACCTCGACGCCAAGCGCGCCAAGGCGATTTCCCAAGCCGCCGGCGAAGTGGCGGCGGGCGCCCTGGACGACCAGTTCCCCCTCGTCGTCTGGCAGACCGGCTCGGGCACCCAGTCGAACATGAACGCCAATGAAGTCATCGCCAACCGGGCGATCGAGATCCTCGGCGGGAAACTGGGCTCCAAAGACCCCGTCCACCCCAACGACCATGTGAACCGCGCCCAGTCCTCCAACGACACCTTCCCCACCGCCATGCACATCGCCGCCGCGCTGGAGACGGCGGAGCGGCTCATCCCCGCCCTCACCCACTTCCACAAGGCGCTCAAAACCAAGGAAAAGGCCTGGCGGCGGATCGTCAAGATCGGCCGCACCCATCTTCAGGACGCAACTCCCCTCACATTGGGACAAGAGTTTTCCGGCTATGCCCGCCAGGTCGAGCTCGCCATCGTGCGCGTCAAGGCCGTCTTGCCGCGGGTTTACGAGCTGGCGCAAGGGGGCACCGCGGTCGGCACCGGGCTCAACACCAAGAAGGGCTTTGCCGAGGCCTTCGCGGCGCAAGTCGCCGCCATCACCAAGCACCCCTTCGTGAGCGCCAGGAACAAGTTCGAGGCCCTCGCCGCCCATGACGCGCTGGTGGAGCTGTCCGGCGCCCTCAACGTGATCGCCGCCAGCGTCATGAAGATCGCCAACGATATCCGCCTTCTGGGTTCCGGTCCGCGCTGCGGCCTGGGCGAGCTTTCCTTGCCCGAGAACGAGCCCGGCTCCTCCATCATGCCCGGCAAGGTCAA
This sequence comes from Pseudomonadota bacterium, assembly GCA_049324415.1. Classification (GTDB taxonomy): domain Bacteria; phylum Pseudomonadota; class Alphaproteobacteria; order Sphingomonadales; family CAKZYD01; genus JBMOOS01. The sequence continues at coordinate 307,764 of JBMOOS010000021.1, forward strand.
CCCCACCCAGGCGGAAAGCCTCACCATGGTGGCGGCGCAAGTGATGGGCAACCATGTGGCGGTCACCATCGCCGGCGCCAGCGGCCATCTCGAGCTCAATGTCTTCAAGCCGGTGATCATCTACAATGTCCTGCAATCGATCCGCCTCCTGGCCGACGGCGTGCGCTCCTTCACCGACCGCTGCGTTGCGGGTATTGAGCCCAACCGCGCACGCATCGACAAAATCGTCAATGAAAGCCTGATGCTGGTCACCGCGCTCGCCCCCGAAATCGGCTATGACAACGCCGCCAAGGTCGCCAAGAACGCCCATGAAAAAGGCATCACCTTGCTGCAAAGCGCGCTGGAGCTTGGTTTGGTAAGCGAAAAAAGATTCCGCGCGGCGGTCCGCCCGGAAAAGATGCTCGGCCCCGAGGCGTGAAAGGCGCCTTCAGCCCTCGCCGAGGGCGGCGTCAATAGATGATCCGGCAGTCCGCGGGCACTGGCGGGCGCCAGTCATCGGCCAGAACATAGGTGGTGAAGCGGTCCACCGTGCCCGTCCGCCGGTAATGACTGAAGAGGCTTTTTAATCCCGGGTCCTGTTTGAAAAACTCAAAAATACTGAAACCCCCGCCTGGGGCGGCGCCTCCGCGCCCGCCATCGTCGACGATGATGAGCCGTGGTGGGTGGCAAAAAAGGTCCTTGCGGGTCTGCGCTCGAACGCTACGCGCTAATTCTTGGAAACGATCCGCCAGGCTTCTCATGCCAGGATCCGGCGATTTTTCGGGCGATGTCCCTCGGGCGATGGCGGGCAGCATCCAGAATGTGAAATAGCGCGAGGGCCATATGAACCCGGCATTGTCCACCATCGGCCAGGCAAGGGACGCATGGGCCGAGAACACCATCACCACATCGCCAGGCTTGGCCCCGCCCATGGCTTGGCGCATGGCCGCCTTGAAGGGGTTGGAATAAGCCCCGCCTTGCCCGGCGAAAAGCAGCAGCAGCAGGCCGACGGCAATCACCGCCGGGTGGCGCGCGGCTTGACGCAGGGGCCGCTTCCAGGAAACCATGATCGCCGCCGTCGCCAAAGCGAGGCTTCCCGAAGCGGGAAGGCCATGATAGCGCCAGCCTTTCTGCTGGAGAAAATAGGCAAGGGCAAAGCCCAGAAAAGCGAGAAGCGCCGCCACCGCCAAGGGCGGCAGAGAGTGGCGTAAGGAAAAAATCCCGACAAGGCCCAGCGCCCAGATCAGCGCCCAGGGCGTGAAAAAGAGCCATTGCAGGGACATGTCGTAGCCAGAATAGGCAAGGGCGACCATAGGCGCGGTCACGGTAAAAAACGCCGGCGTGAAGAGCGCCACCGCTGCTGCGTAAAGAGCGGCGGCGGCCAATAGGGCGAGCGTTTCTGGGCGCATAGGGCGCCAGGACTTGCCAAGGGCGGCAACAAGCCACAGCTCCAAAAAAACCGGGACCAGGAGAAAATAATGCTTCAAGGCAAAGCCCAGCGCCGCGGCAAGCCCGACAAGAAATGCCAAGGGTATTGGAAGGGCTTGGCCCTGGCGGCGCCGCGCCATCACAAAAACATAGGGAAGCGCGCCGATGAGGGCCAGATGCTCCCTTTGGCCGAAGTCGCTGATGGGCAGCACCACCATCGCCATCAAGGCCGTCAGCAGAATGACAGCGCGGCAGACCGGGGCTTGCGCTCTGATCAGCCAGGCAATGAGTGCAAGGGCGATCCCGGCATAAAAGAAGACGCCGCCCACCAGCACCTGCACTGGCTTGAGGGCGAAGTATTCCGCGACCGCTTGCACGGACGCCCCAAGCCAGAACCATAAGGGCGGGTTGATCTCGATAATATCGGCGTAGAGCTCGACGCCATGGGCGATTTGCCGGGCCAGCCACATCTGCCAGACCACGTCATGGCTGACCGGCATGCCATGAAACAGGATCGCCGCGCCAACTCCTAAGACGAGGACGGCTATTTCCGGCCACCAGCCACTGTGTCCAAAGAGCGCCTTCGTCTTGACGAATGTGTAGTTTCCCAGCGGCGCGGGCTGCATGCCTGACCTTTCATCGCTTGGCGCTGGTTTTAAGGCGCGCTGAAGAGAGCCGTCATGCTAAGGCTGTCCGGATTAAGAAATATTTGACCCCGCAACGCCTTTTAAGGGCATGTAGAAACGGCCCGAGCATCCAAATCCTTAAATGCACTCTATAGGTGACATTGCCAACGCCCGCTCAACCTTGCCTCATGGTTTTTTAACCACTTGCTGCCAAACTGCCGGCGTCGATACTCAAATAAGTAAAAATACGATCGCAACACGGTAACTAGTGGTCCGCCCCAAACGGATGGATCCATCCGTTTGGGAAAAGTGGACCACTAAGTTAGTGAATCTGTGGTGCGATTTCTCCAACAGATGGGGACCATCCGTTGGAATCGCACCACTAGGGTCGTAATCGGCGCTCAAAACTTCAGCGCCCTACTGTGAGGCTAAAGGGATTAAAGTGCGGGGTATCAGTTTTGGCTCCCTTCACGGGCGTTTCTCGTGGCTTGGCATCGTTTGCGTTGGC